>JBBKVO010000001.1:0-318798 GCA_037968475.1 Bacteroidia bacterium
CAAAGTATATCAATGCTATTTGTGCCTTGTCCTGTAAGTATCGTTCCATTATTTGCAGTCCAATTGTAGGTATCACCAATACTATTGGGTACTGAATAGGTGTAAATATTGTTATGACACACTGTATCAGCACCTGATAATACTGGTGCAGGTGTATAAAGTATAACAATACTATCCATCACGGTACTATCGCAGCCCAAGGGCGATGTTTGGGTGATGCTTACCGTACCTACACCCGCTATTCCCCATAGTATATCAATGCTATTAGTGCCTTGTCCGCTTAGTATCGTTCCGTTATTTACAGTCCAATTGTAGGTATCGCCCACAACATTGGCAGTAGTGTATGTATATATATTGTTGTGGCAGGTACTATCTGAGCCTGAAATTATTGGTGCAGGGGTATAAAGTATAACAATACTCTCCATCACGGTACTATCGCAACCCAAGGGTGAAGTTTGGGTGATACTTACCGTACCTACACCCGCTGTTCCCCAAAGTATATCAATGCTATTGGTACTTTGCCCGCTTAGTATCGTTCCGTTATTTACAGTCCAGTTATAACTATCGCCCACTACATTGGTAGTAGTGTAGGTATAAATATTATTGTGGCAGGCACTGTCTTCACCTGTTATTAGCGGTGTAGGCGTATAAAGTATAACAATACTGTCTAATACAGTACTATCACAACCCAAGGGTGAAGTTTGGATAATGCTTACCGTTCCAATTCCCGCAGTTCCCCAAAGTATATCAATGCTATTAGTGCCTTGTCCGCTTAGTATCGTTCCGTTATTTACAGTCCAATTGTAGGTATCGCCCACAATATTAGTAGTGGTATAGGTGTATATATTATTATTGCAAGTACTATCAGAGCCACTGATTACAGGTGTCGGGGTATAAAGAATTATAATACTATCCAACACGGTGCTATCACAACCCAAGGGTGAAGTTTGAGTAATGCTTACCGTTCCCACTCCCGCAGTTCCCCATAATATATCAACACTATTAGTGCCTTGGCCTGATAATATAGAACCATTATTCACGCTCCAGGTATAACTATCGCCCACCACATTTGGAGTGGTATAAGTGTACACGTTATTATGGCAAGTACTATCAGAACCTGAAATTATTGGTACTGGTGTATAAAGTATAACAACACTATCTAACACAGTACTATCACAACCCAAGGGTGAAGTTTGGGTGATGCTTACCGTACCTACACCCGCTGTTCCCCAAAGTATATCAATGCTATTGGTACTTTGCCCGCTTAGTATCGTTCCGTTATTTACAGTCCAACTGTAGGTATCGCCCACAATATTAGCAGTGGTATAGGTATAAATATTGTTGTGGCAGGTGCTATCTGCACCTGAAATTATTGGTGCGGGTGTATAAAGAATTACGATACTATCTCGCACAGAGCTATCACAGCCTAAGGATGAACCTTGCGATAACCTAACCACACCTATGCCTGCTGTGCCCCATAATATATCAACACTATTAGTTCCTTGGCCTGATAATATAGAACCATTATTCACGCTCCAGGTATAACTATCGCCCACCACATTTGGAGTGGTATAAGTGTACACGTTATTATGGCAAGCACTATCCTCTCCGCTAATTACAGGAGCAGAAGTATATAAAATCACTATACTATCAACCACTGTACTATCACAACCCAAGGGTGATGTTTGAGTAATGCTTACCGTACCCACACCCGCTGTTCCCCAAAGTATATCAATGCTATTAGTACCTTGTCCTGTAAGTATCACTCCATTATTTACAGTCCAATTGTAGGTATCGCCCACAACATTGGCCACACTGTGGGTGTAGATTTTGTTATGGCATACTGTATCTGAGCCTAAAATTATTGGTACGGGGGTATAAAGTATAACAATACTGTCTGATACCGTGCTATCGCAGCCCAAGGGTGAAGTTTGGATAATGCTTACCGTTCCCACTCCCGCTGTTCCCCAAAGTATATTAATGCTATTAGTGCCTTGTCCTGTAAGTATCGTTCCGTTACTAACGCTCCAATTGTAGGTATCACCCACAATATTAGTAGTGGTATAGGTATATATATTATTATGGCAAGCACTATCTTCACCTGTTATAATCGGTGCAGGAGTGTAAAGAATTACTATACTGTCTAAAACTGTGCTATCACAACCCAAGGGTGAAGTTTGGGTTAAGGTAACCGTACCTACACCAGCTGTTCCCCAAAGTATATCAATGCTATTAGTACCTTGCCCGGTAAGAAGTGTTCCGTTATTTACAGTCCAATTATAGGTATCGCCCACAATATTAGTAGTGGTATAGGTGTAAATATTGTTGTGGCAAGCACTGTCTTCGCCTGTTATTATCGGTGTAGGCGTATATAATATGCTTACTGTGGTTGTTAAAGTGCTATCGCAACCAAAAGGTGAGGTTTGAGTAATGCTTACCGTACCTGTGCCCACTGTATCAAAAGCAACAGTTATACTTTCAGTACCCTGCCCGTCAATTATAGTTCCGTTAGTAACTGCCCAACTATATGTATCGCCCACAACATTGGGCACGCCAAAAGCATATATTTTATTATGGCACGATGAATCAACACCGGTAAGTATCGGTGCGGGTGTATAAACAGTTACAATAGTATCGGTAATTGTGCTGTCGCAGCCCAATGCCGAGGTTTGAGTAATGCTTACCACACCCACTCCTATTGTATCAAATACTGCAATAATGCTATTAGTACCTTGCCCGTCAATTATATTTCCGTTAGTAACTGCCCAACTATATGTGTCGCCACCAACGACAGGTACCGAAAATGAGTATTGTTTGTTCTGACAAGCAGTATCTGTGCCTGTTATTACTGGCACAGGGGTATAAAGAATTACAATAGATGAGTTTACTGTGCTATCACAACCAAAGGGTGAAGTTTGGGTTAAACTAACCAAGCCCGTACCTGTAGCCCAAAGTATATCAACACTATTAGTACCTTGTCCGCTAAGTATTGTACCGTTAGTAACATTCCAGCTATAACTATCACCAACAACGCTTGCAGTTGTATAAGTATACGTATTATTATAACAAGTACTATCGGGGCCACTTATAGCGGGTGCAGGTGTATAAAGCACCACAATACTATCTATTACCGTACTATCGCAACCCAAAAGCGAAGTTTGGGTTAAGGTAACCGTACCTGTTCCTATAGCTCCCCACAAAATATCGACACTATTGGTGCCTTGCCCGCTTAATAAACTACCATTATTAACTACCCAGTTATAACTATCGCCAACAACAGCGGGGGTAGTATATGTATACACATTATTATGACAAGTGGAATCAGAACCGGAGATAACAGGCGACGGGGTATATAATATTACAACAGTATCTGCTACTGTACTATCGCAACCAAAGGCAGATGTTTGGGTAAGGCTTACAATACCTGTGCCCGTACTACCCCATACTATTGTTGCAGAGTTAGTGCCTTGCCCACTTAGTAATGTTCCGTTTGATGCGCTCCAGTTATATGTGTTACCAACTACATTAGTTACAGTGTATGTATATATTTTATTATGGCACGATGAATCGAAGCCGCTAATTTGCGGTGCCGGTTTCTGCACAATAACAATGCTATCACTTACTGTGCTATCACAACCGTTAGCATTGGTAGCGGTTACTGTTATAGTACCTATACCGTAGCTATTCCAAAATACATTTACTGAGTTTGATGATTGGCCACTAACTATAGTACCACCGTTTACTGCCCAACTAAAAGATTGGGTTGCGTTAGCCGGCAAAGTATAATTAACGGTTTCAAACTCACAGGCTGAATCTGGCCCCACAATAACAGGAATAGGTGATGGCAATACCCAAATAGTATCGGATACAGTAGTATCACAACCGTAAGTTAATGAGGCACGATACATGGTAATAATACCCATACCTGTTGAGTCCCACCGAACATCAATACTATTATAATTATTACCCCCAATAATAGTTCCCCCTGTTACCTGCCAAACAATAGTATCTCCGGGAGTATTTATTGCAACATGGGTAGCAATACCAAACTGGCAAATGGTATCAGGCCCACCCATAAGCCCCGACGGATTATCAACAGTAAACACATAAACATAATCAGTGTCAGCCGGGCAAGTACCGTTTCCAGTAGTTGTTAACTTAAGCGTAGCATAGCCTACAAGAAAATCGGTCGCACTAAAACTATAAGTTGGGTTAAGCACTGAATCTGAAGGACTGAACGTTCCTGTACCACCAGACCATACACCTCCCGTAGCTTCAATCACTGCCCCGTTTAATTGTATTACTCCGCTACTGCGGCATACAAAAGTATCATTACCGGCTAAAGCTTGTATACTATCAGAATAACCCGTTACTACAACCGTATCGTACGCAAATGAGCATCCCAATGAATCAAGAATAGATACTATATAGGTTCCAGTATCAACATATTGCACACTATCGCCCAACCCACTTCCCCCTATATGGCTCCAATAAAATTTATACGGCTTCAATCCTCCCGTACCGTGTGCCGTTATAGTTGTGGCAGTATCGCCAAAACACAAAGTAGGGTTTTCGGGCTGTATTTGCACCGCTAAATCGGTTACAAAATATACCGTTACCGTATCACAAAATGTTGAACCTGAGCAACCACCTTCAATGGGGCCACAGGCGCGATAACTTATAGAATCAGGAAAAATACCCGTTGGGGTTACTGTAACACTATCACAACCCGAGGTACAGCTCAAGAAACCATTATAGGTAACATTGTTAGGTACTGATTGCCAAGTAATACTATCGGTTACCAAACCACTAACACTAATTTTGCCCACACAAGCCATTGACACTGTAATGCCGGGAGATATTTGTGGTGCAGGGATAGAAGTAATACTGTATTGGTTTTTATTGTTGCCCGGTTTGCAAAAAGTTAGGGTATGCGGACCTGTGCCACTAAGGCAAATTGCATCACCTACAGCATAAGATGTGCCGCACCCTATTTGATAGAACAACGAACCCGATGGCAAAGCTCCGGAATAAAAATCAAACTTAATACCCGATGCAGTCGAGTCAAGGTAAATTACAAATTTTACACACCTATCGGGGTTAGTTGCTCCGCAACAATGATCTTTGCGGGCTGTATCAGAACTAATCCATAAGCTATCAGGGTTGCCCCTCAAATCAACAGTAAAAGAAGGCGTAGTGGGGTCGCATTGCCCATTTACACTGCCACTCCCTAAAAGAAATGCCACTACAACCAACAGATAAAATACTATCCGCTTCACAATGACAAAATCATCTTTTACATAAGGGGAAAAAGTCATTAAGGCTTTTTTTTAGGCTTAAAACTAAAACTAATTAAGCCAGCAAGTTACAAACTAAACATTAAGATTATAATAAATTAGTACAAAGTTTTAAAAAATAAAACAAACGTAATTACAACCCATAAAAGGTAAGATTTCACAACAATTCAGAAGAAAAATCAACTTCAAGATTCTAAAGTCGCCATATAAAAAGCATCCAAAAAGACACATTACATGAAACAAAAGTATAACACTTTGTAAATCATGTATATACAAAAAAAACATCTTTCACTTTTTGTAATTCAGAGACGTTTTATTGCATAAGTAATACAAAACATAATTTATAGGAAGACACTCCTTTTTGCCCAATCTTGACTAAGAAAAATCATAAACGTTGCTATTTCTTTCATAGATTATACATTCTTTGGTTACAAAGAAGCGATGTTACACTTCACAAACATTTAGTTAGAATACTGATTTCAAATCTTTTGATAAAGAAAACCACATCAGTTATAACTAATAAATATAACCTATACCCCGCCCAATATCACCTATCCAAACTGCTAAACTAACTAGCTTAGGCTATATGTTAGAGAGCACTTCACAAGCAGCTATTACACGTTGGCGTATATCAACACCTTCTTCACTGCTTTTCGCAAGCATGGAAGGCACAGATAAATGGATGTATGTGATTTGAGGTAAGATTATCCCACACATTTCATCTCAAATTGAAATTTATTTTCCCAAAATGAAAAAAAAACACACATTCCGCCTTCCTTATAGCTAAAGGGACAAAAAGCTTAAAACCCTAGTAAAACAAGGCTTTTACACACAATCCTCTCAAACTTTAAACCTGCTGGCACAGAGATGGTAATAGTTGTAGTAATTAATTATATGTCTAACCTTAAATAATTACCACCATGAAAACTCTAAAAAAATTCTCAATTATGATAGTGCTAGCAATGGTATTTCTAGCAGCTTGCAAGAAAGACGAGAGCGCAGCACCTATGCAGAATAATCCCGGTAATGAACCGCAAGCACAAACTTTTAAAGTGAAAATGACTGATGCCCCCGGCGACTATGAAGGGCTGGATGTGAAAATTGTAGGGGTAGATGCCTATTTGGAAGGAAAAGGATGGGTTGCCCTTGATACTCGTGCACACGCCATTAATGTGCTAAATTTAACCAACGGTACCGAAGCCGAAATAGCTTCAAAAAGCAATGCCGAAATAGGTGTATATACCAAGCTGAAAGTAAAGTTTGATACCGATGCTACACTTACCGTAAATGCCAATGCACTAGCCGAAGGCGGCGGTGGAACCGTTATTACTGATAATTCTTTTAAATTGATATGGGACGGGCCTAAAGAAATAGAAATTGCCATTAACGAAGAAGTTAGTGCCGATGTTGGAGCACAAGTACTGCTTGATTTCGACGTAGCACAATCGATTATAAAAGATTTGAATAAATACTTTATTAAACCTGCTATCCGAGAAATTAAAAATACACACACTGGTGTAAAAGGTCAAGTACAAGGTACATTTAACGCCGCAGTTACCATAAGTAACGGACAAAATACCTTTACCACTTTTATAAATGCTGAAGGTCAATTTATGTTGCGAGGTATGAAACCCGGAATTTACAAGTTAGTAATTCTACCCGCTAAAAAGGCCATGGGCGAAATACAACCCGAGCCACGTGAGATTGAGGGTGTAGTAATTGTAGAAGGTGAAATAAAACAAATGGGGCAAATTGCCCTTTAAAACAGCAAGGTTGGTTAAAGGAAGGGTAATTATTACCCTTCCTTCTTTTGTACCGAACAATAAAGAAAGAAACGCCATGATACTTCAAAAAAAATTTAAAATAGTAGTGCTTGAGGACAATGAATTTTATAACAGATTGCTTACCAAGCAGCTTCAAAATTATACCGATATTATCTCGGCTCAAAAAAACTATAATTTTGAAATAAACTCATACCTGCACGCTGTTGATTGTCTTACAAATCTGAAAGAAGACACTGATATTGCCTTTGTAGATTTTTATCTTGACAATATCACAGGGCTTGAAGTAATCAGAAAAATAAAAGAGAAAAGCCCTGATTGTAAGATTATCATTATATCGCAGGTGCATAATGTAAAAACCTCGCAAAACACTATATCCGAAGGTGCGCTTGAATATATTTTTAAAGACCGAAACGCCTTGGCACGTAGTTGCTTTATACTGGAAGACATTATTAACGCATCGCCAAAAAACAATAAATTTCACAACTAAACAAAAAAAGTAAAAAAAGGTTAAAATAAAGAACTTTGTCATGTTGATGAAAACAAAAGCATTTACTTTTGAATTAAGGGTAGTGAGTGTGCTGGCAGCTGTGTTTATTTTAGTAACAGCTATCGGCATTCTTACTTATAAAAGCCTGCACGGTATTGTTACCGACGTGAAAGTGGCTACCGCCCCCAACACAAAAATCACTTTATTAAAACAAGTAATTGTAGAGCTTACTGATGCCGAAAGCAGCATAAAATCTTACCGATTAACAAAAGACGATAGCTATCTCACCCCTTTTTACGAGTCGGTATTAACTATTGATGAACGTATAGAACAACTGCACAGCCAAAGCAGTGGTAAGGAATATCTTGAAAATCTGGCCGACAGTGTGGAAACGTTGGTACAAATGAAGTATGAAATTTTTAACGAAATACTGATTTTAGATGATAATTCAAAGGTTACTGACGAATTACAACGGATATCTAAAAAACTGAAAGAAGCCCAACAAAAAGTAAAAGAAAAATCCCAACAAAAGAAACCCAATATATTGCAATGGGTTTTTGGAACAAGAACAGAAAAAGACACCCAAACCAACCACATCTCCCAGTTAAGCGCCTTGCAAAAAGAGGTTGAAAAAACCCAAAGCGCGCAAACCAAGCAAATACAACTTCTTAATCAAAAAGAATTGCACCTAAGCCGCGAGGACAAGGTTGTAATGGATAAAATACGTTCTGTAGTCCAAAAAATGGAAAACTTTGAACGGATAGCTACTTCACGAACAGCAATTGAAATTACAAAAAGCGCACAGCAAACCAATTTTTATATTATTCTGTTCTGTGTACTTGCTTCATTATTGTTGGCCTCAAGTAGTTTTTTTATAATCACTTATGTTCAAAAAAACAGAGCCTTCCGTACTGCCCTGCGTAACGCAAAAAACGAGGCGGAGACCCTTGCCAAAGCCAAAGAAATGTTTTTGGCCAATATGAGCCACGAAATACGCACCCCTATGAATGCCATTGCGGGCTTTACCAATCAGGTATTGCAAACGCAGCTCACTAAAAAACAAACCGAACAACTGCAAATTGTAAAAAAATCGTCCGACCATTTATTGCGGATTATTAATGATATTCTTGATTATTCAAAAATACAATCGGGCAAATTGGGCATTGAATCCGTAGGATTTAAACCCAATGACCTGCTAAAGGATGCCGCGCATTTTATGCAGGCCTTAGCTGATGAAAAAAACCTGAAAATAACCATATCAATTACTAAAAATGTACCAAGGGTTTGTATTGGCGACCCTGTACGTTTGCGCCAGATAGTATTGAACCTACTTGGAAATGCCATAAAATTTACTGAAAAAGGAAAAATAGCTATTTCAGCATCGGCAATACCGCAAGGAAGCGATAAAGTGGCGTTACAAGTAATAGTTCAAGATACAGGCACCGGTATTCCCAACGAGAAGCTTAAAACTATTTTCAACGAATTTGAACAGGCCGATACCAGTATCTCACGTAAATATGGAGGAACAGGGCTGGGACTAACAATATCGCGCAAACTGGTTGAGATGCAGCAGGGAACTATTGACATTAGCAGTCAGGTTAGTAAAGGCACAAAGGTTAGTTTTATCATCCCCTACCTTGTAGGTACAGAGGCTGACATTAAAAACCAAACAATTGAAAATACTGAAAACGGTGATTTGGCAGGCATAAAAGTGTTGGTTGCCGATGACGAACATTATAACCGCTTATTAATTCAAACCATATTAGAAAAATGGGGCATTTCCCCTCATCTTGTTAGCAACGGAGAGGAAGCCCTTGAAGCAGTTAAGAAGAATTATTTTGACTTAATCTTAATGGATGTCCGTATGCCGATAATGAACGGTATAGAGGCTACCAAGGCCATACAACAGTTGCCCGATAAACAAAAAGCGGCAACGCCAATACTGGCTATTACTGCCACTACCCGAAAAACTGAAATTGAAGAATGCAAAGCGGCAGGTATGTCCCATGTTATATCAAAACCTTTTAATGAAAACGATTTATACAACCTGTTATTAAAAATCATTACCGCTCCCGAAAAGGTTATTAAAGAAGAAGTTTCTGAAGCCCATCCGCCCAAAAAAGGAAACTCAAAATTTAACCTTGATGAATTAAAACAACTGGCTAACGGTGATGATGCTTTTGTGGCCGAAATGATACAGGTATTTATAAACACCACTAATAGCGGTTTGGCAGACATGGAAAAAGCATTAGCGGAAGAAGATTGGGAAAATCTGGCCAACTATGCCCATAAAATAGTCCCCCCCTGCCGCCACCTACAAGCTAATACTTTACTTAAAAAGCTGAAAGACATTGAGCTATTAATTCGCGACAAAGGAAAAACAGAAGGCATGAACGAACGGGTAGCTGATGCAAAAGCAGATGCGCTTGAGATAGTATCTTTGCTTGAAAAAGAACTGAAAGCGACATAAAAATATTTAGCTTATATTAGCCAATACTTGTAGCATGAAGCAACACCCCTATACCGTATTTGTAGTTGAAGATAACGAGTGGTACAACAAACTGCTTGTTTATACTTTGTCACTTAATCCCGATTATAATGTCAAAAGTTTCTTTTCGGGAAAAGAGGTATTAAACTGCCTGCACGAGAAGCCCGATGTAATTACTATTGATTACAGACTACCGGATATGGACGGTGAGGAATTAATGCGCAAAATACAGGCTGTTAATCCTGATATCGAATTAATAATAATATCTGAACAAGACGACATTAAAACGGCTGTAGAGCTGCTGAAACAAGGGGCTTATGATTATATTGTTAAGGAGAAAGATATACGCGACCGCCTGCTAACCACAGTAAATAATACGCGTAAAAACAGCCACCTGAAAGAGCGTATTACTACGCTAGAGCGTGAGGTGCAAAAAAAATACGACTTCAAAAAAAATATCGTTGGTAACAGTACTGCTATTGAAAAGACTTTTGCGCTGATTGAAAAAGCTATTAACACCAATATAACCGTTAGTATAACCGGCGAAACAGGCACAGGGAAAGAAGTGGTGGCGAAGGCCATTCATTATAATTCGTCAAGAAAAAACAAATCTTTCGTAGCCGTAAATGTAGCCGCAATTCCTGCCGATTTGGTTGAAAGTGAATTATTCGGTTATGAAAAAGGGGCATTTACAGGGGCAAACACCCGTCGCATCGGTAAGTTTGAAGAAGCTGACGGAGGCACCCTCTTCTTGGACGAAATAGGCGAAATGGATCTTATTTTTCAGGCAAAACTACTACGTGCCTTGCAGGAAAAAGAAGTTACCCGTTTGGGCAGTAATACACCCGTAAAAACCGATTGCCGTATTATTGTTGCCACACACCGCAACTTGCAAGAGTTGGTGAAGCAAAAGCAATTTCGTGAAGACTTATTCTATCGCCTGTTTGGCTTACCAATTGAGATACCGCCGCTTCGCGACCGTAGTGATGACATATTGCTATTGGCCAAATTCTTTATTGATAATTTCTGCGCCGAAAACAATATGCCCCCTGTAACCATTACTGAAAGCGGCCGAAGCAAATTGCTTTCTTACGGTTATCCCGGCAACGTACGCGAATTAAAGTCAATGATTGAACTGGCTGTGGTAATGAGCAACGGCAACACTATCACCGCCGATGATATTACCACCATTAATCAGGGAACTCTAACCGATACCTTGACACAAGAACTTACTTTGAAAGAATACAACAACCGTATTATTGAGCTTTACCTTAAAAAGTATGACAACGATATAAAAATAGTAGCCGATAAACTGGATATTGGAAAATCAACCATATACCGTTTCTTGAAGGAAAAAGAAACCCCAGCATTATAACCTCTATTTGTTCTTATTTTGAATTCCTTTTTCCCAAAATGGGAAATTTAACACACTATATACTTCTATCAAATTGCTGTTTTTCAGCACATTAAAAAGTTTTTTTAGCACTGGCATTAGGTTTGGATTTAAATAAATACCAAAATCTTTACTGTTATGAAAACTTTAAAAAATAAACTAACAAAATTTCTCGTGTTAGCTGCTTTTACAGCTTTTATTTATACTGATACAAATGCACAAGAGCCTGCTATAAACACAGGAAACTACCACACTGCTATAGGCTTGCGTGCCGGAGGGACTTCAGGCCTTACTATTAAACACTTTATGGGCAGCGGTAATGCTATTGAAGGTATTATAGGTACTTGGCCGAATGCCTTAAGTGTAACAGGTCTTTATGAGTGGCATGTTGCCCAAGCAGATGCCCCCGGCTTGAAGTGGTATTATGGTTTGGGTGCCCACGTTGCATTCTATAGCGACAGGTACTATTATTACCGCGAAGGCCCCAATGGCCGCCACTACAGGTATTACAACTATGTAGGCAACAGCACAGGGCTGGGTGTTGACGGTATTTTGGGATTGGAATACAAAATCCCCCCTATTCCTTTCGCCTTGAGTATTGATATAAAACCTTATGTAGAGTTTAATAGCAACAACGCCATCTTTATGGCTTTTGACCCAGGGTTAGGTATAAAATTCACCTTTTAATCAATTAAAACACTAAAAACTCATAGCCATGAAAAATCTAAAATTAACCTTAATTACTCTGGTAGCTTTAACCATTGCGTTATTGCCCGCCTGTAAAAAAGACCCTACCACTACCACTGGGGAGATGACTGTACTAATGACTGATGCCCCCGGTGATTTCAAAGAAGTGAACGTTGAAATAAAAACTGTAGAAATACACTACAATGATGGGGATACTGTAAACGGATGGATAACACTCCCTACCAAAGCAGGGATATATGATCTGTTAACCCTACGCGACAGTGTAACGGCACTGATTGCCAACGGAACCAATATGAAGGCAGGTAAAGTAACCCAAATGCGATTAATTTTAGGCACCAACAATACCGTTGTTATTGATTCATTGGGGACTTTCCCACTTGCCATACCCAGTGGTCAAAAAACAGGGTTGAAACTGAATATTAATGCAGATATTCCGATTGACATGAACCTTGTGATTACACTTGATTTTGATGCAAAAGCATCTATCATAAAAACCGGCAATGACGAATATATACTGAAACCGGTAATAAAAGTTAAAGAAGCTAAAGTATTGTAATAAAGTAAAAGCAACATATCGATTTCAAAAAAACCTCCTTTAAACGTGGGCGAAGGGATTCGTGCCACGTTTTTTTGTTACCAACCACCACCACTATGCCCGCTACCTTTGCAACATTATTAATATAGGGCTTTACTGTGCTAAGGTAAAAAGATATGTGGATGCACCTAAAACATTGCTAAAGGGATAAGATAGAACATTAATTAGCCCCAGACAATTGTTCGGAGCTATTTCAATTTTAATAATTCTTTATTTTGACACGCCTTTTTGGTGCATAAAAACCGTATCAGACTTCTATTTTAGGAGGAGTCTTTTTTCCTCCCCTATTCTAAAAAAAGAATACATCAAGCATAAAAAAAGCCACCCAATGGGCGGCTTTAGTGAAAATTGTTTTGTGGAGGGCTAAAAATCACACTTATTTAGGTCTTTAAAGTCTTTTTCTTGTATCAAAGCCACATCGGGTGCCGCTTTTGCTTTGCCTTCCATATAAATTACTACTTCCATAGTCTCGGCACTAACAATTACTTTGTAGCAAAGTATATACGTTTTCTTTACACGGTCAAAAGGGTTGGTAAAAGTAGAGTAGGGTATTAAAACCATATAAAACGTTTCAGCATCATTGTTTGCAATGGCATTGTCTATATCATCACGATTTTTTTCTACTTTAAACTTCGATTTTTCATAATATTTTCTCACACCATCTTTATCAGCTTTTGGCGATAAAAGTTCAGCATCAATCAGCAATGTTTTTTTCTTGTCAAGTTTGGCACAGTTAGCCATAGCTTGTGTTTCCATAAAATCAAATGCATCGCTGGTAGTTTTCTTTTCCTGCATATATGCAATATTGTTTACCGCCATTTTAACAATAAAATCATAGTCGTTGGCTATGTTCTCGGCTTTTTTACGCATAGCAGCATAGGGCATCATAATTTTATAATCAGGTTCGGCAGTACTTTTTTCAGGGCGATAAAGTACCAGCATTATAGCTGTACCTTCTTTACGGGTGATAAATGCATCAGTTCCACCCACTTCTACAGGAGATAACATAACTGATTTTCGGTCGCGACCTTCAATCATTTTTTTTACCTCACTAGATGTTTTATACTCTATTTCAGTATTTAGTTTCCAATGTGCCGCAACAGCTTTTTGTATGTTCTCGTTATAATTTTTTATAAAGGCTAAATAATTAGTAACCCCTTCAGGATTATCTTTAATCTCCTTGTTTAGTTTGGCTAGAGCAAATTCATCCTTTTCTAAAATCTCAACTATAAGCGTACGCCTGTCTAAGCTGTTAAAATCAGTATAACGGGTTTCAATACTTACATTAAATTTTTGAGCGTTTGCAGAAAGGCTTGCAAAACCGGCTGCAATAAGCAACAGTACTAATTTTTTCATCGTGTGCAGTGTTTTTAAAGTTAGCAATCTGCAACTATTTTTGGGTTTTAGTTGCAGCCATTGTGGCAAAATAAATACTTTTACCGTAAAATAAAAGGTGCATAAACTATACCACGCTTTATTTTAGGGGGTATAGGTAGTGTACAGGGTTACTAATAGGCACAAATGCTACAAACAATACATACAGTTTTTATACAAAATGATGAACCTGTGCAAAACTGTTTGTTTGCCATGTACCACATTGCTATGCAATATAGTGATGAAATGGGCGAGGATTTGAAATATGGTATGCCACTTATTACCTATAAGGGGAAACCTTTTTGCTATTTGTGGACAGATAAGAAAACTAAATATCCGTATTATCTGATGGTGAGGGGAGATAAAATAAATCACCCTACCTTAGAACAAGGCGATAGAAAACGAATGAAAATTTTGCCTATAAACCCTCATGAGGATATACCTGTTGAAATTGTATATGCAGTTTTTGATATGGCAAAGGTATTGTATATGCAATAGGCCACATAAATGGCAAAGATTACCGACTAAGGGTAAAAAGGAAAGGGGTCGTTGCCGACCCCTTTCGGAATTTTAAAAAAACACTATCAAAAATATATCAAAGGTTTTATCCTTTGTGCTCATCGACTTGTTAAAGATTCTTTCGCCCCTGTATAAGGCGTAATAAGATTGAGATAACGGCAATTACCAGTAGGATATGTATAAGGCCTCCGGCATTGTAACCTAAAAACCCTATTGCCCATGCAACAATTAATATTACTGCTAGTGTGTAAAGAAAACTGCTCATATTTTTAATTATTTATTAATGAATGGCTAAGCCAATGGTTGATACTCCCGAAGACAAATCAAGAAATGCACCTATTTTACTGTTAAAATGATATTCAGTACCTAAGTGTATATCAAGGTACAAAGGATTGGGGCCACGGTAATAGTCTTTGTCGCCTGCATACCCATCGTCCCAACGTTGGTTCACAATTGCAAAGCCAATAGAACCTGCTAAGTAAAAATCCCAATCAGAATTAGCTCTAACAATATCATCAAAATAATAAGAGCCTTTTACGCCAATAGGTATAACGGTTTCTCTATAAGTGTAATACCTGTAAGGGTAGTTTTTGTTTCCCCAGTAATAGCTATTTGTCAATCTGTAAAAGCTGATAAACGGGGCTAAAGTGAAATTTCTAGCCACATTAAGCTCGTAGTTTATATGAAAAACAGGTAAACTACGATTGGGGTACCCATTGGTGTAGCCGTAGTACCCAAGTCCTAAGCCCAAGTTAAGTGTATTACCAAAGTCTCCACCTCCCGATGTTCTACGAGTAGTAGTGGTAGTAGTTGTTGTAGTGGTAGTTTGGGCAGATACATTTGTACCCGCTACTACAGCTATAAGTAATGTTATTAGTATTAGTTTTTTCATGTGTCTTTATTTGATGTATTGCTTGATTGGCTTTGGCTTATAGCCTAAAGCCAACGGTAAATTGCAACCACTGGTTTTTGTAACGTGGGGTTGATGATGACCCGTCGCCGTTATTGGTTTGAAAATCCCAACCTGCTCTTCCTGAAACAACTATATGATCAACATTAATGTCAGCACCTACCACAAACCCTAATATGTTTTTACGCACATTATCGTTTTTAAACTCTTCGTCTTGTGCTGAACTGTTAGTACCAAAAGTGTATGTATTTTTTTGGTGCGTTAGATAAGAATATTCAGGGCCAAGCAAAATTGTAAGAAACGGACTAGGTTTTAATTGAAGGAATAGTGGTATATCAACATAAGTGTATGTTCTTGAAAATGAGTACGATGTACCCAGTAAAGTGCCTGAGCCTTGAAACCCTTTTTGAGATATTAAAACTTCGGGCTGAAAACCAAGGAATTTCCCAATGGGGATACCTAAAAATACACCTCCTGCAAAACCTACCCTAGGGTCGGCTCTAAAATCTTCCCCTTGTTCATCCCAAACATTGGCATAGTTTATACCTGCTTTAATCCCAAACGTTACATTTTCACGAGAATCTTCTTTATCATTGTCATCTTGAGCACTAAGGTTAGTAGAAATTGCAAATGACAATATACATATAATAATAAGTATTTTTTTCATGTTATTTTTGTTTAATAATTGTTCAATTATTTTGTGTTTTTAGTCATGAAATCTTTAAACGATTGTCCCAACTCATCCATGTCTCTGCTAAACTCTGTTTTAAAAGCTTCCCAGTTATCTTCACCTTCAACCACATAATCATCCATTCTTTTCTTCATGTCAGTGTTTTTCTTATCCAACTCAGCTATTTTTTCGGTATATTCAGCTTTAGCTTCGCTTTTTTTAGTTTTAATTCTTTCATTAAACTCTTCAATGCTTTTATTATTTGCCGATATTCTTTCGTTAGTTTCTTTTTTGTAGTTCTCAACGTCTTTTTGCAAGTTTAGGTTAGCTTCCTCAAGCTCTTTGTTAGCTTCGTCAACATCTTCCTGAGCGTTTTCTACCTTCTTAGCAGGTGAGTTACAGCTTGTAAAGATTATGCCTGTAAATAATGCACACAGAGCTATTGCTAAAATTGATGTTTTTATAGTTATTTTCATTTATTGTAATTCGGTTTTTATTTTAAATTGGTGTGTAGGTTTTATAATTCTGAAATTATTTTTTTTATTTCGGCTTTTGTTTTGCCAAGCTTGACTTGCAATCTACCTTCCAACTCATCTTCTTTGCCCTCCACAAAAAGTAAATCATCATCAGTAAGCGTAGCAAACTTTTGTTTCAGTTTTCCTTTTGCTTCAGTCCAATTTCCTTTCAATTCAGTAATGTTTTTCATGTATTTTATATGTATTTCAAAGGTGCGATTGTTTAATGTCAAAAATGTTATACAATATTTTTAATAAGTTACATTAATCACTTGTTTTTATGGGAATAATCTACGTGCAACCTTTCTCTATTGTTTTAGTTAGTGTTGATAGTAATGCAAGAAACGATTTCTTTAAAATATAAAAGCTTAGTGAAAAGTATAGGATAATATTTTAAACCTTTTCAGATTTACCCTTAAAAAAATATTGTAAAATATTTTTACTTACCTGTTTTATAGCCTCAGGATGTTTTGCAACTACATTGGCAATAGTGAATTGTAAAAGAGAACCGGCTAGTTTTACAAGTGGGTTGTGTGATGATGCTGTAAGCGCTTTTTTTGATATATAACCCGTTGCAATTCCTATTGCATTGTTTAGTAAGTTTTCTTTAATTTCTTCTGATGAGCTTATTTCGTGCAGTGTATTTTTTAATAAATTCACCGGCCTTAGGCTTTGATAGGTTATTTCAAGTTGTAGCTTTAAAACCTCTAATTGCACAGCTTGTACAGCTTGCAATGCAACAATTTTCTCGTTTAACAGCTCTTCTGCACTTTTCATCCTGTTTTTTGTTTTAAAAGCAGACTTATTACGGCATTATTAACAGGTTTTATTATTAGGCTTTTACTAAATGCAATAAGCAGCGTTACAATAAGTGCATAAAAACCGGCAATAATAAAAAAACCATAGTATACCTTGCCCAGCAATTCGCCTAACCACATAGCAACCCCAATATTTATTGCCATTACAAACAATACTATTACTGCTGCAATTATAAGTTTTGCTGCCAAAAGAGATATAGCTTTTGCCGATTTACTTATAGTGGTTAGCTGCAATACTTCAAATGATGTTTTGCTATAATCATCAGCCTTAGCTAAAAGTGTTTCTATTGGCGTTGCGGTATCGTTAGTCATAATTTAATTTTTTGGTAAAAAGTATTAATAACTTTTTCTATACTTTACTTTCCGCTTTTGCTTCTTTTACCGATTCTTCAACTTCCTCTTTCATGGTTTCAAACTTTTTAGAAACAGTAGCTACTAAATCGTCAAATTTTTCTTTTAGGTCATTCATATAATCTTCACCCTTGTTGGTGATATTTTTGCGTGTTACCGAACCTTTTTCGGGTGCAAATAAAATGCCTGCCAATGCACCGGCGGCCAAGCCTGCCAATACACCTAATACTATTTTTCCTGAGCTCATAATTTTATGTTTTTTATTTAGTGTTACTTATTTAGTGAAGTGTTTTTTTTGCTGTTTAGTGGTCTATTCGTATCCACTTTTTATAACGGTAGAAATCATCTTAAATCTCACGTTAGCTTTTATTGTGTTTTTAGCGTGTGCAGGTATAATTATTGATTGTCCCGTATCAAGCAGGTTTGATTCATCATTGATGATAATTTCAGCTTGCCCGTCTATAATTTGGATAAAGGTATCAAAGGGAGATATTTTTTCTGTAAACCCTTCACCTGAGTCAAAGGAAACAGCACTAACATTACCAGTAGTTTTTTTAATAATAGTTTTTATTACTACTGAGTTGGGAATATACTCAAGTATCTCTACAATTATAAATGTATTGCTGCTTTCTATTTCTGATTTTTCCATTATATCTGTAATGCTATTAAGTAGCTATTTAACGGATTTTTGTTTAATTTTTTCCATAAACGGGTTGCCAATTTGTGATCCTTTTAGGTTTTATATTTTTATAATCATCGATAGTACGTTGAGAGAACTTTTCTTTAAGTTTTTCCGGCTGCACCATCCAATCTCTCTTGTTTTAAACAACTTTATTGGTTTGTTTTATATCTATTAAATGGTTTTTATTTACTTGTTATTAATATAGAGTTATATCATACAAAGATGTAATTGTTTTATAAATAATTTGTTACATGATGTATTTAAAATGTTACACAAATCACTTGTTTTTATGCAGTATAATTACAGAAAAAAACACCCTGTTTAGGGTGTTTAAATAATGAACAATGTTGTTTTTAGATCAACTTTTTTTAGAGTCGTTTCTTTCTATTTCTTTTTGGGCTTCGGTAGCATTGCGTGTAGCCTCTAATCCTTTTTTTGTGCTTTGGCCAGCCTTTTCAGGATCGCCAACTTCGTGATGTTTAGCAGCTTCAGAATGGTGCTTGGCAGCAGTTTCTAAATGTGTAGCAATGCCTTTGTGGGCATCAACATTTTTTTGGTTTGTCGGATTGATTGTCATAATTTATAGTTCGTTATTCTTTAAATAACAATACAAAAATGAATCAATATTTTTAGCTCAATGTTACATCTAGTAAGTATAAACTTATAAATATCACATATTTTCAAGATTGCTCAAACGCTTTTCCTTTAGTCGTTTATAAAAAGAAGGTGTGAGGCCAGTAATTTTTTTAAATTGGTTTGATAAATGGGCTACACTACTATAGTGCATTTTGTAAGAGATTTCTGTTAAGCTCAACTCATCATACAAAAGCAATTCTTTCACACGTTCAATTTTGTTGATGATAATATACTGTTGTATAGTAATGCCTTTTACCTCTGAAAATACGTTTGATAGATAGGTATAGTCTAAATCTAATTTTTGGCTAATGTAATCAGAGTAGTTTGTTTTAGGAAGCTCATCGGAATAGTGAATCATCTCAGTAATCACATTCTTTATCTTCTCAATCAGTATACTCTTTTTATCATCCAACAACTCTAAGCCTGATTTTAGCAGATTTATCTTTAACAACTCGCGTTGAGTTTTAGAGATGTCTTCCAACATTGTTACTGTACCTAGTTCAACAATAGCATATACAATGCCTAGTTTTTTTAGCTCATCCCTAACCATCATCTTACAGCGTAAACTCACCATGTATTTTATGTACAGCACCATTTGAAATAATTTATGTGAGAATGTAAAAGAGTGGTAGTGTTTTACAGTATATGCGTATAGAAATGTAAATATACATTTTTTTTTGTACTTTCTACGTAAATGTTTTAACAAATGAGTCTGTTTGCAGGGCAAATATTTATTATCAGCAATCGTTTACTATTATGCGGTTAAAAAAATAAATACTTTTACAACAAAGTTTTTCAGGTATAGCAATGTTAATAAAGACATACGGAAGTGCAGTATATGGTGTAAATGCTATGAATATTACTGTGGAGGTGAATGCAGGTGATGGTACAGGCTATTTTTTAATAGGACTTCCGGATAATGCTGTAAAAGAGAGTCAGTGGCGCATTGAAACTGCTTTTAAAAACACCGGATTAAAGATGCCACGCAAAAAAGTGGTAATAAACATGGCGCCTGCCGATATACGTAAAGAAGGCAGTGCCTACGATTTGACTATTGCAGTGGGTATGCTGGCCGTATCAGACCAAATTGCCGAAATAGAAAAAGTGGGCAAATACCTTATAATGGGTGAGTTATCGCTTGATGGTAGCTTGCTGCCCATAAAGGGGGCATTGCCCATTGCCATACAAGCTCGCAAAGATGGCTACGAAGGCTTTATTTTACCTAAACAAAATGCCCGTGAGGCAGCTATAGTTGCTGATTTGAAGGTATATGGTGCTGAACACTTGGGCGAAGTAGTAAGTTTTTTTAATGGCGATGAAGGTGCCATTGAACGCTTTGAAGTAGATACTCGCCGCGAGTTTGCCGAGCAGCAAGCCAATATGGGTTTTGATTTTGCCGATGTAAAAGGGCAAGAAAATATAAAACGTGCTATGGAGATAGCGGCAGCGGGCGGCCATAATGTAATAATGATTGGCCCACCGGGTGCAGGCAAAACCATGTTGGCCAAGCGGCTGCCCAGTATATTGCCCCCACTTAGCCTGCATGAGGCACTGGAAACTACAAAAATACACTCGGTAGCGGGTAAGTTGGGAAATAATGTGGGGTTAACAGCCGTGCGCCCGTTTCGTTCGCCACACCATACCATTAGCGATGTAGCTTTAGTAGGTGGCGGGGTGATGCCGCAGCCGGGCGAAATATCAATGGCACACAATGGCGTACTATTTTTAGATGAATTGCCCGAGTTTAAACGCTCTGTGCTTGAAGTGATGCGCCAGCCGCTTGAAGAACGTTGTGTAACCATTAGTCGCGCTAAGTTTACTGTTGATTACCCAGCAGGGTTTATGCTTGTAGCCGCTATGAATCCCTGCCCGTGTGGCTACTATAACCATCCGGAGAAAGATTGTGTATGTGCCCCCGGGGTGGTGCAAAAATACCTTAGCAAAGTAAGTGGCCCTTTGTTGGATAGGATAGATATTCATATAGAAGTAACCCCTGTTAGTTTTGATCAGTTAAGCGGTGAGCGAAGCAGTGAAGAAAGTGCTGATATACGCCAACGTGTGATAGCTGCCCGCGAAGTACAAACCCAACGTTTTAAGGGCAGCAAAACGCAGTATTGCAATGCACAGTTAGATAGCAGTCAGGTAGAAGAGTTGTGCAAACTAAGCCCCATAAGTCAAAAGCTACTAAAAACAGCTATGGAGCGTTTGCAATTATCAGCAAGAGCCTACGATAGAATACTAAAAGTAAGTCGCACCATTGCCGACCTAGCCCAAAGCGAAGAAATAAAACCAGAACACATTGCCGAAGCCATCCAGTTCCGCAGTTTAGATAGGGAAAATTGGGCGGGGTAGTCTAATATATTCGCTCTATGCTTACTATAACAATTGGCTACTATTAGGGGTGTTTTATACCACAGCTTACATTAAGCCGTTATACTGTTTTTGCTATATTCTTTTATGGGTAATGTGGCTTTTAGTTTTGATAAGTATCATTGCCTAAACAAAAATAGCACCGAACAATTGTCCGATACTACTTACTATTTTATCTTTATAATCTATATCGCTTATTTAGCGACTTGTCAGGTATTTGATTTTTCTTAGTACGAATATAGAGCGGACGCTCTTTCTTTTTCGGCACGAGCGGACGCTCGAGCCAGCATATATTTATTTCTTTTTACACTTTTCTTTTGATACAATCTCAGCTTTAAGCAAGGCTGCAAATTGTTTTATTGCTTTGCCCTTATCTATGGTTAACATCAAAAAATCAACAATAAACGCTATAGAAAAAAACAAGAGCAGGTTGAAATGGGTTTTATTATTATTGGTGTACAAAAAAATTTCAAAGCCAAGCCATGTAAAACCTAAAATCAAACCAAACAGCAGTGTATACCTAGCCTTTCTGTTAACGCTTTCTTTAATTACCAGTTTTCCATCACTAAACTCGCCCACAAAAGCAATAGCTCTTAAAAAACCTTTATAAACAATATCTATCTCACCGTCTTTTACTTTCCCTATATACAGTTTCTTTCTACTAAAACGCCAAACTGCTTCACTCAAAGCAGCCGTTTTTTCAGTAAGAACCGCATAAATTTCAGACTGATTTAGGGATGTCGTAAGTATGTAGTTATTGCTGGTAAAAAGCCCCATAAAACAAGTTTAAGCATTTCTTGCCAATAAAAAACCCTTGCTGCAAATTGCAACAAGGGTTTCTCTTTATTCAATTAAATAAATCTTATAAATGTATACACTCGTCGTAGGCTTGGGCGGCAGCTTCCATAATAGCTTCGCTCATAGTAGGGTGCGGGTGTACCGATTTAATAATCTCGTGGCCTGTGGTTTCCAATTTACGGGCTACCACTACCTCGGCTATCATTTCAGTTACGTTAGCACCAATCATGTGTGCACCTAGCCACTCGCCATATTTAGCATCAAAAATCACCTTCACAAAACCATCTTTTGCACCTGCTGCACTTGCTTTACCTGATGCCGAGAAGGGGAATTTACCCACTTTAATCTCGTAGCCTGCTTCTTTAGCTGCTTTCTCAGTCAAACCAACCGATGCTACCTCTGGCCAGCTATAGGTACAGCCCGGTATGTTGCCATAATCCAACGGCTGTGGGTGGTGTCCTGTAAAGTTTTCTACACAAATAATAGCTTCGGCACTGGCTACGTGCGCCAATGCAGGGCCGTGTACTATATCGCCAATGGCATATACGCCATCAACATTGGTTTTATAAAAATCATCAACCACAACTTTGCCTTTATCGGTTTTTACACCCAGTGTTTCAAGGCCAATATTTTCAAGGTTAGTTTGTATACCAACTGCACTAAGCACTATATCACACTCAAGTGTCTCTGTACCTGTTTTGGTTTTCACAGTTACTTTGCAACCTGTTCCACTGGTATCAACTTTTTCAACACTGCTATCGGTCATTATATCAATGCCGTTTTTCTTGTACACCTTAGCCAATGTTTTAGATACTTCTTCATCCTCAATAGGCAAAATGTTAGGCATATATTCTACTATGGTAACTTTAGTACCCATAGCATTGTAGAAATAGGCAAACTCACAGCCAATAGCACCGCTACCTATCACCACCATACTTTTGGGTTGTTTAGGCAACACCATTGCATCGTGGTAGCCCACTATTTTTTTACCGTCGATTTTTATGTTAGGCAACTCGCGGCTGCGAGCACCGGTAGCTAAAATAATATGTTTGGCTTCGTGAATCTCTTTTTTACCATCGGCAGCAGTAACCTCTACTTTGCCTTTAGCTGCTAGTTTACCAAAACCTGTAAGCACAGTAATTTTGTTTTTCTTCATCAAAAAGGCAATGCCTTTGCTCATACCATCAGCAACACCACGGCTACGTTTTATTACGCTGTCAAAATCGGGTTTGCTATCGCTAACTGTAATACCGTAATCAGCAGCATGTTTAATATATTCAAATACTTGTGCCGATTTTAGCAAAGCTTTAGTAGGTATACAACCCCAGTTAAGGCATACACCGCCCAACTCAGATTTTTCAACTATACCAACTTTTTGCCCTAATTGCGAGGCACGGATGGCAGCTACATAACCACCAGGGCCGCTACCTATTACTATTACATCAAAATTCATATCTATGGGTAGAAAATTAAATTTAAAAAAGCGCTGCAAAATAACGCAATTATATTGAAATAGCCTTCAGCCCTGTTTCATTGTACATTTATCATTGAACATTAAATAGTTACAAATGACCCTGTATAAACAACACACTAATCACAAACCACCTTGATTTAATGCTAATTGCTAAATGAAAACTGATAAATGTTAAATGGTAATTGCTAAATGATAATTGCTAAATGAAAAATGATAAATGTTAAACGATACGCAGCACCTCTTCCATCAACTTATCAATGCCTTTTTCTCGCAGTGTAGTGGGGTTGTGGTAGTAATTGCAGGTAAGTTTTAGCAAATGTGGGGCATCGGTTTGGTAATATACTTCTACTATTACATTGCCAAACTTTCTGTCAAATTGACCACTTTCGTTTCGTGGAGCATCAAAAGCAGGCTTCAAATAATGGCGTTCTACCGTTTGTTTTGCACCCCCATCAAGCGTTATTAACTTACTATCGCTCATATAGTTATAGTATCCGTTCAGCTTCAGCACATCCTGTATATGATCCATCAAAAAAACAAACTCGTCCTCTAAAAAATCATCACCATAGTGCAGTATCAGCATACTGTATTGCGGATGACGCAAAATATCACAACGGGCATCACCTTGCCCAAAAAATGATGCTTCGTATATATCTTTAAAAACCTTTAAAAACTGCTTGCTGCGCAGGCTGATTTTCCATTCGGTATAGGCTTGTAAGTAGTTTTCGCTCCGTTTTAGGGCAACAGGTTGCATGGTGTATGGTTAGGCTAAACAGTGTTATAACTTCAAAAATGCAGTTTTTGGTATAAATGTGGATGATAAATGTTGTCAAAAAGTAGATAGACACAGTAAAAATAGACCCTTTAGCTCATCCTTCAGAAATATTTAACTGAAAAAAAATCCTAACTACTGTCATTTTGTCGGTATTTAACTAATTTTGAAAACGGTAATCACTACATGGATTTACAATCAATAAAACAACGGTTTGAAATTATAGGTAATTCTACCATGCTAAACCTTTCGCTGGAAACAGCCATAAAGGTTTCTCCAACAGATATAACCGTGCTTATAAACGGCGAAAGCGGGGTGGGTAAAGAAGCATTCTCAAAAATTATACATCAACTAAGCAACCGCAAGCATGGCCCTTTTATAGCTGTAAACTGCGGTGCAATACCCGAAGGCACTATTGATAGTGAGTTGTTTGGGCACGAAAAAGGAGCTTTTACAGGTGCACACGATACCCGCAAAGGCTATTTTGAAACCGTAAACGGCGGAACTATTTTTTTGGATGAGGTAGGTGAACTACCGCTTGAAACCCAAGCCCGATTATTGCGTGTGCTTGAAAGCGGTGAGTTTATAAAAGTAGGTTCATCAAAAGTACAAAAAACGGATGTGCGCCTTGTAGCCGCCACCAACCGTGATTTGATGGAAGCTACCCAAAAAGGTAAGTTTAGAGAAGATTTATACTATCGCCTTTCAACAGTACCCATTAAAGTACCCCCATTGCGCGATAGGAAAGAGGATATATACTTGCTGTTTTTAAAATTTGCCGATGTATTTTCTGAAAAATATAAAACCGAGCCTATAAACCTAAACGATGAAGCCAAGCACGTTTTGATAAACTACCGTTGGCCGGGTAATATCCGTCAAATACGAAATTTAGTTGAGCAACTTAGTGTGCTGGAGGCCGGTACTTTGATAAATGCCCCTACCCTACTAAAATACTTGCCTCAAGACCGTAGCAATCTGCCCATGCTATCAAACGATAGCAACAATGCCAACAGTTTTAGCGAGCGCGATATTTTTTATAAAGTATTGTTTGATTTGCGAAACGACATGATGGACTTGAAAAAGGTAGTGCTGGGCTTGGTTGAAAATGCAGACAATGGCGGCAGCGATTTTGTGGCACACAACCAAGAACTGATAAAAAACGTATTGGATGTTGAAGATATAGACTTGCACCCTACAACTACCAACCATAGCCCTGCCGTGCTGTACAATACACCTGCAAATGCCCCCAAAGAAGTGTATGTAGAGGCTACAGATGCCAGCCGAGAAGACGAGGAAAATTTTTCTTTAGAAGAACAGGAAAAAGAAATGATAAGAAAGGCCTTGATAAAACATAAAGGCCGCAGAAAGAAAGCTGCTAACGAATTGGGAATTTCGGAACGGACATTGTATAGAAAGATAAAGCAGTATGATATTGAGTAAATCCCTTGCCCGTTATAAGTTTGCCTTTGTTGCAGCCTTTTTACTATTTGCTTTTCCGCTATTTCAATCGTGCGGTATATATACCTTTAGCGGTGCTCAAATAGGCACGGCCAAAACTATCAGCATAAATTTTATACAAAATAAGGCTAACTTAGTATCGCCCACCCTAAGCCAAGTTTTTACTGAAAAGCTAAAAGACAAGTTTATACGCGAAACTACCCTAAAGCTGGTAGATAGCGATGGAGACATGCAACTAAGCGGCACTATTGTAGATTATGCCATTACTCCTGTAGCCTTGCAGGGTACTACGCAAACATCACAAAACAGGCTTACCATAAAATCAAACATAAAATTTACCAACAAAACCGAAGAAAAATATAATTTTGACGATGTATTTCAGAATTTTACAGATTTTGATGCCACAGTCAACTTTACTTCGCAAGAAAGAGTGTTAAATGAAACGGTAATTGATATGATGGTGCAAGATGTATTTAATAAAGCAGTAATAAATTGGTAAGTCCTCAACAATTTTCGTCATACCTACGCAAACCCTATGATTTGGATGCTACAGCAGAAGCAGACTTACGTAGCATAGTACAGCAATATCCTTATTTTAGCAACGCGCACCTACTATTGGCACGTAGCCTGCACAACCAAAAAAGCCCTGCTTTTGATGATGCGCTAAAACAAGCCTCGATGTTTGCAGGCGAACGCCCGCTGCTATACAAACTGGTAAATATTGAAGAAAAAGAAGCGGCACCTATTGAAAGAACCTTTAATACAGTTGCCCCTGCCCCAACACCAGTTGAAGAAAGCCAACCCATAGAGGCAGTAAAAGAAGATACTTTAGCGGCCGACTCTTATAAAGAAACCCAACAAACGGCTACTTCTGAACCACAAATTGAGATAGTAGAAGACGTTGCAGCCCCCGAAACGGAAACTGTAACAGATACAACAGAACATACTGATTTTGAACTGCCCGTAGTTATTGAAGAACATACTGATGTAACTGAAAACGAAGTAGAGAAGGTAGAAATACCAATTGAAGAACCTTTTGAGGAAACAGAAAACACTTACGCACCTCCTACAGAAGCTAAGCCATTATTAAACGAGGAAGACAAAGTAAAATCGGCATACGAAGAAATTTTTGGTAGTACAAATACTACAGAAGAAGATATAACTACCGATTTTGAGAATTTTGATGATGATGATGATTTTGTGCTACATATTGATGATAATGATAGTGCAGATATAATAACAGAAGACACAATTGCCAAAACTACAGAAGAAGATTTTGAAGCCGAAATTGGCGACAGACTTGACAATGATGGTGATGGCATTATAGCCCCTGCAAATACTGAGAATACCCCCGAAGAAGAGTTTGAACTTGATGTTGCCGATGCAATAGCAAACACACAACCCGAGCAGGAAACAATTGCCAAAACTACAGAAGAAGGTTTTGAAGCCGAAATTGGCGACAGACTTGACAATGATGGTGATGGCATTATAGCCCCTGCAAATACTGAGAGTACCCCCGAAGAAGAGTTTGAAATTGATGTTGCAGATGGAGTAGCAAACACTCAACCCGAGCAGGAAACAGTTGCCGAAACTACAGAAGAAGATTTTGAAGCCGAAATTGGCGACAGACTTGATAATGATGGTGATGGCATTATAGCCCCTGCAAATACTGAGAGTACCCCCGAAGAAGAGTTTGAAATTGATGTTGCCGATGCAATAGCAAACACTCAACCCGAGCAAAGCAAAGTAGAGGAAACCCTTGAGGACGACATTACAGTGCCAGAAACTACCCAACACCAAAGCGATGATGAGTTTGAAATTGGTGATATTTTGGGTGAGGATAATATAATTATTCCTGTACCTGATGAAGATGCGGAGGAAGAAGATTTTGAATTGGATTTAACTTCTATTGCCAATGCTGAAAGTGAACAGGACGAGGATATAGTGAAGATGATGGAACAAAGTATTGATGAGGCCGAAGAACAACCAGCCTTTGAAACCTTTGAAGAAAGTACGCTTGAAGAACCTATTGCTTTTAAACTCGAACCAAAAACCGATACAGAAAAACCAAACGAAATACCTGTTGAGGAAGAGAGTGCACAAAAAGAACCAATAGTTGCCGCAGAAGAAGAAAAAACTACCATAGAAAGCGAAAGTGTATTGCTACACCACGATACGTTTTTTGAGTGGTTGGGTCAGTTACAAAAACTGCAAACCCACAGTACAGACAGCACACCTGACGAAAAAAAAAATAAGGCTACTCAACAGCCTCAAACAGTAGAAAAAACTGAGCCAACGGCTACAATACCTGCTGAAACACAAACAATAGAGGCAGCACCACAACCCATAGCACCCGTTGCGTCCACTACACCTAAAAGAACTACTGTTGATGAAATAATTAACAGGTTTATTAGCATTAACCCTACCATATCAAGGCCAAAGGCTGAATTTTATAACCCAACGGCAAAATCAAAAGAAAGTGATACCGAAAGGGATGATTTGGCCACTGAAACACTGGCAAAAATATATAGCGACCAACAGCTTAATGAAAAAGCCGTTGATGTGTATCAAAGACTAATAAAACGATTCCCCCACAAAACCGAACAGTATAAAGCTGCCATTGCTGAGCTTGAAGGCGGTAATTAGTTGTTGGTGGTTAGTTGTTAGCATTTAATCTTACTACTTTGATATCAGATGATAGATGTCAGATATCGGGTTTTAAGTTTACAGTTAAGGTAAAATATCTAACATTAATCCTGCCTCCATGCTGGCGCGAGTTCCACTCGTGCCGAACAATAAAGTAGCATCCGCTACTTGTATACTATCCCCCTCCCCGCACCCTTCGACTCCGCTCAAAAGTGAATCTCCTCTCAAGCCATCTCTGGCATCTGCTATTTAACATCTACAACTTTTGCCCTTCCATAGCCTTATAAATTTCGGCTACGCTATTCTCCCATGTGTGAGATTGAGCAAAGGTTATTCGCCTTTGTTTCAAATCAGCGTCATTTTCATTCAAGGCTTGTTCAATCATCGCCAAATAGTCGTTCTCATCAGTAGCCAAGTACACATAGCCGTCAAAAATCTCCATAGCCTCCGTTTTGGTAGCCACAGTAGGCTTGCCCATAGCCAAATACTCATCAATTTTTCGAGGATAGTTACCTATGGTTACCTCATTTAGCACCTGCGGATTAAGAGCCACATCAAAATAGCTAAGGTAGGCAGGCAATTCATCAGGCTTTTTAGCACCCGTAAAAAAAACATTTTCCATTTGGTGCAGGCTGCTGTTTTTAAAAGCATCATCCTCAGGCCCCACCAAAATCAAATTCCATTGAGGGCGTTGTCGGGCAATATTCTCCAACAACTTCACATCCAACCGCAAACCATACAAAGCACCAATATAGCCTATGCGCGGCCTACCAATAGGCTTAATATCTTCGGGTTCAGCATGGTGTATATCAGCACTAAACTGTTCAGTTTCGCAACCTTGCCCCACATAATAACTTTTTGGGTTGTGCTTTTGCCCAACGCGAGCTAAATATACTGAGTTGGCTGTAACCAAATCAGCCTTTGCCATCAAAGCAGGTTCAAGCCTCAAACCGTGTTTCCTCCAATAATCAACCGCCAATAAGTTATCACGGGTATAATAAATATACTGCTTAGGTTTCAACTGCTCTTTCAAGTAAAAACTGCGAAACATATCGCTATCATTAAACAGTACAAAATCATTAAAACCCAACTCGTTTATACCTTTCTTTATTTCATCGGAAAATCTGCGGTTATTGCGTTTGTTAAAAAAATCAAACAAAAAACCGTCGGGCAACATATTTATAGATTCAATACGGCAATTAGGAAAAAACTGCCACAAATTATCGTGCACTTTTTGCAACTGTGGTTCTTTACCTTCGGCTATACGCAAACGTTTTTGCACCAAAGGATCATTTTTCTTATTCAGCAACGTATTACGGTCAAGTGGAGAATTTACATACAACACACGATTATATTTGCTCATCTCGGCAGCAATATTTTTGCAGTTGCTACCTATGGGCAAATCCCACGCCTGTAGGCCAACTACCACAAAATTCCTGTCCTTTACTGTGTACGCTTCAACCATAGCCATAAATAATTGTTAATATGTTGAGCTGCTAAATTAGTTAATTCGAGCTTTGTATGGGGTTTGCATACATTAATTTTTAAAACTACCCCTTGTTTATATCACCAATACCTAGGAATACACCGTGCGAAAAACCATAATTATACTCTTAATAAGCTTATTTTCAGCAGCTACCCTTTGGGGACAAGGCTCGACTGAAACTGGTTTCTTCCCCCAGTTGGAAGGAGACACTATTGTAAGAGATACTTTGATTTTTAATGCCGATATTGATATTTCTTTGCAATTATTGCCGCTAGATAGTATTTTGAAGATCGCTTTTGAAACTTCACCCGCTATTAAATACGAGGACGCGATGATAGAAACTAAAGTTCAAAATCTGCGTTATACAAGGATTTTGATTTTTCAGGGCATTAGCGGTTTTTATAACTATACTTTGGGAGACCAATTTACAGTGGTGCAAGGCACAAATGCGCTTACCAATGCACAATTTAGCAACGGACAACGCTATGGTGTAAGTATACAAATACCCCTATCAACCCTTTTGGGGCAAGGTAGAAAGAACAAGCAAATGAAGGCCGAATTATTGGCGGCAAAGTATAGAAAAGCCCAAGTAATACAAGATGTAAACAGAGAAGTACGCCGTATATATGTGAATATGATTGAAGCTCAACGCAAAATGAATATTCGTGTGGCTGATGCACAAGCTGCACTTGAAGCCGTTGATGTAGCCGAAGAAGAACTAAGGGAAGGAAAACTACCCCCTATTGAATTTGCAAGGATAAAAAACATACACGCCATAGCATTAAGCAATCTTGAAAATGAAAGAGCCAATTTTATGCGTGCCTTTTTAGATTTTGAAGTATTGGTGGGAGTAGATATGGCACAACTAAAAAAACCAACTAACAACACACCCAAACTAACTGTACCCAGAAAATAGATGACGTTAATTGGTTTTATAAGATTATTTATTAAACGACTGCCTTGGTTAGTAATATTTCCGGGCTTATTGGCTGGTTTGGTTATATACCTTACCAAAAATATGCCTAGGGAATATCAATCAGAAACTACTATATATACAGGCATTGCATCGGGATATAACATTACTGAAACGGGTGAAAATCGTATTGATTATTTTGCAGTAAACAATGCTTTTGACAACCTTATAGCCACCGTAAAATCACGCGAAACGATAGAAGAAGTTGGTTTAAAACTACTTACCCAACATTTATTGCAAGAAGAACCCATACTGGCGGTTGTAAATGTTAAAAGCCTACAAAAACTAAACGAGGCTATTTCGCCGGCACTTCGCAAACAATTAGTTGTACCTAATAATTTCGATTCTACCTACCAAAACATCAACAGATATAGGCTATCATCAAGCACTAACGAGATTGCCTTACTTATAAACAATAGCAAGTCTCACTACGCAGTAGTAACAATAATAAGCAATGTTACTGTGCAACGCAGGGCATCCAGCGATATGCTGGAGTTAAGATATAAGTCTGACGACCAAGGCGTATGCCTTCAAACCCTTATTTTTTTAATCGATGTTTTTGAACGCAGGTACAAATCGATAAAAGGTTCTGAAACAACAAACGTAGTTAAGTATTTTGAAGAACAACTTCGTAAAGCCTTGCAAGAGCTTAGAGAGGCCGAGGAAAGATTAAAAAACTTTGGTGTAGATAACCGCATTATCAACTACAACGAGCAATCGAAATTTATTGCTGAAAGTAAGGAAGATATGACCACCGACTACTACAAAGAGGTGATGATATTTGGTGCGGCCAATGCGGCAGTAGAACGATTGGAGAAGAAACTTGACGAACGGGAACTACTTATTGCCAACAATACAGACCTTATTACCAAACGTAAAGAACTGGGCGAAGCCAACCGCAAACTAATAAATGCAGTTGTGTACCAATTAGACCCTGAAAGGGTAGCCGATTTACAATACGAGGTAGATGTATTGGTTGAAGAAATACGCCAACTGGCAAAACAGTACTACAAACTAAACAACACTATTGATGGTGTGGCGCAAAAAGACCTTTTGAGCGAATGGCTAACCAAAGTGCTTGAGTATGAAGAATCGTCGGCAAGGCTTACCGTTTTTGAAAAACGCTTAAAAGAGTACGACAAAATATACGATGATTTTGCACCACTGGGTTCTGAAATCACCCGTTTGGCTCGAGGAGTTGATGTAGCCGAAAAAGAATACCTGTCGGTATTGCACGGCTTAAACCTTGCTAAGCTGCGCCAACAAAACCTTCAAATGGCCAACTCGCTAACAGTGATGGATGAGCCTTATTTGCCTCTGACTCCACAATCATCAAAACGCCCCATATTAGTAATAGCCGCATTTATGGCGGGTTTTGTATTACTGCTGGCATTTTTTGTGGCGAATGAAATGCTTGATTACTCGATGCGTACGCCCGAACGCGCAGTAAAAGCATCTGGACTAACACTTGCAGGGGCATTACCTGCCTACAAAAAACGATCGAATGTGAAACTCGACCTAGTTGAGCACTCACTTACTGAGCAATTGGTAACCAGCATAACTATTGCCTTGCGCAATGCTGAAAAAGTGAGTACTTACTACCAAATAAACGTATTAAGCGCTCGAAAAGGTGAAGGTAAAACTTGGTTTTGCCAACGCATGGCCAATCGTTTTGCCCAAATAGAAACAGACGGAAAAATATTACACCTATATCCTGAGACTTCAGAATTGGGAGATATGGAAAGCGCTGATAATGTGGCATCAATACCCTACAAAGTTGATGGCTCATTGGCAGGTAAAAAAGGCATTCAAGATTTACTTGAGGGTTCAGGCCGCAGCAGTTTTGAGTTTACCTATGTGTTTTTAGAACTTCCCTTCCTATCAGACAACACCGTGCCTTTTGATTTAGCAGCGCAAGCCCACGTATCGTTATTAATACTAAATGCTGAAAACAATTGGGCATCAGCCCACGAACGGGCTTTGGGCTTGTACCAAAAAGCAGCAGTAAAAAACAAAACTATGCTGGTACTAAACCGTGTAACCCCTGAAATGCTTGAAAGTATATATGGTGAAATACCTAAAAGACGTTCACCACTTCGCCGTTTAGTTAAAAAAATGGTAAGTATGGGAGCCATATAAAACAGCCTCCAAAAAACAGCAGCAATGTGGCAACGGATAAAAAAACTTATACAAAGCAATGCCTTTGCATCATTAGCAGGCAACGGAGCAGGTGCATTGTTGGGCATTAGTACCATAGCCATACAAGCACGTACCCTTAGCAAAGAAGATTTTGGTAGCTGGATTGTTTTTGCAACCACCTTTGGCCTTTTTGATGTTATCCGTTCAGGCTTCATTCTCAATCCTGTAATACGCAATATGGCAGCCGCCCAAACCGCTGATGAAAAAACCCGCGTAGCAGGCTCAGCTTGGCAATTGTGCAGCCTATTTACTGTTATTGCTGTAGCTATCTTCACCCTACCGGGTATACTCTTCTACAATTGGTTTCAAAGTTTAGATTTAGGCTTTTTTGTGCAATGGTTTTGGCTATTGGCTATTATCACTATGCCGCACAATTTGGCTACATGGTTTTTAAACGCATCAGCCAGTTTTAAAAAAGTACAATGGGTGCGCATAAGCAACCAAGCCTTGTTTTTGATACTAAACATTGCCAATATGCAATGGGGCTATGGCATTAGCTTTATATTTTGGAGTTTTGTTGTTAGTCAATTAGCCACCACCCTACTTACCTTAGTTTTAGGTTGGAGCCGACTAGGCGATTTTGCCAAAGGACAAAAAGAAGAACGCCAAAACCTATACAGCTTTGGTAAATACAGTATGTTTACCCTGTTGTTTTCTAATCTATTACGAAGTAGCGATACATACATACTGGGTATTTTTTTAGGCCCCGTAGCCGTAGGTATATACAATATACCCCAACGCTTGCTTCAGGTATTCGAAATGCCAATAAGCGCCATCAGCATTACCCGCCTACCCACATTGGCAGGGCTGCACACCAGCAACAAGCTTGATGAGCTTACAAAAGAATTTCACCGCAGCACAGGTACACTATGGTTGGCCATATTACCCGTAGCTGTGCTTTGTTTTGTATTTGCCGAGCCTTTGGTAGTAATATTAGGGGGTGATGGTTTCCGCGAATCAGCAGCAGTATTGCGCTTTTTTGCTATATATGCAGCCTTTCTTCCCCTTGAAAGATACAGCGGTATTGGGCTGGATGTGGTAAATAAACCTCGACTAAATCTTATAAAAGTAATACTAATGTTTGCCGTAAATGTGGTGGGCGACATAGCAGTAATAGAATGGTTTCCCAACTCACCCGTAGCTGCTGTTGCAGCAGTTTCAGTTTTAACCTTTGGTAGCGGTGTTATTGTAGGTTATTGGTTTTTAAGCAAACATATCAAATTTACATTTGCAGGTATATTAAGTAGCGGTTGGCACAGTCTTGCCGCTATGGTAGGTATAGGCAAACAGAAATGAGCGGAGGAGAAAAAAATAACAGCATACTACGTTTGCTTGGTCTTGCCTTGCTTATGGGTGGTATTGCTATTGGTCTATCCATGGCTATTAGCGGAGGCGGCATACCCATTGCAGCCTTGTTTGTTGGTTTTCCTATTGCAGTAACATACGCAGGCTTGTGTATTGCCCGACCAAAAACAGGGCTAATACTATATCTGCATTGCAGCTTTTTTGTTATTGGCTTAAACCGTTTTTTGCCCCCCTCTATTCCATACGGACTAATGATAGATGCCATATTGGGTATTAGCGTACTGGGAACATTATTTAAAGCTAAACGCAGCGATTTAAAGCGCCTTAACAACCCCCTAATGTGGTTGGTTTTGATTTGGTTTGGCTATAATTTGGTAGAGCTAATTAATCCTGAAGCCAGAAGCAAAGTGGCATGGTTTTATGCCGTTAGGGGCGTATCACTCTATTGGCTGCAAGTAACTGCACTGTTGCTTATATGGATGAACGAGAAAAAGGAAATGGAGCGTTTTATCCGTATTTGGTTAGGGTGGTCGTTAGTAGCAGCCTTTTGGGGTTTCAAACAACAATACATAGGGCTAACAGCAGGCGAAAACCGCTGGTTAGATGAAGGAGGTCGTGTTACCCACATACTAATGGGCAAGCTGCGCAGCTTCTCATTCTATTCCGATGCGGGGCAGTTTGGTGCAGCAATGGCTCACGCCGCACTATTCTCACTTATAATGGTACCTGGCTCAAAAACACTCTTTCACAAAGCCATTTATATAGGACTATTTTTCATATACTTTTGGGGGTTTGCAGTAGCAGGTAGTCGTGGCCCATTAATCATATTAGGTGGAGGTTTTTTTATGTACCTATTTATGGTGAAAAACTTCAAAATACTCTCCCTCGGCCTCATATTTGGCGCAACTGCATTTATCATACTAAAATACACCTTTATAGGGCAAGGCAATTACCAAATACAGCGTATACGCAGTGCCCTCGACCCAAACGATGCTTCGCTATTGGTACGCTTAGAAAATCAGAAACGACTTACAGTTTACATGGCCACACGCCCGATAGGAGGAGGCATTGGAGCAGGCGGTGATTGGGGCAGGCGATTTAGCCCCGGCAGCTACTTGGCCGAAACCGAAATGGATAGTTGGTATGTTAAAATATGGGTTGAAACAGGCATGATAGGCTTGTTAATGCACATTGCTGAAATATTACTGATATTGTATTTGGGTTTTAAAAAGGTATTTTTTCTTAGAGACCCTGTGCTGCGAGCGCAATGTACAGGCTTAATTTGCGGCTTTTTTGGGGTGGCACTGGCTAGCTATGGGAACCAAATATTTGGACAAATGCCTACAGGAACTATTTTGTATTTTAGCATGGCCTTTTTTTATATGTGCGATCAATGGGATATACCTGAAGAAGAAACTGAAATTAAAGAAGAACACAAACCCAACCTGATGTGGTAGCAGATAAACCATTAGTAAGCATTATCACCGTAAATTATAACGGGGCACAACACACCCTTGCCCTTTTAGATAGTTTGCAGAAAATAAGCTATCCAAATATTGAGGTATTTGTGGTAGATAATGCCAGCAGCCAAAGCACTGATAGTATTGTGCAACAGCACCCGTGGGTAAAACTGATAATCAGCAAATCAAATTTGGGGTTTGCGGGAGGAAACAACCTTGCCCTACGCCAAGCTACAGGAAAATATTGCCTACTGATAAATAACGATACCGAAGTACCCGTAGGTTTTTTAGAGCCTTTGGTTGAAAAGATGGAGCTTGACCCCAAATGTGGCTGCGTAAGCCCAAAATTGGTATACCACTACGCACCCGATACTATGCAGTATGCCGGCAGCTTTGGTTTTAATATATATACAGGCCGTGCTTTTGCACGCGGGCATAAGGAAAAAGACAACGGACAGTACAATAGTGTAGAGCCTACAGAAATAGCACACGGTGCAGCAATGATGTTTCGCACATCATTATTACAAGAAATAGGTTTGATGGCCGAGTTATATTTTCTATATTATGAAGAAATAGACTATTGCGAACGCATAAAAAATGCGGGATATAAAATTTGGTACGTAGGTACATCGAAAGTATTACATAAAGAAAGTATGAGCACAGGCAAAAGCAGCCCGTTAAAAACATACTACCTCACTCGTAATCGCCTATTGTTTATACGCCGAAACTTTAGTGGGTTTGCGAAAATAGTAAGCGTTATATTTTTTTATTGCGTAGCTATTCCTAAAAATTTAGTAACATTGGTAATAAAAAGAGAGTGGAAATTAATATTACCCCTATTGCGCGGAGCGTGGTGGAACTTATGGCATTATAATATCCACACTAACGAAATTCTTAAATGATAATTTTACAAATAATTGCTTTTATACTACTTATTTACTTTGGCACAAACGTAGCCTATCTGTTACTGTTTGCCGTAGCAGGTGCATTGTACCGCCCTAAACAATATGACCACAGAGAGCCCGTAGTTAGTTTTTGTGTAATGATACCTGCCTATAAAGGTGATGAAGTTATAGTAAACACCGTTATTGAAAACCTTAAACAGCAATACCCCAAAAACCTTTACGACATATACGTAATAGCCGATAGTTGCCAACCCGAAACTATTGAAGAGCTTAAAAAGCTTGATGCTACAACCATAGAAGTACAGTTTGAAAACAGTACAAAATCGAAAGCCATAAACAAAGCCTTTGAAGTAATAGAGCCCAAGTACGACTATGTAGTTTTGCTTGATGTAGATAATGTGATGGAAACCCAGTTTTTGCAAAAGCTAAACAACAGGCTGGTAAACAATGTACAAATAATACAAGCACACCGTATAGCACTTAATGCCGATACCCCTTTTGCCATACTTGACGGTGCCAGCGAAGAAATAAACAACCATATATTTCGTAAAGGGCACGTTGCACTTGGACTTTCGAGCGCATTAATAGGCTCGGCCAAAGCAGCAGGTTTTCAGTTTTTTAAAGATATAATGAGCGAAATAGGCGCAGTAGGCGGTTTTGATAAAGAACTGGAACTAAAAATACTACGTCGCCGTATAAAAATATATTACCTTGAAGAAGCCTGCGTATTTGATGAAAAAGTACAACAAGGCGAAGTATTCCAAAACCAACGTCGCCGTTGGCTATCGGCACAATTCTACTACTTCCGCAGGTTTGTATTTTCAGGCTTTGCACAATTATTTCACGGCAATTTCGATTATGCCGATAAACTATTCCAATTCATCATGTTTCCCCGCGTGTTATTGGTTGGCGTGTTATTCATCATCACATCTCTAGTATATGCCACAGGTATAGATTTGTACAATAGCACATGGCTGCTGTTTTTAGTGCTAAATGTGGTGGCACTTCTTATATCCGTGCCGCGCAAATATTATAACAGCCACACTTTAAAAGCACTTTTAACACTCCCCAAAGCATTTGCCTTGTTTTTTGCTACCCTTTTCAAGCTAAAAGGAGCAAACAAAAAATTTATTCATACCCCACACGGGCAAAAAAAGGAGGGCACATGAGAATTGGAATAGAAGCACAACGGCTTTTTAGAAAGAAAAAACACGGTATGGATATAGTTGCGCTTGAGCTTATAAAAGCCCTGCAAAAACTTGATACACCACACCATTTTGTAGTATTTGTAAAACCCGATGAAGACGACCAAGTAATACTACCCACCCATAATTTTGAAATTGTAAAAGTAGAAGGCGGCCCCTACCCTATTTGGGAGCAGGTAAAACTACCCGCAGCCGTTAAAGAACATAAAATTGATGTGCTACACTGCACATCAAACACAGCACCACTAAAGTGTCCCGTGCCTCTAGTTGTTACACTACATGATATAATATACCTCGAAAAACTAAACCTAAGTCAAGGTACATGGTATCAGCGTATAGGCAACCTATACCGCCGTTGGAATGTACCCAAAGTGGTAAAAATAAGCAAAGCCATTGCCACCGTATCAAACTACGAGCGTAAACGTATTATAGAACACTTTGGCATACCAGCCGAAAAGGTAACAACAGTATACAACGCCGTTGGCGAACACTTTAAACCCATTGACGATGAAATAGCCCTGCAAACCATCAGGCTAAAGTATAAACTACCCAAAAGCTATATGTTTTTTTTAGGCAATACCGACCCTAAAAAAAATGTACGTGGTGTGATGGCAGCCCTAAAACTGCTAAAAGACCAAAACAAACTACCCTTGCCTTTGGTGATGCCCGACCTTGACCGCGATTACCTACAACGTACCCTTCAAGAGTTAAAAGCTACCGACCTAAAAGACAATATAATAACCTGTGGATATGTACCCAACCACGAGTTGCCAAGCATAATAAACAACGCCACTATATTTTTATACCCATCGCTGCGTGAAAGCTTTGGTATACCCCTGCTTGAAGCAATGGCGTGTGGCGTACCTGTTATCACCTCAAATACATCAAGTATGCCCGAGGTAGCAGGCGATGCCGCCCTGTTTATAGACCCTTTTAAACCTGAAACATTGGCAGAAAAAATAGAACTGCTAATGAACACGCCTGATTTGCGTGCCGAATTGAAACAAAAAGGATTGAAAAGAGCACAGCAGTTTAGCTGGGAAAATACAGCCCGCCAAATGCTGCAACTGTACGAGAATATTTAGCCACCTTATACGTATACATGAAAGATTACTACAAGCACACCGTTTACCAACACGTTGAAGACTTTAAACGTTTGGATTTTATTGTAGACCAAACCGCCCAATACAACAAGCAAAACAGCAAAGTGCTTGATATTGGTTGTGGCAACGGCAATATTGCAATGGCACTAGGTAGTTTGGGTTTTAATGTAAAAGGTATTGATGTTGATGAAACATCAATACAAACAGCAAATGATATAAATACATTTGCCAATGTAACCTTTGAAGTAGCTGATGCCAACAAGTTTACCATAAACGACGAGTACGATGTGGTAATATGCAGCGAGGTTTTAGAACATCTACCCCACCCCGAAGAATTAGTGCAAAGTGCCCACCGCATATTAAAACCGGGTGGTATAATGATAGTTACCGTACCCAACGGTTATGGCCCTCGTGAAACCATAATGACTAAACCTATGCAGTGGATGATGCGCAAAGGCTATACCCACCAATTGGTGAAGGTGAAAAAGGCCTTTGGCTATGCCAACGCTACAGAACAAAGCAGCAACCCTGACTTGACGCATATACAATTCTTCTCGCGCACCAAACTAAGCAATATGATGCGGGGTGCAGGCTTTAGCCAACACGCCTTTGCCAAAGCCGATTTTTTCGACCGTATATTCCCTTACTCCATGTTGGCCAATCGCAGCCGTGCACTACAAAAACTAGATAGTACTGTTGCCGATGTGCTACCCGCCGCCTTTACCTGTGGCTTTTATACTGCATGGAAAAAATAGAAACAACCCGATGAACATAGCAGAAATACTATTTTGGATATTTTTTACCATAGTACTGTACACCTTTTTTGGCTACGGCATTATAGTATTTATACTAGTGAAGATAAAACACGCCATTTGGCCTAAAAAAACCAATTATGACGCAAGCTTTCTACCCGATATTACCCTAATAGTACCCAGCTATAACGAAGCTGATTTTATACTTGAAAAAGTAGAAAACAGCAAAAACCTTGATTACCCCAAAGACAAACTGCATATACTTTTTATTACCGATGGTAGCGACGATGGCACCTACGAGAAAATAAAAGATATAGAAGGCATTACCGTGATGCACACCCCAGAAAGGGGTGGAAAATCAGGTGCAATGAACCGAGCGATGAAGGAGGTTACTACTGAATTTGTAGTGTTTTGCGATGCCAATACCATACTAAATACCGAAGCACTTCGCGAAATAGTGAAACACTACCAAGACCCTAAAACGGGTGCGGTAGCGTGCGAAAAACGAATCATACAAAAAGATAAAGAAAACGCCAGCAGTGCAGGTGAAGGCTTGTATTGGAAATACGAATCGTTCTTAAAAAAATACGATAGCGATTTATATACCACCGCAGGTGCAGCAGGCGAACTGATGAGCTGCCGCACCAACCTATACCAACACCTTGAGCCCGATACTTTACTAGATGATTTTATGCTAACCATGCGCATAGCCGAAAAAGGCTACCGCATAGTATACGAGCCACAGGCCTATGCTATGGAAACCGCATCAATGTCGGTAAAAGAAGAACTAAAGCGCAAAGTACGTATATGTGCAGGTGGCTGGCAAAGCATAATGCGCTTGGGCAACCTGCTCAATCCATTTTACAACCTGCCACTATGGTTCATCTATGTATCACGCAAAGTACTGCGTTGGTCGCTTACCCCGCTGTGCATGCTACTGCTATTGCCGCTAAACATACTTTTAGTGCTTGATGGCAATATATTCTACATCCTGCTATTACTAGGCCAAATAGCCTTTTACAGTGCTGCCGCCCTCGGCTGGTATTTCGAGAATAAAAAGATGAAGTTTAAGGCATTTTTTGTGCCCTACTACTTCTTTATAATGAATTACTCAGTATTTGCAGGCTTTATCCGCTTTATTCGCAAACGTCAGTCTGTTCGTTGGGAACGCGCTAAAAGGGCGTAGCTAAAATTGTTTTCATCTTTATAGTATGTCAAAAGCAATATTAATTTTATTATTTACAGTTGCGTACCATATTACTTCTGCGCAATCCTCTAACTGGAATTGGATTCAAAAAGCAGGATCGCCCGATGGAGATCAATGCAATTCATTAATCTTTGATTCAAAAGGTAATTTTATTTTTACTGGGATTGTAGACAATAATATTGGCTACATGGTTTTTGGCGATATAAGAAAATCTAAATCACCATATAAATCTGGCTATGTAGCAAAATACAATCAAGAAGGAAAATCGCTTTGGTTAAATTTGTTAGGAACAAGTTCTGACGGAATTAATTGTACTGATGTCACTACTGATGATCTAGATAATATTTATATAATTGGTGATTACATAGACAAGTTAGTCATACACAACCTTATTTTAACAACTCTTCCTGGGGAAAAGCATAGCTTTATTGTAAAATACAATGACAACGGTGATTTACTTTGGGTAAAGGATTTAGGAAAAAAAAGCATTCTCTATGGCTTACATATAAGAAAAAATGCTCTTTATATTACAGGTAATATAGGCAACGCAACCACTTTCGAGGGTCTACCTGTAAAATCACACAAAGGCAAATTGGATTATTTTGTTTCTAAGTTTGATACAAGTGGAAACATTATTTGGCTGAACAATGGAGGAGGTAATGACTTTGATTTCGGCTTTAATGTAACAACAGACTCAGATGAAAACGTATATATAACTGCTTCGTGTTATACCCCTCCTTTATACGATAATATTGTTATTGACGATACCTTAGACAATGCTTATTTATTAAAATATTCAAAAGATGGTAGCCTCTGTTGGATAAAAAATGTAGTTAACTATTATACCTATATTAAACATGGTGGAATTTCAATTGATAAAGAGAATAATATTTATATATCGGGACATTATTATCAGGGGTGCATATTAATGGGTACGCAACAATTATCAAACAATGGTTTGCTAAATGCTTTTATAGCCAAAACTGATAGCAGTGGGAACTTATTATGGTTCAAAGAAATTACAGGACCAGATGCAGTATGGGTAAAAGATCAAACTATTGATAGTAAAAGCAACTTATACCTTACAGGACATTATAACAAAGAGCTAAGTATTGATAATAAAACACTAAAAAGCAATCCTGCTGCACCGCAAGATATTTTTATCACTTGTATAGATTCAACAGGCACTTTACTTTGGATTGAAAATACAGAGGCCTCTATTTACGGAACAGCTAGTACAATAGCTATTAATCCACTTGAAAATGACATCATTATTGGAGGCGCATTTACAGGTTCAATCAGTTTTAAAGGCAAAACGATATTAAGTGTTAATACAACAGATGACATTTTACTAGCAAGCCTCAACAATAATTTACTTACTTCAACTGGCAAACTTGGAACACCAGAGCATACTGTAAGCATATTTCCCAACCCAACTCCTAATGGCTCTTTTCAATTAACCTTTAAAAATATTTTACAATCAAACAATCAATATAAGTTAGTAGTATTAAATTCTGTGGGCATAAAGGAAATAGAAAGAAACATATCACCTAACGACATAGATAATCTACAAATACACCTTCCTAACAAAGGATTATTCTACGTTAAACTTTTGGATGCTAATAACACTACGCTTTTTACAAAAAAAATTGTTTACTAATCCCCACAAACGCCAAAGCGTGAGATAGAAACGCGCTAAAAGGGCGTAGCTGCCTGCGGGTTGTCATCCCGAACTTGTTTCGGGATCTCAATCGACATTGAACATTAATTGCTATGAGATGCTGAAACAAGTTCAGCATGACTAAAGGATGGTTGTCATTCTAGGCTTGCCAAAGGGATAGCTTTCATCCCCTTACCCCTTCTCTAAATTTATAGAAGATTGCTGTTATTTAGTTTTGGCTTTCCCATAAAATTGGGGTGAGTTAAACCCAATTGCTATTTTTTAGGATGCGAGTAAATTGGTATAGTCGCACACAAGAGAGATAATGCAAAGCAAATTTCTCCAACAACAATCAACCAATAACCACCAACTAATATAACATAAGGTGTTTTATTTCACAATAAATTCATCTTTACAAAAAAATTACAAACAAAAATTTGCTAACACCAAAAATTATTATTTACCTTTGCACAGCAAATAAGATAAATACAAGAAGTTTAACCCTCTAACGAAATTAAAACAGTGCTAAAGTACACAAACATAATGCAAGCAGATAGTCCACAAGATGGTCATCTACACGTTCGTGTGCCAAAGCATAAAAGTTAGCTGATAACTTTTTCGCCCCGATATATAAGGCCCCGAACGTAGCAACGCTCGGGGCTTTTTTGTTTTCATTCAGTCATGCTGAACTTGTTTCAGCATCTCATTAGCAATTTTAATGCAATGGAGAATGAAATCCCTAATCCCGAAAGCATTCGGGACGAGATGACAGCAATTTTTTTTAAAACAAAACAAAAAATGGCAAGAAGATTAAAAATCACTAACCACGATTTAACAGCTTTAGGAATAAGCGACAAAGAGTTGCTAAAACAACTGGGACGAGTGGCAAAAGTGATGACAAATAGAAATGGCGAGGCAAAAGCCAACGTTTTAGAACTGGTGAAGCAAGCATGGGACGACCCGCAAACGGTGGAAAAAGACAACAACCACCCCTTTGCACACCTTGCCCCTGCTATTGCCCAATATAAAAACAGCTTTGTGCCTGCTAGTGAGCCAAAGGCTTTTAGGCTGCACAAAGGAATTGACTACAAGGTATTTGGGAGCGAAAACATAGAATACTCTACGCTTAATCAGATGGATTTATCTATGAAGTTGCCCATAAGCAAAGCGGGTGCATTAATGCCCGATGCTCATTTGGGCTACGGTTTGCCCATTGGCGGTGTATTGGCAACGGATATAAATACCATTATACCCTATGCGGTGGGCGTAGATATAGCCTGCCGTATGTGCCTTAGCGTGTTTGATTTGCCCGCCAGTGTTTTAGGCGGCGAACAAGACCGACTAAAAAATATGCTGCAACAGCATACTGTTTTTGGTACGGGCGGTGAAACTAAAATACGACACGATGAAACCTTGTTTGATCGTAAGGAGTGGGAAGCCTTTTCTACCCTGAAACGACTAAAAGACAAGGCGTGGCGACAATTGGGGACATCGGGCACGGGCAACCATTTTGTTGAATGGGGCATTATAGATATTACAACTCCTGTAGTAGGGTTTAATGTACCTGCGGGGCAATATCTGGCACTGCTTTCACACTCAGGGTCTCGCGGATTTGGGGCAAGCATAGCCAATATGTACAGCCGTATAGCTATGCAAAAAACCAAATTGGTAAAAGAGGTGAAGCACTTGGCTTGGTTGGATTTGGACAGTGAAGAGGGGCAAGAGTATTGGTTGGCTATGAATTTGGCGGGAGACTATGCCAGCGCCAACCACCACGAGATACACAACAAAATAGCACGGGCACTGCACCAACGCCCTATAGCTAGGGTAGAAAACCACCACAATTTTGCGTGGAAAGAAACCCTACCCAATGGCGAGCAGGCAATGGTGCACCGCAAGGGGGCAACCCCAGCAGGCAAAGGTGTACTGGGCATTATACCAGGTAGCATGGCAACACCCGGCTATGTGGTTGTAGGTAAAGGTGAGCCTAGCGGACTCAACTCGGCGGCACACGGTGCAGGCAGGGCGATGAGCCGTAGCAAGGCAAAAGAAAACATCACCCACCACCAGCTAAGAAAACGGTTAAGTGCCGAAGGAATAAAACTGATTGGCGGCGATGTGGACGAAGCACCTATGGCCTACAAAAACATAGAGCAGGTAATGGCTGCGCAAACTGATTTAGTGGATGTTGTAGCAAAATTTACCCCAAAAATAGTGCGCATGGCCGATGGCAAAGAACCTAGTGAAGACTAAGAAGTTTCAAGTTTTTGGTTTATAGTTTTATGTTGCTATCGCACGCGCTTGTCATCTTGAGGCACTCGAAAGATGACAAGGGCGGCAATATTCTGGCTTGTGATCGGGAGAAATAGGGGCTAGGGATTGTTTAAGCCGCTAGGCTTTATCCTCCGCACTGGTTCGAGTACCCTCACCATGACAACGCGCCAGCGTTGGGCTGTCATCCCGAACTTGTTTCGAGATCTCATTGCACAACAACCATTAATACAGATGTAATGCTGAATCCCGATGGTAATCGGGATAGCATCACAGTTAACCTACTATCCAACAAGATAACACCTTGTTGATACTTTAAAATTTAAAACAAACCCTTATTAAACTTTTGCCTTTTGGCATTAGCAGGGAGAGTATTTTGATTAATAAAATGTAATAACTAAAACTATAATATTATGGCCTTATTTACAAGGGGCAGCTTGTGTAAGCTATGCACGCTGCCCATGCAAAAACGCAACGAGGTGGTTATTTTTCCTCACCTTGTTGCCAATACGCACGATGCTTTGTTTGCCTTTAACGGTGCCGTGCTACACAAAACCTGTGTACGCACCCACCCTTGGGGTGCAATGGCTATGCGCCAAAAGCAATTTGTGCACGAAACCATTTTGCCCAATACCCAACGCCGTTGTGTATTGTGTCAAAACCAAGTAGAAAATGCAGCCCAATTAATTGCTACGGGGTTATTAACGGTAGATGAAAACCACCCCTTATATCGTTTCAACTGGATGGAAGCGCACAAGCGTTGCCTAAGCCACTGGGATGAGTTACCTGCTTTGGTGCATGAGTTAAAAACTTTTGCTAAAAGTGGCAAATGGGTAGATTTTGACCCTCAACACAGGGCTATGGATAGCCTTATGGATGTTTTAATAGCCATTACACCAGGCCGTGCAGAAACTGCACAGCTATAATGCTAAACAAACATTTGCAGTAAAGAGGGAGGCCGCGCCTACGGCGCGGCCTCCCTCTTTTTTATTCTAATTACTACTGTTATTTTATCAATTAAAAGCTGGCGTGAGCATCCGCTCGTGCCGAAAATAATAGAGCGTCCGCTCATAAATGAAGGGCAATTGATTGTTCCTTTTCATCCCCCTGCCCCCTTCACTTACACACTTATGTTTCGACTCCGCTCAACAAGACAGCCCACAAGGGGAACAATGCAGTGCTTACAGTTTTGACACCATACGCAAAAACCAACGGGCAGTGGCGTGGCTTCCCTCCTTGTAGGGCTTGTGTGTGGATAAGGAGGGACTGAGGGTGGTAGAAGTTGCTTGTTGATTTTATGTTTTTCTTAATTCGAACTCACGTTGATGAATTTGCCTGATTAAATTGAGTGCATTGAGTGCGGCTGACAGTCATTCCTGCGAAAGCAGGAATCTGTGGTAAGCATACTGCAAAACCATCGCGCAGATTCTCAATCAAGTTGAGAATGACGTTCCCACGCTCCTAATATTCTTCAAGTTTTTGATAATTTTTTTATCATAAAAAAAGCAGGATGATTTAAAATCATCCTGCTTTTGGTTATTTAAGTTTACTCTGTTAAAAGTTATGCGGTAGCTGATTGAGCTTTAACCATTTCTACATTTAATACCAATTTCACATCTTCGCTTACTACCAGTCCACCGGCTTCAGTCATTGCGCTCCATTGCAAACCATATTCTTTACGGTTTATTTTACCCGTAATTTCAAAGCCTGCGCGGGTCATACCCCAAGGGTCTACAGTAGTTCCGCCAAAATCAACATCCAATTCAATGTGTTTAGTGGTTTCGCGTATGGTTAAGTTACCTTTTAGTACATAGTCGCTATCATTTTTCTTTACCATTTCGGTGCTTTCAAACGTTAATGCAGGGTATTCTTCCGAGTTAAAAAAATCATCGCTACGTAGGTGATTATCACGGTCGGCCACTCCCGTATCAACAGAAGCTGTTTTAGCTTCAAACCTAATTTTTGCCGTTGTAAAATCATCTCCCTCAGTTTCTGCACTTGCTGTAAACTCGTTAAATTTGCCTGATACAGTAGATATTACCATGTGTTTCACTTTAAAGTGAATTTCGCTATGTACGTTGTCAATGTTCCAAGTTGTAGTTGCCATTATTTTATTTATTTATAAGGTTTTTAAATTTTGTTATTGCTCTAATTTATTTGTGGTTAATAGGTAGTGATTAGTGTTTGGTTTCTAAACACTAATCACCAAGCTCCCTTATATAACCATAGGTACTTCCATCAACAGCAATTCGGCATCGCTATCCGCGGTTATATCTATGCTATCAACATCCCATACACCAAAGCCATCGCGTTGGTTTAGGGTTTGTCCGTTTATGCTCACATCACCTTTTAGCACAAAAGCATATATGCCGTTGCCTTTTAGGTTGAGTTTGTGGTTGGTGCTAAAACCTTCTTTAAGATTGCCCAAGTAAAACCAAGCATCTTGGTTTATCCATACACCCTCGGCATCTTTATTGGGCGATACTATTTGTTGTAGCTTATTATCGCGGTCGGCAGACTCAAGTGTTATTTGGTCGTAGCGAGGTTCAATGTCTTTTTGTTTTGGAAAAACCCATATCTGCAAAAAGTTCACCTTACTGTCTTTGTTCTTATTATACTCGCTGTGGTAAATCCCTGTACCCGCACTCATCACCTGTATGTCGTTTTGACGTATCACCGCCACATTATTCATACTGTCTTTGTGCTCCAAATCACCACTAAGCGGTATCGAAATAATTTCCATATTGGCGTGCGGATGCGTGCCAAAGCCCATGCCCCCATCAACAATATCATCGTTTAGTACACGTAGTGCACCAAAGTGCATACGATCGGGATTCATGTAGTTAGCAAAGCTAAAAGTGTGGTGTGTGTCTAGCCATCCATGGTTAGCGTGGCCGCGCGTTGCAGCCGTGTGCAATACTGTGTTCATTGTTTTAATCTCCTTATTAGGTATATGGTTGTAGCCTATATTTTTAGTGTGTCCACTAGTATTACCAAACAGCTTAGCTGCCCAGCCTCCAACGCTTAAAACTCCTGCACTTAGTAGGCTGCCTTTTATAAAGTTTTTACGGTTCATATCAGTTGACATTTAGTTTAGTACTTCAAATATAAAATACATATTTGTATATACAAATGTTGTACCAAACAATTTTATGAAAAAATTATTAATCTTAATAAAAACACTACCTTTGTAGAACCATTCTAAATAAGATTAAGTTTTATGGCAACGCAAGAATTAATAAACATATATACAGAGGCCACTCCCAACCCTGAAACTATGAAGTTTGTGGCCAATCGCATGATACTTCCCGATGATAGTGCCGATTTTCAAACCCGCCAAGCAGCATTAAAATCGCCGTTGGCTGCCAAATTATTCGAGTACCCTTTTGTAAACGCAGTGTTTATAATGAACAACTTTGTTACAGTAACTAAGTTAAGTACATACGAGTGGTTTGATATTAGCCCTAAGTTAAAAGAATTTGTAAAAGAATACCTTGAAAGTGGTGCTGAAATACTACTTCCAACAGAAAAAAAAGTAACTAACGAGAACGACAGTGAAACTGTTGTGAAAATAAAAAATATGTTGGATACCTACGTGAAACCTGCGGTAGAAATGGATGGCGGCGCCATTACCTTTCAATCGTTTGAAGAAGGTGTGGTAAAGGTTGAGCTTCGTGGCTCATGCAGCGGTTGCCCATCATCAACCATCACCCTAAAAGCAGGTATCGAAAATATGCTAAAACGTATGGTGCCTGAAGTAGAAGCGGTAGAAGCCGTAGCTATGTAAGCCCAAACAGTATTGAATAGTAAAGGCGGTGTATTTACACCGCCTTTTTTGTTTATTGGCTACCAATTACACTTATACGGTAGTTTATTGCACATTTTTTAAAGAAAAGAGAGTATTAATTGATTTAAATTTGCAAGACACACATTAGTAGCACCAAAACTTTGAAAGTCTTATTTGTTTGCTTGGGTAATATTTGCCGTTCGCCAATGGCGGAGGGTGTTTTCATGCAATTAGTAGAAAAAGAAGGTCTTGCCAATAAAATAACTACCGATTCGGCTGGTACATCGCGCTACCACATAGGCAGCTTGCCCGATGAGCGCATGCGCCAAGTAGCAAAAAACTATGGTATAGAGCTTACCCACAAAGCCCGCCAACTTAGCTTTGGCGATTTTTACGATTTCCACTACATAGTGGCTATGGATAGCCAAAATTTAGAAGACATTATTTCTGAAAAACCTGTAAACGACGATCATCGTGCTAAAATAGTGCTGATGCGCCAATACGACCCTCAAGCTAACGAACTGGATGTTCCAGACCCCTATTATGGTGGTGTTGAAGGTTTTGAAAATGTATATCAAATGCTGCACCGCAGCTGCCAAAATTTACTAAGCGAAGTAAAAGAAGAACTTGCTGCACGCTTGGTGTAAGTTGACTATACTTGGGCAAAATTCTTTGCTTTATTCTTTCATCTTAATACTTAACAAGAATTTTCTTGAAAAAAGGGTTCAATCCTATTATTTATAAATCGACTAAAACTTGGGGATGAGAAGATAATAAAATCAATACACCAACTTCTACCTCCCTCAGTTCTATCTCATCAACACGCAAGCCATACAATAAGAGGCTATTAGGTTAATCTCAAATACATTCGGGATGAACTATAAATGCGCAAGCAAAGGGGTAGTTAGATAAGGGGACAACCAGTAGTACTTCACTACCGAGCGGACGCTCTATTATTTTCGGCACGAGCGGACGCTCGAGCCAGCGTTTAATTGAAAAAATATTATTGAACGCAAAATGTGTGTTCGCTTAACCCCAACTGAGGCTAACCTAGCTATAGCACCTCACTATCTCCAACCTTAAATGATAATTGTTTACTGAAAAACAACCTCTTAATAAACTGTTAATAGTATAATGCCAAATAGCACTTATTTTCGTGGCGTAAGAAAATTAAATGGAGTTTCGGTTTAAAAAAGTTGCCCTTTGGCTATTGCTACTTGTATTGCCTGCTGCACTGTGGGCACAAACGGGTACAATAAAAGGCCGTATTACGGATAAAAAGACCAAAGAAGGCATGGTGGGAGCCACCGTTATTATAAAAGGTTCATCTATTGGTGCTCCTTCTGATTTAGAAGGATATTATATTATTGAGAACGTAAAACCGGGCACATATACCTTAGAAATCAGGGTAATAGGCTACCAATCGGCACTTATTACAGGTGTAAAAGTTGCAGCGGGACAAACGATAGAAAAAGATGCTGAAATAAGCGAGCAAACGGTTGATGTGGGTGAAGTAGTAGTAATAGGTGAAAAACCTTTGGTTGATGTTGAAGTACCTCGAACTTTAAATACTGTAGGTAAAGACCAAATTGATGAAGCACCCGTACGCCAAATACAGGCCATAATAAACACCCAGCCTGGTGTAGTAAACACCCCCGCAGGTGTGTTTATACGTGGCGGCCGTACCTACGAAACAGGTTTTCTGATTGACGGTGTATCGGCCAAAGACCCTTTGGCAGGTACAGGTTTTGGTATTGATATAGGCTCTAACGCATTAAGCTCGGTAGATATTAATACTGGTGGAGCTACTGCTGATGTTGGCGATGCTACATCGGGAGTGGTAAATGCCAAAACACGTTCGGGTGGCGACAGTATGGAAATTTCTGTTTTCCATAAGCGGGATAATTTTGGGTTTAATAAAGATTTAAAATCAACATGGAACTCACAAGTAAGTGAAATAACAATAGGTGGCCCTGCTAGATGGCTTTTTCATAAAGACCCCAAAAGACTGCGCTATTTTGTTGCCCTACGCAGCTATTTTACGGATAACTATACGCTAAACCCACCCAACCAAGTAAAATCATCCATATATCCCAATACAGGTTTAACACCTTATTTAGATAACCGTTGGAGTGCTTTGCTAAAACTAAATTATAGAATAGACAGTACAAAAACGATAAGCCTTACCTATAACAAAACCATTACGGTAAACCAAGATGTAAATATGCTGCGCATTACAGGTAATGATGTACCCTTTTCGCCCGGTTATCAATATAGCTTTCAACAGCAAATGGATAATGCCAACACCTTTACCCACGATGCTAACTTGATGATTGTGAACTTTAAGCATCTGCTGCGTAAAAAATTTAACTACGAGGTTACCGCCTCGCGCTTTTTTGCCCGCTTGCGTGCTGATGCCAACGGAAGGGACTGGAGGCCTAATGTGGTTAATAGTGAGTTTGACCCACGCTCGATAGTATCTTATCCCGTAGGTGTATATAATCCAAACGACAGTGTTGTATTTGTAAACCCAGCACCAGGGGTATACAACAACGGTGGTATAGCCACCCTTTGGCACGACCATTTTATTGAAGAATATACGCTGAAAGCCGTTGGCAATATTATCACACAAAACCCTGAGGACAACTCGCTAAACAAACTTTCGTTTGGTGTTGAAGTGAAAATGCAAGATTTGCAATGGATAGATATTGGTCGCCCTTGGGTAGGCGCTCCTATTCAACTGGCAAATGGCACCACTACACAATCGTACCGATTGGGAGATTATAGCGAGGCTTGGCGTGTAAAACCATCACGCGGTGGTGTTTTTGTTACTGATAGGGTACGCTACAAAGGTTTGATAGCCGAAGTAGGCGCACGTTTTGAATATTGGATGCCCGGCAAGTATATAGATGATGCCATAAACAATCCACGCTCGCAAATACGCGATGAAATTCGCCAAGACTATATTAACAGTTCTACCGAAATATTAGGTCGCAGGTTCAAGTTTAGGTTTTTGCCAAAAATATCTGCATCATTCCCTATCAACCAAAAACAAATGCTGTTTTTCAATTATGGACACAGCACCATACTTCCCCATCCATCGTTTGTATACACGGGCTTAGACCCTTATTATAGCGACCGTTCAACAATAGCCCGTTTGGGTAATCCTAACCTAAACCCTGAGGTAAGTATATCGTATGAGCTTGGACTAAAAACAGCCATTACCGATAATGATGTACTAACCACATCAGCCTACTGGCGTGATAATTACGATTTTATAACCACTGCCAGCATTTTGGTGAAAGATGTAACAGGCAGAGAAGTATCGCGTTCAGTACGTATTAATAGCGATTATGCACGTATACGCGGTATAGAAGTTGGTTACTTAAAACGTATTGGCAAGTGGTATCAAGGTCAAATATCAGTTGCATATATGGTGGCCACTGGACAAAGCGCATCAGCATCAGAAACTTTAAAAGAAATTTTGGGCGAAGGAAACCGACAAGATACTCGTGAATTCTTTTTGCCCTGGAGTAGCCCTTGGGACGTGAAAATGAACCACGTGTTTATTTTGAATAATAAAAGCGGCTATTGGGGTAAAAAATGGCTCAATCGTATGTCGTTTTACCTTGAAGGGGTGCTTCGTTCAGGGATTCGCTATACTCCTTATGTATACCAAGGCACTGAGCCTGCTACCGGCCGACCTATATATGTGCAAGACCAAAACGCCAACTCTCGTTACTCTGAGTTGGGACGATATACTTTCAATCTTGATTTTAACTATAAAAAATGGTGGAACGTAAAAGGTATGCAAATAGCTTGGACAGTAGAGATTACTAATTTGCTTAATACGCTTAATACTGCCCGTGTAAACCCTGTTACAGGCCGCGCATGGCAACAAGGCGACCCTGTGCCAACGGAATGGCGCGACCCAAGCTACCCCGACCCTCGCGACCCTCGCTCAAGTGGTACTCCTCCAAACGACCCTTCACGCTATATGGCACAACGCCATATTATGACTGGTATTAGCGTTAAGTTTTAAGGCTTTTTTCATTTATCATTAAGCAGTTACCAATTAAGGGGGGCAAATTTGAAATCCTTATTCTTCACTTTAGCGACCTCTTTGCACACACGCCCTTCGACAAGCTCTGGATGACAACCGCACTTTGCTGGTGAGAACGTCCGCTCGTGCCCAAAATAATAGAGCATCCGCTCGGTGGTGAAGTGCGATTGGTTGTTTTTATCATCCCCCTGCCCTCTTCGCTTACGCACTTATCCTTCGACTTCGCTCAGATTACAGTGCACAAGGGGGACAATGCAGTGCTATACCCCGTTTCCCGAAGCGTCCTCGCTTCGGGATAGCGAGTGGCAGCGTCTCGCTACAAACAAGATTTCGAGTGGACTTTAACAAGAATAAACTTCAAGCGTGGACGCTTGAAGGAACACCAAAGCTGGCATGAGCGTCCGCTCGTGCCGAACAATAAAGTAGCATCCGCTACCTGATAAACAGTTCCATCCTCCAATCCTTCCCTATCTTTCGAGAGCCTCAAGACAGCAACCGTATAAGTACCCTTCAACAAGTTCAGGACGGCAACCCACAAGTGAAAACTAATAACTCATCGCCGTTTTTGTATTTAAAACGAATGTTGTTTGCCGCCAATTGATTATTTTAGTAACAAATTTTCGCCATGAAAACCATTCGCCGCTACATTTATAATCTTTTCAGCCTTGATAATTACAAATCATCAGAACAAGAGGTGATAGACTCAATTACTAAAAGTGTTGAGTTTAAAGGTATAAACGTATGGGTATTAGTGTTTGCCATATTTATTGCTTCTATTGGCTTAAATGTCGATTCAGCGGCGGTAATTATAGGTGCAATGCTTATATCTCCTCTTATGGGACCTATAATGGGCATTGGACTAGGCGCAGGTATTTATGATTTTGAACTGATAAAAAAAGCTGCCCGAAACCTATTAGTAATGATGGCTATAAGCCTGATAACATCAACCACCTATTTCTTAATTAGCCCCTTGCGCGAAGCCCAAAATGAACTTTTGGCACGTACAACCCCCACCATTTGGGATGTTTTAATAGCCCTTTTTGGTGGATTGGCAGGTATTGTGGCTACGTCTACCAAAGAAAAAGGAAATGTAATACCCGGTGTGGCCATAGCAACTGCACTTATGCCACCGCTATGTACAGCAGGTTTTGGATTGGCAACTGGTAATATGTATTACTTTGGAGGTGCCTTATACTTATTTTTTATCAATGCAGTATTTGTAAGCCTTGCTACACTGGCTATTGTTCGCTTTTTACGCTTTCACAAAAAAGAACATCCCGATGAAATGCGCCAAAAAAAGGTAAAAAGGTATGTTACCCTTATAGTTGTTGTAACTGCATTGCCCAGTATTTACATAGCTTACAATATTGTGCAACGAACTGTATACAACAATAAAGTAGCCAAGTATATAGAGCAAGAGTTCAATTTTCCCAATACACGGGTAATGAACCAAAAACTTATTTCGGATTCGGCGGGGAACAAAGTACTTGAGGTTTTTTTGATTGGAGAACCTATAAAACAAGAGGCTATTGATAATATAAATAACCAAAGAGCTTACTACGGCATTGGAGACAGCAAATTGTTGGTGAAGCAAGGTATACAAGAAACACAGGATATAAATATAAACGACATAAAAACTGGTGTTTTAGAAGAGCTATACACCCGTAATGAGGAAACGATAAAAAATAAGGATGAAAAAATAACCTTGCTTGAGAATGAACTGCTAAACTACAAAGCAAAACAATTACCCATTACCGATATATCGAAAGAGTTTTGTGCCCTAAACAAAAATGTTGAATATTTTACGGTGCAGCCCTCCATACTATATAACAACAAAAAACAACAGTTTGATACTGTGCACGTAGCCTTTGTTCACTTCACTAAAAAAACCAAGACCAACCGTGAAGAAAGCCAACGTATATACAATTGGCTAAAACTACGCACCAAAGCAGATAGTTTACTTGTGGTAACAGAGTAGTTTTGGGTTAGAAATCAGCCGTCATCACGAACTTGTTTCGGGATCTCGCTCTGCATTACGCATGAATTGGAGAATGAGATGCCGAACTAAATTCGGCATGACTACCCCAACTTCGTCATCGCAATGACGAACATCATGCATATTCTCCTCCTTGCTAAGGCTTGTGGAGTGGGTAAAGGAGGGGCTAGGGGTGGTTTAAGCCGCAAGGCTTTCTACAACCTTTAATCTTCCCCCCCCACTGGTTCGAGTAACCTCACCATGACAACGCGCCAGTCATTCCTTATCCGTCATCCCGTCCCGATAGCTATCGGGATTCAGGATCTCGCTCTGTATTACACATGAATTGGAGAATGAGATGCCGAACTAAATTCGGCATAACTGCTCCAATTCCGTCCTTACAAGGTCTTCCAAAGCAATCTTTTTGTATAGTTTATCAAAGATTGCTTCAATCGCATAAGAAGACTGAACGTCGTTCAATACCCCTCCTTGCTAAGGCTTGTGAAGTGGGTAAAGGAGGGGTTAGGGGTGGTTTAAGCCGTAAGGCTTTTCCTTTGCTTGCCAGCCGCATTGGTTCGAGTAACCTCACCATGACAGTGCGCTCAGTCATCCATTACCCGTCATCCCGTCCCGATAGCTATCGGGATTCAGGATCTCGCACTGCATTACACATGAATTGGAGAATGAGATGCCGAACTAAATTCAGCATAGACTGTGCATTAAGCGCTAGCCACCTCGGCATCGCGGTATATTTTTCACCAAGCCTTGCAGTACTTTTCCTAGGCCAATTTCAGTAAAATGAGTTGCACTATTAGCTGCTTTGAGTTAACAAACTTTCCGCGCATAGAAAAGCAATTATAAACGAGCTTAGTTTTTCATGCTATAATCCAATAAAGCTGCAAAACGCCCGTTTGTTGGGTTACTTCTTCACCAATTTCATCAGCAAGGTTTTGGTTTGAAATGTATCATTACAAAGCCCTATTTTTTCCTGAATTTTCTGGGGTACGGAATCGTCAATTTCGGCATTTTCAAATCCGCAACTTCTGTAAAAACTTTCGAGCGGGATAAACGGTATACAATACACCGTTTTGCCGGTTTCAACCTGTTGTAGCAAGTGCATTACAATATCCCTTGCCACACCCTTTTTGCGGTGGGCTTTGGCTACATAAATCCCGCCCAGTTCATAGTCATCGCCTATGGTTACCAAACGGCCTACACCACGTTTTTCATCACCGTTGCTAGCAACGGCAATGTATTCATTATTATAATCCGAAGGTAAAAACTCAATTTCATGGTAAACGCTGTTTATCCATTCCATATCACCTTCATTTGCTTGTCGAATAAACATTTATAAATATATTAAAAAAACAAAACCCGTGCAAGCTGTAGCTGCACGGGTGTACTAAATGAGTGTTGTAAATAATTAAGCACTGGCTACCTCGGCATCGCGGTGTATTTTTTTCACCAAGCCTTGCAGCACTTTTCCTGGGCCAATTTCAGTAAAATGGGTTGCACCATCAGCCACCATAGCTTGCACACTTTGTGTCCAACGTACGGGTGCAGTAAGCTGCGCTACAAGATTTTTCTTTATTTCATCAGGGTTAAAAACTGCATTGGCCGTTACATTTTGATATACAGGGCAAATGGGGTTGCTAAAGTGTGTTGCTTCAATAGCAGCAGCCAGTTTTTCGCGGGCAGGCTCCATAAGTGGTGAGTGAAATGCGCCACCTACATTAAGCACCAATGCACGTTTTGCACCTGCGGCTTTCATAGCCTCGCAAGCTGCGTTTACAGAATCTACATCGCCAGATATTACTAATTGGCCTGGGCAATTGTAGTTGGCAGGCACTACTATACCGTTTATTTGTCCGCAAATTTCTTCAACCCTTTCATCATCTAAGCCCAAAATAGCAGCCATAGTGCTGGATTGTAGTTCACAAGCTTTTTGCATGGCAAATGAACGTTGTGCCACAAGGTTTAAACCGTCTTCAAAACTTAGTGTACCATTGGCCACTAATGCCGAAAATTCTCCTAACGAATGACCTGCAACCATGTCGGGCTTAAAACTATCACCCAATGTTTTGGCTAATATTACTGAATGAAGAAAGATAGCGGGTTGGGTTACACGAGTTTCTTTCAAAGCCTCTTCAGTGCCTGCAAACATTTCATCGGTGATACGAAAACCCAGTATGCCATTGGCTTCGTTAAAAAGTGTTTTCGCTAGCGGGTTGCTATCAAACAAATCTTTGCCCATACCCACAAATTGTGCGCCTTGGCCGGGGAATATATATGCGTGTTTCATTAGTGTAGTTTTATGGCTTCAAAACTAAGAAATTATTTGCTAGCATAGGTAGTTTGTGGCAAGGGTAGCTTGGCTTGTATGAAAGCTATTTCTAAATAGTTATTAAAAGCCAAAGAAAAGCACACACAAAAGTAAAAACAATGGGCTGTAACCCCTTATAAGTAGTGCACTATACGCAATGTACTTGCATTTTTAGGTAGTAAATTATCAATTAAAAAAAACGGTTTACTAACAAAATGAAAACTTGCCCCACTAGAATAATTTTTGGCATTAATGCTATAAAATGCTTTCACAATGCACATCACTCAAAATACCTTTGTATAACTATTAAACTAGTAAAAACCAACCACTACCACTAACCTTAATTTATTACTATTATGAAATTGAAGTTTAACCCCCTAACCTACGCCGCCCTAATAGGCCTGCTAGCTTTGCAAAGTTGCAAAAGAGATAATCTGGATAATCCATCTGCAGGTGGAGGCCCTGTGGCAAATGTTACCCATATTGACCAGATGGTAGTGCCTAAAAATTTTGACTATGCTACTACACGTGTAATAAATGTTGATGTGATATTAACCGATGGTAACGGTTCACCCTTTAAAGGAGTTAAAGTATCGCTATACGATGGGCAGGTTGAGCCTAATCTTCACCCCAAAGAGCTGTTTACAGGTTTCACAGGTGCCGATGGCAGGTTGCTGGCATCTGTTAGTTTACCTACTTACCTAAAAGAAGTGGTTGTATACCCATACACTATTGGTATACCTAATAATGTGATTGTTGCGGTTAGTGCAAATACAGTAAAATTTCATTTTACCAATGGTGCTTTACAATCAAAATTTGAAGCTCCAAAATATAACAACGGTAATGTGCCCAATACAGGCATAATCCGCAAAAGTGGTGTTGAAGATAAGTTTTCTAAAAAACTAGGTACTTGGAATAGTAGTGGTGTGCCTAATTATTTAGAAAATCAACGCGATATACTTACCACCACATTTTTAAACAATATCACAGCTTCATTTCCCGAAAGCAGGCCTGTGCCTGTTAATCACCCAGAGTATTTACTTGAGACAAACGAGCGTAATTTGAAAATTACTGAATTATCAGATGTGTGGATTACGTTTGTACACGAGGGAGCGGGCTACCAAAATGTTTTGTTATACTATAGCTACCATAAAGATTCTGTTCCTACTTCGGTAAACGATATTGACAGTTTTTATATAGCTTTTCCAAATACCTCATTTAGCGGTAGCGGTGGCGATTTACATTCAGGTGATAAAGTAAAAATAGGCCGTTACAAAAAAGACTATGTAATTGGTTTTGCACTTGCTGCAAATGGTTATAATGGAGGTTCAAACACAGTTACAGCAGGTTATAATCTTTGGTTAACAAATAAGGAACTTAACAGCGAGGCTACAGCCTTTAAACAACATTCTGCTCTATTGCATGATGGCGATAACGACCGCTTTATAATTGGTTTTGAAGATTTGAAACGCGATAATTTTGGTTCTGACGATGATTTTAATGATGCCATTTTCTTTGCTATATCAAATCCCGTAGAAGGTATTGATAATAGCAATATACCTCCAATTGATACGCCTGCCGATTGTGATAATGACGGAGTAAGCGATGTTTACGATGATTACCCCTGCGATGCCAGCAAGGCTTATAACCGCTACTTCCCTTCAAAAACTGAATATGGAACACTAGCGTTTGAAGATTTGTGGCCTCACACAGGTGATTATGATATGAACGACTTGGTATTGCGTTGGAGATTTCACGCTGTTGCTGATGCACAAAACAAAGTGATTGAACTAAACTGTAAAGCATTTGCCGCAGCCAAAGGCGGTTCATTTCCAATTGGTTTTGGTATAGAGTTTCCTTTTAATGCCTCTTCGGTTAGCACTGTTACAGGTTCACAAATTACCCGTAACCGTGTAACACTTGATGGTAAAGGGCTTGAAAACGGGCATACAAAGGCAGTAATGGTATTGTTTGATGATGTTGCCGACCAACTAACACATACAGGTGGCTCGTTTTTTAACACCATGCCCAATTCGGCAGTATCTACACCCGATACTATGTTTACAAAAATGACCTTCACTTCGCCCATAACCTTTGCAGCATTAGGCGATTATCCTTTCAACCCTTTCATTTTTACTACCGATAGGGGTACAGAAATACATTTACCCGACCATGCTAATACTGCAAAAGCAAATACCAATTTATTTAATACGGGTAAAGACAATAGCAACCCTAGCCAAGTACGCTACTACAAAACAGCTAACAACTTACCTTGGGTATTGCATCTACCCGTTAGTTTTGATTATCCTTTTGAGAAAAAATCTATAATAGATGCTTACAGTAAGTTTGCTGACTGGGCACAAAGCGGGGGCACAAACAGTGCAGGCTGGTACCTTAATGAAACAGGCAACCGTAACGTAACAAACATATTTACCCGATAGAATCTTTCACATACATATTTTCACTTGGTTAAATTGTAAAATGACACCCTTAATGGGTGTCATTTTTTTTGTTAAAAACCACTTAAATAATACCATAAGCCATTAAAATAATAATACCTGCAATGCTATAAAACGCCTTTATCTGCCAGTATATACGTGGTATGTTTGTATCAACAAATACGTAAGATAGTATATAGTTTTTTCATAAAATTGATAGTTTTTAGAAGTACGTCGGGAGACGTACTTTTTTTTAAAATCCTTAACCAAAAAATCCATTGAACAAAAAAACGGCAACTTGCAAAACCATTAGAATCCCCTTAATTTTAGTACTATTGTTGGTTAGCGTACATAGCCAAGCCATAGATACATTGCGCTATTATCAAGTGGGCAAACTATGGGCATCAACCTACAACCCCGTTACATATCCTAAGCAAATAGCCCGTTTTGAACCTCAAGGCCCTGCAAGTGTTAAAAGTATTATAATTACCCTTAGCGGTAGCAAAGGCGGCACTGCCCTATTACGTATGTTTGGGCATGAAGGCGGTACTGTGCACCCTCAATTACAAGCCGATTTATTCCCCCCCATTACAATTACAAAAACAACCGATGCTGACGACGAACGTGTAGAAATACCCATAGATGGATTGAATATAAGGGTAGAAAACAACCAATTTTTTATAGCCATTAGCAATATGGTGAATGTAAACTTGCGTTTGGGGATGAATGCCCTTAATCCAAGCTGCAAAGCCAGTGCACAAACAGGTGGTGATTTTTTATTTTCAACGGCAGAAGACGCGCAAGGCAAACGGACGCTGCAAGCTACTCGTGGCTTTGCTATTGATATAGTGCTTGCGTACGACCCATTACCAGCAAGCCCTTGGTTTGTTGATGTAGATGATATGGCCAATATTAAAAGCGGCGGAACAACAGGTGGAAACGTAGCCATAGGCAATATAAACCACGATAGCCATTTGGATATGTTGGTAGGCAATAAAGTGTTTTTAAACAACGGAAATGGCACTTTTACTAATATTTGCAGTCCCGCAGGAGTGGATTATACCCAAAACCCTGCTGCAAATATGTTTATTGATATGGACAACGATGGATGGGATGATATACTTTTTTTATCGCACGATATCACTCAAAACTATCTTTACCTGAATAATGGCAATAATACCTACACAAAAAAGCAACTAAACGGTCTTCCAAACTTTCAGTCGATAACCAGTTTTAGCATTGCCGATATAAATACCGATGGGTTTCCTGATATTTTTATAGGTCAACTTTGGCAACCTTACGGCACACCAACACCCAATTTTTTATTGCTAAATACAGGTAATTTAAGTTTTACTGATGAAAGCAATCAACTAGGAGGAAATACCCTTGGTTTTAGCCGAGGCAGCCAGTGGGTAGATTATGATAATGATGGTGATTTGGATTTGTATGTAGCTAATTATGCTGCTTCGCTTGACCGACTGACCAGCTACGATAATTTTTTTAGAAACAACGGCAACGGTAGTTTTGACAACATAATAGCCCAGACCCCTATTGATAACAATAACGGTTCGCTATTTTATAATATGAGCACAGGTTGCGATTGGGCTGATTATGACAACGACGGGGATATGGATTTGCTGCACAGTAATTTTTCGCATCCGCGTAATATGCCCCCAGTGCAATACCAAGCCCCATGGGGTGCAGGTGGCAGCAATATTACGGTGAAAGAAGACACACGTATGACTACTTTGTTTAATAACGACGGAGCTCCTAATTATACATTTACCGATATGGTAAATCAGGTTTCTGAACGCGGAGGGCAAATATCACCCATAGGATTGCAACTTGAAGAAACCCATGCTAATGCAGCTTTTGGCGATTTAAATAATGATGGTTTACCTGATATTATTACCACTACTTTTTACGAGTGTAATTTTAATGATGTTTATATACAGCAGCCCGATAATAGTTTTGCTTTAAAAACCTTTCACTACGGGCTAAACAAAGTAAACGGCGGCGAAAACCCCACCTTTGTTGATTACGATAACGACGGTAAGTTGGATGTACTTATTGGCAATGGTGGCAACTTTAGGTTTTATAAGAATAACGCCCTACACGGCGGCAACTTTGTAAGTATAGAGCTAAAAGCAACCACCGGTAATAAAAATGCAATAGGTGCGCGTGCATGGGTATGGGCAGGTGGTAAACGCTATATGCAAGACGTTACAGCAGGCCGAGGTATAAATAGCCAAAAGCCTTGCCGTTTGTTTTTTGGGCTTGGTCAAAACCAAACAATTGATAGTACAGTAGTACGCTGGTATGGCAACCCTACTACTGAACGTTTTAACAACATCACAATAAACACGCTAAACTACCTGAGCGAAGGGGGCAATGTATCGCTAAATACACCACAAGTTAACGTACCTAAAACTCAGGTGAAAGTAAGTCCTAACCCTTTTAATACTACAACTACTTTTACTCTTTCATTAGCCAACACACATCCTGTACTATTACAAATTTTTGATGTATTGGGTCGCCAAATATATACTGCAAACCATACCTTTGCTGGTGGACAACAACACCTGCAATGGCACACCGATGTTGCACAAGGGGTATACACCTACAAACTGCAAATAGGCGAAACATTGTACACAGGTACATTGGTGAAACAGTAAACCATGCAAAAAGGCGAAATATCAAACCGTTTTAATACACTACGCAACCGAGGTGATGGCGATAATGATAAAGGCATTTATTGGATAAGCCACCGCATGGGGCTTATCAGAAACACCATTATTATCGTTGGTTTTCTAGCCTTTGGGCTGTATGTGTGGTTTTGGTATGGCAAATACTCGCACAAGCTAAAAAACCCATGCCAACTAGCCTACGAGCAGCAGTTTGCGGGACAAGTAATAAACACCTTTTTAGAAGCCAACAGCAAAGGTACAATTACCGTACAATTGCTAAACGGTACTGATACCATAGAGTACTATACCGGCTGGGGCGGGCACCTAAACACTGGTCAATACATACGCATAGGGTATTACCTAAAAAAACAAGCCAATAGCTTTGATTTGCATATAGTCCAAAAACGTAATGCTATTGAGGCAATGGAATTGAAGGCAGTTGAACCCGAATGTAAATAGGTATTTGGCAATATACATTTAGCATTAATCAGTATTAAGTAAAAAGATAAAAGTAGAAAGATTAAACTCTAAAACTGAAATTCTAAAATGTTCTCCGCTGGCTCAAGCGTCAGCTTGTGCCAACAAAAGAGTAGCTTCCGCTACCTGCATAATATCTTCACCATCTTTGCCCACACGCCCTTCGACAAGCTCAGGATGATAGCCTGCGCGCTGTGTCATACCGAGCGGAGTCGAGGCACAGTGCGGTAGGCAGTCATTCCAAACCTGATTTAATTTCATAGCTGGATTGAGGATTGAAAGCGTAAAAAACAAACCAGAGCCCCGTATGCTGTTTAGCGAGTTTTGGCTCGATGGCGAACTTGCATACTATTTAACGAAATTGTGTTTGGGTTGAATTACATTCACCATCCGCTATATTTAGTGCAATTTCATTTTGGAAGTAGAGTAAGTGTTTCCCGCCTGAAGTATCGTCTCTTACATTAATTATTTTTTTAAATGCACAACCTGAGAAGGAGTCCGACCTATAATAGATACTCATATAATTAGCTTTTTGATAAACATTTGGCAAATAAAAAGCACGAATTATATTGCACCTAACATTGTCTTTGCCCCTCAATAAAGTATCTATTGATTGAGAGACCTTTATTCCATCAAAATAAATAGAGTCAATGATGATTTGTTTTTCAGATTGATTTATAAAATTAACTTTTATAGGATGTATGCAAGTTGTACTTTGCAAAACAATAAAAAATAGTATTGCAAAAAATAATTTATAAACTCTCATATTGATGTTATTGTGTTACGCTGTTATTTTTGTTACGTGCGGCACAAAGGTTTGCGGCTTCTATCAAAATTTTGGACGGTTGCAGATGGTCAAAGAACTTGTTTAGATATATTTTAATTTGTTATTCGTCTTATTGATGAATAAATTCATTGTTATTTCTACCATTGCTAATGATTTACTGTAACATTTGCTACGTCTTCTGAACCTTGCCAAATAGTGGCGCAGGGCTGAGTTTATTCCTTCTATCGTATTGGTTTGGCCTGTTATTGTACTGTGTTTCTTTTTAGGAAGTACACCTTTGTATGGTGCATGGCCGTCGGTGTAATATTTTTGGCATTCGATAACCGATATTTTAGTGTACAGTTTTTGTAAAGTCGTTTTACCCCTTCCGCCTATCTGAAAGCCTAAAATCCTTTTTGTTTCTCGGCAAAGGGCTATCCAAAGCCATTTTTTCCGCTTTTTGTTTTTGATGTAAAGGTATAGTTCGTCAATTTCTATATGGTCGGCGGATAAGGGATATAGGGGCTTATTTTGCTTTTCTGCTTGCCGAAGCCAGCGTAAAATTGTTGTGTGGCTTACTTTAAGGTATCTTGCTATACCTCGTAAGGGCATACCTTCAAGATAAAGGGCAACTGCTTGTTTTATATTTGTTTTTTTGCGGCTTACATTTTTTGTCCTAAAGTGTTTTAAACACCCCTTGCATTTGTAGCGTTGACAGCATAAAATTTTACCTGCCTTAATTACATCGAATCCCTTACAATTAGTGCATTTGATGGCTCTCATATATACCACAAATGTACCTATTCGGGGTAAGTTACTGCGTTCTCATAAGGTTACTAAACCCTTATTTCCTTGTTTCCCATACTTTTGCTTGTCTTAATGAATAGTAAAGGCTCTGATAACTTGTTGGTTTTCAAATAGTTTAAACCAACTACCAAAATGTTCCAATACCCACTACCTGTTTTGTTGAGTAAAAATATATGGATCTCGCTTTGAAACATTAATTATAATGGTGTCGCCAACATCATTACGTGTTTTATTATAAGAGCGGATATAAGGAGTTTTATAATCTTGTGTCCCATACTTATACTGTAATTGATAATATACTTTCCCCTTCGTATTTCTAACATCATTAACAACTGCATATACTATAACCCCATACTTATTTATTTCATTCTCAATTTTTGTATCAAATACTTTGTATGTGATATAACTATCCAACAAGAAAAAAAATAACATGGTAGTTATTGATAATATTGTGTGTGACTTTTTAAAAACAATATAAACAACATTGACTAAAAGTATTGACTCAACAATCAGGGATACTATAAAAAATAAGTTCAAAAAGTATCTTGCTGAATATATATCTGCAAATAAAATATTTGGAGGAAATAATATTTTATTTACTAATGTTACAGCTACGAACAAGATTATTCTAATGTTCAGGGACACTTTCATTTTGTTGAGAATTTTGATTATTTGAATTATCACTAGTTGACGCAGCTTCAGCTTCTTTTCCAGCGTCTTTTCCAACAGCGATAGTCGAAATAGCAATTGTTCTTTCAGTACCTTTTTGAATTATATGAACTCTAAATAATTGCGTGGATACTTCAGATTCTTTTGCTGCTTGAAATATTTTATTAACTGCTTCTAACTTTTCTGCCTTTGTAAGCTTAGTACCTGTCCTTGTTAATTCTTTATTTAAATCATTCGTAATTGATTTTTTCAGTACTCTTTCTTGTTCTCTAGTTAACCCTACAAGTGCATCTTTCAAAGGTTTTTTAATAGCATCCGCAGCCATTTCGCCAGCAATATCACCAATAGCGCCTACTATACCCTCTACCATACCAGTTGCCATATTCAAAGAAATTTGATGTGGATCAATTTCGTCTTTTGCTCCAGTAAGAACATCTATCCCTTGATCAATCAAGTTTTCAATACCAGACCCAAATACCCCTCCCACTAAACTAGTCATCACAGTACCTGATGGACCAACAATAGTAGCATAGCTTGCAACAGTAGCGGATCCAATTGCTGTTCCATTTACTACTGACACAACTGCGGCTGGTGCGAGCCCAATTAAAAAACCAGCTACCGCTCCACTTACAAATCTTTTAGCAACAGAGCCTATATCCTCTCCTTTAATAACTCCATAAAGAGCGTTTCCAACTCCACCTATGAGACCCGTTATAACTGGAATTGGCCATTTACCATCTTCGTCTTTAAATATTATAGGATTATTAAAAGAATTAGAATATGGAGATTTCGAGTGGTCAAAATAATATAGCGGATCTAATCCCATCCACCTACCCAACCGACTATCGTAAATCCTTGCTCCAAAATTCAAAGAATTCCCAGCTCCATCTATCTCATCATCCCTTTCTTTCCCATTAAACCCGAAACGGTATTCTTCATTACTCCAATTTCGTCCAGGCATTATACTACCAAAGGGGTAATAATCTTGTGCACTTATAATATCAGCAGTATAATAATCTACCACTGAATTAGCATTGTAATCGTGGGGTATTTTTATATCGCTTATGGTTACTAATACGTTGCCCAAATGGTTGCTGTTTTCGTATTGTTTACTGCCCAATAGCCTTGTATGGTAGCCTGTGGGTATGGGATCTATTAATGAGCCGACCAATGTATCCTGTCTAGCATCCACACCTATACGACTACTACCATATATTATGTGGCTGTTGCAAACAAACATTTCTTCGCCATCGTATTTATCATTGGCATCATCACGCAGGTGGCGGCTATACGTAGCCATTAGGTTACCTGATGCATCGTATACATAGTAAGTTACTTTATCCGCTCCTCCGCCATAAGGGGTTTCTCGTTTTTCTATGCGTTTACCCTGTGCATCGTATTTAAAGCTAAGGTTAGAAGCCGTGCTGCTGGCACTGCGAGTTATCGATTTTATCTTTCCGTATACCGTCCATTCAATACTAGCTATACCTTCGGCTTCATCTCGTATCGGGTTGCCTAGTTCGTCATACCCATAGTTGTTAAGGGCATTTATATCATCAACACTTGATGCTGGTGTAAAGCTTCCTTGGTCGTCTATATCGCTGGTATAGGTGCTGGTTATGGCGTCGTTTACGTGGTATAGTTTATTGCTTCTCAATCCTTGTGCTGGGTCGTTGTTCACCCAGTCGTATTGGTAGCTTAGGTTATCCATATTAATATTTCCTGCTTCACCATTGCGGTTCAGGGTCAATATGTTTCCATTGGCATCATAAGTAAGCGATGTTTCGTATGCACCTGTATATCCGCCAGTTTTCCATGAGTTACTTGGGAAATCAAGGTTATTATACCCTTCCATGTGAAGCAAGCGATTCAATTGGTCGTATTGGTAGGCATAGCCATAAGGCAATACAGTAGTTGTTCCGGGTTGGGTAATACTAGTAACCATGTGGCTTATATTACCGTTGTATAAATCATTACGGGCTGCCAGCAAATCGCTACCTGATAAAGAAGCTAAAAAGTGGTTACCACCTGCACTTACATTGTTTATGCTGTAATAATCACCTTCAAAATAGCCTAGCGAATATCCAAATACATCGCGGGCAAAGTTTAGGTTTACATTACTGCCTAGTGTATAGTCTCCATCGCGTCCCATATCTTTAGTGGGATCAACCATATCACTATTTACTCCTTTTTGCCAACCCAGTATGGTATAGGCATAATCTATACCTTGTACTTGCAAATCACCAATTTCTGTACGGGCCAAAGAGCCGTGATCGTAATACAAATAACGACTGTCTTGATCTTTGAATATACCATTACATCGGCTAGTAAAGGCTTTTATAATTTTGTTATCCGCATCGTACTCATAGTAGTAGGTATATTGATCAGCTTCACCTCTTTGGTAATACACAGTGTTAGTAATGCCAGTCACCAAATCGTATTCGTATTCAACCGTTTTATATTGTTGGCTTAATGAAGCTAGTGAAGGATTGTCTTGCAGTAAAGTATTCACCATTCCATGCACATCGTAACTATAATGGGTGGCATGATCGTATACTTTTGGGTCTGAATCGTACACATCACTATAAGTAGCAGTTACCACACGTTTGCGAAGATTGGTTTGTGTTATGGGCAAACCGCTCACTACCACCGCATCATAAAAAGTGCGGGTTACTTCGGTTCGCGAACTAGAAGAGACTATCCAACTACTTAGCAATGCATCGTCCATTTGATTACTAACAAATATAGTAGAAATATTTGTTGTAGTGGCATTTTCCCCCACTTCGGTTATCCTACCTAAAGCATCAAAACGGGTATAGCTATACGCTCTATCTGTTTTGTTAAACTGCTTGGTATTTTGCGAAACGCTTATTCGTCCCAATTTATCGTACCAAAAGTATGATGAGAATATATCGGCTTCATCTTTTATATTTCTTGCTAATTGAAACTCACCACCAAAGAAACCAAAATACCTACCCCCAAAATACACTGTATTTATTTGGTACGAGGTACTTGAAGGTTTATTTGCCCATAAAGTACCGCCATCAATAGTTTTTTGTATGGTACCGTTATACCCCACAGCGTATGCCGTATAATAATCGTGCATATATACATCGTACAAATGCTCAGTAGTCCCACTGGTAGCTAAAGTACACGATGTTAATACTGAATTATGACTCGTTACTATAGTTCCATCATCGCCCACTGCTATTATATGACCGTTTTGGCCAAATACAGCATTAAGGTTTTTTGTGGTTGCCGAACTACTGGTAAGATTTAACCAGCTAGTTCCACCACTAGACGTTTTTGCCATTAAACCTGAGTTACCAACTATATAGCCCGTATCTTTATGTGTAAAATGTATACCATTTATGGTGCTTGCCCCAGTATACGCCAAACTCCACGTACTACCGCCGTTTGCAGTATAGCGCACTTTACCCCCCGTTCCGGCTATAATTCCTTGAGTAGCAGTAACTGCCCACACAGCATTGTATTGCTCCACAGGATATACCAAAGGAGGTTTCACCTTCCATGTCGCCCCAGAATTGACTGATGTGAGCAATAGCCCTGAAACACCCCCAGCATAGCCTACACCTTGGTTAACATGAAGAGATTTTATTTCATTAGTAACAAAATCTCCCAACCAAGCCCAACTGGTTCCATTGTATGACAACATACGACCGTTTGTACCACAAGCAATAATATTAGTAGTTGATATTGAGTGTATACCATTAAGTTCTGTACCTGTTTTACCTAAAGGTACGCTTTGCAACGACCAGCTTGCTCCTGCATTAGTAGTTTTGTATATTTTACCGTTTTTAGCCGCCGCATAAGCATCGGTACTGCTAACAAAACGTACATCATTCAAATCCACCCCAGCAGATATTGGGCTAGAAATTGAACTCCCTCCATTAGTAGTGCGCATAGTTACGCCATATTTCCCTACAAAAACTCCATTGTTAGCATCCCAAAAATCAACCGAAAGCAAGTCTTGTTTTGCGCCATTATACAGCTTAGTCCAAATACTTGTACTTGTACTGTACTTAAATACGCTACCGTTATCACCCACGGCATAAGCTACGCCTGTTTGAGCCTCTACATGGTTTAATTTTAGAGGCACGGTATATTTTGATCGGTCATTAACAACCGAACTTACTACTTTAAAAATATCGCCGCGAGAACCAATTGCAAATTGGTTAGCACCCTGAACACACATTTTAGTTATAGTACCTAAAAAAGAAGCCGTAAGCGTACTTGACACGCTCATTGTGCTAAGAGAACTAATAGCAGTAGATTTTATAGTCCCACCGCCATTTCCATCAAGAGCGTACAAGTTTGTGCCGTCATCAACTATATCAACCATATAATCAATGCCCGATGATATTATGGTAGACGTAGCACCTACTACTGCGTGCACTTCTCCAAGATCTGTAAGAACAGCAAATTTGGGAGTAGTGGGTGAAGCATCGTAAACAAGTATTTTAGTGAAAAACTCAGTACCTGAACCAATAGTTGGCGTAGTTATTAAGGCCCAGTGTGGTGTATTATCAGTTAAATTAGTGGTTTTATAAAGCATACCCAAACCGCCACAAATAAATGCAGTATTATTATCAAACACATACCCCCCTGCTACATAATCGGATGTGTTGCCGGTAGATCCTTTAATAACAGATAAATCAGACAATTTAATTCTTGAAACAAGCCCTGCGTCTCCAACTGCTAAGCCGTAGGTATATGAATTATTTAAATAAAGTGCCCTATAGGCTCCCGAAGCACTGGCAAGAACCCATGTTATCCCTCCGTCGGTAGTTCGGTATAACTTCCCTGAAGTACTAACGGCAATAGCATTATTTTCATCCTTGAAATAAAAATCTATAAGACCAACCGTAAGGTTAGTAGCCAAATGTTTCCAGTTAAGACCACCATCTGTAGTTTTTAGTAACCCCAAAACATCTGAAATATATCCTTTGCTAGCATCCACCATTTGGATTTTACCTAGATTATCGCTACGAATATCTATTGTAGCACTCCAATTACTACCAAAATCAGTAGTTTTATACATACCTCCCGTGCCTGCGGCATTTATAGTTAAATAACCTTTATCCGTATCCGTATCAACAAAAGATATGGAAGTAATATCAGCAGTTATTGTGGGTGATGAAGATACTGTGCTCCAAGTACTGCCTCCATCGCTAGTTTTACGGATAAAACCACCATCGCCCACAACAACACCATTCATGTTGTCTTTAAAGTATAAATCGTTTAGCTTTACGTTAGCACCAAACAGACCTGACAATATTTTCCATCGCACGCCATTATCAATAGTTTTATACAACATACCATCCTCACCCACAGCATAGCCTGTATAACCGGTAGTCATAAATATTTTATTGAGTGTTGATGACTCAATATCAGTTACCCTTTGCCAGGTCAAACCACCATCTTCTGTTTTATATATGTATGCATCACTTCCTACTTTACCTGATACATACCCTTTTGAGCGGCTTACAAAATGACTGCTAATTGCATCAAACCCTGCGGGGAAACCATTTGCGTTAGATATTTCCCAAATATTCATTTTCTCATTATCAGGAACACTTTGCCTTACCAACTGGTTTAAACTATTAAACTCATAAGTAGTTGCTAAAGTATGAGAAGTAAAAAAGGTTCGGGTTTTATTGGTGCGGTCGTAATTTATTTTTGTAAAATCATTAGAACTAGTTATCAACGAAACTCCTGCGGGTGGAACCGTGCGAACTAGGCTACCAGCTTGGTCATAATAATAAAGTGTATAATGATATTCTTTATCTTTATACGTCATCTCAAAGTTTTCAAAAGCACCTAAACAAGTTTCATAGTAACGTTTTCTAAATTCAGATCGCAAGCTATCTTTATACTGATTATATAATGATAATGCGTTTACATCAGCTATGGCTTGCATTTCAGCAGCACAAGGACTTACCCATGCAGCTGTAGCTGAAATAAATGGATCCGAAGGTCCAGAAGGGAAGCATTTAGGTAAATTTCTTTCGCATGGAAATTCCTCTGAATATTCAGCAGGAGTTAAAACATCATTATTATTTGCTAAAAGTTCGGAATCAGTAAACCCTTGAAGATATGCTATATAATCATCAATACAATCACACATTTTTAGTGTCATAAACCAAATTGGATCACTAACTGTAGGAACATAATTTGAACTTTCCTCTGGAGGAGCATCAATCAAAGCAGAAAGTCTTACATTATGAGCTCCAATACCATAATTTAGAGTATTAATTTCAGCCTCACAATAATAAGAAGGATCTACAGGAGGTACTGCTGGTAAATCAACATTACGTGTATATCCAACAATTGATAGAGGAGGAAGTCCTGATTCTGAAGGATTATAGGTATCTATATAATAGATATAGTATTCAAAATCATTACAAAACTCTTCTTTATGATCATAGAAGTACTCCATGGTTACAGGAGTTATGTAATATGGATTTGCAGGATTTTTTGCAGCATAGATACTATCGTAATTATCAATTGAGTTCCTGTATTCTATATAAGATATATCGCAATCAAAGCTTTTATTAAAACAGGGATCGCATTGCCTGATAGGAAAGCACGAGGAAACGCCTGTTATTGTTTCTGAACCTCCAGTGAATGTAGCCGACATTGTAAAATCATACGCACGACCATTAGTCATCTCAAGCCCCAATACATTTAGGTTATCCAATGCTGTTAGATCATTAAAATCATATAAGCTACTATCATCAAGAGTTAAAATTATTTCACATACAGTATCATAACTACTTGAATTAATAATAGGTAAACGCATTGTTTTCCCGCTATCCTCAATAAATGGAAGTGGTGTTGTATCTAAACCAATAATAAAATTCCCCTCGCCTAAATATGATTTTAACCTAGAAGTAAACGAACTATATGAACGCAAATCATCCTCAATATATGCCAAACCAGGGGTAACAATATCGGTTAGCAATTGCTCCAAATCATCCTTATTCTTATGTTCAATGGTTTTACAAGCTAACGGGGTAGGTAATCCACAAGTTCCAACATCAACACCTCCACCATTTATAGTAATAGCTAATGTAACCACAACATCAGGTGTTGTTGGATTGGCATCGTCGTCATAATAACCATCGATAAAAAACTCTTTAGGAGAACTTGGATTTACTCGTGAATTTAAAAAGTATTTAATATCAGATACGGAATATGAACTTGTAAATGATAAGGGATCATACCTTTTAATATCTACTGTTTTAGTTGTGGTAGTAACTGATTGCTCAATTATAAACTTGTCATTTACATTGTCGTATTTCCAGTTAAGACTTTGAAAATCATGCGCTGAAACCAATCTTCTAATATTATCAGTAACAAATGTTTCGTAGGCTAGTATTGACCCTTCTAGGCCAACTAGAGAAGTTGAAGACAAATCGCCTCCTTTAGCCAATTCACTCATTAACACCTGTAATTCAGCTACAGTTTCATTTATTTCACATTTATTCTTAAATGTGCAACCACCTATTGGGAAACAAGTATTTCCTGTAAGGTACTTTTCTACATTTGGTGTTAATGGGTCTGAGTCATCATCAACCCATACTTTAATTTCAAAGTTATAGGTACCACTTACTTCATTTATTACTTTTAGATGTCTAAAACCCCTTATTTGCGACCATGTGAATGAAGATCCATTAGGAATATAAAAATGAATCATATGACAAGCACTATAGCCATGAACTGGTTCATAAAGTGCAACCCTTAGGTAATCCGGAGATATTATAAATGTTTGGCACTGTACCTGCTGCCATGTAGTTGGCAACGGTTCACCAAGAAGTGCTTTATATATATTGTAGTTGGATGTTTTATGGTTAGCAATATGTTGAGATGAACCTATTAAACCATTTTTAGCCATATTATCCATCATATTTTCAACCTCAATGGCTATAATACACTGCCCTGTTTCCATGAAAATATTATAGTTAGTTTCATCTTCATCAAGTTCGGGCACTGTTTCATCATAAAAGAACCTTCTTACCTTGGTTTTATAAAGCGCATACGTTTCTGCTGCACAAGGCTGTAAAGCATCATGAAATGCATCATATGAAACGCCCATATAATTAACCATAGCACTTGCATAAGGATTAAAATTCTCAGTACCAATGCAACCATTATATTTTCTGCATCCTGATGATGATAAAACATAGTCAGTACGCTTAGTATTTTGCATTCTTTGTTTAGCTGATAGGTATAAATTCTTATATATTTCCCATTCTGCATCTTTCTTTTCCGTTGATGCTGATGCATCATTAAAATCTATACAAGCTGAATAGATATCTACTATGGCTCCATACATTCTACCAGGACATTTTGCCCAGTAAGAGGCAACTTCTTTCATTGATAGCCCATTAGAATAATTAGCAATTAAATTATCCATTTCAGCTTTTTGAGAATTTCCAACACCCCCACTAATAAAGTACGGATCGCTATTGGTTAAAGGATCACTTAAATAACCATTTGTATTTGCCTGAGCATAAGTAGTAGTATTACCCAGCCTACCATCAAATGTATTACTCGAAATTAATAATGAATTATTTTTATCATCATTGGCTATACACCATTCATAATAACAATATTCAGGGTGATATTTTACTAATGATTTCGCCCATGAAGGTTGCCAGTTTTTTATAAAATCTTCAACATCTGTCAACAATTCAGGATATGTATAGGTACCCTCTGCATCTGTATAGCTCAAAGATGATGATGGAACAAGATTATTATTAACGTCTTTATACAATCGTATCTTACTTCTTGTTCCATCACTATTTGTATAATATGCTTGCCATGAGCCTGAGACAAGTATTGAAGGGTTTTTCCAATTCGCAACAGCACCTCCTAATGGTAGTTTATTTCCTATATTAAATAATGATAATGGAAAATTTCCAACTGAAAACGTTTCATCTGTTGGATCAAAATACTGAGCATATTGACCGCCAGGGCTTACATCGCTGAGTAAAGAAGCATAGGCCACTTCACACATATTATATTCAGAACAAGGAGCCATACAGTTATCGTACTCAATTTGCCAATCGGCCTCAGTACCCCTTCCTGCTAAAATATAACTGTCCTTGGTTCCCAATGACTCAGCACATTCTTCACAGCTTACATTACAATCATTAATATCAATCTTGTCTCTTTCTTGTGTTTGAAAAAATTCAAAATCTTTTATACACGCTGTATTATTCTGTAAATACAAATCCCAATAAGCATCAAACGATTCCTTATTTATACGTAAAATTTTGCTTACCGTATAACTACCTACTTCATTAAATGGAATTGTAAGTGGGCTTGGCGAAGTAGAAAAAGAATATGGCGTAGTACAAGTCTCATCAAATATTATTTTCCCTAGCCCATCTACAGCACCAATTTTTACAGATATTGGAGAAGAACTTGGCGTTAATATTTGTCCGCATGGATCTTTAATAACAATTTCTAAATCATAAATACAATCAAAACAAAGTGTTAAACTATTGGCTGCACAATATTCTGTTAATTGAGGGGCAGTTACACTATAATCAAAATCATAGTTACCCGGAGTAGGCACTAAAACTTCTGTATTAAATACAATAGCATCAAACTCTTGATTGATATAATTTGTTTGGCTAACACCATTGGCATCTTTTGCAAACAAATCTTCAGTAACAGTATATTCAGCAGATGCTTCGCTGGCAATAGCATTTAAACTTGAAGGTGCGGCACCTGAAAGTGATGTTGCAACAACCCTTCCTGCATTATCCAAGTAGGATACTGATGTTTGCCCATTAGCGTCAACCACTAAGTTTTTCTTATAATGTCTATTATATCCAGCTTCTGAACCAAAAAGCCTATCCAGTTGTTTTTGTAAAGGTTGCCCGTAAAAATATTGAGTTTCGTGACCTGAACCAATTTTGTGGTCAACCCCAACGCCACTTTGTTTTCTTATCCTACCTGTATTATCCGGAGTATATTCTACCTGTGTAAAAGGATAGTTTAGTGCATTTGGAATAAATGCGTTATTTAATGTTTGGTTGGTATTGTTATTTGAATAATACTTTGATGAACCCGCTGTATTACTCATGCCATTAAGATCGGCTGCACAATCATTCAAATCATGATCAAAATCGTTTCGTGAATAGGGTTTTAGGGTATCATCAAGATTGAAATTTTCATAATATTTAATTACTGCAGCTGAAAGCGTTGGTGTAGGCAACACCTGCACTGTAGGTCTACCTTGATAGTCATAAATACTTTCGCCGACTATTGCATTTTCAACACCCCCATTCTTAGTTTTTGTTACAATTTGTCTACTTTTATTTGCTCCATCAAAATAATTTACAATTTCCTTATATTTTCCTTCTTCGGCATACGTTGCTGAATATTGCCAGCTTTTAAGAACTTCGTGAGAACTTTGATTCCAATAGTAATTACTTGCGCTAATATTACTAATATAATCACTTTCAGAAATACTCCAATCAGTAAAAACTAGTTTATCAGTTGCCGTTAACGATCGTCCTACAGCTCTTACCCTATAAACTATATAACCATGATTAAATATTAAACTAATCTTAAATGATGAAGCAGAAACCCTTACCCTTGTAGAGTTATTTTTAAAATTATAGTTTAACGTTGATGTAGATATATAAGGAATCCCTGTTGCGCTATTACCATAATCATTAATAAACATCCACTCTAAATCATATTCCTCAGCACCTAACATTGGTGTCCAACCAATAGTTAGATGATCCTGTATCAAATTGGCATCAACATCTGAAGGGCTTGAGCCAATACCACCAACAATAGCCGCAGTATTTAATAACCCATATCTCTCAACATCTATTCTCGCTCCAATGGTTAAATTTGCATACGGAGTTATCACTGGCGAGCCAGTAAAAACATCAGTTATCCCTATTACTTTTATTTCAATCTTATGATAACCTGTAAACTCATAAACATGCTTATCTTTATACTTATTTCCGCTGAATGGATCGTACTGTATATCAAGGTTAATAATTGATGTGCCAATTGGCACATTATTTACGTCTAATCCTTTTAATTCTATTGTAAACTTTACATGGTATGGAGCACCAATATATGCTGCATTATTTTGGTCAATCTCCAAGAATACCGTATTTGTAACTTTTTGATTAACCCATGATGAGCTTGTGTAAGTAGGTGATTTCACATCATCACAAGGGGCAAGATTAGCAGTTCCTATTGTAATTGCCGTGCCTGTTTTACTATTAACTGTAATATCATGGTAGGCGTTTGCTGAAACAGCAAAGAATAACGCAATGATAAATGTTATATATAATTTCATGCTAAATTATTTTTGTAATAGATGATTATAGAAACTGTAACTTGAATAGCCTTTTTGCAAAGCAATATTACCTTTATGTATATTTAAGTATAAACTTGCAGAGAACTCATTATCAGTGTTTTTATGAAAAACTGGCTTACTAAAAACAATCTCTGTTCTTGGTTTATCAATATTTACATTACCGACACCTAATATATCAACCTTATTAGAGTGAAATAGAGTGAGTTTTTTGAGATATTTTGTATTAAGGTCAATAACAACCTCTACAAATGCAATGTTATCAATAGGTGTTTTAAAATTTAACCGATACGTTCTGTTTGCTTTAGATGAGTCGGTGATAAGTAAATTACTGCAATATTGTTTAAGTAAAGTAATATTAACTCCAAAATTAACTGACGTATTTTCCTTATCGGCATCAGTTAATGTAATTGTTTTATTAGCACTGTCTACAAAAACCTTTAACTTGTCTTCTTGGATAGTTAAGATGCCCATAGCCATACTTTTATAGTTGGCATCTTTTTTTTTGTAATACCCTTGCATAACTTTTAAGGGCTGGGATGAACTATGGCTATTATAAAAATGATACTCAGTATTTATTGAGTAATTATTTTCATTATTAAGTTTCCCTGAAATTAGCTTAAAATCATTATCAAACTGACTAGCAATGTCTGCATTCACTTGTGAAAAGCCAATAATAGCTAACAAAATAAACAATACGCTAAATAAAACTCTCATCTTAATTAATCTTAAAAATTTTACAACTATTGTTTTGGTGTACTGCTTCTATTTTCTTGTATGGTCATCACCCCTCTCTCTGTTTCTTTTTTTACTCTTACCAAAGCCCCTTCTTCATCATATTCATAAAAAGTAGCGTAGTTGTTTTCATCCAGTTCAGCAACTAGCTTAAGAGAAATAGGGTCGTATACATAAGATTTCATACTTCCATCGGTTGGAAACACTCGTATATCATCAAAATACCCATCAACTCCAGGACTTGATAATTTTATCTGAATATCTTTAGCATCACCTGGTACAGTAAATACTTCTTCAATGCGTTGCCATCCGTCAATAATATTTCCTTTACCCTTAAAAGGCCCCGCAGCAGTGCTAGAACCGGCAAAGGCAAGAGATATTTGCGCTTCGTTATAGGTTGTTTTATTTTTGCTTGGATCTTCTTCTTTAACCCACGCACTAAGCACGTATGTTTTAGTTTTTTCAGGTGAATATGAAGGTATGCAATCAGTACATTGGTCAAAATATGAACAACCACTATAAATTTTAACTGTGAAATTAGGCAACCCCAACAGTCCATTACCTTTTGTGCTTATTGAACCAACACTATAGTTACAAGAGGTATCCAAAACATCAGGATTATTAATTATTCCAAGGTAGTTTGACCCATACAAACTCGCATATATTCGTCCATCAGAAGCCAAAAGCAAACTCCCCTTATCTGAAGCGGAACCTTTATCAATAACCTTTTGAGAAGCAGCAATCAAACTGGGACTACTTTGCAGTAGGTCATATTGATATATAACTGTATTACTAAACTCTGTTGCATAAAGAATATTACCGCTTGGAGAAAATTCAACACCATAAAAATCAGTATAAGAAGCCAAAGTAAAAGTATTTGATACAACTCCAGTATTAAAATCAAAATCCGACAACTCTAATGTTGCCACACCATAATTTCCTCCTGATGCTACGGCTAATTTCGTTGCATCTTGTGACAGTTTTAGACAACCATAAATATTAAAAGCACTATGTGTTGCCCCCACTGAGGAAACAACTGGGACAGGATTAAAACCACTACTTGACACTAGATAGGCAACATAATTATTATTCCCTTTTTCATGTCCAACAATCCAAACCTCATCACTACAGGGTTTATTAACTGTGACCAACCTTTCTTTAACATTTACATTGACCAATATATCTTTAACAGTTACAGCACCCGCCCCACTAGAAAGTGACATATCTACTATAGCATAGTATAGACCTTGACTGGGAACATTCCAATCACAGGTATAAAAAACATAATAAAGTGTTGAACTATTTGGCACTTTAACAATAGATGTTGCTTGCGCAGCAATATGAGAATTGGTAATAGTTAATGCACCATTAGTCATTAAATTATGAGAAGGAGTAAAAAGATTCCCATAGGAAAAATAAAAAATTAAATTTCCGTTTTCATCAGATATACTTGTTCCTCCCTCAGCCATATTCATCTGTGATGAACCTCCGCCATAACCTGAAGCACTTGCGCCGCTTGTCTGAACTTCCATAGCACACCTATTGCCAAACAGCCAGTTTTTTTCTGGATTTTGTGCTTGACAAAAGCTACAGAAACCAATAAAAAAAATACCGATTAAATATCTATACAACATAGGACTACAGCTTAATATTTTTTATTTTAAATTTATTTTTATTCTTTGTCACACCTTTACGTTTTACATCAAAAAATACATCTGAAATTTTATCCGCCTCAGTTTTTGGTAAATAAATATTTATTTTCTGAAAACTACCTTTTGAGTAACTTAAAAACTGTAATGTATTTGTAATAAGGACTTTATATCCTCCCAAATGCTTTTCGAGAACCTTGCCTACAATAAAAATTGTATCTCCGGTATTTTTTATAATATCAATATTAATTTCATCAAGAGAATCAATGTTCACTATCTTAAAGTAAACTGAAATACATGAATTTAAAGTATCTCCATAACTTGGTAATCTCTCAGCAGAAAGACTATCTAAAGATACACTTTGAGCTTTTAAATTAATACCTCCAAAAAAAGATATTAATAAAATTAAGTATAGTACTATATATTTCTTTTCCATTTTTTTAATTAAAATGATGACCCGCAGGTATCGTGCACTAATTTTTTAAGAATAATAGAATCACCCGCATTAATTTTTATAGATCGTCTGCCAGAGTGAGCTTCAGTTTCACTCACTTTATCGGCGTGAATTTTGAAACTGAAATGATCTTGAGCACAATTCATAAAATCATAATCTTCAAAGCCATCAAAACCAATTTCGTTGTACTTTGAGTTTGCCGAAACAGATGTAGCCATGCTATTATTATAACCAAATGTGGCTGCCGAAAATCTATTTAGAGCATCCCTATTCTCTAGCTCATTTCCGTATGGATTAAATATTGTAGCTTCACTAGCCCAAGTCCAATTGGCAGTGCTCATTTCCCATTTTTTATTACTTAAATTCCAAAAGGGATTGAAAGACGAGAAAGTACCGTCTTTTCTAATATTAGTGTTGTTATTAAAATTAGATTGATCTCTGCCAGTTAAATAAGCATAACTTTTTAATGGTCTCCAAGAAGACTTTAGCCCAACAATAAATGGGTTTTCAGATTCAATAATATCGTCGCTACCACCCTTATCAAAGCAATTGCAAAATGTTTTCCACTTGTTTGTAAACTCAAGTGCAGATGCTTGTACTACATTTTCAAAAGAATTATTACCTATAAAACTTAACGGATTGCTTAACGTAGTTAACGAGCCTATTGCTGTACTTTGTTGGTTTGTCCTACCAGAGTTAAGTATTTTTATATCCCCAGTACCATTAATGCTATTTGCTCCACTTTTTGTTCTCACCTCTATAGAAGATGCCGTTACTGCTGTAACCCACACTACACTACTGTTAAACAATAATTGATCTCCCTCTATAAAATAGGTTGAAGCATTTGAAATACTTGCTAAACCACTAGAAAAAGTAGCATTACTTATTTCAACACCTACATTTTTATACGCGCCCGACATTCCATCGTAATACCAGTGTGCGGGATACGTAAAGTTATAAATTGGATCATTAAAAATATTTTGTGTTTCAGTTAATAACACCTCACCCGTTTCAGCATCATAAGCTAGGTTTTTAGTGGAAATTTTAGAACCCAAATCCCTTACTATTGTCTCTTCTAAAACTGATGTACGGTTAATCACTTTAGTTACCCCTGCACTCCAAACTTTCACTCTTTCTCTACTTGTATGCGGGAAAACAGTGGGTATTGGCCCTATAGGGAAAATACCAATTAAGGCGGTAACAATATTGGGTTTAATATTGCTTGCAAGTGTTGATGTTTTCTGTTCGCGCATATCAGCAATAAAATCATACTCAACACCAATTTCTTTTTCCGACATACTTCCATCTGAATTGAGCACAGATACAGTATTTGCCAATACCCACGAATCTTTACCGTATGGATTGGCTTTATACCTATACTCCATTGAAGATATTGGGATATCAGAATTTTCAGGATATATATATTGTGATTTTGGTTTTCCGTGCATATCGTTAAGCTCAATCACAAATCCTTGACTAATAGTTGCATTTTCTTCAATAGAAGTTAAAAATAGTCTTAAAATCGGATCTGTTTTTTTCATTTTATAGTCGGCAATGGTGCGTTTAGTTATAGTTGGGAAATCTCTAGCAGTATAAAACTCGTGCACCACACTTCCGGTTGCATGTCGAGTAACATCATCGTATTGAAGATTTTTAACTGTAACCCTTGAATAACCAACACTTGGAGAAGGAAAAAAACTTTCACCAAAAGGTTCTTCCACATACATATCATTATCTGGAGCTAATAAGGCTTCTTTTGAATAGAAAATGGGTTGTTTAAAAGGATTTTCATCACCACCCAAAGCAGGCTCGTATGCGGCAACTCCTGAGCTAATAGTCTCCCCTGTTATAGGGTCTGTGGTGGTATAGGTGTACTCTTGCCCTTGCGAAGTAGTAATATAATCAGGATCACTAACCATTGAACTCCACTCATCACTTATTTCAATTCTTTTTACCCTTACTCCTCCGCCTAGTTTACTTTTATTGGGACTATTTAATCTAAGCCAGCCTTTGGTTATACTTTTACCAAAATCTTTGTACTGAAATTCTCCGTTAGGTCCTCCAAGAAGTATAGTTGAGAAGTTTTTAATAAAGCTTGAATTGGCCATTGCTTTTAATACCTCAGGAATAGCATTTCCTGTAGGATCTGATTGATCATACATTTTCCGAGGATTGTGCAGCCTACCAAAGTTCCATATAGCCTTTGATATAGGGTTTACTTCATTTCCACCACCATTATCTTTCAAATCAGCTCTAAAAACCTTTACCCAAGCATGGGTATAATTCCCTCCAATATCTTGGGCAAAACCTGAGTTTTCTATTTGTGCGTAGCCTGATACATAATCATAATCATTACTTGCAGTAATATCAGCCAACACCCTAAAGTATAAGTTATCTATACCATCAAGGTATTTTCTGCGAAATGTAGTTAGTGCATCCGGATCAGAAGAAGAAATAGGCTCTTGTAGCTCAAAATAAATGTAATCCTTAACATAGTTTAACGTCGACGGTGCCATTAGTACTTTACTCAAACCAGCAGGGTTTAGCCCTGACGCATCACCAAAACCAGTTATGCGCATCATTTGCATAGCCTGCTTATTTTGTACATAAGCATAGTCGTCCGACTCAAGTGCTATCTTAATTTTCCCTTTACTGGGAAGCTTTATTTCTGTTAGTGCCCACGCAGTAATATAATTATCTACTAACACCCTATTTTGTTCAATATAAGGAAATTCTGCATTACTTGTTATCGACGATGTGCTTGATGCTCCGGCAGGGTTATTGGGTTTATAGTATCCCCAACGGTCGTATGATTTCATATCGTACCCAGGGTTAAAGGCCGAGTAAGTAAATTCATACGGACTTAACCTTGACTTATATGATTTTCCGTAAGTGAAATAGACTTTTTTTAGTGTCAATTTTCCTTTGCGAGTTGCATGGTTTGAAATATTAGGGCATAAATCATACGAATATTCAAAATGAACTTCTTTTATAGGAATAGCAGAAGCACCATTTAAATCATAGTCAACCTTGCTATACAAAGAAATTTTTGATAGTGCTTTCATTGTAGCTGTAGCATCATTTCCTCCATTCCTGTCTAAAACGCCTAAGCCATCTTCTCTATCAACCAAAGTAAAAACTGCTATGTAATTTTTAGTTTCAATAGTTTCTGTATACCACAACTCTTTTTCACCATAAACATAGTTGGCTTGATTGTCAAATACATCAGATCTTAACGCTTCATTAAAGTTAGCACTATCCTTTTGGTTAGGTGTACGCCATTTATAATTGGCATTTGTTCTTACATAATTAAATTTTGTATAATCTCCAATATCACCTCTACTAGGCCCTTGTATATTGTCTACATCGACATAATCAGGTGACAGTATCGATGTAAGTAAATAAGAGTGGGCGTAGGCAGGTGTGGTAGTTTTGCTATAGTAGTTGTCCATTCCAAACTTATTGCTCATGCTATTGGCTCCTGTAGGATATTTTACCAAACCATTTACGGCACTACCTAATGGGGGACTAAGATTTTCTTTCGATTTTCCTAAGCTGAAAGAGGTTTCTTCTTGTGTTGTATTGTAAGCTGCTATACCGTAAATGTAGCGTTGTCCATCTGGTCTTAAAGCAGCAATTTGAGCAATATGATGTGCCGGTGCATTGTATTGATTTGGGTGAACGGGCAAACCCAATGCAGCAACCTCTGCTTTTGTATAAGTAACTATTGATTGATTTCTTTTTACACGAGCTTTTCTATAATTATCACTAGGAATAGAAGTTGCTGCTCCATGATTTTTTAACAAAGTGTTTGATATGGTATAATCAAGACCGCCACCATCAATAACAGAAAAGCGTACAGCTTCATCCCCTCCTATTATATTATATAAACTAGCATCTCCTTCAACAGATTTCTCGCCTGCCTCTTTAAAATAATAATTCTCAAAATCAGGTGTTCCTCCTTCGCTTTTGCTTCTGAATCTTAGCTTTGAAGCCGCCTGATTTTTACTTACCCATTTTCCCGATTCTGAATTAATATCATTTACTGATATTTCGGCTCCTCCTTTTAGTATACCTCCTCCTGATAAGTCAACACCTAATGAATAAGAATCACTGGTAGATCTTACTTTACCATCAAACACATATCCCAAATCATTACGAAATGGCCTGTACATTCCTCCAATACCTTGACCCGAAACAGAGAAAATATCGTATGTAAAGTTGGTTAAGGCTATATTCGGGCTTTCAGGCATTATACTACCGTCTTTCTCCCTATTAAAGTCCATAGCAACCTTATCTAAATTTTGCCCCTTTTCAGAGTTGATATAACCATAAGCAGGTACTTTTTCAGTATTGTAGGTAAGACGCTGTTCTGAATAATATCCTTTAAGATTTATGGTAGCATCAAGCGTAGAAAAAGTTAACCCTGGTTTGAAAGATAAGTTTACCGATGAAGTAGTCATGGGCATTGTTATACTAGGCGTATAGGTTGGGGTAGCAAATGATATGGAAGTACTTCCTGCTCCGCCTAATAAGTTAAGATTGCCCACAGAAGGGTTAAATCCAATTGTTAATGCCTGCATTCCTGCACGAGAGTTAAATGATGACCCTAATGAGGTTGATAGACTTCCATCAAACTTGCTAGTCTTACTTGTTCTTGCTGAAAAACTTACGTTTGCCGAAATGGTCAGGCCATCATTTGAGCTTGATCTAAAGCCTAAATTACCGTTTAGCGGTAGTTTAGCTTTACTACCGGCCGACAATGACAGACCTAGTACCTGCTCAAAACCGTAACCACTATAATTATTATAAGATAATCCCAATTCATAATTAAGCCCTAATGAAAGAATGTCTGATCCTAATAATTCAGCACCTACAGCCCCTGTTACACCGTAGGTTCTATTGGGTTTTGTGTTCATTTCCTTCACCAATTCATCTCCACTAAAATCATCGGGCACACCTCTAACGCTTCTGTTTACAACACCTGCATTTATATTCCAGCCTAATCCTACCCAACTTGCCTCCTGATCCATTGTTACTCCTGAATTATAGGACAGATTAATAGGATATCCGCCCACATCTAACAAAGGAATATTATACCTAAAGTCACCAGAAAAAACATCCACCATATCTGAAACACCTATCGGCTGAAAGCTCTGCACTTCAGGTTGGCTTGGCCCACCCGTTAACGCATATGCCGCAACAGGAAAACCCAGTTGGTAGAAAATGCTAAATGCAACAAATACAGCTATAAACTTTAACCTCTTTTTGATAGCCATGTCTTATTCTATTATTGATCGTTTAGTAATACGTTTAAATCCTCTTTCTTAAATTTGATTTTTAACTTTCCTTTATTAAAAATCTTATCATCAAAAATCAACACCTTGTCCTCTTCATTAGCCGTTTTGGGAAATGCTAAACTGAGTGTTATTTTGTTTGTTAATCCAAAACCTCTCTCATAGTGGTGTAAAACACACGGTAATTCAACTTCCCCTTCTTTTAGCTTAATATCATTATTTACATCAAACGAGTAGTACTTAATTCGTTCTTCTATCTCAGCAAGGTTTCTTATTTTATGTTTAAGAGGGTCTGATTTTGAACTCACTACAATATTTAAGGTAACGTATTGTAGGTTTGAGTTAATTAATTCATCAAAGGCCGTTTTATAGCGTTCATCGTTAACATCATTAGTTTCAGCCTCCCTCAAAGCCAAATAAGAAATCGGCATATAAAAGGCTTGAATCATTACATCATCAACATTTTTTGTTATTACCAACCCGTTATCGCTATCCTCAACATATTGACTATAATTTTCAGCGCCTATGGTTTTTATATCTACCTTTTCAAAGCTTGCTCCGCTATCAAAAAAACTACTTTTCCCACCTGTCTTTGAACAAGAGATAAGCCCACATCCTAAAATGAGCAGCATTGCTGAAAGCCTTATATGTTTGCTCATATTATTCACCTCCAAAGCGATTATTGATATATTTAATTACATCTTTGGTAATATCATTATTTACTGATGCGTAAGAGATGTACCCATTACCATCATCACCGTATATGTATTCATATTTATTTTCTTCCCCATAATCTTTAATATATTGTCGCATTTGGGTTAGAATTTTCTCATCGTATGAGGCAGCCAATTCGGCATTTGTAACCTCAAACTCTTCTATCTTGGTAAAATATTCTTCACGTTTTATTTTATAATATTCAACCAAATTTTCATCAACAACCTGCTTAGCACTAGCACTTCTATTTATGTTTTCGAGTTGAATTCTAAGACTGTCAATAACGTTTTGCTTGGCCAGCTTTACCTTATTTAATTCGACTTCTAATTCTTTTTTATATGCAAACTCATTGAACACAGCTTTAATATCTATAGTTGCTGTTTTGGGTGTATATATCTTAAATGAAAGAAAAGAAAGAATAAAGACCCCAACAAGTGCTCCCGCGATAAACAAATATTTTCCTTTTGTCATTTTTTTACTCAACTTTAAATTTTAGATATTGAGAATAGCCTTTTTCATCTCTTACTTCCAAGGTATAGTAGCCTCTTCTAAGATTTATATTAGAAATATCCAGCACATATTTATTTTCCCCATAAGCAGATTCAGATCCGCTTTTTTCTTCACTCTGCTTACTTTCAATAATCCTGTTCACTTTTACTTCTACCTTTTCATTATTCTCATCAAATACAGAATATTCAAGCTCTTTATTATAGGTATACGCACCTTTGGTTATAAAATAAAGTTTATCCCCTGCCAAAGAAACAACCTGCCCTTCAAGTTTTGTTCTTAGCTCATTGTAGCGCAGAGTATCACCAACATTGTCTTTATCCTTAATTTTAAAAAGAAAAACCTCACTTATACCAAGTGAATTGTTATTGAGTGTATTCTCTTTGTAAACTTCAGGTGTGCGCGCTTGAACTTGCCAAGCATAGCTTTTACCTTTTTCTAAGGCTTTAGCATTGGTAGGAAATTGTAAAAAAGTAACCTGAACGCCCTTTTCACCATAAGCTATAGGGTTTCTAAGTATTGCATCGAATTTTGTTTGCCCATCTCTAATCTCAACTAGCTTAAAATCATAAACAACATTTGGAAAAACAGGTGTTGGGGGCGACCAATTAAAAATAGGGTACAAATAATCAATCTCAGCTTCATTTCCCAACGACACTAAAACAGGTGGATTAAGCATTGTAAGTTCAACATCAATACATTCTTTTGCCAATACAGTATGGTTACTACTGTATACGGTTACGCAATATTTATACTTACCAGGCAAAAGTGTGTTTGCTATTTCGTCGGCTTCTTTTAATAGTTGTGAATAATAGTTGACATTGGAAGAGAAAACATCTGAATTATTTATTGTTGATACACCAACATTAAGTTTAAAAGTATTTGATGTTGCTTTAATAGCTTGTTTGCCTGATATATAATCAACATTAGTTTCAAATGTGACATCTATAGCCTGCGAGTTGTTATTAACAACAGTAAAATTCCAAAAATCTTTTGTTCCAAAACTAATTGGCGAAACAGGCCTCAAAATCAATTCAATTGAGCTAGCACAAGCAATGGAACTTGTTAGTAGTAATAAGAGACAAAAGATAAAAGACTGTTTCATTAACTTATTTGATTATTACACTACAATGCTAGATATATGAGCAATGGAATACACCAGCCAAACAGCTAGTTGAAAATAGAAAACCAGTACTTTATACGGTTTTTTACAGTAAAAGTACTGGTTTTAACAAATAGATAATTTTAAATCTACTGATTTAAAGACACTTACAAAACAGCATATACTCTTTAGAATTTCGTCGAAAAGTTAACAACAAACTGGGGGCTGATTTTAACATATCTTGCTTCTTATTGCTTAAATGAAAAAAATAATTGTAAATATTATTTTATTAAATTTCTGTCTTCTTTTACAAAAAGACGCATCCGCACAAAACTATAGAGAAGAACAACTAATAATTGGTAAAACTGAGTTTACGCTTCAAAAAGCACTTGTTTTTTTAGAACAAAAAAATAATACCTCAACCAAAATAATTGTATCACAAAACAATAGTACAATTAGTGAGTTTGACTGTGATAGTGTTTTTTTAAAAAACCATTTAGTAGAGATCAACCTTATCATTTTCTTTAATGAGCTTAATCCTAATTTCATTGAAACTATCAATAAATTAGGTGGATTACCCTCGGCATTGTATGAAGTAGATATTCAGCAATATGATAGCAACAACAATATAGTTTCAATAAAAAAATACAACACTACCTATAGAAATAGGCAATCAAAAATTGAAACAGCTAAGCTTGATAAAAGGATGTATAGTTTTCAATTCGTTTCAAGCAAAATTGATACTTCAAATATTGATTACACTATTATCATCAAGCCCTATTCGTACAAAACAGGTTCTTCTTCTCATATTTATCGTTTACCAAAAAAAAATGAAGTCGACTTATCACGTTTTATGAATAAAAAATCAACAAAAAAAACAATATACACTGCTGAAATTGAGGCTAGATATAATGGTTTTATAATAGGGAAATCTGAAAAGATTAAGTTTAGGCCAAAGCAAAACAAAAAAGATTTTAACATTAAAAATGATAGCAATTTATTTGAGCACCCAACGGATATATATGTTGAGAAACCATTGCTTAACTTAATCGACCCTAGCAATAAAGAAAAAAACATTTTAGCTGAGTCAAAATCAGCGATAGGTATTCCGTCAACAAAAAATAACCACTCCAATTTTAATAGTATCCTCTCTGCAAAAGGCAGTTTTTCTTTGCAAAGCTATTATTCAAATGTTTCATACCCTACCCAATTTCAACCGAATAAATATGTGCGTTTTATAGCTAATCCGACGGTTTCAGTGGGTGGACTTCCTTTTGATATTAACCTTTTTTTATCAACTGAAAATACGCCAATAAACCCAGTAAACTCTTTTACGATAGGGTTTGATGCCGAAACTTTTAAGAATAACATGGAGCAACGAGTTTCAAAAAAAGAGGATCTTAAAAGAAAAATTGAAGCACTACGCTATCAAAATCTTTTGGGTGAATTAAAGAAAATAGATCAATACAAGGATAAAATTGAAAAGTTAAATAAAGAAGACTCTCTACTAACTATTCAAAGCCAAAACTACAGTATCAAAAAATACTCTACACCAACCCTACCTGATTCTCTTAAATTTCCTCCTCAAAAACTAACGTTTAATAATTCTTATAAAAACGACTCTCTTTTTGCTAATACCAATTCATATATTATTGATTCACTAGCACTTAATAATGATTCTACATATCTTATCTTGCAAAAAGGGATTAAAAAGAGAAAAGAAGAAAAAGATTCATTGCTAAAAATAATCACTACCCTTCAAAAATCAGTATACTTTTTACAAAAGCTGTATAAAAATCCTTCAGGCTATATAACAGAAATTGCTGAAAACAACTCTCAAACAGATTCGCTGGACGACTTTAAGGAAAAGCGCAAAGAAAAAACTAAGGGTAAAATACCTATTATTCAAGCTGTCAAAAAATTTAACTTTGGTCTTTTCAATCCTTTCCTAAGCCCACTTACCCTTCAAGGTATACCTGTAAAGGGTTTTGAAACCCAACTTGAATTTGACAAATCATTTTATTCAGTTGCTTACGGTAAAACAATACGAACCCAAAATTATATTTTAAACACTACTACTCCTCAGGAATTTGACAGAAATTTTAGAAATGTAACAGTTGGTTTTGGAAAAATTAACGACAATAACATTTACCTTTCTATCCTCTATTTTAATGACAAAAGCACAATAATATCATTGGATAGCCTTGGAGACCTTATATATCCTGAAGAAAATTTGGTTTATTCATTAGGTGGAAAAACTGCAATTAGCAAAAAGGTTAACTTAGCTTCTGAAATTAATTATTCTTACTATTCCAAAAATAAGTTCTCACACAATAGAACTAATCAAGAAAATACTACTTTTAATATTGCTAATCACCCCCTATCCAACACCTCTAATTTTGCTGCAAACAACGCAATAAGCTACTCTCCCCAAAAAAGTACCACAATTACGTTTAATATAAAATATATAGGCTCTTCGTATACTTCACTAGGGGTGCCATTTTTAAGAAATGACTACCATGAAGAGGAAATTAAAGTTTCCCAATCAGCATTTAAGAAAAAACTTCGCATTGATGTTTCTTACAAAGAAAACAGAGACAACATTTCGAATCTTAAAAGCCATAAGACTACAATGAGAGGAGCCAGTTTTTCTTTAAGAAGTAACTTTACTAAATACCCCAACTTATTATTCTCTTATATCCCTTTTTCTACCAACTCTACTTTAGCAATTAATCAAACTGTAAACAATTTACCTATATATAGTAATGTAGAGCATATATATAACTATACAAATATTACAATTTTAAATATTTACCATTATTTCACACACAAAAAAACCATTTATTATGTAAATGTGGGCTATACTAAAAACAAAAGTGCTAATAACCTTTCTGCACCATTCACTATGGAGGGTATTAATGGAAACTTGAGTGTTTCACTACCAAATAGAACAACTATAACTTTTTTGGGAACTAAAAGTAGATTTTATCCTGCCTCAGACTCATTATCATCACAAACAACAGCAAATTTAAACTATACCGCAGGAATTTTTAAAATGGCCAAACTATCTATTGGGGGAGAGTATATATCAAACAAGAACCGACGAGAGGCATACGGCTTAAAGACCTCTTTGCAGTTTAGCAGAAAAAAAATTAACTATATCTTCCAAACAAGTTACCGAAAATTAGAGGGAAACTGGGGTATTCCGAATATCTATGAACTAATTTTTCAAAGCAGTATTACTTTTACTCTATAAATTAATTTTAATGTAGTGTTTGGTAATAGCCATTTTTTATAGCGAACCGTATTAAATGACTTGTATTTTTTGCTCCAACTTTTTGCATTAAATTGGCTCTATGCCACTGTATTGTTCTGGGGCTCAAATACAAAATTTCCGAGGTCTCTTTACTTGTTTTACCTTCACAAATAGCTTGCAAAACATCTATTTCTCGTTCACTAAGCACCCGATTTTTCTTTACTTCGCTTTCTTTTTTTATTTTTTTAGCAGACTTATCAAATAATATTTGCATTATGTCATTTGAAATAAAAAAATCCCCTTCATGCAATTTTCTCATTCCTTCAATAAATTTATTGTATGTTAACTCTCTTGAAAACAACCCTTTAAAACCAATATCTACTAGCCCCTTAACCTTTGCATACATCAAGTCTGTTTGATCCAGTATCACTCCGCAGCTTACACTCTCTGCATGATTATAAAGATCTTTCATGCGTTGAATAACAGCACTAGTCAAACTATAAACATCAAAAACTACAATAGTAGGTTCATACTTCTGAAGATTTTGTAAAAAAGTTGATTTTTTTAACGTAGAATGCTGCATTACAAGCCCTTTCTCTTCTCCTATAGCTTTTGTCAATAGCTCAACAAAAAGAGTATTTTCGCTAATCAATAGAATTTTAACCATGTAAATAATTTCAAGACACAAGTATTAACCTTTAAAATTCTTTTCAAAAGAAAAAATAAGATTTTTCGATGAACGGAAGCCAAAAATTAAAACTATAAATATCTTCCCCCAAAAAAAGCGCTTTTCCCAAATTAAAAAAGCTACGTTCCAACTTTCTTCAGGCCGGAATACTCTGTTGGATTCTACAAACTATTTTTCATAAGCATCTAATTATTAAAATATTATATAATTTCAATAAACAACATATTGTTTTTGGGTCAGCACGCTGTTGCCAAGTGCTTAATTGTTAAAAGAGGTGTTTTTGTTTTACGTTAATAGGCGAACAACAGGGCAGTATTATCCAATTTACAGTTTTTTTATGGCATCCAAATAGGCCATGTCAATGGTTTCTGATTTATCTCACTGCATTGGTTGTTTCACAAAATTTATATCACTCAAAAGTAACTCTACTGCTAAAGATTGTTCGGTTAGGAACTTTTGGTGTTATTAGTCCAAAGTCTATTTATTATAAATACTCACTAGTTCTTAGAAATCATCAATATTAAAACTTCGACATAGAAACCCTTTGGTTGACAGCAGCCACACAGTTAAAAGTCCCAAACAAAATGAAAATAAAACACACCGTTCCCCGAAGCGTCATCACTTCGGGATAGTAAGTGGTAGCGTTCCACTACAAACAAGATTTCGAGTTGACTCGAACAAGAATGAACTTCAAGCGTGGACGCTTGAAGGAACGACGAGAATTTATTATTTGAACTCGCCCAAGAAAGCCTTGAAAAACCTTTTTTGGCAGGGTTATTTCATAGAGATTTGCAGCACCAAAACACCCTAATCATGACAACATCATTCGATAGCCTGTCATACCCAACAGTGGTAATAATAGGGGGTGGTTTTGCAGGTCTTAGGCTGGCAAAACACCTCAACAAAAAAAAGTTTAAAGTTTATCTTTTAGATAAAAACAACTACCACACCTTTCAGCCCTTGCTATATCAAGTGGCCACAGGTGGTTTGGGTAGCGATGCCATAGCCTATCCCTTCCGTAAAATGATAGGGCCTATGCCCAACGTATCATTTCGTATGGCAGCAGTACAAAGTATCGACGATGAGAATAGCAGGGTAGTTACCGATATAGGCAACTTTACATACGATTATTTAGTGATTGCTACAGGCGCAGTTACTAATTTTTTTGGTAATGCTTCTATTAAACAATGGAGTATGCCCATTAAAACCATACCCCAATCGCTTGATATACGTAGTGAATTGCTACAAGAGTTTGAAAAAGCAATGGCAGCACCCACCATTGCCGATAAACAACGTATACTTAATTTTACAATAGTTGGTGCTGGCCCCACAGGGGTTGAGTTGGCAGGCGCAATGGCCGAGATTAAAAAAACTGTTTTGCCTAACGATTACCGCGAGCTTGACCCAAACCTAATGAGCATACATTTAGTTGAAGCAGGTTCTCGTGTGTTGGCTGCCATGAGCAATAATGCCTCTGATGCGGCGGCAAAGTTTCTGCAAGAAATGGGGGTTCATGTTATACTAAATACAGCTGTGCAAGAGTTTGACGGCCATACCCTGAAACTAAGCAACGGCTCTATAATGAGAACTGAAACCGTATTATGGTCGGCGGGAGTGATGGGTAACGTTGTTGAAGGCGCTAAAAACGCACAAGTAGTGCGCAGCCGTTACAAAGTAAATACACACAATCAAGTAGAAGGCTACCAAAACATATTCGCTGTGGGCGATGTGGCTTATATGGAAACGAAAGACCATCCCAAAGGGCATCCCCAAGTAGCCCCCGTAGCTATGCAGCAAGCGGATTTGCTTGCAAAAAATCTTCAAAATATTTCTGAAAAAAAAGCCCTAAAATCTTTTAAATATTTTGACAAAGGCAGCATGGCTACCATAGGCAGAAACAAGGCTGTGGTAGATTTGCCCTACTTTAAGTTTAAAGGTTGGTTTGCTTGGTACGTGTGGATGTTTGTACACCTGCTAATGCTTGTTGGCTTTCGTAATAGGTTTGTGGTGCTATTAAACTGGATATGGAGTTACTTTAGCTTTCAACGTGCTATTAGACTAATTATTCGTCCATACAAAAAAGAGCCTGTGCAGTAAAACTGTTTTAGGACTTAGGATTTACTTTTCTATTTTTGAAGGGAACTAACCCTAAAATCGGTTTTATCCTTTGAAATATCTAATCACACTTATTGTTTCGCTTATTTGTTTTTGGGGCAATGCTCAAAGCAGTTTTTCAGAAAAAGTAGATAGCGTATATGCCATAGCACAACACTACTACCAACTGGGGGCATATTCGTTTGCCATAGAATCTCAACAAGAGTTGGTTAATCTATTAGAAAACAGCGAGTATACCGATGCCTACATCAACCAGCTATCTATGCTGGGTAGTATGTACGATGCTAATAATGATGTATCCAACGCCATTAGTGCACACAGCAAAGTAATTAATTTAATTGTAGTCAACTATGGCGAGGCTGAATTTTTAAGCACACCATACACCAACCTTATTTTAGCCTATATCAAAAATGGGCAGTACGATAGTGCTAAGGCAACGTACAAAAAATTCGGTCGGATGTATTCTTCATTAGATTATATAGAAAACGCCGAAGGCTATTTGTATTTGGCGGCCAACATACGCGAAAAGCTGCAAATGAAATACGTGTATAGCGAGGCCGAATTGGGCATAGCAAAAAGCGAAATAACAGTAGCTAAAAATTATTATGGCGATGATAGCCCCATTTATGGCAAGGTGGCGGCATACATAGGCAATCTGTTTGTTTTTTTAGGTGATTTTGATGAAGGCATACCTTACCTAAAAAAAGCTGTAAATGCCTATGAACAAAACAAAAGCCAATATGCTGAAGAATATATAAAAGCCCTAAACGATTTAGTAAGTGCTTATACATCAATGGAAGATTATTCTGATGCACAAAGTATTATAGATGAGCTACCTCTTGTATCAGAAAATCACTATGGTGAGAATGCTCCTGAAAATGCACTGGCCTACTACCAACTTAGCCGACTGCACTATGGCAAGGGTGATTATGCTCAAGCCGAAGAATATGGTTTGCACGCACTGGCACTAATAGAAACCAATGGCGATAGGGAGGGAGAGTACTATATACAATGTCTTGCCAATTTGGGTGGTTTGTATGCTCACTTGGGGCATATCAAAAAAGCGTTATTTTATTATACTCTAGCCAATAACTATACAGAAGATTACAAAGGCCACGAACCCACCAAAGCCTATGGCATAGCCCTTACCCAGTTAGAATTAGCCTCTCTTTTTATGGATGTAGGTTTTTACGATAAAGCAAAAGAAAAAATACTAAGCTCCATTAAACTACTGGATGATAATTGGGGACAAGAAAACCCACACTCGCCAAGTGGGTATATGGCACTTTCACAATTGTATTACGAGACTAAGCAGATAGATAGCACCATTTGGTGCTTGCAAAAAGTAAATGCCGTTTACAAAAAAATATACAATCCTGCACAGTTCAATTACACACAGGTATACGATAATATGCGAAGTATATACTTCTTGCAAGGCAAGTATGATAGTGCGGCAATAATGGCTGAGAAATGCCTTGATTTGACTGAAAAAACCGTTGGTAAAAATCACTACGATTATAGGCGGGTATTGCTAAAAGCCACAGAAACCTTTGTAAAGATAAACCACCCCAAAGCGCCAAAATATGTGCAGCAACTTATAGCCATTGATAAGCAAGAGCTGCGCAATAAACTCACCTTTCTTTCGGGTGATGAATTGCTAAGTTATATCCGCAGCCAAATGTACAATTCGCATCATTTGCTGGCCTATCAGGCGGCTAAAAACCCAACACAGTTTTCGGGCGAATTATTCAATAACCTGTTATTGCTAAAAGGAGCATCGTTAAGGTATAGTAACACCATATCGGCAGGGATAAAAAATACAACTGATACAGCCGTACAAAACCTTTATAAAAAATTGGTAAGTCTGCGTAGCCTTTTAGCCAAAGAGTATACCAAGCCTGAACGTAACCCAAACACTTTTGTATGGGAGGTAGAGGCCGACGAGTTGGAAAAATTACTGATTAAAAAATCGGCTGATTACCGCAATGTTGATGCACTGTTTACGGCCGATTGGAAACAAATACAAAAACAACTAAAACCCAACGAAGTAGCCATTGAATTTGTACGCTACGATATGTGGTTTGTGAAAGACGAGGATAGCGTAAAATACGGCGCACTTATACTTCGCCCACAAGACAAACAACCCGTTTACGTCCCCCTATTTAATGAGGGTAAACTGCAAAACATATTAAGCAGCGTAGCCCCCAAACAAATGTTTGCTACCCGTAGCAACGAGTTGTTAGGTGAGGTGCAAATAGACCCTTCGGCCTACGGAGATAGTTTGTATAGACTTATATGGCAACCGCTTGAAAAGTATTTGGGTAATAGCAAAACCGTATACCTTAGTGCTGATGGGTTGCTGCATCAAGTAGCTTTTAATGCCTTGCCAACATCTGACAGTGCTTTGCTGATAGACAAATATAGATTGGTGCAACTGCTATCGCTAAAAGATGTTGGGCAGCAAGAAAACAACCCCGCACCATTAAAAAATGCAGTGTTGTTTGGAGGTATTGATTATAGTGCTGATGATGTTGCCATAAAAGACAGTGCATTTAGCCTATTGCCCGAAGATAGAGGCATGGCCGCAGGCTTTAACTACCTGCAAGGCACACTTACTGAAACCGAGCAAATACAGCACCTTTTGCAAACCATTAAAACCAATGCTTTGCTATATACCACCAAAGATGCCACCGAAGAACGGTTTAAGCAACTTAGCGGCAACGCCCCGCAAGTGCTGCATTTGGCTACACACGGCTTTTTTATACAAGAAGCGAAGGAAGCCAAAAAAAGCGGCAGTTTTGGCGAAAATGAAAACGCCTTTACCCTAGCCAATAATCCCCTAATGCGTGGTGGCCTGCTATTGGCAGGTGGCAACCATGCGTGGAAAGGTTTATCTACCCCAAAAGGAAAAGAAGACGGTGTGCTTACTGCCTACGAAGTAGCAGGGCTAGACCTAAGTAATACCCAATTGGTAGTGCTTTCAGCTTGCCAAACAGGTTTGGGAGAAACAGGCGGAACTGAGGGTGTGTTTGGTTTGCAACGCGCCTTTAAAATGGCGGGAGCAAAAACGCTGCTAATGAGCCTTTGGAGTGTCCCCGATAAAGAAACTAAGGAGTTGATGGAGTTGTTTTATACCCAATATGTGCAAACGGGCAATGTGCGTGCTTCTTTTGAGGCGGCTCAAAAAGCTATGCGCGCCAAATATGCTCCTTATTATTGGGCTGCTTTTGTATTGGTAGAGTAAGCATTTAGCAGTTATCATTTTACATTTATCAGTAAAAATTTATCATTTAAGGTTTCTGGATTTGGAATTTCAAATTTGAGATTTGGAATTTTTTGCGTTCCCCTACATCTGTGCTAATAAATGTTTGCACATTAGCGGTTTTGGCTATTACTTCGCCCCATGCTTTTGCCGCAAAGTTATTTGCAATACCATCCCAACTACGAAGCCCGCCAACGCGCTAAAGGTTTTTTGGTAAGTATAGCTATTATTTACCCCCTGTACATCCTTTTTTTATGGTGGTTGTGGTATAGCAAAAGTCCGCAAGCCCCCTTTCATTTTTTTAATGATATGGGCGAATGGCTGCAAATGGATAAAGTAGGGCACGCAGTGGTGCAGTTTCAAAATACTATGATGCCTGCTTTTATTTTTTGCTGGGCTGGTTTTGAACCCAAAAAATCGGCATTGTTTGCCTTTTTGTTTAGTTTTTTAGCCCTTGCACCTATTGAGGTGTTTGATGGTTTTTCGGTGTCGTGGGGGTTTTCGTGGGGAGATATGTTGGCCAATGCACTAGGCTCGCTATTTGCTTATTTACAAATGCGAGGTTGGAACAGTATAGTGGTATTGCCCAAGTTCAGTTTTCACCAAACCCTTTATGCACTGGCAAGGCCTGATATGTTTGGGGTTGATTATATTCAAAACTCTTTGAAAGATTATAACGGACAAACCTATTGGTTTACGTTTGATATTAACCGACTAATAGGCAAAAAAATACTACCCTCGTGGTTGCTGCTTAGCCTTGGCTATGGGGCTGAAGGCATGTATGGAGGGCACGATAATGAATGGACGGATAAAGGTGGAGTAGTGCACGATTTTAGTAATGTAGCTCGCTACCGTCAGTTTTATATTTCGTTTGATATAAATTTTGACCCGCTTGTAAAAAATCAAAAATTAAAACGGTGGTTGTACCCTTTAAACATTTTTAAGCTGCCCTTTCCTGCCCTCGAAATTAGCGAAAAGGGTTTTCAGTTTCATTGGCTGTATTTGTAGGGGTGATGTGGGATGTGCGATACAGGAAGTACGTTTTTTAGAATTTCGTATTTAGAATTTAATCTTTATACTTTATACTGATGTCGGGGTGCGGGAGCAACAGTGTTTTTATCTTTCTACCTGCTACCTAGCTACTTTATACTGATGTCAGATACTAGATGTCTGATGTCAGGGTGATGTGGGATGTGCGATACAGGAGGTGAGTTTTTTTTAGTATTTAGAATTTAATCTTTATACCTGCTACCTTTTACTTTATACTGATGTCAGATACCAGATGCCTGATGTCGGGGTGGGAAGCAAAGGTGTTTTTTATCTTTTTACTTACTCCCTTTTACTTTATACAGATACTAGATATTGGATACCAGATGTCAGGAAAGCTCTCTTTAGTATTTCGGTTTTAGAATTTAGTATTTCAACTCCAAATCTTACTACCTGCTACCAAATACTTTATACAGATATTAAGAAAGTCCCCCAATTGTAAATCTTAAATGATAAATGTAGAATGATAACCGCTATCCCCTCAACTTCAATACGTTTAGTGCTTGGCGATGATGGCGTATCTCGTGTTTGCTTAATATTGCCAACGTATCAGCTAATGAATAGCGGATAATTTTTGATATAGGCGACGATATTTTTTGTGTAGCATCAGCATCCAACACCCTGTGCATATAACCGAGTAATTGTTCCTGACTCTGCTCAAACCGACGAATGAGAGTAGGTATTTCAACAGTAGGCTGGGGTTTAAATATTTTTTGGGTTTTGCTTTTTCGCCGCTCCATTTGGTCGGGGTCTACCGCATTATATATCATTTTGCCCCAAAAAGTAGGTTTATACGGCTTTTGATTGTTGTGTTTATTGCTTTGTACTGATAATTTCTGGTCAAAAACAGGAAAGTATCTCCCATTACTTACTACAATATGTTCTACACATTGTGCAGCACTCCATCTATCGGGGGTCGGTTTCCACAACAGTTCTTTGTGGCTATGTAGCAGGTTTATTATGTCCTCGTCGGCTTGTTTCAAATCAACTATGGCCTGTTCTATACGTTGCTCAAAATTCATAGGCGTACATACAAATATAATTTCTTTAGGTTTTATTCTCACGTCATTCGCCTTACAAACGTGTTAAACCTATAACAACAAAAGGTCGACAAGGTTTACTGTTTGTTTACTAAATGAGTTACTTTATTTAATGACGAGTAGCCTATACAAAATACTTTAAACCCCCTGTCAAAATTAATTTGAAGCAGGGGGTTATACCTTTAAAAGAAAGAAAATATTTTATTGACTAATAGAGTACAGACAAAGCTGCTTTCTATTTCACTCTAAGTTTTTGCCCTATGCTAATGGCAGCATCACCCAAATTGTTCAGCTTTTTAATATCATCCACCTTTACATCGTATTTGCGTGAAATAGCATACAAGGTTTCGCCTTTTTCAACAATGTGATATACAAAATTGGTGGTAATTGTTTCTGTGGTTTTCGATTGCGCCTTTGTAGCTTTTGATACCATTAGTTTTTGACCAACGCTAAGGGCAACATCGCCCAAATTGTTAAGTTGTTTAAGCTCATCAACCCCCATATTATATTTTTTTGCAATGGCATACAAGGTTTCACCTTGTTGCACTTCGTGGTAAAAGTTGGTGCTTTCGGTATCGGGTTGTTTTTCTTTAAAGTTTTCGTTTATTATCAGTTTTTGGCCTACACTAAGGGTATAATCAGCCAGATTATTCAATTGTTTCAGTTGGTCTACACTTTTACCGTATTTACGGCTAATGGCAAATAAGGTTTCACCTGCTTGCACGGTGTGATACTCAACATTATCCAATTGTTTTTTATCAATGCTATGCTCTTTATTTTTATCTACAATTGTAACATCATAATCCTTTCCGCCTCTTTCTTTCTCTATATACTCAGGTTCTTTTTTAGCTTCTTTTGCAGGTTTAGGCTTTTTGTCTTGTATTATTTCTACTTCTTGGGGTTCTTGTGTTTTAGGCTGAGTTATAACACTTTCAACATCAATATTATTATTGGGTGCAATTATTACCGCAGGTTGTTCTTTATACTCAGGCTGTTTGGTTGTAGGTTCAGGCATTGCCAATGCAATTTCTTCTCCTGCTTGGCGCAATTCGGGCGGGGTGCGACGTTTACGACGCATATACACCACTTGCCCTATGGCAGGCTCAGTACCTGCTTCCATACGGTTTTTCTTGTACAGGTGTTTCAGTTTTATACCGTACGCTTGCGATATACTGTGCATGGTTTCGCCCACCACTACTGTATGATAAGCCTCACTACCCTTGCGGTGTTTGGGTTTTAGGTATACAATAGTACCGGGTACTACATCGCTACCCTCGTTCAAATCGTTATATTTATACAACTGTTTGGGACGCAGGTTATAGGCTTGTGCTATTGATGTAGGATTTTGTCCCTTAATAACCTTAGTGGCTAAAATTCCGTTAAACTTAAACAAGTCACTCTTCTTTTGCAGTATAGGGTCGGCTTTGGGAGCATCAGGCACAGGACTATCTTTAGGCTTATGTTTTATACGCTCTTTTTTGTCAAGTTTAAAAAGCTCGTGGCGTTCTATTAACGATATTAGTATATCAGCATATTTAGGATTGGTAGCATAACCTGCTTTTTTCAATCCGTGTGCCCAACCTTTATAATCATTGGGTTCCAAATCAAACAAAAAAGCATAACGGTTATTCTCCAACAAAAAAGTTGAGTGATCAGTATACGAGTCTTTTGCTGTTGGATAACCCCGAAAACACTCGTGTAGCTCATCATCATCGGCATATATAGTAGTACCTGTCCAATTTTTCTTACATTTTATACCAAAATGGTTATTTCCATCAGTAGCTAATCGGCTATTTCCATTTGATGACTCCAAAATACCTTGTGCTAAAGTGATACTGGCAGGTATTCCTGCCCGTTCCATTTCACTCACCGCAAGGTCTTGATACATCTCTATATACTCTTGCACAGTCATCTTGGTTTTTTGGGCAAAGCCCATTACCACCCAAACACACAGTGCTACAAACAGAATTATTTTTTTGTGCATACTATACCCTATAACGAAAAAATTAAATTCAAAAATATCTATGCACAACTACTAATAACTGGGCTAGTTGTGCACTTATCAACACTTAATAGCTTATTGGACAAAAAGGTAAAAACACGGTACAATAAAAAGTTTGGTTTGGATTTTGGTATTGAAATGCTGAATATCACACATTGAACCCTTTTTGGGTATGTGTTTTACCTTAAATTTGTCGCACCAAAACATAAAAACGTATTGTGAGAAGATTACTTTTTGTTTTAGCCGTTGCTATATTACCCCTTATCACCTTTGGTCAACTAGGCCAGCAAAAGATGATACAACCTCCCACTTGGACAACCTCAGTTTCTAAAACTACTGTTAAGGTGGGTGATGAAGTGGAGTTGATTTTCAAAACCAATAATATACCGAGCAACTGGCACGTATACTCAAATGATTTTACTACCGAAGGGCCACTAAAAGCCGAGTTTACCTACGAGGCTTCAAAAGCATTTAAGCTAATGACTCCCATGCCCAAACCTGTAGGGCAGATAAAAGAATACGATGATATATGGGGTGGTGATATTACCTTTTTTAAGCACAAGGCAGAGTTTAGGCATAAGATTAAAATACTTGCTGCCAACCCTGTAATTAAGGTAAATATGTTTTACCAAATGTGCGATCAATCGTGCGTGCAATTTGACCATGATTATGTATTTGAAATAAAAACAACGGGCGGTGGTAATGCTATTGTAGAGCCTACTACTCCATCTTCTGAAAACATAGAGACATCAGTAAATACTGCTGAAACAGTAAATGATGACAGCATAGCAAAGATTGATTCTACAAAAAAAGCAAATACTTCTGTTGCTGTTGATACAAGCGGCTACCACAGTACATCAATACTTGAGGGCGGCGAGTGTAAGGTGAAACAATTTGCAGGTGAAGACGGAATTGTTGAAACCAAAGAAGAGGATGATAACCTGCTACTGTTTTTTATAGTAGCATTTCTTTCAGGCTTGGTCGCTTTGCTTACACCTTGCGTATTCCCCATGATACCTATGACTGTTACTTTCTTTTTAAAAGGAAGTGGAGGCAAGGCCAAAGGTTTGCGAAACGCTATACTGTATGGGATATTTATTATACTTATTTATACCATTATAGGCACCATTTTCGCGGTAGTATTTGGTGCGGAGTTTGCCAACCTTTTAGCTACAAACCCTACCGTTAATATAATATTCTTTATAGTCTTCCTAATCTTTGCCATGTCGTTTTTCGGTATGTTCGAGATTGTACTACCCAGCAAGTTTGTAAACAAAGTAGATAAACAAAGCGACAGGGGCGGTTTGGTAGGCGTATTTTTTATGGCACTAACTCTTGTGCTGGTTTCATTCTCGTGTACAGGCCCCATTGTAGGCACTATATTGGTTGAAGCTGCTAAAGGCGGAGTTGTTCGCCCTATAATAGGCATGGCTGGTTTTTCATTAGCTTTTGCACTACCCTTTACCCTATTTGCTATATTTCCAAATTGGCTTCAAACCCTTCCAAAATCGGGCGGATGGCTAAACAGCGTAAAAGTTGTTTTAGGTTTTGTTGAGTTAGCATTGGGCTTGAAATTTTTAAGCACTGCCGACCAAGTTGAACATTGGCACATACTTGACCGCGAAATATACATTGCTCTTTGGATAGTAATTTTTGCCTTGATGGGCATCTATTTGTTGGGCAAACTAAAATTCTCTCACGATAGTGATATGCCATTTTTAGGTGTTCCGCGCCTATTTATGGCTATAATTACTTTTAGCTTTGTAGTATACCTTATACCCGGTATGTGGGGTGCGTCGCTACCTGGTTTGGCCGGATATTTACCACCAACAACAACCCACGATTTTAATTTACCTGCAATGATAAGAGGTGAAGGAGTAGGTAATTTGTGTGAGAAACCTAAACACGCTGACTTTTTGCACCTTCCACACGGGCTAAAAGGGTATTTTGATTATAACCAAGCCGTAAAATGTGCTAAAGACCTTAAAAAACCTTTGTTTATTGACTTTACGGGTCATGCTTGTGTAAACTGCCGCAAGATGGAAGAAAAGGTATGGGCTGACAAGCGTGTGCTTGAACGATTGGAGAAAGATTTTGTTGTGGTAGCACTGTATGTGGACGATAGAACCGAACTGCCTGAAAGCGATTGGCGCACATCTAAGCTTGATGGCAAGGTGAAAAAAACCATAGGAAAGATAAACGCCGATATACAGATTTGTTATTTTGGCAGTAATGCACAACCCAATTATTGCTTGTTGGATAATAATGAAGAGTTGCTAGCTGAGCCTCGTGGCAGTAATTACAATGTGAATGAGTTTATTGAGTTTTTGGATGAAGCAAAAAAACTGTTTAACAAAAAGAACGGTATAAAAGCCGGAAAATAGAGATGGAAATTATCCGTAAGAATTTTTTAGAAGCGTATCAGGTATTGCAAAATTTCCTGAGTGATGATGATAATATAAAAAACATAGTTAGCGCAGGCGATGTTATGGTAAAAGGCCTAAAAAAAGGCAAAAAGATAATATCGTGCGGTAATGGTGGAAGTATGTGCGATGCTATGCACTTTGCCGAGGAACTAACAGGACGTTTTAAGGATAACCGCGACCCTATAGCGGCTATTTCTATATCCGATCCTTCGCATATATCGTGCGTGAGTAATGATTATGGATATGAGTTTGTATTTTCTCGTTTTGTGCAGGCGCTAGGTAATGAGGGCGATGTTCTATTAGCTATCAGTACCAGTGGTAACAGCAAAAATGTGCTAAATGCTATTGAAGCTGCCCACAATAAAGGGATGAAGGTAATAGGCCTTACAGGCAAAGACGGTGGCAAAATGGCTGAATTGGTAGATGTAGAAGTACGTGCCCCACACAGCAAATATGCCGACAGAGCGCAGGAGATACACATAAAGGTAATCCACTCACTAATGGATTATATTGAAAACGGACTACGCAAATAGTCTGTTTTAAGTTTTAAGTTTAGAATTTTAAGTTGTGCGAAGGCCGTATACTGATACTGTTTGACTTGTGCTTTAATCACTTATTATCAATGCTTTATACGTATTCTAAAGAATTTGGGTATAACATAGGTGCAACAACTTTATAGGTTGGGCTATTAGGTTTAGCGATATACAGCGAATACTAAAACCAAGGGAAGAAACCCCTCGCACTAGTACACAAAAAACAACGTGTTGTTGATTGTAATTGCCTAATTTTTGACTCGTCCTAAAAAAACTTTATAGATAAAAATTTAGTTTTGTTTATAGTCCTAATATCTCTTTACAAATTTTAGTTAATCCTAAGATTTCTTGACATGGTTTTTGTATAATCCTGAAAGAACTTTACAGGAGGTCTGATACGGTTTTAGGTTTTAAAGCTATATAGCCAATAAGACCGCTTGGAAAAAAAGCCAACGTACTTGCAGAAAGTATGCGTTTGTTATACTTACATAGGTGAAACTTTACCGAGTGTTTGGGTTTGTAGATTTTCTTTTTACCCTTTGCACTTGTTAGCACATTTCATAAGTAATGTATATTTGGAGTTTATTATCTTTAAATATACAATTAACTCCAAATACGTAAGTGAGAAAAACCGCACTACTTTTTCTTTTGCTGCTCACTTTTGTTTTTGCTATCGCACAGGAAAAAGAACGCTTTTTTTCGCACTACAACAATGCCAACGGACTTACTTACAACAATGTACAGTGCATAACGCAAGACCCTACGGGCTATATTTGGCTGGCCACTACCGAGGGTTTGGTAAAGTATGATGGGTATAGCTTTCGCACCTACCGCTACAATGCCAACGATAGCAACTCGCTAAGCTGCAACAATATAAGCTACGTAGTTGCTATTGATAAGCACAGGTTGCTGGTGGGCACTTACGATTGTGGTATTAATATTTTTGATACCGAAACCGCCAAAGCTACCCGCATATATAACGATACCAACGCGCAAGGCCAAACAGGCGACAACCGCGTGCTTAGCCTGTTTAAGGATAAACAAAACCGCATTTGGGTGGGCTTGAATGATGGCAGCCTTAATCTATTCGATACTAAAAAAAACACCATAGTACCCGTAGTGCCCAAACCGCTAAACGGAAGCAAACCTTTTGGCTATTGCCACGGCTTTAGCGAGCACTATACCGATAGCAACCTGCTTTGGGTAGGCACATTATCGGGCTTGGTGCTGATAAATAAAAACACATTTGCCTACCACCTATACAGCTATGCTGATAACAACCCAACGGTAAACTCCACGTTTATCCGTTGCCGTTACCCCATACAAACCGACGAGGACAATGTATGGATGGCATCGTGGGGAGGTGGAGTATTGCACTACAATATAGCCGCCAACAGCTGGGAGAATTTTTTGCTAAACAATATTCCTCCCATAAGCGGAGGCAAAAACTTAGGACTATGCACACAGCTCAAAAGCAAAACCGAACTTTGGGTAGCTACTAACGATAGTGGCTTGGCCATTTTTAACACCCAAACCAAAACGTTTGCCTATGTAGGTGCTGAAAACAAAAACCAGCTAAAAACAGGGGCGCAGTATGTGTATACGGATAGAGACAACAACTTGTGGACAGGCTATAGTTCAGGTTTGGGCTTTAATGATAACAAAACCGTTTTTGAAAAATACACCATACCCATACCCCAAAAATACAGCCTCAAAAACCTACATTATCCCTTTTATTTTCTTGAAGATGAAAAAAGAAACGGCTTGTGGGTAGTCGCATTTCAGGGTGATGGGTTGTGCTTTTACAACAACCAAACAAAACAGTGGAGCACCTTTGCACCCAACCCCAAAGTGCTATTGCCGCGCGGCTTGCTGTGGGATGATGATGGCAATATATTACTGCTAACGGCTAACGAGTTTTGGCAATTTAACTCCAACACCCAACAATACAGCAAAGTAAACACCCCCGATACTATACAGATAGACAAACACGGGGGCTACACCCTATTTAGGGCAAAAAACAAAAAGCTATACATTGGCACCACCAACTTTGGGGTGTATGAGTGGGACGAGCAAACCAATGCCGTGCGCCATTTTTACCATCAAAAAAATAACCCCAAAAGTCTGCTCGAAAATGGCCCCATATACGATTTACACGAGGATATTAAAGGCAATATTTGGGTGGGTACTGAAACGGGCGCATCGGTATTGCAGGTCGGTACTAACAATTTTAAAAACTTTTCGTACACGTTTGACAACCAATACCGCGCCTTTAAAGGCATATCGTCATTTGTTACGGCGGCCGATGGTAAAATATGGATGAGTAGTATATCGTCAGGTTTATTAGCCATAAACCCCAATAACGGCTACAAAGTAGCCGAAGGTTTTGATGTGGGCAACGGCCTGCTATCGAACACGGTATACGATTTAGAAAACGGGAGCGACTCGCTACTTATCATATACACGCCTGGCGGTTTGCAGTTTTTTAACCCCATTAGCCGCAAAAGCAGCTTTTTTAGCACCACTATCGACTTGCCCTTCACCCCGTCTGATTGGGCAAAGGTGCAGCACATCAACCAACACATATACATTGGCTGCCACAATGGCTTTTATAAGCTAAACAGCGGGCAACTGCAATTTCCGCAAGCGCCACAGCCGCCCACCATAAACCGCATAATGGTGTTTGAAAAAGAATACCCAAAAACGGCCTACACACAGCAAAATATAAAGTTTAACTACCACCAAAATTTTATCCGCATATTTTTTACCAATTTCGATTTTGCCAATACCAAAAAATTGCGTCTCAACTACATAGTAAAGGGACTGAGCGAGGATACTTTTTATACCGAAAAGGGGGTGAATGATATTACCCTAACGGGGCTTGCGGCAGGCAATTACGAGCTGATAACATGGATGAGCTACCCCGAAAGCAGCATAGCATCGCCCGTTGCCATATACAACATAAGTATTAACCCGCCGTGGTGGCAAACGCATTGGTTTATTGCTTTGGTGGTAGTAGTTTTTTTGCTGCTCACCTACCTGCTATACCGCTACCGCCTGCGCCAAGCACGAGAAAAAAGCAATCTAAAACGCCAATTGGCCGAAATGGAAAACACCGCTCTGCGGGCACAAATGAACCCCCATTTTTTGTTCAACAGCCTCAACTCGGTAAACTATTACATACAAAACAACGAGCCTGTAAAAGCATCGCAATACCTAAAAAAATTCTCGAAACTGGTGCGTATTGTACTAAATAACTCGCGCAAAGACACCGTAACACTTGAGGATGAGTTGGAAGCACTGAAACTGTACTTTGAGTTTGAAGAGCTGCGATTTAATAAGCACTTTAGCTACCACATACAAATAGGTGCTGATATTGAGTTGGCCGATATTATCATACCCCCATTGCTATTGCAACCTTATGTAGAAAACGCAATATGGCACGGGGTGATGCAAAGCGAGGCAGGCGGTGAAGTGTCCGTTTCTATTAAGGGAAATATCGATTGCATTACTTTTGTGATTGAAGATAACGGCATTGGGCGCAAAAAGGCTGTGGAACTAAAAAGCAAATCGGCACTAAAACACAAATCGCACGGATTGGATATTACCCAAGAGCGCATACGGCTGTTTAATGCCACACAAGCCCAAAGCCTTGAAGTGCTTATAACCGATATGTACGATAGCCAGCAAAACGCAGCAGGCACCAAAGTTACCATTACCTACAAACAACAACCAACATGAAAATAAAGGCAGTAATCTTGGATGATGAGCTGCATTGCAGCAAAGGGCTAAATATGCAACTGGCGCAAGTGTGCCCGCAGGTAGAAGTTATTGCCACCTTTAACGCACCCATGCAGGCGCTTGATTTTGTGGCCAACAATACCTTTGATATTTTATTTTTAGATGTAGAAATGCCCTTGCTTAATGGTTTTGATTTTCTAAAGAAAATAGGTGTGCCCGCATTTGATGTAATTTTTACTACCGCCTACGACCAATTTGCCATAAAAGCCTTTAAATATAGCGCTTTTGACTACTTGCTAAAACCCATTGAGGACGAAGATTTGTTTAGTTCAGTAGCCAAATGGGAAAAAGAGAGAAAAGGCGAAAATACGCCCATGCGTTACCAAGTGCTAATGGAGCAAATGGTAGACCCTAAGCAAAAAAAGTTAGTATTGCCCACTGTAGAAGGGATGGAACTGATAGATATAGAAGACATTGTTTGTATAGATAGCGATGGCAACTACAGTCGCCTGTTCTTTAGCAACGGCACTTCGCTATTGGTATCGCGCACGCTAAAAGAGTTTGACGAGATGCTTGAAACCAAAGGTTTTATGCGCGTGCACCACTCGCACATTATAAGCCTAAAAAAACTACGCAAATACCTAAAAGCCGATGGCGGCTACGTGGTAATGGAAGACGGTAAAAAAATAAGCGTATCACGCGCCCGTAAAGACCAAGTGTTGGAGTACATAAGCCAAATAAGTATATAATGTACAGCGGGTTAAAACCCACCTCGTTTGCAATTACAGCCCGCAGGGCGACTTAAGTCGCCCTGCGGGCTGTAATTTTTAGATAGAATAGGATTTCAATCCTATGCCCGCACTGCCACCAAATTAGTGCGGTTGCCCGTCATTCTCATTTAAAATGGGAATCAGTGCGAAGGTTGTAGTTAGATAGTTTTGTTGCACGCACAACCTATCCCCCTCTTGCCTTAATTTTTGTACCTGCGCCTTAGCAAAATGGAGTAAAATTTTATGTTATCGTAAATAAGGCCTAACAGCAATGCAATAGCACCTAAAAACAATACCTGCAGCCCCATTTTTGTATAAAAAATACCGCCCACAATACCGCCTATAAAAAAGAAGCTAATAATGGTGAAACGTAGTTTTATAAGCGAAACGTGCTTTGCCCTTACCCCTTTATCTTTACTAAAAAACAATTGCGAAAGATCAATACCAAGGTCGGTAAACAAACCTGTTAGGTGCGTGGTTCTTACCGTTGAATTCGATATTCGGGTAACCAATGAGTTTTGAAGCCCCATAGCAAACAGCAAAGTGCAGGCTATAACATTGGCATGGTGCAAAACCAAACCTTCTCCCCGCAGGGCTATCACAAACAGAATCAAAATTTCGATACTAACGGGTAATAAATGTACAAAGTTTTCATTTTTCCGCAGGGTAAGCTCCATCAAAAAACTAGAAGTAAAGGCACCCAAAAAGAAATAGAATATGTATAGGAAGTATACAAACCCGTCCCAAAAATTAAGTTTAAAAACTTCATCCACAAAAAAAGCAAAATGCCCCGTAACATTTGTAGTAAGCCGCTGTACGGCCAAAAAACCGGCAACATTAACTATGCCTGCAACAAAAGATAATAGCGATGCAATTTTAAGATTATGCTTTAAACTTCTTCTATTGCCCTGATGTTTAAACATTTCACTATATAATTTTTTGAATTCTTAAAAAACCTAATAAACCAATGTTTGCTTTTAGCAACATTGCAACCATATTGTGTGGTATTGCAAGCCAATACTATCCATAAAAAATTATTTAAAAGAAAATTATTAGCGGTAAACTTTAGAAACCCAAAGGTACGCTTCTGCCTCAATATAACCCTTCTTTTCAGGCTGTGTAGCTACAAATTTTCGCCTATAACACATTTGCCTTTGCATACATTTTGCATCATTATTTCAATAGCATTGCCAATGCCAAAGGGGCAAGCGCCAAACAAAAAAATTAAGAGAAGGTTTAGCCCCAAAGGCTCTCAATAAAAACACACTGCCAATTATCACCCAAAGTATACCAACTACACACCCAGCCCCACCAAACAATAGATACGGCAAAATTTGACCTTTATAGGTGCTTACTTTGTGCTTGTGTGTGTTAACTAAAAGGTGAATGCTTTACTCACTTTTTTCCCTTTGCACCAATAGTTTTCGCAAGGGGATAAAAAAGCAGCATACCGCACCAAAAAAATTAACGCGTACACAATTTTAAAATCACCCTAAAAAAAATCATGAAAAAAGCCCTTCTTTTTATCGCCCTGTTTGCAATGGCACTGAGCCTATCGGCAAACAACATTAAGGTAGAAGATGTAAAATACAATAAAACTACTAAAAAGGTAAGTTTTAAAATATCGTGGGAAAACGCATGGAGGCAAACGGCCGATTTTCATGATGCGGCTTGGGTATTTGCCAAATACCGCACCGTAAACCAACCCCGTTGGCAACACGCGCTAATAAAAAAGAACTCAACCGCTACAAGTGGTGTGCTTGAAACCAAAGAACCCGTGCCGTTTGATGAACTTGGTTTTTATGTTCGTTTTAATACCGATAGCATAGGCAATGTATTGCCTACCGAAGTAAGTTTTGAAGTAACCAATGTTGTTGGTCTTTTTCCTGATTTTAAAGTATTTGCTATAGAAATGGTATATGTGCCACAGGGCAGTTTTTATGTAGGCGCACCGGTAACCAATAAAGAGGACGACCTTATAGAAGACCTAGTGCTTTATCAAAATGCGCCAAGTAATAGTCAATTCCCTACTTATCAGCCCATACAGATTACATCAGAAAGCGAGATTAAAAATGGCTTTTATGTTTACTCATACCTCTCAAACAAGGGCATACCTGCGGGCTTCCCCAAAGGGTACGATGCCTTTTATTGTATGAAACACGAGGTGAGCAACGAGCAACTTGTTGCCTATTTTAACTCCATTAATACGGATATAAATATACTTAATCGATTAGGTTGTTTTGGCAACCCTTTTAGATACCATAACACCACTACGTATCAAGACACTGTTGATATTATAGGTACAAATACAGCCAATGGCCTTGAGTTTACTTGCGAAGCAGGCTATGAAAATCACCCCGCCGTAATGACTCCATATACCCTTGCTCGTTATTTAGGCTGGGCAGGACTTAGCTTAATGACTGAATTGCAATATGTAAAAGCTTGCCGTGGCCCTTTATACCCTGTGGAGAATGAGACTGCCGCAGGTATAAATGTGCTATCAAGTACTAATCTTCTATATTTAAACGACACTGTTTTTACCAATCTTAAAACTCCCAACGAAAGATTAAAACGCCATTACAGCGCACCCAATACCTTCAAATTAAGGCGATGCGGTTTTGCTGCTGATTCTACCACCAATCGCATCACCTCAAATGCCTCGTTTTATGGCATACTAAACATGACGGACAACGCCTACGAAATAACCGTAAGCATCAGCGATACAAATACCTTTTCGGGGTCATCTTATTCACCCAACTCCACGTGGGAGTTAAGAAATATAGGAGTAAACGCCTACATAATACCCGCTTCGTTTTCAGAAAGTAATACTTACGAACACGTAGTATATTACCGAGGGACTGAAGATGGGTATAATAAATATTACGACCCCTATAACTTGACTGAACCAACAGGGCCAAGTGGAACACCAACAGGTTACAACTATTTCCCATACCCAACAGGCGGCCGCGGAGTACGCAAACCATAAGGCTACCCACTATGAAAAAGCTATTCTTTTTTCTGTGTTTATGGCTGGTAGTTTTTGTTACAGCAACAGCGCAGCAATGTTTTTACCCGGGTAATGATACCTGCTGGCGCACCACCTTTGTGGGCAATGGCGTGGCACAAACCAGCCGCATTATTGCCATGGTAGCCAAAACCGATGGTGTGTACTGCTTGTTTGAAAGCCCCATTGGCGTAAAACTTACAGGCGGCGTACCCTCCATATCAGTAGTAAACAAATGGAACGGAAAATATTGGGAAGCCATAGGCCCTGCCTTTCCCTTCACAGGTTCAGCCGCTACCTTTAATACTATGATAGCCGATGGCGATGGCAACCTTATTATAGGCGGCAGGTTTACCACAACGGTAGGTAGCCCCTGCATAGTAAAACTTAACCTTAGCACTCAAAAATACGAGCCTATTGGCCTTGGCGTAACCAGTGGGCTAAACCATGTGCAAAAAATGGCGGTATATCAAGATACCCTTTATGTATTGGGCAGGTTTACCGAAGTAAAAGACTCAGCCAAAACAATACCTGTAAGAAACATTGCTCGTTTTTACTTAAAAACACACCGATGGGATAGCGTGGGCAGCGGTCTTGCCGATTTTATACAAACTTACCAAAGCACATGGATACCCATTTGTGGTTTAGCTATTTCGCCCACGGGCGAGGTATTTGTAGGCGGCAATTTTACTACCATAGGCAATAGCAACCAATATTTTGGTGTAGCCTCATGGAAAACAGGGCGCGGCTGGGATACTGCGGGTACAGGTTTGCGCGCCTACAACGGCACCACACCATCACGTGGTATACCCTATACACTTGCCTACAACCCTGCCGATAGTTCGCTATATGCAGGTGGCTATGTGGGCTATTTGCAAAATGCACCCGTTGCCAACCGAAGGCAAAACGGCATTGCACGATACAAAAATGGTAAGTGGTCATACAATTTTGGTAGTTTTAGTGCGCTTACCTACCAAACCTATTACGATAGCACCACCCAATCCGTTTTTTACGGTGGGGCATTTGCCCGAGGCATTGGAGCAGGCAACCTATCAGAAGCCAACCGAATTGCACGGTTTGACAGAGGTTTAGACTCGCTGATGGAGCTAAACGGAGGTATCACCACTGGGCTAGATATATCGGCAATGGTGCGTTGGCAAGGCAAGCTATACGTAGCGGGCGATTTTAGCGAGTGCGACTCGAGCATTAAAACATTTAACCTAGCCGCTTGGGACGGTAGCAAATGGGAACCCGTGGGGCATGGGCTTGATTTGCTAAACAGCAACACCCTAATAAAAACCTTTACTAAAGATAAAAAAGGAAACCTGCTGGTAGGCGGCAATTTTAGAAGCCTTGGCGGTATAGAAAGTAACGGCTGGGCACGTATTGACAGTAACGGCACGGTTACGGCCATGAATATTGATTTACAATCATCAGGCGGAGTAACGCAAGTAAACGGCATTGTATGCCTTGATGACAGCACCTACATACTAGGGGGTAGGTTTATAAAAGCCATGTCGCCCTACAACTTTGCAGGCATTATTGGCTATAACGAAAACAGCAAAACATGGTTTAAGCTGGGCACAGCAGGTTTGGGCACCATATACCAATACATAAACTGTGTGGCAAAAGTGGGCAACAAAATAGTAGTAGGCGGTTATTTTACAAGCATTGGCGGGGTAGCAGCCAACAACCTTGCCTACTGGGACGGAACAACGTGGAATGCCATGGGTGACCCCGACGGCGAGGTTGAAAACTTTACCGTATACCAAGATAGCATTTTGTACGTAGAAGGTTTTTTTAACACCATAAACGGCAACACCCACAAATACATAGCCCGATATGATAATAGTACATGGCGCACCGTAGGTGCAGGCTTGTATTCATCACCGCAAAATATAGCAGTGCACCCGCACACGGGCGAGTTGTGGATTACCACCACTGGCAGCATTCCTAATATTAGTGGCCCATCATACAGCAGCACAGGCTACGCCGTTTGGGATGGCACTATATGGAAAGATTACGGCAAACTATCAGGCTCGGTATATGGCATCAACAGTATATACCACGCACAGGATAGCACCACCTACCTCACCGCAATAGGTATTAGCCAAATTAGTGGCAACAATGTCAGCAATGTTTTGCGCTACAACCCCAGCTATGGCTGGGCAGGTACAGGCAGCGGCATTAAAAGATTTAGCAGTCCCTACACTCCTGATTTTTATGCCATGCACACCTACAACAAACAACTGTATATAGGCGGCAAGTTTGAGGTAGCGGGCGATTCTATCCAAGCCCTGCACTTGGCAGCATACGCACTGGATAATCCTGCCGATGCCCTTATTACCCTATCGCTGGGCAATGATACATCGGCATACTATGGCTACTCTATACACGCCACCACATCAAGCAACTACGACTCGCTATTGTGGAGCACAGGCACAAAAAACAACAGTTACGCCAATGTATTTGCCACAGGCAACTATAGTGCTATAGCCTACAACAAAGGTTGCGCAGCTACAGATACCGTACACATTACCATTAACGGTAAAAACATATATATAGGCGGCAAAGGCGATGGACAAGATAATAGCAGCTATTTGCAATACGCCACCATGCAAGGCGGCACAGGCAATGGCGGCAGCAGCTACACCTACCAACAAAACGCCACAATGGCGGGTGGCTTGGGCGATGGCAGTGCCAACGGACTGTTTGCCCAATATGCTACACTAAAAGGCGGAGGCGGCGATGGATTTTCTAACGCCCTATACACCCAAAATGGAAAACTTAGCGGTGGCGCAGGCGATGGTAGTGCTAATGGAAGTGTAACCGATACACGCACCATTTTTAAAGGTGGCAAAGGCGACGGATTTTCAGAAAGTGTATACGAGGCTTTGCCTGATGGTACTGTAAAACGCATTATTTCACCCCTTGTATTTAAAGGAAAAGATAGTGTTGAACTATCGGCACTGATACACAACCAAGGCGAATACCCCATAGTTGGTTTTAAAGTAAACTGGTTTGTAAAAGGCAGCTTGTATACCTACAAAGAGTTTACGGATAGCATACCTCCAAACGACTCATTAGTGGTTACTGCTTCGCCCAAACGTTTCATTCCATTAGTGGGGCAGCTACCGCTTGATATGTGCGTGCTGATAACCAACATAGCCAAAGAGAAAGACACAAGCAACAACCAACTGTGCTATATACTGGATAAAACAACATCGGTTAATGCACTTGCCCAAACCCAGCTTGACCTTAATGTATACCCCAACCCCGGCAACAATGTAACTTGGCTGCAAATTACCGCTACTGATGAAGTGGAAAGCGACTTTGAGCTGATAAACAACGAGGGCAAAGTGGTGCTAAAAAAACACATTGAAAAAGGAACTGACAAAATTGGAATAGACCTGCAAAACCTATCGGCAGGTATATACCATTTTGCATACACACGCGGCAACAACATCATAACTGGCAAACTTGCCGTGGTGAAGTAAGCAGTAATACAAGTTTCTCTTTTAATTCTTCGGAAAACTCAAATTGCTTAAACATATTTTCTTTCATAGGTTTTAGGTTTTTTCTAAAACTGTAAAGCTATATACGGATAAGACCCTTTCAATTAAGCCATCTCCAAATGCTTTTCAATTATAGCATTTTTCCAATCGCCCATTTGGGTGTGTATGTTGGCTTTTAGCTGGTTTAGCATACTGTATAAGCCAAACATAGTACGGTTTACATACAGTGCGTGCCGCGAGCCTCGTCCGTCGCCACCTTCGCGCAATTCTTTATTGTTGCTCAACTCTTCGGCCATTGCATAAATGCTGTTTATAAAATCATCGTCGCCAAAATCAAAAGTCTCTTGCAAATGCGGACGTGCTAAGTGTACAATTAAATTGCTAAAGGTATCTTTATATAGCTTTTGAAGCCGCTCACTATCGCCCTCGTATATAATTTCCATGCGGCGCATAATAGTATCAAGCACTTCAGGGTTTTGGTTCACCTCGGGTATTATCATCCCAAAATAATCGTAATAAAACGTTTCGGGTATCACTTTTATGCACCCAAAATCAATAACACCAACGGTTCCATCGGCACTAAACAAAAAATTTCCAGGGTGCGGGTCGGCGTGAATAGATTTCAACGTATGGTTTTGAAAAGAGTAAAAATTCCACAAAGCCTGCCCAATTTTATTGCGTATTTCTTGCGTGGGGTTGGTGGTTAAAAACTCATTAAGGTGTTGGCCATCCATCCAATCCATAGTAATAATACGGTCGGCCGAGTATTGGGGGTAATAGTTGGGAAAAAGCAAACCCTCTATATGGCCACATTGCTCAGCCGTTTCCTGCGAGCGTTTAAGTTCCAGTTTATAATCGGTTTCCTCCAGTAGCTTTTCTTCCACCTCTACCATGTATTTTGCCAGCTCTTGCTCAGTTATATTAAACATACGCAGGGCAATGGGTTTCACTATGCGCAGGTCGCTTTTAATACTATCGCTCACCCCCGGGTATTGTATTTTAACAGCAAGTTTTTTGCCGTCTTTGTAGGCTATATGCACTTGCCCTATGCTAGCAGCATTGCCTGCATTCATCTCAAAACTATCAAACAACTGCTGTGGGGTTTTGCCAAACGATTTGGTAAAGGTTTTTACCACCAAAGGGCCACTAAGCGGTGGGGCACTGTATTGTGCCATTGTAAATTTATCGCTGTAAGCTTTGGGCAATATGGCTTTATCCATACTAAGCATTTGCGCTACTTTTAGCGCGCTGCCCTTTAGCTGACTTAGCGAGTTGTATATATCTTCTGCATTTTCTTTATGCAATTCATCTTTATCCAAACTAGGGTCGAAGGCCTTTTTTACGTAGTGTTTTATATAGTTGCCTCCAATTTTTGCCCCCGTACCCACAAACTTCAACGTTCTATCAACTTTTGAAGTGGCTATTTTATCTTGATACTTCATTTTTTAGTTTCCAGTTTTATGTTTACTGTTTTCAGTTGTGATGTCCGATGTCAGGTTTATTTGGGTGTTCTACTCCCGATATCTGACATCTGATATCAAGCATCTAGTTAGAAGACATTTTACGGTTCTGGAACAAAAATTTACCGAAATCAATAGCAGCATCAAGCACACCCTTGCTCATCAACTCAAAAGCCAAGTGTAGCGATTTTTCAATGGCGGCATCCGTTTTCTCAAAATCCTTGCTATCATCTTTCAGCCAAAATTGGTGTATAAAGGCAAACTGCACCCACAAACCATCGTCATACTTATCTGATAAAAATTTGCGTTCGGCCACCTCGTTGTTGTTTATTCCTTCGCCAAGTATTGTTTGGGTAAAGGTTTTAAAATCGTCTTTTATACCATCAAGATAATGCGGCACGGGTGGGTGTATTTTGTTGCGTTGGTGCAATAGCAACAAATAGCTACGGTAGTCGCGGGTATGCTCTACCCAGCTATAAAACAAAGCCATCATTTTTTCGCGTGCGCCATAGCCGTTAAAAACCTCATCAGCTTCCAGTTTGGTTTTGGTTTCGGCAAACAGCCATTGCAGTATATGGTTTTCTATGGTGGCAAACGATGCAAAGTGTTTGTAAAATTCGCCCTCTTCCATTTCTAAAGTTTTGGCAAAGGCAAATACACTTTTGGGTTGCTCGCCGTGTTCTAAAACATAGGCTATGTAGGCATCAATTATTTTTTGTTCCATAGGGGTGGTATTATATTGGTTTGTATATGCAAAATTTGTACTAAAATGGCGCTGTGGCATTTGTTTTTTTTATGAAACGGAAGCTATGGTTTGCCAAGCGTTTGCTTTGCATAGTATAACAATCTTTAGACCCAAAAGGTTATATTTAAACCTAAAAAAATTTAGGGTGTATGAAAAAACTGTTACTTCTTGTTTGCACTATACTACCTGCCTTGTTGCCTGCCCAGCAAAAGGCTGATATGCTGATAACCAACGGGCAATATTTTAATGGCGAAACCTTTGTGCCCTTTGCTATTATGGTGGTTGATAGTGGGCGCATAAAACATATATCAGCAGAAAAACTAAACTACACTGCACCTACGGTGGTTGATGCACAAGGGAAATACGTGATACCCGGCCTGATTGATTGCCATGTGCACCTGCAAGGCCACCCCGGTGTGGGTAAAAACTATGTTATATACTCGCTAAACACACACAGTGCTTTGCGGGCGGGTGTTACCACGCAGTGTGATTTGTTTTCATCAAAATATAAAGAGATGGCGCAGTTGCCGGGAAATTTTGCCCGGTATTTTGGCAATGTATTTAATGCTGGACCATGCATAACTGTACCCGGTGGGCATGGTGCCAATATGGGCAGCCTTGCCCAAATAACCAGTGTGAAAGAAGCCCGCCAATGGGCTAAAGATTTAGCTACCGACCCTGCTATTGATTATATAAAAATTATATACCAACGCCACAGCAATAAAAATGCTATGACTTTGGAGCAGATGCAAGAAATAGTGCGTGTGGCACACAAAAATAACAAAAAGGTGCTGGCACATATAGACCATAGCCAAGATGCGGTAGAGTGTGCGCTGGCAGGGGTTGATGCACTGGCACATATACCAATGAAAAAGCTAACTGATAGCGAGCTGGATACGCTGAAACAAACGGGGGTGAAAATTATACCTACTATAACCGTATATCAAGCTACTTATGATGGGATGGGGATGGACTACGCTGCCGACTCTTTATTGTTGGCTTGCGCGCACCCAAACCACCTAAACGGTTTATATGGCAAGCCCATACCTGCAGAGAGCAAAAAAGAGTATTGGCCTTTTGAGGTGGATTATGAATATAATTTAAAGCAAATAATAGCCAAAGGCATTCCGTTATTGGCGGGGACTGATGCGGGCAACTATGCCGTGTTTTATGGCTACTCGCTACACCACGAGGTAGCCCAATATGTACGCTATGGCCTATCGCCCGTGCAGGCGCTAAACACTGCCACTACCAATGTAGCCGCGTTTTTTCCTGAAAAGAAAACAGGCAAACTAGCCATAGGCTACCGTGCTGATATTGTTTTGCTAAATGCCAACCCGCTAAGGGATATAAACAATACCAAAAGCATACATCAAGTAATATGCAATGGCGTGGTTATGGAGGTTTTTCCGTATACGGAATAAAAAAAGCCTGCCAAAAAATTGGCAGGCTGTGTATATAAAAAAATGAATTTGCTTTCTAGTTTAATCTAAAAGGAGTTACCATTTTAAACTCAGGTATGATAACAGAAAATTTGTGCTCATCAACAAGGCGTACAAAATCATACGTGCCTAGCATTTTACCCATATCAGTTTCAAGGTTACAAGCCGATGAATAGTAATGGCTTTCGCCCGGTTCTAAAACAGGTTGTTGCCCCACTACGCCTTCGCCGTCCACTTGGCGGTGTACCCCGTTGCTATCATATATATGCCAATGCCTGTTTAGTAGCTGCACAGTATACTCGCTGTGGTTTCTTATGCGTATATGGTACGAAAATAAGTATACGCCTCCTTTAGGGTTCGAAAACTCGGCTTGGTATTCGGCATCTACAGAAATCTCTATCTCGTGGGTCAAAGCGGTAGTCATAGCAATATAATTTCTGGTACAATGTTCACCAGATAAAAAATAAAAAACTATTAAGATATGACGAATGGGGGCAATACGTTTACCAACTGCATAATTTTTATATTAAAGGGGGAAGGGCTTATATATCAACAGATAGATTTTTTAAGAACGAAAAGGGCGAACTTTGCAATTAATGTTGCTACGCCGACTGCACCTTATAAATTTTAAAAACCACGAGGAACTAACGTGGGATTTTGATCGTATAAACTGTATTACGGGTAGCAACGGCGTGGGCAAAACCAATGTGTTGGACGCGGTGTATTATCTATCGCTTTGTAAAAGTTTTTTTAACAGTACTGACCAACAGAACATACGCCACAACGAGAGTTTTTTTTTATGCGCGGGCAATTACGAAAACGAGGGGCAAAAGTTTAGCGTGCAGTTGGGCATTAAGCGAAACACCAAAAAATCGTTAAAGAAAGACGGTGCAGAGTACGAGAAGCTATCGCACCATATTGGTTTGGTTCCTTTGGTAATTATTACTCCGTTTGATATTCAACTAGTGCACGAGCACAGCGAAGAACGTCGCAAGTTTATGGATGGGTTGCTATCGCAAACCGATAGAGAGTATTTAGAAACTTTGCAGCACTACAACAGGCTTATTGATCAACGCAACCGTGCCCTAAAACATTTTGCTGCACAAAACACATTTGATTTTGACTTACTGGATACTTACGATGCCCAACTAGCTCCACTTGCGCAAAGTATCTACCAAAAACGAGTTGTTTTTTTTGAAGATTTTTTACCCATTTTTAGTGAGAAATACACTTTGATAAGCGGCGGTGCTGAAAACGCGGGGGTAAGCTATGAAAGCCACCTGCACGGTACCGATTTTTTGAGTTTGATGAAAAACACCTTTAAAACTGATAGAGTTTTAGAGCGCACTACTAAAGGTATACATAAAGATGATTGGAAATTTACGCTGGATGGTATGGCGGTGAAAAAGTACGCATCGCAAGGGCAAACAAAATCGTTTGTGATAGCTTTAAAACTGGCGCAATACCAATACTTAAAAAACGCAACAGGCAAATTGCCCTTGCTATTGCTGGATGATATTTTTGAGAAACTGGATGCCCAACGTGCTGCCCAACTGATGCAATTGGTGGCAACAGATGATTTTGGGCAAATTTTTATAACCGATACTCACCGCGATAGGGTAGAAGGAGTATTTGAGCCTATGGGCATACAACCCTGCTATTTTGATTTACAAACGGCTACAGTAGCTACACAAGCTTAAACTATTATGAACAATAACGAAAAACCGCTGAAAGAGGTAATTGATAGTATGCTTGATGCCTATAAGCTAAAAGGCAAAGTAAACGAGGTGCGTATAATAAACGAGTGGGAAAACGCAGTAGGCAGTCTTATAGCCCAAAAAACTGATAAAATATATGTACGCCGTGGCAAGTTGTATGTATACCTTAGCTCATCAGTTATAAAAAACGAGTTGGTATATGCCCGCGAAGAAATAGTGAGCCGACTAAACGCGGCCATTGGCGAACAAATAATTATTGAGTTAGTGGTGAAATAAAGGGAGTACGGTTTAAGAAAAACATAAAAAACAGGTAATAAATTTTTGACCTTCTGATTCTACTCTAAGAGATATTTACCAAAAAAATAGCACTGTATTATCGCCCTTGCGGGCTGTCCTCCTGAGCGAAGGATAAGTGCATAAGCGAAGGGGGCAGTGGGATGAACAAACAACCAATAACACTTTACTGCCGAGCGGACGCTCTATTATTTTCGGCACGAGCAGACGCTCATGCCAGCTTCGGTGTTCCTTCAAGCGTCCACGCTTGAAGTTTATTCCACCCGAAATCTTGTTTGTAGCGGGACGCTACCATTCACTATCCCGAAGCGAGGACGCTTCGGGGAACGGGGATTTAACCTCAATTTGGCAAGACACAGCAAGCAGTGCGGCTGTTGTCATCCTGCGAAGTCGAAGGAGTGCGAAAGATAGTACAGGAAAGACAATCGCACCACCGAGCGGATGCTCTATTATTTTGGGCACAAGCTGACGTTTGAGCCAGCAAAGTGCAGCTGTCGTCCAGAGCTTGTCGAAGGACGTGTGTGCAAAGAGGTCGCTAAAGTGAAGAGTAAGGATTTCAATTTGTCCCCCCCTTAATTGGTAACTGCTTAATGATAAATGAAAAAACCAGCTTCGGCATTCCTTCAAGCGTCCACGCTTGAAGTTCAATCTTGTTCGAGTCCACTCGAAATGTTGTTTGTAGCGAAACTCTACAACGTACTATCCCGAAGCGAGGACGCTTCGGGGAACGGGCACATTTAACTGTGCAGCTGTTGTCATACTTGGCGTACAAAAACAATAACTACTTAGTGTCGTTGTATTGTTTTTTCAGCCCATCAAGGTTTTTCATAGCTACATCCAGTTGTTGCAATGCCTGTAGCGATTCTCTCGACATATTTCTATTCATCATCATCTCCAAGCCGCAGCCTGCACATTTTATACCCTGTTTGTAAAGTACATCTTCAATACTCATGCTGATAAAAAAGCCACATTCGGGGCAAGCCACACCAGGCGTATGTTGTTTTGGGGTTTCGTTTGTATTGGTAGTCATATCTATATATAATCTATAAAAATGTTCTTATTTCATTATCCTGCTGGTGCTATCGCTAATAATATTAAGCATGGAGCTAATGCCTGCCGGTATATCGCCTTGGCGTACATTAATTTTCACCTTCATATTAGCTACCATACTTGGGGCAAAAACGCTTTGGTTATTTTCAGAAGTATAAGGAGTATAGGTTGCAAGTACTTTGGGTAATTGAGCATCATCAGGATTTACTGATGCATTTAATATTGAGGGAGCTTCACCATCAGGTGGAGGGGGTATACCCACCGAGCTATCGTATATACCTGTTATTCGTATATCAAAACGGTATTCGGCATCGTTTACTTGCAGCAAGGGTAGGGGAACTAATGATAAAAAAGGTATTGTTACTCTTACTATGCGCACTACGGGTTTGCCATCTTCAATTACCTCATAGTCGTAATAAAAGGTAACCATTTTCAGCTTCCCCAATTGCGATGTGCCGTTGCTATTATCGGCCACAGCATCAAACCCCTTCTCAATAAGCGTTTTGGTTATAGTTGAGTTTTTTTCAAAACCATATTTTTCAATAAATTTTACAAAAGCAATTGCAGCGTAAACATCAGCTTGCACAGTAGCTACCAATGGGGCAGCAATAATCTTTTTCAGGTCGCTAATTTGTGTAGTTATTGTAGTCATAGCTTTTGTTTTTAGTTATTAACAGGCAATAATGTGTCAGAACCGGGGTTTTGCATATCTATTACCCATTTGTAGTTACGCATATCTACCTTTATAGTTAGCGAGCCTATAAAGCTAGTATTAATAATGTCGTTGCCTGTATTGCCTAAAGTATCATTTAAAGGAGCAGCACCAGGTTGAATGACATTTAGCATAATGCTTTTTATTTTATCTTTATTTTGCGATGTGTATTTAGGCAGTTGCACCTGTTTTAGCTCATTGCGCACAATATGTATAAACTTGGGGGTAATATCAGTACGTGAATGTTTGCCTTTGGCAAATACAAAATCAAACTCTTTATTGTTTAAAAATGCTTTGGCTAGTACTTGTAACAGCAGTTTAGCGGCTTCATCGGGTAAAAATGTTTGCCAATTTTTTACCACCATAATTTCATTATCCAGCAGCTTATTCAACATACCGTTTAGCAGATAGTCGGTAAACTGTGGCGATACTACCCCTTTTTGTAAAGCATCAATTTTTTTACTCATTTCTTCATCAGCTATATTGGCTACTGTATCTAAAAATGAGATAACTAATTGAGCACTTCGTGATGCTATTCTTTTTAAATGGGGCACTAATGTTTCTTTTTGAAACAACAAACGGGCATTGGGTATGTACTCCACTTCTTCTTTACCACTATTATCAGCTCCTGCAATAGTAAATTTTAGTACAATTTCCAATTCGCCCATAAAAGCATTAGGCACAGGAAACTGTCGCAATAGTTCATCATCCCTATATTGTGGTGCAAGTACTTTAGCCGAGTATTTGTTCGATTGGTTTTGAGCAGCTGCCACATCGCGCAATACTGCCGCTAAAAGTGCTTGTAGGCTTATGGGTGAATTGTCGATTACAGACATATATAGCGTAAAGGTGAAACCGTATGCAGCCTAAGCCACATACGGTTATAGAGTAAAGTATTTGTTATTTATGACAGAATTATGAGCCTGTAATAGTAGCTACGCCATTGGCAGTAACATCAGCAGCTTTGCCACTAACAGGATTAGGTACATTTGCTGCTTTAACAGCAAGATCTACGCTAAGAGGTAATTTATCAGCATCCACAGGTGTTTCAACACTAATGCTAAAGCTAATTGCTCCTTTTTCATCAGTTTTAGAGTCAGTAGCGGTTGTTGTGGCTTTAAGGGCTACGTTACCTGGAACAACCGTTACTATAACACCTTGTACTACCATGCCTTTGCTGTCTTTAACTACAATAATAACATTTTGAGAAGCATCTTTTACGTTTGCTATTTGGAAAGTAGCAGGGCTAATAGTAACCGAACCCGTAGTTGGAGCTTCGTTTATACTTGAGTTTAGTATGTTTAATACCGATGCTAAACCCGCAGGCATGGCCGATTGGCTGGCTCCTACGTGAATATTCATAGTATACTCTACCGAGTATTTTGAATCTTGGGTCGCTTTAGAGTCCTTTTTACTAGAGTAATTGGCTTTAAATTCAGCTTTAGCACTAAATGGACCATATCCAATACTAACACTAGCACTACCTCCTACATCGGTAGCAGTACTTTCTGTGTTTTCTACTGTGCTTGATGACGAGGCCGAAATATTGGCTGTAAAATCAATAGTCATAGTGTCTATTGATATATAAGGGATGGGCACAATAGCAAGCAAGGGCACAACAAGGTTTACCATTTGCCCGCCTTTTTGGTATTGGAAAACCACGCTAATTGCTTTACGGTCTCCTTCGGGGCCTGTTAAACCTACGTTATTAATAAACTCCCAAGTAGTAATAGCGGCTTGAGATTGTGCTTGAATAGCTGCCTGTAATGGGCCGCCAATAAGTGATGAAAAAGGAATAGCCTGCAACGCGTTGGTGGCTACTGTTGATGGGGTGGTGTCGATTGCCATAGTAGTATGTATTTGATAGTTGTTTTATAAAATTTGCATTTTAGCAATTAACAGACAATACATAGAATACAGTGTACAAGCTACATACAAATACCCGATGAGGTTTAGCCAACCCAATGGGGTGGTTAATACTTTAACAATGTGTAGCGATTGTTTTTTTGGATTGCAATGCATTTACTGATAAGAACTATACAATTATATATACATTTTTTTAAAAACCAACAGGTTAGCGTATTAAAAAATAGTAAATAATTAATTTTTGGGTGAAAACACCCCCACAGAATTACCTGTTTTAATAGTAAAAGAGTTAAAATGTGGTTGTTATTTCCTAATTAGTAGCATTAATATATTAATAGTTTTACTTATGTTTCAATTGTTATATACTGTTTGGTAGCCTATGTAATATTTTAAATATCGGTTTTAGAGCTTAGAATTTAAAATCAATATTCTATCAAAAAGCACACAAGTATTGTCAATACCTACATTTTAGTATATTTTGCATACCTTAAAAAAACCATTTCCACACATCAGCATACTATGAAAAAATCGCTGCTCTTATTTGTTGCCACATTTCTTATTTTATTTTCTGCCACAGCCCAAAAAAAATACCAAGGTTTGCTTTGGGAAATTACGGGTAATGGGCTGCAAAAACCATCGTACTTATACGGTACAATGCACGTTAGCAGCAAACTGGCCTTTCACTTGGGCGATTCGTTTTTTACCGCCTTAAACAATGTTGATATGGTGGCATTAGAAATTCACCCCGAAACTTGGGTGGATGATATGCTTGCCTACGACCCTTATACTTTTTTGAGCGATGGGCTTGCAGGTTCGTATTGGAAGAAAGAAAAAGGCAAAGAAGATGAACGAAAAGAAGCTATAATGAGTGCTTTGCGCAGCGACCCCAGCCTTATCAACTATTATCTGTTCCGTAGTCAAGGCTATACAGGTAATTTTGAAGAAGACACCTATTTAGATTTGTACATTTTTCAGGCAGGAAAAAAACTAAAAAAGAGAACCACAGGCCTTGAAAATATGGCCGAGTTGATGCTAAACCTTGAGGAAGCAGAAAGTGCACAAAGGGAAGAAGCGAAATACAAAAAAGATAATTACTACTACGATGAAGATGCAATGAGCTATGGCGATGCTTTGGAAGATGCTTACCGCCGTGGTGATTTGGATATGCTTGATTCGCTAAACAAAGAAGATGGCACGTCGGGTTATTTAGAGTATATGCTGTACCGCCGTAATGCAAAAATGGCTGAGCGTATGGATAGTATAATGAAAACGGCTAACCTTAGTTTGTTTGCAGGTATGGGAGCATCGCACCTACCGGGTGAAAAAGGAGTTATAGAATTTTTGCGCGAAAAAGGCTATACCCTTCGTTCTGTAACACGTGGCGAAAGAGACACTAAACAAAAACGTAAGATTGATGAAATTGTAATACAAAAGAAATTTGAAATCCAAAAGTCGTTTGATGAATACTTCTCGGTAGACCTACCGGGTAGAATGTATGAGTTGGCGGGCTTTGGAAACACCCGCAGTTATTTTCATCCCGATATGGCCAACGGAGCATACTATACTGTTACACGTATAAAAACATATGGTCGTGAGTTAGAGCAAGATGAAAAGTACATACAAAAAAGCATTGATAGCTTATTGTACGAGAACATACCCGGCAAAATACAAAAGCAGAAAAAAATTACAGTGCAAGGCTATAACGGGTATAGTATTACTACTCTTACCCGTAGAGGAGATATACAACGCTATGAAATACTTATTACCCCCGAAGAGGTATTTATATTTAAACTTGGTGGAACATCTGATTTTGCTGAAAACAAAGAAGCCGATAAATTCTTCAAATCAATAAAGCTAAATATACCTTCTGCTACCAACTGGCAAGCATATACATCAGCCGATGGGTATTATAGCGCGCTAATGCCACACAAACCTTTGTTTTATGGCGATACCAGCCTAATAGGTACTTACCTGAATACTGAGCCACTTACCGCCATTGATTTTAGCAATGGTAATACATACAGCATACAAAAAGCCAATCTGTATAATAGTGGAAAAAACACCATTAGTGATTCGCTACTGATAGAAAAAGAGATATTTAACTTTAGCGATGCCAACTACTATACTGAATTAGAACGCACACAAAGCAAAGAAGGTGAAAGGCACATTGTTGATGCCCGTTATAGTATAGATGAAAACAATAATATGCGTGTACGCTACATTACCAACCGCAGCTTTTTATACATACTATCTGCAAAATATAAAAGCGATAGTACCGATGCCGATAAGTTTGTAAAATCTATCACTTTTGCTACAGTCCCGGCACCTGTATTTGAAGAGTACACCGATACTCTATTGCACTTTACTGTGAGTACCACATCACAAAAAAATGCTTTTGAGCAATTGCTTCGCAAACTAAGCCGCTTTAAAGCAAAAGATAAACCCTACCTAACCCTTCGCGAGAACAAGGTATTTTTAGAAAATAAAAAATCAAACGAAGCAGTATCAGTAAACTATACCCGTTATGGTAAATATGTACGCTTTAAAGACAGTGCAGAATATTGGGATGAAATACGCAGCAACACTAATCCCGATAGCTCGTACATTATTTTAAACAAAAAATTCTATACCAAAAATGGGTTCAATATTTTAGATATTGACTATACTGATACAGGTTGTACCTATGCTGTGAAACAACGTACCATGCAGCGTGGTGCAGTAGTATATAATCTTTCAGCGTTATATAATCATAAACTTGGTCCAGCTCCTTTTATCACTAATTTTTATGAAACCTTTACTCCAAAAGATACAGCCATAGGTGAATACCTTTTTGGTAATAATGCAAAATTGATATTGGATGATTTACACAGTAGCGATAGTGCTACACGTGCCGAAGCCCATAAATCGCTACGTTCGGTATGGGTAAAAGAGAGAGACTATAAATTTTGGACTACTGCTATTGATACGCTACAACCCGAAAATAAAGATTATTTCGACTATAAATCGGGAATGATTGAAGAATTGTGGAATATAAAAACACAAGAAAACGTAGCTTACCTAAGTAACTTATATAAAAAAGCAGGCGATACGCTTTCGTTTCAAGTAGCTGCATTAAAAACACTTATAAATATTGAAACTGAAGCATCATATAAAGCCTTTAAAGAGTTAATATTGGCTGAAACCCCATTGGGTAGCGACTACGAAATCAATTCGCTATTTTGGGGAATGACGGATAGCGTGCAATTGGCTTCAACTTTTTTCCCTGATTTATTCGCTCTGTTTCAGCTAGAAGAGTACAAAGAAAAAATAGTGGATGTATTGGCCGATTTAGTGGATAGCAATGCCGTGAAAACCGAGCAATACAAAGCGTTTTTACCCACACTAAAAATTGAAGCCAAAAATGAGTTGAAACGCAATACATCAACTGAAGTAGAAGATGATAAGGAGTATGACAGTTACAACTCATACAATAGTCGTAGTTATTACAATCCATATCAAACACAAAATAACCGATACAGTAGCAGCAACTATAATAGTTACTTAGGTAATTTGGCTACCGTGTTGTTGCCTTACTATACTACTGATAATAATGTAAAAGACTTTCTTGGCAAAGTGCTGCAATTGCAAAACAACAAAATACGTTTAGGCATAGCTTTAAAAATGATGAAAAAAGGCTACGATGTGCCTGATACAGTTTGGAAAGAAATAGCCCATAAAACAGGTTGGCGTACAGCCTTGTACGAGGCTTTGGAAGATGCCGGTAAACTTGAAAAATTCCCCGCTAAATACATCAACCAAGATAGTATGACAAGGGTTATGCTTGAAAACAATTTAAACAGTCGCTATGAAAAACTGGATACCATAACCCTGCTAAGCAAACGCTATGTTGAGTTTGAAAACCACAAAGGCTATGCATACCTGTATAAATACAAGCAAGAAGAAAGCAAAACATGGAAACTGGCATTTGTTGGTTTGCAACCTGCTGACAGTGCAAAAGTAAATACATCCACCTTGTTTTATTCATCGGGTATACGGATTCGTGAAGATGATGAGACTAATATAGAAAGACAATTTACCGTATTACTTAAAGAGAAAATGCTGAATATTCTTACAAATGCTTTTGATTATAGCTCTGATTATTACGGTGGTGGTGATGAAGATTATGGTGATTATTAATCGATACTAACACATATTACAATAGAAAAGTCCTGTAAACAGGGCTTTTCTATTGTTTATAATTGACTAAAATACTAATTCACATTAATAGAGATTTGCCCACGCACCTTAAACAAGCGCAAAATAGAATCTATGGGTATTTCTACATCATCAAAAGAAGGATTTTCGCTACACAGCAATATCAATTCTTTTTGTGATGGATGTTTGCGTATATATTTCACCGTGCGATAATCATCAGTAACCACAAGGTATATCTCGCCATACAAAATAATGGCCTTGTTTTTCACTTCTTTTACAGCCACAATATATCCGTTTTTTATTTTGGGATACATACTATCGCCATATATGGGCACAGCAAAATCACAATCTTTAAAAGCAGGTATCGAGATAAAATACTCAGGCTCTTCACGCTCATCAGCAAAAACAGGAAATGCTGATGCCGTAACATCAATATTATAATACGGTATTTGTGGCTCGGCAGCTATACCGTGTAGGTTTTGCTCAATATAAGGTTTTGGCTTGGGGCCTTCGTGCCTTTCAGAAAAAACATCAAGCAAAGTTTCTATAGGCTCGTCAATTGCATCGGCCAATTTTTTTGCCTGCGAGTATTTTATGTCGTTAGCTGTGAGCAAGCGGTTTAGGTTTTGATAGCTCATATTTAGCTTATTACTTACTTCTTGCAGGGTTAGACCTTTCTTGTGGGCAATCTCTTTATAAACGTTGCTAAGGTTTTCCATCATTTTACCATTTTTGTTTACAAATTTATGTGAAACATTTCTGTTTTTCTCAAATTAGTAATCATTTTTATTTCTGTTTAGAAATATTTATGTTTATAACTCTGTTGATAACATACGGTGCAAACTCAAAACCCATTATATATAGGCCTTTGTAGGTGTGTAAAATTGTTTACACATATAGATAATGATAAACATTATAGTTTAGAGTAAGGGGCTAAAAAGTGATTTGGTTATCTAAGCTGCTTTTGCTATTCCCATATTTTTTAGTAACCTGATGTGTGATTGTATACCCCCAACAAAGGTGGTTTTATTGGGTACTATGCCGTTTTGCAGCAAGGTTTTATAAATTATTTTGCTAATGGCAGGGTAATGTACATGACATACATTAGGAAACAGATGGTGTGCTACATGGCAATTAAATCCACCAAAAATATAATTAGCCGTAGGGCTAAAAGGGTGAAAATCGTTTGAGCTTTGTACTTGGTGCAGTAACCACGACGAACTGCTAAGTATATTATCGTGTTCGCTAAAATATTGCGTTGCTTCTACGTGGTGGGTAATTAAAAATGTAAATAATAACAACCACGCTGCCACAGCATGGAAAACCAAGAAAGCCAACAACACTTGCCCTGCCGAAAGTGGGGAAACCAATAGAGGTATAGCTATTATATAAGTCAAGTAAATAGCCTTAAACAGCCACAGTTTCACGGTTTCTTTCGTGTCGTGCTTTGCAAAGGTGAGGTTGGCGTGTTGTTTCTGAAAAAACAGCACAAAATCTTTATACAACACCCAGTACAACGTATATATGCTATACAATACAGGGGCGTATAAATATTGCCACTTATGGTGCTTTTTTGGTGTTTTATTGGCCGATAAATGCACAATGCTGCCCAATTCAACATCAACATCATACCCTTCGGTATTGGGGTAGTTGTGGTGCGAATGGGTATGGCGTTTTTTCCATAAATAGCCGTTAATGCCCATTAGCATAAATAGTCCCTCAAAAAAGGTATTGTTTATTTTTTTTGATTTGAAGATAGTATTGTGTGCAAAATCGTGGGCAAAGTTTAAGCCCAGTAGTACTAATGTAAAACCTAGCATAACGTAGGCTATTAGCAGCACCAAAAAGTTTTGAGCCAGCAATATAGCGGCATAGCTGCCTGCAAATAGTACACTAAATACTATTGCTTTTAGTACTAAACCCTTTTTTGAGGTGTTTTTTTGCTGTGAGATAAATCCGTTTACCTCTTTGCAAATGGCGCGAAAAATTGCCTCTTCAGAAGCATTTTTGGCAAAGCGGGGTTTATTAATTACTACTTGCATTGCCCATCTTTTTTAAAAACCTAAAATGCGATTGCAGTGCTTGGTAGTAGGGAGTTTCTATATACTCAATACCAAATTCTTTAGCGGTTTGCCTAAAAATGGGCACAATTTTAAGGTAGTGTATATGGCAAATATTGGGTAGCAAGTGGTGCAGGGCATGGGCATTAAATCCACCCAAAGTCCAGTTAAAAAATACGCTCGACGAGTTATAATCGGCACTGGTAACCATTTGCAGTTTTGGCCAGCTCATGTTTAGTTTTCCGTTTTCATCGGGCAAAGGATGCTGCACTCTATCAGAAAGATGCGATACACCCAAAACCGATGTAAAAACTATTGATACCATGGCATGATTGAGCAAAAATGCCCACAAAACGTGTTGCCAAGCAAAAGGTAACAGCCACATTGGCAAAGCCAGCATTAAGCCTAGGTATACCAGTTTAAAGAAAAACAGCTTGGCTACTTCTTTTGCAGGAATTTTTATTTGTATGGTGCGGCTACTAAAACCAATTGCCATAAGGGTTTCGCGAAACAGAAACCAATTGAGCGAGTATAATAGGTATAGAAACGGAGCATAATAGATTTGATAACGGTGATACCATTTTAACTCTTGGGTATCTGTCATTCGTAGTAGAGGGTTGTGCAGCACATCAATATCGCTGCCTTCTATATTGGTATACAGGTGGTGCGATTCGTTGTGGTATTTTCTCCAGATAAAGGCATTGTTGCCTTGTAGATTAAAACTAAGTTCAAACAAAAAATCATTCAGCTTTTTGTTTTTTACGGCCACGCCGTGTGCCGCATCGTGTGATACATTAAAGGCGGTGAGCAGCACAAACAAACACATGGCTAAATAGAACGTATAGAAAAACGGTATTGAAGGAGCATTAAGCATTAAAATATAAAACACTCCTACAAGTCCAAAATAGAGGGCAATTTTAAAATTCATTAAAGGGCTGCCTCTAAACGATAAATTGTTTTCTTGAAAATAGGTATGTATGCGGCGGTTAAGGGCTTGGTAAAACTCTGTCCCTTCATCTTTACTAAATTTCAGTTTTTTCATAATTGTAAAAATTAATAATACAAACCTATGGCTGTGCTGAAAGTGAAGGAAAGTAAATACTACTAAGGCAGGGTTTTAAATTTGCATTTTTTGCAAATACCTTGATTTTATTGTGTGTGCGAAGGAGACTATCTAAGTATGCCTTCTAAAAAATCGCCTAAAAAGTAGGCTACAAGTGCGGCTATAGTGCCCAGTATAAGGGTTTCGAGTATGCCTTTGCGCTTGCTGGTGTGGTTTACTATTGATTTGAGATAGCCAATGGTAATAAACCCAAAGGCGGTAAGTGCTGCCGACCATATAAAGGCGTTATCGCCCAATTGCATATCAAAAGCAAAATCGGCTACGTAGGCCAAAATGGGTATAAACCCTACAATAACAAACGAGATAAAAGTCATTAAACCTGATTGTATGGGGGCTTTTCCGCTTTCAAACATCTCCAGTTCTTCTTTCATCATCACTTCTACCCAGCGGTCTTTATCTGCTGTTATCACCTCTATGGCTTTTTCAAGCAGTTCGCCTTCAAAACCTTTGGCTTGGTATATTTCGCGTATCTCTTCTATTTCTTTTTCTCTAAAATTATCAATTTCCCAATACTCGTGGCGTTTGTGTTTATTGTAGTTTTCTTGTTCGGCTTTTGCGCTTAGGTAGCTGCCTACACTCATGGCAAAACCATCGGCAAACAGGTTGGCAAAGCCCAATATCAAAATTACATTGCTACCCAAATTTGCGCCCGCAGCACCGGCCACAACAGCAAAGGTGGTTACACAGCCGTCAATGCCGCCATATACAAACTCGCCCAAATACTCTTGGTATTTGCTTAGTGGGTTTTTGCCTAGGTGTATGTGGGTTTCTGTGGGTTTTGCACTCATGGTATAGGTTACAAAGTAATGTTAATTTAGGTTAATACAGTGTAAAATTAACCCCTATAGCCCATAAAATACCATTACCACTAATGTGCAAATAGCTGTTTATCTTGTGTTTAGTGCAATTGAAGAATGAATTTAAAACGTATAGCCTATGCGTAATGTGGTGCTAAAGGAATTTCTATTAAAATATCTGTTGTAACCTATTAATGAGTATGATTGTAAATTATACCTGCCCTCAACATCAAGTGTAAAACGTCGCAAAAAAGAAGTTTGCGCCCCTATTTTTAGGTGTGGGTATATATCATTATTACTAACCCTGTATTTGGTAATTCCGTTTTCAATTTCTTTTCCTTTGCCAAAGTAGCTGGATATTCCTATACCTGTGTATAATCCATTAAAGGGGCGCTTTCCATTCCATCTCAACATATAATAGCGGTAGCCCATATCAACATATAACACGTTAGAAACAAAGCTGCCATTGGTATACGGATACCTGATGTGGTATGCTGATACACCCACTGTTAGCGTATGCCTTCCTTCTAAATGCCTCTCGTATTCAAAACCTAAAAAGCCTCTGTTATTAAGAAAAAATGGTGTTTGTGAAAACTGTTTACCCGCAGTGCCTAATGTAAATTTCAAATTGCTTTTGCGTTGCAGTGTTGCAATGCTGTGTGGGGTTTGGGCTTGCAATGCAAAGCCTGCGCATAGCATAAAAAGCAATAGGTACGTTTTCATACAAGTATAGGTTATAGTAAAGGTACGCGCTTAAGTATTAAAATGTTACACCTCATCTTCTTTTTTCGATGAAAGGTCAAACGGTTCAGCTTCATTAAATACAGTTCACACATAAAATAATACAGTTCGTCGCTCTGTTATTTTCAGTTACGATAGTGTACCGCAATTTTGCCTCTGATATTACAATTAACCAAACTAATGAAAAAACTACTGAACACTGTTGTATTAATTATCTGCTTTTCTTTTACCACACAGGCACAGCTAACGCAAACCATTCGCGGGACGGTTATCGACAAGGAAACCAATGGCGAGTTGATTGGTGCTGCCGTAACGCTGCTAAACACTACCCCTATAATGGGTGCAAGTACCGATGTTGATGGTAATTTTCGTATCACAGGCGTGCCATTGGGCAGGCAAACTATACGTATTACCTACACGGGCTACAAAGAGGTGGTAATACCCGATGTTATAGTAAACTCGGCCAAAGAGGTAGTATTAAAAATTACGATGGAGGAAGATATTGTTGCCGCAACCGAAGTAGTGATAACGGCTAAAAGCGACCCCAGCAAAACCAATAATGAGTTGGTGATGGTGAGTGGACGCTCGTTTACTATCGACCAAACACAACGCTATGCGGGTGGCTTGGGCGACCCTAGCCGTATGGCTACCAACTTTGCAGGGGTAGCAGGCGGTGGTAACGACCAACGCAATGATATTGTGATACGCGGAAACTCTCCATTGGGTTTGCTTTGGCGATTGGAGGGCGTAGATATACCTAACCCCAATCACTTTGGTAATCAAGGGGCAAACGGTGGCCCCGTTAGTATTTTAAATAATAATACACTGGCCAATTCTGATTTTATAACGGGTGCTTTCCCTACCGAGTATGGTAATGCGCTTTCGGGCGTGTTTGATTTGAAAATGCGCGACGGCAATAACGAGAAGATGGAGTATACAGGTCAAATTGGTTTTAGCGGAGTAGAGTTTATGGCCGAAGGCCCTATTAAAAAATCAAAATCATCGTTTTTGGTGAATTACAGGTATAGCACGCTCGATTTTTTAAGCTCGATGGGTTTTGATTTTGGTGGCAGCGGCGCACCGCGCTGGCAAGACCTTACCATGAAACTAAATTTTGGCAAAACCCGTGCGGGTAATTTTAGTGCGTTTGCTATTGGTGGCCTAAGTGGAACTAATATTAACGACAGTAAAAAAACACACGAAGAGATAGCTAAACTAAGCAGCCCACAAGATTTAGATTTTAACAGCGGTATGTTTGCTACAGGTTTGGTACATACTATATCATTAAGCAAAAACAGCTATATGAAAACGGTTATCAGTGCATCAGGCGAGCGTAACCGCACTACTGTTGATTCGCTAAATCCGGCAATACAAAAAATACGCAGTTTCGGTCGCGAAAGCTACTCAGGTCGCAATGCAATACACAGTTTTATCAACCAAAAAATAAATGCAAAAAACAGCCTTAAGTTTGGGGTAATCGCTACGCGTTTTATAGCCGGTGCCAACGATAGTTTTTTACGTGTTGATAGTACAGTGGCTGGTCAAAACTACTCGTCGTGGGTACACCAATACGATTATAAAGGAAAAGAAATGTACTTGGGGCAAGCATACGCCAACTGGAATTGGAAAATAAACGAAAAAGCTACCTTAAATGCAGGTTTGCACTTCAACCATTTGTTCTATAATAATAGTAGCTCGGTAGAGCCGCGTGCCTCGTTTAAATATAAATTGGCTACCCGCCAAAGCCTTAGCTTTGGTTATGGTTTGCACAGCCAAATGCAGCCCATACCTGTATACTTAGAGTTGACTTATTTGGACGATGCACGCACACAAAGTATACAAACCAACAAAAACCTAAACTTTACCAAAAGCCACCACTTTATAGGCGGGTACGAGGTATTGCTAAACCAAAATGTACGTTTTAAAACAGAAGCCTACTACCAATACCTAAACAATGTAGCCGTTACCCAAAACCCAAGCACATACAGTACGGTTAATTTTGGAGCTGATTTTGGTTTTCCTAATCAGGATAGTTTAGTAAACAAAGGTTTGGGTCGTAACTACGGGCTTGAGTTAACCCTTGAGCGATTTTTTAATAAAGGCTTTTACTATTTAGGCACTGTATCGTTATACAATAGCGAGTATTTGGCTAGTGATAATAAGTGGCGCAATACGGCCTTTAATGGCAATTTTGTTGCCAATGCCTTGTTTGGCCGCGAGTTTAAAACCAAAAACAACGGTATACTTAGCTTAAATCTAAAAGTTACCTATGCAGGTGGCCGTCGCTATTTAGCTATTGATTTGGAAAAGAGTCGTAGATTAGGATATGAGGTTTATGACGATAGCAGGGCTTATGCCACACGCCAAAAAGACTTTTTTAGAACTGATTTAAGAATTGGATTTAAGAAAAACGGTAAACGTGTAACCCATGAGTGGGCTATTGACATACAAAACATACTAAATATACAAAACGTGTTGACGAGTCAGTACAACCAAAAAACAGGCAATATTGAAACCTTTAATCAAATAGGTATATTCCCTGTACCGTTCTATCGCTTACAGTTTTAATAGTTATATTTAAACACGAAAAAGACAGTGATGCGCAGGCCTTCGGCCTGCGCATCACTTAATTAATAAAATACTGACAACTTGGGATTAGTAAAAAAAATAGCAAAGCAAAAAGGGTACATCACCATAATATTGGGCATTGGCATACTTGTGCCCATGTACTATTTTTTACGGTTTTATTTTACCAACCAAGCTCCGGCAGAAAACGAAGATATTGAAGGCGGTTTTTGGGATACTTTTATGTTTACCATTATTATGGCTACTGTACTATATAGTGCTAGTAGCATAATATCAAACTACCTTGAAAAAACAATGCCGTGGCGAGAGAACGGCAGCCGCAGGTTTTTTGTGCAAATTATTGCAACAGTATTTATCACCATAGTGCTATCGTCAACAGTAACGTACTTTTACTTTACGTACATGATGGATTGTGCTCATGAAAAAATTGGGCAATTTATATTTGATGTCAATATTATCTCGCTTATTATCACCATCATCATCACAGCATTGTCTGAAGCGGTATTTCTTTTTAAACAATGGAAGCTGGCCTTGCTAAATGCTGAGAAATTGAAACAAGAAAACCTGCAATCGCAATTTGCAGCACTAAAAAACCAAGTCAACCCGCATTTTCTCTTCAACAGTCTCAATACCCTTGCCACCATTATCCCCGAAAATTCCGATCAAGCGGTTGAATTTGTAGAAAAACTAAGCAGTGTATACCGCTATCTGCTGCAATACAAAGACGATGAAACGGTGGACTTAAAAACGGAGTTGGATTGTATTGACGCCTATTTCTTTTTACAAAAAATACGTTTTGGCGATAATTTGCACGTACACATAAATGTGCCACCCAATTATTATAACAAACAAATACCCCCGCTATCACTGCAAATACTAGTTGAGAATGCTATAAAGCACAATATAATTTCAGCCTTAAAGCCTTTGTTTATTGATATTTATATTGATGATGCAGGTATGTTGGTTACCAAAAACAAACTGCAAAAAAAGAAATCGGTAGAAAGCAGCACCAAAATTGGCTTGCAAAACCTTATCAATCGCTTTCATTATATATTTAATAAAAGCATAGATATTTTTGAAACTGCCGATGATTTTATAGTGAAACTGCCGCTTGGCGATGGGTAGCGTTTAGCATTTTACATTTGGCATTTATCATTTATCATTTAGCGGAAAGAATAGGGCAAAGTATAAAAGAGATAAGTATAAAGATTTTTGAATGAGGTTTTCAAAGTGAGATAACTTAAAACAGGAGACTGTAAACTTAAAACGGATTACTAAAGAATGAAGATAGTAATAATAGAAGACGAAGCCCCCGCCGCACGTCGTATAGCACAGTTGATAAAAGAATGCCGCCCCAATGCCGAAATACTGGGCCCTTTGGATAGTGTAGAGGCTGCTGTGGAATGGTGCAACACAAATGCTGCACCCGATTTGGCTTTTATGGATATACAATTGGCTGATGGACTTAGTTTTGAAATATTTGAAGCTACCACCATTAAATGCCCTGTGATATTTACTACTGCATACGATGAGTATGCTATAAAAGCCTTTAAAGTAAACAGTATCGACTATTTGCTGAAACCGATAAACAAAACCGACCTTGCCGCTGCTTTTGATAAATACGACCAGCTAAAAGCCGCCGCCGCACCTACATTTGATATTAGCGAGTTGGTAAAAAACTTTAGCCGCCAAAACGATTATAAAAACCGTTTTTTGGTAAAACAAGGTCAACGCCTTATACCCATTGATATAGAAAATGTAGCTTATTTTTTTGCTGAAGATAAACTGGTGTTTTTGGTAACAAACGATAACCACAAATACATTGTAGATTATACGCTTGAGCAATTGGAAGGGCAGCTAAACCCCAAACACTTTTTTCGTGCCAATCGTAAAGTGATAACTTCACTAGGGGCAGTAAAAGACATACACTTATCGTTTAACGGTAAGCTAAAGCTATACTTAAAACCTGATTTTACAGGTAAAGAAGAAACATTTGTAAGTCGCGAGCGTGCCTCAGAGTTTAAAAACTGGTTGGGTAATTAGTGCAAAAACTAGTAATGCACAATTTTAAGCCTCTTATGGATAAGAAAATATAAGGTGTTAAAACTTATTTTTTTTACCATAAATCCCCATAAAAAAGAAAAGTACTTTAGATAATTAGCTTTTTATTAGTTGATGTATTGCCTTGTATTACTTGTGTTTAGTTTTTCTAAATTCAAGTATTAGATTTTTTCACCCAAAATCAATAGGGTGAAAACACCCTATATGATGTTAGTTTATAGCAAGTTATGTGGTTGTTAAATTGCATAAGCTCGTTGCATATATTAAATATTCTAGTTTACTTTGGCTTATTGCTAACTATCGATATGTACTTAAAAATGTAGGTATACTATCATAAAAACTATTAAAAACACCTATGAAACCACTTTTAACACTGGCCAAAGATTCTGATTCGCTAGCGCAAGCATTGCAGCAGGCTATCGATATAGAAATGGCAACCATCCCAGTTTATCTGTACACCTATTATTCTATCATTCGCAACCCTAATCAAGACCAAATACAAGCTGATTATACCAACACATTTATCAATGCAGGTATGCCTGCTGCTGAGGCAGCGCAAGCAGCTCTTGATAAATCGGCTGAGATAATGGTTTATGCCAACAAAGCTGGTGCTACAATAATGAGTGTAGTAATTGAAGAGATGCTACATATGTCTCTATCATCAAACATACATCGCGCCCTAGTGGGTATGCCTAAATTGGTGGGCATATCGCCTGAAGGTTGGCCTGTAAACCTACCGGGTCGTTTTCCTGCATTGTCTATTGATTTAGCCTCTTTTTCAGAATATCAGTTAAAACAATTTATAGCCATCGAAAGTCCGGGTGGTACACCACCGCCAAATGCCAATAACATACCCGAACATTGGGTATCTATCGGCGAGTTTTATGCTACCATTTTAGATTATATAGAAAAAAATATTAAGCCTGAAGATTATAAAAAATACGAAGGTCAACCCCAATTAGGGCCCGGTAATGACTACTACACCCACAACAATGTTGATACGGTGTATTACGATAAATACCACAAACCTAAATTTACTAATGCTGATGATAGCGGCGATTTGTTGATTATTGATAGCAATGAAGCGGTACGTCGCGCGATAAACACCATTGTAGAGCAAGGTGAAGGCACTATTTCTGATGACTATACTACGGATGACAAACTAAACGATGAAGAATCGCACTACCGCAAGTTTGTTGATTTGAGAAATGAACTGCCCAATTTTATTAACGATGCCAAGTACTTTATAAAACCATATCCTGTTAACCCAACAACGGCCAGTTACCCTGCCGATATACAAACAGTATCAAACCTGCTAAACGGTATATATACCTATATGTATATGTTGATGGATGCTTGTTATCGCAATCCATTGCCACAACAAAGCGAGATATTTAATTTTGGTATGCACAAAGGCATGGTGTTTATGCTTAGCACCATGTGCGATTATATAACAGGTTTAAAACTGCCCGATGGCAATTTTGCAGCCCCTACGTTTGAAAACTATAAGTTTTCGCCTGAAACGACTGCAAAAAGCCAACTATTGGCTATGTACAATGCCATACCTGCAAGCCTAAACCCGCCAACAAGCCTACCGGGACGTATGGCTACATTGCCTGATATGAGTAGTATTGCGGGTCAAGCAGTAGCGTTTTAATTTTTTATACAACATCACCATTTAAAAAAAGAAAACCATGTATAACAAAATATATTTCGACCATACTTGTGGTAGCAGTAGCAGCACCTGTGGTACCCCAAGTGATAATACTACAAACAATACCAGCAATACACCCAGCCCGATAGAGTTGCACGCCTGTATGGGGCTAAATGCTTGCAAAGGCCACGATAGGTTTGGTAAAAACAATTGTGCAGGTATGGGCTATTGTGCTACCGTACAGCACGTTTGCCATACCTTAAACAACTGTCGTGGGCAAGGCGGATGTGGCTTGTATGGCAGTGGCGAAGAGCAAGACTTACCTGCCATGAACGATTGCGCATGGAAAGGCAGTTGTGCCACACCAATACAAGCAGGTCGTTTTAGCACACAAGGCGAAAACACAGGCAAAAGCGTATGGGTATTAGCACGTAAACTTTTTGAAGAACGCCTCACCAAAGAAGGCCGCGAGTTTGGTAAACAACCCTTCCCTGAAGGCCCGCCTACATGGTGGTTGCGTACCCTAGGCTCGTTTGATGCCTGCGGTAGCAGCGGCGATATGAACTGCACCTTTGGTGAGAAAGAACATACTTGTGGCATTTGCGGCAACAAAGCCGAAAAAGGCTAATACGCAAATATCCCACTGGGAGTAAAACTGAAAATTACAATTCCATGCCTGCTCCCCCTCCTTGTGCTGTGAGGGGGCAAGCTGGCAAACTCTAAAAAACAAAACAGCATTTTGACAACCTCAGAAGCATACACTCAACAACTGCAAAAATTGCCCAATTTAGGGCTAGGGCTTGGCCTGCGCAGTGTACACTTTAATCATATACTTGAGCATAATCCTCCCGTAGATTGGTTTGAGATAATATCAGAAAACTTTATGGATAGCGGCGGAAGACCACGACAAGTGGTGCAGCAAATAGCCGAACGTTACCCTGTGGTGATGCACGGTGTATCCATGTCTATTGGTAGTACCGACCCGCTAGATTTTGACTATTTAAAGAAGTTGAAACAATTGGCCAAAGAAATAAAGCCTGTATGGATTAGCGACCATCTATGCTGGACGGGTGTTTTGGGAAACAATACGCACGACCTTTTGCCTGTTCCTCTAAACGAGGAAACTCTTGCCCACATAGCCGAACGTGTGCTTACTGTGCAAGACTATCTTGAAAGGCCGTTGATACTGGAAAACCCTAGTGCATACTTAGCTTTCCAGCATTCTACCATGCCTGAGTGGGATTTTTTTAAATACCTTACGGAAGAAACGGGTTGCGGTTTGTTGCTTGACGTGAACAACGTTTTTGTTACTTGCTATAATAACGACCTTGACCCTTTTGAGTATTTGAATAAAATACCTGCCGACCGTGTGGTGCAAATGCACATAGCAGGCCATCAGTTTTGTGGAACACATATTATTGATACCCACGATAGAAAGGTAATACCCGATGTATGGGAACTGTTTAGCTTAGCGTGGAAACGTACAGGCGGTGCATCGGTGTTGTTGGAGTGGGATAGTAATATACCTCCGCTTGAAGAATACCATGCCGAATTGCTAAAGGCAAAGGAGTTTATGAATGGGCTACCCAAAAACTTTGACCATCAATACCGCCAAACGCAGGAACCACAAACGGTATCAAATCCACTTAGTTTTATCGTGCCCCAAATAGTGCCTACCAATGACTAATAAAGCAGCACAGGAATCCTCGTTTCCATTAAAAACCTTACAACAATGGATGCAAACCGTTTTGGTAACCCCTTTGGGTACCGATGGCGAGCACCCGTCAACACTATTGCCTGAGCATTTGCAGGATGATATTGAAAAGATAATCACACCATCTACACGCTTATCGGGAAGGCAAAGATTGGCCATATACCAACGCGGTTATATAGCCCGTTTGCGCGATTGTATGGCAGGGCAGTTTAAGGCATTACAGCACGCCTTGGGCGAAGAACTTTTTGAGGCTTTTGCTGATGAATACTTACAACAATACCCATCGGTTAGTTATACGTTATCCGATTTAGGCAGGCGTTTTGGGCAATATTTGCAAGAAACTCGCCCCGATAGAAATTTGCCACCAGACCAACGTGATGATTGGCCTGATTTTATGATTGAATTAGCTCAGCTAGAGTATAGCCTGCTGCAAATATTTGATACCACACAATCGGAATCGATTATTTATGCAGAAGCCAATACACCTGATGCTGATTTGAAAACGGCACCCATACTGCACATTTTTGCTTTTGCATTTCCTGTAAACCATTATTACCAAGCAGTACATAAAAACGAAAACCCGCCGTTGCCCTTTCAGCAAAAAAGCTATTTAGCTATTACCCGCAAGCACTACCAAATAGGTATATTCAACCTTAACCCCTTGCAATATTCCTTTTTAAGCCATAGGCAAAACAATCAACAGCAGCCTATACCCCAATCTTTAATTCAGTTTGCCAGTGATAATAGTATGAATATTGGCGAAATGGAAAGTTTGTGGCAAATATGGAAAGCCAAGTGGGTAGAATCGGGATTTTTTATTGTTTAAGATTAGACAAGAGTGTTGCAAGGCTGCCACTAAAGGTATATTTTGCATTCTCTAAAACTATCTAAAACAATATGCCAACTAATAGACAAACCCCCGGAGTATATATTACCGAAGTTAATACTTTCTCTAGCAGTATGGTGGGTGTGCCCACCTCAATACCCTTATTTGTGGGCTATACTGAAAAGGCAAATTACCAAGGGAAAGATTTAACCAATAGTCCCACACAAATAACCAGTCTAAAAGAGTATACTACCTTTTTTGGCGGAGCACCCGACACTGTTTTTTCTCTAATAAAAGAAGAAAATAATAATCTTCCTTATGATTTTAGTATTGGTGCAAACCAGTACAAACTTGAAGTAGGTGCAGGTAATTACCTGCTATACAATGCTGTTGAGTTGTTCTATCTAAATGGGGGAGGGACGTGTTATATTACTTCTATTGGCGATTATAATACAACCATTAGTCAAGATGCTATTGTAAATGGATTAACTATTGCCGAAAAAATTGATAATGCATCGTTGTTGCTTGTACCCGATGCCAATTTGCTGGATACTATAGGGCAGTATTGTGCCGTAGTAAATACTATGCTATTGCAATGTGCAACACTAAAAAGCAGGTTTGCTATACTTGATGTATATAAGGGCTGGCAGGATTTATCAACCAGTGTAATAGATGATTTTAGAAACGGTATTGGTGTAGATAACCTAGGTTATAGTGCAGCCTACTACCCTTTTTTAAACACTAATTTGGTTAGTGATGCCGATATTCAGTATACCCAAATAAGTAATGTTGATGTTTTAAGTGCTTTGCTAGAAAGCAATGTTAACACCATTGCAAGTATGCAGCAAAGTGGACTAAACACGCAACAAATTAGCCAATATTTGCTAAGTGCATCACCCAATTATAAAACAGTAGCTGCTGCCATTGCCCAAAAGCTAAATATACAACCCCCTAGCGGAGCTATGGCAGGTTTGTATACAATAGTTGATAATACAAAAGGTGTGTGGAATGCACCTGCAAACATTAACGCCATAGGGGTAACTAGCCCAACAGTAGCGATTACCAATGCACAGCAAGGCGATTTAAACGCGCCTGCATTAGGCAAAGCAATTAATGCTATACGCGAGTTTACCGACCGAGGTACTATGGTTTGGGGCGCACGAACACTTGATGGTAATAGTAACGATTGGAGGTATATACAAGTGCGCCGCACAATTATATACATAGAAACAAGTATTAAACTAGCCTTACAATCTTATGTCTTTGCTTCAAACGACGGGAAAACTTGGGTAAGTGTACAAGCAAGCATTTCAAACTTTTTACAAGGCTTATGGCAACAAGGCGGGCTACTAGGGTCAACAGCTAGTGATGCCTATACAGTGCAAGTAGGCTTGGGCAGCACCATGACGGCTGAAGATGTTTTGAACGGGTATATGAAAGTTAGTGTAACCGTGCAACTTATTCACCCTGCTGAGTTTATAGAGCTAACCTTTACACAAATGATGCAAGGTGCGTAATGCTTTAAAATTGGCCATGTATTTATAGTTTTTTGGGTGAATTAGGTATCAAAACTAAACTGCTATCTTCGCGCCCGCTTTGGGCAAACAACTAAAAGTACATATCTCGCTTTTTATAGTATCGGTAATATACGGAGCCACGTTTTCATTAGCAAAACTGGTAATGCCCGCCTATATCACACCGTTTACTTTTATACTATTGCGGGTAAGCAGTGCTTTAGTATTGTTTCTATTATTTCACGGCCTTTTTATTCGCGAAAAAGTAGATAGAAAAGACCTGCCGGGTCTTGCCCTAAGTGCGCTATTTGGTGTTGCCGCCAATATGCTTATGTTTTTTGAGGGATTGGCCAATACTACACCCATCAACGCCTCTGTGCTAATGATGATTACCCCCATTTTTGTATTTGTTATGTACACCATCGTAAACCGACAAGGCATTAGTTGGATAAAAACCGGTGGTATAGCCCTTGCGGCCATTGGTGCTATGATGCTAATGGGTGGTAAAAGCCTCAGCTTTAGCAAAGACACCTTGTATGGCGATGTATTTATCATACTCAACGCCCTTAGCTATGCCGTGTATTTGGTATACGTTAAAAAATTCCTTCGCAAATACAACCCTATAACGGTAAGCAAATGGAATTTTATTTTCGGTTTTCTTATCGTGTTACCCTTTGGGGCAGGCAATTTAGGTGCAATAGAGTGGGTAACCTTTACCCCAATAGTATGGTTTTGCTTTATATTTATATTGGTGGGCACTACTTTTATCACCTATTTGCTAAATGCTTGGGCATTACAACACGCGCCATCAACATTGGTAGGCTCTTATATATACCTACAGCCTGTTGTTGCTGCCATATTAGCCCTTACCATAGGAAAAGATTCTCTTACCAAAGAAAAAGTTATATTTATACTCTTAATATTTGTGGGGGTATACCTTGTATCACTCACCAAAACAAAAACTAAAACGATAGAATGAAACTACGCTCTATGACTGGTTTTGGCAGCGCAGAAGCCGCCAACGATAATATATCTGTAAAAGCCGAACTGAAATCGCTAAACGGTAAATTTTTAGAACTAAACCTGCGTTTGCCCCGCAGCATACAAAATAAAGAAATAGCCCTTCGCAAAGAACTTACTAAAATGATAGAACGTGGTTCAGCCACGCTATACCTTAGTATCGAGCGTAATTTGCAAAGCACTAATGCGGCTATGATTGACAGCGAGGTTGCTAAAAAACTGTATGCTGAAATAGAGCAATTGCAAAAAGATTTAGGCAGCCAATCGCTAAGTATTATCGATAGGGTATTGGCTTTTCCAGGGGTAATAAATACAGAAAATGCTGAAGAACTAACCGAAGACGATTTGGCATTGGTACAAACCACCATACAACAAGCTTTTGAAAGTTTTGATACGTTTAGGCTGCACGAAGGCGAAGCTTTAAGGGCGGACTTGGCGAAATTTTCAGACAATATAAACAACGGTTTACCTGAGATTGAAAAATACGAAGGTGCACGTATCACCCTATTGCGCGAGCGTATAACTAACCAACTAAATGCCATGTTGGACGATGAAAAGATTGATAAAGACCGCTTTGAGCAAGAGATGATATACTATTTGGAGAAGATAGATATTAGCGAAGAAAAATCACGCCTTACACAGCATTGTAAGTACTTTATTGATACGCTGAACAATGAGCCAAACGGCAAGAAATTAGGTTTTATAGCCCAAGAAATGGGTCGCGAAATAAACACCATAGGTTCAAAAGCAGGCCACGTAGCCATACAACAATTGGTAGTGGTGATGAAAGACGAACTTGAGAAAATAAAAGAGCAGGTAAACAACGTGTTGTAGTTGTTGTCTGCTTTTGTGTAAAGGGTTTTAAGTTTGTTGTAGGTTTACTACGCTGGCTTAAAGCCCTTTATTTTTTAGCTTAGACACTTTAATCAGTAGCATAAGGGTGCTTTGGTTCTTCTATTATTTTACCTGTATTATCAATTTTACCCCACAAGTTATTTAATTGTATTTTGGCTACTCCATTTTTAAATTGGGTAGCATATTGGTATTTAAAATCAATAATCACTTTACCTGTTGTATCAATATAGCCATGTTTTCCCTCACTATTTCTTGCCGCACAAAGCCCCTCTGAAAATTCATCCACCCACTCGTATTCATGTTTTATCTTTTCATTATCATTAATGTCAATAAAACCATGTTTATCATTTAATCTAAAACTAGATAAACCATTATGCATGCCACCCAAAAAATCATATTTAAGCTCAATAATATATTTACCTGTTTCGTCAATTAATCCCCATTTCTCATTAATTTCCACTGCTGAGTAACCTTCTGAAAACATTTCGGCATTGTCAAACTTTGGCTCAATCACAATATTTCCATCCAAGTCTCTAAAACCTGTTTTTCCATTCTTCATCACCTGAAAGTATTTAATACCTTCACGTTCGCCCACCTCTCTTGAATTTATTTTCGGGTTGTTTAGTATCTCCTCAAAAAGTTCATCATCCGTTTTTTCTTTCCTTTTATTATTACACGCAATAAAAAATATTATTGCAAGTGAAATTATAAGAGCTGTCATCAATTTTTTTATCATTACTTATTGTGGTTATAATACCTGCCAATCCCAATTAGCACTTCAACATCACTTGGTTTTTCTCCACTTTATCGCCAGCTTTAATCAAAATTTCTTTCACCACACCATCGGCGGGCGCTTTTATCACATTTTCCATTTTCATGGCTTCCAAAATCATAATAGCATCGCCTTTTTTAAACTCAGCACCTTCGGCTATCAGCATTTTTAGCACCAAACCCGGCATAGGCGCTTTTATGTCGTTTACTTTATTGGCTGCTAGGTCGGCCATGCCCATTTGTTCCAGCAAAATATCAAAGCGGTCTTTTACGGCCACAGTATGTTTTTGCCCGTTCACCTTCACCGTATAGGTTTTGGTTTCGGCATCAAAACCTGCTACCTCAACATTGTACGATGTATTGTTTAGCAAAAGGTGCATACGGTGTTCATCAATCCTATATACATCAGGCTGTACCACTTCGCCGTTTATTTCAATTTGTTCATCCTTTTCGGTGATGGTATAATCGCGTTTATCGTTTACTTTTGCCTTTATCATCTGGATTAAATTTTTTCAAAAATCAACAAAACTCAAAAGATAAAAAAACCGATGCGCAAAATACTCTTGGCACTTACCATTGTGTCCCTTACTGTTGCAGCTTGCAAAACCTCAAAAAAAACTACTAAAAATGATGAAGCAATGGCTGAAGCTCTGGTTTCTGATTTTGAAGAAGCCGAATATGCCCTTGATACTAATGCCATTGAATATGATGAAGGATGGGAGGTAACCCCTTCTGAAAGCGAGCCTGAAATACCTTATAAACCAAGTCGCACACGTTTAATAGATATTATACACACCAAACTGGATGTAAAGTTTGATTACGAAAAACAATATATGTATGGCAAGGCATATATTACCTTAAAACCTTATTTCTACCCCGTTAGCACTGTTACACTTGATGCTAAAGGCTTTGATATACTAGGTGTTTTTATGGTGGATGCTAAAAACAATACAACTCCATTAGAGTATTTGTATAGCGATTTAATTCATCTGAATATAAAATTGGGTAAAGAGTATAAAAACAATCAAGAGATTACGCTATTTGTAAACTATGTGGCAAAACCTAACGAGTTGCCCAATAGCGGTGGTGATTTTTACGACCCCAATGCTCCTATAAAAGAAGATAAAGGTTTGTATTTTATCAACCCTACGTTTGAAGATAAAAACAAGCCTCGCCAAATATGGACACAAGGCGAAACTGAAAGCGCATCGTGCTGGTTTCCTACCTTCGATTCTCCTAATGAGCGCATGACGCAAGAGATTATAATGACTGTTGATACCCAATATGTTACCCTATCAAACGGAAAACTTATAGCATCAAAAGTAAACCGTGATGGTACACGTACCGATCATTGGAAACAAAACCTTGCACACGCTCCTTATCTTGCCATGATGGCCGTTGGTGAGTTTGCCGTTGTAAAAGACAAGTGGCGCAATATAGAGGTGAACTATTATGTAGAGAAAGACTATGCTAAATACGCTCGCCTAGTGTTTGGCAACACCCCCAAAATGATAGAGTTTTTCTCACAAAAACTGGGTGTTGATTATCCTTGGGAAAAATACCATCAAATAGTAGTGCGCGATTTTGTATCGGGTGCTATGGAAAATACAGGCGCAGTGGTGCATTTTGATAGGTTGCAACACGATGCCCGTACGCATATTGACGAGCCTTTAGAAGAAATTATTTCCCACGAATTATTTCACCACTGGTTTGGTGATTTAGCTACTATAGAAAGTTGGGCAAACCTACCCCTAAACGAAAGTTTTGCTACCTACGGTGAGTATTTGTGGACTGAACACGCATACGGTCGCGATGAAGCTGATGGTAACTTGTATAAATACCTAAGAACATATTTGGACGAAGCCGAAGACAAACAAGTTTCATTGGTACGTTTCCATCACGAGAAACCTAATGATATGTTTGATGCGCACAGCTACCAAAAAGGTGGTCATGTGTTGCATATGCTGCGCAAATACGTTGGCGATGATGCCTTCTTTAAATCATTAAATCTATACCTTACTCAAAACAAATTTAAAAGTGTAGAGATGCACCAACTGCGTTTAGCTTTTGAAGAAGTAACAGGCGAAGATCTTAACTGGTTTTTTAACCAATGGTTTTATAGTGCGGGTCATCCGGTGCTGAATATAGAACACAGCTATGATGCTGATGCAGGCTTATACTCTATTGAAGTGTACCAACAACAATATGGTACAAACGTACCCGCAGTTTTCCGTTTGCCTGTAAAAGTTGATTTATACTTTGCTGATGGTACTAAACGTACCGAAGAGGTTGTGGTTGATGAAAGCTACAAGAAACTTGACTTTTTTGTTGATAGCAAACCTCGTTGGGTAAACTTTGATGCAGAAAAACAACTGCTTTGTCAAAAAACAGAAACTAAACCTGAGGCCGATTGGTTAGAACAAATGGGCGGCCCATTGTTTTTAGATAAAGTAGAAGCGCTAGACCATGCAGGCGACCTTGAAAACCGCACCACCACCAATGATATAGTACGCACCGCCATTGGCGATAAATTTTGGGGAATACGCTACCGTGGTCTTAAAGCCATTAAAGACCTTGAGTTGCTTGACGAAGACCCTAGCTATGAAAGGCGTGTGGCTTATATGGCCGAAAACGATAAAAAATCAACAGTACGCTCAGGTGCACTTGATATAATATCAAGTACGCAAAAAGCCGAGTATGCTGCTATATACAAAAAACTTCTTACCGATTCATCGTATTACGTTGCGGGTGAGGCCATCACATCGTTAGCGCAAGTTGATAGTATGGCAGCCGTTAACTTTGCCGAAAGCAATTACCTTAAAGAGAACGACCAGATGAAAGCCGTGTTTCTTTATATATTGGGTAAATACGGTAGCCAAGATTATATGAATTGGTTTGAGAAAGCCTTTGAAGAGCAAGATGGGCAATTAATGTTTTTAGTAACCAGTGGACTGGGTGCACACATGATAAATGGTGATGAAAACCGTGTGCTAAAAGGATTAGAACTTTTAGATAGTGATAAAAATTCTTCAAACTGGTTTATGATGTTTGTAATGTATGGCATTAAAAAAGACATCAACCAAAAATACATACCTATATACAATAACCTTGTAGATAAGCAAAACTCGTTACTACCTTCGGAAGCTAAAAAGCTAGAAACACTTATACAAATACTTACCAAAACAGGTGGTTTGGAAAGTGAAAAGGAAGAAAATAACGACGCCAAACACTAAAAAATGATAATAACCAACGTATTATAAAGAAATCCTGTTGGTGGCAACCAGCAGGATTTTTTTTGATTAAAGGAAAACAAAAAACTGCCAACGTTTTTTTACATATACAAAGCATTAAAACCGTAGGTTTGAACCCGAAAAACAACACAACCGTGCAAAACTATTGCGAAGTAATAACCATAGGAGATGAGCTGCTAATAGGGCAGGTGGTAGATACCAACTCGGCTTGGATAGGACAAGAACTAAATAAGATTGGTCTTGAGATAGTACAAAAAACAGCCATTAGTGATAGGCAAGAACATATTATAACTGCGTTGGATAATGCCAAAACCCGCGCTAATATTATACTAATAACGGGTGGGCTTGGCCCCACTAAAGACGACCTCACTAAGCAAACCCTTGCACAGTATTTTAATTGTGGCTACCGTACCGATGAAACGGTGAAAGAGCAATTGTTGGCGTTTTTTAAAGGTAGAGGAATGCCTATTTTGGATGTAAACATTCAGCAGGCTGATGTGCCACAAATTTGCGAAACAATATTTAATCCTCTGGGTACAGCCCCGGGTATGTGGTTTGATGTTGATGGGGTAATCTATGTATCTATGCCTGGTGTGCCTTATGAAATGAAGGGCATTATGGAAAGTTTTGTATTACCTCGCTTGGCAAAATTGGCATACGGGCAGCATATACTTCACAAAACTATTATGACGGTGGGTATTGGCGAATCTTTTTTAAGCAAGAAAATAGAAGCGATAGAGGATAACCTTCCCGAACACATAAAGCTAGCTTATTTGCCCAATTACAACATTGTGCGCTTACGTTTTACTGCTAGAGGTGAAGACGAAGCGGCTATGCAGGCTGAACTTGATGAAATTGTGAAACGCGCATACAAAGTTGTAGGCGAATATATTGTGGTAGACCAAGATACTCCTATGCCGCAGTTGGTAGGTAACTTGCTAATACAACGCGGCAAAACCATAGCCACTGCCGAAAGCTGTACAGGTGGTTTTATCGCACATCAGCTTACCAGCAATGCGGGTAGCTCGGCCTATTTTATAGGTTCGATAATCTCGTACCACAACAATGTGAAAATGCAGCAATTGGGTGTGTTGCAGCACGTACTTGAAACAGCGGGGGCGGTGAGCCAAGAAACGGTGGAACAAATGGTGCGTGGTGTGATGCAACAACTGGGTACAGACTATGCGGTGGCAACTAGCGGCATTGCAGGGCCCGACGGCGGCACTAACGATAAACCTGTGGGCACTGTATGGATAGCAGCAGGGAATACCAAAAGAGTAGTAGCCGAAAAGTTTCAATTTCACGGTACACGTCAAGCTATAATCGAACGAAGCGCAATAATGGCTTTAAATATGGTGCGCAAACTTATTTTAGAAGATGGAGATTAGTTGTTGCTGGTTGATAGTTTTTAGTTGCTAGATATCAGGAAAGAATACTTTAGTATTTCAGTTTTAATCTTTATACCTGTTACTTACTACTGATGTTAGATGTCGGATATCAGGGTGATATTGCGTTAAACTGCTTTAGAATTTAGAAATTAAATCAGGTTTGGAATAACTGCCTACCGCACTGTGCCTCGACTCCGCTCGGTATGACACAGCGCGCAGGCTGTCATCCTGAGCTTGTTGAAGGAGTGCGAAAGATAGCATAGGAAAAAACAATCGCATTACCGAGCGGACGCTCTATTATTTTCGGCACAAGCGGACGCTTGAGCCAGCAGAGAACATTTTAGAATTTCGATTTTAGAATTTAAAAATTAAATTAGGTTTGGAATAACTGCCTACCGCACTGTGCCTCGACTCCGCTCGGTATGACACAGCGCGCAGGCTGTCATCCTGAGCTTGTCGAAGGAGTGCGGGCAAAGATGGTGAAGAGATTATGCAGGTAGCGGATGCTACTCTTTTATCGGCACGAGCGGACGCTCGAGCCAGCTTCGTCGTTCCTTCAAGCGTCCACGCTTGAAGTTTATTCTTGTTCGAGTCCACTCGAAATCTTGTTTGTAGTGGGACGCTACCACCTACTACCCCAAAGCGTCCTCGCTTTGGGAACGGGGTTTTAACCTCAACTCGGCAAGACACCGCAAGCAGTGCGGCTGTTGTCATCCCGAGCGTAGTCGAAGGGTGTGCGGAAGATAGCACAGGAGAAACAATCGCATTACCGAGCGGACGCTTGAGCCAGCTTCGGTGTTCCTTCAAGCGTAGACGCTTGAAGTTTATTCTTGTTAAAGTCCACTCGAAATCTTGTTTGTAGCGAGACGCTACCACTTACTATCCCGAAGCGTCCTCGCTTCGGGGAACGGGGTATAGCACTGCATTGTCCCCCTTGTGCGCTGTAATCCTGAGCGAAATCGAAGGATAAGTGCGTAAGCGAAGGGGGACGACCAATTGCACTTCACCACCAAGCGGACGCTTTATTATTTTCGGCACGAGCGGACGCTCGAGCCAGCTTTTATATTAAGTCTTAAAAATAATTACACACCTGTTTTGAGCAAATACACAATTACAAAGAGTATGGAGTTCTTTAATGTGTAAATTTCAATAGGAATTAATATAATTGATAAAATAACAGTATTGAAACCCAAAAAAGGCGTGTTTGTTTAACTCGAGCTCACGTTATAATTTAAACAAAAAGGGCTTAGATTATCATAATCTAAGCCCTTTTTACAGTATTTTAAAAGTTGATTTTTTATTTTTCTATAATAAGTTTAGTGCCTCTTTCTATTTTTAAAATATTATTGTCCCTATCTGTATCAGCAGTCGAGTAGCTTGGGTCTATAAATATTAGAGCTACTTCTTTGTTACCGTCAATAGTAATGGTATAGTTAGGGTTTGTCCAATCCCAATCGGGTAAGGTGGTAGCATTTTTAGGCAGTTCAGTTTTTTCGCCGCGCATTAGTACAAGGGGTATATAAAACAACTGGTCAGTTCCATCAACGTAGCGCACCAAAACCTCAACGGGCATCATCATGCGGCCTTTGCGTTTTAGGTTTATTTGGGTGTTTGTATTGGTAGTATATAACGAGGTAACAGCATAATCTATAGTGTTAGTGCTGTATACAAATTGCTCAAAATACCAATCCAACTCTAAGCCGCTGGTTTTTTCCATAGCACGCTTCAAATCAATATCCGTAGGATGTTTAAATTTCCACTCGTTAAAAAAGCGTTGCATACCTGTGCGGAAATTAGTTTCGCCCACTATATAGCGCAGTTGGTGCAAAAATACACCGCCTTTGTTATAGGCAGATACTCCATAAGCACGGTTGCTATTAAAAAAATCGGCGTGGGTGCTTAGGGGTTCACTTTCGTGGGCTTCTTCAAGGGCAAGATATCCGTTAAAACCACTCCAAAACAAGGGTTTATCGTTACCATAACCTAAAAATTTCATCACTTCTTCTGATGCGTAGGTGGTAAAACCTTCGTCCATCCAACTGTAATGACTTTCGTCAAAGGCTAATACACCTTGAAACCAACTGTGGTTCATTTCGTGCACACTAACGCCTACAAGACTAGAGAAACCTCGTTTACCTGTTATTAGTGTAGCCATTGGATATTCCATGCCGCCATCGCCACCTTGTACAAAGCTGTATTGTTTGTAGGGGTATACACCGTAGTGGCTATTCATCCAGTTTAGCGATTTCTCCATATACTCGCCCAGTTTAGGCCAAGTTTTAGTGGTAATAGTATCGGGTTGGTATACAAAGTACAATACCGTACCATTTTCACAAGTGCGGTTTTCAACCACATAATCAGGGTCGGCAGCCCACACAAAATCGTGTACATTGGGTGCTTTGTATTTCCATGTTAGCTTGTTTCCTTCGGGGCGTTTTACCTTTTTATCAGGGGCTTGGTAGCCGTGCCCTACTTCTTGTGCATTTTGCAAATAGCCTGTCCCACCTATGGTATAGGCAGAATCAAGTGTGATGTTCACTTCAAAATCTCCCCAAATACCATAAAACTCACGCCCCACATATTCGTTGGCGTGCCATCCGTGCCTGTCGTATTCACACATTTTGGGGTACCATTGGCTCATGCTGTACTCAATACCCTCTTCGTTATCTCTACCACTACGGCGGGTTTGCAAAGGCACTTGAGCATCAAAATCCATCTCGAAAACAGCTTTTTTATTGGGAGCAATGGGTTCATTTAATTCCACCTCAAGTACAGTGCCTGTTATTTTGTAACTTACTGTTTTACCGTTTTGGCTAAGGCTGTTCACCTTTTGGTAGCCTTGCTCATCCGCCTTTAACTCGGCAATTTTATCTAAGCGTTTATCAGGGTCTTTATAGTTCTGATTGGCATTATCCATTACACTGCCCGGCTGAAAAGCGTTGAAATACAAATGGTAAAAGGCTTTGTACAGTGTATCGGGCGAGTTATTGTAAAGGGTTAGTTTTTGCTTGCCTTTAAATTGATTGGTATTGACATCAAAATCAATGTCCATTTTATAATCAACACGTTGCTGCCAATAGTTGCCTTGCGAAAACAACGATAGCGAAATGCAAAAAAGGACTAATGTGGTAAGGTATCTCATACTATATACTACGTTCAAAATTTTAGTAGTGCGATTTTACGGATTTATGCCCTTTTTAGCACTATGGCTTGCATGATTTAGATAAACGGAGGGTATTAGTGGTTGGCGGACATGTGCACTGTGCGGCTGTCATCCTGTTCCGATAGCTATCGGGATTCAGGATCTCGATACGTGTAAACGAAAGTATTTGGCAATGAGATGCCGAAACAAGTTCGGCATGACTGCCTTTCGTACAGATTCCAAATCAAGTTTGGAATGACTGCCCACCGCACCACTGCATTGAGGTGCGCTGGCCTTCTGAGCGAAGTAGAAGGAGATGGGGTGTTTGCTTAGAAGCATACCTAAATATCGTAGGTGAGTCAAAAAACGTTCTTATATAAACTGTTTACAGGAAATAACTATGCGTTGGATAAGAAAAACAACCACTTATATAAAAGCAATTTCTTGTTTTTTAAAATACACATTATCTTTACCCACTTATTATACCCAAAGTGCGTACTATTTTTTACGCAAACAACACGTTGGCAGTAAGTTTATAACACAGTTGAACAAATTTGTATCATATATACTTTTATTGGGATTTGCTTTAATAGGCACATCAGCACACACACAAATTTTCAGTTACAAAAAATACGATATTGAAAATAGTGCTGCCGATGGTGATATACAGCAAGTGCAGCAAGACCATAGTGGTGCTATATGGTGGGTAAACGATGAAAGTTTTACACGCTACAATGGCATCATATACCAATCGGTAAGTTATAGCAGTATAGCCGCTAATTATCGCAACATTAACACCTATATAGATAATCACGGCGATTTATGGCTATGTGCCAGTCAAAACAACAAAGTTGATGTTTACCTTTATAATAAAAAGTGGGAACGGCTAAGCACTTTTGTTACTAATGATGACGAGGCTGTGGTTAGTTTTTATGCCACAAAAATTAGTGGCAATCCTTGGGTGGTACTATCTACCAACCAACGCATTCTTACATGGGATAAGGGTAACTGGAACGAGTTGCTACTTGATGAATCGAAAGAAATATACAAAGTAGTAGCATCGGGCAATACCATATATGTACACACAGATATGGGGTTGTATGTAACAAGGCATGGTAAAAACCCTTACCGCCTTGAGTTTTCAGAAGAGATAATCAAAAATATAAAGTCGCTTTACCTATACGAGAATATTTGGCTAAATGGTGCCGAACCTCAATTATGGTTGCTTACTGATAATATGGTGGGCTATGTTAAAAACAATATACTGTATGGTAAAACATTGTTTGATAACAGCCAATACAATTTTACCAAATTGTGCAACAACGGTTTGGGCGTGGTGTACCTTTTGAGCAAAGAAAATGAGATTTGGCAACTTGATTTGGCTACCAATCAGTTTGAGAAAATAGAGGGTATAGATAATAAAGGCAAGATAAGTGGAACGGTGAATCAGCTGTTTGTTGATCGTGAAAACAACCTGTGGATTGCCGTTGATGACGGGCTAATAAAAACCGCCAACCAAAGCATTAGTTTCATCACTAAAAAACAAGGGATAAATGGCCTTCCTGTTCAGGCAGTGGCTCGTGGCGGCAATACTATAATTGCCGCAGGTCCTAAAGGGATAAGTGTTTTGCGTAATGAAAAAGACATACAGTTTTTTCCTTTTGAAGAAAAAGGACTAATAAACTCTCGCCAGCAAATACACCAATTAAAAGCGGACAGCTTAGGCAATGTGTGGTTATTAAGCAATACACAAGGCCTTTGGTATACAAACAACTACACCAATTGGCAACAAATTGGCAATCAGGCAAATATTAAAGCCTTTGAGATAATAAGTAAAAGTAGAAAAATATATACAGTAAGCTCAGCAGGTTTGTTTGAAGCTCGTCCCGATGGCTTAGTGCTAATTAGCCCTTTGCCCGAAGGGGCTAAAGCACAGAATATAGTGTGGCACAACAATGCCTTACTATTACTTGCTGATAATGGTATATATAAGCTTAGTGAAAAACGCTGGGTAAAACTGGTGGAAGAAGACGGAAAACCATTTACCACAAGTACTTATGCCCTTGAAAGAGTTTACGATAATCTAGCCATATTGGGCACCGAAAAAGGTATATATTACCTAAAAGAGTTTGACCTTGTAAAATACACAAGTGATACTATTTGGGGTAGTCGCCCATACTATGGTATAGCTATTGATAAAAAAGGCTCGGTTTGGCTTGCCTCCGATACCGGTATAGTGGTAATGGAAAAGAAAGGAGCTCCCCGCATATTTGCTTATAAAGGGATGCAGTTTGCCCCTCATTTTAATAGTCTGTTGGCAACAGGTTTTGATGGCAATGTTTGGGTAGGTTTGCGTAGAGGGCTTATGCTCTATCGTCCCGATTACGAAAAACAATCGATAAGCAAACCCATGCTTGTGGTTAGCAAAGTAGAATCGCGAGAGGTGTCGTCGTCTGATTTTAATTCATCATCTACCCTAAATCTTGAAAGTAAAGATAACGACCTTACTTTTTATTTTGATGCCAATAGCTTTGTTGATGAAAGCAAAAACAAAATTCTTTACAAGCTAGAAGGATATATGCTGGATTGGGAAGAAATTGCAAATATCAACTCCAACTCTATTAGCTTCAAAAACCTACCCGCAGGTCAATTCACCTTAAAAATGCAATTGATAAATGCCAATGGTGTATCGGGTGAAATAGTCTCAAGCCCTATTATTAATATTAATAAACCATTTTATAGTCAGTGGTGGTTTTATGCTGTTGTTATAGCAGCCTTTTTTGGGGTGTCGTTTGCCATATTTTACTTATACGGACAAAAGAAATTTGAAAACGATTTATTGCTTGAGGTGGATAAACGTAGCCGCGAGCTTCGCTCGTCAGAAGACCGTTTCCGTACCTTATGGGAAAACACCTCTGATGCACTTGTACTATACAATCTGCACGGTGAAATAATAATATATAACCAAACCTTTTTAGGGTTTATTGGTCATACAGAAGAGAATCTGGCAGGTAAAAAAATACACGAGCTTTTTAATATATCTGATGAAGAATTGAGCGAAAAAGAGTTTAGGCATAACCTTGAAACTCAACAGCTAAAACCTCATTTTGAATTGAAGGTAAGTAATAAGGAGGATAAGAGCGATGGTATAGTATTAGAGTTTTCAAACACCTATTTACTACTACCCAATGAAAAAACTTGGGTAATGTTATCGCTGATACGTAATATCACCCAACGCAAACAAACCGAAGAAAACCTTATTGCTGCCAAAAACGAGGCAGAACAGGCATCACGTGTAAAAAGTGCATTTTTGGCTACAATGAGCCACGAGATACGTACTCCGCTTAATGCCATAATTGGTATGAGTTCAGTAATGCGTAATACACAGCTATCATCAGAACAGTTTAATTATGTGAACGCTATAAAAACCAGTAGCGATTCGCTGTTATCATTAGTAAGCAATATCCTTGATTTTTCTAAAATAGAAGCAGGGATGATGATGATAGAAAAAACTGATGTATCAGTTGAGGACTGTGTAACAGAAACTCTTGAGATACTAGGCAACCTAGCCAATGAAAAAGGTATATACCTATACTATCGTATACATCCTGATGTACCTGCAAAAATAATATCAGATAAAACACGCTTGCGCCAAGTGCTTATAAACCTTGTAGGCAACGCCATTAAATTTACTGAAAACGGCTATATAGAAATAGCGGTGAAGCCCGATAACAATCACCAACTAAAACTAAGTGTAACAGATACAGGCATAGGCATACCTAAAAACAAAATAAATGGCTTGTTTAAAGTGTTTACACAGGTTGACGATAGCACTACGCGCAAATATGGCGGTACAGGGCTTGGTTTAGCTATTACCGATAAATTGGTAAATCTATTGGGCGGTCATATAAAAGTAGCCTCGCAAGAAGGAAAAGGCTCACAGTTTAGCTTTAGTATAAAAGACTTTTCAAAAGGTAAAGATGCCGCACGTAGGGGAGATACACTTCGTAAATACCCCGATGTTGAGTTGGTAGTGGTATCGCCTAGCAAAATTGTAGGGCATATTTTTAAATCACTAAACGATGAACGCAGCATAAAAACGCATATAGTAGCCACACTTGCCGATGCAGTGCCATTGTTGCCTCAAGTGGCTGCGGTTCTTATAGATGCTGAACATCTTACATCAGCCGAGATGCCTTCTGAATTGGAAAAAAGCGAATTGCTGGTAATAAAACGAAACCTTAAAAAACTACCTCCAACTATAGATGAACTATTGGGTGGAGATAAATACAGAACCCTAAGTATACCCATTGGTGCCCAAATGTACCAACGTGTGCTAGAAAGTGCTTTACGTAAAACACCCGTTATAAATGCCACCTCCGATGGTACATTAGAGAAACCGATAATCAGAAAGCCTGAACCTAAAAAAGACGACAAGCCTAAGCTTGCAGATGAAATGCCACTGAAAATATTGGTGGTTGATGATAATAAGGTGAACTTGATGATGATGGAGGTGATAATGAAAAACTTGGGCTACAAGGTTGATTTTGCTAATAACGGAAAAGAAGCTGTAGCCATGTGTACCCAACATGAGTTTCAGTTGGTATTTATGGATGTGCAGATGCCTGAAATGGATGGTATTGAAGCCACCCAGATGATAAAATCAGAGAATAAAAGTGAGCTACCGGCTATAGTAGCATTAACGGCCAATGCCTTCCCCGAAGATAAACAGGCCTGCCTTGATGCGGGTATGATAGACTTTTTGCCCAAACCCGTTACTATGGATACTATAAAAGAGCTTATTGCCAAGCTGTATAACCATATTAACGAAACCGTAGGCTAAACACCTCTTTTTATACCGTAGTAAAATTCTTTTAAACACCTGTAAATACAGGCTGTTTCGACTATCTTTAAAAACAAAAAGTGCATAGCATAGTAAACTGGAAAGTAAACATTAAATTTGTGCAATTTTTTAAAAACTAACAAGTATTAGTATGTCGCTTCCCCTCCACCATTACGATAGATTTCAAAACCGCCACAACGGTTCTGATAGCCACGAGTTAGCAAAAATGCTAGAAACCGTTGGCGTAAAAAACATAGACCAGCTGATAGATGAAACCGTGCCAGCGGCTATCCGCTCGCCGAAGCCCTTAAACCTGCGTCCTGCAATGGGCGAATATGAGTTTTTAAATGCTTTGCGTCGCATTGGGGGGCAAAACCAATTGTTTAAAACCTATATAGGCATGGGGTACTACAATACCCACACCCCCCATGTAATTCTGCGTAACATTACCGAAAATCCGGGATGGTATACCGCATACACCCCATACCAAGCTGAAATTGCACAAGGCCGTTTAGAAGCCCTTATCAATTTTCAAACAATGGTAATGGATTTAACAGGTATGGAAATTGCCAACGCATCGCTATTGGACGAGGCTACTGCCGCTGCCGAAGCAATGCACATGTGTATTGATCTTAAACCAAAAACACAAGGCAATAAACTTTTTGTTGATGCTGAAACTTTTCCCCAGACTATAGATTTGCTGCGCACCCGCTCTACCCCCTTGGGAGTAGAAATGGTTATTGGCGATTTTAACTCGTTTGAACCTACTGAGCAGTATTTAGGCGTTGTACTACAATACCCCAACAACAGTGGCGAGATACAAAACTACAAAGCAATAGCCGATAAAGCCCACGCCGTAGGCGCAAGGGTTATTGCCGTTGCCGATTTGCTGGCACTTACCCTTATTACCCCTCCAAGCGAGTGGGGTGCCGATATAGTAGTAGGTACATCACAGCGTTTTGGAGTGCCTTTGGGCTACGGTGGGCCACACGCAGGCTACTTGGCTACCAAAGAAGATTTTAAACGCAGTATGCCCGGCCGTATCATCGGAGTATCGATTGATGCACAAGGACAAACGGCTTACCGTATGGCTTTGCAAACCCGCGAGCAACATATAAAACGCGAAAAAGCAACCAGTAATATTTGCACAGCGCAAGTGCTACTATCTATTATGGCCGGTATGTATGCCGTTTATCATGGCCCTGAGGGTTTGAAAAAAATCGCCCAAAAAACACATGCACAAACACAGTTGCTAGCCAAAACCCTTGAGAAATTTGGGGTAAAAAATACTACTACCAACTATTTTGATACGCTTCGTCTTGAAGGTTTTGATGTAGCCAAATTGCGTGCAATGGCTGAGGTTGACGAGCTTAACCTTCGCTATTTTGAAGATAAAACGGTAGGTATTTCGCTTGACGAAACAACTACATTGGAAGATGTGCAAAAGCTGGCTGACCTTTTTGCAAAAGCCACCGCGCACAATCATACTATTGATATAACTACATTAACAGAAGGTATAGATATAAATTGGGATAAGGCTCATGTGCGTACTAGCGGATACCTTACTCATCCTGTATTTAACAGTTTCCATACCGAGCATGAAATGCTGCGCTACATCAAACGTTTAGAATCGAAAGACCTATCGTTGGTGCATAGCATGATATCGCTAGGCTCGTGTACAATGAAATTAAACGCTACTACCGAGATGATACCCATCACTTGGCCTGAGTTTAACCAATTGCACCCCTTCGTTCCCGTATCGCAAGCACGCGGTTATACCCAAGTATTTACCGAGCTTGAAAGTTACCTAGCCGAAATTACAGGCTTTGCAGCCACATCACTACAACCCAATGCAGGCGCACAAGGCGAGTATGCTGGTTTAATGGTAATACGCGAGTACTTTAAATCTCGTGATGAAAACCACCGTAATATTGCCCTTATTCCCGCATCGGCACACGGCACTAACCCTGCCAGTGCTGTTATGGCCGGCATGAAGGTGGTAGTAACCAAAACCGACGAAAACGGAAATATAAACCTTGATGATTTGAGGGAGAAAGCCGAAATGTATAAAGATACATTGGCTTGCCTTATGGTTACCTACCCAAGTACACATGGTGTGTTTGAAGAATCGATAAAAGACCTTACAGCACTAATACACCAATATGGTGGCCAAGTGTATATGGATGGTGCAAACATGAATGCTCAAGTAGGGCTAACCAGCCCTGGTATGATTGGTGCTGATGTGTGCCATTTAAATCTACACAAAACCTTCTGTATACCTCACGGTGGAGGTGGCCCCGGTATGGGTCCTATTTGCGTAGCCGAGCACTTAAAACCATTTTTACCCGGCCATAGCGTGATAAAAACAGGTGGCGAAAACGCTATTACAGCAATATCGGCAGCACCTTGGGGTAGCGCAAGCATACTGCTTATCTCATACGCATATATACGCCTTATGGGTGGCGACGGTCTAACCAACGCTACCAAATGGGCTATACTAAATGCTAACTACATAGCCAAACGCCTTGAAGGACACTACGATGTGCTATACAAAGGCAAAAACGGACGTTGTGCGCATGAAATGATTTTGGATACTCGCCATTTTAAACAAACATCGGGTGTTGAGGCTACTGATATAGCCAAACGATTGATGGATTACGGCTACCATGCCCCAACAATGTCATTTCCTGTGGCAAACACTATAATGGTAGAACCTACTGAAAGCGAAACCAAAGCCGAGTTGGATAGGTTTATTGATGTAATGATACACATACGCCGCGAGATTGTTGAGATTGAAGAAGGCAATGCCGAGAAAGGAAACAATGTACTAAGCCATGCACCACACACTGCCGATTTGGTAATGAGTGATACATGGGACAGACCTTATACCCGCGAACGTGCTGTATACCCTACCGAATGGGTACGCCACAACAAGTTTTGGCCTGCGGTGAGCCGTGTGGACAATACCTATGGCGACCGTAACCTTATGTGTGCTTGCCCTCCTATGGAAAACTATATGGAAGAGAACGAGCCCGAAGCAGTAAGCATGAATTAATTTTTCAAAAAACACCACATATAACAAGCCCCTTAACCTACGGTTAAGGGGCTTGTTTGTTTTTTGCACTCCGTCATCCTGAACTTGTTTCAGGATCTCATTAGCATATACTGTGATTATTTGCAGTGAGATGCCGAACTAAATTCGACATGACTACCCCAACTTCGTTATCGCAATACCGAACGGCGTGCATATTCCCCTCCTTGCAAGGGCTTGTAGCGTGGGTAAAGGAGGGGCTAGGGGTGGTTTAAGCTATAAGGCTTTTCCTTTGCTTGCCAGCCGCACTGGTTCGAGTAACCTCACCATGACAGTGCGCTCAGTCATCCTGTCCCGATAGCTATCGGGATTCAGGATCTCGCTCCGCATTACACATGAATTGGAGAATGGGATGCCGAACTAAATTCGGCATGACTGCCCCAATTCCGTCATTGCGATCCCGAAAGCATTCGGGACGAAGCAATCTTTCTGAAACTATGCAAAAATTGCCTTTCGCACAGATTCCAAACTTGATTTGGAATGACGGCCTGCCGCACAAGTAGGAGAGGCCACACGATTATTCGGCACGACTGCGAATCCTATCATTGTGATGTATTCCGAGGCAATCAATCCTCTTAAATGATAACTGCTTAATGATAAATGTTAGTGCAAAACAAATTGCACATACTTTATCTTCTCACCCTTTTCAGTAAAAATTTTCTCATAAGTAGTTTTTATAGATAAATGTTCATCTAAAAACGAAGCCTGATATAAATCGGCAGTTTGACGTATCACAGGCAAGCAGGCTTCAACAATCATTTCCATAGTAAACTCATACATCAAAGTACTATCCGTTTTCAGGTGAATACAGCCGCCTTTTTGCAAAATATTTTTATACAAGTTTAAAAAGCGAGGAGAGGTAAGCCTTTTTTTAGCACGGCTTTCTTGCGGTTGAGGATCGGGGAAAGTAATCCATATCTCCGCCACCTCTTCGGGAGCAAAATAGTAGTCTATTTTTTCAATCTCCGTTCTCAAAAAAGCAGCATTAGGCAATTGTTCATCCAATGCCTGCTTTGCACCAACATACATACGGTGGCCTTTAATATCTACCCCTATAAAATTTTTATCAGGAAAAGCCTGCGCCAAATTCACCGTATACTCACCCTTGCCACAAGCCAGCTCAAGTACTATGGGATTATCATTTTTAAATACATTTTGCCCCCACGTACCCTTCATACTGTCTTCAAATTGGAATACGTGCGGAAAAGTGAGCAACTCAGCCCAGCGTTTTAATTTCTTTTTGGCCATTGAGGCGCAAATTTAAGGTTTTGTGTTGGCAAGTGCAGCAATGGAGCGCACAGTTGCCCTTTTTTTAGTATTTTAGCCCTGTGGCACTAAAAGAAAAAATAAAAAGCAATGCACAACTTAAAAAATTGGTGCATTGGATGTTGATACCAACCAACCAAGCTCGTCCGCGTTTGTGGGTGCAATGGTTTGTAAACCCGTTTTATCATAAAAAGGGGAAAGGTGCACGAGTGTGCCGCCGTGTACGTATGGATGTTTTGCCCTTTAATCATTTTGAAATAGGAGCTAATAGCACCATTGAAGATTTTAGTGTGGTAAATAATGGAGTAGGCCCTGTAAGTATAGGCAGCAATAGCCGTATAGGTTTGGGCAATGTGCTTATAGGTCCTGTAAAAGTAGGTAGTCAGGTAATTTTAGCTCAAAACGTTGTGCTGTCAGGGCTTAATCATGGCTACGAGGATATTGATACGCCCATACGCTTGCAAAAAGTAACTACCAACCAAATAACTGTTGAGGATGAGGTGTGGATTGGTGCTAATGCAGTAGTAACAGCAGGTATAACCATAGGAAAGCATAGTGTAGTTGCAGGCGGAAGTGTGGTAACTAAAGACGTGCCTCCGTATAGTGTAGTGGGCGGCAATCCTGCTAGAATATTAAAGCAATATAATTTTGAAACAAAACAGTGGGAAAGACCTGCTAAATAATTTTAGTTATTTGTAGATATAGGTTTACTTGCTTTTAATAGTTTTTATGAAAAACTGATAATTAATAGTTGTTTAGTTAAGCTATCGCTCCTAAATTTGTAACACTATGTATGTGTTGTAGTAGGCAATTTGATAAATTGAGAATTGTTTAGTTAAATTAACTTTACGGTAAAAAATATGAAAAAATTAGTCCTTTTATCACTGTCGGCACTATTCCTTTTAACGGTGTATTCATGCAAGCGTCGTTTTGATTCGGATCAAACTGATGCGCCTACCGATGTGCTTGCTATTCCTATTGCAGAACTTAATCCTCCAAAAGATTTTAATTACGAAACACATAAAGATTTATATGTGCGTGTTGGGGTAAAAAATCCTTTATCACCAAGCACACGTTATCTTATAAAAATATATACCAATGTGCCCACCACAGGCGAGTTAGTTAAAGAAGGTCAAACATCTGTATCAACGTATGAGTATGCTACTTATGTGCGTGTACCTGCTTCACAAGAATTTTTGTGGATTGAGAAAATGAACCCCGATGGTACCAGTCAGTTTAATAAAGTACAAGCCAGTACATTTGCCAGTACTTTGTTTGATAGTGGCCCTAACAATGTATACACTTTTTACAAATCAGGGTCCGGTATGGATTGCAGTTCATCTTGCGATAAATCGTACAACAACCATACTGGTGATATTACTGTAAATGGTAAAGGCGATGTTTACTGCATAACTGGTAAGTATAATGGCAATATTACCATTAGTGGCAGAAACAGTGTGAAAATTTGTGGCAATGCCAATATTAGCACTCTTACCTTAAACGATGATTGCCATGCCTATATATTAGAGGGTGCACAAGTAACCATAACAAACCTTGTAATAAACAATAGCAAAGCCGAGGTAGAAAACTGGAGCGATAGTTTAGTAGTAGTAGGTTCTATGAAAGTGGGCGGAAAAATAACCAACAACGGCAGAATGTATGCTAGTGGAGATGTTACTGTGAACACTGACGATGAGATAAATAATTACGATAAATTTGATATTAGCAGCAGCCTTACTGTAAACGGTAAGTTTAAAAATTATCATTTATTGACGGTTGGGGGCAGCACTACAGTAAACTCTGACGGAGATTTAAACAACTATTGCTACCTAAGTGTTGGTGGCGCATTTACCCATAATGGAGATTTGTATACAAGCGGTTTGATAGCTGTTAAGGGCGCATTTACACAAAATGGAAGTGGAGATTTTGAGCTAAACGATGGTGCTATGCTTACCTGTGATGACATAACGATAAATGCTAAGGTTGAAGGAAAAGGTAAAAGTACCAGTATAATAAAAGTAGCTAATAAAACAGTTATCAATTCTAACGGAGAAATAAAAGGTAAACTAGACTTGTGTGATGATAATGGTGTTGAAACCAATAATGGTAGCCTATCATCGGGTGGGCAAATAGCTTGTACAGGTAGTTTACCTACCTCTACTTGTAATCCTGTTGGCTTTAATGTGGTTGTAGTGAAGGATAACGATGGTGATGGTGTGCCTAATAGCAAAGATGCCTATCCTAATGATGCCGACCGAGCTTTTAATAGTTACTATCCATCGGGAAGTACTTTTGCTAATATAGCTTTTGAAGATTTGTGGCCTAATACTGCCGACTACGATTTTAACGATATGGTGATAGCTTTTAACATACAAAAAGTGCTAAATGCCGAAGAGAAAGTAGTAGATATGAAAATTAAGGTAAACGTACGCTGTGTAGGCGGTTCATTTGATAATGGTTTTGGTTTTAGATTAGATGATTTAGACCCAAAGACAGTATCCACCGTTACAGGGCAAATGCTTACAAAAAATCTGGTAACTCTTAGTGCTAATAATACCGAGTCAGGTCAGGACAAAGCCGTGATAATTTGCTTTGATTCACCCGAGCCTACTTTGCACCGTGCTCAGGGTTCGTTTTTCAATACTATTAAAGCAAATGCTCACGGCACGTCAGACACAATATTAGTTACCGTTAATTTTGGAACACCTCAAAACCAAAGCTCGGTTGAGATAGCCAAAATGAACCCGTTTATATTTACCAACGGTCGTCGCGGTTACGAAATACATTTGGGTAATTTTGCCCCAACTAGCTTAGCTGATAAGGCATTGTTTGGCACAGGGCAGGATGCTTCAAACTCTTTAGCAGGAAGGTATTACAAAACAGCAAGCAACCTTCCTTGGGCTATTTTGATTGATGGAACTTTTGATTACCCGAAAGAGAAATCGCCTATTAATGTTGCACACCGCTATTTTAACCAATGGGCATTAAGTGGAGGGAAAGAAAGAACAAATTGGTATCAAAATTTAGCACAATACAGGGTTGAAGATGATATTTTTGAATAAATTTGTATGAAGGGAGGAAAGAAATTAGGTAAAAAGTTTGTAATTTTTTAAACTTGCAGACTTTATCAAAGCAAAGGCTGCTTAATAAAATTAAACAGCCTTTTGTCGGTAGTTTTTAGCCTAAGCTATTGCAATTGTAGGGCGCACATGTTTTAACCATTAAAGCTTCTCTCAAGCCATTGCAAATGGTTTTGATAGTACTTATGTTTCATGTGCAAGTTAATACCTATCGTTTTTTAATTACCACAACTTATATTTGTAAGCAACTATTTAGGGTTGTAATCTATGGTGATGCTCATTGCTGAAGAAATAAGGCGCCTACGAATGGCTAAATCGTTTAGTCAGGACTACATGGCAGAGAAGCTGGGAATAACGCAACAAGCGTATTCCAAGATAGAAAATCAGATATCGGAGGCTTCTATCAGCCGCCTCCAACAGATTTCTGAGATTTTAGATGTCCCCTTGCCCCAACTTTTGGGCTTGACGGATGACCCCGACGACGATGGGGATGGTATGACTTTGTCAGAAAGAAAGTTGTATCATGAGATTATTGTAAACCAGCAACGCATTATAGAGAAGCAGGAGGATACCATACGGTCTATCTCCGCATCGCTGGTAATGCTACAAACTGGTGGAAATTATCGCCCCGATAACTAACAGTAGTTAGGAAGTTAATTTTCTGTTATTTTTCTGTCTTTCCAATAGCATTATAAGTCAATTATTTTTCACTTTTAATCATTTGGCAGGGCACTTTATGCCTAAAAATTCTTCACCTATTTAACGTGAGTTCAGGATAAGAGAAAGTTCAGACCCCCTATGGATAGGGGTGCGTGGACTGTCATCCTGATCCCGAAGGCTTTCGGGACGAAGGGTGAATGCGCGTTTGGCCTACCACGCTATGCTTTGAGAGCCTCAATATAACAACAGCCGCGCTCCAACACCATCATTTTGAGTTAGTTTTATTCCGAATTCACGTTAATTAGTTAGCACACAGCTTTCAATCAACAAAAAAGATAAAAAGTAAGCCGTTTACTGCAAGCAGTAAACGGCTTTTATATACAGTATATGGCAGTGTTATTTTAGGTTGCCCACCATATCCTCTGGGCGAACCCAAAGGTCAAACTGTTCAGAAGTTAGCAAGCCCAAATCAATAGCGGCTTGTTTAAGTGTTGTGCCCTCTTTGTGTGCTTTTTTAGCAATTTTGGCAGCATTATCGTACCCTATATGCGTATTCAGCGCAGTAACTAACATTAGTGAGTTATCAAGATTCTTTTTAATATCTGTGTAGTTGGGAGTGATACCCACAGCACAATTATCATTAAAAGATACACAAGCATCGCCAATCAAACGAGCACTGTGCAATACATTAGCAGCAATAAGAGGTTTAAAAACGTTAAGCTCAAAATGGCCGTTGCTACCGCCAATACTTACCGCTACATCATTACCCATTACCTGTGCACATACCATAGTAAGTGCTTCGGGCTGGGTTGGGTTTACTTTACCCGGCATTATTGATGAGCCTGGCTCGTTATCAGGTATAACAATCTCGCCAATGCCACAACGGGGGCCACTGCTTAGCATACGCACATCATTACCTATTTTCATAAGAGATACAGCGGCGCGTTTCAAAGCTCCACTAAGCTCTACCATACCATCGTGGGCGGCAAGGCTTTCAAATTTATTAGGGGCAGTAATAAAAGGATAACCACTAAGATGAGCGATTTTTTCAGCTACCCTTTCAGCATATCCTGCAGGCGCATTAAGCCCAGTACCAACGGCTGTGCCACCAAGTGCTAACTCACTAATAGCAACAAGTGCATTTTTTATAGCACGTATGCTATTGGTAAGTTGTTGAGCATATCCGCTAAACTCTTGCCCAAGCGTTAGGGGGGTAGCATCCATAAAGTGGGTGCGACCTATTTTTACTATATCTTTAAACTCTTCGGCTTTTTGAGCTAAAGTGTTGTGCAACAATTCTAAACCGGGTAGGGTTATTTCCATCACTTGCTTGTAAGCAGCAATGTGCATAGCCGTTGGATAAGTATCGTTGCTCGATTGTGATTTGTTTACATCATCATTGGGGTGTAATACTTTCTTTTCATCCAGTAAATTACCACCTTGTACTACATGACCACGGTTGGCAACTACCTCGTTCACATTCATATTACTTTGTGTCCCGCTGCCTGTTTGCCATATCACCAAAGGAAATTGGTCGTCAAGCTTACCATCAAAAATCTCGTCGCACACCTTACCTATAAGCTCTGCCCTTTCAGCAGGTAATACACCCAAATCAGCATTGGTTAGTGCAGCCGCTTTTTTAAGAATGGCAAAAGCACGAATTATCTCAATAGGCATCTTATCAGCAATGCCGCCAATTTTAAAATTTTGCAACGAACGTTGGGTTTGTGCTGCCCAATATACATTGGCAGGTACTTGTACCTCGCCCAAACTATCGCGTTCTATCCTATATTCCATGTGGTTTTGTGTTAAATTTTATCGGTGGCGCAAAGGTAATAAAATGCCTTTAGTATTCATTAGTAGGGGCAAATAGTTGTTAGTGTTTGGTTGTTAGTGTTTGGTTGCTAGTTGTTAGAGAAGAGAGAAAAGTCTTTAATCTTTCTGCTGATGTCTGATATTAGATGTCGGGATGGAAAGCCGCAGTGTTTTAATCTTTCTACTTAATACCTTCTACTTACTACTGATGTCAGATACTAGATGTCAGATGTCTGGGTAGAAAAACCGCAGTGTCTTAATCTTTCTACTTAATACCTTATACTGATTTCTGCTAGCAATATTTTAGAATTTCAGTTTTCTGATTTAGAATTTAAATCATCAATCCTAAATGATAATTGTTAAATGTACAATGTCTAAATGCTGAAAAATAAAATACACTTACCTTTGCGCCGATGAAATTGACATTTTGGGGTGCCACAAGGCAGGTTACGGGCAGTATGCACATGGTACAATTGCCCAACGGATATACGATATTGATAGATTGCGGGTTGGATTACGAACAGCAAAAACGTTTTGGCAGCTTAGGCGATGTGGAATTTCCTTTCCACCCACAGGATATAAATGCGGTAATACTTACACACTCACATATAGACCATAGTGGTAATTTACCCTCGTTGGTAAAACAAGGCTTTAGGGGCAAAATTATTTGTACCCCTGCCACTGCCGATATTACAGGCTTGTTGCTTATAGACAGCCTTAATATTATGGAGATGGAACGCAACCAAAGCAATAGAAGTAAAGGAGGCAAAGGCAGCAGTAGTAAAAAAATGCCCTTTGGCTACAAACACCTGCGCGAAACTGTGGAGCGCATGACACCCGTTGTTTTGAACAAAAGCTTCCGTATTACCAACGGAGTGGATATGGAGTTTTTCAACTCGGGGCATATATTAGGTGCAGCCAGCGTATTGCTGAGAGTACACGATGGTGAAAAAGAAATCCGCATTGGTTTCACCGGCGATTTGGGTAACTACAATAGTCAATTAGTGCCTGACGCACAGCCAATGGGCGAGTTGGATTATCTTATTACAGAAAGTACTTACGGCGGTCGTACTCACGTAGCACAACGTAGCCCAACAGATGAGTTGCTACACTATATTAATCTAGCGTGTGTTGAAAACGTAGGCCGACTTATAATACCGGCCTTTAGTGTGGGACGTACTCATGCCATAGCATTTACTTTTCACCAACTATACAGGCAAGGTAGGCTGCCCAACGTAAAAATATTTGCCGATAGTCCTTTGGCTATTAAAACAGCTCGCTTTCACCATAAATATATTGACAGCTTAAACCAAGAAGCACAAGATCTGTATAGAAGGCATAAAGATTTATTTGAGTTTGAAAATCTTGAGTTTGTTGAAGATGCTAAAAATAGTGATTGGTTGAAATATGAGCCAGACCCTTGTGTTATAATTTCAGCAGCGGGTATGGTTGAAGGCGGACGTATACAACAACATATACGCGCTAATATTAGCAATCCTTCATCACACATACTTATAGCAGGCTTTTGTGCAGAAGGAACACTAGGTTATCGTTTGCTGCAAGGTCAATCTACCTTATCAATAAAAGGGAAAGATATGCCTGTTCACGCTAGTGTACACAGAACTGATGCCTTTAGTGCCCACCCTGATAATACAGGATTAATACACTATATAGCAGAAGCGAATAGCCCAAAACTGAAAAAGATATTTTTAGTACACGGCGAAGAAAGCAGTATGATGGCACTAAAAAACAACCTTATAGAACAAGGTATTACACAAATAGAAACCCCACAAAAAGGACAAAGTTTTGAAATATAAATTGCAATAGTTTTTTAACCTTGCAGTGGTATAATTTTTAGGCAAAACATACGTTTTGCCTGTTACACGTTTTTTGATTTTTTTGAGTAGAGATGTTGAAGTATTTTTTTAGTGTGTTTTTTATTTATTGTGCGATAAGTGTTTACGGACAACAGCCTAACAAGCTTAAGTTATCTAAAAACCACACCGCTGTATATACCTGTGCAGTAAATGAAAACTATTGGGTAGACCAAAGTATAGATAGCATAAAGGCTGTAGATAAGGTAATAACCTGCATGAAAGCCGAAATAGCACAAGATATATTAGAAAAGAAACGCAACTATTTGCAAGTGGATTATCGCCAAAAAGACTACACCCGTATTGATAGTATTTTTAAACCCAATGGCACAAAAGATACTGCAAGCAACCGAGGCAAAACGCCACTTGTAAAAATTATACTTCAATACAACAGGCAAGGCCAATATCTTGGCCCTTCATTAGCAATGCAAAACCCTGAGTATTCTCAGCGTGATTTCAGATTTTTTTACAACACTGCAAAGCAACTTGTTTATACGCTGAATAATGGTGAAGATAGCCCCATTTGGACTACCCAACACACAGACACGATACTAAATACAGGTTTTGAGCTAGTATATAACTACCAACGCCAGTGGCAATATGCGAGGCAAGTAGATACACTGGGCTATACCTGCACTAGAATAAACTATACATCTCCTTCACAAAACTACTATGCCGTAAATGGGGTGATGAAAGCACTGGGTATAGAAATGGTACATAGCGGACTTGCTGCCATTGAAGGTACTATGTTGATAGAAACCAAAACAGGGCGCATAATATCTATATACGAAAGTGGTGCTTTTATTGGTAATTTGGAGATGAAAACCCCGCGTGATATACATTTATGGCCTTGCGAATACCACTACAGTAAAAACTTTGTACTGAAAGAACTGGTGAAAAAGCCCCGCAAAAAAATCTTTGGCATTTTTTAATGCTGGCATGAGCGTCCGCTCGTGCCCAAAATAATAGAGCGTCGCGCTCGGTAGAGAGACTGTTTTTTCCTGTGCTGTCTTTCGCACTCCTTCAACTTCGCTCAGGATGACAACAGCCGCACTATTTGTGGTGTCTTGCCGAGTTGAGGTTAAAACACTGTTCCCCGAAGCGTCCTCGCTTCGGGCTAGTAAGTGGTAGCGTTTCGCTACAAACAATATTTCGAGTGGACTCGAACAGGAATTAACTTCAAGCGTGGACGCTTGAAGGAACGCCTCAGTGCTATAGTATGGGTGGCAGTCATATGCCAAACTTGATTTGGAATCTGTGCGAAGTGCAACCCTCGTTCCTCGAAGCGTCCTCGCTTCGAGATGGCAAGTGGTAGCGTAGCGTTCCGCTACAAACAAAATTTAGAGTTGACTCGAACAGGAATAAACTTCAAGCGTGGACGCTTGAAGGAACAAGAGGCTCTCGAAAGAAGCATGGCGGGGCAGGCCAAATACGCACTCACCCTTCGTCCCGAAAGCGTTCGGGATCAGGATGACAGTCCACGCACCCCTATCCATAGGGGGGAGAACTTTCTCTTATCCCTAACTCACGTTAATTGAGGGTTAAAAAAAATGCCCGCATTTGCGGGCATTTATATATTATCTTTTAAAAGAAATCACAAATTATGCACCTACATCGTGGTGAACGGTTTCTTGCAAGTAAGGGTGGTTTTTCGGGAATAGGTTGGCCTTGCTTAGTGAAGTAAGCAATACATATATAAACAAACCTGAATATATCATTGGCATACCAATTTCAAGCAAACCTATAGAACCTGTTTCTTGCATCACACCTGGTGTTACCATAAGGTATACGTCGCTCCAGTGACCTACAAGTATCACAACAGCACCTATAATTAATGGCATTGGTTTGCGTTTATTATTACGTGTCATAAACCAAATGAAAGGGAAGAAGAAACACAATGCTAGGGTTGTCCAAAACAGTAATGCGTATGGGCCATTAAAACGTGCAGTATAGTAAGTTACCTCTTCAGGTATGTTTGCATACCATATTAATAGGTATTGTGATACCCAAATGTATGTCCAAAAAATACTGAAGGCAAACATATATTTACCCAAATCGTGCATTACATCGTCATTAATAAATGAAAGGTAACCTTGCGATTTAAGGAATACTACAGTTAAGGCTATTACCGCTAAACCCGATACAAAACCTGTTGCAAAGTTGTATACAGAGAATATGGTAGAGAACCAGTGTACATCAACCGACATTACTACTACCCAACTAAGGATAGAGAATAAGAAGGCGAATAAGAACGTAAACTGTGCTGAGTAACGTATTGACTTTTTAAAGTGTTTCAATTCGCCTGGTTCAGCATCATCTTCTTTTAATGATTGCTTGCGCAGTGCCCTTGTGAATAGAATAAATATTACACAAAAAGCTATTGTACCTCCGTATAACATCGCTGGGTTAAGGAATCCTGATTTACCGGCTATTACAGCATCGTAATTCGCACTTGTTTTATCAGTGATACCTTTGTGCATCCAGTGGTATAAGTCTTCTGCTCCAAAAGCAATAGGAATAAGTAACAAAAGAAGAGCAAAAGGAAGGAAAGTACCCATTGCTTCAGGTATACGCATTAAACCTGCCGACCAGCCTGCATTGGCAAGGCGGTTAATGGCTATAAAAAATGTACCTATTATGGCTAGAAGGAAAAAGAACCAACTATTTATAAGTACGTTACTCCACAAACGAGCAGTCCAAGGTACATCAGCGTGGTGTGCCTCAGCTTCGTGTCCTGTAGTGGTAGTTTCGCTGTGGTTAGCACCATGTGCTTCTTCAGCGTGGCTATCGTGTGCAGCAGCAGTTGCTTCGGCCGCATGAGCATCACCGTTGTGGCCGCCATGTTCTTCAACAACCGTTGTATTTGTTTCGTGATGTCCGGCTCCTGATTTGTGCATAAAGATACCGGCAGTAGTAAGCACTATGCCCACTATTATGAGAACCCCAATCCACATTTTGGTGCGGGGACTCATCACATATCTTTCATCAGCTATTTGTACTAGTTCGGTATGTGCCATTGCAGGATTAGTTGTTTTTTAAATAGTTTACGTAATGAATAACTTGCCAACGCTCTTCGGGAGTTAATACCGATGCGTATGAACCCATAAGGTTTAACCCGTAGGTAATGGTATGGTACATTCCACCATCAGGCAATGCTTGTATTCTGCCTGATTTGTATGAAGGAATGTTGTTGGGTGGGAATTTTGCCGATACAAGGCCTTTTCCTAAACCATCAATACCATGGCATGGTGCACAAGTACGGTTAAATAATTTTTTACCGTATGCTAAAGTAGTTTCTGTTAATGGAACAGGGTTTTTTAGCATTTTTTGTGCTGAGTCTTTTCCCGCTATACTATTTGTAAACGGATATTGCATAGCCAAAAAGTTATTAATATAACTATGACCTGCTTCAAATGTCAAATCGCGAGGTATAGTACCTTGCACAGGTTCGCGCATGGCTTTACCATCAGTAGTAAGCATTCTTTCTTTGCCACTAACACCAACAATCATGTATACTTTGTCTGCCAATTGACTCATAGGTTCATAGCCTTTTGATACATACATATCAGGTGCATATTCAACCCCCGGATTATCACCACCCGCAGTGCCACAGCTTTGAAGCATCAAAGCCAAGCCCAACGAAGGCAATATATATTTTAAGATAGTTTTTTTCATTTGCTAACTCCTTTCTCACGGATATCAATTGCTCCGTTTTGTTTCAACACATTGCCCAACTCATCGCGACCCAATTTTTGTTTATCCATATTAATAGAAATGATATACAAATCATCGGTTTGGCGCAAGTCTACCAATCTTTCACGTTGGCCGTGTACCATACGGTTACGATAGAAAAATAATATCATCATACCAAAAGCGGTAAACAATATAGTAAGCTCAAAAGTTACAGGTATAAACGAAGGCATATAACCATCGTTAGGTTTACCACCAATATTCATTGGAAAATCAAAAATGTTGGTAAACATTTCTAATGCAACTGCTGATATAGCACCCAAAGAACCACATATAAATGCACCTATGGTAAGGCGGGTACGCTTAATATCCATTGCTTTTTCGATACCATGAACAGGGTGAGGTGTGTAGCAATCTTCCATTGCTACGCCCATATCCTTCATTTTGTAAGCAGATTTTAGGAATTGATCGGCATCATCATAAACGCCGTACAACATATTATTACTCTTTTTGCTCATTGCCTGCTGTTTGCTAATTAGTGTGAGTGATTATCGCTATCGTTGTGTTTTTTAGTTGGAGGCAAAATTGCTTTTATCTCTGCCATATTTATCACGGGCAAGAACCTGCAAAACAGGAAGAAGCAAGTGAAAAACAAACCAAATGAACCTACAAATATTCCTACCTCTGTAGCTGTTGGGTAATACATTACCCAGCTTGAAGGCAAATAATCACGGTGAAGTGAAGTTACGATGATTACAAAACGCTCGAACCACATACCTATATTCACAATGATTGACATAAAGAATATAAACCAAGGTGTTCTACGTGCCCATTTAAACCAAAATACTTGTGGGGCTACAAGGTTACAAAACATCATAGTAAAGTATGCCCACCAATATGGCCCACTCATACGGTTAAGGAACGCGTATTGTTCGTATTGAACGCCTGAGTACCAAGCGATAAAAAATTCAGTTATGTATGCAACACCCACTATGGAGCCTGTTAGCATTACTACACGGCACATAGCATCTAAGTGGCCAAGGGTAATGTAGCTCTCGTAGTTCATTACTTTACGCACTATAATTAGTAGCGTTAGCACCATTCCAAAACCTGAGAAGATTGCACCCGCCACAAAGTATGGAGGGAAGATGGTGGTGTGCCAACCCGGTACTAATGATGTAGCAAAGTCCATAGATACAATGGTGTGTACCGAAAGTACCAGTGGTGTAGAGATACCTGCTAATATAAGTGATACAACCTCGTAGCGTGCCCATGTACGTACGCTACCATCCCAGCCCATAGCGAAGAAGTGGTACATAAATTTGCGCACTTTAGTGGTAGCACGGTCGCGTACAGAAGCGATATCAGGAATAAGACCTAAGTACCAAAATAATAATGATACTGAGAAGTATGTTGATATTGCAAATACGTCCCAAAGTAGGGGAGAGTTAAAGTTTACCCAAAGTGAACCAAATGCGTTGGGAAGTGGTAAAGCCCAGTAAGGACCAATCCAAACCCTACCCATGTGAAATAAAGGAAATATTGCCGCACACATTACCGCAAAAATGGTCATCGCCTCAGCCGAACGGTTGATTGACATTCTCCATTTTTGACGGAACAGCAAAAGAATTGCTGAGATAAGTGTACCTGCGTGACCAATACCCACCCAGAACACAAAGTTGGTGATATCCCACGCCCAACCTACTGTTTTGTTTATCCCCCACATACCTAAACCAATAGTGGAAGAGGTCCATAGGTTCCAGCCTAAAATACCTAAACATATTACCGAAATGATGAACCCAATCCACCAAGCTTTGGTGGGTTTGTTTTCCATAGGGCGGCAAATGTCGGCAGTTACATCAGCGACCGTTTTTCCACCCGTTACTAGTGGTTCTCTTATGGGAGATTCGTACATGGCTTATCTATTCTTGATTAAATGTGTTAGTCCTCTTTTTAAAATAATAATGCTTAGTGAGCGTGACTTTCTTCGTGTTTTTCAGTTTTTGCACTAGAATTATCTTTTTTCACTTCTTCAGTATTGCGTATTTTAGTCATATAAGCTACTGAAGGTTGCACGTTCAATTCATCCAACATGTGGTACGAACGTTCGTTGCGGAATAGGCGGTTGATTTCGCTGTTAGGGTCTTTCAAATCACCAAATACAATTGCACCTGTTGGGCAAGTTTGTTGGCAAGCAGTTTTTATATCACCGTCTTGTACTTTACGGTTTTCTAATTTGGCTTGCAACTTACCGTATTGAATACGTTGTACGCAGAACGAACATTTTTCCATTACACCTCGAGTACGAACGGTTACATCAGGGTTGATGACCATTTTACCCAAGTCGTTATTCATATAGTAATCAAAGTTGTCGTTATCGTTGTAGCGGAACCAGTTGAACCTACGTACTTTATAAGGGCAGTTGTTAGCACAGTATTTAGTACCAATACAACGGTTATAAGTCATTTGGTTCAAACCTTCGCTGCTGTGTGTAGTAGCCAATACAGGGCATACAGTTTCGCAAGGTGCGTGGCCACAGTGTTGGCACATCATAGGTACGTGTACAACACTTACGTTATCGTACATTGCTGCAGCTTCTTCACCTTCAAGTCTAGTATAGCCTTCGTTTTCACCAATACCCAAATCGCCTGATTTAGTGAAACCAGCACCTAGTTGATTGTCTTCTTCGTTAACGGTTTCTGGAGAGAAACGGTAGTAACGATCGATACGTATCCAGTGCATTTCACGGCGACGACGTACTTCGTCTCTACCTACAACAGGTACGTTATTTTCAGCGTTACAACTTACTATACAAGCACCGCAGCCGGTACAAGCATTTAAGTCTATAGCCATACCCCATTTGTGGCCTTTGGTATCTTGTTCTTCCCAAAGTGTATAGTATTGGTTATTGTTTTTTGGGTCGCGCATCAAACCATGGTGATCATGGTTGTTTACTTGCGGGTCGGCTTTATAACCATCAAGGGTAGCTTCGCGTACTATATCACGTCCCTCAATAGAGTGGTGGGTTTGTGTACGAGCTAATTCGTAGCGTTTGCTACCTTTAGTTATATCTACCTTAGTAGCTATATTGCTATACGAACCGTTGCTAAAGCTACGGGTAGGGTATATGTCAAAGCCTTTAGCTTCGGCAGCTACCTTGCCCATTTCAGCACGGCCATAACCTATTGCCATACCAATGGTATCGCGAGCTTGACCGGGTTGTATAATTACAGGTACGTTTTCATATTTAACACCGTTTACTGTTACGTTTACGGTATCACCTTCTTCAACTTTTAATCTATCAGCGTTAAATTTAGAAAGGCTGGCGTAGTTATCCCAAGTTACTTTAGTAATAGGATCTGGCATTTCTTGCAACCAAGGGTTGTTAGCTTGGCTACCATCGCGCAATGCTACACCTTCGTATGCTACAAAATCAAGGGCACCTTCTTGTGAGGGAGCAGCAATTTTTGATGCCATCTCTGCATAGTTGGTAGCCGATGTATATGCTGATGCTGTTTTAGTAGGCAATGCAAACACACCGTTTTGTATACTTTCATTCCACATGGTGGTGAAAGAGGCGTATCTGGTTTGCGCACCAAACATTTTATTTTTCCAGTTACTTTTTATGTAGTCGTATGCAGTAGTGGTATTGCCTGCCCATACTAAAAAGCTTTCAAGTGCCTGACGCGTTTCGAAAACATGTTGTATAGTAGGCTGAGCAAAGGCATAATAGCCTGCTTTTATTTCTGCATCACTCCAGCTTTCCAAAAAGTGGTTATCAGGAGCTACGTATTGGCAAACTTTTGCAGTATCATCAATGCTAGTACTTAGGCTAACACTTAGTTCTGCCTTTTTAAGGCCATCAGCTATTTTTTTGCTATCGTGGTAAGTGTATACAGGGTTTATACCGTGCATTATCACCGCTTTAACGTTACCGCTTGCCAATTCGCCAACAAAGGCTTCAAAGCCAGCATCGGTAGCCGTATATTGTTTACTATAGTTATCTAAATCTATTGTAGTGCCATAGTTGCCCAGCATTTCGTTAATGCCGTTTACTATACACTGTGTAGCGTGGTCGTTACTACCACAAACTACTAAACCTTTGCCTTTATTAGCCCAAAGATCGGTAGCGGCTTTGCCAATGGCATTACCTGCTAATTCTTTAGTGCCACTGCTTAGTGCATCTTTACCTGCCAATTTTGCAATGGCATTGTATAGTTGCACCACGTATGTGCCTTGTTGAGAAGGTTTCATAGTCATACGTATATCAGCATTTGAACCTGTTAATGATAACAATGATTCAAACTGATAGTGGCGTGATAATTCTTTTTGACCGTCGCGTAGGTTACGGTTTTTAGCCCACTGGCGAGAAAACTCAACAGGAGATAACCAAGCACCTAAAAAGTCGGCGGCAAAACTTACTATAATGTTTGCTTTATCAAAGTTGTATTGAGGTACAACTGCTTTATCAAAGCACATTTTGTTAGCCTCTATAATTCCGCTATACGAAATAGCATCGTAGGCTATGTGTTTTGTAGTTGGGTATTTAGCTGTAAACTCTTCAATAGCACTAAGCATTGAAGGGCTGTTCACAGAATTGGTAACTATACGTATAGCACCACCATTGGCAGCTATCTTTTCTAGTTTACCACTTATCTCTTTATCAATATCAGCCCAGTTAGCAGCTTTTCCATCTTTAAGTGCAGCATCTAAACGCTCGCTATCATAAAGGCTTAATATTGAGGCTTGCCCGTAAGCATCAACCCCGCCACCAGTGAATGATTTATCGTTACCTTCAACTTTTATAGGACGACCTTCGCGGGTTTTCACCAATACAGGAAGGTTGTTATAAGTAGAAGCATACCAGTTAGGATTACCCGGAGTAATTTCTTCTGGCTTTATAACGTATGGTATAACATTTTTTATTGGAGCGGTATTACAGGCTGCCAAAGCAACTGCTGAAACGCTGAAACCGAAGAACTTTAGGAAATCCCTACGGTTCGACGACATGCTCATGGTGTCTTCGCTAAATGCTTCTTCCAAAGGTAAACCTTCGGCGAACTCATTTTTATTAGCTTGAACAAAGGCAGGTTCCCTATTCAGTTCCTCTAAACCCTTCCAGTATTTATTTTTATTTTCCATCTATCGATTTTAATGATGAAGGTGGTTACGTGTAAATTAAAAAATTGAGATTAGTAGTGGCATTTGGCACATTCAAGCCCACCGTTCATTGCTACGGTGTATTCTTTTCTGCCCATGCCTTTTAACTCATTGTGTAGTTTTTCGTAGTAATCGTTATTAGCTACGTCAACTTTTGCCTCGCGGTGGCAGTTGATACACCAACCCATTTGCAGGCTTGTGTGTTGTTCTACCTTTTTCATGGTTTCTATTGGCCCGTGGCAGGTTTGGCATTCTACTTTACCAATTGCTACGTGCTGCGAGTGATTGAAATATGCGTGATCGGGCAAGTTGTGTATACGCACCCATTTTATTGGTGTATTATTTTTATAAGCATCGCGTACTTCTTGAATTTCGGGCGATACCTCACCGTTGTATTTATCTTTAGCATCAACATAGCTGTGGCAGTTCATACAAGTATTAACTGAGGGCACACTTGCTTGCTTGCTGTATGATGCCGTAGAGTGGCAAAACTGGCAATCAATTTTGTATTGGCCTGCGTGTATGCTGTGGTCAAAAGCAATAGGCTGGGTAGGGGCGTATCCTTTTTGTACACCAATTTCTTGGTTAGCATACTTAAAGTAAAAACCACCGCCAACTACGGCAAACAATCCACCTACTACCAATATGGTAATGGTTGGGTTTAAATCTTTTAACCAAGGAAGAAACTTGGTTTCGTAAAAACTAGGTTTAGCTGCGGCAACATCTTCAGGGAATTTTTTGGACATTAACGAGCCTAGCATCACTTTTACTCTAGATAATAGTAGGGTAATGGCCAACAATACTATTATAAGTATTGTTAGTACAAACAGTGTACTGCTTGAGTAGAAACTTTCGCCACCACCTTGTGCAGATTGAGTAGCGGCTACGCTTGTGGCTTCACCACCACCAGCTGGTGAAGTAGTAGCTGCTACGGCAGTAGGGGCAGTTTCGATATATTTTAATATTGATTTAACCTGACCATCGTTTAAAAACTCAAAGTTGGTCATGTTAGATTTGTTATTCTCTTCGTAAAGCTTTACAGCTAGTGCATCGCCACTGGCTATTAAGCCGGGCGAGTTGCGTATCCACTTTACCAACCAAGCCTCACTACGACCCGGACGTTTTTGTACATCGCGTAAAGCAGGGCCAATCATTTTTGAATCGACTGCGTGGCAAGCTGTACAGTTTTCGTTAAAAAGTTTTTCGCCTTCGGCTACATCTTGTGCAGATGCTACAGTAGGTAATGAAAGCAATCCAATGATTGCGGGTAATATTAAAAGACGTTTTAGCGTTGAAGTATGCACCATATACTTAAAAGGGTTTAAAACTCACGGCTGGGTTAGTTTTTTGGACAATTTTACCGTTGTTTTGGGCGCAAATATAGTGTGCAATTACAATGGAAGTCTAAAAAAAGTACACAAATTTATTAATTTAAAATCCGTCTAAATAAACTAGGAGCGATACTGTTTATCAGTGGTTTAAGGTAGGTATGTTGTGTCTTTTTAGAAAAGAATTAAGAAGGAAGTTTCACCATGTCCAAAGATGAGTACACTGAGTTGTTGCTTATATACTCGGGTACTATCTGTTTCATTTTACGTACAATAAGGTCGTAATCGTGTTTATTTACCAACTCAATTAGCGTGTTTACCTCTTCGGTAATCATTTCATAGTCGTATGGTTTAATTTTAGCAATTGTAATTTTGGGATGGTGAGTGGGTAAGGTGTTTTCTGAATCGTTTAGCAACTCTTCCATCAGTTTCTCGCCCGGCCTAAGGCCTGTAAACTCAATAGTAATATCTTTACCCAGCTTTAAGCCCGAAAGTTTTATCATCTTTTTGGCTAAATCAACAATCTTCACGCTTTGTCCCATATCAAAAATAAAAATCTCACCACCATTGCCCATATTTCCTGCTTCAATTACTAATTGGCAGGCTTCGGGTATAGTCATAAAATAGCGGGTAATATCAGGGTGTGTAACTGTTATGGGGCCTCCTTCGGCAATTTGTTTTTTGAATAAGGGTATTACTGAACCGTTTGAGCCTAATACATTGCCAAAGCGGGTGGTAATAAAGCGTGTTTTGGTATTTAGGGGCGAGTTGTTTAGCGATTGCACATAAATCTCGGCAATACGTTTGCTAGCGCCCATTATATTGGTTGGATTTACTGCCTTATCGGTAGATACCATTACAAATTTGCTTATACCGTATTTCACCGCCAAATCGGCCAGTGTTTTCGTACCTCTTACATTGGTAGATATAGCCTCATCAGGGTTGGCTTCCATTAAAGGCACATGTTTATATGCCGCAGCATGGTATATAACATCAGGCAAATAAGTAGCAATAATTTGCTCCATTTTTTCAAGGCAACGTATATCAGCCACTATAATATCTACAGTTTTGCTATAGCCGTGGTTTTTAAACATTTCTTTAAGTTGGCTTTCCAACTCATACAACGGCGTTTCTGCTTGGTCTACTAAAACAAGTTTTAAAGGATAAAAAGGAATAACCTGACGTATAATCTCGCTGCCTATAGAGCCTGCAGCACCTGTTATCATTATAGTTTTGCCTTTAATGTTTTGACTTATTTTTTCAATATCAAGCTGTATCACATCACGTTCTAGCAGGTCTTCGATATTTACTTTTTTAAACTGGCTAAAGCTCAACTCGCCATTAATCCATTTTTCTACAGGGGGTATTACCTTTATTTTAAGATTAAGAGCAAGGCAAGTTTCAATTATGTCCTTTTTATTTTGTTTGCTTATGTTTTGTATTGAAAGAATTACCTCGTCAACTTTATTTATTTTGGCTATTCTTTCAAGGTGTTGGCCGCTATGGTATATAGGTACCCCGTCTATACGTTTTTTTGCTTTTGCAGGGTTGTCGTCAACAAAGCCAATAACTCTATACCTATTACGATTTTCTTGCTCAAGGGTACGTTTTGTGATAAGACCCGAGTCGCCAGCGCCATAAATAATTACATTTATTCGTCCGTTGCTGTTGTTGTTATTGTCATTGGTATTAATACGCTTGTACAAATATTTATAGGCAAAGCGCGATGAAGTCATCAACACCAAAGAGATAAAGAAATCTATAATTACTACTGAATGTGGTATTATGAAACTGTGGTCTTGTGTAAAAAGTTTAGCAATATAATTTGATGCGATAAATATGGCACTACCTATAATAAGGGTAGTAAATATACGGATGATATCTTGTGTTCCTGAGTAACGAACTATGCCATGATAAGTTTTGGCGATGTAAAAAGTAACAAATCGAACAAGTAAAAATAATGGAATAGCATTATAAATCACATTGTATTGCTGTATGCCCATTTCGAAGTTATAGCGCAATACATGGGCAAAAGCAAATGAAAAAAGACAGATACTAAGGTCTATTAATAAAATAATCCACCGTGGAATATGCTTTTTTGGTGATTTATTAAGAACTTCATCCCATTTCATAAACACAAACTTATATTAATATGTTCCAAATATTGACTAATTATTATTTTAACTGCATTAATTTTCTACGACTTGCAGTTTTTTTGTTTCGAGCGGCGTTATAAACGATGCCGGTATATTTATTAATACCGATTGGTTTATATATTCCACTTTTATTGATGCTCTTTTTTCACCTCTATAATCTACAAGCTCGCCTTTTATACCCATCATTGCTCCCGCAATAATCTCAATAGGTGTTCCGGGCGAAAGATTGTCGGCTACTTCTAAATCATCAGGAAATTCAAGCAAAAGTTTTTGTATTATCTCTATTTCGCGTGGAGGGATATATACTGCTTTGCCCGAAAAAGTAATAAAGCGTACAACTCCTAATGTGTTTAAAACATTAAAATATTCGGCTTCAGATATTTGTACAAAAATGTATGACTTGAAAAGAGGCTCTTCAACCCATTTTTTTCTATCGCTCCACTTTTTTAGTTGTTTAAATAAGGGTAGGTAGTAGCTGATGCCGGCCTTTTCAAAACGCTCAGCCACTTTTTTTTCAGCACGAGACAGTGTATATACTGCATACCAATATTTAGTGGGTAGATTATTCATATAAGGCTAAAAAACTACTACGCAAAATAACCATTTGTAACTTTTGGGATGAAATTTTGAATTTTATCCTGGTTAGGAAGCGTATTTACAAAGTTATATTTTTATTCTAATACTTTTTTGACTGTTATATTATGAAATGGTTGTAAATAGACAATTGCTAATAGTATGGTTACAAATGTAATATTAATGCACAGTTTAACGAACAATAGCATTTTTTTTCTAAATAGTAAAGCCACAAAGCCCCCTAAATTTTAGGAGGCTTTGTGGCTATTACGTTGATTATGAATACTCTATCGTATATTCTTTTCTCGCATTACTGCTCTAAGCCATTTGAGTAGCAAAACCATCATTAACGATGCTGCTAATGCCAATACAAAGTTGAGTAGGAAGAAATTTGACTTATCATCAAAGGTTTCCCATAGGCTTGATAGCATACCCGAAAGTTTATTACCTACTGCGGTTGATAAGAAAAAGCCTCCCATCATTAATGCTGTAATACGAGGCGGGCTAAGTTTTGATACTAATGAAAGACCCATGGGCGATAAACAAAGCTCGCCAACAGTAATAACACAGTAGGTCATTATTAGCCACCAACTACTGGCTTTTTCACTATCAAGGTTGGTAGCTTTTACTGCACCCACCATTACCAACGCCGAAAGTGCCGTAATGAATAAACCAATGGCAATTTTTGCGGGTGTTGATGGTTCTTTGCCCCGTTTGCGTAAGAAACCAAAAAAGCCCACTACAATTGGGGTAAGCAATATTATCCAAAACGGATTTACCGATTGGTATATTTCTGTTGATACTAGTTTTAGGTTACTGCCTTTTTCAGGCCATTTGGTGGGTGTTAAATTGGCAAAATATTTTCTTGAGTCTTCGCGAAGCTTTATCAGCTTTGTCATACTATCAGTGCCTACTTTATCATTGCTACTTTTAAAGGCTTCCTTTTCGGTAGATAATTTTTCAATGTAGGCGTCAAAATCTTCTTTAGAAAGTGTAACTGTTTCGTGATTGGTAACTGTTTGATCCATGCCTATTACAGAAGCAGGAGATTCTATAACGGCAGGCATTTCGCGGTCGGTAAACTCCTCAGCCCAAACGGTAAGTGCATCACCGTTTTGGTGGAACACTGCCCAAAATACTACTAAGCAAGCATATACAGCTAATAGTGCGCCAATAGGGCGTTTATCCTCTGAGTTGGCTTTTACATACATGTATACAAAAAATAGTACTACAGGTATACAGCCAAATATAAAGGCATCATTGGTATCAGTACCCAAAAGGTTACCGTGAGGGTTAGAAGCACTGGTTACACCACTTATAAAGTAACCTATTACCCCAAACACAAACATAGGCACTAGCACAAACCCAAATATTTGCAAAAGCGACATATCGCCTTTTTGGGTCGGTTTCATTACATCAGCTTCTTTTACGTGGCGTGTACCCATTATAAAAATAACAACACCTATAAGCATACCTACACCCGCAGCAATAAAAGCGTGTCCCCAGCCAAAACTGTTGCGCATATAAGCGGCCACAAAGTTGCATACAAATGCACCTATGTTTATACCCATATAAAATATGTTGTAGCCCGCATCCTTATTGTCTCGGTAACGGTCGTCGTTGTATAAATTACCAACTAGGGTAGAGATATTGGGTTTAAAGAAACCATTGCCCAAAATGATAAGCAGTAATGAAGTATAAAAAGCAGTTTCGCCATGAAGCGAAAGGCCAAAATATCCTGTGGCCATTAATATGCCACCAGCTACTATTGATTTGCGATAGCCAAAAACCCTATCGGCCAAAAGACCCCCTATAAATGGGGTTAGGTACACCAAGCCAAGGTATGTGCCATATATGTCTGATTTTTTTTCGGGAGAGAAGCCCATGCCTCCTGCATCCCAGCTATCAAGCATATATAACGAAAATATGCCTAGCATTAAATAGTAGCCAAAGCGTTCCCACATCTCGGTAAAAAACAAGACGTATAGGCCTTTGGGGTGTTTTTGTTCTTTATTACTCATTTGTAAAAGGATTGTTTATTTATGTAAAAATAGCAAAGCCCTGCAATATGCAAGGCTTTGGTATATATTTTTTAGATAAAAGATTGCTTAAACAACGCCGTGCATCATTTTTAGCAGCCATTTATGTAAAGCGTATAGCAATAGTGCAGCGGCACCTGCCATATACACAAATATCATAAAGAAATCAAACAGGTTGTTTATCTGCATACCTAAGAATGAGGGTTTTGTAGGTTTTAAATTCCAAACCTCCAGCTCCTTATCATATACTACTTCACCCTCTTTGTTTTTTCTTTTACTCACTTTATAGCCTACTAAGAAATTACCATCAGCACTTACCACTGCTTTTTCTATATTTTTACTGGTAAGGTGTATTAGTTTAAGATGGTATACTGATACATCTCTTTTTTCAGCGGTTAATGCGTATGAAGTAATAGTATCTTTTGATTCGTTTTCACCTGCAAATGCTATATTAACAACAGGCAGTTTATACATTTCTTTTGCCGACTGATTCCAAACTGCGGTATCAATTGTTTGTGATGCTATTGATTGCATTGTTGTAGAATCAGATTTAATTGCTGGCTGCTCTATTTTTATTTCCTCAGGATATAGAGAGCTTAACTCACCGGCTAATTTGTTTGATGCGGCATTACTCATAAACCAAACGCCCATCAATAGTGATACTACACGAGCAGGGGCTAATTTTACTACCATTGATAAACCAATGGGTGATAGGCAAAGCTCGCCAATAGTGTGTATAAGGTATAAACCAACCAGCCATATCATACTTACTTTATCCCAAGGCTCTATACCGTAAACACCCCAAGCTATAAACAAGTAGCCAATGGCCAAAAAGCCTAAACCCATAGATTGTTTTACTGGCGACGATGGTTCTTTGCCGCGTTTGTTTAATGTACTCCAAATGCTAACGGCAACGGGTGCTAATAGCACTATAAATGCAGCGTTGAACGATTGGAACCAACTGGCAGGCATAGTCCAATTGTAACCGAAAATATTAAAATTACGTGTAGTTTGTTCTTGTGCAAAAAAGGTAAGTGATACACCTGCTTGCTCAAATGCCATCCAGAAGAAGATAACAAAGAACGCAACGACATAAATCACCCATATTCTGTCTTTTTCTATTTTAGTAAGTGTAGGGTCGCTAACAATTACAGCCGGTAATACTAATGATATTGAAAAGATAAACGAACCAATTAAATCAAAGCCTAATGGAATATAAAAAATAGCAAAAAGACCGATTAAAGAAACGGCAGCAACACCTAAAACCTTAGGACTTAGTTTTGTAGAAGGGGCATTCTCTACTTTTATAATATCAGCCTTTTTAGGAGGCATACCCACTGCTTCACCTTCAGGAGTAACAATATATTTGTTTTTAAGCCAAATAAAGGTAATAAGGCTTATAACCATACCCACGCCTGCTGCAAAAAAGCCCCATTTAAAAGCTTCGGGTATTATTAAGCCGTCGTCTGCGTATTGTTCGCCCAAACCTCCTGCAATAAGTGGAGCCAATAATGCACCTAAATTAATACCTTGGTAAAATATGGTAAAGGCAGAATCTACACGTCTATCCCCTTCATGGTATAAAGAACCTACCATTGTAGATATATTGGGTTTGAAAAAACCATTACCTAAAATAAGGAATCCCAAACCTGTAAACATTATCATGGTTGAGGTTTCAGTAGATTCGTAAACGGAACCACTTGCAAACAAAAAGAATTGTCCTATTGCCATTAAAGCACCACCGACTATAATAGATTTTCTATTACCCCAGTAACGATCGGCTATATACCCACCTAAAAGGGGCGTTAAATACACCAAACCTGTAAAGCTACCAAAAACCTTTGAAGCGGTAGCCTTATCAAAAAATAGAGCATTTATCATATACAACGAGAATATGGCGCGCATACCGTAGTAGCTGAAGCGCTCCCACATTTCTGTCATATACAATAGGTACAACCCCTTAGGGTGTTTTTCAGATTTAGTACTCATTTATACGTTTTTTTAATATTAATTTTTCGTAAAACTAGTCGTTAAATTATAAAAAGCAAGCAGCTTATAGTTTTTCAAGCCAAAAAGCAGTCATTCGGCTATACAAATGGAAGCGTGTCATGCGACCGCCAATGCTGTGATTTTTATTCGGATATATTTCACTGTCGAATTTTATACCCTTATTTATCATGGCGTTTACCATTTCTACTGTGTTCTGAAAATGTACGTTATCATCAGCCGTACCGTGTATTATAAGGTAGTTGCCTTTTATTTTTTCCACATGGTTTATAGGCGAGTTATCATCGTAGCCACTAGCGTTTTCTTGTGGACGTTGCATATAACGTTCGGTATAAATATTATCATAATACCTCCAGTTGGTAACGGGGGCAACGGCAACTGCACTTTTAAATACATCAGCACCTTTACTTATACATAACGACGACATATAACCACCGTAACTCCAACCCCAAATGCCTATACGGCTGGCATCAATATAGCTTTGTTTGCCAAAATACTTGGCGGCCTCTATCTGGTCGATAGTTTCGTATTTGCCCAATTCTTTGTAAGTAAGTTTTTTAAACTCTTCGCCGCGTCCGCCTGTACCTCTGTTATCTACACAAGCAATTACGTAGCCTTGTTGTGCAAGGTACTGATACCATATATAGTTGCTGCCTCCCCAACGGTTCATTACCTGTTGATTGCCGGGGCCACCATATACAAACATTAGCAGCGGGTATTTTTTATTTGCGTCGAAATCAGCAGGGCGAATCATCCAGTAGTTCAACTCAACACCTTCGCTTGTTTTTAAGGTTGAGAATTCAGAACCTCCGAAATTATATTCTTTCATCTTAGCATCAAGCTCTTTATTATTGGCTAACTCGCGTACCAGTTTGCCTTTGTTGGTAAATATACTTTGGGTATAACCACCGCCCATAAACGACTCCAAATCCATATAGTATGTAAATGTTGGATTAAAGGTAATGCTGTGCGTGCCTCCGTTTTTAGTAAGCTGTGTTTTGTTTTTACCTTTTAGGCTAATGCTATACAAATGCCTTTCGATAGGTGTATTTTCGGTTGAGGTATAGTACAGGGTTTCTTTCTTTTCATCGTAACCTAAAAAGGCATCTACTTCCCAATTGCCTGTTGTTATTTGGTTAATTTCTTTACCATCAATAGTATATAAATACAAATGGTTGTAGCCGCTTCTTTCGCTAGAGAATATAAAATGTTTACCGTCTTTCAAAAAAGTAAGGTTATCGTTTATATCAACATAGTATTTGTTCTCTTCGGTATATATGGTTTTTAGCTGGGCGTTTGCGGCAGCATCAACCAACACAATTTCAAGTTTGTTTTGTAGGCGGTTTAATCTTTCAAACGAAAGAACATTTGGGTTTTGTGTCCATTTAATGCGGGGTATGTATTGGTCGTTTTCGCTGCCCTCGTTTACATCAAGTACTTTAGCGGTTTCAAGGTTGTATATTTTTACATCAACGGTTGAGTTGTCTTCGCCTGCTTTGGGGTATTTAAACACATCTTGTTCAGGATAAAGTGTGCCGTACATATCCATACTATATTTTTTCACACGGCTTTCATCAAAACGGTAAAAGGCTATCTGTGTGGCGTTAGCATTCCATTCAAAACCACGGCTCATACTAAACTCTTCTTCGTACACCCAATCAACTGCACCGTTTATTATGGCATCATCTTTACCATCAGTAGTTATTTGTGTGGTTTTGCCGTTTTTATAGTCGGTATAGTATAAGTTGTTGCCTTTAACATAGGCTATTTTACTGCCATCGGGAGAGAAGCTGGCGTACATCACTTTTTCAGCCGCTACGGGGTAGGCTTTTTTCTCTTTCAAATCGTAAACATAGTATTTGCTGCGTGAGCTGTGGCGGTAAATTTGTTCGGTTTCAAGGCTTATCAGCAGTTGATTTTCGTTGGCACTAAACTCGTAGCCGTAGTAAGGAGCTTTGTTAAAACCCAAACCTAAATCGAAAGGATTAAAAACGGTTTGTGTGGCTTTGCCTGTGGCGTATTCATACTTAACTACCAATAAGGTGTCGCCACCTTCGTAGTTATAATAGCTTTTGCCATCGGCAGAAGGCACAAAGCCCGATACATAATTCATTCTGAAAGTATTGTCCAGAAATATATCTTCAAGTGTAATTTTCTTTTGGGCGAAGGCGGTGGTTGCAAAAGCCGTTACAATTAGTAAGGAAAGTATTTTTTTCATAAAGTGAAGTATGGCAAGTTTTCAAACCTAAAGTTTTTTAACGAAAAATGCAGTGATTTAGATGGAATGTTAGAATTTGAGGATGATAAGCCCCTTTGTCTCTCTCCGAAAGGGATTTTAACCCTAATAAGAATTATTTGGCAAACGATGCGCGTGGGCAGTCATTCCTGCGAAAGCAGGAATCTGCGGGTAGGTGTTTCCCTCGCACATCCCGAAAGCATTCGGGACAATCAAGTAGGGAATGACTGGCAGCCGCACTTGGCCTTTGTAATTTGGGTTTCAATTATTGAGAAACCCAGTTGTTGTTGAATAAATCTCTAAGAGGTTAAACCACACCCATTTACGCGAAATCTAAAATAGTAGTTGGTTTTTAACTCACCCCAGTTTTATAGGAAAGCTGGAACCACATAAAGCGTCCCTCTCTTACAAAAAAAAGAGAGGGGGAATTATGAACGTCGGTACTAAACGCATTATTTGGGGTGAGTTAACTAAAAAATTACCCATACGTGTAACAAGGTGTAGTCTCCCTAAAAGTTATTTTTACCCTAATAAGAATTATTTGCAAACGCTGTGCGTGGGCAGTCATTCCTGCGAAAGCAGGAATCTGTGCGAGGGAAACACCCGCCCGCATATTCCCTATCAAGTAGGGAATGACTGGCAGCCGCACTTGGCCTTTGCAATTAGGGTTTTGATGATGAAGAAATTGTTCGTCGTTGAAGAAGTCCCCTTTAGGGGCGACTATACCCATTTACACGCAATAATGTATAAAGTATTGAATTATAAAGGATAGCGGTTTTTTACTCGCTGTCCTTTTTCTTTTTAGAGCTATTTTTATTAGCGTGTTTAACCGATGCTTTAATAATATCTATAAAGCTGCCTTCTACTTCAATTTTTTCTTCGTAGTTGCCGCGCTTATTTTTAGGTTTATCGGTTTTGTTATCTTCTTTAGACATTATTACAAAGTTACACAAGTTTATTACTTGCAAAACTGTAATACTCTTTTTCTGATATTATAAGATGGTCTAGCAATTCTATTCCTAACAGCTTGCCGCCTTCCTGCAATCTATGTGTGATATTTATATCTTGTGCACTGGGTATTAACTTACCCGATGGGTGATTGTGTACTAAGATTACTTTAACTGATTTCTTGTGTACTGCAAGATTGTATACTTCCATAGGGGCTAATATAACTTCGTTTGTTGCTCCTAATGCTACCAGTTCTATATAAAGTATAATATTAGCTTGATTAAGCCCTACAACCCAAAAGTGTTCGCTTTTACGTGATAGTGAGTTTTCACGCAATAGTATTGATTGCATAATCTTATACACTTGCTCACTATTGGCAACCTGTATTTTCTGTTCTTTGGATAGACGGACTTGCATAGATAACAAAAATAGGTATATTGTATTTGATTTATCTAATTAAGCTATTTCAGGAATTATCTATGCGTTACTTTATGTTTATTGATGAAAGTGGGGAAGCTAATATTAATAATCCTGACCCTCGGTTTAATATATTTGTCTTGTGCGCAATAGTTTTTAACGAGCACAGTTATAAGCAATTCAACCAAAGATTTATAGAATTGAAAGAAAAGCACTTTGGCAATAGCGATGTTATTTTTCATTCAGTAGAGATGAGAAAGAAAGCCAATGTATTCAAGATATTTCTTGATAACGATGTATTGAGTAGTTTTTATGATGATATAGGCAATATATTTAGAAATAGTGATTATACAGTTCTTTCCTGTGTAGTGAACAAAGACAAATACAAAGAACGTTATCCATACAGAAATCACGCATACGAGGATGCTTTAAAGTTCATTTGCGAAAGGGGAATAAGCTTTATAAAAACTCCACAAAGAGATAATACGCTACACCTATGTTTAGAAAAACGTGGAAAAGGTAAAGACAGGTATTTAAAAACCCATTATACTCAATTCATAAAATATGGAACACCTTATTATAGCACATGGGATTTTAAATTATGCGATAAAAATCTATATTTTAGAGGCAAAGAGGAAAACATCAATGGACTACAATTCGCAGACCTTTGCGCATACCCAATTGCGAGAAAACATTTGTCTCCCGAAAACCCTCAGCCAACATTTGATATTTTTGAAAATAAGATATTCAGGAAATTTGGAAAAGTTATAGGATACGGAATAAAGCATTTCCCTTAAAACGGTGAAACCCTAAATAAATTTAGGGTCTCCCAAGGCGGGGCATACGCCCAACACATTTATTCAAATATACTATTTAATTGGGAAATAAAGAAATTGAGTACAAAAATCAAATTCTTAAATTAAGAAGAACATGAAAAAATACTATCCAATTTTTATTTCAAAGAAAGGAGAGTTAGCTGCCTTTCAACATATTATTCATGATGTTAAAGGTGATATATGCCCTGTTTTTGAAGTAATATCAAAATCAATTAACAAAACTTCTAAAGACCGTAAAACAGAAGAAGTTACGACAAAATACAATGAAGCGTTTGAGAAATATTTTATAACTCATTGGTCTTTCGATGGTAATCAAATAATACTCGACTTTTCTTGTTTTCAAGAAATTGAAACCAATATTTTTCAAATCAATAGGTTTATTAATAGCATAATCGAAAAAGGTGTTAATGTAGTGCTGGCTATTCAACATGATAGTAATACAATCTATAAAGAATTGGTTAAAAGGTTTATTAAAGAAAAAGGATGCAAGATATGTATTAGGTTTACTAATCTTGAAAAATATGGGAGCACCCATCCCCGACTCAATGTAGAAGATTATATGACAGAGTATGGGGTTAATGCTACTAAAGTAATTTTACTTATTGATTTAGGGTTTGTTACTAAAGAGGACTATCAAGAGAAGTCTTCTTTAGCTTATTATGCAATTACTTTTCTACCCCCTTTCAATAATTGGGCTGACATAGTGGTTGCATCTGGTTCGTTTCCTGTTGATTTATCAGTTTTTAAAGACCCAGGAGTTTATTATTTACCACGATACGAATGGCAGGCATGGGGACTACTTGTCGAGGAATTTGATTTTGTTAGATATGGTGATTTCGGCACTAAACACCCCGCGTATGATGAAGTTGGTCACTCAGGGACTATTAGTGTTAGATATACTATACAGCATGATTTTCTTGTACATAGGGGCAAAAAAACTGGTGACCACAAGGATGGACATGGACAATTTATCAATCATGCGAAAGCTATTGTTGCCTCAACCGATTATCTTGGAAAAGACTTTAGTTTTGGAGATGCTTTAATAGAGGAGAAATCTAAACTCCCAATAATAAAGGATGAAACAGCAACAGGAAATCCAACTACTTGGTTAACTATTAGTTTTAATCACCATGTTACACTAATTCATTCTCTTCTTTAGTTTTCCAGTTTGGTCTCTGTTTAAGCTTTTCTCTTACCAGTTTACTTAATATATCAATCTCCATGTTATCCCTTAATAACTCGCATAAAGTCCAGTTTCTGTATCGCTTTTTGAAGGGAATATCCGTTTGCGATAAAACCTCAACAAGTTCATCATGCCACAATAATTTAGCAATGAAAAACCCATTCTTTGAATTGTTTTTATAACTTTTTTTGACCGATTTTATTTGACCGTTCACGCATAAAGAAATGCCCACCCAATCTGGGATAATGCGTTCTATTTTTTTGAAATACTTTTCTTCTGTAACAATGGTTAAGTAATCAAATACGTTTGTGTATGCTTCTAACTGGTTTGGTAATCTCTTTAATGTATCACTTGCGCTTTTAATTTCATAGCCATGAAAATGTCCGTTAATTACTGCCATATCAATTCGTGCACCACCCACGGGCAAATCAAGTTCTTCAACGACTTTTGAATGCGGGTCTGAAATGTATTTATTAAGGGCTGTTTTCCTTAATATTTGTCGTATTTGCGGGTCTTTCATGCTTTTATATTTTTGGTAAAATTGTGCAAATAGGTTACATTTGCACTTTCCAATAGGAAAAAGCATTACTTGTTTTGAAGAATTAATTTAAGGAATTGCGTCAACAATTCCATTAACAAAATTAGGGATAATTTTTTATAAAGCCACCACATAAGGTGGCTTTTTTATTTGGATAAATATCTATAACCCCTTTGTAATAAATAATTTATATAAATTTATTAGCATTTGTTACACGCAGATGTTATCTTTGTTTCACAATACACTAAAATGGACTTTACCTTCAAAACAATAGCAGATTTTAACGACTACTTTAAGGATGAAAAGACTTGTTATGAGTTTTTAGAAAGCCAACGATGGACAGACGGGCAAGCATTGTGCCCACATTGCGGGAGTGCTAAGAAACCATATAAAGTAAAACCACGTGGAAAGTTTAAAGATATACCTTCTTATAGGTGTTCAGATAGGGACTGCGATTTACCTTTTACTGTCCGTACAGGCTCAATATTTGAAGGTTCAAAGGTAGAATTGCGCAAGTGGTTACAGGCAGCTTATGAACTATCAACGGCTAAAAAAGGAATTAGCAGCGTAGAGTTAGCTACTCGTATTGGCACAAGTCAGAAAACGGCATGGTTTATAAACCACAGGCTTAGAGCAATGCTGCAAGATACAGCCCCACAATTACTGAAAGGTATGGTAGAGGCCGATGAAACTTATGTCGGTGGAAAGATTAAAAACAGACACGTTTCAAAGCGCAAAAACATAATTAATGCCGCTGCCCATACGCACAAAACAGCCGTATTTGGTGCTTTAGAAAGAGAAGGCAAAGTTTTGGCAAAAGTTGTGCCCGATGTAAGGAGAACAACAATACTACCATTGTTAATAGGCAATATACAGCCTAATACTACGATATACACAGACAGTTCACACATGTATACGCCGCTCAAAGGAGCGTATACTCACCATACTGTTAATCACGAACGAAATGAATATGTACGTGGAGTTATTCATACAAATGGTATAGAAGGATTTTGGAGTTTACTAAAGCGTGGTATTATTGGTACGTTTCACCAAGTATCACCCCAACACTTGCAACGATATTGTGATGAATTTAGTTACCGATACAACTACCGGAACGTAACAAACAATGACAGGTTCAATGATAGTATTAAGAAATTTGATAACGCAAGGCTGACATATAAGGAGTTAACTACTAAAGATTAGTTTAGTAATTCATTATTGGTAGGTGGAAACAGAAACTTTGCAACTATTATTAGAAAGGCACAAACATTTATAGTTGTAGTAGTTATTAAAGTAATAAGTACACTATCGGATAAAGACACTAATTTAAAACCTGCAAGTGACACAATAATTGCAATGAAAACAAACCAAGAAACCACAAACCAAAATATTTTCTTCGCGAATTCTTTTCGTGCTTTAAAATAATCAATAAGCCCCTCATTCTCTGCTCTTTTTTTTGCCAAATCAAGAGCTTTACTCTCTTTTGAGTAATAATCTTGATTATCAGTTGGAGCATGTATATTCTCCAACACTTCTCTCAAGGTGGGTAGCTTTTTCTTTTCTAATGTCATTTATTCAGCCGTTGCTGCCTTTTCTTTTTTTGAAAAAGTGGCCTTAAAATATTTTTCTATTTCCTTAGTATCAATAACACTATTTTCTCCATTTGCATAGGATATATGCCACGGAGAACCAGCTTGATGTGTCCAATTAGCCAAAATTTCCCCTTTAATATCTTTAGTGAGTTCCCATGCTGCATTTAATATTTCTTCAACCTCATCACTAAAAGCATCTAACTCATATAATTGAACACGACCTTGTACTAATGCTATTTTTGAAGGCTCAGTTATAGGGGAGGAACCCCATTGCCTGTATATTTGATATATTATAGGAATAACAGGGCCATATCTCCACGCCTCAATAGGCTCGTTTATCAAGGACTTATTAAACTCAAGTAAATATATTCCTTGAGTAATATAAAGTACCTTTTGTAACTTCATTTGAGTAAGGTAATTTTTTTCTTCAATTCCCTTATTTACAAACCAAGATGCTATAAGACCTGCTGAATACATATTAAGTAATATACAATATTAAAGCCAAAAATGATATAAACCTATACTTGATAATGTGTAAAACGCCCCTTTGAGCCAATTATTATAGACACAAACGGTCAATCAACTCAAATCTGCGTGTAAATGGGTATAGTCGCCCCTTTAGGGGATTTAGGGGTTCTTTATCCAAATAGCTCAGCTTTAATACTTTCCATAACCTTTTTTATATCTGTTTTAACTTCTTGGTTAGTGAAGCGTACCACTCTAATATTTAGTTGTTCTAATTCAAATGTTCTTCCTATATCATATTCTTTGTTTTCTTCTAGTTGATGAATAGAGCCATCTACCTCAAGCGCTAATTTTGCCTTATGACAATAAAAATCAGCAATAAAATTTTTGATAGGATGTTGAGCTTTAAATCTTAATCCAAGTTTATTGTTTCGCAATTCATTCCAAAGTAATTGTTCACTTTCGGTCATGTTTTGCCTTAGTTGTTTAGCTTTTTCAAACAAGTGAGGAGGCGCGCCATAAAACATGGTTTGTTTATCCATACAGCAATATAGTATTTTACCCCCTTTGTTTTTCCCCCTAAAGGTGGAATCCTTCCGCACTTGGCCTTTGCAATTCGGGTTTTGATGATGAAGAAATTGTTCGTCGTTGGATAAGTCCCTTAAACCCTTGCAATATTTTTTAATCGTTTTCTAAAAAATAGAATTAGTAAAAGAAGTATTGTAGAGGTAAAAATGGCAATTGTTAGTTTTATAGTTCTGTTATTCTGTTCGATTAAATTACTTTGTTCCTCAATTCTTGCTTTATACCACTTTACTTCATCAAAAGGAGCTATAATCATGTTGTCGGTTGTGTCATTATTTTTATACTTTAATAAAAGCTCAAGTTCGTTTTTGCCTATTTCTTCTTTAAGAAGACTTTCTTTAACAGATAAATCTCCATTTTCTATTTCCCTTGAAGGAAATGTAAAATCTACATAAGGGAAGCAGCCGGAATTGATAAATGTTTTGTCGGAAGCATAAATTATATACATCTTTCCCCTGTCAGCTTTACAATAGGTTGTGTCTTTCAGGTTGCTTATTGAGCGAATTGAAATAATTGAGTCTCCCCAAAGGTCATCAGTAACACCTTTTATTTTTTGTTTGATTTTAAAATTTTGAACAACAAAAGGATACCCATAAATATCATAGGCATCTTTCAGTTCTTTACAATCGATCAACTCACCATAAAAAATTATGGGATAATGCTGGTAATTTAATTTTACTGAACTAATCCATGATGAACAGATGGATTGAGTGAAGCTAAACGCAAGTACTATTAAAAGAGTAATGTTTCGCACTGTGTAAAAATACAAAACCCCGCCTAAATTTTAGGCGGGGTTTTGTATAATTTGGGTTTTCTCGTCATTCCGAACTTGTTTCGGAATCTCACTCTGCATTACACATGAATTGGAGAATGAGATGCTGAAACGAGTTCAGCAGGACTATTATTTATTCACTATCATTTTACCGCTTACTGAGTAAGTATCGGTAGCAATAGTATACATATATACACCAGTGCTTAGTTTATCAGTACTGATTTTAAATGTAGAGTTACCTGGGGCAGTTTTACCCATATCTTGGCTCATAAGGGTTTGACCCAATAGGTTGCTAACAGTTAGTTTTACATCACTGGTTTCAGTAAGAAAAATTTCAACTTCACCACCATTGTTGGTAGGGTTAGGGTAAAAACCTGTTGTGATGTATACATTTTGTTGAGCTATTTCAGCTATACCAACACCTGGGCCCAAACCTATTTGGTTGTTTATAACAGCTTGCACAGGTATTTTAGCGTGCATAATAATATTGTTTACCGTAGGGTGCGAGTTGTCGGATGAGTTGTTTTGAAGGTTAGTACCGGGTATCTCATCACGTTGCCAAATAATGTGTAAGTTTCCGTTTTCAACTATTTGACCTATGCAGGCAAATACGTCTTCAAAACCATGACCTTGAACTATGTTTTGAGGGTCAGCCCAAGTAACACCACCATCAGTAGAGAATGTAATAAATACATCTCGGTAGTTTGATGATGAAGCAGCATCGCCTAAATAAATATCACCTTCAAGTGGCGCTGAGTATACACAGAAAATACGGCCTTGTGCATCAACCATTGCGCTAGGCATAGTAGCTAATGATGTATTTCCGTAGCGAGCTACTGATACCAAATCAACCCTGTTGCCTAAGCTATCCAAGTAAGCAGGTAAAGCATTGTTAGCACCAAGCGAACGCGTAGTTCCAAAACCTAGTGAAAGGGTATTATCACCATTCATATCAAGCATACCGCCAATTATTTGTTTTGTATTGTTTTGTTCGTTCCAATACATAATACGGTTTGAGGCTGGTGTAAAGAAAGATGAATCAGGACTAGGGTCGTTTTTAGTTACCTCAGAGTATCCCCAAAAAACGTGGGCGTATCCGTTGGCATCAACTACAACATCAACAGAACCATCGTTAGTAGGTACACCAGTACCAATTACTTTACCAGTTGTATAAGGGGCAAAAGCAAATGTATCAACTATGATTTTAGTAAAGGTTACACCATTATCGGCACTTTTCCATAGGGCAACATCGCCACCAAGGTTGTCAGCAATTACAATGGCTACATTATCACCGTTTACATCAATAGCATATTGGTCGCCACCACCACGTACATAGCGGCTGGTATCGTACCCCGGAAGTAAACTTAATGAAGTACTCCAAGTTACACCACCATCAGTACTACGAGAGTAAGTAGTAGGCAGTAACAAACCGTTAACTCTAATATTTGGTGGGTCTGTTGTTGCTGATGAATCAGAATAGTTAGATATAAGATGTATAGTATTACCGTTGTTATCAGAGCGGTTCCAAATTGGTTTACCGTTGGCAGAAGTTAATACACGGCTACCAGTAGTCCAAGTAGTGCTTCCAACACCTGTATTAGTGGTAACGTGCATACCGCCACTTGTAGCAAAGTGTGATACAACATATTCTTTGTTTCCGGGTAATACACCAATAGAAGGCCAACCCAAGCGTACATTTTCTACACGTGATGAAGGATAACCGCCCCATGCACTTCCATCGAAATGATTATATGCCGAACCACGTAAAGGAAATTCAGCAGTATTATCAGGCGAGAAAGTCCATGCAGTAGAAATTTTACCATCAGGGTATACGTATAGGCGATGACCTACAGAGGCATTAGTTTGTAAATCGTAGTAAGTAAACCCGATTGTATCAAACTTGTACGGAAGGTTGCCCGATTTTCTTTGGAAAGAAGTGTTGTTGTAAACGTTTTTTGTTTTAAAAGGTTCGATGTGGGCAGGTGTGATAATATTTGTTTCTTGCTTTATCACAGCTGCATCGGTTGACCTATTTTGCTGGGCGAATGCCAAAGCAGGTAGGGCAACAAGTGCTAAAAGTAAATGTTTTTTCATATAGGTAAGTAGAGTTTTAGGCAAATAAACTATAAAAATCGATAAAAAGGTTACAATATGTTAACGAAAAATTCGCACTAACATCTCTTTCATCAATTCTCCATCAGGTGTACCGACATTATTTACACCTTTTGATTTTAAATCAAATTCTGATAGTGTGGTGAAAATGTTTTCAATCTTTATAGACGAGTAGTTTTTGAAATAGTTGTTATAGTCGTTGAAAAAGAAGGGATTAATACCCAATTGACGGCTTACATTCTCTTTACTCTTATCGCGCAGGTAGTGTATTTTGTATAGCTTGCTAAAAAAATTATATAGTTGGGGTAGCACTACCACCAAATTTCCATTTTGGTTTTTTGATTGTGAGAAGTAATCAACAATCTCTATAGCGCGGGTAAAGTTTCGTTTGCCTATGGCCTCTTGCAGCTCAAAAATATTATAGTCTTTGCTTATACCTATGTTATCTTCAATTTCTTTTGGGGTAATGGTTCTAATATTAGTTCCCTCAAGGTTTAGCAGCATTTTGCCCAACTCGTTGGCTATTTTACCCAAATCATTCCCTAGCGATTCTACCACTAGTGCCAAAGCCTTTTGGTTAATGGTGTACCCTTTTTTCTTCAAAAAGTCTTCAGCCCATGCAGGTACTTGGTTGTCGTACATTTTTGTAGCATCAAGCAACACAAATTTTTCAAGTGCTTTGGCCGTTTTAGTACGTTTATCCAGTTTTTTGCCTTTATAAGCAAAAACCAATATGGTGCTGCTTACAGGGTTGGCAAGGTAGGCTTCAAGTTTATCAAAGTCTTTAAGGTTTTGAGCTTCTTTTACTATTATCACTTGATAGTCGCTCATCATAGGAAACCTGCGTGCAGCCATCAAAATAGTAACCATATCGGTTTCTTTACCATAAAAGATGGTTTGGTTAAAACCCTTTTCACCCTCGTTTAATACATTATCATCTATATAGTTTACTATCTCATCAATAAAATAGCTTTCTTCGCCTTGTAAGAAATAAATAGGCGAGTATTGGCGTGCTTTTAGTGTGCTTAGTATTTTATCAAAAGATGCTGTTACTGATGCTGCCATGAATTGAATATTTTTGAATTTTTGCTATGTACCAACTCAATTTGCCCCCATTTGAATATAAGGTGAAGGCCGAGGCACAAAGAAAACTAATTTTTGATGTAGTGCGGAAGAAATATGTGGTATTAACACCCGAAGAGTGGGTACGCCAACATATTATTCACTTTTTAATTACAGAAAAAAATGTGCCTATCAACCTAATAGGGGTAGAGAAGGGCATAACGGTATTGGGCAGAAAACGCCGTGTTGATGTGGTAGTGTTTGGTCGTAATGGCTTACCCGTTTTATTGGTAGAGTGCAAAGCACCTACTGTGCCCATAAACCCTTCGGTTTTTTCTCAGGCGGCTGTATACACCTATGGTTTTGGTATTGATTATATTATGCTAACTAATGGTATAGGTCATTATTACTTAAATATTGATAAGCAAAACCAGCGTATGACTGAAACTACCGAGTTGCCTGTTTTTCCATTTGATATCAGCTGAATAAAATAGGGGTTGCCTAGGTATGGCAACCCCTAATAAATGCCCGTTACAACTAGCACCTATGGTATGTAATGTTGTTGTGGGTGTTTAAAAATCAACAGCATACAGCTTGTCAAACTGTTTCATGCGCACGCTTTGGGGCAGGCTTTTCATAAGAGTATCTCTCACTACACCCAATATTGGGTTTTGCCACTGAGCCACCTGCCCAATTTTGCGCGATTGAAGGGTTATATAGCGTGTGCGTGCACGCCTTCTGTTTTCATAGTTTGCAAAAGCGGTTTGTATGTTGTGTGTTTTGCCTAGTTCATCGGCCAATACCACAGCATCTTCTATGGCTTGGCAAGCGCCTTGCCCCATATTTGGTGTGGTAGCATGGGCTGCATCACCAATTAGCAGTATTGTGCCAAAGGCAAATTTTTCAAGTGGCGGTAAATCGGCAATCTCGCCATATAGTAATTGTTCGTCCAACGTTCTGTCTAATACTTGTTGTATAGGCGCACGATAGCCTGCAAAAAGGTTCTTTAAATCTTCAATAGTATAGTTGGGGTATACGGTACTGTTTTGTGGGGCATTGGTACAGGCAAACCAATACAGTTGGTTATTGGTTAAAGGGACTAAGCCAAATCGACCTTTAGGGCCAAAAGTTTCTGAAGCCTCGTTTAATAGTATACCACTACTATCAATTACTCCGCGCCAGCATACATATCCAGCATACTTGGGTTGCACTGCGGGCAATAGTTGTTGGCGTATAGCCGAGTGTATGCCATCGGCTACTATAAGGCATTCAGCATTATGAGTAGTCCCATCGGCAAAGCGCACAGTGTTTGTATTGCCACTTTGGGTAAAACCAATAGCTTTTTTGTTTAAGTGTATGGTTGTATCTGCCAACTGTACCAATAATTGGTTATGCAGGGCAGCGCGGTGTATAGCAAAATTATCAAGCCCATATTTTTGACTCAACAATTGGCTATCGGTAGTGTTTAGCAATGTGCCTTTGTGGTTGTAAAAGCTAAAGGTAGGCAGTTTGCGTCCTGCGGCTATAATGGGCTTATCAATGCCCAGTATTTGCAATGCTTTTATGGCGTTGGCACCTAAGCCCAAACCTGCACCAACGGGTTTTAGTTGTGGGGCGGCTTCAAAAATTTCAACCTCAAATCCTTTTTGTTTTAATGCTATGGCGGTAGTTAGTCCAGCAATCCCTCCGCCCAATATAGTAAATTTCATTTTCTTTGCTCTGTATTTAACAGGGGCAAAGGTGGGGCACAATAAGCTGATTTTGTTTTACATATGTTAAAAAAAAACTATGCTCCTGCTCTTATCCTGCTAAGACTTACTTGGGTGATGCCCAAATACGATGCTATATATTTTAGTGGGCAGCGGTTTATCAGTCCGGGATATTTGGCGTTTAGCTCGTTGTAGCGGTCTTTCGCTTCATGAAAACGGATACTTTCTATACGTTGTTGTCCTTCTAAAAAAGCAAAAATGGCCATTTTTCGTCCTGCACGTTCAATGTCGTGGTATTCAATACACAATTTTTCAAAGCCTTCGTAGTGCATACTATATACCTCGGCATCCTCAAGTACTTGTATCCCTTTTTTTGATGGTTGTTTGGTAAACAAACTTTCTAACCCACCAATAAACTGCCCGTCAATAGCAAAATAATCGGTTACATCCATTCCATTAATTTGGTAGTGTACCCTTGCTACTCCTTTTTTTATAAAATACATATAGTGTGATACGCTGCCAATTTTTAGCAAATGCGCATTGCGTTTATATGAGTTGAGCTCAATAATATTTTCTAATGCCTTTACAGCATCAGGGCTTAACGGGCTAACGGCTTGCAGTGTAGTAAGCATAGTTACTGGGTTTATGTGGTATATAACCTGATAATTGATTAATAATGTGCTGTATGTAGTTGTTTTGGCATTGCTATATTACTAATAATTAAACTTTGTGCAACAGCATTAAATTTTATATTTGCCGCCGTAAAAACATATACTCATGTCATTAACCTTAGTATTAGTAATAATTTTTGTGCTCGGCTATTTGGCAATAGCCTTTGAGCATCCGTTAAAAATAAACAAGGCTGCGCCCGCACTGTTAATAGGTGTGCTTACATGGACGGCTTGGGTGCTTATGGGGGGTGAAACCCACATAATAAGTGAAAAGCTGAGCCACCACCTTGCTGAAACTGCCGAAATTTTATTTTTCCTTTTGGGGGCTATGACCATTGTTGAGATGGTTGATTCTCACCAAGGGTTCAAAGTAATTACTAACCGTATTAAAACAAGAGATTCGCGCAAGCTGCTGTGGATTATTTCTATTCTTACCTTTTTCCTTTCGGCAGTGCTGGATAACCTTACCACATCAATAGTAATGGTATCATTACTACGCCGCTTGGTGCACGATGATAAGCAACGTATATTTTTTGCCAGTATGGTAATTGTGGCTGCAAATGCCGGAGGTGCGTGGTCGCCAATTGGTGATGTTACCACTACAATGCTTTGGATAAAAGGTCAAATATCGGCTACTAATATTATCGAAACTCTTTTAATTCCTAGCTTGGTATGTATGGCTGCGCCATTGGTATACCTTAGTTTTAAAATGAAAGGCGAAATTAAACGTGGTGAATACGACTACGATAAGGCTGAGAAAGAGGAGAATGTAAAAGGCAGCAAGCTAATGTTCTTTTTAGGCGTTGGCGCACTGTTGTTTGTACCTATATTTAAAACAGTAACCCACCTACCCCCATACATGGGTATGTTGCTTGGCTTGGCCGTTATATGGGCAGTATCAGAACTGATACATATTGATAAAGACGAAGAAGAAAAGAAACCCTACACTGCTATACACGCTCTTAGTAAAATTGATACCTCAAGCATATTATTTTTCTTAGGTATACTATTGGCTATCAGTTCACTAGAATCTACAGGAATATTGGGCGAATTAGCCATGTGGATGAATAAAACCATTGGCGATAAAGATATTATTGTAGTGGCTATAGGTTTATTGTCCGCCGTGGTGGATAACGTGCCGCTAGTAGCCGCATCACAAGGTATGTATCCATTGGCAACTGAATTGGTTAACCCTGATGCATACCAATTTGCAATGTCTCACACCAGTCTTATACACGATGGTATTATAATGTTTAATGGTGTTGAGTATTTTTTGCAAGATGCTAAACTTTGGGAGTTTATAGCCTTTTGTGCCGGTACAGGCGGAAGCTGTTTAATTATAGGTTCCGCAGCGGGTGTGGCTGTAATGGGTATGGAGAAGATAGATTTTATTTGGTATATGAAACGTATAACTATACTGGCTTTAATAGGCTACTTTGCAGGTATACTGTGCTATATAGCCATACACCCTATATTTGCAGTTACTTACTAAACCAAGATAAAAACAACTGATTTTGATATTACCCCGACTTATTAGTCGGGGTTTTTTATTTTTGCACCACGAATAATGATAAATGGAAAGAAACTGGTAATTGTGCTGCCTGCATACAATGCCGCCCTAACCCTTGAAAAAACGTACCGAGAGATACCTTTTGATATTGTTGATGATGTGGTATTGGTTGATGATGCCAGCAAAGACGATACATCAGAAAAAGGGCGTGAGTTGGGTATAAAACACGTAGTGAAGCATCCAAAAAATCGCGGTTATGGCGGTAATCAAAAAACCTGTTATACCAAAGCCTTAGAGCTAGGTGCTGATATAATTGTGATGCTGCACCCTGATTATCAATATACCCCAACGCTTATTAATGCTATGGCAAGCATTATTGCCAACGATGTATACCCTGTGGTATATGGTAGCCGTATATTGGGTAAAGGTGCGCTAAAAGGTGGTATGCCAATGTATAAATACATCTTTAACCGTTGCCTAACATTGTTTCAAAACATATTAATCAACCAAAAGCTAAGCGAATACCATACGGGCTACCGTGCTTTTAGTGCTGAGATTTTTAAGAAGATTGATATTGAGGCCAACAGTGATGATTTTGTGTACGACAACCAAATGACGGCACAAATATTTATGGCAGGCTTTGAAATAGCTGAGGTTACTTGCCCTACCAAGTATTTTGATGAGGCTTCATCCATCAATTTCCGTCGCAGTTCTATATACGGTTTGGGTGTGTTGCTTACCAGCATACAATACCGCTTGCAAAAGTGGGGTATAGCTAAGTATAAATACCTAACGGTGAAGAAGTAGGCTAAGGTCTCACTTATATAATACTTATTTAAACCCAATAACAGCTAAGGCCGCCCACGTAGTGGGCGGCCTTAGCTGTTTATATACCATGTATTAAAGTATTACTGCACAGCGTTTTTTATTGCTGGCACAGTGCGCAAGTAAGCATATATAGCCTTTAGCTCACCATCCGTTAGGCGGGTATAGGGTAGCATAGGGTAGCGCAGTTGCTCCCCATTTTTTCGTTTACCTGTTTTAAGGGCAGTTAAAAAATCCTCTTCCGTCCAACTGCCAATACCTGTTTCAGTATCAGAAGTTATATTAAGCGATTTTATTTCACTACCCATTAAATTAATAAGTGTATTACCACCACCATAAAAACCTGCTGATTTTTCAGGTTCCAAGTCGTTATTAGTTTTAAAATCGGCACAATGGCATTGAAAACAACCGTATAGCTTATTGCTTAGGTATTTGCCCCAAACTAATTGATTGGTGGTATCAGGATTCTCAATAACTTTATCTGGATAGGGTAGAGGGCTAAAAGCTACTTGGCTAAGTAGTTTTACCAAAAACGACGGATCGCTGATGGGAGGTTCTTCTCGTGTTGCTTTTACCGCGTGCTCTTCACTGCGTAACCAAGCTACGATGCTTTGCATATCGTCATCGCTAAGTAATGGAAATTTGGGCATATAGGGTGGCGAGTATGTGCCATTTTTGCGTAGGCCTGTACGCAAAAAGTATATTACCTCACCATCAGTCCATTTGCCAATACCCTTTTCTTCATCACTGGTAATATTCATCGAATAAATGTCGCCAAATTCTGAAGGCAGGTCAGTTAGTTTGCGACCCGTCATGCGATTATCGTTATTGCTATGGCAATGCATACATAGCATTGAAGCAATTTTTTGACCCTTTTCTACCTTTTGTGGTGTTATTTCTACTTTCACATCAGGTATTTGGGGATGGTCATAAGTGGGGATACCCGTAAAATGGATATAAGTAGCACCTATACCCAATACAATAATGATAATTAAGAGCACCCAGCCGAGTATGCTCACAAATTTTTTCATAGGCTTACAAAATAGTTTGAGTATTCAATTATCTGTTAATTAGATGATTAATACTACTATTTTTTTAGCTTTAAAAAGATAGTGAGTTCTAATTATTTTGAATTTTTATAAAACTCAAGGGTGGTTTTTATTCCTTCATGGTACGGTGTTGGCTGCACATTAAAATGCTTTTCAAACTTATCGCTGTTAAAAATATAATCAGCTTCAAATTGGTATAGCATCTCCATACTTTCTTTTATATCTTTTACAAACCAACCTATAATACCCAGCATCCATTTGGGTACTACCATATAATTTGGTTTTGTACCCATAGTATCGGCAACTATTTGCATAAATTCTTTACCCGTAATAGCAGGTTTTGCAGTAGGTAAGTGCCATTCTTGATTGTAGGCATTGGGTGTATTGCCCAGCAAAGCAGTAAACTTGCCTGCATCGGGTGTATAGGTGTACGAGTGTTTTAGTGAGTCAGTAAGTAATAGCTGTGCTTTTTTGCCTTTGTTTACGTTTTGAAATACCAAAGCCGTCATTACACTTTTGGTTGAATCGGGGCCATAAAAATCGGCACTGCGGGCAATAGTTGCAGTAAGTTTTCCTGTAGCTATTTCATCTCTCAGCATTTGCACCAATTTTGTGCGTACCTGTCCTTTTTTGCTTGTCGGGTGCAACGGTGTTTCCTCAGTCATTTCACCGTTTACCTTACCATACATATATACGTTATCAAAAAACACCAGTTTAGCATTATGGGTTTTGCAGGCATTTATGGTATTACGCATTACAGTTTCCCAGTCTTTTTGCCACACTTGGGTGCGATAGGGTAGGCCAGCGGTTAAATACACCACCTCACTGCCCTCAACGGCTTTTAAAACATCATTTGGGTTTAAAAGATCAGCCTTAAAAAGTTCATCAGTAGGGTTCACCTGTTTTGGGTTTCGGTTCACCAGCCTAATGTGCTGTGTATATTGTGGTAAGTGTTTTGCCAATTCAACACCTATTACTCCACCTGCTCCTAATATTGTTTGCATGGTATTTTTTATACAAATTTAGTAGCTATGAATTATGGAGAAAACAATACTGATTGTATAGTATGATTAATGGGATGAAATGTATAATTTTTAGTGTGAGCAATTAATTCTTACTTTGCCTTATAATCTTTCCATGTATAGTAGATACCAATGAGACAAATTAGTGTTATTAGTATTGGTATAATGATATAATATTCTAACGAAGTAGATTTTTTAGTGTAGTCATTAATATTGATAATAGCTATAAAGCCTATCCAGACTATTGCGACAACAAATATTAGTAATGATGTGCTTATAATAAACCTATTCCAGTTATATTTTTTCACTGGGAGTTTTGTGGTACAAGATATTCCTCGAATTAAATTGCTTTTAATTTTTGTGTAGTTTTCATATTCAGCTTCACTTATATCAATATGAGTGCCGTTCAGGTAAAACCTTATAGTTCTGTATACTCTAAATTTTGTGATATTTAATTGTTCCGCATAATGTAGAATGTCGGATTTAAATATTTTTTTAGGGGTAGGGATAAATATTTTTCTTACAGTAAAATAATGTTTGTAAACTTCTATTTGCTTTAGTTTAAGTATTTTATATAGAAACAGAGCATTTATTACCAAAAGATGGCAAGCTATAAATATGTAAAAACCACTTAATTTATCTCCTTTAAATACCAAATAGAATAAAAGGAGTTCTAGGCATAGGAGAACAGGAGTTAGTAAAAAAAGAGCATTTACAGTGAAAGTGTACTTAGAAGAGGCAAGTTTTTTATCACTCACGAAGTCTTCAATTTAATTAAGCCCTGTTGTCTAGTTTATCGTACTGCGGGTCGTATTTATAGCCGCTAACAAAATGTAAGGCTATCATACGTGAGTAACGGAAAATAAGGGTTGATAGTATTAATACCGCACCTAATATAGAATACAGGTAGGCATTCATACTCACCTCATCAAAAATTATATTTAAGCCAATACCAATGGTAAGCCCTATGGCTACATTAATGCCATAGCTTATATACATGGCACTCCAAAAAAAACCCGTTTCTTTTTCAAACTTTAGTCCGCACACAGGGCATGTTGAGTGGAATTTTAAGAAGTTGCCCAAGTTGTAAAACGGGTGGGTAAAAAATTTACCACTACGACAACGGGGGCATTTACTTTTGGCAAAGGCCATAAAGCCACTTTTTTCGTGTTGATTGCACATGGGCAGGAGGAAAATAAGGTGAAATTGGGAAGAAAACTATTTGGCTGCGTTGCGAGCACGGTAATTTCTATACCAAATTAAACCCACAGCACTTATTAATACATAAGGCATGGCTAGTAGGTATAAAATTCCGTCGTTTAACCCTAAGCCTGTTGAATTACCTTCTTTTAGGCCTGATTCTACTGCTGTTTTACACATAGGGCATTGTGCCACTACAGTGTTTGCTGTTGATAACAAGCAAATAAACACTACTAAAACAAGAATTTTAAAAAGGTTTTTCATTGCTAAACGGGATAATACGGTGCGATGAGCAAATATACGATAACTCCTGTTACCGACACGTATAACCATAGGGGAAATGTCCACCTAGCCAGTTTTTTATGTTTCTCAAACTGCCCTGCGAACGAGCGGTAAATAGTTATAAGTACCATAGGTACTATGGCGGTAGAAAGTAATATGTGCGTTAGCAATATAAAGTAGTATACATAGCGTAAACTACCTGCTGCTGCATTTTCAGCCGCATCTAAAAGGCCATCGTGGTTAGTGTCGCCAAATTTGCTTTCCGAAGATAAGAAGTGGTAGGTAACGTATGAAATTAAAAACACACCCGAAAGCAAAAATGCAGTTAGCATAAGGCTACGGTGCGTATATTTCTTTTTATTCTTTATGGCTAGTATACCTGCTACCAAAAGCACTGATACTACCGAGTTGATAAAGGCATTTAGCTTAGGCAGTATGTGTACATCAAAGCTACCGCTTAGGTTTTCTTTACCCGGAATTAAAAGAAGCAAAGCAACTACAAGGGGTATAGCTATAGAAACACCCAATATGACACGAAAATAAAGTTTGTCGTTGCTAACTATGACCCTCATTTGGTTTTGTTACGCTCGTTTACCAGTAGTTTTATATCGTCCCTAAGCTTTAATACTTGGTTAATGTTCAAGCCGTCATACGCACCACGCACACGGTCTTTATCATCCACCAAAATTATGTATTGCGAGTGTGCTATTTGGTCGGTACTGCTACCATCAGCTTTGGGCAAAAGATATTGGTTTTGCATTTCGGCAATATCATCATACTTGCCTGTAACAAAATACCAACGTTTATAATGTGCATTAATTTGTTGCGCATAAGTATCAAGCACCTCTGCACTATCGTTACTAGGATCTACTGTGTGTGATATAAAAACAACATCGGGACTGTTTTTATACTTGTCGTACACCATTAGCACATTACTGTTCATTTTTGGGCAAGTGCCTAGGCATCGTGCAAAAAAGAAATTGGCTATACGTATTTTACCTTTTACGGTATCTTGGGTAAAAATATTACCCTTTTGATCTGTCAGGCTAAATTCGCCAACGGTATGAAATACACTATCAGTTTCACCAGTAGGTAAGAAACGATTACCATAAATAGGTAATGTTTCATTAGACCTAAACGAGCCTTGTTTTAAAAATAAAACAAAAGCAATAGGAATAAGAAGCAGTAATAAAAGGTATACTCGCTTGTTAAGGGGTTTTGCCATTAGTGGTTAAAGGTGCTCCAAAAGTTACCTTCGTATAGCATCGCAATAATAAAAAATACTACAAACATCATAGGCACGGTAACGGTAAGTATAAGGTTTACACGTTCGTGTTTCAAGTGCATAAAGTAGCCCACAATAAGTACAGCTTTTACTATACCTAAAGCAATAAATAATATGTTACGACCCATAGATACGGGCAGAATAAAGTATAGTAATATATCTATAACAGTAATAACAGAAAGCAAACCAAATATGCGCCAGATTTCTTTTGTACCGTGACTTTCGGCATGGTACAATTTTTCTTGAGCATTTTCGTATAGGTAAGTCTCTTGGTCTTTATATTCTACGTTAGACATTGTTTTTCTTTTTTAAAGGGTGATGTTTTGATGATTTTAAACTGAACTTATATCAGGTAGAAGAAGGTAAATACAAATACCCAAACTAAATCTACAAAGTGCCAGTAAAGGCCAACTTTTTCAATCATTTCATAATGACCACGTTTTTCATACAAACCGCGTTTTACGTTTATGTAGGTGATAATGTTTATCACAACACCACTAAATACGTGGAAACCATGGAAACCTGTTACTATAAAAAACAAGGCAGAGAAGCCTCTTGCGCCGCTTATACGGTCAACCTCTTCCCAATGTATATGGGAGAAGAGACTAAGTCCGTTGGCTTTTGTTTCTCCATCAGCACTTAGTGCAAAGTGGTTGTAGCCCAAAGTAGCTCCATCACCTATAAATTGTGCCCATTCCCAAGCTTGGCAGCCCAAAAAGGCAGCACCACCCAAAATGGTAAGGAACATATATTTTGCTACTTCATCTTTTGCCTTACGATGGCCGGCTTCAACAGCTAATACCATTGTTACCGAACTAAAGATAAGTATGAAAGTCATTAAACTAACAAAAAACAAAGGCAGGTGAATACCGTGCGCAAATGGAAAGTGATTGAACACCATATCGGGCAATGGCCATGGGAATTCTGTATCTCCTACTGCACTAAAACGGGTTACGCCGTAACCTATTAAAAGGGCAGAAAAGGTAAACGCATCAGATAGTAGAAAAATCCACATCATAAGTTTACCATAGCTTACGTTGAAGGGAGATTTACCTCCCGCCCAAACGTTGTCGGTGTTTGTTGTTGCTACTGAATGACTTGACATTATTAGTGTTTATTACTTAGCGGTTCAAAAATAAAAACAAATACAAATAAATCCATAGTATACCTACAAAATGCCAGTATGTATTGCACATACTTATTTTTAACAGTTTTTTTTTATGGATGTTTAACTTTATGCTTTGCACAACCATTACCATCAAAAAGATAATGCCGCCCAAAACGTGGAGGATATGCGCCCCCGATATTACATATATAAAGGTACTTGCAGGGTTTTGACTGCCTATAAATTTTACCCCATATTGCTCTACATACTCAGGTGTCGGGTTGTTCATACCCGTCCAGCGGAAGCCGTTATTGGTTAGTTCTACCCAACCCCACAACTGCATACCACAAAAAACTATACCCAGCACAAGTGTTATCAGTAAACCAATTTTCACTTGTCCCAGAGCATCCCTTTTAGCAGCCCAATAGCTCCATTGCATAGTAATACTGCTTAGTATCACTATAAATACGCTATACATAAATTGCATTGGTAGTGGAAAAACATCCCAGTTACCCTCTGCTTTGCGCACAATGTATCCACTGGTAAATGCTGCAAAAAACATTACCATACCTAAAATAAGCATCCAAAGCGCAAACTTTTTGGGTTGCACTACGTAGTTACTTTCCGGTGTTAAGTTATTGGCCACTGTGTTCATTCCTTTTTATAGTTTATCAAATACGAAGGCTAATAAAACTACAGGCAAGTATATAAATGCACCAAACATAAGTGTTTTGGCATTTTTTATACTACAATCTTTATACAAGCGGGCGGCCAGCCATACCATAGCTGCCGATGCCACTAGGGCTATTATGGTTGATACAATGCCTACTATACCCAGTTGTAAGGGCAATAGTACAGCAGGTATCAAAACCGTAGTCCAAATAAGTACTTGGAAAGCACTTTTCTTTCCCCTGCCTTCAAAAGAGGGGAGAAGGAAAAAGCCTGCGCGGCGGTAATCATCATCCAAAATCCATGCAACAGCCCAAAAGTGAGGAAACTGCCAAAAAAACTGGATGGTAAACAACGCCAAAGCACCTTCATCTATACTACCCGTTACGGCTACCCAACCCAACATGGGGGCAACAGCACCAGGGAATGCACCTACAAATACCGCTATTGGCGATACTCGTTTTAGTGGTGTATAAATAAAAGCGTAAGATATAAGCGAGAACAAGGCTATATAGCCTGTCATTTGGTTAAAGTAATAGCCGAATATAAAAACGCCACCTAAACCTAAGATTAAGCTAAATATTGTGGCTTCAGCAACACCCATGCGATTATCAGCAACAGGGCGATTGGCTGTGCGCACCATCATTTTATCGTAGTTGTGCTCAATAGCTTGGTTAATACCGTTAGCTGCGCCCACTACCATAGTGCCTGCCAATACCAATAGCCACATATAGCCCCAATCTAGTGAGGTAGATGGAGCTAATATAAAGCCCATAGCGGCTGAGAATACCACAGTAAGGGTAAGCCTCAACTTTAATAGCTGAGTATAATCTTGCAGTTTCGCTTTTAATGAAAACGAAGCCGAACTTACATTATCTATGGACTTACTTATCATTTATTCTTTTTACTACTTTTCTTTACTTCTTTATTGTTGTTATAAAGAAGAATGGCCACATAAAACTGGCTGGCTACTAACATACCTGCCAAGGTTACGTGCAAAACCTGACTAACGGCAGGCATATTAAAAAACACATTCACACTACCCAAAGCTATTTGCACGGCGGTTATCACCATGCCCACCGCAATGTATTTGTACACTGCATTGGTTTTTTCTAATCGGCTATGGGCGATGGCAAACAACACCAACATGGCGGCCATAACAAAAACCGATAAGGCTTTGTGCGAGGCCAGCACATAATCAACCGCGTTTACCCATGCCAAACTTGTATTGTTGGCATTCGCCTTGCGCCAATGGTCTACCGCCTCACGCACTTGTGTGCCATAAAATATTTGCAGTAGGGTAAGTACTATTATACAGTATACAGCTGCTCTAAACCATTTCAGATTATTGATTCGCTCTACACCAACAGCAGTATGTTTTTTAAACACTGCTATCATTACCAAACCTACAACGGCAAAAGCGGCCAACATATGTACGCTTATTTTTAGCCCGTCAAGATTACTCTCTACTACTTTAGCACCAAGCCACGCTTGGAATACTGTGAGAAAGAACGATGCGATACTTAAAAACACTATCGACTTTTGGGTTTTCCAAAACTGGAACGACGATAGCACTGTAAGCACCATAAAAATACCCACTAAAACACTCACCATACGGTTTACCCATTCTATATAGGTATGTGTAGGATTAAAAAGAGCGTAGTCGTGTTTGGTATATACTGCCCAATTGGCCGTATCAAATTGCTGTGTGGTGGTAAACTTTTGTTGTGCCACCCACAACTTTTCGTCTTTTATTATCATCTGCCCCTTTGTATACTCTTTTTGGGGCGTCCATGTTAGCTCACTTATATCAGTAGGAGGGATGTAGTAGCCGAAGCATTTAGGCCAATCGGGGCAACCCATCCCTGAGCCTGTTATTCGTACAAGCCCACCAATAAAAATAAGAAACAGTATGGAGACAACCGTTAGAAGGCCGATTTTTCTAAAAAAAACCTCTGTATAAACCCTCTTCACTATTGCCCCTTTTTTTTTTTTACCTGAAACTAAACCACCTTTTAAATACCGAGAAAAGTACTCTAGAGTCAGATGATGTATCATCAGTTACCTCATCAGCATCGGGCGTAGGCACAACTTTTGAACTGGCATGATGATGCTCTTCATGTCCTTCGTAAGGTACGTTTTGAGGGATAAAGTCCTCATCAGCATCAGGGCGGCTATAATCATAAGGCCAACGGTATACCGTTGGTATTTCGCCCGGCCAGTTACCGTGTAGGTGTTCTACAGGAGCAGTCCACTCTAACGTGTTCGATTGCCAAGGGTTTTGTTCTGATTTTTTACCAAAGAATATTGAGCGTACAAAGTTGTATAAGAATATTAACTGCGCTACCGAAGCCAATATAGCGGCAATGGTAATAAACACGTTAACATCATTCCATATAGCAAACTCAGGCATTAAGCTAAATTGTGCGTAACGGCGGGGAACACCTGCCATACCCATAAAGTGCATTGGAAAAAATACCATATAAGCCGCAGCAAAGGTTAACCAAAAGTGTACATAGCCCAAAGTAGCATTTAGCCTGCGGCCATACATACGTGGGAACCAGTGGTAAATACCTGCTAACATACCAAATATTGCAGCACTACCCATTACTAAGTGAAAGTGAGCTACCACAAAATACGTATCGTGAAGGTTGATATCTAGTGTGGCATTACCCAACCAAATACCTGTTAAACCACCTGTGATAAAGAATGATACCAAGCCAATGGCAAACAACATGGCAGGGGTGAAGCGGATATTACCGCGCCACAAAGTAGCCAAGTAGTTAAATGTTTTTACTGCCGATGGTACAGCTATTATAAGCGTAAGTATCATAAATACTTCGCCCAAAAATGGGTTCATACCCGTAATAAACATATGATGCCCCCATACTAGGAACGATAGGAAGGCAATACCCATTAATGATATAATCATTGCGGTATAGCCAAATATAGGTTTGCGTGCGTTGGTAGCAATAACCTCTGATGTAATACCCAATGCAGGCATTAAGATAATATACACCTCAGGGTGGCCTAAGAACCAAAATAAGTGTTGGAAAAGTATTGGGCTACCGCCTACATTATCCAAAGCACCTGCTCCGTTTGCCCAAATTTCGGACAAATAGAAACTGGTACCAAAACTACGGTCGAACATTAAAAGTAAACCAGCACTTAACAATACAGGGAATGAAAGTAAACCCAAAACAGCGGTTAAGAAAAATGCCCAAATGGTAAGTGGCAACCTGTTCATGCTCATACCTTTGGTACGCATATTTAGCACAGTTGCTATATAGTTAATACCACCTAGTAGCGAGGAGACTATAAAAAGTATAATGGCGATTAACCAGAGCGTCATACCTAACCCCGAACCCGACATAAATATCTCGTTGGCACTAAGAGGAGGGTAGATAGTCCATCCGCCTGAAGCTGGGCCTGATTCAATAAAAACAGAACTCATAAGCACTACGCTTGAAAGGAAGAAGAACCAGTATGAAAGCATATTCATAAATGGCGAAGCCATATCACGCGCACCTACTTGAAGTGGAATAAGAAGGTTACTAAAAGTACCGCTCAATCCCGCAGTAAGTACATAAAATACCATTATTGTACCGTGTATGGTTACCAAGCCCATATAAAAACCGGCATCCATACGGCCACCTGGTGCCCATTTGCTGCCTAAAATTGTTTCTAAAAAGCTAAAACTTTGATCAGGCCAAGCAAGTTGAATCCTGAACAAAACCGACATAAACATACCGATGAAGCCCATAATCATCCCTGTGATAAGGAATTGTTTGGAAATCATCTTGTGATCCATACTGAATACGTACTTCGAAATGAAGGACTGCTCGTGATGGTGCACTTCGTGGTGTGCGTCTGCTGTATGTGATTGGGTGTGGGCCATCTTTAAATTTGGATACTTATTCTACTGTTAAACAATCTTTTTTAAATACAATGGGGTTAGTCTAGCATTGCCATTGGTTTCACCTCTGCACTATCATTAGTTGCAGGTGTTGTTCCCTCTACCGCTGGTATTACTTCGTCGGCTTTAAAAGCAGGTTTTTGCTCAGCCATCCAACGTGTGTATTCAGCTTCGGTATCAACTACACGTATTTTAATACGCATATTGTAGTGGGCAGCACCACATATTTTGGCGCAGTATAGGTAATAATCAAATTTAGGGTCTTCAAGTATGCTACGCATCTCGCCAGTAGTTTTTGTAGGCACAAACCAAAAAGTGGTTGGCATACCCGGTACACAGTTCATTTGCATACGGAAGTGAGGTGAGTATGCACTATGTATTACATCACGGGCACGGAATACAAAGTGAATGGGTTTGCCTTTTACCAAAACTATTTCTTTAGTGATAATATCATCTTCTGATGTTTTATCAAACAAACGTTTATCGTTGTTTATAGCTATTAATCGTGAAAGATGTGCTTGTTGAAGTTTCAAGCGTTTTTTAAGCCCTGCCATTTCTTCTTTTTCTTTAGAAGTAGGGTCGGGTATTTTGTTCATTATAGTTATGATAGAGTCGGTAGCGTGTTCAGCAGCCGTAATTTCTTCTACCAATTTGGTATACTCGCCTTTTACGCCCAAACCTAATGGGTTAGTGCCCGATATTAAGTTAAAGCTATACTCGCCCAATTTGTTGTCTTCGCCTGCATAGCGAATATTCCAGCCAAATTGATAAGCAAATATCTCCACCGATTCGGCTTCGGCAGGTGCTTTTTTGGTAATAGCCGACCATTTGGTAAAACCATTGATAACCAAAACAGTTAGTGCCACCGCAGGAACCAAAGTCCATATATACTCCAACATATTATTGTGAGGGTAGAAAAGGGCTTTACGTTTAGGATCGTAGCGGTAAAGGAATGGGAATAAGAATAATAGTATTTGGGTGATAAAGAATACACCACCAGTAATCCATAGGGTTACCATCAGCATACTATCTACTGCATCACCGTGTTCTGATGCAGCATTATCAATCATTACATGTTGTCCGTGTACTTTAAACTCCCATACAACAGCGCCTAAACCAACTACCATAAAGATAATCATTATCCACGCATTTACTTTGTGTGGGTTGGTAAGTGGTATGCCTGTATAGCGGCTTATTTGGCCAAGAACATCAAATACATAACCTATTATTAGCAATACAGCTATTACTATAATCAACAACAATACGTTGATAAGGCTTATAACGCTTTCGTTTGCATCTGTTGGGGGAACAGGAATACCTGTAACTTTAGTCGTATCATCATTTGGTATTGGTGGTTTAGCACCTTCACCGCCTGTTTTTACATAAGCTAAAATATTTTTGACATCGTTATCGCTAAAAGTACCGAAAACCGTCATACTGGCATTATTGTTTTCTTCAAACAACTTCACCGCCAATGGGTCGCCTTTCGCTACCATTTCAGGTGCATTTTTAATCCAGCTGATTAGCCATTTTTCTGTACGGCCTGGTTTTTCATGCACGCCTTTCAAAGCAGGGCCTACAATTTTAGAGTCGAAAGAGTGGCAAGAGGTACAGTTCTCTTCAAACAATTTCTTGCCTGCGGCAACATCGTCTTGCGCAACAGCAGGTAAAGAAAAAGCCAATACTGCTACTATGGCAGTAAGGGTAGCGGTTAGTTTTGTGATGAATCTTTTAAGGTTCATTGCTGATATTTAAGCGGTTATCAAAGCTGCGTAAAACCTATATGCTTGCTAAATAAAATAGGCATAGCAACGGTTTTAAGCCTGCGCAAATTTATATCAAAATCAATATTTAACTAACTTTTAGATGAAATTAATGTAAACCACTATCCACACCTTTGTGAAAGCCTTTATTTGCAAGGCTTTTGTGGAATTTAGAACGGTTTTAAATTGCTAATTTGTTAAAACAAGAGACTTTGGCATAAAAAAACGCCTGTCATATTGGTGGTAAATATGACAGGCGTTATGTTTTTCTATACGTTTTCTATTCGCCTTCGCCTATAGTTTCTAGTTTGGTTTTGGCTTCTTCAATAATACCGTCTTCTTTGTTGGCGTAGCCGCTTATAATACTTTTTAGGGTGGCACGGGCTTGAAACAAATCGTTGCGGGCTACCAGTATATCAGTTTGCAGTAGCAGTGCTTTTGCTTTCCAATAATCATAACTGGCAAAGTTTTTCACCACCTCAAGTATGGTTTTTTCAGCATCGGCCGTTTTATTCTTCTTGTATTGTATGAAGGCTATGTAGTATTTAGCCTCAGCACCGTTTTGGTTGGTGGTTAGTTTTAGCAGACTGTTACAAGCTGTTTCGGCCTCTTGCCAGTTTTCTTTTTTAATAAATAGTCGGGCAAGGTATAGGTTGGCTTCTATAATACCCTCGCGGGTTACTTTTTCATAGGTCAATAGTTTTTTGCTGTTGGCTATTGTTTTGTTATCATCGTTAAGGTAGTAGCTGCAACGCATTTGACCTAAAAGACTTACCAAAAGGTTATCGTTTTGGCTGGCCAATCCTTCCAGTTTTTCATACAAAGCCAAGGCATCGGCATATTTTTTCTTTAGGTAATAAATTGTAGCTGCGGCACGTGTAGAAGGTTCAACAAACTCTGGGCGTTTAGAATTTAGAGCTATTAAAAATCCTTCAAGCGATTCATCCAATTTTTGCTGTTTGTAGTCGCACGTAGCTTTGTAGTAGTTGGCCTGTACTGCAAATATGCCTTTGGGAAAGTTTTTTAGGTATTTGGCAAATTCAGTAATAGCAGCAGGGCAGTTATCGTCGTTGTAGCGGTCTAGCGCAGCATCGTAAGTAGCACTGTCGCGATGTCCCTCTTTAAAGCCTCTGCCTTTTTGTTGCATGTAGGCATAAAAGCCATCCAAATCTCCCTTCGAAGCATATATTTCTTCAAGGGCTTTTGCGGCCTCGCTAGCTTCAGAATAAGAGCCAAATTGTTCTATTACAGTTTTGAAAGATGCAATTGCCTTATCGTTATTATCCTGTTGGTAGTATATCACCCCAATTTTCATGTGGCATTTGGCGGCATACATACCGTTGGGGCTTTCGCCCAATAGGTAACTAAAGCCACGCAAAGCCTCACTAAGGTTGTTCATTTTTTGGTGTACGTTGGCTATTTCGTATAAGGCATCATCAACATATTGCGAGCGGGGAAACTGCGAGGTTACTTTTTTAAGGGTGGTGATTTTTAGCTCGTCTTTTTCTTGCAAACCAAAAATAAGTCCTTTTTGGTAGTAGCCATAATCAGCATTTGATGCGTTTTTAGTGATAATGTAGTTGTATGCTTCTAGTGCTGCATCGTAGTTTTTCAGTACAAAATAGCAATCGGCTAGTCGGGTCATACCATCCAAAAAGCGAGGTGTTGTTTGGTCTAAAAATTTAACATTTTTAGTATAGGTCTTAAAGTTTTCGGCTGCTTTGCCATAGTGTAATACTACATCGTTGTAGCTTTTATCTTCATCGGCAATTTTTACGTAGCAATAGCCTGTATTGTAAAAGGCAGTGGTATACATTTCAGTATTTTTCACTCCATCATACTCTAAAAAAGTACGGTTATATTTTATACAATCCCAGTACTTACCTCGCTGAAAGGCAATTTCTCCCTTCCAAAAATCAGCCAGTGCATCCAGCTTTTTATCCCAAGGGTATTTTTTTGATTTTTCTAGGTAAGAGAAAGAGGCATCAGCATTTGCCCAACCTTCGTCCAGCATTTGTATAGCGCGGTAAAAGGTGATTTGTTGGTATACCTTTTGGGTTTGTTGGTTCATGCTGCCAATGCTTTCCAACACCTCAATGGCTTCTTTGTAGTTTTTACTCACCAAAAGTACTTCACCTTGCAAGGTTTTAGCTTCGGTAAGTAATTCTGATTTTGGGAAATCGTTTATAAACTTGCGTAGTGTGATTAATGCCTCGCTGTTAAAGCCTAAATCGTAGCTTAGTTTTGCATAGTTAAAGGTTGAACGTTCTTGAAGTTTCTTATTATAATCTAACAACGAAGCCTGCAAAAAGGCATCGCGTGCATTGGTTTTTCTATCCAAACGTAAAAAACATTCAGCGGCATTGTGATAGGCATATTGAGTAATAGTATCGCGGGTGTTGTTTATAGTTGTAAACTCTTCAAAAGCCTTTTGGTAGTTACCTGTGGCATAGTAGGTATAGCCTATCATGTATCGGTCTATGGCATCCAACTGGTTGTGGTAGGGAGGTAGGTTCTTTTCAAGCAAAGGCAAAGCCTCCTTGTAGTTTTCGGTATAATAAAAGCTTTGACCGCGTAGCCAGTTAATCTCACGTTTGTTCTTTTCACTTTTCAGTGTATCGGTTATGCCTAGTACCTCTTTGTACTTTTTTTGTCCGAAGTAAATTTGTGCTAAAAACAAAGGCACTTCATCAGCATATACCTTAGATGTTTTTACCCTTTCAAAGTGATTTAATGCTTTTATGTATTGTTCTTGTTTCAAAGCTATATAGCCCAAATAGTAGTGGCTGGGGTAGTAGTATTTTGTTTTATCGTTTGCCGTGATAGTAAACTCGGGTTCAGCTTCGTCCCATTTAGCACGTTTAAAATGGCTGTATCCAAGCATAAAGTGATACTCAAGGCTTTCGTCAATAGTAAGGGCGCGGTCGTCGGCCTTTTTTAATAAAGTAGGAACTCTATTGTATTTTTCGGTATTGTAGTAATAACGAGCCAGTTGAAAGTAGGCCAAATTGGTTTTTATATGCACTTGGTTAGCATCAATAAACGCTTCCATACGTTCTTCAGCCCCTTGATGCTCCAATTGCAAGCCCGAAACGGCTATATAGTATTGAGCATTAGTGGTTAGCTCGGCATCTTTACTTTTGCTAATAAACTCTTCAAACTCGGCAATGGCACTGCCGTACTTTTCTTTATCAAACAAAGCCAAACCGCGATTGTACTGCGAAACAGGGTCTGTAAGCGCAATCGTTTTTTGTGCATTGGTTGCGGAGGCAACTATAACAAATAAAAGGGTACTGAAAACAAGTTTCTTAAACATACTTAGCCCAAAATAATAGCTTCAAAACTATGTGTAAAACGATGGGAAACGTAGGTTAAGTACTTTTTTTTGTACACATCGCAACGTTATTTGTTTAGTGTTTGATGCATAGAGGTAGTTTTTTTGGTTATTAGTTGGTAATTGTTAGGTAAGATGTGTATTAAGATGTCGGATATTAGATGTCTGATGTCAGGTAGGGATGGCATAGGTATTTCCAGTCTTTATACTTTCTACCTTTCTACTTAATTGCTACTACTTAATGATAACCGTCCAATGCTAGATTTTAGGATAGGTGTGAGAGTATTACTTACTGTCTTTGTACTTTCTACCTGATACCTGATACTTTTTACTGGAGTCTTCTTTCTAATCACTAATCACCAGCAACTAACAACTAGCCACTACACCGCTTCAGCCACAACAAAAGTACTGCCGCCTACAAATACTAAATCGGTAGCTTGTGCAGCATTTTGTGCTGCCTTTACGGCAAGTTCAATAGTTGAATAAGCCTCACCTTTTAAACCAAATGTAATAGCTTGTTGTTGTAAATCTTCGGCAGCTAGTGCGCGTGGAATTTGCGCATTGCAAAAATAATAGGTAGCAGTGGTGGGCAGTAGTGCCAGTATTTTGCTAATGTCTTTATCTTTAACCATGCCCCATACTATGTGCAGGTGGGTGTATTGCAATAGTTGCAATTGTTTCAACACCTCTTGTACACCGTTTAGGTTGTGCCCAGTATCAGCGTAGGTAAGGGGGCTATCGCTTAGTTTTTGCCATCTGCCTAGTAAGCCCGTTTGGTTTTTCACTTGGGCAAAGCCATCTCTTATATTAGACTCACTAATTTTATAACCCGCTTGTTGCAGTTGTTCGATAGCAGCAATGGCTGTTATTATATTTTTTTGTTGATAGATACCTGTTAAATCACATTGCAATTGCAATAGGAGAGGGACATTGCCTTTGTATACATCACATACCAATGTAGCTCCCCTGTTATCAAAGTTTTGAATACTATACTCACCATCAGCAAACACAATGGGGGCTAGCGAGTTTTGAGCCTTATCAATAAATATTTGTGTGGTTTCTTGTTGGGTTTCGCCAATAACAGTAGGGGTATTAGGTTTTATTATGCCGGCTTTTTCACCCGCAATAAGTTCTAGGGTGTCGCCCAGCATATCCATGTGGTCCCAACCTATGTTTGTAATAACGGATAGCTGCGGATTGATGATATTGGTACTATCTAGTCTGCCACCCAAGCCTGTTTCTATCACGGCAATTTCAACACCTTCTTTTGCGAAATAATCAAAACACAAAGCCACCGTCATCTCGAAAAACGAGGGACTAATGGTGCTGAAAAGGTTTTTGTTTTCGGCTACAAAATCAACCACAAACTGTTGTGATATCATTTCGCCGTTTATTTTTACACGCTCGCGAAAATCTTTAAGGTGTGGCGAGGTATACAGACCTGTTTTGTAGCCCGCACTTTGCAATACCGATGCAAGTATGTGCGATACTGACCCTTTGCCATTAGTACCAGCTACGTGCAGGGTTTTAAACCTAGTTTGCGGGTTGTTCAAAGCATCGCACAGCGCAATAGTATTGGTAAGGTCTTTTTTAATGGCAGCAGCACCCACACGGGTAAACATGGGCAGTTGCGAGTATAAATAATCAAGCGTTTGCTTGTAATCCATAACAGTAGGCAAATTTGCCGCGAAGATGGGGAGAATTAATCAATTTCGATACAAGACTGTTCTGAATAGTTGGTGCTATTAATAAAATATTTAGGATATATTTTGGTCAAACAACAGCTTCATTAGGCCACTTTTATTTTGTGCTCTCTATCAGCAGCGTACAACAAACACGCTTTTATTTGGTCGGCTGAAAGTTCAGGAAAATCCTCTATAATTTCATCCGTAGATAATCCGTTAGCAAACCAACTTAGCACATCATAAACAGTGATGCGTGTGCCTTTGATAATAGGCTTACCGAAACGTATGTCAGGATTAATTTCTATGTATTCTTTATAATCAGACATTACATCAAATATAAAAAAATGGGATGAAAGTAGATTGAAAAATGGATATCCTTACTTCACCCTAAAGTCAAACTTTACAGCTCCTTCTTGGGTGGCAGGTGCATCAGCTTTGGCAGTAAACTTAGCTGATTTGGCAGCTTGTTTAGCACATTTGCAATAGGGCTCACCAACGGTGGTGGCATTAAGGTCTTTGTATTTCAAAACACATTCGGCCTCTTTTACGTAGCCGTTTTGGTCTACCTTAATTTTTACTACAACAACCTCATTACTTGTGAAATTGCATGAAGCATTAATTTTACCTTCGGGCTTGCGGCCTAACCCCATGCGGTAATCGCCTCCGTCGCCAGAAGTTCCTATACCGTTTCCGCCGGGTGTGCCACCTTGCTGACCAGTAGGGTCGCCTCCGGGTGCAGGTTTATCACCATCACCTTGATTTTTTGGGGTATTATTACTTGGGGTAAAACCCATATCAGGATTAGCCTGTGGTTTTGGGGGTTCTGGTTTTGGCCTTTCAGTAGGTGTTGTTGGTTTGGGTTGTGTCGGTACAGGGGTAGAGGTCTCTTCGGGAGCATCTTCATGTTCCTGTGTTTCTAAACTTTCTTCTGTTTGAGGGGTACTTGAGGCCGTTTGTTCGGGGGCAGATTGATTTTCATCATCAAAAGTTCCACCGTCAGGTTGCCCTAAACTCACCATCACACCTTGTTCTTCTGGTGGTGGATCTAAATAAGTAAAACCAAAAATTAACATCACGGCTACTAAAGCCACAAGCATCCCAAAGGTGATAAAGCCGCTAATAAGTTTGCGTTCTTTTTCCTCTTTTTCTTCTTCTTGCTTGCGTACTTGTGCTAAACTCATTCTCGTTCAGTTTTTAGTAATATGCCGTATTTTAGTTTTGTAGCTACTTTTATCACCTCCATTACGTTATCGTAGGGAACGGTTTTATCGGCAGAAATACCAACTATAGGATTCTCTTCGCTACCTAATGCAGTTTGCAATTGGGTAGGTAAAAGTTCAATTGATGATGCTACATTTTTTCCACCGTCGCTAAAGTGTATTTGTAAATCGGGTGTTATTGATACTGTAACATTCTCTTTACCCGGTTTTCTAGCACTGTTTTTAGGCAAAACTACTTTTACACCATTAGGGCTAACTAAGGTAGAGGTTATCAAGAAAAATATAAGCAACAAGAAAATCAAGTCGCTCATAGAAGCAAGGCTAAACTCTGACCGTATTTTACTTTTCGATCTAAAATTCATTATGCGGGTTCTTGTAGTAAATCTAAAAATTCAACAGCGGCAGCTTCCATTTTGTGTATTACACGTTCTATTGAAGCAGTAAGCAAGTTATAAGCCATATATGCTATAATACCTACTATTAACCCTGCCACAGTGGTTACTAATGCCTCGTATATACCACCTGCTAACGTATCAATCTCAACATTATTGCCTGATTTTGCCATATCGAAAAAGGCGGTAATCATACCTGTTACCGTTCCCAAAAAGCCTATCATAGGTGCAGCGCCTGATATAGTGGCAAGTGTAGCCAACCCTCTTTCTAGTTTATAAATCTCAAGCTTACCTACGTTTTCAATAGCAACCTCAATGTTTTTCATAGGTTTACCAATGCGCGATATGCCTTTTTCTATCATACGGGCTATTGGGGTAGAGGTACGTTGGCAAAGGTTTTTTGCCCCTGCTATATTACCGCTCGATACCATATCTTTTACATTGGCCATAAAACTAGGGTCTAGCTTATTGGCTTTGCGTATGGTAAGCCAGCGCTCAATAGTGAGGTATAACCCGATAACAAGCAAAATGGCTATGGGTATCATAATAATACCACCTTTTAGCACCAGCTCAAAATAGTCTAATTGTTGCACAGTTGTGGGTAGGGCAGAAGTAGAGTCTACAGCAGCAGCTCCATCTATATTTATCTGTAATAGCATATATTAAGGTTTAACGGCCAAAACCCAAGCTTCAAAGTTGTGGGTTTTGTTCCGCAGGTCATTCAACTTACTTTCTGCCTTTAAGCGGCTCACATAAGAATTATACCCTACTCTGTATAACGAAGAATTGGGTATATTTATGATTTCAGACGAAAAACCTTTGCGGTTAAGCTCATCACGAAGGTCTTTTGCATTCCTCTCGCTTTTAAAAGCACCCGCAATAATATAAAAAACCGAGTCGGTTTTGGTAGATATACTTGTAGAACTTTCTACAGGCTGTTGTGTGATTGTAGTGTTTTGTAAACTGTTTTTCTGGTCAGGTTCAGTAGTTTGTGTGTTGGTGCTGCTTTCAGCTTCGTTATTTTCCTTACTCGTTTTGTATTCAAGAGTTTCGGTATCATCTTTTGGAGCTTTTTTGGTGCTGCTGTCAAAATTAATCATGCTGCCTTTATCGGCTTGCGAGTGATGGTATGCCCAATCTTGACCTATAACAATTGCAGCAATTAAAATAATGGCTACTAGAACAGCAACTACCTTTCGCAATGGAGATAAAACATTGCGTTTTTGACGTTGCGGAGCAATACTTGGTTTGGGCTCGGCTTGCTCTTTTTTAGTTTTTTCTTTAGCTGCTTTAGCAGGTTGTGGTATAGCTGTTGTTTTTGCTGAACCTGATTTTTTGCCTAAATCAAGCATAGTCAAGCCATAACTATCTTGTGAAAAGTTGACATTGGCTTGTGGAACAAAAACAATTTTTTTCTCGGTACTAAAACTAAGGCTACCTAGCCCTTCAATAGTAATAGTTTGACCTTGTTGCAGGCTGTAGTGCAAAGCACTAACCCACGCATTTATATTTTCTAATGCTTTTTGAAAGCCTATTTTTTCTTTCTGAACCAAATGATTTGCCAGCAAACCATCGTTGGTATTTAGGTTTTGATTAAAAGCTACTGTTTTGCGGGCTGGCATAATAAAGCCCGCCTGTACATTAAACTCTAACTTTTTGTGTGCACACACAAAACCACCCAAGCCGGGCACTATAACACAATCGTGTTGGTAGAGTAGCTGTTTTAGGTAGTTGTCCAATTCCATATTATTACAAAGTTAAGTCTTATTATAAAAAACAAAGCCATTCTTTCTGTTTTTTTAGAAAGAATGGCTTGCTATGTCCTGTCTTACAGGCTGTTTGTTTAGTTACTACTCAAGGTACGAGCGTAACATCCAAGCTGTTTTTTCGTGCTGCTCTAGCATACCGGTTAGCATATCTACTGAGGCCTCATCGTTAAATGCTGCTAGGGTTTCAATACTATCTCTAATACTTGAAGCTATACTTTCGTGGTCGGTCAAAAGCTGTTGCACCATTTCTGTTGCTTTGTGTTTGCCTTCGGCTTCTTTTAGTGTAGCTATGGTAAGAAACTCTTTCATAGTGCCCACGGCAGGGTAGCCCAGTGTACGTATACGTTCGGCTATTAAATCTATATTTATTGCGTTGGCGGTATACTGCCCTTCAAACAAAAGGTGTAGGCTGCTAAAACTTGGCCCAGTTACATTCCAATGAAAGTTGCGTGTTTTGATGTACAAAACGTGCTCATTGGCCAATAGGGTACTTAGCTTGCTGTTAATAACTTCAAGGTTTGCTGCTGAAATTCCGATGTTGGTTTTCATGTTTTTTAAGATTTTTTTTGTCCGAATAAACAGACAGGTTTACAAAAAATTAGGCTTTAAAAGAAGCAATTTTAGGGTTGTTTGTATTACGCACTACGGGTAGGCTAGTGTGTTTACTTCAAAAGTAACTAATAATACTACAGTTTGCAGGGCAAAATGTTTGTGTGAGGACTAAAAAACTTCGTCGCCTTTTTCTACCGCTATACCAATATTTACCACTTGTTTTAAGGTATTGGTACGCATATTTTGTTCAATCTCAAAATGGTATACGCCAGCAGGTTTGGGTACGTATTTTTCTACAATGGGTATGCGGTAGCTTATTATACTGGCAGTGCCTTTGCCTAGCCAACGCCCATCGCTAGCCGCCAAGGGACTTAAATCTATCCTCCGAACTGAACTATCTCCATTAGGATTTTTGGCATATAGCAATATGTATAGGTTGCTGTACTCGTAATCGGGGGTGATGCGCAGGTTTACAAAAAAGTTGTGGTAGTGCGTGGTATCGTTCAATTCAACATCAAACGAAGCACGGTTTTTATAATGCCAACCTTCTTGGGGTAGAAATAGGTTTTGATCGTAAACGGTATTATCGCTGCAACTGCTTAGCAGCGCAACAACAAAAAGCGATAAAATGATGGCTTTTATTCTCACAGGTTTACAAAGTTAGTCGTTCCTCTTTTTTTTCCTGTAATTGTTATTTCTTCTGTTGCCACTTTTTTTGCGTCCGCCGCCGCCACTTTTCTTTTTGGGGGCTAGGTTATCCAAACGGGTAAGGTCGTTTTCACTTATAATATCCTCATCAATAGAGCGTTCAAGGGCGGTAGCACCTTTTGGGGTGTCAATAAATATCTCGCCTTTTTTACCCTCTTTATTAAGAGAAATTATTTCGTTTACTTTTTTTATTTCGAGTGGAAACCAATCTGAACTGTTTTCGTATACAAACCACATTTGGCGTTTAAGAATATCAGTTTTTAGTGAGCGTGCAAAACCCACATTCGTTTCTATAGTGATATTTTCACCTCTTGGGAATTCTTCAAGGGCTTCTAAATAGGTATCTAACTCAAAGTTAAGACAGCATTTTAGCCTACCGCATTGCCCTGAAAGTTTAAGCATATTAATGGATAGGTTTTGAAAACGGGCTGCTGATGTGTTTACCAATTTAAAATCGGTAAGCCATGTAGAGCAGCACAATTCGCGACCGCAAGAACCAATACCGCCTAATCGGGCAGCTTCTTGGCGGTAGCCTATCTGTTTCATTTCTATACGAACTTTAAATTCTTCGGCAAAACGTTTTATCAGTTCCCTAAAATCTACGCGCTCTTCGGCAGTATAAAAGAATACCACTTTGCGGCCATCACCCTGAAACTCTATATCGCTAAGTTTCATGTGCAGTTTTAGCTCAAGGGCTATAGTACGGGCACGTTCTAGTGTTGGTGGTTCTTTTGCCTTTAATTCGTCGTATTTTTCGGTGTCTTTTTCGTTAGCGCGGCGGTATATTTTAAACATGTTGTTGCTCTCAGGGTCAACACCATATTTTTTTAGTTGCAAGCGCACTAATTCGCCACTTAGCGACACGTGTCCGTAGTCGTTTCCGTTATCTGATTGTACTATAACGCCATCGCCTGTAAAAAGCTCAAGATTGCTATCGTTTTTATAAAATTCTTTGCGGCTGCCTTTAAAACGCACTTCAACAATGTTAAAGGGTACATAGCCAACCGGAGTTTCCATATCACTCAGCCAATCGTATACGTTTAGTTTGTTGCAACCACCTGTGTTGCACGTGCCATTATTTTTGCATCCTTTGGGCGAGCAACCGCCCCCTGTTCCGCATGATCCACATCCCATACTCTATATCGTTCTTTAATCCGTAAGTTAATAAATGTACAACTTAGCACAAAAAAGTGTAGGGGCGAAACAAATGATTTGCTTTGCAGGTATACCTGTGTTTATCATCCTCAACGTAGGTTAAGAATATTATTATTGATAGATTATACGTAGTGCCAACCAGTTGGCTACTACAAAGGTGCACCTTGCAAAAAAAATCAAACGTTTGGCACTTCAACTCACTAATCTTCCATTAAATATCAGCACTTTTCACTACCCCACTTTAACGGCCAAGTTATTTTTAATAAGCAAAGATAAATTAATTAATGTAATCTTGGCATTAGCATTTCGTTCAGTGTGGTAAATAGCGTCGTTAAAGGCGTTGGTGATGGTTTCGATGGTGTTGGTATTGAGAAAGTTAGAAAATTTGCCCACAAAATCGCGCTCTTTTTCGGTAAGGCGTAGCATTTGCCCGTCAGTATTTTGAGCGATAAGACATTCGCGGAAAATGTGCAGTCCATAAGCAAAAAAATGTTTTAGCATTTCACGCCCCAGTGTGGCGGCTTCGTCTATCCATGTTAATACATTGGCCATATCGTTTTTATAGCACATCAACATCCAATTGCGGAAGCTATCGAAAAAGTTGTTTTCGGTTTGGCTCAGTAGTTTTACAGCAAGGTTATAGTTACCCTCGCTTAAAAATGCTGCTGCACGCGCAGTTTCGGCGTCGGCTTGGTTGCGCTGCATTAAAGCATCTTGTATTTGGGGCTGTTGCAATGCTGGTATCTTTACCAATTGGGTACGCGATTTTATGGTGCCCAAAATATGCTCGTCGTTATTGGCGGCTAATAGAAATAGTGTTTTTTGTGGTGGTTCTTCAATCAGTTTTAGCAAGGTATTGCCTTCTTTGCCCAAATATTCAGGCATCCACATTATTAGTACTTTAAAATTTCCTTCAAAGCTTTTTAACGATAGTTTTTTGATGATGTTTCGGCATTCATCCACCGTAATGTTACCCTGTTTGTTTTCAGCCCCCAAACTCATTAACCAATCGAAAACGCCCAAATAGGGATTGGCTAAGAAGGTGGTACGCCATTGTTCTATAAAATTGTCTGATATTTCTTTTGCACCCACCGTAGGGTAGGTGAAATGCAAATCAGGGTGAATTAGTTTGCTATATTTTGTACAGTTGGGGCAAGTGCCACAGCTATCATCGTCGGTTTTGTTGGGACAGCCTATATATTGTGCATAGGCAAGGGCAAGGGCAAGGTTGCCGTTGCCTTCGGGACCTAAAAACATTTGGGCATGGGGCACGCGCCCTTCTTGCACACCTGTTATCAGTTTTTTCTTTATGGCTTCTTGGCCTATGATATCTTTAAATTGCACCGGGCGAAGTTAGGAAATGTGTAGATATGCTATTTTGAAAAATTTATTGTTTAATAAATATTCCCAACCACTTACTTCTAATCACCAATCACTAAATTAATATCTTTGCCCCTAAATGCAGCCTAAGCTATCCATAATTACCGTTACCTATAATGCTGAAAGGTTTTTAGAGCCTACCATACAAAGCATTGCCACACAAACCTATACCAATATTGAATACATTATTGTTGATGGCGGCAGCAAAGACGGCACGGTGGATATTGTAAAAAAATACCCCAATGTGGTGAGTCAATGGGTTAGCGAACGCGATAATGGTTTGTACGATGCTATGAACAAGGGTTTGCAAATGGCAACGGGCGATTATACTATGGTGCTAAATGCAGGTGATTTGCTGGATAGCCCCGATACTATTGCCAATGCTTTTGCCCAATGCAAGGGCGAGGATGTGCTGTATGGCGATACTAAAATTATTGATACAAACTATCAGTTTGTGGGGATGCGCCACTTTACACCGCCTGAAAATCTAACATGGAAAAGTTTTGAGCAAGGCATGGTAGTGTGCCATCAATCTATCATCAGTAAAAAAGAGATTACTCCGAGCTATAACCTAAACTATAAGATTGCTGCCGATATTGATTGGGCTATTCGCTTGCTTAAAAATACCAAAAGCAGTAAAAATATTCATTTGGTGATTACCCAATTTATGCAAGACGGTATCAGCTCGCAACAACGCTGGGCAGGTGTGCGAGAGCGTTTTGGGGTGATGATACACTACTTTGGTTTTTTTACTACGTTGTGGAATAATGTCTCGCGCGGGCTAAACTACTTTCTCACTCTACGCTTTTTGAATAATGTGAGGAAGGGTTAATTATCATTTAGTTTTTTATAGTTAAGCAGTATAAACGCAACTAAAATAATTAATAATGCAATCTCACTAGCTATTTGCAACTCATCTGCATACGACCAATGCTCCACTCTAAACAGTCGCCAAAGTATCCAAGAGAAAGCGAATACTAGTTTTAAAAACGCTATAACTGAATATTCTTTTTTGGTTGTGAAAAAATAGAGGGTATAAATTATTGGTATTGAAAGCAAACTTATAATTAGCAATACATCTGCAAATGGCCAATGCTGTATTTTAAATAGTGCCCCAATAATTATTATTCCCGCACTAATATTTAGTAAGTTGGCATATCGGCTGTATGCAAACTGTCCGTTTTTTAGCAGTAGTGATACACCTGCATATACAAGTACAGAACTTATTAGGGTTAATCCGCTAGATACTCTGCCATACTCCATTATTTCAAACTGATACCCCAAGTAGGCTATAATTAACAGCACAACATTTACCAGTAATGTTTGCAATAGGGTTTTATTGCTAAAGATTAAAAATACCCTTGGGAAAACCAACATGCCTATTTCACCAATATTTTATTGCCTGTTTCAAAATCAAATAGGGTAAGGCGGCGCAGTTGGTAATAGGCTACCCAAAAGTTTTGCAGGTTGCGTATGTAGCCAATAAGGGCTTGGTCTTTCTCGTTTTGAGCTATAGTAAGGTTAGTAAGGTCTATTTTTCCTAATATAAATCGTTTGGTACTTATCTCGTAACGTTGGCGGGCAATGGTATCAGCCTTTGCCGATATTAATAATATTTTTTTAAGCTGGTTAAACTGCAATACGTTACTCATTATTTCCAGTTCTAAACTATTGCGGTTGTTTTCTATTTGTGCTAGTCGGCTCTCTTTATCATTTTTGGCTACCATGTAGGCAGCTTTGTTTCGTCCAAAATTTAAAATAGGCATGGTGAAACCAATAGTAAGTTGTTGCGAGTTTAGCAGGTTATTATACGCTTGGTCTAGCTGATCTGCGCGCTGATTAAGACCAAAACTAGCAGTAAGGTCGCCTGTAAACCTACGATTGGCAAGGGCTTGGTTTATGTTTATATCAGCATCAATTTCTTGCATCTGGAAACCAACATAGTTGCTTCTGTTGTCGCGGGCTTCGGCTAATGCTTGTTCAAGCTCAACTATATACAAAGGTGGGGTTTCTTCGTATACTACCTCTAGCTTAGTGTTTTCGGGCACGCCCAAAAGATTTTTTAGTCTTTTTTCAGAAGTAATTAACGATATACCAATTTGGTCAACCGTATTGCGGGCATTCATCAAACTTAATTCGGCTTGCAGTTTATCGTTTTCGGCAATTTTGCCCACATTGTACCGTCCTTCGGCAACGGTGTACAAAGTATCGTTTATAGCGGCATTGTATTCAGCATTTTTTAATTGCTTTTGGGCGATGTAATAATCAAAAAAGGCATTTGTAATGGCTATCGATAGATCTTCTAACGATTCGGTAGCTTGTTTTTTGGCAAACTCGTATTGCAGTTTGGCTTGTTTCCAGTTCCAACGTAGGCTATTCACTTTAAATAAAGGTTGGCGTATACCCAATTGCAAAGGGGCAGCTTGCCAAGTTGCTGTTGGGTTTGCTCCAAATTGATCTATTCGTCCTAAGCCCGAAGAAAGAAACACACTTCCCCCCGTCGCTGTAATATTTTGCGATAAATCTAACGAGCCTTGAGAGCTGGCAACGTTTTGTTCTTGATACGATAAACCACCTGTGGGCAATGTTATTTGGGTAACCCTGCGCGATAAACCGGGCAAATTTCCATTAAGTGCCAAACTGGGCAATAGGGCTGAACGTGATGAAATATAGTTCCACTCGGCACTGCTATATGCGGCTTTTATACTTCGGGCACTTGGGCTGTTTTCGTGCCCAAAAGCTATAGCTTGTTTTAGGTTTAATACCATTTGCCCAAAAAGGGTTGCGGTGCAAAAGGTAAATGCTAGCAGTACGGTAATTTTTTTATTCATACCTTAATGATTCTACAGGGTCTTGTTTAGCTGCGCGCCTTGCAGGTGCTATACCTGAAACTAAGCCCACTAATATTGATATAGTAAACGATATGAGAATGGAAAAGGGGGTGATAATGGTTTTTGTCTCCATAAGATAATCAATGGCGTAGCAAAAGCCTATACCCACCAAAACACCTAGTATACCGCCCGATATGCTGATAGTAACAGCTTCGCTGATAAACTGTAATGAAATATCTTTGCGGGTAGCACCAAGTGATTGACGAAGGCCAATTTCTTTTATACGCTCCATTACACTGGCAAGCATAATATTCATAATACCTATACCGCCAACTATTAGTGATATGCCGGCTATAAAAGCCAACATATTATTAAACTGGCGTTTGTTTTTTTGCTGTTGTTTAAGCAGTAGTTCAGGTATTTGTACTTCAAAATCCTCTACATCATTGTGTCGGCGTTTCAGTATTTTTTTCACTACTTCTGATACCTCGCGCATCTCGTCAGTATTTTTCACCTTTATCACCAGTTTGTCTATTTGGTGGTAGTTTTCGGGCTTCTTTTCTTGGTCATCATCATCCCAGTTGTTACGGCGCATATCGCTTGGGGTAATTTTAGCACGGTTTTTAAACCTTGCCAGCATGGTGTTTACAGGTATATATACCTCCTCGTTGGCATTACGTACTGCGTAGGACGATATGGTTTGGTCGGATACATTTTTTTCGCCCAAAACACCTACTACAGTTAGCCAAACATCGCCACATTTTATTTTTTGCCCAATGGGTTCTATATCAGTAAATAATTTTGCGCGTAGCGATTTACCTATAATGCACACAGGTTCGGCAAGGGCAAAGTTTACATTACTAAAAGAGTTGCCATCGCTTACGTTTAGCACTGCCACATCAAAAAAGTGATTGTTTATGCCTATTATTTTGCCTGATAGACGTTTGCCGCCTCGCATCACAGGTGTTTCAAGTTCTATTTCGGGGCTGGCAAAATCAACATAGCTTTTAAGAGTGCTCATTATGTTTTCACCATCCGCAATGCTTAAACCGGGGGTGTATCGTTTTACCTTTTCGCTCTCTTTTTCTTCTGAGGCTTGGTTTTTATCCTTCTGTTGGTCTTCTTTCCAAAGAGCGATTATGGTAATATTATTTGAGCCTACTTGTTTTAGCTGTTCGGCTATTTCTTGCTCAGTTCCTTTGCCAATGGCTAGCATGGCTATAACTGCCGAAACACCAAAAATAATACCCAATGAGGTGAGGAAGGTGCGAAAGCCATTATAGGTAATAGCTTCAAGCCCTATTAAAAAGTTAAACGTGAGGCGGTTAAATTTCATTAGCTACCTTCGGTTTACTCGTCTTCACTAATAATTATTACATCACCGCCTGCGGCATTGGCAGGTGGCTTTTCTTCTTTTTTAGAAGTGTCAATTGGAGCTAAAGGCGGCTTAGTAACACTTTCAGGTAATAGCTTCCAGTCCATACCGGCAGTATCTGAAAGGTCTTTTAATATTACCACATCACCTTCTTCAAGACCATATTTTACATAAGCATCTTTGTTGTTAGTAGCTTCTACATATACTTGTTGGCGTATAACTCTACCTCCGTTTGATTTGTATACAAACGACATTGATCCTGAGACGTTAACTGCTTCTATTGGCACAGTAAGGGCAGTATCATAACCACCATAGTTAATATTACAGCTTGTAGTCATAGATGGACGAAGGGTACTGTCGTTTGAAAGAACATCAATCACTACTTCAAACACTTTGCTGTTTTGGTTGGGGCGTTGCTCGCCAATGCTTGCAACATTTTTTACTTTACCTTTCAATTTTTTGTTAGGGTCGGCATCTAAACCAATATCTACCTTTTGTCCCGGTTTTACTTTTTGTATGTCTACCTCGTTTACATACGATATTACTTCCATCTCGCGTAAATCGGGTACGTTAGCAACCTCAGGATCCCACACGTTCACCGTGCTACCCACTACTCTTTTGCGTCCGTTCCATTCTTTAGCATATATTATCATACCTGCTTTGGGGGCGGTTATGGTAAGCTGAGATACTAAATCCTCGTAAGTATCTAATTTATTTTGAGCTTTGGCAAGGTCAGATGCTACGATGCTCATTTTGGCTCTTGCTTGAGCTACCTTGTTGGCAAGGGTTTCGTTTTTTTGTTTTAGGGTACGTTCGGCTTTTTCGTAGGCGTTTTCTACCTGTTGTTTAACGGATGGAGCTTCGTAGGCCGATTGTTCTAATTCCAGTCTCTTTTGTGCTAATTCAAACTTATAGTTTTCTACCTCGTCGCGAGCTTCACGCAATTGAATAGCAGTATCAAGTTGGGTTTGGTTATATTCTGATTGTTTTTTCTGAACGTTTAGTAATTCTTCGTTCAGCTTGTTCATTACCTCTGTTTTATCCAGCGTAGCAACATAACCACCGGGCTGAACTACCGTGCCTTCGGCTACTAAATCATTTATTTTTATTTGATAAATACCTGCTGAACGAAGGCTTGAGGGAACAGTAATATCAGTTTGAGTTTTAGCACGCAATTCGCCTGTAACAGTTATTATTACATCAAAACGTCCTTTTTTAACTTTGGCGGTTACATCGGCACCATCAGGAGCACTACTTTTTATAAATAGCCACCAAATGGCAAAAAGCGTAACTAGGGCAAAAGCAGTGTATAGTAATGTTTTCTTGTTCATAGGCGATTTAAACAAACATATAAGCAACGAATATATTGAAAGCTAAGTATTGAAGCCCGCAATTTAGATAAACACCCCTTTATTTTGCTATGTGCTTAACCAAAAAATAAATCGTTAACATTTTTAAGCAATAATTGCACCAGTTTTTTAAGAACTTGGTTGTGTATCATCTGTATTTTTTTAATGGTGTAGTTTTTTATGTGTATTACATACTTTCTTTGTGGTGTGGATATACAACTGCACGATAAAACTTTTATTCCTTTTTTAAGTCCGCATGAGGTACAAGAGGCGGTTACTTCTGTAGCCAATAAAATAAATAGCTTCTACGGACAAAAAACACCCATTATACTGCCTGTACTTGATGGGGCTTTTGTGTTTACTGCTGATTTGGCAAAGCAGCTTACAATACAAGCGCAGTTTTCGTTCATTAAATATAAATCATACCACAATACACAAAGTACGGGTAAGGTGAGCCAACTACTGGGCTTGGATATTGATATTAAAGGGCAAGACGTTATTTTGGTTGAAGATATAGTTGATACAGGGCTGACCCTACATTATTTGCTTGCCGAATTGAAGCAATACCAACCTGCAAGTATTAAAATTGCTACGCTTCTTGCTAAACCTGATGCGTTAAAAGTGCCATTAGAAATTGACTTTAAGGGGATTGAAATTCCGAATCGGTTTGTGGTAGGCTATGGTATGGACTATAACGGGCTGGGAAGAAATTTGGATGGAGTTTTTGTGTTGAAGGATTTGGGAGAGGATTAGTTTATTTTTCCTTTACAATCTTCGCACAATTCTATCCCTTCATTATCAATAGTACTTATTTTCTCTACTGCATCTGTCATTACACAGTTTTTGTTTTTACAATGTGGTAAACCCAAATTATGTCCTAGCTCATGTATAACAACTTTCTTCATCCTAGAATAAAACACGTTTTTATTTTTGGTTGTAAGCCTGTATGAAGATATAACACACGAAGGCCCCGAAACGTACCCTAAACCAAAAATACCCCAATCAGAATACTTATGGTTGGGTTTCAATATGTCTCCCTTAGCATCTCGTTTGGTAGTAGATATATCAAATGCGGTAAGTCCCACCACATAGTCAATACTATCGGGCTTTGTTGTTTTTAAATGACGGATAATAGAGTCGGCACGGTAGCGAGGTGATTTTATAGTAATATAATAATTGGGAGGAATTGTCTCTTCACCCAAATCAACAACTTTAAAACCATAAGTTGTCTTGATGGCTTCAATAACTGTGTCATTTAACGATTTGTCTACTTTTCCTAAGTTTATTACACCAACCGTTTTGTTTGTAGTGTTTTTGTTGTTGCAAGCCGAAATGATAAATATAGTGATGATTAAGAGTGTGCAAATGGGTTTCATAACAATAATTTACCTGTAAATAGAATTAATCATTTCTTAAACATTAAGCTATATAAATCATTGCATTAATAAATACCTATCTTTGCACCCCTTAAAAATAAAGTACAACGCTGATGCTCAATATAGTTCTTTTTGGCCCTCCAGGTTCAGGCAAGGGTACACAATCGGCCAAATTGGTCGAAAAATATGGATTAATACAACTTTCAACAGGCGATTTATTGCGTGCTGAGATAGCAGAAGGTACCACGCTAGGTTTGAAAGCAAAAAGCCTTATGGATGCAGGCCAATTAGTGCCTGATGAAGTAGTAATAGGTATGATACGCAGTAAACTTGAAAATAATCCTGATTCGAAAGGGTTTATTTTTGATGGATTTCCACGTACAGTAGCTCAAGCTGAGGCTTTAGATAATCTTTTGGCTGAACGTAATACTAAAATTGCCAAAATGCTGGCTTTAGAGGTTGCTAATGCTGAGTTGATAGTGCGTTTGTTGTTACGAGGAAAAGATAGTGGCCGTGCAGACGATAAAAACGAGGAAGTAGTAAAAGAACGTATAGAAGTATACAATAGCAAAACTTTGCCAGTAGCCAACCACTACAAGGGACAAGGTAAATTTGTATCGATAAACGGTGTAGGTGAAGTTGACGAAATATTTAAAGCTCTTTGCACACAGATTGATGTGGCACAAATATAAATGGCTGATAGTAATTTTATAGATTATGTAAAGATAAACTGCCGAAGCGGAAAAGGCGGAGGTGGTTCTATACATTTACACAGGGATAAAATAACCGCTAAAGGCGGCCCTGATGGTGGCGATGGTGGACGTGGGGGTGATATTATTTTGATGGGTAATGATCAATTATGGACATTACTGCACTTGAAATTCCGTAAACACGTTATTGCCGAAGGTGGTCAACCCGGCAGCAGCGGGCTAAAATCCGGTGCTAGTGGTAAGGACGAAATTTTGGAAGTTCCATTAGGCACTGTAGCCAAAGATTTCGAAACTGGCGAAGTGCTTTTTGAGATTACTGAAAATGGTCAGCGCGAAATATTGCTAAAAGGCGGTAGGGGTGGACAAGGCAATAATCACTACAAGTCGCCCACCAATCAAACGCCACGTTATGCTCAACCCGGTGAAGACGGGCAAGAAAGCTGGCGTATACTGGAACTAAAGATACTTGCCGATGTGGGTTTAGTAGGTTTTCCTAATGCAGGAAAATCAACCCTATTATCAGTAGTTACAGCAGCTAAGCCAGAAATAGCAGATTATCCTTTTACAACCCTTGTGCCTAATTTGGGTATAGTTAGATACCGCGATTATAAATCGTTTGTAATGGCCGATATACCGGGTATTATTGAGGGCGCACACGAAGGTAAAGGGCTGGGACATCGTTTCTTACGCCATATAGAGCGTAATGCGTTATTACTTTTTATGATACCTGCCGATAGCAAGGATATTATTGAAGAATACAATGTATTACTAAACGAGTTGGAGCAATTTAACACTGAACTATTGCACAAAAAGCACATATTAGCCATTACCAAAAGCGATATGCTTGATGAAGAGTTGATGGCGGAAATGAAGCAGGAGATTCCCGCTGATATTCCTACTATATTTATATCGTCAGTTACAGGTAAAAATATCATGGAACTAAAAGATATGATTTGGCAAGCGCTTAATGATTAGCTAGTTGTAGTTTATTTTCTCTTCTCTTCTCTTTTCGGATTTTCCCTTTTTGTTTTTGAGTGTGTTAATCGAAAATAATAAGTGTAATTAAGCTAAAGTAGTATTTTTGTTGTTGTATGAAAAAAATCTACTTTGCTCTAATACTTTTTGTGTTTTCTTTTTCAGCAGCAAAAACCCAAGTCAATCTTAAAAACGGCTTAGTAGCTCACTATACGCTCGATGGTCATGCTGTGGATTCAAGTGGTAATGGATTAAATGGGACTATTGTTGGAGCTCCCATTAATTCAGTTAGCAGGTTTGGAAGGCCAAACACTGCTATGAAATTTGATGGTGCTAATGATGCCGTTATGGTAGGTCATAATGTAAAACTTAACTTAACTACCGATAAAACGATTTCTCTTTGGTACAAAATAGAAAGTTCAACAGGGCTTCCGTTTTATCCTATATTAATATATAAAACAGGGATTAATGATTATCCTACATTTGCATTATATTTTCGTGAAGACCCGGGTTATGGTGCTTCAAGATACAAGATATCGTTTATTCAAGGAAGTGGCTCAGGTACTAATAAAGAAAATTATACAACGCAAAAATACACTAGCTATGTAAATCAATGGGTACATTTAGTAGGTACCCATAATTCGCAAGATGGTTATATGCGAATATTTTTTAATGGCGTTATTTCTGATTCGTTGTATGTAGGAAATTTCACTTCTAATTCGTCAACGGATAGTATGGCCATAGGTAGGGGGCATTCTCCTTATGGAGGAAATAATTTCAAAGGCTTTATAGATGATATTAGACTATATGACAGACCTGTAACCAAAGAAGAAGTCAATTCTTTATACCACGAACGTTTTTTAATATATAATTACCTACCTAAAACTATTTGTCAGGGTGATAGTATTTTTGCTCAAGGTAAAAGCAGGGGTGCTACGGGAACTTACTACGATACTATAAATGTTGCATCTATGGTAGATAGTATTGTAGTAACTCAACTAACCGTTAACCCAACCTATCTTATACCTCAAATTACAACAATATGTAGTGGTGGTAAAATTCTTTTGGCTGGTAAAATGCGAACCATGGCGGGTATTTATTACGATACATTAAGTACTACCTTGGGTTGTGATAGTATTATTAAAACCACATTACTTGTTAATCCTTCATACTTCATCCCACAATATGTTCAGATATGTAGTGGACAAAGCTACTTTGCAGGTGGAGCAAATCAAACCACCACAGGTATCTATTACGATTCATTATTAACTTCACTAGGTTGCGATAGCATAATAGCTACTACACTTGTTGTTAAGCAAAAGATTACTATCAACCAGAACATAGAAATATGCAGTGGCGATAGCATACAAATAGGTGGAAACTATATAAAAACTACTGGCATTTATTACGATACATTAAGTACATCCACAGGTTGCGATAGCATATTAATTAGCGCCGTTACTGTAAACACTATTAATACCAGTGTTAGCCAAAATACTCATGTGTTAATTGCCCAAGAAAGCGGAGCAACTTATCAGTGGTTAGATTGTAATAATGCAAATGCTCCTATTGTAGGTGAAACTCAACAAAGTCTTATTGCCACTACAAATGGTAGTTATGCAGTTGCCATTAGCAAAGTAGGTTGTACAGATACCTCAATATGCTATACCGTAAATACCTTAAGGGTTGATGAAGTACTGGGTAAAAAATTATCTGTATATCCAAATCCTGCTAAAGATATATTTACTGTTGATTTAGGGCAAAGTTACACACTAATTAAAGTTGCCGTAACCACCATAACAGGAAAACAACTTTCTGTTTATACCCAAAATAACAGCAGTGAAATACAAATACCTGCTAACCAACTAGCGGCAGGAATGTATATGCTGGAAATTGAAGCCGATGGCAAAAAATCAATCTCAAAAATTATTATTGAGTAATAGAAAAGAAATAAAAAAATATAGAGGCGGGGTCTTAACTAAACACTCCGCCTTTTTTTGCTCCCCACCACAAAACTATAAACGAAAGCGAGGCCGATATGGCATACTGTGCTACCTCGTCCCACTGTTGCAATACTACTTTGCCTGTAAGAAATAATATACTATAAGTAAATATTACGCCCATAGCCCAACACAGCCATAAATAGACATGGTTCATCTTTTTATATTCTGTGGATGAAGTATTAATATAATCCTTCCACCAACCACCCGGTTGCACTCGGTTATAAAAATTTTGCAGGGTTTCTTTGCTTTCGGGTTTTGAAAAAAGAGTTACCAATAGCCATACTACAGTAGTAATACCAACGGTGATAAAGAAACTATTGGGAAAAACTATATCCCATTCAGCCTTATTATATTGTAAAACTCCATACACTACAAAAGGGGTAACCGTAGCGGCAATTTCACTCCATGCGTTTATGCGCCACCAATACCAACGTAGTATAAGCACCAAGCCTAAACCTGCACCTGCTTCCATCACAAATTCCCAAACCGATTTTATAGAAGTAATATAAGTAGTTGCCCATAGTGAGATAACCATAAGTACAATTGAGGTAATGCGCGATGCCGTTACCTGTTGCTTATCAGTTGATTTTGGGCTGATAAAACGTTTGTAAACATCATTTACCAAATAGCTTGCACCCCAATTTAGTTGGGTAGAAATGGTACTCATATAAGCCGCTAAAAAAGCAACTAACAGCAACCCGCGAAGTCCATCAGGAAGGTAGTCCTTCATGGCATATACAAAACCAAAACGTTTGTCATCACCACTAAGGTCGGGGTAAAGAACAAGTGCGCATAAACCCACAATAATCCAAGGCCAAGGGCGAAGGCAATAGTGCGCTACTTGGAAAAATAAAGTAGCCATTAGCGAGTGTTTTTCGTTTTTTGCACTCATCATACGTTGTGCTATATATCCGCCACCACCTGGCTCTTGCCCTGGGTACCAGCTACTCCACCACATTACTCCTAAATAAGCCAAAAAGCTGCCCACAGTTATGGTAAGAGTGGAAGCCAAGCCTTCGCCACTACTAAACGATGGGAAAAAATCAAGGCTTTGTGCAGGTAATTTCTCCTTTAGCCCCGCAATACCTCCAATAGCATCACTATTTACTACCACAACTGCTAATATTATACAGCCTGTAATGGCAATTATAAACTGCACAAAATCAGTCATAGCAACACCCAACAAACCCGATATTGACGAGTATATTGCCGTTAGCAACATTATACCGCCCATAATGGCGAATAACGTTGCTCTATCTTCAATACCAAAAAATACTTGTAAAATGGTGATAAAAGCCACGTTTACCCAGCCCATTACCAGCACATTCATTATCAAACCTAAATAAACGGCCTTAAAACTGCGTAAAAACTGAGCGGGTCTGCCCCCGTAGCGTAGCTCTATCAACTCTACTTCGGTTACTACACCGCTACGTCGCCACAGGCGAGCAAAAAAGAAAGTGGTTAGCATACCACCCATCAAAAAATTCCACCATAGCCAGTTGCCTGCTATACCTCTATTACCTACTAATTCGGTAACGGCTAAGGGAGTATCGGCAGCAAATGTGGTGGCTACCATACTAACACCTGCTATATACCAAGGTAAGTTTCGTCCCCCTAAAAAGAAGCCTTCAAGGTTTTTTGAGGCAGTACCCCTAAACCGTAAGCCGACCCACAAAGCAAAAGCAAGGTAAGCGGCAATTATTAGCCAATCGGCAATAGCTAAACCCATAGTAATTTTTTGGTGAAAATAGGGGATGGATAGGGTAGATGCAAATAGTTGTTCAACTTGGTAAATTAGGTATTTTTGTTTTCCTTAATTCAAGAGGGTATTATATGGAAAGTAAAAAGTGGGTTAAATCGCCATGGATTATTAGTATTGCGTCAGCTTTATTTAGTTTCATTTTAACAATTGGATACGATTTCCTAAAAGATGTACCTATATTAACTACAATCAAGAATTTAGTTACCTATATATGGGTATTAATAGTCTCTTTTTTTAATTTTGAAATTAAGTTATGGTGGCTTTTACTTGGAGTATTATCTTTAATTGTCCTACTTAATTTAATTGAAAAGCTACGCAATAAAGAAAAAACTGAATTCCCCACATTACCAAATTTCACAAATTATAAAGAAGGAAGGTTGAAAAAATGGAGATGGACATGGGAATGGAAGTTTAATTCAACACAAGAGAAATGGAATGTATCAAATTTAACAGCTCATTGTCCTTCATGTGATACACCATTAATTGCCAATATTAGCTTTAATAGGCGTTATGAAAGCTATAAATGCCCGAGATGCAATTTTCATGCACAGGATCATCAATGTGAAGAAGCTCACGAAATTGAAGCGATTATTGTAGACAATACTAATAGGAAAAAAAATAACCCATAAATATTTTGTTAACAGTTTCCATTTCAATTTGAAAATGGGTAGCTAACCCATTTTTCCTACCTTCGTTAGCGTAATGGCCAAAGCAAAACATCAAAAACAAAAACGCAGGTTAAGCAATAATAAAAGTTCTATGCTGCCCGGTGCCGAACCGGGGGTGTTTAGCCTAAGTGGCGAAGAGTGCCCTTTGGTTGTCGTGCACTCATATAGTCCACAAGACTATAGTGAGCATAAATTCCACAGTACCGAGCACTTGTTTAAATACTTAGATGAAAACAAACACCTGCAACATTGGATAGATATAGCAGGTTATGGTAATAAAAACTTTTTTGATAATATGGGGGGCTATTTTGGCCTTCACGCCCTGCAACTTGAGGACGTAGTGGCGCAATACCAACGCCCAAAAATAGAAGAGTTTAAAAACCACTTGTTTATTATTTCGCGCATGAAATACACCAATAAAGAAGGTGTTTTTATTGATGAGCAAATAAGCACATTTGTGTTTGAAAATGCAGTACTTACCTTTCAGGATTACGAAGAAGATTGCCTGCAACCCGTGCGCGATAGGCTTAGAAAAGAAAATACACGCATACGTACAGGCAACTCGTTTTTTTTGGCATACAGCATACAAGATGCCATTATAGATAATTATTTCCCTGTAATTGATGAGATGTCTACGCAACTCGAAGCACTTGAAGATGATGTAATAAAAGAACCTCGCAAAGAAGCTGTATATGAAATACAAGGTATAAAACGCCAGTTGATTGATTTGCGCAAAACTATTTGGCCCGAAAAAGATAAGATGAACGAGTTGATACGCACTCGCTACTTATTTGTTTTGCCTGAGCATGAAATATACCTGCGTGATACCTACGACCACTGTGTGCAAATAATGGATTTGATTGAAACCAATAAAGAAATTTCGCACAGTATTATGGATATGTACCTAAACACCGTTAACAATAAACTTAGCGAAGTGATGAAGGTACTAACTGTAATAAGTAGTGTATTTATACCACTAACTTTTATTGCAGGCCTTTACGGAATGAATTTTGCAGCTATTGATAAACAAGGTAATCCATTACCCTATAGTATGCCTGAATTACGACATCCTTGGGGCTATATTGCCGTTTTAGCTTTAATGCTAATAATTGGTATTGCACAAATTATTTTTTTTAAGCGTAAAAAATGGCTTTAGTAACTTTTTTTTGTGTATTGAAATACTGATAGAACTCACGTATATTTGCCTTTAAGAAAACAACAACTTTTATGAAAAAATTTGCATTCCTATTTCTATTTGCCCTAACGGGAAGTCTTTTCCTAGCATCATGCAGCGGTGGCGATGATGATACAGTGGCCAAACCAAAACCATCAATCAACTGGAAAGGCGGAGGCACTTACACATCTGCTAATGTTAGTATAGCTGCTGATAATACTATTGATTTTGGTATTAATGCTACTGCCTCAAGTGGTGAAAAAATTACTAAAGTGCGTATAACAGTTAACGCAAACGGTATAGGTAACCTTATCCTTTCTGATTCTGTAGTTAAAGTAGCTAATATTGGTATAGACTGGATGGGTGTTAACGTAGGTAAACTTCCTGGTTCAAAAACTGTGTATACTGCTACAGCTACTCAATCAAACGGTGAGTCTTCATCAGTATCATTTATTGTAACTGTAACTTCTGCCGGTAAAACAGTTCAAACACGTGCCAATATCTCTATGGGTGGTCAAACCAATAGTACTATAGGTTCGTTCTTCAACTATGTTACACAGCAAACAGTATTCTTAACTCAAGCAAATTCTGACCCTGCTAGCGTTGATTTTATCTATTATAGTGGTTCAACAAATTTGCAAACCTTCTCATCACCTGATGATGCTCAAGTAACTCAAGTTTTCGCATCAATTTCAGGTTGGTCTGTAAGAAACAATACTCGTTTCCGCAGAACTACTTTAACTGCTACTGAGTTTGATGCAATTAAAGATGGTGATCCATCTACTGCTATCGATAATCAAGCTACTACAAACGTTTCAAGCTTAAGCTCGTTAACTAACAAACTTAAGGTTGGTGATGTAATAGTATTTATCACTGCAGGTGGTCAAGATTTCGGTTTGATAAAAGTTACTGCCATAAATGGTAGTGCAAGTGGTGATGTTAAATTTGACATCAAAATCACTAGCTAATCATTTATATAAAATATTCACAAAGCCACTCTATTTTAGAGTGGCTTTTTTGTTTATAAGTAAATTGTTAATAGTTCTTACTTTAGTAAGTCATAAAACCTTAGTTAATTTGTGGTGTATTTATTACACTAAGTAAAAATGAAAAAAATAGCGGTATTTACATCAGGGGGCGATTCGCCGGGAATGAATGCCTGTGTGCGTGCTGTAGTACGCTCAGGCATATATCATGGGATGAAAGTAGTAGGCATAATGCGTGGCTTTAACGGTATGATTGAGGGCGAAATGAAGCCTATGACAGCTAAAAGTGTAGCCAATATTGTGCAACGTGGAGGTACAATACTAAAAACAGCTCGTAGCACTGAGTTTATGACCCCCGAAGGGCGAAAAAAAGCTTACGATAATCTTAAAAAACAGGGTGTAGAAGGCATAGTATGTATTGGTGGCGATGGAACATTTACGGGTGCAAAAATCTTTTTTGAAGAGTATGGTATTCCTTGTATGGGTGCGCCCGGTACTATTGATAATGATTTGTATGGTACAGATTATACCATAGGTTTTGATACAGCAATAAACACAGCCATTGATGCTATAGATAAAATACGCGATACAGCCGATAGCCACGATCGTGTTTTTTTTGTTGAAGTAATGGGTAGAAATAGCGGTGCAATAGCCCTTGAGGTAGCAATAGGTGGTGGTGCTGAGGCTGTGATGTTGCCCGAAGTTAGCGGTGAAGTTGGCCCATTAAAAGAAATGTTTAACAACCGCAAGCGTAAAAAAAGCTTCTCAATAATAGTAGTTGCAGAAGGGAATGAAGAGGGGGGTGCTTATAAAATTGCCAATGAGCTGAAAGAATCATTTCCTGAGATTGACGCGAAAGTAACAATACTAGGTCATATACAACGTGGGGGTTCGCCTACCGCCTACGATAGAGTGTTGGCAACCCGATTGGGGGTAGCTTGTGTAGAGGGTTTAAAAAATGGCGAAACCAATAAAATGGCAGCCATAGTTAATAACCAAGTAGTCCTTGTATCTTTTGATGATGCAATAAATAAAACCAAAGAATTGCCCGACATATTGGGACTGATTGATTTGATGAATGTTTAATAGGAACGGTTGTTGTGTGAGTAATAACAACAAGCTGACTGAATTTATGGTAAACATTAACAGATTCATTCCACATCTTCATAAAAAACAATTTACTTTCGTTGCCATTCGTTGAATGTATAATAGATGATAAAATTTTTTGCACTCATAATTACCCTGCTGTTGTTTTGCACCTCAAGCGTGCAAGCACAACAAGAAAATACTGCACCCGATTCTGCTGATTTTCAGGTTACAGGCAAACCCCTTAGCCCTAAGGATTCATTACGTTTTTTCGAGCGTAGGTTAATAGGTTTGGGTGAAAGTATAATAATGGCTCAAAGTGAAGAAGAACGTTTTGTATCAACCTACAATTTTGCTCGCACACTTATAGCAGCACTAAAACAGCCCAATTCTTTTGAGTATCCCTTTGATTCAGTAAAAAAATATATTTCGATACTCACCCCTGAAGATAACACATTTAGAATTTTTACATGGAGTTTAAAGCATGGGAGAGACTCGTTGGTTACTGCCGATTCGTTTGAGTTTTTTGGAGCTATACAAATGAACAATAAGGAGCGCCTTGAGTTGTATGGACTTTACGATAGTTCTACAAGGCTTGGTAAACCAGAGTATGAAGAACTTAACAACCGCTTTTGGTACGGTGCATTGTATTATCAATTAGTGTCCGTTAAATACAAAAAGCAAAAATACTATACCCTATTAGGCTGGGATGGGCATACTATGGCCAGTAACCGTAAAATAATAGATGTGCTAAGTTTTGACGAGATGGGAAAACCCGTTTTTGGTGCACCTATTTTTGAGCTTGATAAAGATAAACCCTTAAAGCACAGGGTGATTTTTGAGTTTAGGGATGATGCGGTGATGACGTTGCGCTACGTAAAATCGAAAAAACTGATTGCCTTTGAAAATTTAATACCGCCAGGCCCCAATGCAGTGGGTATGTACGAAACTTACTTGCCCGATGGCAGCTACGATTATTTCATATTTAAAAAGGGTAAATGGCTAAAACGCGAGATGTTATTTGAAAACGTAAGGAACATACCTATGGAAGAACTCTCACCAAGGAGTCAACGATAACCGCAGTAGCCACAGCAGCGTTTAGCGATTCGGCTTTCCCCCTTTTGGGTATACTTATTTTGTGTTGTGCTAGTTGTATAAGCTCTTCACTTACTCCTTTGCCCTCATTACCAATTAACACAATAGGTTTTTCAATTTCTTTAATATCGTATACAGGTTCGCCGTCCATCACACAGGCATATAAACGGTGCGCGTATGAAGGCAGCACTTCTTCAAGATTTACATAATGTACCTGTACACGGGCAAAACTACCCATAGTAGCATTTATCACTTTGGGGTTATAAGCATCAACACAATTTTCAGAACATACAATATGCTTTATTCCATACCAATCGGCCGTGCGGATAATAGTACCCAAGTTACCCGGGTCTTGTATAAAATCAAGAGCAATAGTTATGCTCTCATCAAAAATATTTGTGTTAAAATTATTAGCAGGCAAAGTCAATAAAGCCAGTGCTTTATTGGGTTGTTCAAAACCACTAATACGTCCCAATTCTTTAGTGTTTACAAGGGTGTATGGCACTTTGCCCAATAGGGGTAAGTATAGCGTTCTCCACTCTTCAGTACCGTATACTTGCACCACCTCTAAATTATTTTGTAGTGCTTCGGCTACTGCTTTTTCACCCTCAACAATAAATTGGTTGTATTTTTGCCTGAATTTTTTAGAACGAAGCGATTTTACCAGTTGAATTTCGGATTTAGTAAGCATGGGCAGGGGCTATATATAAGTACAAGAATTATCTTTCTTGCGCTAACGGTACTTCTGTTTTTATCAAGTTGCAAAATAACACAAGAATTAAGTAAGGATGAACTGCTGGTAAACAAAATAGAAATAAAAGGTATAGAAGATAATAAACTAAGCGAAGGAGCAAAGCAATTGGTAAAACAAAAGCCCAATAAACGCTTGTTTGGTTTTTGGCGGTTTTATTTGCGAGCATACAACTATGGTATGCGGGGCGATACCTCAAAAAAATTCAGAAGGTATATTCGTGAAAAAATTGGCGAAGAACCAGTAATATTAGATACCCTTAAAACAGGTGAATCGGCAAGGCAAATAGAAGCCTATTTGTTTAATAATGGCTATTTCAATAGGCAGGTTACCTATACAGTTATTCCCAAAAAAAATAAGAGCAAAAAAGCCACCGTACAGTACAATGTGCAAACCAATGCCCAATACATTATAAAAACCGTAACCTATGGTATTGATAATAAACGGCTGTATTTTAAAGTTTTCAACGATTCAAAAAACTCGAAATTAAAAGAAGGTGGTTTTTTTAGTGCTGAAATAATTGCCGAAGAGCGTGAGCGGATTACCAAAAAACTACGCGAAGACGGCTATTACTTTTTTAATAAAGAATATATTGTTTTTACTGTTGATAGTGCCTTTGAAGGAAACTTTGTAAATATAGACCTGCAAATACGTAATCCTGATTTGTTCACAGCTCACCAGCGGTATAGCATAGGCAATGTATACATAAATGTAGTAAACCCCGCCGAAACAGATATGCCAGAATTGCGTGTTGATTGGCACAAAACCGATAGTGTATGGGTGAATCTAAACGGGTATAAAATGAACGAAGAAATTTTGCTGCGCAGAATTTTGATAGATCCGGGGGCTACCTTTAATCAGGCAAATGTTGATAATACCTACAATAGTCTTAACGATGTGCAGCTGTTTAGGCAAACTAGTATTTCGTTTGAAAAAGATACTGTTGAAGGCATACTAAATTGCTATATAAACCTATTGCCCGATAAAAGGCACGAGTATGTTTTTGAACCTCAATTGATAACTTCTGACCAAAACAACGCGGTTGAGCAAAACAACTTACGTAACTATGGTTTGGCAAATACCATTTCCTACCGAAACAGAAACCTGTTTGGAAGTGCTGAGACTTTTGAGCTTCGTTATCGTGTATCGCTAGAGGGGCAGGTGCGCAATAACGATAGTCTACGTTTTTTAAGCAATATAGAGCATAATATAACAGGAACATTGGGGCTGCCTAGGATAAACCTGTTAAAAACCTTTCAGCAACGATGGGGATTGCGAAATACCCGCTCGGCATTGGTAGGTAACTTTATTTACGAATCGAATATAGATTTTAGTCGAAGAGTATTATCGCTAGGGTATAACGAATTATTTACCACCCCCAACCTTTTGCACAATTTCAATATTTCTTTGTTCGAGGTATCTTTTAATAAAACCAATGCCAAACGCGATTTTTTATCATTGGTAAATCCTGCCGATAGTATTTTTATTGCCAACTTGTTTACCACCAATCTTATTACAAATACCCGTATCACATGGGTATATAGCGATAAAATACTTAGCCGCACAGGTTCGCATTTTTTTTCAAGAGTGATGTTAGAATCGGCGGGGTGGGGGCTTACCCGTTTTATGAAAGGCACAAATCAGCCGTTGCCTGCGGATGGAATTTATAAGATAGACAATGTAAACTTTGAGCAGTTTGTAAAACTGGATTTAGACATACGTTACACCCAAGTATTAAACGAGTATAATACAATGGCTTATCGTATACATACAGGCGTTGGCCGTGCTTATGGAAACTCTACTATAATGCCTTTTGTACGTCGCTATTTTATTGGGGGTGCAAATAGCCTTCGTGGGTGGCGACCGCGTACTCTTGGACCGGGTAGTTTTGCCAATAGCGCCCCTGGGGTGAGGGCTGACAGAAGTGGGGAGCTTATTTTGGAAGCTCAGGCCGAATATCGGTTTAGCATTATACATAATTTGCTTGAGGGTGCTTTGTTTACAGACGCAGGTAATATTTGGTACACCCGCCCTATTGCCGGCAAGCAAGGAGTAGAGTTTTCACCGCAAACATTCATTAATCAAATGGCTGTTAGTTCAGGTATTGGGTTTAGGTTTGATTTTTCTTTTTTTGTGTTAAGGTTTGATTTTGGTGTGCCCCTACGTAATCCTGAATTGCCTAGTAAAGAACGTTGGTTGTTTAATGACTATGGCAATGGCAGCCGCAAATTTTTCCCATCATTAATACTTAACTTAGGCTTAGGCTATCCGTTTTAGAAAAAATATGTATTCCATTATTCGCAACTTACTATTTATACTTTCTGCCGAAAGGGCACACTACTTCACAATGGATTGGTTGCAGCGTTTAGTGGCTTTTCCGCCAACGGCATTCATCATAAAAACATTATTTAAAAGTAAAAGTCAACCCGTTACCATCGCAGGTATCACATTCCCCAATCGTGTAGGTTTGGCAGCAGGCTTTGATAAAAATGCAAAATATATTGATGCGTTGGCAGCATTGGGTTTTGGGCATATAGAGGTGGGTACTGTTACCCCATTGCCTCAACCTGGTAATGATAAACCTCGTCTTTTTCGTCTCACAAAAGATAAAGCCTTATTAAACCGATTAGGTTTTAACAACCAAGGAGTTGATGTAGTAGCCAATCGCCTACCCCATGTAAAAAGTAAAGTAATTATAGGGGGCAACATAGGCAAAAACAAAATTACCCCTAACGAGGATGCAATAAGCGACTATGAAAAATGCTTTATTCGCTTGTACGATTATGTAGATTATTTTACTGTAAATGTAAGCTCGCCCAATACACCCAACCTACGTGCCTTGCAGGATAAAGAACCGCTTACTGCTCTTTTGACTCGACTGGCCGATTTGCGTAAAACAAATGTGCAAAACGGTAAACCCAGCCGACCTATTTTTTTAAAAATAGCACCCGATGTAGCTAACGAGCAATTGGATGAGATTTTAGAAATTGTAGAAACTGCCGGTATAGATGGTATTGTGGCCACCAACACTACCATTAGCAGGGAAAGCCTACAAACCGATACGTCAACAGTAGAACAACTGGGTGCAGGTGGTATTAGCGGTGCTCCCGTAAAAAATCGTAGTACCGAGGTAGTGCGCTACCTACATCAAAAAAGCAATGGTAAGTTACCTATTATAGCGGTTGGTGGCATAATGACGGCCACTGATGCAAAAGAAAAACTAGATGCAGGCGCAAGTTTGGTGCAGCTATACACTGGTTTTATATACAGTGGCCCTGGCCTGATAAAAGAAATAAATAATCTGTAACATTTTCTCTGAGTAATAGGATTTCAAATCCTATATATAAATATAGCTTTTTGACGCTATACGGATAATTACGTACTCCTATAGGTATGAATAGGGTCGGGTTTCAACCCAACAATGCTATGTATAGGATTTAAAATCCTATACTATTCAAATTACAGCGCAAGCAGGGACTTTAAGTCCCTGCTTGCGCTGTAATAGCAAAAGCGGCAGGTATTTAACCTGCTGCAAATACGAAAGTAACATGAAATCAATACTTCTACCTCACTAAGTCCCTCCTTATCCACACACAAATTTCTACACGGCGGGCATTATCTCCCTTGTGGGCTGTCATCCTGAGCGAAGTCGAAGGAGTGCGAAAGATAGCACAGGAAAAAACAATCGCACCACTGAGCGGACGCTCTCTTATTTTGGGCCCGAGCGGACGCTCGAGCCAGCTTCGGCGTTTCTTCAAGCGTGAACGCTTGAAGTTTCTTCTTATTCGAATCCACTCGAAATCTTGTTTGTAGCGAGACGCTACCACTGACTATCTCGAAGCGAGGACGCTTCGAGGAACGGGACAATCCCTACACGGCGGGCATTGTCTCCCTTGTGGGCTGTCATCCTGAGCGAAGTCGAAGGAGTGCGAAAGATAGCACAGGAAAAAAAACAATCGCACTACCGAGCGGACGCGCGCGCCAGCGTTTAATAAGCCAAAATTTCAGTGTTTATTGGCTTTACACTAAGTAAATTGTAAACTTGAAGGCAAATGTTATTTGACGATACCTATACCGTGCCTGCACACACAGGCGAAGCATTGCTAAAAGATCGCGGCAGCAAGTTTTTTGCGTATGCCTATGTCGTATTTAGCGATGAAGATATAAAAACCCGCCTTGATGAACTAAAAAATCAATATGCTGATGCCAGCCACCATTGCTACGCATGGGTGCTAAACCCCGATAAAAGCGCACAGCGAGCAAATGATGACGGCGAGCCAGCCAATACCGCTGGCAAACCCATATTGCGGCAAATAACCTCAAAAGGGCTCACCAATGTATTAGTAGTAGTAGTACGCTACTTTGGCGGCACACTGTTGGGGGCAGGCGGTTTAATAACCGCCTATGGCAATGCCGCAAAAATGGCTTTAGACGAAGCAGGTATTGAAGAAAAACTAATAGAAGGCCAATTTAGTGCCTTATATAATTACGATATTGAAGGTGATGTTTTTAGGTTTTTGCGAACGTTAGGCGCACAAATACTGTCAGTAGATAAACAAGAGCAGGGAAAAGTGATATTTACCGTTCGAAAATCAAAAGTAGAAGAAGTGCATAATTTATGGCACGATTTCCGCAATTTTGAACTTAGTTTTATTGGCTATACATGAAAAAATATTTTAGTGCCCTTTTTGGTTTGTTATTGGTTATAGTAGGTCAAGCCCAAAACCCCACACAAGGCGGGAGTTTGCAAAACTATATTGAAGGTTTGCAGGGCACACAACTGTTTTGCAGCCATGCTATTGATGCACAACAACCTGCACAAAGTGTTGCAGATTATTTAATGCAAAATATATTAGCACAATATCCTAAAAGTACAAACCTTAAACTTGAGTATACACGTCAAAGCCCTGAAGGAGCCTATTATACCTACGTACTAACCTATGAAGGGCAAGAAATATATGGCCGCCAGCTAAAAGCCTTTATTGATAAGAACAGCACTATACGCTGGGTATACCACAATTTTGAAACTATTGGTGGGGCAACATCATCAAGTTTTTTATCACAACAACAAATAAGCCGTTTTTCTCAAAGCAATTACCCCGCACTTAGCCTTTTAAACAGTGGTGCGGTTTGGATGCAACATCAGGATAAAGTTTTGCCTTCATTTTATATCACCCTAAAAAATAATGAGCAACAAATAACCAATCAGCTTGTATTTACTTCAAATGGAGAGTTGTTGTATACCAATGCACTTGATATGCACTTTGCTGCCGATACTCCCGTTTATGCCTATGTATACGACCCCGACCCATTAACTACTTCGCATCAATACTATGGCGGGCAATATGCAAATAATAACAAGACTGATAATGCTGAGTTGCAAGCCGAGCTTAAGAAAAGAGTAATTAGAGGTACTTTACAAGGCGATTCAGTAATACTGGCCAATGATGATTTTTATGTAGGTGAAGTAAGTGGTGATGTATGGCCACAAACACGCGGGGCTTTAGGTGATACATTCAAGTTTTCCAGAGACGAATATCAGTTTGCTGAAATAAATGCTTTTTATCATCTCAATACACAGCTAAACCATATACATGGTTTAGGCTATAATCTCCCTAATTTTAGAATACAGGTTGATGCACACGCATTTAGTACTGAAAATTCACAATTTTCAGCCTCAAACTCACCACCTGCACTTATGTTTGGCGATGGTGGTATTCCTGATGCAGAAGATGCAGAAGTGGTAGTGCACGAGTTTGGGCACGCTTTATCTTATGGGGCATCGCCAAACACTTCGATAGGACAGGAACGAAGGGCTATTGATGAAGGATTAGGCGATTATTTTGCCGTATCGTATACCAAAGCTATTGATACATTTTATTGGACAAAGGTTTTTGGGTGGGATGGTAATAACGGGGGCTGGCGAGGTCGTACTATTGACTACGATAACAAATATCCCAATCTTACTAATAGTATTTGGACGGATGGACAGCTTTGGAGCACTGCATTTATACGCATATACGATCAAATAGGCAGAGCAGAGAGTGATAAACTAATGTTGGGCACTTTGTATCGCCTTGCATCAAACATTAGTATGCCACAACTGGCGCAAGCAGTTTTGCAGGTTGATAGTATACAAAATGGAGGTAAAAATGCCTTTAGTATACAATGTGCCTTTGCCAGTATGGGTATACTTACTCGCCCAGCGGGCTGTACGCTTAGTGTTCAAGGTGTTATTAATACCCAAGAAGGCTTTTGTACTATATATAATAGTTTTGGCTTTGCCAATGGTGAAGATTTGCAGATTGGTTTTAATAAGACAGGCAAATATGCTATTAGCTTAACTGATGCTGCCGGCAAAGAGATATATAATAGCACAGCTATTATTGGTGATGATTATAAACAAATACGGGGGCAAAATTTTGCCCCCGGTATCTATTTTTTGTCTGTTAAAAATCAAACATTAGGTCAAACGCAAGTTTTTAAGCTTATACGGTACTAGACCAATAGCTTATAACTGTGCGTAGGATATAGTAGTATCTTTAGGTTCAACCACAAGAATAGGTATCTCGCTGCCTTCCATAATAAGTTGGCTTTGTGGTTTACTAAACCAGCCACCGCCTTCGCGGTCGTTCATTATTATAATAAGGTCTGCACCGCTTTCTGCAGCTATACGTATAGTTTCGGGCACTACTTTTTTGTCCGTCTCTATTTGGTAAGTACATTTTCCACCTTTCTCGTGTATATACTTCTCAGCTTGGTAGGCATAAGTTTTTAACCTAGCAATCTCTTCAGGGTCGTGCGTGGTTACTACGGCAATATTTATAGTAGCACCAAATACTTTGGCAATTTCAGTTGCCACAGGTATTTTTTGGCGAGTACCTGTATTGTCGTGTATTGGCATCACAATTTCGCGTATTTGCCCTTTTTTAAAGCCTTTAAGTATTGATAATACAGGCACATCAAGCAAATTAACCAAACTTTGTGTGTGTTTTGAGTACGAAACCACCACCAAATCAGCATTTGTATCATCAGTTAGTTTAGCAACTGTTTTAATGCTTTCATCGGTAAGTGTGGTTTTTTCAACATTCATAGTTTCAGACCCCAGTCTGTTGTTAATCACTTCGGCACTATTTCTACGTCCTTCTTCTGTGGTTGCCACAATAAGTTGGGCGTTAAAAGCGCGCGCAAAGTTTAGAGAGCCCTCCAATACGGCATCATCATTGTCTGCACCGTAAATGCAGGCTAGAATTTTTGTAATAATTTTACTCATAGGCATTAGATAATTTAAGGTAGTTTGTTCTGTATACTAATATAAGTAATTTCTTATTTACATAAACGATAAAAATGTGCAAAAGGTTACAAAAGCAAAGCAAAATGAATAAAAAAATTTTTTTTAGGCTACTTTTGCCCTCAAAAATAGCAAGTTAATATAAAATTTTAGTAAACAACTGGTAGGCAAATTTATAATTATGAAAGAAGTATATATAGTTTCAGCGGTACGTACCCCCATTGGCAGCTTTGGTGGATCATTGTCAACTGTAAAATCTACTAAGCTGGGTGCTACTGCAATAAGAGCAGCAGTTAGCAAAGCAGGTATTACGCCCGAGCAAGTGCAAGAGGTATTTATGGGCAGCGTGTTGCAAGCCAACTTAGGGCAAGCACCTGCAAGGCAAGCTGCAATATTTGCAGGCTTACCTAATACTGTGCCTTGTACTGCCGTTAACAAGGTTTGTGCATCAGGACTTAAAGCCACAATGTTGGGCGCGCAAAGCATTATGCTTGGCGATAACGATATAGTTGTGGTAGGCGGTATGGAAAACATGAGCCAAACCCCATACTATTTAGAAAATAACCGCTACGGACAAAAATACGGACACGGGCAAACGATTGATGGTATAGTGAAAGACGGTTTAACCGATGTTTACCACAACAACCTTATGGGTAATGCTGCCGAATTGGCTGCTGCCAAATACAATATTAGCCGTGAGGCGCAAGACGAGCACGCTATAAGCTCATACAAACGTAGTGCTGCTGCTTGGGAAGCAGGTAAGTTTAACGATGAAGTAGTGCCCGTTGAAGTTGTTGGTCGTAAAGGTGATGTGACTGTTGTTGACCAAGACGAAGAATTTAAAAACGTTAAATTTGATAAAATACCTTCACTTCGCCCAGTGTTTGAAAAAGAAGGAACTGTAACTGCTGCCAACGCATCAACCATTAATGATGGTGCTGCTGCTTTGGTGCTTATGAGTGCTGATAAAGCAAAAGAATTGGGTATTAAACCTTTGGCAGTTATCCGTAGCTATGCTGATGCGGCACAAGAGCCTGAGTGGTTTACTACTGCACCCGCCAAAGCAATGCCTAAAGCATTTGCAAAAGCTGGTTTAAGCAAAGATGATATCGACTTTTTTGAGATTAACGAGGCTTTCTCGGTAGTATCATTAGCCAATATGGAAATAATGGGTCTTGATGCTGATAAAGTAAACATAAACGGTGGTGCAGTATCGCTAGGTCATCCACTAGGTTGTTCAGGCGCACGTATTTTGGTTACTTTGGTACATGTACTAAACCAAAACAACGGTCGCTACGGTGCAGCAGGTATTTGCAACGGTGGCGGTGGCGCATCGGCCATGGTTATTGAGCGTATTTAATTACTCCAATTTTAGGTTTCCATCTTTGTCAAACTTTTAAAGTTTGACAAAGATGGAAACTATATACAAACCCCATAATTAATATACTAATTATGGGGTTTTTAATTTGATCCCAAGCAGTGTCCTTTATAAAAATAGATAAATTTACTGTCATCAAGGGGCGTGTCTATTGGTAGAAAACAGGTGGACGAGTTGATGTATTTATTTGAATAATTTATTTTTTTATTGTTAAAATTAAGAATAAGAGTATCTGCTGATTTTGAGTATGTGCCGCATGAAATTGTGTAGTTGAAAAAACCTGAGTGCCCAATTTCAAACGTTTTATTTTTTCTTAATTTTAACACTGCGGTATTTATAGTGCCTTCGTAACAGGCATATTCTTCTACGTGACTTCTAAATATTTCTGATGAGTTTATGGGGCTAAAATGAAAGATTAATAAAACAAGTGCATATACAATAGAAGGCGTTATTGTTTTTTTTCTTTCAAGGCTCTCTTTAAATAATAATTTAGAAATGCAACGTAATAAATTTACAACTATAATTATATATAAAATTGCTGTTAATGCAAATAGCAGTGGTTCGTAGCCACCTTCTGTATAGAGTAAAATATCGTACCTAAAAAATGTTAGTCCATAAAATAGAGTCGTAATAATAATTGCGGTACTAATCTTCATGCTTTAATCAATCAAAACAACCACAAACTGCAAGATAAACCCCACACTAAACAATACTGCACCCAGTATTAAAGCCTGTTTTCGGGTTTCAGTATTATTTATTAATTTTTCTACCAAAGGTTGTGCAAGTTTAGTTTCTAATCCTTTTTTTATGCGTTTATAAAAAATCATAAAAAGGATATATAGAAAACTAAAAATACCAAAAAGAATATAAAATCGGGTTAAACTCTCAACGCTAATGCCATTTTTGGCCGCATCAAGTCCTTTTATTAAACTAAGAGAAATTGAGGTAATGCCATAACCCAATACTACTATCCAAATGATAATAATAGGTAGTTGGGTTACCAGTTTTTTCAGTCCTTTTTCAAAGCGGCGTAGGGTAGGTTCGCCCAAAAGCTCAGGAGCTGCCAACCAAAAAGCAACAAATTGCAGTAACAGTCCAATAGCGTTTACCCATTTCATACTGCTAGTTAGTAAATAAAACCCAAAGTATTGGTAAGGCTATATCCAGTTCTCTTGCCTAAAAATTTCAACACCCTTTGCTACCATTGCTTTTATTTCGGTTTCAAGGGCATCATCCAATTTTTTAATGTGGAAGCAACTTTTACCCTTTAGGCATTTTTTAAGTTCGGCTGATAAATCAAACTCGTGAGGGTGGGTATAAATAGGAAAGTAGTACAAACGCACATCTTTTGGCTTAGGCACTACACTGGCAAAGTACATACCATCAACTTTTTGTTTGCCTTGCATGGTTTCTTTAGTACCTGCTACCTCAAACCCCATAATACTATTAGAGCGTACTTTTAACGGTGGTGCTTGTGCATTTAAAATGCCTATAAGTATGGCCTGTATCTCGGTTATATCTGTTTTCATTCTAATACAAGTTACAATCAAAAAAATAAAAAAGTAGCATTTTATACCTAATGTCAATGCAGTTGTAGCAGGGGTATTATTATAATAACGTGAGTTCGACATAATAGATTATATAATGCGTTGTTTATAAGAATAGCAATGTTTTTTAAATAGGGTTGAAAACCTATTCTATCAAAAATTACAGCCCGCAAGACGACTTAAGTCGTCTTGCGGACTGTAATAGGAACAGCAGTGGGTTTTAACCCGCTGTAAATGGCGTTTCTTACCCTGAACTCATGTTATAATATTAAAAAAACGAGTGAGTAGTAACAACTCTATCAATCTAAAACTAATTTTGCGCCCATAAAAAGTAAGCCATAACGTTTTGACGGAACCCGAACTTTTAGCGCGCATACAACAACACGATAGCCATGCCTTTGAGCAAGTATTTAAAATATACTATGCCGAGCTGTGCGGTTACGCCCAAAAGTTTTTGAATGATTTGGATATGGCCGAAGAAATTGTGCAAGAGCTATTTTGTCATATTTGGGATAAACGTGAAAGCCTTACAGTACAGGAAACCTTGCGCGCCTATTTTTTTAAATCGGTGCGCAACCGTTGCCTCAATCATTTCAGGCATATTAAAATTCGCGAAGCGCACCAGCAAGAAGTTGTAGCTCAAAACTACATTACTGATAATATTACCGCTCACGATACTATTAAAGCTCTTGAGTTGGACGTGAAGATAAATGCTGTAATTGAAAGTTTGCCCGCACAATGCAAACTGGTTTTTAGCATGAGCCGCTTTGAAGGAAAAAAATATCAAGAAATAGCGGACGAGTTGGGTATAAGCAAAAAAGCAGTAGAAGCCCACGTATCAAAGGCTTTAAAGGCTCTTCGAGAGGAACTTAAAGACTATCTTCCATTACTTTTTTTACTATTTGGCGATTTTTTTTAGCCAAGCACATAGGGTACAATCAAATTTAAGTGTCAATTAAATAACAAGCAGTATGCAGGGATTAGACGAGCAAATGCAAGAGCTATTAATCAGGTACCTCGATATGGAGGTAAATGACGAAGAAATGGCCACTGTGCACCAATGGCTTAGCCACCCTGCAAACCAAGCTTATTTTGATGGGCTTAAACAACTGTATATGCGTGTGCCCAATACCCAAAGTGCATTGCCTGCCGATGTTAATGTAGACGTAGCATGGCAAAATGTGGCAAGCAAAACCACTGAAAGGGTAGCGGGAACATCGCCATTAAAAGTTGTAAAAGGCGGCGCAGTTTGGTCTTTTTGGTTAAAGATAGCAGCAGTACTGGTTATAGGTACAAGCATTTTTTGGTGGGTAGCAAATAACAACAATAACCCACACCAAACTGCAACGCTAAAAACTATGAAAACAGAAAATAACACCCTGCTGGTGAGTTTGCCCGACGGTAGCAGGGTTACTTTAAATGCACATTCATCGCTTACCTACCCCGAAATTTTTGAAGGTGGAAAGCGCAATGTGCAACTTAAAGGAGAAGCGTTTTTTGATATAGAGAGGGACACTACACAGCCCTTTATTATTGCCGCAGGCAATGCCAATATACAAGTATTGGGGACATCGTTTTTGGTGCGTGATAGTAAAGATAGCGGGGTGAGTGTTTTAGTACAAACGGGTAAGGTGAAACTGTACCCAGCCAAAAACCATAATGCTGCTGTGGTTTTGGTAAAAGGCGAACAAGGCTTTTTAGCCGATACAGGCACGCAACCTGTGAAACAAACTATTGAAAACATTAATTACCTATCGCAATACGATAAGGTGTTAAGGTTTGAAAACACACCGCTAAACCTTGTTTTAAAAGATTTAGAAAAACAATACGGCGTGGTGTTTAATGTGCAACAAAGCACAATTGAAGGGTGTAAAATAACTGCAAAGTTTGAAGAAAGCACCCTAGAAGACATACTAAAAACACTGAAGATTTACTTTACATGGAACATTCAACAAAACGGAAACACAGTAACCATAAAGGGCAAAGGTTGCAGATAACCAAAAACAAAATTGTGCGATATGCAGTACTGCTTTGCTTGGCAATAGCACAAAACATAAGCACAGCACAGGTATTAGATACCGATGTAAGTATCAAGGCAAACAACAAACCCCTATCGCAAGTATTGTTTCAGCTAAGTGAACAAGCACATTTCGATTTCTCGTACGATAACCGTGTAATATCTCCCAATCAAACCATTTCTATTGATGCACAGCACCAACCTTTAAGGCAAGTATTGGGTGTAATTTGTCAGCAAAGCAACATACAATACAAAGAAATGGGCAGCCAGATAATATTTTTTGGAGCAGGCAGAGAAGAAGCCCAACGTGTTCGCCATTTTATTAGTGGGCAAGTAACCGATTACCAAACGGGTAGTGTGCTGCAAGGTGTTACCGTTACCGAAAAATATTTTAGATTAAATACAAATACTAATGCAAAAGGAGGGTATCAACTTACAGTACCCAACCCTAATTATACCGTCGAGCTAACTTATAGCTTGCAAGGCTATCAAAAAAAATCATATTTAATAAAGGTAAGTGATAACAAAACCCTTAACGTATCATTAAAAAGTAAAGAAAATAATGCAATAACTTTAAGCAGCGATACTCAATCGGTTGAGGCTATAACATTTCACAACGCATTGGCAAAACAAATGTTAACCGTTGCTGATGATAGTGCAGAAATGAAAGAATTGGCCAAACCCCTTATTCAAAAGAAATCGTTAGAGTTATTAGTTTCAAAAGATATATTAGATAGCCTTCGCAACGATTCAAATTTAATCATAACCCCTTTTCAGTTTAGCATTGTTCCTGGTGTAGGTACGTTTAATCAGTTTGTAGGAAAAAATCAGGTAAACGGTTTTTCGTTCAATTTATTAGCAGGGCTAAATGCAGGTGTAAATGGTTTTGAGCTATCAGCCTTTGTTAATATAGATAGGTTTAATGTTAGCGGGGCACAGGTAGCGGGCTTTGCTAATATTGTGGGCGGACAAACTAAAGGTTTGCAAGTAGCGGGTTTTGCTAATGTTACTAAACTAAAAGCCTTTGGGTGGCAAATAGCAGGTTTTAGCAATTTTGCAGGTAAAGAAATGAAAGGCGCACAAATAGCAGGTTTTACCAATTTTGTGCGGGGTCGTGCTGATGGTGCACAAATAAGCGGTTTTTATAATATAGCTACCGACTCTGGCTATGGTGCACAAATAGCCGGTTTTGGCAATACCATTGGCGGTAACTACGAGGGTACACAAATAAGCGGGTTTATAAATATGACTCGCGGAAAAATTGATGGTGCGCAAATAGCAGGGTTTATTAATCTTGCCAAAGAAGTAAAAGGTATACAAATAGCAGGTTTTTTAAACTATACCGCCAAACTAAAAGGTATGCAGATAGGTGTTTTCAACTTTGTTGATAGTGCCGATGGTGGGGTGCCCATTGGAGTGTTTAACTATGTTCGCAATGGCTACCGCCGATGGGAAATACAAGGCAGCGAAAGTGGTATTGTGAATTTAAAATACAAATCGGGTACGGATAGGTTTTATACCTACTTAGGTATTGGAGGCGCAAGAAATAGTGATTCTGTTCCTACATTGTGGGATGTAAACTACGGTGTGGGTACAATTTTTCGTGCTCAAAAACCTGTATTCTTCAATCTTGAAGCATCAGCACATTGGCTAAATCCCGGTAGATGGGCAAACGAGCAAAACAGCCTTTACCGTTTTGATGCCAATATTGGTTTCAGATTATATAAAAAGGCAGCATTGGTAGTAGGCCCTTCCATCAATTTTTATGTAGCCAATGAAAAGTTTGAGAAACAAACCTCTTTAAACAAACAGCATCTTTTTCTTAATGAAAAAATTGCCAAAACACATATACAAGGTTGGTTTGGGCTAAATGCTGCTTTACAGTTTTAAATAATAATTTATCTTTTTAATTGATACAGCCGAGTATGGACATATGTCCATACTCGGCTGTAATCTTTATAGGGCATGGTTTTGCCCGATTATTTAATTAACGAGAGTTCGACATAATAGATTATATAATGCGTTGTTTATAAGAACATTAATGTTTTTTTTTCAAATAGGGTTATAAACCTATTCTATCAAAAATTACAGCCCTCAAGACGACTTAAGTCGTCTTGAGGGCTGTAATTGAAACAGCAGTGGGTTTTAACCCGCTATAAATGGCATTTCTTATCCTGAACTCATGTTAATTAAGAATATTAAAAAAATAAAAAATATTTCATTCTCAAGGTAGGGTATTTTAAAACATAGTTGTCGTATTAGTGAAAAGGGTATAAAAACCCTGTGTAGAAACAAAACTTATACAAACTATGACTGTTAGAACGACCCTAATCGCTATTTTAATTTTTATTTTAAGTCAACAACTGGGCAAAGCCCAGCAGCACACATCCGCCCTAAAAGGCAAGGTAATTGATGCCGCATCAGAAGCTCCAATACCTTATGCTACCGTTCTATTATTAAATACCAATCCACCAATAGGTGCTGCCAGTGATGACGATGGTAATTTTACCTTAGAAAATGTACCCGTAGGTCGCTACGATGTAAAAATAGTATCAGTAGGCTACGAGCCGGCTATTTTGGGCGGTATACTAATAATATCGGGCAAGGTGCAAACTATTACTGCTCACTTGCAAGAGGTAGTACTATCAGTAAACGAAGTGGTAGTGAAACCTAAAGAGGAAAAAGAAAAAGCCATTAACCAAATGGCTACGGTTAGTGCCAAACAATTTACAGTAGAAGAAACCAATAAATATGCAGGTGGGTTAGACGATCCTGCGCGTATGGTATCGTCGTTTGCAGGTGTGGCAAGTACCATAAGCTCAAACGGTATAGTTATACGTGGTAATGCGCCCAAAGGTTTATTGTGGCGTATGGAAGGTGTTGCAGTGCCTGCCCCAAACCATTTTGGCGAAATATCGGGTGTGGGTGCTGGTATTATCACCGCCCTTAGCAGCCAAATGTTGGCCAACTCTGATTTTTTTACGGGTGCTTTTCCTGCCGAGTATGGTAATGCACTTTCGGGCGTGTTCGATTTATCTATGCGTACAGGTAATAACACCGCCCGCGAGCATACTTTTCAGATAGGTGCTTTGGGTATAGATGCCTCGTCAGAAGGGCCGTTTAAAAAAGGAGGTAATTCATCGTACCTATTTAATTACCGATATTCTTCGTTAGCTCTTATCGACCAAGTGATGCCGCAAGATATTGGTGGCATTAGGTATCAGGATTTATCTTTCAAATTACATTTTCCTACTAAAAAAGCGGGGACATTTTCGGTGTGGGGTTTAGGTCTGATTGATGGCTTGAAAGAGAAAGGAGAAAAAGATACAACCCAATGGGAAAGTGTATACGATTCGTATTCAACAACATCAAAAATACACATGGGTATTGGCGGTGTAACCCACAAGTTTTTCTTTGGCAACAATACTTATATAAAAACAATACTGGCGGGTACAAGTCATGTTATTACTTTTGATAAAGATTATCAAGATTCTAACAAAATACGTGTGCCTGAGGATAAAATAGTGATGGATAACTCTAATATTACCCTGTCATCGTACATCAATCATAAGTTTAATTCAAAACATACCAACCGTACGGGTTTTATAGTGCAAAAGCTATTTTATAATTATGTGTTTAAAAATCAGCAAAATTATGGCGAGCCTATAACTACTTATGTTGATGCGCAGGGTAATAGTGCTATTATACAAGCATTTAGTCAATCATCATTTAAAGTTGGGCATAGGTTGCAGCTAAATCCCGGAGTGCATTTTCAAACTTTTTTACTATCAAAAAAATGGATTGTCGAACCACGTTTATCAGCCCAATGGACGGTTGATAGCAAGCAAAATGTAACTTTTGGCTATGGCTTGCATAGCAGTTTAGAAAAGTTGAACTTTTATTTTGGAGAAGTACAAACGCCCAATGGTGTTACAAAACCCAATACCAGTCTTGATTTTAGTAAGGCACACCATTTTGTTTTTGGTTATAACCGCATGGTAGGGCAAAATACCCATTTGCGCTTAGAGCCTTACTACCAATATTTGTATGATATACCTGTAATTGCCGATAGCTCATTTTCATTTGTAAACCTAAAAGACAGTTGGTACCTTAACGATAATTTTGAAAATGCAGGTAAAGGCCGCAACATAGGTATTGATATTACGCTAGAGCGTTTTTTGAACAAAGGGTGGTATTATTTGGCCACAGCTTCATTCTTCGATTCAAAATATAAAGGGGGCGATGATGTATGGCGCAATACTGCCTTTAACAAAAACTTTGTAGGAAACTTTTTAATTGGTAAAGAGTGGAATGTGGGTAAGAAAAAGCAAAACCAAATAAATGTGAGTACCCGTTTCACATACATGGGCGGCGATAGGTACACGCCTATAAATACACAAGCATCTATTGCGGCAAGAGCAGTGAAACAAGATTATAGCAAAGCTTTCCAAGCACAAGCACCTGCCAATTACTATTTACACTTTACGGTAACCTACCGCAAAAACTATGGTAAATACTCAACACTGTTATCGTTACAGGTGTTAAATGCCTTGGGAAGTAAAGAGTTTTTTGGGCACTCGTATAACAAAAAGACCAACAGTGTGGTAATGGATGCCGAAGCGGTAGTGATACCTAATATTAGTTACAAAATTCAGTTTTAAAAATAATTCCATAGTGTATAAATGTTGTAGCCCTGCAAGGCGAAAGTATTGCGGGGCTTTTTAAACCATTTACTAATACTTAAAAAATAAGATATACTGGTATGAACAGATACATAATAGATAAATACAAACTGAAATTTGTAATTGTTGACCTTTTAGGGGAAAGATGGAAACACTGCTCGGCGAGTGATGAAAATACACAAAAAACATTAGGCTGTTTTTTAAGCTGTTGGCAAAAACCAAACAGGGTAGATGGTTTGCTTAAAGAAATTGAAGCATTACTTGATGGAGAGGTAACAGATGTAGCAACAGGATGTGAATCGGTTTTAATTGATATTTATAAAGATAAGACTGAGTTTTTTGATGCTTTTGCCGATGTTGACTTTAGCAAACCTGATTTTGTGATACCAACTGCTGATTTTAAAGCGATTTTGATGGAATGGAAGAGCTTTTTAGGAACTGCTATTCACAAAAAACTCCCAATGATGCATTCAGTTTGGATATAATATGTGCGGCTGCCCGTCATTCCCAACTTGATTGGGAATCTGTACGTAGTCTAAATTTATCCCATCCCACAGATTCCTGCTTTCGCAGGAATGACTGCCCCACGCACCCAATGGTATAGATTATAGCTCTTTCCATAAATTTTTTCTGTTTGGATATAATATGTGCGGTAGCCCGTCATTCCCAACTTGATTGGGAATCTGCGCGTAGCCGTAGCCTAAGTTAATCCCTTCCCACAGATTCCTGCTTTCGCAGGAATGACTGCCCCACGCACACAACTGTAGAATTTATAGCTCTTTCCACAAATCTTTCCAGTTTGGATTTATAGTTTCAATAAGTTCATTCTTCCAATGATCTATTCCATCTCTTCATCTGTGTTTCGTGTTTTATTGCTTCACCAATAAAAAAATGTTGTTCGTAATACACTAAATAGAAGCATTTATATTTTGAGGTAAATACAGATCCTTTCCCTTCTTTATGTTTAGCAACTCTAGCTTTTATATCAGCAGTTACTCCAATATAAACAACTGTTCTTTTATGATTACTCATTATATAAACAAAGCCACTTTTCATTATTGAGGTTGATACTCATTTGTGCTCGTTTTGTAAAAGCAGTTGTTCAATATTTTTGCAATTAGTGCGGCTGCCCGTCATTCTCAACTTGATTGGGAATCTGCGCGATGGGTAACGGATATAAGTGAACTCATCCTCCGCACAGATTCCTGCTTTCGCAGGAATGACTTTCCGTTGCTCATCAGCAAACAAAAAAAGTCTTCCAGTTTCCTGAAAGACTTTTTTGTTTTAGAGTCGGAGTGGCGGGATTCGAACCCACGACCTCTCGCACCCCAAGCGAGTGCGCTACCGGACTGCGCTACACCCCGAACCTTTCCTTAAAAATATTTCTATTTTTTGAGGGCTGCAAATCAACAAAAAAAACCACTCACAATCAAGCGTTATTCGCTTTTTTGTAAATGTATTGTTTGCGTAGGGAAAGCAAAGTCGCAACCGTTGGCTTCAACAATATCCATAATGCTATAATTTATGCCCTGCTTCACTTCCATCATTACATCCCAGCTATTGGTAGTAATAAAATAAAGCACAGTTATATCCAGCGAGCTTGTGCTAAAATCGCTAAAGCGTACTGTATAGTCATTGTCAATCAACTCATGGTCAGTAAGTACCTTTTCAATCTGTTTACAAACACTTTTAATTTGGTCGGCCTTTGTTCCATATAGTAATCCTATTATCGTTTTTACTCTTCTAAACGAGCTTAGGGTAATGTTATTTAGCGGACTATCTATAAGGCTTTTGTTGGGCACCGTTACCAAGCTTTTTTCAAGTGTACGTATGCGTGTGCTTCTAAAACCAACCTTTTCTATTGTGCCAGTAATACTGTTAGTGCTTATTAGTTCACCCGCTTTAAAAGGCTTATCAATAAAAATAATAAATGACGACAATAGATTGCTTAGGGTTTCCTGTGCCGCAAGAGCTATAGCCAAACCACCCAAACCCAAACCAGTTACAATAGCGGCTATATTTAGCCTAAATACTACCCCAAGTATGATGAATATAGCTACTATAACCAATAAAAATTTTGAGAGCTCTTTAAAAAAGCCTACCAATTGGTCGTCGGTAGTATCTTCGGTTTCCGAAGCCTTATCCATTAGTACTAGCGAAATAAAATCAATATTTCGCAGCACTATCCACGTAAGTGAAACAATAAGAAACAAATCAAAAATTACGGTGATTAAAGTATTTATATTCATGCCCTTAAACAATACCAAATTCCACTCGTGTGGAAGATGAATAGGGAAAAAGGCTACATAAACAAATACCAACTCAAAAAACACTTGTATAGGTTTTTTTAGTAGCTCGTCAAACTCAAGCGAAAATTTATTTCGAGCGAATTTTTTGAAGAACCTGAAAAAAAAGTGGCTGATATTTTTACTGGCAAATTTTCTAAATAGAAAACCGAAAAGCAAAATTCCTGCACAAAGCAGGAATTCGCCAACAGTATTGTCGTGGTATTTAATCGCTATTATTTCATTGAAAGTCATAGGCTTAAACTAGGTTTATTAATGCAATTTCGAGGCCTTTGCCCATCAAGCCGGTAGGTTTTGAGTTAAATTGGTGAATTTTAGCCATTGCATCGTGTATTATTTTTGAGCTATCGTGAAAAATAGCCTCGTCGGTCAATTGTGCATTTTCGCTCATCAAATAAGCAAAAGTACGTGCCATACCACAGTTAGCAATAAAATCAGGTATTACAGCTACGTGTTCATCAGCATATTGGGCTATTGGGCCCATAAATATTTCGTCATCAGCAAAAGGTACATTAGCACCACAGCTCATTACTTCAAGGCCACCTTCAATAAGGTCGTCCATATTTTGTTTACTTACTAAACGAGAGGCAGCACCAGGTATAAATATTTCAGGTTTTAGCTTCCATATTTTTTCGTTTACCTCTTCAAAGCTCAACATATCAGGTGCATCAAGTGCATTGCCTTTGCGGGTATTAAACAAGTGTTTTATTTCATCAAGAGTAAAACCTTCTTGTTTTATCAAGCCTCCGTTACGGTCGATAATACCTACAATAGGTACACCATAGCTGGCAAGGTAGTAGGCAGCAGCAGCAGCCACATTGCCAAAACCTTGTATAACAGCTGTTTTGTAGTTTAGCACACCACCATACAAGTGATAAAAATGGCGTACACCTTCGGCAACTCCCCAACCTGTAATCATATCCGATACGGTGTAAGGTTTGGTAATATCAGGGCTAAAGCGGGCATCATCTAACACTTTAGTAACACCATCAACCAAATTGTCAATACGACGTTTTTGCTCAACAGGTTCAGTAATTTTTAAGTGGCTTTTTACCACACAAGCTTGCGGATGAGGTACTCCGTTGGCTTGAGTCATAGGTATTACCTCATGTATCTCGTCAACATTTAAATCTCCACCTGTACCGTAATATTCTTTCATTATCGGAGCAACGGCTTTAAACCAACGCTCTAATACACCCTTTTTACGAGGGTCAGAAGGGTCGAAGTTGATGCCTGATTTTGCACCGCCAATTGCAGGGCCTGATACGGTAAATTTCACTTCCATTGTTTTGGCTAGTGATTCTACTTCGTATTTGTTCAAACCTTTGCGCATACGTGTACCACCGCCCGAAGCACCGCCACGTAGCGAGTTGATTACTACCCAGCCTTCGGCTTCGGTTTCACTATCTTTCCATTCAAAAACTATCTCAGGTCTTTTACTTTGGAATTTTTCTAATAAACTTTTTAGTGATTCGTTATAAAACATTCGTGTATGTATTAATGTGGTGTTTTTTTTATACTAAGGTAGAAAAATTGCCGTATAGTGCTCCGCCAATATTATCTCTTGTTGCTCCGGTGGCTTGCGCTAATACATTGTTTTGGTTTTTAACCCTCAATACGCCTAATAGGGCAAATATTAAGGCTTCTTTATATTCAATAATATTTTTGTCTTCAGGTACAATAAACTCAGCATCGGTATGGGTGCGCAATAGCTCAAGAAGGGTATTGTTATATGCGCCACCACCAGTTACTAATACTCTAAACCCATCAGGTTGGTTGTTAGTTATTTTGTCTATTGTTTTGGCTATTTGTCCTGCAATGTGGTCGGCAAGAGTTTTCATCAAATCTTCTTGTTTGCTGGTTTTTTCAAATTCGCGCACTACTGGCCAAAAAGTACTGTTTATCCACTCACGTCCCAGCGATTTTGGGCCTTCTTTGCTATAATGCTCTAACTCATTTAGGTTTTTAAGCAAATCGTAGTTAATACCTCCTTGAAGTGCAATCTCACCATTCTCGTCAAAATCTTTACCCAAGTTACGGGCTATACGGTTTAGTGCAATATTACCGGGGCAAACATCAAATGCTTCTAGGTTACCATTGTGGCGGGTGCTGATATTGCAAAAACCGCCAAGATTTAGGTAGGCATCATATCCACCAAATAAAAGTTCATCACCAACGGGCACTAAAGGCGCGCCTTGTCCGCCCAAAGCCACATCTACTGTGCGAAAATCGCAAGCAACAGGTAGGTTTGTAATAGCGTGTATTGCAGCACCGCTACCCACTTGGGCGGTAATGCCTCCTTCGGGTTGATGGAAAACAGTGTGTCCGTGCGAGCTTATTAAATCAACCTTAACATTATGTTTTTCTATAAACTGATTTACCAATGTGCCTAAGTAATGACCATAGAAAGTATCCGTTTTTACATAAACAACGGGTGTTTGCTTGCGCAATTGCGAAAGCCTGATGCGCCATTTAGCATCGTATGGTATAGTTTCGGCTTGTAAAATTTTGTATGTCCACTGGCCACCATCGTTCGTCAATTCACAAAGTGCTAAATCAATTCCATCCATCGATGTGCCCGACATAATCCCTAAAACATTGTATTTCATATCTGATTTCTATATTTATTTTCTTCTCAATTAGTAATAAGCGTGTGTAGCTGCAATACTTATAACTAAAGAATGCACTACCGTGCAGCTAGTTGAAGGCAAAAAAAAGCATCCTACCGCTTTTGCGCGGTGCGAATTTATGAAAGTTTAACGAAAACACAGGGAGCAATGCAGCAATCTATAAACCTATGGTCTCTATTAATTTTTGAATGTTGGGCTGAGTGAGTGGTTTGTGAAAAAAACCAAGTAAAGAAGGGTATTCTGTGGCTTTTTCAATATCCGATGGATCTTTTGATGATGAGAGTATATAAATTTTTACAATATGACCGTTAAGATTATATAGATGGTCTTTTTGCAAAACTCCCATAAAATCCCACCCGTTCATAATGGGCATATTTATGTCCAGCAAAATTACGTCAGGTTTTATTTTACCTCCCCGCAAATCATCAATAGCGGCTTGGGCGCTAAGGTATTTACTTATTTGTGATGAGGGTATAAAACGCTGAATAATCTTTTCATTGATGAAATTTTGTATCTCATCATCATCGATTAAACATATATGTATTGATGCTCTATCCACGTTTGCCCGATGCTGAAACTAAGTATTTATAATGGTAAATATAATCAGGTACAAAACAAAAAAAACTACCGTGCGTACTATGTCAAATATAGTACGCCAATTTTAAAAACATAGAAGTATCTTTAATTTTTTTTGAAAAACTGTGTTTGATAGCGTAGGTTTGATACACTTACAATGAAACCAACACGAAGAAAATTTATACGTAACAGTGCGCTATTGGCGGCTGGGGCAATGTATTTGCCTGCTTTTGGTGCTACCCAAACCAAAAAAAGTGCCCCAAACTTTAGTGCTGCACAAGGCGAAGATTTTTGGAAGCTGGTACGGGCAAGTTTTCCGTTATCAAATGATGTAGCATATTTAAATAACGGAACTATGGGGCCATCGCCCTATAGTGTTATAGAAGAGCAGTATAATGCAACTTTGGATGTTGATACTACAGGAAACTACGGTGGTTGGGAAGACGCTGTACCGGCATTGGCCAAATTTGTAGGGGCTGATGAAGATGAAATTTGTCTTACTCATAATGTTACCGAAGGTATAAATATAGTGTGTTGGGGTTTGCGCCTTAAAAAAGGTGATGAAGTAATTATTACTAACCACGAGCACGTGGGCAATGCCTTGCCTTGGCTTAATCGGGCTAAAGTTGAAGGTATAGTATTAAAAACAGTTCAATTGGCCGATACTGCTGCACAAACGCTAAACAATATAAATGCTCTTATTACAAAAAATACAAAGGCAATTGCTGTGCCCCATATGCCCTGCACACAGGGGCAAGTATTACCCGTAAAAGAAATATGTACGCTAGCCAAAGAAAAAGGTATTTACTCTTTTATTGATGGTGCACATGGCCCGGGTATGTTGCAATTGGATTTGCACGATATGGGGTGCGATTTTTATGCCTCGTGTTGCCACAAGTGGATGCTGGCTCCCAAAGGCACAGGCTTTTTATATATAAAGAAAGAAAAACTTGAAGATGTGCAGGCGCGTTGGGTAGGCGGATATAGCGATACGGGATGGAGTTTGATAGAAACCCCCTCGTATTTAAAAGGCTATGTTGATACAGCCCATAGGTTTTATTATGGCTCTATGAGTGCACCGCTATTTAAAGGTGTGGTAGCTGCTATTGATTTTCATAATATGATTGGGAAGGATAAAATTGAAGCACGAGTAAAAGCACTAGCCAGTCATTTTTATGCCCGCATGCAAGCTATTGATGGGGTTGAATTGTTAACCCCTAAAGAAGAACAATCAAGAGCGGCTATTATAGGGTTTAAACTTAAGAATATGGGTTACAACGAGTTTCAACTAATTACCACGCAAAATAAAATGCGCATACGTGGTGTGGCCGAAAACGGGCTTAACTCGGTGAGGGCATCCTTCCATATTTATAATACCTTTGAAGAGGCCGAAGCTTTGGCCGATTTAGTAAAGAGAACTGTATAATAATTGCCAAATACTCTGTGCCATACTTTATATTAAATGGGCAACATATAAACTTTAGCGAGGTGCAAAAGCCCGACTTCGTGCCACCGCCAACAGTAAGCTACAACCAACAACAAGCATTACTTATAGCACAGCAATGGCTACAAGGTGATAGTATTTTTGTAGTGCATACATCGGGCAGTACAGGTGTTCCCAAACCTATTGAGTGGAAACGTAAGTTTATAGAAAAAAGTGCACGCCAAACCCTTGATGTGCTTCAACCTCAAGCCGATGATATTGTGTTTTTGTGCCTATCGGTACAAACAGCAGGCGGAGTAATGATGCTTATACGTGCACTACTAGGTCAATTGCCTATTGCAGTAGTAGAACCCACAAGCAATCCAATGTTGGGTTTAGATGCTAACCATCCTTATACCATAGCTTCGTTTGTGCCTATGCAAATGCATACTATACTTACGGGTTTCGATTTTACATCGGTACAAAAGCTAAATCGTTTTCGTAAAGTATTAGTGGGCGGTGCAAGCATGAATAATGAATGGAGTAAACGTTTTACTGACTTAGACCCTGAGTTTTACCATACTTATGGTATGACGGAAACTTATACCCATATAGCCTTGCGAAAACTAAATGGGGTAGGGGCTACACCTCGTTTTATACCTATGCAGGGTATACAGGTGAGTAAAGACCGCGAAGAACGTTTGGTGATAAATGGTGAGATAACAGGCTATGCAGATATAGTAACTAACGACCGTGTGCAAATAATGCACGACGGTAGTTTTGAGATATTGGGGAGGATGGACAATGTTATCAATTCAGGAGGGGTGAAAATACAGTTGGAGAAGGTAGAGGATGCTCTGGCGCGATTGAAACAGTTGCATGGACGACAATACTTTGTTTGGTATGAAGCCGATGAACATTTGGGGCAAAAACTTATTGCTGTGATAAAAGGTGAACCAATTGACCCTATGGATGAGTACGAGGCAAAGGTTGATTTGCGTAGCTTTTTGGAAAAATACGAAGTCCCCAAAATATTTTACTATACCCCTGATTTTGTGCTTACCGAAAGCGGAAAAATACAGCGTGAAAAAACTGCCGCACAATTAGTGGGGCAACAACAATAAGCCTTATGCCACAAATGGATGAGACATACATAGCCGATAGGTTGGCAGCTTTAGGTATTGATGCAAATGTATTGCCGCACTACCAACAAGCCCACAGGTACTGCCATACCCTTAATCATGTAATAGAAGTATTGCAGGTTATTGAACAAAGTGGTGGCCTTGAAAATGATGTATTGTTTTTGGCGGCTATTTTTCATAATGTCGTTTTTGACCCAAGACTAACTGATAACGAAGAGCAATCGGTAGCTTATTTTAGGCAGGTTTATAAGGGTGATGAAAGTATAGCAAAACAAGTAGAAGCTATAATATTGGATACTAAACACCACAAGGGCAGTACTGCACTTTCACTACAATTTAAGCAAGCTGATTTAGCTGTTTTGGATAGGCCATTAGAGGGATTGATAGCATACGAACATCAAATATTTAAAGAGTTTGCCTTTGTTGATTGGAAAATATACCAAACCGAACGTATAAAAATATTAGAGCGATTTAATACCAATGGCAAGCTGGATGGTTTGATAGGTTATATAAAAACCCGCCAGCCTAAAATAGGTGTGTACGCGGGCAGTTTTAACCCCTTCCACAAAGGGCATTTGAATGTCTTACAAAAGGCAGAGCAAATTTTTGATAAGGTGATAATAGCCTTTGGCAGAAATTTAGAAAAAAACGATGCGCAATGGCCTCGTCCCAAACTATTGCAATACAAACAAACTGAAGAATATAACGGCTTGATTACCGATTTTATAAAAGGGTTAGGGTATGATGTAACCCTTGTGCGTGGATTGCGAAATGCTGATGATTTGCAGTTTGAGAAAAAACAATACCGCTATATGCAAGATTTTATGCCTGAAATACAACACGTAAACATTTTTTGCGATGTAGAGTACGAGCATATCAGCTCAACTAGCATACGCGTGCTTGAAAAATACGGGAAACACAAAGAGTATTTGGTTGATGAAGAGTAGTGGCCTACTTGTGGCACCAATATATCACCTCACCTTTTGATAGTCGGTATTTCTCTACCAAATCAGCAGGTAACTCAGCCGATAAATCAATAGGGGTTACTTTAAAACCTGCTGCTTCTAACCTAGTAGGATAATCAAGACCAAACAAACGCACATGGTCTTTTTGCCAAAAATGCTTCTCGCGGTCTTCATCGCTAGTTATAGTAGGGTCTTCGTATGTGGTGGCACGTGTAGTATCTAAAGGCACTTGCATCACAGCCCATCCACCGGGTTTCAATACACGGTATATCTCAGTCATAGCCTTGTGGCTATCCTCAACGTGCTCTAAAACGTGGTTACACAAAACAGCATCAAAACGATTGTCCTCAAAAGGCATTTCGTGTATATCCATTTTCACATCAGCAAGGGGCGAGTATAAATCACCCGTTAGGTAATCCAAATTGGCTTGCTTGCGAAAACGTTTGTAAAAACACTGCTCAGGAGCTATGTGCAGCAGTTTAATATCGTCGGTAAAAAAGTTGGTTTTTTGTTTAAGAAACAACCACAAAAGCCTGTGTCTTTCAAGTGCCAAGCAACGAGGACAAAGCACATTATCACGGCGTTTTACTGTTCCGTAGGGCAAAAAGTATTTAAAATCTCCATCGCAAATAGGGCAATGCACTTTATCGCCTTTTAGAAAAAGCGGCGATACTTTATTAAACACATAACTGAAACGGATAAGTATAGGCCTAGGCACGTGGCGCATTAGCCATGTAATAATTTCTTTCATCTTATTGTGGCAAAGATGCAAAGAAATGATAAATAGTACGCAACACTAACGTAGAAAATAGCGAACACCAAAATTTATCGAAGTACCTATATCGGTATAGCCACCAATACCTTCACCTAAAATGGGGCCGTAAAATCTTAAATCAATGTAGCCGTATGCTTTTTGCTGGAATTTTCTAGCCATACCAAGACCTATACCAATATCAGGATTAAAATAAGTGCCTGCTTCTTTCTTATTATCGGGTATACCAGGTTTTGAGTAGCTTTCACTAATGTTGGTTATACTTAGGTAGTAATTAATAATGTTATAGAATTGCCATTGGTCGTCAAACTCTGTATAACCAAAGGTTACTTTACGTTCATAGCCTAAGCAAAAAGTAGTGGCTTTAGAAGTAATGGCTATTTTATAATCTGTACCAATACCATTTGTAGGGTTGATAGTAACATCATCACGCAGAATAGGCACACTTCGCATACTAAATGTTACCGAACGCATTTTATAATTGTTTACAAACTTGCCGTATTGTAGGTTTAGAGCCATACCAGTACCCGCATTTCCGTCTGATGCAGTACTTACTGCATAGGGTATATAACCCAATCCACCTTCTACAAAAGTTTGCGCTTTTGTGGCAAAGGGCAGCATAATAACTCCTATAAGGATAAGTATATAATTTTTCATAGTCATTAGCTTATCGGGTAAGTATTAGTTTAGTACTTCTAAAATCAACAGCTTCATCAATAAATTTCAGCAGGTCTTCCCACTTATCTTTGGATTGGTAAATATCTTTATAGGTTTTTTCTACCTTTATTATCAAGCTGCTACCTTGCAGTTTTGCACTGCTTTTAAAACTACCTGTTTCGTTTTCTACATCACGGTTTAGTTGTTCTATTCCGTGCACTTGCATCAAAGCTGGTATTTTTATTTCTATCTCGTAGCTATAGGTGCGTGCATAAGGGTGTACTATATCGCCTTGGCGTTCACGGTCTTCTATGTCTTTTATTTCTATTTGCCCATCAATAAACTCGCCCACTTTTAGCACATAATTGCCATCGCCTGTGGCATCCAGTAAGTCACGTAATCTAAACTCCTCAACAAAAGCCATGTCGGGTTCGTCATTTTTAAGCCCGTCTTTTTCTACTTTCAAGCTTTTATATTCAGCTACTTGGTAGTCGTACTTTAAAGAAACCTCGGCACTTTTACGTGCTCTTTTTGCCGAACGATTTAAGAAACTTTCTTCAATACGTTTTTCTTCGTCATCCAAAAAGCGTTTGTTCTTAAGCAGTTTTTTGTCGTACAGAAACTCACGTACAAAAAGATGGTCATTGCTAAGTTCTTCGCGCAGTTTTTTATAGTAACTATTGTACGCAAAGGTTTCTTCTCTAAAGCGATAGCGTGGTCTACCTTGTAACTCGGTTTTGCGGGTTACCAACAAGGTGTCAAAATCAGGCAGAAACTCGGCAGTTATTTTATAAATAAACTGGTTTTTTGAGGGAGCGGTAACAGGTATGGCGGTTTCATCTATTACCATACCACGCTTATAACGTGCAGGGCGAATTTCGAGCAATTTTATGCCTTCAAACTGTGGGTTGGGTTCGCCCGGACGGGCATACAAATCACAATCGGTATACAGTACTTCCTCATTAGGATAGTATACCATTACACCCCACATCAAATCTTTTTCCCCCATCAATCCGTCCATACCTCCTTTGTAGCGGGGCACACCCATTATAAGGGTGTGTTTTATACCGCGCTTGTTCAGTATTTTTATCATATACTGCACAAAAGCACCATTGGGCATGGCTGTGTTATATACAGCATCGTTTCTGTATCGGGCTACTTCGTACAGTTTGGTGCTACGGTAGTAGTTATAAAAACCATCAATAAAATCTCGGCTACTATTAATTTTATATCCCTCTTTTTTATAGTAGTTGTAGTAAATATCACCTGTAGATTCGCGACTTTTCCTATAAAACTTATAGGCCATTTTGCGAATGTCTTTTTCATTAACAGTAGTTTTTATACGTTTTTTAGCGTCAATCAGTTGGTCAATATCGTTGCGCGAACGTCTGTTGGCAAAAGTTACTTCGTACTTAATGGCAGGAAGCGTAAACATAGGCTCGCTCCAAGGTTCGTCTTTTAGCTTCTCACGCATCACATCATGAAAAATCCAAAGCTTATTGCCTGCACGTGTTTTGCTTATTTTTTCTTCTAAATCAGGTGCTCCGTTAAGTGCACGGTAGTTTAGAAAGAAATGTTTGCCAAGGTCAAACTCAATTTTTTGCTCTACAATAGGGTAGGAGCTATTAAGCTGTTGTATATCGTCAACAGTAAAAGGTATACTTAGGTTAAACCAAATACCAAGAAAGTTTTTGGTTGCTTGTATGGGTAGAAAAAACAATGGAATATCCGTCCAGTGATGGAAATTTTTATTAAACCTAACTGTTTCCATAGATACTACATCTAGTATATCGCCGGGGGCAAGATTAGAAAAAGCAATTTTTTGATAATTACTGACTTCTATATCTCCAAAGTAGGGAAGGTTCACTTTTTCCTTTACGTCAATAGCTTCTTTCAGGTCAATTTTTTTGCGTTCGCCATCGGGCTTTTCTATAGTTATTTCAATATTGTCGTTCTTATTAAAATAGTAGGTCGAAAAGTTCTCTATGGCCGTTAAGTCTTGCATTTTTATGCGCACACGCACTTGGTAGGTAAAGTATCCTACGTTGTTCCAGCGGTTTACATAGCCTACATAGCGGGCACGTTGAGCCAATATAACTACCGATTCATCTTTCCATTCAAGCGGCACTCTGGTAGCTTCAAAAATTTCGTCATCAAAATCACCCTTTTTTTGGGCTTCTTTAAAAAGGTCTTTCTTTTGTTTTTCAGTATATAGTGGATTCCACTTCTTACGGTTAAGCTGCCCAAAAATGCTTAGGCTTATGCTAAGTATAAAAACCGTTAATACTATTCGTTTCGTCATGTTTGTAACAGGCAATTATTTGGTAAGAACTATATAACTGTCGTAAAAATCGGTGAGTTGCAACACAGCTTTGTTCCACTCTTTTATTTGTTTGCGGTGCAAGTAGCCTTTGGGCATTATTAGCTCTTTGGTATATACTACGCTATTGCCTTGTTGCTTATAGGCCGCACGGAAAATAAAATACTCGTTCACTACTTCTATAGGCTTGGGTAAATAGCTTACGGTATAGCCCGCTGGTATAGCAAGTGTGGCTGTTTTTATTTGGTGTTTTTTGTGCTGAAAAGTGTAGTGGCTATACCTAGCAGTATCAATAGTATAGTTTGCCCATTCTCTGTCCCATTCAAGGTTTATGTATTGCTTTTTATCTTTGGTAAGCACATGGTGCTTTACCGTAAGGTTATAGCTAATCTCAAAAGGTTGGGTGCGGTCTGTAAAATCAGAGTGTTGCATCCCGTCTGCTTCAAGATTGTAATCGTTTTGGTTGGTAAGAAAACCGCGCAGCGCACGTTCGCGTTTATCAGTTTTTACGCTATTGTACGAGCGTAGTATTAAAGTTTTACTTTCGCCATTGTATACCCTCTTCACAGTACCTTTTAGCAACTGCCCCTCAATAGTAAAGTTTTCTGTTCTTTCAGTTTTGTTATGGTCGTAGTTGTATACAGGTATCGAGTCTACAATATAGCTCTCACCACTTTCTACCACTACTTTGCGGCCTTGTATACGCTGTGCATAATCACCAAACGAAACGTATTTTTCAGTAGGGTCTAAAAAATAGCGCTTTTTACTTACCGAGTCCGTATACACCATACATATCATGTGGTTGGCACTTGATAGGGTAGGGGTGGTGCCATCATAAGCTATACGGTCGGTTCCAATCCATGTCAATCGGGCATCGTAACCAATAGATTTTAACATCTCTTTGGTTAAGTTGGCCATCCCTTTACAATCGCCATAGCGTTTTTCGTAAACATTTTGGCACTCATCAGGCTTAAAGGCTGCAATACCATCTTCAAAAGCCAAGTAGCGTATATTATCCTGTACCCAATAAAAAATGGCTGAAATCTTGCCTTCGTCGGTAGTAAAGTTTTTGGTCAAATCTTGTGCAATGGTTTTAATCTTCTCGTTGTTATTATCCATGCGGTTAGCCAATTTGCTATACCATTTGTACAAGTCGCCAGTAGTATTCATCAATTGCACAGTGTCTTTTCCATCCGTATAGCTTTTGCACATTACCAAAAGGTGCGGCACGGTATGGCTAGGGCCGTAGTTATTAGACTCGCCGCGCATAGCAGGAGTTTCTTTTATTGTATAGTTGATGATTTTTTTGGTAGGAATTTTGGTTTTTTCCTTACGACTTTTTCGGCTGGGACGTTCTTTTTTAGTGCGTTTTGATTTTTTAGATTTTGATGATTTTTTCTTTTCAGGCTTAGGAGGTTCACCCTCAGTGCGCGTTATCTCGTACCCGTCAAAATTCATCTCTACAATTTCAATATCCAAACCATCAGGCAATTCAATGCTTATTACTTTTTCTTTTACCAAATGGTCTTCGGGAAAGTAAATGCTGGTTAGGTAGCGGTAATCGTTATAATAGCGTGAATAATTTAGCTGTAATGAGTTGCCAACTACATAAGTAGGTAAAGCCATTAGGGCTACTTTTACATCACTATGAAAAATACCGTTATCCTCGTAATTTTTGGTAAGAGTAGGAACTATAAATTTTGAAGCTTCATCATCAGCATAAGTAGCTGTTACGCCCGATACACTTTCAGTACCTGTAAAAAAAATAGCATGGTTAAACTTTAATCCGTCATCAAGAGCAGTTATATCCAACTGGTTTTTTTCAGTTACAGTAACACCGCTTTTTGTCCACGATGATTCATCAACATCCTCCAATAAATCACCAATTACCTTTTCAAGATTTTTTTCGGTAACTGTTATTACTTTCGATTCTTTCTTTTTCTTCTTTTTAGATTTTTTCTTTTTGCTGCTGCTGTTATTTTTTTTGGTGTCTTCTTTTGCCTCCGCCTTTAGCAAAGCCATATCTACATCAAAGGTGTATGTAACAGCAACACGGTTATATAAAAAATCTTCATCAGGATATTGCTTTTTTAATTTCTCGCCTTCCTCAATCATATCATCATTTACAAAACCATACCGAAAAGGAGAGTATGGATCGTAAAGAGCTTTGCTTCTTTGCATAGCATTGAAATAAAAGCATGATTGTAATAGGGTAATTGCAGCAAGAAAAAAGAGGGCTAGTAAAGCCTTTCTCATAGGTTATAGTTTAGGGTTAAATAAATTGCAACTTTAGATAAACTACCGATACTTAGTTTTACCAAAAGGTTATTTATTGCAAAAATAGTGTGCCAATGTAAATTTTACTACAGCTGCTAAATGCGCTTATCGAAAAGTTTTGATAAATTTTGTAAAGTGCTGATTAGTAGTGTAAAAAACTTAAATTTCTTTGGTGAGTTTAAATTGTATATTTGCCCATCAAAATGTTTAGACGTTTAACATCCATATTGGCTTTTATAGCATTGGCGTTGCTTATGGCACACCAAATAGTGCCGCATTGCCATACCGCTGAGGATGTTGCTGATGTTTGTACGCCCGACCAAGAAAAGGAACACGGTATTTGGGATGATATTTTTGGTTTAGATGAAGGGGCTAATCATTTAGAACAATACACCATTAGCCAAGCACAAAACAATGTGCCTCAAGTTCAAGCCTTTTTGCACGTATTTATTGCCCCGTTACTTATAGAAATGCCTTTGCCTACTGTGCAAGGTATAAGCCATAGTAACAATATACCCCATCCCACATTATTGCAGGCACATATTACCTGCTTCACACTTCGTCCACCGCCAATAGGCTAATCTTTTCTTTTCAAAAAATCTATCTCAAATGTAGCTGCCTAATGGCAAGTGCTACCATTTTTCATTTTCATTTTTTGTATTAAAATGTTTGACAAGATAATTGCCTATTCAATAAAAAATAAGTTGGTAGTAGGGCTATTTGTACTTGGCCTTATTGCTTGGGGCGGCGTATCGCTAACCCAATTACCCATTGATGCCGTACCCGATATTACCAACAATCAGGTGCAGGTAATCACCGCTTCGCCTTCGTTGGCAGCACAAGATATTGAGCGATTGGTAACCTTTCCCGTAGAGCAAACTATGGCTACTATACCGGGTATTGAAGAAATACGGTCGTTTTCACGCTTTGGACTATCAGTAGTTACTATTGTTTTTAAAGAAGATATAGAAATATACTGGGCAAGGGAGCAAATAAGCCAACGCCTTGCCGAAGCCAAAAACCAAATACCCGCAGGAGTTGGGTCGCCAGAGATGGCTCCTGTTACATCGGGATTGGGCGAGATATTCCAATACGTTATTCATACTAAAGAAGGTTTTGAGGGTAAATATGATGCGATGGAGTTGCGCACCATACAAGATTGGTATGTACGTCGCCAATTACTAGGTACAGAAGGTGTAGCCGATGTAAGTAGTTTTGGTGGATACCTGAAACAGTACGAAATAGCCATTGACCCTGATAAACTGCGTAGCGCAGGGGTAACTATGGACGAAATTTTTGTTGCGCTTGAGCGCAACAACCAAAACACAGGTGGTGCATATATAGATAAAAACCCTGAAGCATGGTTTATCCGTAGCGAAGGCTTAGTGGGTAGTATTGCTGATATTGAAAATATAGCTGTGAAATCTGCTACAGGGGGTATGCCAATATTGGTGCGCAATGTGGCAAAAGTGCAATTGGGACACGCCACTCGATACGGGGCTATGACGCGCAATGCAGAAGGCGAAGTAGTGGGCGCAGTGGTGATGATGCTGAAAGGGGCAAACTCATCAAAAGTGATAAAAAATGTAAAAGACCGCATTGCCCAAATAGAAAAAAGCCTGCCCGAAGGTGTAGTAATAGAGCCTTACCTCGACCGAACTAAATTGGTAGATAATGCCATAGGTACAGTTACAAAAAACCTTGCCGAAGGCGCATTGATAGTGATTTTTGTATTGGTGCTATTGCTAGGCAATATGCGTGCAGGGCTTATAGTAGCCTCAGTAATACCACTGGCCATGTTGTTTGCTGTTGGTATGATGCAGTTGTTTGGTGTATCGGGCAATTTAATGAGCTTGGGAGCTATTGATTTTGGGTTGATTGTAGATGGGGCGGTAATAATTGTAGAAGCCACCATGCACCACTTGGGTGCGCGCAAACTGCAAAACAAGCTAACCCAAGATGAAATGGACGAGGAAGTATATCAATCAGCCTTAAAAATACGAAAATCGGCCGCCTTTGGCGAGATTATAATACTTATAGTATACCTGCCTATACTTGCCCTTGTAGGTATAGAGGGTAAAATGTTTCGCCCAATGGCGCAAACCGTATCGTTTGCCATTTTAGGTGCATTTATACTATCACTTACCTACGTGCCAATGGTGTCGGCTTTGTTATTAAATAAAAAAATAAGCCATAAGCGCACTATATCGGATAAGATTATGGATTTCTTCCAACGTCTTTATTCGCCGGTTATCCGTTTTGCTTTACGAAAAAAAGTAGCCGTAGTTTCTGCCGCTTTCATAGCCTTTGCAGCAGCACTACTGTTGTTTGTTAATATGGGCGGTGAGTTTATCCCAACGCTTGACGAGGGTGATTTTGCCATAGAAACCCGTGTACTCACAGGCTCGTCTCTTGGCCACACTATTGAAATGGCGCAAAAAGCATCGGATATTATTATTAAAAACTTTCCCGAGGCTACCGAAGTAATAGGCAAAATAGGTAGTAGCGAAATACCTACCGACCCTATGCCCATTGAGGCGTGCGACCTTATAGTGATGTTGAAACCCAAAAGTGAGTGGACAAGCGCCCATACCCGCGAAGAACTGGCCGAAAAAATGGCAAAAAAACTGGAAGCACTGCCGGGGGTAACCTTCGGTTTTCAGCAACCTATACAAATGCGATTTAATGAGTTAATGACGGGCGCAAGGCAAGATGTAGTTTTAAAAATATATGGCGAAGACTTGGATAAGCTAACCCAATATGCTGAAAAAGCAGGTAAGCTGATTGGTGGGGTTGAGGGTGCGGTAGATATATACGTTGAAAAGTCTACAGGCTTACAACAAATAGTGGTTGATATTGATCGCGAAAAAATTGCTAGGTATGGTTTAGATATTGAAGCCGTAAACCGAACCTTACGCACAGGTTTTGCTGGTGAAGTTGCCGGAAAGATATTTGAGGGTGAAAAACGCTTTGATATGGTGGTGCGATTGGATAGAGAAAATCGCGATGCCATTGCCGATGTAAGAGGCTTGTATGTATACACACCAAAAGGGCAAGCCATACCTTTAGAACAAGTAGCCAATATTGAATACAGAACTGGCCCTAACCAAATACAACGCGATGATGCCAAACGCCGCATTATAGTTGGGTTTAACGTGCGTGGACGTGATGTGCAAAGCATAGTAGAAGAAGTGCAGGTATTGTTGGATAAAAAATTACCCCTTGATGCAGGGTATTATACCACCTATGGCGGTACATTTAAAAATTTAGAAGAAGCGCGCCAACGTCTTGCCATTGCAGTGCCCATTGCTTTGTTACTAATATTTGTACTCCTTTATTTTACCTTCAAATCAATAAAACAAGGGTTGCTTATTTTCACCGCCATACCCCTATCGGCCATTGGTGGTGTATTGGCTTTGTGGTTGCGAGGTATGCCCTTTAGTATATCGGCAGGGGTAGGTTTTATTGCCCTATTTGGTGTGGCCGTGCTTAACGGTATTGTGCTTATTGCTGAATTTAACCGACTGAAAAAAGAAGGCTATACCAATATGAATAGAATAATATTAACAGGAACAACCGTGCGCCTTCGCCCCGTTATTATGACGGCTATGGTGGCCTCGCTGGGTTTTTTGCCTATGGCTCTCTCCAATTCATCAGGGGCTGAGGTGCAAAGGCCGTTGGCTACTGTGGTAATAGGCGGATTAATTACAGCCACATTACTTACACTTTTGGTACTACCTATTTTGTATTCGTATTTTGAAAAATCAACCAAAAAGAAAAATAAAATACAAGCAGGCACATTGGTCGTAATAGCTTTTATGTTGCTACCCACGCTAGGCAATAGTCAAACGCCTATCACCCTAGAAACGGCCATAAACACAGCCATAACCAATAATTTTAGAGTTGAAGCTGCCCGCCAAAAAGTAAATCAAAGCCAGTTATTAAAGAAAACAGCAAGCGATGTAGGCAAAACCAATGTTAATGTAATGCTGGGGCAGTATAACAGTATAAAAAACGATAATAGTTTCACTGTTAGTCAAAGCCTGCCATTTCCAACACTTTTTGGTAAACGCGCCCAGTTGGCAAGTGCCCAAATAAAAAGTAGCCAAATAGAGCTGGGTATTACTGAAAACGACCTTGTAATAGCTGTAAAGCAAGCATGGTATGGTATTTTATATCTAACAGAAAAACAAAATCTTCTTTTTGAACAAGATAGCATATATGCTAATTTTTCCCGTTCATCAACAGCGCGATACAATGCCGGCGAGGCTAACTTATTGGAGAAAACCACAGCACAAACTCAATACGGACTATCACAAAACAGTGTGGTGCAAAACAAGGCCGAAATAAACAAGCTGTATACCCAACTAAAAACGCTGTTAAATACTGATGATAGCATTGTTATAGCTGATGAAAAACTGAGTCCAAAAGCAATGCAATTGGCAGCCGATGGCAGTCAATTAGCTAATAACCCAGCCCTGCAATGGTGGCAACAACAACAAGCTATTGCCAATAAACAAAAGAAGGTAGATATAGCCCAAACCCTGCCCGATATATCGGTAGGGTATTTTAGCCAAACCCTTATAGGTACGCAAGATATAAACGGTAGTCCTACCTATTTCGGGTCTGATAAGCGGTTTACAGGCTTGCAGTTGGGGCTATCCATCCCATTATGGTATAGGCCGCAGGGTGCAAAAATTAGTGCCGCACAGGTGCAAAAAAATATTGCCCAAAACCAGTACCAACAAGCCGAGGCCGATTTGCAAAACCAATTCTCGCAAGCCTTGCAAGAATTGCAAAAAAGCCAAACCACTATGGATTATTATACCGCCCAAGCCTTGCCCAATGCGCAGCTAATACTAACGCAAGCACAGCAAGCATGGCAAAGCGGTGAAATTGGCTATATAGAGTATTTGCAAAGCCTCAATACAGCTTTAGGCATTAGGCAAGATGCAGTGTTGGCCGTGCACAACTACAATATGGCAGTTATAGCAATAGAATATTTATCAGGTAAAAAATAAGAATTACACCCAATGAAATTTAATAAAATAATATATATACTGCTTTTTGTACCCTTTCTGTTTTCGTGCAAAAGCAACGATACCACCCCAAAAACCACCGAAGACAGCACCGCAGTTCATCAAGACCATGTTAATATGGTTGAGCTAAATGCCATACAAGCAAAAAATGCCAATATTGGTTTTGGTTCGATAGAAATGCGTCAACTAAGTGGCTCAATAAAAGTCAGCGGAATGTTGGATGTTCCGCCGCAAAATCTTGTATCGGTTACGGCACCTTTAGGTGGTTTTTTAAGCTCGACAGAGTTGTTGCAAGGGATGCGTGTGAAAAAAGGACAGGTAATAGCTGTATTAAAAAGCAACGACTATATACAACTGCAACAAAACTATTTGGAAAACCTTAGCAAGCTTGAGTTTTTGCAGGCTGAATATGAACGTCAACAAACACTTGCCAAAGAAAATGTGAATGCCCAAAAGACTTTGCAACAAGCCAAAGCCGATTATGAAGGCACAAAGGCAACTGTTAGTGGGCTAAAAGCCCGATTGCAAGTGGCGGGAGTGAATGCTGCAAAAATTGAAAAAGACGGCATACAAGAAACCTTTGTTATTACTGCACCTATTAATGGGTATGTAACCCAAGTAAATGTGAATATTGGGGCGTTTATTAATCCCGGTGTTGAGATGTTTAGAATTGTAGATACCGAACATTTGCACGCTGAAATACGTGTATTTGAGCGCGATTTGAGTAAGGTGAAGCTAAACAATATTGTATACTTTAGTATAGCCCACGAGGGTAAGCAGCGCAAAGCCCATGTATACCTTATTGGACGAGAAATTGAAGCCGACCGAACTGTGCGCATACATTGCCATTTAGATAATGAAGACCCTGAACTTTTACCTGGTATGTATATAAATGCCATTATAGAAACACAAAGCAGTAAAGTGCCTGCTTTGCCTGATGCGGCTATAATAACCTACGAGGATAAACGCTATATCTTTATTGCTAAAGGTAGCAAAACCGAAAATGGTGAAGAAATGCAAGAGTATGAAATGGTAGAAGTAAAAACAGGTTTTAGCGAAATGGGCTACACCGAAGTATTAGTGCCTGAAAACGTAAATATTACCCAACAAAAAATAGTTACCCAAGGGGCATATATGCTGTTGGCTAAAATGTTTAATAGCGAAGAAGAAGGGCACGGGCATTAATTTTTGATTTATAGATTTAGGAAAGAATAAACACAGTTTATCCTTTCTTTTTTTATTAAATAACGTGAGTACGGGATAAGAAACTCCATTTACAGCGGGTTAAAACCCACTGCTTTTGCTATTACAGCCCACAAGACGACTTAAGTCGTCTTGTGGGCTGTATTTTTGATAGAATAGGTTTTCAATCCTATTTAAAAAATGTTAACTACCTTATAAACAACACATTATGTAATCTATTATATCGAACTCACGTTAAATACATTTCCCTGAATTTAGATTATATCACGGCGTTCATTGTCCCCCTTGTGCATTATCGTCCTGAGCGAAGACGAAGTATGGAGCGAAGCCAGTCATTCCTGCGAAGGCAGGAATCTGAGCGTGGAATGACGATAGCCAAACAGCTCGCAGATTCCAAATCAAGTTTTGAATGACTGCCGCCCGCACCATAGCACTGAGGCGTTCCTTCAAGCGTCCACGCTTGAAGTCTATTCTTAGTTCGAGTCCACTCGAAATTTTGTTTGTAGCGGGACGCTACCAGTTAATATCTCGAAGCGAGGACGCTTCGAGGAACTGGGGGGTGTCCTTAGCACAGATTCCAAATCAAGTTTTGAATGACTGCCGCCCGCACCATAGCACTGAGGCGTTCCTTCAAGCGTCCACGCTTAAAGTCTATTAACTTAGTTCGAGTCCACTCGAAATTTTGTTTGTAGCGGGACGCTACCAGTTAATACCTCGAAGCAAGGACGCTTCGAGGAACGGGGGGTACTTTTAATTTGTGCGGACGCTCTATTATTTTCGGCACAAGAGGACTCTTGCTCCAGCCAGTTAGCTATTCCTCGGCCTCTTTTTCGCTAGGTATATATTTTTTTATCACCCAATACAGCACTGATACTATTACCGATTTTAGTATGGCTGCGGGTAGCAGGCTATAAAAACCGTTCTTTATAGTGTAAAGCAAGGGCAACCCTTTGTAAAAAGCACCCCAAGCTACACCGCAAATAAGTATAAGTGCGTGTGCCATTAACAGCCACGAAAATATGGTGAACCAATCTTTAAATTTATCCTTAACGCCTGAAATTAGAAGCACTGCCAAAGGAAAACTAACTACGTAGCCGGCGGTATAACCTTGATAAAATTCTTTACCAAAAACATCGCCACTAAAAACAGGAAAATACAAACCTGCTATCATGTATAGCAAAGTACCCAATAGGTTGGCTTGCCTGCCAAAATACAATACAGTAACGCATAACGATAGTGTTTGCAGGGTAAGGGGTATAATGCCTAATTCAATTTTTAGCTTTGCTCCTGCTATCAATCCACCTGTAACAATGGCAGCTTGCCATAAGGCGTGTTTTTCTATTTTATACGTAAATTTCATTTGCAGGGCGCAAAATTAACCATTGTGGCGGGTTTACGGTAGATTGTATTTAAAGTTTTGATTTTTAGTTAATGAGAGGGAAGGAGTAGACGGTAAACTACTCGGGTTTTTCAGTACTTTTTTCGGGAGAGTTTTCTTGTGGGGTGGGTGGGTTTTGTAGTTCTTCAAGTGCTTTTTGTTTCTTTTCTTCATCTTCGGGAGATAGAAAATGGATTAGCCCTTTTTTCACCTCTTCATCACCATTAATAAATATTTTGTATACGTAGGTATTGGTGATGATATTATCTCTTGTTATAGTGTTTATAGGATTTTTCAGCTCAGGGAAAATAGCAACTACTTGGTAAGATAAGTCGTAAATCATTAGGCTTACTGTGCCGCGCTTAAGCATATCTTTGGGCACTATCACCTTAAAATCATACAGTACTTTTCTATTTTCAGGGTCAAACTTTATTTGCTCGCGCCACAAATCAATCAATCGTGGTGGTACTTTTCCCTTAGCTCCATATATAATTTCTTCTAACCTAAAACTAAGCTTTGTGTTTACCGCAGGTTCTGTGTTTGCCAGTCTGTATTTAGAATAGGGAACGACATATACCACAAGATTTTCAAGGTCGCGATTGCTACACTCAATAATCAGGTTTTCTATGCCCAGTCCTAATGTGTCAATATTAATATGAAGTGGTATAGGCTTGGCATCAAAGTTTTCCAAATTTCGCATGAAAAAATTACCACCTGTATCAATTACCAATGCGCTGCCATTGGTTTCAAACAAAATAAACTCGGTATTTATTATGTGCGAAAACTCAAGCGCATACACATTTTCATCAGGCAATGTGCGACCTGCTTTGTTTTTTAGTTTTGCGCTATCACTAGCAAGCAGGGTGTTAAACAGAAATACCTTTTTATAGTCGGTAGCCGTAGTAATATCATAAGATATTGTTTGTTGCCCGTGCAAGCGGATACACAAAATTATTCCTATTAGTACAAATAGGCAGGTTTTAATATGGGCTATGCCATCACTCAAGCTCGTCGGGTATTATTTTTTTAGGGTTACTTCCCCTTTTTTTATCAGGGTGCCGTCATAAACTTCTATTTTATACGTGTACTTGCCTTTTGGTAAATCGTTTATATAAACAATATTTTCAGCAGCACGCATATTTATAAAATCTTTTACCTCTTTCCCCCTTTTATCATACAACCAAAAATTTACCGATACAAGCTGGGTAAGGTACTCACGCGGCAGCATTACCAACAATGCTTTTTTATCATCTTTAACACTGGTTTTTTCGGCCACTTTTTGTATAAATGTAGCGGGCTGTTTGCCAGTAACATTAGCGTATGTTTCTTCGATATTTATTTTTAGTACCACTGTGCCGCAGGCAATGGTCTCTTTTCCTTTTTTTATGCTTTCGCCTGTGGTGTGGGCTACAACTACGTTTAGGATGTTTTTGTCGGTTTCATCGGGCACTATATAGGCCACTGCTCCCGCCGTCCAGCAAGGACTTTCGCTTAAAAAATATTTTAAAAATATTTCGCGTTTGCCATTTTTGGCTTTAAAGTATAGCGATAGGCTACGGTCGGTTTCGATATAGTAATCGTTATAGGTGTATATAGATATACGCTCGCCATAGTTTACTATGGCAGGTTGTATGGCTGCTTTGTTTATTTGCCTGTTGTAGGCTATTGCTGTTGCAAAGCCACTATCGGGTTTATAAAACAAATAGCTGCTGCCTGCATTATCAGGCATGGGGGCTATATAAAAATCTTCTGTTTGTGCGGTTAGAGGTAAAAATATACCAAATAGCACAAGGCAAAACAGGCTTTTAATCAAATTCATCTTTTCAAAGGTATTATTACAAAGACAAAAAAGCTGCCAGTGTTTTATGCACAAGCAGCTTTTTGGTGTATACTATGCTGAATAGTGTTTAATTTTTAGGAAGAATATGTGCTTTTGACGTGGATATCAGCCGCACACAGTTTTGTAATTTGAAAAACGCGATTTAAATTTAGTCTACTTTATTTCGAAGTTTTGAAAGATGGCATTGGCAGGGAAATCATTAAAGCTATTGGCAGTTAAGGTATACGTTCCGCTAAAATCAGCCTCTTTTTTTACTTCGTATATGGTTTGACTAAAACGAACATAACTGTCGGCTTTTGTTGAAGAAGTGGTATAATTTTGTTTTTCGGTTAGTGATAAACCTGCATTTTCTAACGGGTTTAGGTTTAAAGCGGCATATTTAGTTTGATCATCTTTTTTATTGGGTATAGACTGTTCTACCACCAAGTATTGTTTTTGTTGATGAACTACTTGGCGCACTATTACTTGATTTTTTTGTGCAGGCAATGCTTCGGCCACTTGTATTGATACTGAATCGGTAGTTAATTCTTTACCGTCTATTTTAAAAGTAAATGGCCCTACCCACATAGTACCTGCTTGGGTTACCTGTTTGTTTATTGTTATTTCTGATTTTATAAGATAATCATCAGTAAAGAAACTTTTTTCTTTTTCTGTTGATGCTGAGGGGTTATCAAACAATACTTGTATTAGTATTTCATCGCCTACACGCGGTGCTATGGTTCTAACAACAAGTTTTGCCTGTGCTTGGGCTGCGGTGCTTAGTAAACTTGCTACAAGTAGTACTAAGGAGGTTTTAACTATTTGCATAATTGATGTAAGGTTAGTGCATAAAAAAAGCCAAGCTACATTGTAGCTTGGCTTTATAACGTTAGTTAAATAACTTTTATTTTGCAAAGTTTACCGCACGACGCTCACGTATAACGGTAACTTTTATTTGGCCGGGGTAAATCATTTCTTTCATTATACGTTGGCTAATATCAAACGATAGCATTTCTGCTTTATCATCAGATACTTTTTCGCTTTCTACCATAACGCGTAGTTCGCGGCCTGCTTGTATAGCAAATGCTTTGCTTACACCGTCGTATGAAAGAGCAAGGTTTTCCAAGTCTTTCAAACGTTTCATATAGTTTTCTACATCTTCGCGGCGAGCACCAGGGCGTGAGCCTGATATAGCATCACAAGCCTGAATGATAGGCGATAGCATAGAAGTCATTTCTATCTCGTCGTGGTGGGCACCTATGGCGTTTACTACTTCGGGGTGTTCTTTGTACTTCTCGGCCAACTTCATACCCAACAATGCGTGAGGAGTTTCAGCATCTTCATCGGGCACTTTACCAATATCGTGTAGTAGACCTGCGCGTTTGGCTAGTTTCACATTTAAGCCCAACTCAGCAGCCATAGTAGCACAAAGGTTGGCTACCTCGCGGCTGTGTTGCAATAGGTTTTGTCCGTATGATGAACGGTAGCGCATACGCCCTACCATACGCACCAATTCAGGATGTAAGCCATGCACACCCAAATCTATACAAGTACGTTCGCCTATTTCTATTACTTCTTCTTCAAGTTGTTTTTTGGTTTTTGACACCACTTCCTCGATACGAGCTGGGTGTATACGACCGTCAGTTACCAACCTATGTAGTGATAGGCGGGCAATTTCGCGGCGAATAGGGTCGAAGCCAGAAAGTATAATAGCCTCAGGGGTATCATCCACTATAATTTCAATACCTGTGGCAGCTTCAAGGGCGCGTATGTTACGGCCTTCACGACCAATAATACGACCTTTTACCTCGTCGCTTTCGATATTAAATACCGATACTGAGTTTTCTATTGCCAACTCGGCAGCGGTACGTTGTATGGTTTGTATTACCACACGGCGAGCTTCTTTGGTAGCGGTTAGCTTGGCTTCGTCAACAATATCTTTTACCCTTGCTGATGCTTCTGATGATGCTTCGGCGGTAAGTGTTTCTACCAATTGGGCTTTTGCTTCGTCTGCTGATATATTGGCAATTTTTTCCAACTGTTTCACTTGTTGTAGGTGAAACTTATCTAAGTCTTCTTTTTTCTTAGAAACTAATTCAAGTTGGTCACTTAGGCTTTCTTTAATACTATCCAGCTCTTTTTCTTTTTTGTTTTGGCTTTCAAGTTTTTGGTTTAGGCTTTGTTCTTTTTGCTTCAGCCTGTTTTCTATTTGTAGAGCATTTTGGTTTTTGGCATTTGTTTCTTTTTCATGCTCTTCTTTTAGGCGCAAAAAATGTTCTTTAGCCTCCAATTGCTTATCTTTTTTAATCATTTCAGCCTTGTGTTTGGCTTCACTAATTAAATCGTTCGCTGCTTTTTTGTTCCGTTGGTTTATAACAAACCCTGCTATTACAGCCCCCAGCGCGAGGGACCCTAAAATGGATACGATAAGGATAATACTGTCCATACTTGTTCTTTAGCTTTCGTTAGGCTTTAATACTACAAACAAAACAAAGATGGTAAAAAGAAGATTATTTACCCAGTTTACTATCAAGCAATTGGTTTATTTGCTCCAACAGTTCTAGGGTTTGGGCAGAGTAGCCAACGGTTTTTTTGTCGGCGGCTATAAAATCGGTAGCTAAATCAAGCGATGCCATTGCTAGGGCATCTTGTTTATCTTTTACCGAGTAATTCTCGGTATAGGTTTTTGCTTTGTCATTGGCCAATTTTGCAGCAGCACGCACGTTTTCTTCAAACCCGGCGTTTATACGCAATGGGTAAACCCTATCGCAAATATTTACTTTTACAGAAATCTCTTCCACAAACGTTTCTTCTTTTACTCACTAAGTCTTGCTATACAGCGGTCTATCTCTCTAATGTACTCGTTTATTTTTAGTTTTACCTCGCGTACATCGGTTTTAGAAAGATTTAACCCTCCTGCAATTTTAATGATTTTATTATACTCTTCTAAGTCTTTAATTGTATTTTTTTGAATATCAACGGTTTCTTTCAGCCTATTGCTTTCCTTCGCCAATCGGGCATTTTCATCCTTCAATAGGTCGTTGGTGGCGGCCAATTGCTCTACTTTTTGTTTTATAGTTTTAAGCTGTTCTACCAACGAATCCATAGGGAATTTTAAGTTTTCGGTTTTAAGTGTATAGTTGTTATTGTATATCGATTACTTACGTATCACTGCGCCTGCCTCTTTTTCAAAACCTTGCATCAATCTAGCCATAGTTTTATCTATGTCTTTATCTGTTAAGGTTTTGCCTTCATCTTGCAATATAAAACTTAATGCGTATGCTTTTTTACCTTGTTCAATTTTATCGCCCAAGTACACATCAAACACATCAATGTTTTTAAGCAATTTTCGCTCGGCATTTACTGCTATTTGGTGCAATTGCGAGAAGGGCACTTGTTTATCTATTACCAAAGATAGATCGCGACGCACCTCAGGAAATTTTGATATTTCTTTTAGGGTGAATTTATCAGCGGTGGCTAGTTTTACCAGTTTTTCCCAATCTATAACGGCATAGTATACATTGCCTTCAATATCAAACTTTTTGGTGATGTTGGAGGCAACTGCACCATAGTTTACCAATACTTCGGGATTAACATCAGCAGGCGATGAAATAATATTTTTATCGTCAAAACCTGTGTTAGCACCCAAAAGGGTAAACAAGTTATCGCAGCTTTGTTTTAGGGTGTAAAAATCGCTGTTACGGCTAGGGTATTTCCAGCTTTCGTTTTGCTCATCGCCACAAAGCCAAAGACTAAGCCACCATTTCTCGTCGTATTTGCCTTCGCCAGTTTTGCGGTAAGTTTTACTCAACTCAAAAAACTTTAGGTTTTGTGCCCTGCGGTTGCGGTTAAAAGCAATAGCCTCAAGACCTGAGTATAGGGTGGTCATACGCATCACCTCCAAATCGGCACTTAGGGGGTTTAGCATACGCACGGCATGCTGCAATTCTTCTTGGGTATAATACGATGTTTTGGTAAGCGAGTTAGTAACCAACTCGTTATAACCTTGTGCAGCCAACATATCGGCAGCACGGTTGTATAGTTTTTCTACATCAACACCTTGATGGATATTAAGCGAAAGCGTAACACTATCGGGTATTTGCACTTGGTTTAGCCCGTATATGCGGATAAATTCTTCTATCACGTCAATTTCGCGGGTTACATCCATGCGGTAGGCGGGTACTGTAACAGCTATTCCTTCAGGTGTTTCGTTTTTTATAGTGATGTCTAAGCCCGAAATAATTTGTTTCACTTCATCATTACTAACCTTTTGACCTAAAACATCTTGCAGTTTTGCATAGCGAAGCAGTATTTGCGAGGGCTCTATTTTACGTACATACTCATCAATCACTAGGCTGCTAACTGTACCTCCCGCATTTTCGAGCACCAATTGCACTACCATTTTTAGGGCATTAACGGTAATTTCAGGGTCAGTGCCGCGCTCGTAACGGAAAGAAGCATCAGTGTTTAATCCTTGTGCTTTTGCCGATTTACGAATTATAGCAGGGTCAAAATAAGCACTCTCTATAAAAATAGTTGTAGTTTTAGTGCTCACACCGCTATCTAACCCACCAAATACGCCTGCAATGGCCATAGGTGCATTGGCATTGCAAATAAGCAAAGCATCAGCAGTTAGGGTACGCTCAACTTTATCTAGGGTGGTAAATTTTTGCCCTTCGGTGGCTTTTTTCACCACTATTTTATTGCCCTCAATTTTATCGGCATCAAAAGCATGTATGGGCTGCCCTAAGGTGTGCAGCACATAGTTGGTTATATCTACTATGTTGTTTATGGGGCTTAGGCCAATAGCTTTTAGGCGATTTTGCAGCCATGCAGGGCTTTCTTTTACGGTGATGCCGCTAATGCTAATACCGCTGTATCGGGGGCAGCCTTCGCTGTCTTCAATAGAAACTGCAATGGGGTTATTGCCTTGTGGGGCGGGAATTTCTGGGTAGGTGATGTTTATTTTTTCGCCTGTTAGAGCTACTAAATCACGCGCTACGCCTAGGTGCGATGCAGCATCACCACGATTGGCAGTTAAGCCAATCTCTAATACGGTATCAATTTCTACATTAAAATAATCGGCGGCGGGTGTACCTACTTTGGCAGAGGCATCTAGTACCATAATACCTGCGTGACTGGTGCCCAAACCAATTTCGTCTTCGGCACAAATCATCCCTTCTGATAATTCGCCACGTAGTTTTGATTTACTTATTTTAAACGATTCTCCCCCTGATGGATAAAGGGTTGCACCAACGGTAGCTACTACCACTTTTTGGCCTGCGGCTACATTGCTTGCCCCGCAAACTATTTGCACAGGTTCGCCAGTGCCTATATCTACTTTGGTAACGCTAAGTCTATCGGCATTGGGGTGCTGCCATTTTTCAAGCACTTCGCCAATAACAATGCCTTCAAGGCCACCTTGTATACTGCTCACCTGCTCCATACCTTCTACTTCCAAACCGCAGTTGGTAAGCAAAGTATCTAGTTGCTCAGGGGTTTTATCTGTATTTATTACGCTTTTTAGCCAGTTGTACGAAATTTTCATGCACGGCAAAGATATGTTTCAATGTGCAAATGTGCAGATATGTAAATGTGATGATTTGAAAAATCAGTTTAAAGATCTATTAATTCTTAATTAGCATAAAAATACTATCTTCTGACAGTGGGCTAGTTTCAATAAATTTCACTTCATAGCCTTGCAATATATTGAGGTCTAGCTTTGTACCCTTGTTTATCCAAACTCTATTCAAATTTGCATACTTCAAAGCTGTGCATGAAAAATCTGTATTATATAAAAAAGAGCTATATAGGTCTGTTCTAATAAAATTTGCATCTATAAGACTAACTCTTTCTATGCTTGCAAATCTAAAATTGGTATACATAGCATTAGAACTATCTAAATTAGCACCATACAAATTAGTTTTACTTAGGTTCGCATATAATAAGCTAGAATTTTTTAAATTAGACTTTACCATATAAGCCTCTTCTAAATTTGCATTACTGAGCTTTGAGTTGATTAGATTAGTAGATTCTAAATCTGACAAACTTAAATTTGCTTTTTGTAAAATTGCTTCGGCTAAAATTGAGTTTGAAAAATTAATTCCTTTTAAATATTTGGCTTCTAAATCAACACCTTTTAAATATGAATATGAAAAGTCGGCATTTTCATAAATGGCATCTAAACTAGACGTATCAATTTCACTATTTACTAGCGTAATTAATAATTGTCCACGCTCAAGGCTATATTCTTTATCGGTTAAATTATCTCCGTCTAAAAACTTATAAGGTTTCAAGCTATTACTTAATGCTATAATTCGGCCAATAAGTTGTGGTGATAAATTGCGAATACCATCTTTATTATAATCTTCTCGTAATTCATTATTTACCTCATCAAAAATATTGCCCATTAGAAACACCAAAGCACCACGACGGCTTGCCTCTTGCAAATAGGTTTGTTGTTCAATTCTTGTGTTTTGTTGTTCAATTAATTTGTTCTGATTTGACAAAAGCCAATATTGTAGAATAGCAAAAACAATTGGGGTTCCTACTACGACTAATGATAATAAACCAATTCGGGAAAATCTCCATACAATAGCTGCGGCTAGTTCTGAAAGGGTTTCAGTAGTTATGTTTTTCTTTTCTTTTAGGTCAGAAAAGAGTTTATAAAATGCTTCTTTGAGTCCTTTACCTATAAATATTTTAAAAAGAAATAATAGAAAATTGTTGAATAGGCTTTTTACTTTTTTATCTCGCTTTTGGTAGTCACTAATTGTCTCTTCTAATTCTTTAATATGGTCTTGCAATCGTTTTTCTTCCTCAGTCATTTTGATAGATATATTACTAAAGTAAAGATAAGAAATAACTGTTAATAAGATATTAAAAGTATTCTCACAACCGAGCGGACGCTCTATTATTTTCGGCACGAGCGAGACGCTCGAGCCAGCAGTGAAACTTTCTTGACAATGTGCGCAGGAAAGTCATTCCCTTGTAAAAGGGAATCTGTGCAAGGATAATCCATTTCTCTCCTTCGCACAGATTCCTGCTTTCGCAGGAATGACAGGCAGCCGCACTTTGTTATTGTGTAGTATTGGGGTTGTCTTCCTGAGCGAAGTCGAAGGATAGTGTGTAAGAGAAGGGGGCAGGGGATGATTGCAAACTCCTTCCTCGCGTTTCATCTTTCGTCCCGAATGCTTTCGGGATCAAGATGACAGCCGCACAAACAAATGACAAGGTGATCATTTATTTGTGATTGATGAGCGGACGCTCTATTATTTCGGCATGAGCGGACGCTCTCGCCAGCACTAGGAATAGTAGGGCTTAGTTTTTTGGGAGATGCAGGAATTATTTTTTGCTGTGCATTGTCCCCCTTGTGGGTTGTCATCCTGAGCGAAGTCGAAGGATAGTGTGTACGAGAAGGGGGCAGGGGGATGATTACAAACTCCTTTCGCGCTTCTCATCTTTCGTCCCGAATGCTTTCGGGACAAGATGAAAGCCGCACAAACAAATGACAAGATGATAATTTATTTGTAATTGATGAGCGGACGCTCTTTTATTGTGGGCACAAGCGGATGCTTTCGCCAGCGTTACTCCAAACTTTCAATGGCTTTGCGCACGCTGCCTTTTTGCAGTAGTAGTTCTTTAGCCTCGTCAAAGTCCAAGTCGGTACTTTCCATTATCATCAGTGTGCCGCGTTCAATCAGTTTGTGGTTGCTTAGCTGCATATCCACCATGCGGTTGCCTTTTACGTGTCCCAGTTGCACCATAGTAGCAGTGGTTATCATATTTAGCACCAGTTTTTGTGCTGTGCCAGCCTTCATGCGGGTGCTGCCCGTTACAAACTCGGCACCTGTGTTTACTTCTACGGGTAGTTTGGCCAATTTTGCCAATGGGCTGTTGGGGTTGCAGGTAATACCGCCTGTGGCTATGCCCATTGCATTGCATTTTTCTATCGCGCCCAAAACATAAGGTGTAGTGCCGCTTGCGGTAATGCCCACCACCACATCGCTGCGGTTTATTTGGTAGATTTCAAGGTCGGCAAATCCCTGTTGGGTATCGTCTTCGGCAAACTCTACCGCTTTGCGTATGGCACTGTCTCCACCTGCAATAATGCCTATTACCAAGCCTTGCGGTACGCCAAAAGTAGGCGGGCACTCGCTGGCATCAACAATACCTAATCTTCCGCTAGTTCCTGCGCCAATATAAAACAGCCTGCCGCCCAGTTGCATATTGGCTACAATTTCTGTAACCAAAGCCTCTATTTGTGGTAGTGCTTTTTCTACGGCCAAAGGCACGGTTTTATCTTCGCTGTTTATGCCTTGCAAAAGCTGTGCAACACTCATTTTATCAAGGTGTTGGTGGTTTGATGGTTGCTCGGTATTTCTTAGTTCCATTATTGTGGGGCAAAGATGGTGTTTTTTGGGGAACGATATTTGTTGTGCTTACGCCGTGTTTAGGTAAACTTTTTGACCTAAATAGTGTAGGTTTGGCATTTTAAATATAAGTATACACGTGCAAGAAAAAAATAGCAAGGTTTGGCAACCTTTTATATACAGTGCAGTATTGGCCATAGGTATTTTAGGCGGATATTTCCTTCAAAACAATCATACGGGCGGTTTTAAACTTAGCGGTAACAATAAGCTAGACCAAGTAATTAGCCGCATTAGTAGCGACTATGTTGATACGATAAGCAGCGAAGAACTTACCGAAACGGCTATTGTAGAAATGCTGCATCAGCTTGACCCGCACAGCAGCTATATCCCTGCCGACGAGTTAAAATCAGTGAACGAGCAACTGGAAGGTAATTTTGAAGGTATAGGCGTTGAGTTTAATCTTTTGGACGATACCATTTTTATAGCCAGCGTATTGCCTGATGGCCCATCGGAAAAAGCAGGTTTGCAACCGGGTGATAGAATTATTACTGTTGATGGTGAAACTGTGGCGGGAATAAAAATTGATAACGGCGGTGTAGCCAAACGCCTAAAAGGGGAGAAGGGCACTAAAGTGAAAGTGGGTATAAAACGTATGGGCGAGAAAGGTTTAATTGATTTTACGATTACTCGCGGACAAATACCCTTGTATAGTGTTGAGGCTACCTATATGCTAAACCCAACTACGGGCTATATAAAACTGGTGAGTTTTTCACGCGACACCTACCAAGAGTTGGTAGACGGCATAAACCAATTAAAAGCCAGTGGAATGAAATCACTAATACTGGATTTGCGAGGCAACCCAGGGGGATATTTACACGCTGCCACAGGTGTTGCCTCAGAGTTTTTGGGCAATAACAAGTTAATGGTGTATACCGAAGGCCGCAAAGACGGCAAGAAGGAATACAAAACTGACAGCAAAGGTGGTTTTATGGATGGGAAATTAGTGGTGTTGATTGATGAAGGCTCGGCATCGGCTAGTGAAATAGTATCGGGTGCGGTGCAAGATTGGGATAGGGGAGTGATTGTTGGTCGTCGCTCGTACGGTAAAGGTTTGGTGCAAGAATCGTATGGTTTAAATGATGGTTCGGCATTACGTTTAACAATAGCCCGTTATTATACCCCCACAGGACGTTGTATACAAAAACCTTACGATGATGGTTACGATAGCTACGAATCAGATATTTTAGACCGTTTTAATGCGGGTGAGTTTGATAGTCAGGATAGTTTAAAAACCAATAAGGAGTTGGAGTATACCACTCCAAAAGGCCGTAAAGTATACGGCGGTGGTGGTATATACCCCGATATTTTTGTACCTATTGATAGTGCATTGCACTCAGGTTTGCTTACCAATATTTACCGTTATGGTTTTATTAGCCGTGTAGCCTATAAATACGGAAGTGCTAACCGTGCCGAGTTATTGAAAAAATATAAAAATATTGATGCTTTTGTAGCGGGTTTTAACTTTAACAGCCTACTAGAGCAACAAATAAAAGAGCTACTAAACAAAAGTGAAATAACGTTTACTAACGAGCAATTGGTAAAACTGATGCCTGCCATTAAAAGGCAAGCAAACGCTTATGTAGCACGTCAACTGTACGGTCGTCAAGCTTATCAGCAAGCACTTAATGCAGGTGATAATACTGTTGAAGCTGCTTTAAAGGTACTGGATAATTACGAGGCTGTATTGAAAGGTAATAGCACTGCTACTGCCCAAAAGGTGAAGTGATTTTCTAATACCAAGAGATAATACCAATAGGGTTTAAAACCTATTTTGTTAAGATTACAGCCCAAAGGACGACTTAAGTCGTCCTTTGGGCTGTAATTGATAAAGCGTTGGGTTTCAACCCGACGAAAACAGAAGGAATACCTGATAGCTTTTTTAATTTAAGCACGTCGTACATTAAACTAAAACTATTTTACGTTAACATTGCACTATGCGTAAACTACTTTTTTGTGCCCTTGCCCTGTTATTAGTGTTGCAAGCTTGCAAAGACGATTATACCCCCAAACGCAAAGGGTATTTTAGAATTGATTTTCCTACAAAAGAATATTCTACCTATAATAAAGATTGCCCTTTTACTTTTGATGTTCCCCAATATGCAGGGGTGTTTAAAGATAGCGCCCAAAATACCGAGCCTTGTTGGTTAAATATACGCTACCAACCTTTTAACGCTGCCATACACCTTACCTATAAGTCGCTAAACGGCGATAAAAAACTATTGGAAGAATTGGAGGAGCAGAGTCATAAATATGCCTACGAGCACACTATAAAAGCGCAAGATATTAGCCAACGTATACTAGATGATACGGCCAACCATATGTTTATAACGACGTACAGTTTGGAGGGCGAAACGGCTACTTCGTTCCGTTTTTATGCTACGGACAATCAAAACCACTATATTGATGGTGCTTTCTACTTTAACCACCACACTAATATTGATTCTGTTGCGCCTATACAGGAATACCTGATGAAAGATATTATCAGAATGCTTGAAACGTTGCAGTGGAAGAAATAAAGAAATTAGTTGATTGTTGTTGGTTGATTGTGATATCACCAACTTAAAACTGTAAACCTAAAACAGGAAACTAGACGCTAAAAACTAAAAACGGTGTATCACCTCTAGGTTATAATCTTTTAGTTTTTCTTTGGCTTCGCTAAAGTTTTGAGTAAAGCCCAAAATAAATCCCCCGCCGCCGCTACCGCATAGTTTTAGGTAGTAAGCGTTGCTTTCTATACCGTCTTTCCAAAGTTTATGGAAAAGAGGGGGTATCATAGGATGAAAATTAGAAAGGATAAGCGATGAAAGGTGTTTAAGGCTTTTAAAAAGAGGCTTATAATCACCACTGATAAATGATTTTATACACTCATCGTTATACTTTTTAAATTTTTTGCGCACCATGTTTCTAAAGCCTTCTTCTTTGCATTGCTCTAAAAACCAAGTAACCAAAGGTTGGGTTTCGCCAGTATTACCGGTATCTAACAAAAATATAGCACCTTCTCCTTGTGTGGCTGCACCGGGCAAGCCCACAGTACCTAAATCGGTTTTAGATTTTATTAAAATAGGAATATTAAGATAGCAAATCAAAGGGTCAAGTCCACTGCTTTTACCGTGAAAGTACGATTCCATTTGGCTAAAAGTGCTTTTTAGCTGCAAAAGGTCGCTTCTATCGCTATTGTCTTTGGCTATCAGTTTGGTTTTGGCATATCGCTCGTATATGGCAGCAACTACTGCGCCTGAGCTTCCTACACCATACCCTTGTGGTATGCTTGAATCAAAATGTATACCTTTTTCTATATCTGCCTCAAAAGCAACCAAATCCAAATCGGGAATTAACTCGCCGTTTGTTTTTAAAGAAGAAAGGTAATGGTGGAAATCTTTTAGGTCGGCGTTAGATTTTTTATCGGCTGTTAGGTTTTGCGAAGCCTCAAACGACATTTTACCCCTGTAAAAATTATACGGGATAGATAAGCCCATCGAGTCTTCGATGATACCATATTCGCCAAACAGTAATATTTTGGCGTAAAACAGCGATTCTTTAATCATTAGGCAATAAGTTCAGGCCCTTTTCCTACGTGGTCGCAAATATACTTTTTATTTTCACAATAAGCAGCCAACTCGCTTTCTATAAAACTGTTAATAAGTTGCTTGTCGGCTTCAGGATATAGTAAATGTACGTTTGCACCTGCATCTAAAGTAAAAAACAACGAAACGCTGTTTTGTTTGCGGAAATCCCATATTTTTTCAATTACAGCCAAAGTATTTGGTTTCATTAAAATATAGGGTGGCGTAGAGCACATCATTAATGCGTGCAACATTAAGGCTTCACTTTCTACAATTTGCCCAAACTCAGTTAAATCACCTGCACGGAGAACTGACACTAATCGCGATAGATTGGTGCGTGCTTCTTCAAAACGTTGGCGTGCAAAGGGGTGGCGGGTCATCATAGAATGACCTACAGTGCTTGATATATTTTTTTCGCCTTCGTGTATTAAAAGTATGGTATCGTTAAAGGTGTCAAATACAGGGTTAACCTCAAAAGGGTAGGGGGTAGCAAACTCGTCGCTGCTGTTAATAATTTCAGCGTGTCGTCCCCAAACAACCAAACCACCATATACCGAGCGTGCTGCACTGCCTGAGCCGATGCGTGCTAAATACGATGAGTTTTGATAAAAGGCTTCGTCGCCTTGTGCACCGTTTGCCAACTCATTTAGCGATAGTAGGCATAGCGAAAGGGCACTCATGCCTGATGCTGATGAAGCTATACCACTACTGTGTGGAAATGAATTGTGTGTTTTTAGCACAAAACTATATTGTGATACCAAAGGCAATTCGGCTTGTATCTTTTCAAAAAAGCCTAATATCTTTTGGGTAAATTTTTCGTTCTTTTCGCCATCAAGCAACACTTGTATATCAAATCCCTTTTCCTCCTTTCGGGTATACTCAAGGGTGCTTTGGGTATAACTTTCGCTAAGGGTAAAACTTATCGAAGGATTGGATGGAAGTTGAACCCCATGTTTGCCCCAATATTTTACCAAAGCAATATTAGACGGACTTTTCCACGTAACGCTACCTTCTTCAATATTGTTTTTGTCGCTTATGTGTTGTGTTTGGTGCATTTTAGTGCCTCCTCATTTCGTTATAGGGTACAATAGTAGTAAACCCCTTGTTTATAAAGTAGTCCTTTATTTCAACAAAAGGTAAACGGGCGGCTGCCATCACAAAATCTCCTCCCCATGCCCCTAGCGATTTTACTTCGCCTTCAAAATCGTTGAAATATAAGTCTTTCACTTTACTTAAATCTAAAGCCTGTGCCACAATTTCTTCGTGTTCACCCATCAACGCTATAAAACTATCAATAGTATTGCAGCTTAGGGCTTTTTGTGTAATTGCGCTTATCAGTTTACTTTCTTTATCTAATGGACGATTTTTTTGTGTGAAATGCTGTATGCCTTCTCTACTATTTTGTTTTTTACCCAAATACACAAAAGCTATATTTTCTGCAAAAGGAGGGTCGAAATTAACAGTATGCCAAAGGGCTTTTTCTTCTTTTAGTTGATATAGAATAGGTTGGGGACTAATAGCGCAGGCAATATCGTAGCCGCTGCCTTTAAACGAGTTGAAGAATAAATTAAAAGCATCTACTTGTGCCCATTGGGCTATATTGGCTATAAGTGTGCTGCTGCTGCCCAAACCCCATTGACGGGGAAACTGTAAGTGGGTTTCGGCATCGAAATAAAAATCGCCGTGCAGTAAGTCGGGGTTAAGTTGTTTTGCAGCAAAAAGTATGGTTTGCAGGGTGCGAGCTATCTCGGTATCGGTGGTGTGTTTTATATCCAGATTTTCATCAAAATAAACCTCAAACCACAGTTTGCCTTCGTGGTCAAAACTTTTCCAGTTTAGCCCTTTTACTAAAAATGTTTGTGAGGTAATAGTAAGGCTTTGCCCCAACTGCGTAGGTATGGCAAGGGCTTGTGCGCCTTCTAGTACAAAGTATTCACCAAATAGCAATAGTTTTCCATTGCTGTGGTAGTGTTGCATAGTTATTTTTTAATATCGGCTAAGGTAGCTACTCCACGCAATTCACAAAACTTTTTCACTACGGCTTGATGCGATACGGTATCTTTTTCAAAATGTTTAACAATCAGTTTTTTCTCTTCGTCGGTAGCTTCCAATTGGTTCAAAATATTTAGCAGGTGCATTTTCATGTGCCCTTTTTGTATGCCCGATGTAACTAATGAACGAAGTGCCGAGAAGTTTTGTGCTAAACCAACAGTGGCAGTAATGCCCATTAGTTCTTGTGCACTGGGGTGATTAAGAATTTCTAATGAAAATTTAACCATAGGGTGTAGCGTGGTAAGTCCACCCACAACGCCCATAGATAGGGGTAAATCCAGCCAAAAACGGAATATACCGTCTTTTACCTCCACATCGGTAAGGCTGCGGTATTGCCCTGTACGTGCGGCGTAGGTATGTCCGCAGGCTTCAATGGCGCGCCAGTCGTTACCCGTTGCCAATACTACCGAGTCTATACCATTAAAAATACCTTTGTTGTTTGTGGTAGCGCGGTAAGGTTCTATACGGGCTATATGCACGGCCATCTCAAACTTTTTAACAAACTCTTGCCATGTATAGTCTTTCTTTTCGTCTTCCAAATCCTCAACAGGGCAACTTACTTCTGTGCGTACAATACACTCAGGCGTGTAGTTTGATAGAATACACATTATAATGGTAAGTTCTTTCTCACGCTGGGTAAACCTAGCGTCTTGCTCAATAGCTGATTGAAATGTTTTTGAAAACTGCTCTAAACACGAGTTGATGAAGTTAGCCCCCATGCTATCGCACGTTTCAAAAGTGGCTAGCAGTTGGTAATAGTTGGGCTCTTCAAGGGTTTTGTTTATCAGTTGTATATCTAATATACCACCGCCCCGTTGGCGCATATTGGCAGTAATATCAGCAGTATCATCAAAAAAGTGTTGTTTTATCTCATTAAAAAAGGTCAACAGTTTTTCCCAATCGCCATAGTAGGCAAAATGCACATGACCTATTTTGGTGGTGCTAATAATAGTAGTTTTAAAACCGCCACGTGTTAGCCAAAAGTTAGCCGCTTTGGCTGCTGCTGCTACCACGCTACTTTCTTCAATAGCCATAGGTATGGCATACATCTTATCATTGATAAGAAAATTTGGGGCTATACTATAAGGAAGGTAAAAATTGCTAAGGGTATTTTCGGCAAATTCATCGTGCAGCTTTTGCAACTTGGGGTTGTTGTGCCAATAGCTGGTTAAAAGTTCGTATGCTTTTTCAGGGTCGCCTGTGTGGCTGCTAAGCCATTCAAGTTTTGCTTCTTTTGATAATTTTGAAAATCCGCTTACTGCTTCCATTCTTGTAATTTATTCTATGGTTTGTAAAGTTTTATCTCAGGGATAAAATCAAAGTCTTTTTTATTTTCTGTGTATAACTGAACATCATTCGCTATTGTAATAGCGGCTATGAGAGCATCAGGTATTTGTACTCGGTGAGATGTAATGTAGTTTATTATTATGCCATTAAAAATTCTGGATGCTTCTTCGGTAATGTGATAAATTTTAAAGCTTGATAATAATCGTCTCATTTCGTCGAAGTCATTTTTCTTTGTGCCATACAATATCTCAGCATGAGTAATTATACTAAAGGCAATATTGTTTGAGCCGATTTTTTCGAGAGATTTTTTTGTTGCCTCATCACCACGAAGCAGTTTTATTAAAATATTTGTGTCGCATAAAATTACCCTTTCCTTTGCCATGCTTCTTTTCTAAGGGTTTCAGAATCAATGTTATAATTCCTCCATAAACCAAAAGCTTTATCTAAGGGGCTTTTGGTTTCAATTTCTATGTGTATGCCATACTCTTTTTCTATATCTCTTTCCAACTCTTCAGCAGTATCGTATTTGGCCAATAAATTACTTAATAATTCTTCCCCCTCTTCTTCCTTTTTTTTATCTCTTAATATTCCTGAAGCAATAATAGCAATGGCTGCAAAAGCCAATATCATTATGAATTTATCATAATCTGTTCGTAAAACTAGACTATCCCCTTTTTGTAAATGCTTATCTTGTAGAATTTGGGTAAGCTCCTTAGGGGATCTAATTTCATCTATATTTAACTCTACTGTTTTCATACTTCTCAAATATAACAAAAATCAAGCCTGTGTATTAAGGGCGAATCTATTTTACCGTTAAAAATGCTTTGGCAAGGGCAAGGCCTTGCAGTTGTTTTTCTATATAATACTCCAACTCTTCGTATGATGAGGCGGCGTGTTTTAAAAACGCCGATGCCTGCCCGTATATAGCCTTGCAGTTGGTTTTTTCCATTAGGTAATAGCCGTCTAAAAAGTTTTTTACTCCGCCTGAAAGTATTACTTGCTGGCAAAGGGCTTTATCACCCAATTTTTGAAGAACTTGGTTGGCAAAACCCGACATTTCTTGTGCGGTATGTCCTATATAGGCCAATTCACCATATAAGTTGTTATCGCTATCAGTGCCGCGTATCAACTCTAATTTAGCAAAATTTGTACCTCCAAGTGCTGCAAACTCAATAGCTTGTAGTGGTAATGAGAATAGGGCTTCTAAACTTTTTGGCCCCATACCTTGCCCTACTTCTTTTACTATTAGCTTTATATCCAACTTATCCAATACACGTTTTATTGTGTCAATGGGTGGATGTTGTATTATATCGCCTTCGGGTTGCAACCACTCTTGCATTGGGTTGATGTGTATTATCAAACCGTCAGCATTCAGTTTTTTTACCAGCTCAGTTATTTTATCTATTCTACCTTGTGCCAGCAATTCTTCCACTTGTGCTATGCCCAAATTGGCATAAAAAGGTTGTGTATCACCTATTAATCCCCGTAGGGCAAAATCAGGTAAATGCTCATCGCTATCTAATACTATACGGCAACTTCCCAAGCCCATGCCCATACCAAATTTTTGGCAAGCGCGTGCAAGGTTTCGGTTTATAGTCCCCGCCATTTCAGTACCACCAGTCATGCTGCTTACCCACAAAGGGGCATTTAACTGACGGCCGACAAAGGGGGTAGGAAAATTAATTTCAGTAGGGTGTGCCGCCAATACAGGTTCGTAATAAAAACGGGTATCGGTTTGTATTTGTGAAACTTGGGACTGAAAAGCCAAGTCGATGTGCGCTTTCTTCCGCGCCGATGTTAGTTCTTGTTCCAAAAGGCTACTAAATCACTTTTACTAAACAACCCAAATCTTGTTAAATAGTTTTGGGTTTAGCTTTAATGTGTTTATGCAAATGTAAATTAACTCCGCCAAAAAATATTATTTTGGCATTTTTATTACTGAAATAAACTGTTGACTAAACATTTAAGGTATGTGCTATTACTTTTTTTATTTTTGGCATTTACCTTTCGCAGTTACTAATGAATAAAACCATGTAACTTAATATTTTGAAAAACCTAATATTGTAATAAATGAATTCGATAGCTAATTTATCAACAAGTAAACCTATGACACTTTTAACTTTAAAACCTACACAGGTAGCAACTCGATTGTTTACCCTGTTAGTAGCCTTTGTATTTACACTTAGTAGTGTAAGTGCACAAAAAAATGATGCCGATATGCTTGATAAAGCAATTGGTGCTGTTGTAACTGTTGCTGTTTATAAAACAGATGCTAATGCAAAGGCATTAGGTTTTAGAGACGGTGTATCTAACGCACAAAAAGCCTACGAAAAAATGCTTGATTTGGGTAGTACCAAAGTATCAGGCTCTGGCTTTGTGGTTGAGAAAAACGGAAAGAAATACGTAATAACTAATGCCCACGTGGTTGAAAATGCAGCCGACGAAAATGGTGCGCTATACGTATTTAGTGTTGATCGCTCTAAATACGAAGTGAAAGTGCTTGGCGGTGATTCTTATTTTGATTTTGCCGTGTTGGAGTTTGTTACTCCTCCGGGTAGAGAAATAGCAAGTATTGCCTTTACAGGAGCGTCTCCACGCATTGGCGATAGGGTTTTTGCAATCGGTAATCCTTTAGGTGATTATCCTTATACTGTTACTGATGGTATTATAAGTGCTAAAAATCGTGTGCGTAATGGTGTTACAGGTAAGTTTGGCTTTTTACAAAGTACTGCTACTGTAATATGGGGTAATAGTGGTGGCCCTTTGGTGAACCAAAAAGGCGAAGTTGTGGGTATAAACTCTCAAATAGCTTTTGCACCTCGTGGTGATGAGCAATTGTGGCAACCACAAATAAACTTTGCACTTGAGCATGAAATATGCACACGTCTTTTAGATGATATTGTTACCAATAAAGGTTTGGTACGTCGTGCTTATGTTGGTCTTGAAGTAAAACAAGCCTATACCTATGAAGAGTGGATGACTTGGTTTGGAGCTAGCCCTTGGGTACTTGCCGATACTTTACCTGTTCTTAAATCGGTTATTGCAGGTTCTCCTGCCGCAGCGGTATTGGCCAACAAAATTGGTGCACAAATATTTTCTGTAAACGGTAAAGAGGTTCGCAATAATGCAGAAGTACTTGGCGAACTTGAAAATGTACGTCCTGGAGATATAGTAAAACTTACTTTACTAACTGCTAAAGGCAAAGAAACTGTTGATATTAAAACTGTTGAAATAACCCCTAACAGCCTAGAAAGAATTGCCATATCAGTAGTAGAAAGTGGTGGACAATACAAATTATTGAAAAACGATAATGGTTCTGTATCGCTACGCAGTACTAAAACTGATAGCAAGAATGCTAAATCGAAAAACAATAAAGGTACTGTAAGCAAAGGTGGTATAACTGAGATTGACGACTTGGCCGCTGGTGTGAACTATGATATAGTAAGCGCAGGAGCAGAGTTTACCAATTTTTCATCAAAATACCGTATTAAAAAACTTAGTGATTTGGGTGCAGCCCTACGTTTAACAGGCGAGCTAGGTGTATACAAGTTGTTTATCATCGAACAAAATGATGCTGATAGCTGGAAAGAACCTAAAGCTATTGCCTTTAACTTAAGTGGTGATGATAAAGTGAGTCAAAATACTTTGTGGTACTAATCCCAATAAATAATTAAGACTTTGATTTTATTAAATCCCTGCCATTTGGCAGGGATTTTTTTTGTTTAAAATCGGATGGATGTTTGGCGGTCAAGTACAGTTGTTATCTCTTTCCCATTGCCATTAAGACTTGAGAGTTAATTAGTATATACTGTGATTATTGGCGAGGAGATGCTAAACGAAATTTAGCATGACTGGAACAGATTTTTATTGTACTGAATTATCCCCCTTGAGGCTTGATTTTGCGTTAGAGAAATGGGTACGAGGATGACTTTGAGCGGACGCTCAATTATTGTGGGCACGAGCGGATGCTCGAGCCGGCAGCAAAATTATAAACATAAAAAAAGCGGAGCATTTGCCCCGCTTTGTATTTTTTTGTTAGCAAGAGAATTAGTCTTTTGCTTTAATCTTACAACCAATTGCTTTGGTAGTTTCAGGGCTGGGTGTTTTGCCGGCTATTAAAGCATCAACTGCATTTTCTACATATCGGGTGTTCACAGCAGTTTCATCCTCGTAGTTATCATCAATAGCACCTATATAACTTACTACGTTTTTGCCTTTAGATTTTTTTAATATATATACGTGCGGAGTGCGTGTAGCTCCAAACTCAGGATATATTTCTTGTCCTTCATCAAACAAATAAGGGAAAGTAAAGCCTTTTTCTTTAGCGCGTACAATCATGTTTTCATAACTGTCATCTGCATTTACCTCAGGGTCGTTAGGGTTAATAGCAATAACAGGGTAACCTTTTTCTTTGTATTTTTTATCAAGAGCTACAATACGATCTTCGTAAGCCATAGCATAGGGGCAATGGTTGCAGGTAAATATTACTATAAAGCCTTTAGCATCTTTAAAATCGGCTAACGATACCATTTTACCGTCAACATTTTTAAGTTTAAAATCAGAGGCTTCATCACCAATTTCATATCCTCCTTTTTTCATAGCAGTAGTTTTGTAAGTAGCGGCTGTTGTAATAGCCCCTAGGGTGATTAATGCAAATGCGTAAACAAGTATTTTTTTCATGTTATAAAATAGTTTAGGGTTAAAATTATAAAAAGCTTTCTACTAAGGTATATAATTCTTGTGCATGAAACTCTTTTTCGTAAAACTCACGACGTTGATTTTTAAAAATTATAGTGGCAGGTATAGCACCACTCCAACGTTTATCTACCTTATCAATCCAAGCGTTGGCATCGGGAGCGTGCAATAAAACTACGGGTGTTTTTATGTTGTGCTTCTCTACATAAGGAAGTAACATTTTTTCGTGGTTTTTCTTAAAATCAAGGCTTACCAAAAGCACTTTTATCTTTTTGCCGGCATATTTGGTTTGCAGGCTATCAAAGTAGGGCAGTTCTTTTACGCAGGGTTTGCACCAAGTAGCCCAAAAATTAATAATGTATGTGGTGTCATTATCATTTTGTTGCAAAACCTGCTGCACATAGTCAAAACTAACTATGGGCACTTTTGTGGTATCGTTTGCCTGCATAGTAGTGCCGAATAATAAAAATAAACTTACGGATAAAAGGTATTTCGCGTACATGGGTATACTAATATGCAATATTTGTGCCGCAAGGCAGTACAAAACTACTCGCCTTTATTTTTTTTGAAGCTGAAAGTACGGGTAAGGTTAAAGCCAAAATGCAACCCTCGGCCTTGTGGGGCAAAAAAGTTTGTAGTGGTTTCGGTTATATAGCCACCATCATACATGGCATTGGCATTGGTAAATTGTAACTGAAATACGTGCCCGCCAGTTTCTATATCAAATCCAATAGCAAAGGTATTAGGTATGTTTTTACCTTCAATTTGTGGTAATTTTTGTCCGGGTATATAGCCAAAATACTCAGCATTTATCGATATACGATTGGTTAGCTTCATTCTGCCACCAATACCCATGCTAAAAGTTGTGTTTTGCTCATCAAGTGTGTGTACAAGGTTTTTGTGCAGTACAGTGGGCATTAGTTGTAGTGATAAATTGCTGTTGAATTTCCGAGCGATAAGCAACTGATTCATATACATAAGTCGTGAGCTGAAATAATTTTTGCGCTCGGGGTTAGTCCAACGCAAATTAGTCATGGCTATATCCGCCACATAGGTAATAGTAAACGGGAAATTTTTTGCACCTTTTTGTTGGCGAAATAGCTTTGCTTTTATAAAAGCATCGTAGGTTTTGTTGTAGGTACTGCGGCCTATACCCACACACAAAAAATCGGTAGGTAATGTATACTCAAAACCCATGCGCATAGTTGCCCTATCCAAGCCAAACATATCATAAAAGCCATTTTCCATGCTTCCAAAACGGTGGGCTATCATGTATATCATCTCGCCTTTGGCGGGTATTTCTACACTATGCCCATTTATTAGGCGTACACCTTTAAAAGTAGCAAAAGCATAATCGGGCTCTTGTTTGTCGTCTTTTGTTATCTCGTCCAACTCATCCAATAATCCTCCACCGGGTTGAGAAAATACAACAGGGATAATGAAAAGGAATACCGCAAAACTTAGTATAATTTTTTTCATAGCTTAGTTGTTTAGGTATCCTTTATTAATCCATTTTTCAATTTTCTTTATATCACAAGGTGCCAGTTTCGAGCCTCCTTTTGGCATGGTTGGTGCACCTGCATTGTGATTTATTGCATCAATAAAGCGTTGTTTATTAATGTCTAAATACTTCTTTATCTCTTCATGATTTTCAAAGCTACCAATAGTACGGCTTGCATTTGTTCCTTGGTGGCAGCCTGATAAAGCACAACTTGTAGCTGTTATTTTAGAGATAACAGCAGCGTATGTTGTAGTTGCCGTATCGCACCCACCACTGCCGGCTTGTGGATACAATTCTTCTTCGTTATCGTAATAACAGGCCGATAGGCTTAGCACCAGCACGGCTATCACAAGTATTAATTTTTGCATAGGTTAGTATAAATACGAAAAACCCGAGCAACCGGATTTTTTTATTTTGCTTTTTTACTTCTTAATGGACATTTCTGTATCTACCCTTATTTCTATCGTATCAGAAATCTTTTGGGCTTTATCGTTTTTTATACCATAGTCGGCCAAGGCAATGTTAAAGTTGGCCTTGGTAGTAACTTTTTTGTTAGCAGCATCAACAATTACCTCGCCTGGTACACTTACATCTTTAGTTACACCATGTATGGTTAGTTTGCCCGTAACAGATACTTTATACGTGCCGCTTTTATTAAAGTTTACTTTGCTTATATCAGCAATTACACCATCAAAAGTAGCTTCAGGAAACTTGTCTGATTGCATGTAGTTTTCATTAAAATGCTCTTGCATTAATGCTTTTGCAAACTCAAAACTTTTAATGGGTATTTTATAGGCTAATTTGCCTGTACTAGCTTCTAAAAGTGCTGTTGCTTGGTGGTTGTGTGCTTCAATATCTTCTAAAGCAGCATCAGAAAAGAAAGATACATGACCTGTGCGTGTAAGGTATTTCACTTGCCCGAAAGTGCTAAGGGCTGTGAAAGCAAAAAGTGCTATTGCAATAAATTTTTTCATAATGATATTTTTTAATGAGTTTCTTGTTTAAACATTAATACATTTTCATGCCAAAAATGTACACGTTAAAAATTTAATTAATTGTTAGGTGCTCCGGCTTGAATCCATTTACGGATTATCGCAATTTTACAGTCGGGCATTTTTGGGCCGCCATCAGGCATAGGTTTATACCCTTGTTGAAAGCTGATAGTGCCTAATAATTTCCCATTATCAGCCTGTGTTTTTATCTCGCCATAATTGGTTAGTAAAATCCCACCCGAAGGAAAAGTACCACTGTGGCATCCTTTACAAACATTTTCAATTATAGGTTGCACATTGGCAGCAAACTTAAATTGGTTGCTATCGCAATCGCTGGTACATTTATTATTACGTGCTCCTTGCGAAATCCACTTACTTATTTTTGCTACCTGCTCACTTGTTAGTTTTGAACGAGGGGGAGGGGGCATTACTTTATTACTGTTGTTTGAGGTTATAACCTCTATTATATCGCTTTTATCGGGGCGGTTGGGTACTACTAACTCACTGTTTAGTACATCAGCATAGTTAGCAACACTTATACCTTTCTCACGTGTACCTGCATCATGGCAGCCCGATATCCCACAACTTGATGTAAGCAAAGGTTGTATATCGTTTTCGTAATATACTGTATCAGGGTCGCAATTGCTGCTAACTGATGTGGAGTCTTTTATAAAATTGGTATAGTCGGGTATGTGCTTACAACTGTTTATGCCTAAGGCAAAAGGTATTGCTAGTGCAATAACTACTAAAGTTTTCTTCATAAATGGCATTGGTATTATCGGCTAATCGAACATTTTTTTAACCTCAATAAACCGCTTATTTCAAAATCTGTATCAGGTTTCTCTGCGCCTGTAAACTGCCCATGTATAGTAATGGCATCGTTGGCTTTTAGTTGTTTAGCAGCATCATTATGCTGAGGGTATACCTCAAAATATATTTCGTAGTTGTTGTTTACTTTAAAAACAACAGAGCTTATAGAATCGTTGGGGATTATAGCGCTTACAGTGCCTGTTATATCAAGCACCTGTTCGTTATATTTTTTCCAAGCACTATCGTGTTTGTTTTCAAACTCGGTTACCAAATCAATAGCACTTACTTTGTATTTGGCTTTTGTTTTTTCAATATTTTGGTGGTCTTGATTGTATACAAAACGCCAAACATAAGCCACTACTAGTGCAAAAAATATAAGGCCAAATAAAAGAGCTTTTTTTAAAGTCATATTGTTTTTTTGATTGTCTAGGTAGGGTTAAGCAAAAATATCACATTAAGGTTATACTAGCAACCTACGCATAAAAGTACATTATTTATCCAAATTGTTCATTTTCTGTGCTCTACACTTTTTGTGGCAATACTTTACTTCCTCTCAACTCTTTTTCCACTTTTTTTCATCAAGTAAAGGGCTTGTAGCAAACAAGACAGTTCTTTTTTGGTAAATGTTCTTTTTTCATTAAGCATTTTAAACAACCGTGGTATTGGCTTTGTTTTTTGTGCGTTTTTGTAAATATACAAATAAAGGATAGGAGAGACTACCCAATAAGCTGCCCATTGCTAGGGCTAACAACAACCCCCCTACAAGGTATTGTGCTAAATTATCTTGAAGCAGTTGCCACGAGAAACTCTCGTATTTACCTACCTGTGCAGGATTGTTAACAAACCATCCACCTACTTTGAAACTAAGATAAATAATCAATGGAACTAAGGGGTATGGGGTGATAATATTTATAAGCACTATAACTAATAGCTTGTTTAGCCGTAGCACAAAAGCCAAAAAAACGCCTAGTATGGTTTGTAATCCGTACAAGGGTATAAACGACATGAATGCTGCCAAGGCAACACTTTGTGCACGCCTTTTGGGGCTTTCTTTTTGACTGACAAGTGTACGACGCGCTACCCGCCATAGGGTTTTGGCCTTTAATTTTTTCTTTTTGCGCTTTCGGGTGTTTTGTGGCATTATGCTATCAAATAATGCAAAAATAGGTACTGATTATTAAGCCTTTGCTAAGTAGTTTGTGTATCAATCCGCATAAAGTGCGTACTTTTGCAGATTAATTTAATAAGATGGGAAGAATTGTTGCAATAGTAGGCCGCCCCAATGTGGGTAAATCAACCTTGTTTAACCGCCTTGTAGGTGGTAGAAAAGCAATTGTTGATGATTCAAGCGGGGTTACCCGAGACCGCCACTATGGAAAGGCAGAATGGACTGATTACGAGTTTACGGTGATTGATACAGGCGGATATGTAGAGCATAGCGAAGATGTTTTTGAAACTGCTATACGCAGCCAAGTGAAAATAGCGATAGATGAAGCGGATATGCTTTTGTTTATGGTGGACGTGAGTACGGGTATAACGGACCTTGACAGCGATTTTGCCAATTTGCTACGCAAAAGCAAAAAACCTTCGATGGTGCTGGTAAACAAAGTAGATAATAACAACCAATTGGGTGATATAGCCGAGTTTTACTCGTTTGGTTTGGGTGAAGTATATCCTATTTCGTCAGTATCGGGCAGCGGAACAGGCGAGATTTTGGATAAGGTGGTGAAAGAGCTAAAAGCACTACCTCCCGCAGCTGCTGAAGATACTTTGGAGAATGTGCCCAAAATAGCTGTTGTGGGCAGACCAAACGTAGGTAAATCATCATTGATAAATGCACTTTTGGGTGAGGATAGAAATATTGTTACACCTATTGCAGGTACTACGCGAGATACTATACATACGCATTACAAAGCCTATGGGCACGAGTATTTGCTGATTGATACTGCGGGTATACGCAAAAAAGGTAAAGTGAGCGAGGATATTGAGTTTTACTCGGTAATGCGTTCATTAAAAGCTATTGAAGAGTGTGATGTGTGTGTGTTAATGATTGATGCTACACAGGGTTTAGAAAGCCAAGATCTTAATCTTTTGCATCAGGCAGAAAAAAATGGAAAGGGTATTGTGATTTTGGTGAATAAGTGGGATTTGACGGATGAAAAGGATACCAACTCTGCTCGCGATTACGAGGCAGAGATGAAAACAAAAACAGCTCCTTTTACCGATTATCCTGTTTTGTTTATATCAGCTCTAAACAAGCAACGTATATACAAGGCAATGGAAAAAATAGGTGAGGTGTATGAAAATCTTTCAAAAAGGGTTAGCACACCAAAACTTAACGATTTTATGTTGCCTGTGGTGCAAAATACGCCACCACCTGCCTATAAGGGTAAGTATGTAAAAATTAAATATATAACCCAATTGAAAAGTAGAGCAGCCACTTTAGTGTTTTTTTGTAACCTACCGCAATATATTCGTGAACCCTACAAAAGATTCTTAGAAAACAAGCTACGAGAGGAGTTTAACTTTAATGGGGTACCCCTTCGGATATTTTTTAGAAAAAAATAATTTAGTAAACTTGCATGGTATCTTAAAAATTCTACCTTTGCACGGAATTTTAAAAGTACCAAAAAAAATGAAAAAAGTATTTGCTCTGTTAACCATCGTTTCTGTAATGTCTTTCGTAGCTTGCAAAAACAACACTAAAACTGAAGGATCTGAAGACACTGCTGCTCAAACTGAGCAACAAGCTGATGACCAAGCTGAAGCTGAAGCTGCTGAAACTGAAGCAACTCCTGCTGATACAACTCACAGCGACACTGCAGCTCACGCTGAAAAAGCTATGTAATTCATTTCTTTCTTTTAACAAAAAGAATGAAATTAAAGAAGGGTGCGAATGCACTCTTTTTTTTTGCCTAAATTTTCAGAAAAAAACATGAAGCACATTTTAGCCCTAGCCACCTGTTTGTTGCTTTTCTCTTGCCAAACTTCTGAAGAAAAGAAGGAGGAGGAAAAGATAGAGAAAGAGGTAGATGAAAAGATTGAACAAAAGGTAAAAACTGAAAAGGAAAAAGCGGACTCTATTTTCAATCACTACAAAAACAAGATTGATGCTGTAAAAGACTCGGTACCTGAAATGCCTTAATAGTAAAAACTATTTGTGTTAAAGCAAATTTATAGAATAAAATAAGTAAGGGGTGCAATTGTATAACTGCACCCCTTACTTATTCTACTAATCCTACCTTATTAGTGTATTTATAGCCCTGCTACGGGTTTATCTTTTGGATAACGTATCTCATATGTAAATTGTATTTTTTTAGCCTCTTTGGGCTTTAATTTTAGTTTCCATTTTAGGCTGCCGCTTGGGGCATCAAGTTCAGCACCGTCGCTATCCTTTAATGTTACCTTTATTTCGCTGGTACCGCTTACTACAGGTATTTGGTCTTCCACCTCAATATCAATAGTTTGGTTTTTGGTATTGCGCACCACCAACTCAATAGTGCGGGTTTCTACCTTGTCGTTATCAATAAAACGCTCTTTGCGTTTTTCTTTTATTTTTTTGCGGCTGGTGGCAAAACTTTTATCTCTGCCCAAATTCACACTCAAAGTATCATCAGTAGTTTGTGGGTTTAGGTACATTTCGCCCACAAACGAGCCGTCAAAATACAAACGGGCACCACCTGGTATTATATTCATCTCCTCCCATCCTGTTATACGCGCCATTAAAAAAGCATCAGAGCTTAGTTTGGGTATAGCGGCAAACTGCAACACCATAGGCACATTTTTATCATCAATAAGCACCTTGTGCGTTTTACCATCACTGTTTAGGGTATAATTTAGTTTTATTTCATATTCAACCCTTAGCAAGTTTTCGGTTACATTTATATAATCTAATGCCGCGCTTAAATCGGTTTTGGCATCATTACCATCTCTAAAATTAAGCGATTCTTTTTTTAATGGCATTATTGAGTTGGTAGAAGGTGATGCAAAATTGTTGTACACTTGATAGCTTAAATACCAAGGGCTAAGCACAGGTTTAGTATTATTTTGTGTAGGTGTAGATGTGCTTAGGGTTAGCGGAATGTTTTTCCAATCAAGGCCTGAGTTTTGGGTTACATTGGCAAAATAATTCAGTTTTAAAGTACTGCTTGCTGATGATGCTTGCAAATCGTAAGCGGGTATCCAATTGGCATTTTGTATAAAGTAGTTAAAACTTAGTGATGTGTTAGATACCGACACCTCGCTATATACTGTTATTAAAACTCTGTGTATGGGTTTAGCCTCTTGGTTGGGGTTTATATCACCATTTTGAAGTAGCAACAATGTTTTGTGGCGGGTGTTTAGCGAGGCACGTTTTTTTGCAATATTGTTTTTTGTTCTCTCGTGTTTTAGTTCCTCGGCGTATATCTCGTTTAGTTTTACTTTTAAAAAGGCCATACCCTGTTGCAATAGTGGCAGCGAATCTCGCAAAGGGTCGCCCTTAATAAGGCGGTTACTTAGCAGCATATTTTTTTCGGTAGCCAATACCTTTAGCTTGTTGTCAATATCCTTATCATCATAGCTTAAATCTTCAAGCGAATCTGACACTTGTTGAATTTCGCGCTCGTATTTTTTTAAAATAACTGCTTTTGGTTTTGTTTCCTCGTACATCAACTCATATTTCATATCCATTACCACTCCGCTTTTTACAATGGCTTGCAGCGATGCTTGGTTGATATAAGGCGATATGTTTTCAAAAGCAAACTCGTTTACACCGGTGTGCAAGCTCACATTTTCAGTATAGTACAAGTGTGCCCCTTGAAGGTAAACAGTAGCCTTATCTAATTTGGCATTAATAGTTTTTGTGGTTTGTGCCTTGATAATACCACAGCATACAATGGTAAGGGCTAAAAATAGATGTTTCATATATGTTAATGTGTTTGGTTTAATATTTGATGCTTAGGTTTGCTAAATTCCATAAACACTAACCAAAAAAATATTTAGCCTTCTTTTTAAATGGCTATCAACAGCCCGTATAAAACTGACGAAGAATTGGTAGCCAGCTACCAAAATACCCACAACAAAAATGTGGTGGGCGAGTTGTTTAAACGCCACTCGTTGCTCAGTTTCACGGTTTGCCATAAATACCTGAAAGATGAAGATGCCGCCAAAGATGCCAGTATGGCTATTTTTGAAAAGCTGTTTACTGATTTAAAAAAGCACAGTCCCCAAAATTTTAAAAGTTGGCTTTATAGCGTTTGCAAAAACTATTGCCTGATGCAATTGCGCAAACCTGTGATGGAAGTATTGGTAAATGATGTGCAAGAAGAAAATGAAGATTTTTTTGTGCAATTTGAAGAGTTATTGCATCAAGAAGGAGAGGGGGGAGATAAAGAGCATAAGTTGCAAGCACTAGAAAGTGCAATGGTGCAGCTAAACGATAAACAAAGAGTGTGTATTGACTTGTTTTACCTGCAACAAAAGAGTTACGATGAGGTGAGCCAGCAAACGGGATATACTACCAACGAGGTGAAGAGTTTTATACAAAACGGAAAACGAAATTTAAAAAATACACTTGCCCAAAAAGGGATACTTTTTAGTTGGGCAATAGCACTATGGATACAACACACTGCATAAGCAATACCATGTGGGAAGGCTACGCGCAAAAAACGCTTAGCCCTGCCGATATACTTATTCTGCAAAAACATGCAGAGGGGTGTGAACTGTGTGCGGATATAAAAGAGGGGATAGATAGTTTGGCAAACCCAGAAACATTGCCACAAACCGTTGCCCAAATAAATGCTGATGTTGATGAATATTTGAAGCCCAAACGCAAAAGATTATCGGTTTTGTGGTACAGTAGCGCAGCGGCTGTGGTATTGATAGCTTTGGGTATTGCATGGTATAATATGCCTGTGCTGCCCAGCGAACAAGTAGCCCAAAATAATAAGCAACAACAAGAAAGTACTACAATAGATACCAATACCCGAAAAACTACAACAGAAAGTGTGGAGGAGTTAAGGTTAACACCAACACAGGCAAAAAAAGAAACCGAGCCTAAGCCAAAAGCTACTGACGATAAAGGTTTGGCTACTGCCAGCAATAGTACTAATGATGACCACAGAGACGACGTTTTAAGGACAGAGAGCGGAGTACAGCCTGCAACAACTGCTCCTGCACAAATAGATACAGTTTTATTTTTTGATGATAATGTAGAAACACCCCAAGTGGTTGATTTACTTAAAAAAGGTGCTGATGTTAACCCCACTAAAAAGGTTACAAAGCAGGATATTTACCCATCAAATATGTCGACCAACAATTTTAACAATTTTGATAATCTAAATAATTTAAATACCACTATATGGGCATTCTCGCCACAACAAGATTCTATTAATTACGTAAATGCGCAAGCGTATTACGATGTACAGCAATACGATAGTTGCCTGCTAAGCTTGCAAAATATAATCTTTCGACCTTTGCCTTATAATGAGTTGGCTGCTTTGTTAAAGGCAAAAACGCTGATAAAACAAAATCAACCTGCACAGGCCAAAGAAGTGCTAAAGGGAACTGTTTTTACCGATAAGAAAAGAAAAAAGGAAGCGGAAAAGCTACTGAAATCTATTAATTAACGCGAGTTAGGATTAGCCCCGTTCCTCGAAGCGTCCTCGCTTCGAGATAGTAAGTGGCAGCGTCCCGCTACAAACAAGATTTCGAGTGGACTCGAACAAGAATACACTTCAAGCGTGGACGCTTGAAGGAACGTCGAAGCAGGCTCGAGCGTCCGCTCGTGCCCAAAATAATAGAGCGTCCGCTCGGTAGTGGGATTGTTTTTTCCTGTACTATCTTTCGCACTCCTTCGACTTCGTTCAGGATGACAGCCCGCAAGGGCGATAATGCAGTGTTATGTCCCGTTC
>JBBKVO010000002.1:0-5210 GCA_037968475.1 Bacteroidia bacterium
ATCTTATATAATATGGAAAAAGCCTTTTGCACATGTGCAAAAGGCTTTTTCCATATTATATACACAAGAAACACCCCAAAACCGTTGCTACCAAAGGGCTCTACCATTCACATAAAAATATACCCCATTCAGCACAAAACAAACAAACCTAGTATTTACAAGGGTTACGAAGCATTTTCCAAAAAACTTACAACAGAAATAGAGTTATTCACACATTTTTTGTGCTTTATCCACGATATACGCCACTTATATAATATATCCCCCACTCGTTCAAAAAGTATTGAGTACATGTAACATGATGCCTACTTTTGTTCTGTCAAGTAGGACTAACTAACACGAATTACGATGAACAACAAGAAATTATCATTAGCTTTTATTGTAGCATTAATTGCTTTTGCAGGTTGCAAAAGAGATTTTAAAGTAGACTCACCAGATAACGGCACCAACAACTCTATAAACGGGAAAGTGGTTGCTGCAAAAGATATTGTGGTGCCTACTAGTTTTAATTTTGAAACTGAAAAAGAACTTAGCATACGTGTAAAAGTTGCTACCCCAGTTAGCGGACAACGCTATGTAATTAAAGTGTATAGCAACGTACCCTCAACAGGTGAACTTATCACCACAGGTATTACTGATGCAAATGCAGAGTTTAGCACCAAAATACGTGTAGCTGCGTGGGAAGAGTTTGTTTATATAGAAAAAATTAACCCTGATGGTAGTAGCAGTTTTGAGCGCGTAAAAGTTGCTCCATTTGTATCTACTCTATTTAAAGACAACGAAAAACCAAATCCATTTATATTCCGTAAATCGGGTAGCGGTATGAATTGTAGTACAGGTTGTACACACATATACAATAACCGCAGCAGCAATATTACGGTAAACAATGGCGAAACTGTTTCACTTACAGGAACTTTTAGCGGAAACATTGATATAAAAGTAAAAAGCGGAGGCGTACTTAGAATATGTGCTAGCGGAAGCTTTGATGAACTAAAAATTGAAGGTTCAGGTAAAGCATACATTTTAGAAGGTGCAGTAATTAACCCTAATAAAATAATAGTTTACCATGAAAATGCTAAACTATATAACTGGAGTGATAGTGTTGTGGTTGACGATGAGTTTAAAATAAAAGGATATGCCGAAAACAACGGTAAAATGTATTCTAATAAACACATCGAGATTGAAGAAGACGGTATAACCAAAAACTATGGTACGCTTACAACAATAGGCTCAAGCGATAAAGATATATTGGTAGACGGTAAACTATACAACTACCATTATATATATGTTGGTAACGATTTGAAAATTTACGAGCATGGCTATGTTTATAATTACTGCCAACTGCAAGTTAATGATGACTTAGAAAACGACGGCTACTTGTGGAGTAACTGCTTTATAAAAGTAGGCGACAATTTTGAACAAAAAGATAAGGGTGATACTAAACTTGATAATGGTGCACTTTTAAGTACTAAAGATTTTGTACTTAAAAAAGAGATAGAAGGAACAGGAAGCAACAACAGCAAAATAAAAGTAAGTGCTACAACTACACTTAATAGTGGCTCGAAAGTAAAAGGTAAAATAGACCTTTGTGATAGCACTGGTGTAGAGACTAACAACGGCACTATACAATCGCCTGCTGCACTTAGCTGCTCTGGTTATTTAGCTTCTAGTACTTGCCAACCTGAAGTTTTTGGACAACCTACTGTACAGGATGCTGATAATGACGGTGTACCCGATGCTCAAGATGAGTATCCTAATGATCCCGACCGTGCATTTAATAGTTACTATCCTAATGCTACTACAACTTCAACACTTGCTTTTGAAGATTTGTGGCCATCACAAGGTGATTATGATTATAATGATTTGACATTGGCTTTTAACATACATAAAGTATTAAATGCTGATAACAAAGTGGTAGATATGAAGGTGAAAATGAAAGTACGCTCAGTAGGTGCATCATTTGATAATGGTTTTGGCTTTCAATTAGATGAAGTAGTACCGGGTGATGTACAAACCGTAACAGGTCAATTATTAACCCGCAACCTTGTAACCCTTAGTGGCAACAAAACCGAAGCAGGCCAAGCCAAAGCAGTAATTATCTGCTACGATAGTCCGGAACCTAGTATGCAACGTACCACTGGCTCGATGTTTAATACTATACAAGCAAACGGTGTTGGCTCAAGCGATACCATCCGCATAAATATTAGCTTTAGCAACCCTGTACTTGATAGCAAAATGGGCATTGAAGATTTTAACCCATTCATCTTCACCAACCGCAGAAGGGCATACGAAGTTCACTTAGGTAACTTTGCACCAACCGACCTTGCTGATACACAATTGTTTGGCACCTTTAACGACCGTAGTAACCCAAGCAATAGTACTTACTATAAAAATGCTAATGGTATGCCTTGGGCAATACTTATACCCGAAGATTTTATATACCCACAAGAGCGTATTGCAATAACTGATGCCTACAACTTTTTTGATGATTGGGCAATATCAGGCGGTACTACAAATACCAACTGGTACACCAACTCATCAGGCAACAGAAACATACTGAAACTGTTTGGCCTACAATAAAAATAACTAACTATATATAATTTCTTGATATGAAAGCCCTACCATTTGGTGGGGCTTTCTTTATTTAAAGCCGCATTAAGTAATCTCCATTAAAACAAGAAAAACGGCTATTTACATAAATAATTTTAACAAACATATTTCCCCATAAAACAGCAATACCAAGCAGTTTAACAATTATTAATAAATATACCAAAATAACAAAAACAACCACTTATATAAATACCTGTTTTTTATACTAATCTTAATATTGCAAAAACCTTACAACACTATATTTGCACTGCTATTTAGGAGATTTATTTACTCCTTCTTTTTATCATGAAGAAAACACAACTAATTGTGGTTAGCATGCTATTGCTAACCCTATCTGCCTGCAAAAGGGAAAACCCTTTTGGATCACAGGAAGACAAAACAGCTACACAAAATATTGAGGCAAAAAATTTGATATCGCCCGCAGATTTCAATTTTGAAACTGAAAAAGAACTAACTGTTCGGGTAAAAGTGGCCGATGCTACCCCCAACACAAAGTATGGCATAAAAATATATGCCAACTTACCTCAACAGGTAAGATTATCAGCACAGGGCAAACCAATGCCAATGGAGAGTATACTAATATACTACGCGTGCCCGCAGGGTTAGATTTTATCTATATAGAAAAAATAAACCCTGATGGAAGCAAAAATTTTGAAAAAGTAGCCGCCAACCAGTTTGCCAGCGCGTTGTTTAAAAACGGAAATACCCCTCCTGCTTATACTATACGCAAAGCATCGGGTATGGATTGTGGCACAGGCTGCACTGTTACTTTTAATAACCCCACCAGCAATATTGTTATTAATGCTAAAGAAACGGCTTGTATTACAGGTGTTATTGGCAGTAATGTTTCTGTAACTATGGGCAACAACAGTAAAGCAAAAATATGTGCCACAGGTACTTTTAAAAACTTTAAACCTGGAGAAAACAGCGAGTTATATTTTCTTGAAGCATCAGAAATACGAATTAACAAGTTTGATGCAGCAGTATTTTATATTACCCAAAACTGGAGCGACAGCCTTGTTATCGATTCGTCAACGGGCAGCAGTTTTAATGCAGCTGGATTATACAACTACGGTACATGCTATATACCCAGCTTAAATTCTGCATACAATTGCTATAACTATGGCGAAATGAACATAGAAGGAGATATGTTTATTGGTGGGTATGTTTATTTTTATAACTACGACTATTTAAGGGTAAAAGGAAACTTAGATTTGTTTGCCGAAGGATTTTTAAGCAATAGCTGCCATACACAAGTAGATGGGAACCTTTTGCAACATGGTGGTTTTGGAAATCACGGCTTCGCAAAAGTTCTAGGCACATATAGTATGTACACTACAGGGCCACAGTTTCTTCCTTCAACAGCTTTATATCCTGCCTCACTTATTAGTACTGCAAACTTTAGTTTAAGTGCCGGCTTTATAAGTGGTGTTGATGGTTTTATAAAGGTAGCGGGAAACACCAGTTTAACGGGTGGAGCTATGACATCGGGTACATTATGCGACGTTAATGGGATTGAGACAAATACAGGTGGAGCATACCTTGTAGGCGCAAATTTAAGCTGTTCAGGTTATATAGCCACCAGTGCTTGCAACCCTGAAGGTTATGGCACACCAAGTATAGCTGATGCTGATAGCGATGGCATACTTGATGCTTATGATGAATACCCAAACGATGCTACCCGTGCATTTAACACCTATTACCCTGCTGCAAACAGTGTAGCTACAATAGCTTTTGAAGACCTTTGGCCTACCTTGGGCGATTATGATTTTAATGATTTAGCCGTAAACTTTAACATACAACAAGTACAAGACCCCAACGGGCAGGTGATTGAGTATAAAGTGAAGGTGAAAGTGAAAGCCGTAGGCGGTTCGTTTGAAAACGGTTTAGGTTTTCAATTGGATGAATTAGTACCTGCCGATATTAGTAGCGTAACAGGTCAATCGCTGGTAAAAAACCTAATCAGTCGCAATGCAAACAATACTGAGGCAGGGTAAAACAAAGCCGTAATTATTTGCTTTGATAGTCCTGAGCCAGTAATCACCCGTGTAGGTGGTTCAATGTTCAATACTATAAAGACCAATGGTATGGGCACAAGCGATACAATGTACATAAACATTACTTTTGCTAATCCAATAGCCCCAGCAAAGCTTACCATTGCTAAGTTTAACCCCTTTATATTTACCAAACAAAGAAGAGGTTACGAGATACACTTACCCAACTTTATACCCACCACACTGGCAAATACCAGCTTGTTTGGCACTTTTGCCGATAGAAGTAACATAAGCAACGGCACATACTACAAAAATGCCAATGGTTTACCTTGGGCAATGCTAATACCTGAAGATTTTGACTATGCCAAAGAAAAATCGCCCATTACCAGTGCCTATAACTTTTTTGATGATTGGGTACTATCGGGTGGCAGCAACTATACCAATTGGTTTGGCAATATAGGCGGCAATAAAAACACTGATAATATTTACTAATTAACGTGAGTTCGAGATAAGAAACTCCGTTTACAGCGGGTTAAATACCCACTGCTGTTCCTATTACAGCCCTCAAGACGACTTAAGTCGTCTTGAGGGCTGTAATTTTTGATAGAA
>JBBKVO010000003.1:0-5598 GCA_037968475.1 Bacteroidia bacterium
ATGATTTTTGACTTGCAGTAAAAACAATTTTTTTATTCATAACCTTTCACAAGTGTCAAAGCTATATACAACATAGGATACAAGAAATTTTAGCATCAAAAATGTCCATTAAGCCAAAATTTACAAATACTAAGCCAAAGCTATGCAATGGGGTTATCGGTTTGCCTTTTGCAAGTCTTTGTCAAACTTTTAAAGTTTGACAAAGACTAACTGAGGACTTTTTTAACCTCCCCTTAGTCCCCTCCTTATTCTGCCGCGCTTAACCCTGCAAGGAGGGGAGCCTGCGCATTGCCTTTGCCATTTTTAACTTTTTAAAGTTTGACAAAGACTTTGAGAAACTACCTCCTCAAAGCAATTCTCATTTTCTTTTTAAAGGCAGGACTTTCCAGCAAGGGGTGCATAAACACGCTAAGTATTATAATTATTGCCCCAATATAAAAGTTGGGCGAAAGCTCTTTGTTCTCGTCAAAAATTACCCATGCTAAAAGTATTCCGTATACAGGCTCAAGGTTTAGCGATAGGTTGGAGGCAAATGCGGTAATGTGCTTTAGGGCTTTTAGTGCCAGCACCATGGTGAGTGCGGTACACAGCAGCGACATTATAAGCAAATACACCCAATCGCTATTGGTGGGTGATAGGCTTGCCTCTGGAAATATCTGCAAATAAAACGGCATGGCTATAGATAGCAGTACAAAACCGCTTGCCATTTCTACTACGGTTATGGCTTTGGGGTCGCCGTTATCAATATATTTTTTGTTGAGAATAGAAAATGTGGCGGCCAGCACTGCGGCTATTAGTGCCATTACAAACCCTTTGTGGTAGTTGCTGGGGGTGGCATTAAAAATTACATATATGCCGACTATAACCAACAGGCCAAGCATTACCTCTACCCAGCGAATACGTTTTTTGAAAATTAAAGGCTCTAAAAGCGAGGTAAACAATGATGTTGTGGCCAAACCACTAAGCGCTACTGATACATTGCTGTATTTTATTGCGCCGTAAAAAAACACCCAATGCAAAGCTATAAGGCAACCAATGCCAGCAAATACAGCAAGGTTTTTTTTGCCAAACGTTTTTAGTCCGCGTAAAACATCGGGCAAAAACAGCAAAGCTATGCAGGTTATCAGTACCCTATACCATACCAAAGGGACTTCGCTAAGACTTATCCAACGGCCTAGTATGGCGGTGAACCCCCACAAAAATATGGCAATGTGGATTTGAAAATAGGCGGTACGTTTTTCGGGAGTCAAGCGGTGGGTAGTTTAGTAGGCAAATATAGTGGGGTGTTTAGCAGTTTGACGAATTTTAGAAATTTGTCAAACTGCTGAACACTACCTTAACCAAGTAGCCATTTCTTGTTGCACTTTTTGGGCTTCTTCGGCGGCTTTTTGGGCAAAATCTTCTCCACCTGAGGCATATATCACCGCCCTTGATGAGTTGACTAATAAACCAACATCGCCATTAATTCCCGTTTTTGATACTTCTGCCAAGCTGCCGCCTTGTGCACCCACACCGGGCACCAGCAAAAAGTTGTTGGGAGCTATTTGGCGTACGTGTTCAAGCTGGGCAGTGCGGGTAGCACCTACTACAAACATCATATTATCAGGTGTGCCCCATGTTTGGGCGGTTTCCATTACGCTTTGGTATAGCGGCTTGCCATCGGTTTGCAAATGCTGAAAATCGTTACTCCCCTCGTTAGAGGTTAAGCCTAGCAGTATTGTCCATTTATCTTTAAACTCTAAAAACGGTTTCACGCTATCGCTGCCCATATAGGGGGCTACGGTTACCGCATCAAAATTCATAGTATCAAAAAAAGTACGGGCATACATGCTGCTGGTATTGCCAATATCGCCACGTTTGGCATCGGCAATGGTAAAAATATCTTTAGGTATAAGGTTTAGGGTTTCTTGCATTATTTCCCAGCCTTTTGCGCCCATCCACTCATAAAAAGCGGTATTTATTTTATAGCACACACAATAGGGTGCGGTTGCTTCTATTATTTGGCGGTTAAACTCCAATACAGGATTTTCGTGGCTGTGCAGGTGTGCGGGCACTTTTTTCAAGTCGGTATCTAACCCCACGCACAAGTAACTTTTTTTGGCGTTGATTTGGTGTACTAATTCGGCTCGGATCATTCTATACTTTATTGTGAAATAAATTCTTCCGCAAATTATGTCAATCTTTTTTGAAAATGCCTTTGATTTTACTCACCTCAATTATCTTAAACAGCTTGAACTGAACAACTGCGCTATTCTCTAAAGGGGTTTTGAAGTGGCTTAAGCCGTAAGGCTTTCTCCTGTCTGTTGCTGTAGCTCGAATGAGAGGGTCAGCGCGAGCCGCCATTCTGAGCGGAGTCGAAGGGTGTGCGGCAGTAGTCATTCCTGCGAAAGCAGAAATCTGTGGGCGGGCATACTGATTACCAAACAGCTCACAGATTCTCAATCAAGTTGATAATGACACCCACCGCACACGACTATCGTCATTGCGCACAGCCATCCTGAACTTGTTTCAGGATCTCACTTTGTATTAACGGTTATTATTGGCAATGAGATGCCGATTCCCGATAACTATCGGGACAGGATGACAGGGCACGGTCGTTCCTTCAAGCGTCCTCGCTTGAAGTGGTTTATGGTTCGCGTCCACGCAAAGGTTAATCGTAGCGGGACGCTACAATGTAGTAATCCGAAGCGAGGGACGCTCCGGGGGACGGGATTCGCTCAACTTTCGTCATTGCGAAAAACCGTCTTCGTGTTTTGAAGCAATCTGTTTGTATAGTTTCAGTGAGATTGCTTCGGAAGACCTCGCAATGAACGTCGTACAATATTTCACTTCTTGAGAGATTCCTATAAGTTTCAAATATGGGTAGCTTTTTTGTTAACTCACCCCAAATAATGAGTTTAGTGCCGACGTTTATAATTCCCCTCTCTTTTTGTAAGAGAGGGACGCTTTATGTGGTTCTGGCTTTCTCATAAAACTGGGGTGAGTTAAAATATTACCGCCAACTCCACATAAATTTATATCTTGGCTTACTTTTAAGCTATTCGTATGAAATGTTATAACCACGCTGATGTTGATGCCGTAGGCACTTGCAAAACCTGTTGCAAGGGTATTTGCCACGATTGCCTTACTGATGTAGGCAACGGAATTGCCTGCACAGCCTCCTGTGTTGAAGAAGTAAGAGAGGTAAATGGCTTGGTTGAAAGAAGTAAAACTATTTATAAAAAAGCATCAAAAACAAATTCAAAATGGGGTTATTTCCTTTCAGCACTAGGGTTGCTTGCCTTGCTTTTTAATAGGCAATCAGAGGCTAACGATACATCCATTTTTGTATTCGGGTTTATGACGATTATTGTGGGCATATTTAGTTTCTTTATCAGCTATACTCAAAAAAACAAATAGCATTGCCTAAAAACCCAACACTTATAGCCATTGGTCTATGGCACAGCAACTTAGAGCCAGAGATGCCCGACCCTGCTTGGTTTGTTGATGAACAGTGGGACGAGCAAGAAAAACAAGCCGTATTGCAACACCTGCAAAACAGCTACGCCCTTCCTTATCCTTATGCAGGCAAGAGCTGGTGCCGATTTGCTTGTGGCGAACGGGAAATGGGCAATGAAGATATGACGGACGGCACGTACTTGTGGCCATCAGGGTTACCACATTATATAGTGCACCACAATGTAAAACTGCCGCACGAGGTGGTGCAAACCATGCTTTCTACCCCTATTACTCACTATAATTTTGCCATAGATTTTTCGGTAGATATGGAGTGGTGGGAAACACAAAAAGGATGGGCAAAAGGCAAAACTAACCCTACGCCAATCTATTAAAAAAACTAAATTTGTTCTGTATGCCTGCCAACCCCGCATATACGCAATACAAAAACCGCCTGCTATACCTTAGCTTGACAATAGATGCGCTGGGAATGCTCAGCTATCTTATACCTGCTATTGGTGAGTGGACGGATATAATAATGGCTGTTGTTACTGCCGTTGCTATTTATAAAAATTACCACAGTGCAGGCTGGGCAGCTTTTGGCTTTTTAGAAGAAATTATCCCTTTTACTGATGTTATCCCTTCGGCTACAATGGCGTGGGTATATCGGTTTATCATTTTAGACAAAGAAACTCAAACCGATTTTGAAAAAGGTCGATTGCCCTAAACATAGGCACTGCTTTTGTGTTACTATATGAACGTTTATTACTACCCGAAATGGAAATACAACATAGAGAAGAAGGCAACAAAGGCGAGTTTTATATAGAAGACAACGGCGATATAATAGCCGAACTTACCTACATTCTTAGCGGCGATAACACACTGGTTGCAAGCCATACTGGCACTCACCCCCGTTTGCGCGGACAAGGTATTGCCATGAAACTGGTTGAGGCTACTGTTGATTATGCCCGCCAAAAAAACCTTAAAATATCGCCCATGTGCTCTTATGTAGCTTGGGCTTTTGAACAACGCAAAGACCTTCGCGATGTTAGAATATAGCTATTCACCTAACAGGGCGATGCCGTATAAACAGCAAACCTAAACCATTGAAAGTTTTATTGTTGCCCGCCGCCCTTTTGTTTGTCTTTGTTTCGTGTAAAACCAAAGCACCTGTTAATACTGCCACTGCTGAAGAAAGAGCATCCTCCGACACTCTAATTCTGCGACAAATTTGTGATTATTGTTTGGGCGAAAACTCATATTACCATCCTCAAAAGTTTGCTGCCAATACTATTTGTTTGTGTTATTATGATTTTGACGATAAAGATACCGGCAAACTCCAACGTCAAATACTTGAGGTAGCCCCAACTATTAAACATATTACAATAGAAAACCCTTCGCAATACATTAGTAGCATACCTTTTGCAAAATTCAAATCGCTGCAAAGTCTTTATCTTTTTGGTAACGATTTTAATACCGATGGATTAACTGCTTTCCCTGAAACGCTTCTGCAATTAAGCACCCTTAAATTAATAGAATTTTATGGCGTACGTTTTGATAAAAAAGAGTTGGCACGGATAAGGCAACAATATCCCTACATACAGATTATTGGTAACATCGACGATTTAGAGGATTATTAAATAACACATGAAAATTTTAAAAGAACTAAACGGACACAAAGGCTCGTTTTATATAGAAAACGACGGCAAACGGCAGGCAGAAATGACCTTTACCATGGCAGGTCAAGAAACGTTGATAATAGACCACACAGAAGTAGGCGACGCCCTACGAGGCAAAGGAGCAGGCTTGCAGTTGGTGATGGCAGCAGTTGAATATGCTCGTGCCAACAACATAAAAATTATACCCCTGTGCCCTTTTGCCAAATCGGTATTTGATAAGAAAGAAGAAATACGGGACGTGTTGAAGTAGAGAAATATATTTTTGGTAGGTTAAAACCAATTACTATTTTTTAGTTGCGTGTAAATGGGTATAATTACCCCCGCAGGAAATATCTATACTTTGTTTCGAGGGTGGTAATTTTTTTTGGAGTAATGGACAAAATTGATGCTATTTTAAAGTTGTTTCTTTCTAATGGACATTTTTGATGCTGTTTATTTTTTGTGTTCTTGTGTTTTGTGATTCCTAAGGTTCATTTTTGTATGT
>JBBKVO010000004.1:0-192269 GCA_037968475.1 Bacteroidia bacterium
CACCCTTTATACCTACTACTTTATACTGATGTCGGATATTAGAAGTCTGATGTTAGGTTACTTGCGCTTGTCATCCTTAGCTTGTCGAAGGGCGTGTAGGATGAGGGGTAAAACTAGAAATACAATCCCAATACCGCATTAAACTCAAGAAAAGAAAAAGAATGGTCAATTCTTTCGGGTGCTTCATTGGCTACTAAAACAGACGGCAAGCTAATATACCCTCCGCGTGATTCTACTTGAAAAAAGAAGCGTTTAAAGCCGTTTATTCTAAAACCGCCTTTGCCCGTCCATGTATAACCTGCCATGTGAAATTCGTTGTTCAATCCCTTGCCAAATACGCGCACATCACTGCGGGGTATCACCCATATACCGCCTGTGCCTATGGTAGCATCCAGTTTCCATTTTTGGTTTTTGCTTGTCCATAAGGGTAAATAGTGCTCCACATCAACCGTTACCACATTTAGGCCGTCAGTGTGTTCAAACTTCAAAAAGTCTTCACTTATCACCATTTCCTTTTGCAAATAAAATCCGCTGTATTTGGCTGAAGCGTCTGCTGATATTATTCCCGATACTTTTGCCGTTTGCCCGTTTTGCATCACATATTTCATGTGGTCGTAGCCTAGCGATACAGCCCAACGGTTGGTAATAAAATAACCTGCCCTGATATTAAACTGAGGGATGGTAAACAAACCCGGATTGATATATACCAACGAGGGGTTTTCGGCATGGTCTTTTGCTACCACATCATACACCGTAAAATCGTAACTGGGGCCGCGTACGTGTATATTGCTTTTTGTAAAAATGCTACGGTTATACCCCCAATAAAAATAAAATTTCCCTTTGGTTTGGGTGGCCATATGTGGAGTTTGGCTAAAAATGGGTTGCGCAGTCAACACTAACAAAAATGTGATGCACAGATGTAGTAAACGCATAGTTTGGAAACATTAAACAGTTGCAAATAGTTTGCTATAATCGGGCGATAAAGCCAAATTCGGGTGCAAAGAACAGCAAATTTTAAAAGACTATGGGCATCAAATATTAAGAAAGATAGCTAAACACTATAGGCAACCAATAACGGGTGATGAAATAGAGTATCATCACCCCAAAAATATCTAAAAGTAAACCTACCCGCATCATATCTTTTGCGTTGATGTAGCCGCTTCCATAAGCAATAGCATTGGGCGGTGTAGCTATGGGTAGCATAAAACCGTATGTGGTAGATATGGCAATGGGGATTGCAAATAATATAGGTGATTGTCCCAGTGATACACCAATGCCCATAGCAACGGGTATGTATATGGTGGCCAATGCCACATTGCCCATAATTTCTGACATAAAAACGCCTGCGGCTGCCAGTAGAGTAACTAATATGAACCCATCGATACCGTTAATAGATGCTACAAAAGTGCCTACTGTATTTATTATTCCTACGCTTTCTACCCCTTCGGCAAGGGCAATGCCACCGCCAAATAACAGTAGTATTTTCCAAGGAAGTTTTTGTACATCCTCCCATTGTAGCAAGGCTTCTTTTTTAGTTTTTGAGGGTAAAACAAAAAACAATAAACCGCCAATAAGGGCAATGGTAGTATCTTGAAGTATGTCAGCACCTGCCCAGCGGTTAATATGTACCCTACCAATCCAAAGCCCTACTGTGATTATAAAAACACAAGCTATTATTTTTTGTTCAGGGGTTATTTTACCCAGTTTTTCTACCTCGTTTTGTAATAGATGTTGCGCATTATCAAGTTTACCCAGTTTGTTGGGCAGCAACCAGCGTGTCATTATCCAATAGGTAAAAGCAAGCATTACTATCACAATAGGTACGCCTACATACATCCAGTCTACAAAAGGCATTTCAAAGTTGTATAGCTTTTTCATCAAGCCCGTCATTACCATATTGGGTGGCGTGCCTATAATAGTGCCTAAACCGCCAATACTGGCCGAAAAAGCAATACCTATCATTATGGATGATGAAAAGTTTTTAAACCCTTTTTGGTGTGCCGTTTCGTCTTTTAGTGTGCCTTCCACCAGTTTTATTACCGATAGGCCAATGGGCAGCATCATTATTGTGGTAGCAGTGTTGCTAATCCACATACTCATAAAAGCGGTGGCTAGTAAAAAGCCCAATACTATGCCGTTGGCATTTGTACCTGTTATTTTTAATATGCTTAGGGCTATGCGTTTGTGCAAATTCCACTTTTCCATAGCTATGGCTATGATAAACCCACCCATAAACAAAAAAATGATGGGGTCGCCATAGTTGGCGGCTACTTTGCCTACACTGCCGTTGCCAATAGCAGGCAATAGTATTATGGGCAGTAGTGATGTAGCACCAATGGGCACCACCTCGCTTATCCACCATATTATTAGCCATGCGGCAATACCCAATGTAGATAATACTAGTGGTTGGGCTGTGTAAGCACCAAACAAAAGACATATTAGAAAAGCAGCAGGGCCTGCCAAAAGTTGTAGCAGATAAGAGGGTTTCATTTACCTGCAAATAAAACAATTAGAGTGATTTAGGTGTGAAAATTTGGAGAAAATACAATGAATTGTCGGTTGGTTGAAATCAACCGCTTTTGCGATTACAGCCCAAACAAGGACTTAAGTCCTTGTTTGGGCTGTAATTTTGAGAGAATAGGTTTTCAAACCTATGATTTCTGTAATGTTATAATGCAAAAAGGGGCTTTAAGCCCCTTTTTGCACATATCAATAAAAAGATAAATTTTATATAGAAGCCTCGTCGGTTGCAGTTGTATCAACTGTAACTTCTTCTTTTTGGTTTTTCTTGAAGAATTTGCCTTGGAAAATAAAAATTGAGATTACACCTGCGCTTATTGAAGCATCGGCTAGGTTAAATACAGGGCGGAAAAATATAAACTCTTGTCCTGCATATATAGGCGACCAACTAGGGTAGTGGGTTTCTACCATAGGGAAGTAGAGCATATCTACTACGCGACCATGAAACCAACCGCCATCGTACATATTATTATCAAACAATACGCCGTAAAAAACACTGTCGATAATGTTTCCCAATGCGCCTGCCAATATTAACGATAGGCATATTAAAAAGCCTTTATGACCGCCATTTTTGTATTGGTGTACTATATAATATATAATACCACCCACAGCTAAAATGCGGAATAGGGTGAGGATGAGTTTGCCATAAATGCCCTCAAACTCAAGCCCGAAAGCCATACCGTTATTTTCAGTAAAATGTAGGATAAACCAACTGGCTATGTGCTTTTCGCCACCCAGTACAAAGTTGGTTTTTATCCAGTATTTTAAACCTTGGTCGGCCAATAGCACCAAAATTGCGGTAACTACCAGCCAAATAGGGTTTAGTGTTTTTTTATTTTCTGTTTCAACCATGAAATAATAGGGAAAGTAAAAATTTTATTTATACTGTCCCAATTTAGCTTCAACGCTCATTGTTGTGTGTGGCACAGCACGCAAACGTTCTTTGGGTATAAGTTTACCTGTAACTTTACAAATACCGTATGTTTTGTTTTCGATACGTATAATGGCAGCCTCTAGGTTGTCAACAAATTTACGTTGACGGGCAGCCAATTGACTTAAATTTTCTTTTGAATGTGTAGCAGAGCCATCTTCTAAAGTTTTGTAAGCATTGTTGGTGTCATCAACACCATTGCCGGGGTTTGATATTTCTTCTTGTAATAAAGCAAGTTCTTCTTTTGCAATAGCTAACTTGTTGTTTATTAATTCTCTAAACTCTATCAGTTCAGAATCACTATACATTGTTTTCTCTTTCTCCATAGTGGTATTTTATACTTTGTTTATAGATACGTTAATAGTTATATCGTTTATTTCTATTGTTTTGGTATCTGCTACTGCATCAACAATTAGCAAATCTTGCGCCAATATTTCGGCGCAAATATAACTTTTGTGTTGATTTAGTGCATGTGTTATTTCTTCATGCTGTTGAACACTCACTATTATTTTGTCTGTAACCTCAAATTCCATGTCCTTTCGCAGGTTTTGCATCCTGTTGATAAATTCGCGTGCGATGCCTTCTTTCAACAGTTCGTCGCTAATATTTATATCCAATGCCACAGTAAGTTTACCATCAACAGCCACTTGCCATCCGGGTACATCTTCTGATATTATTTCTGCGTCAGCCAAAAGTAGACGGAAATTTTCTTCTCCAAGTTGTACATCTATACCGCCTTCTATTTCTAGTTGGCGTATATCATCTTGCGTAAAGGTGGCTACTTTACCAGCCAATACCTTCATGTTTTGACCCAGTTTTGCACCTAAGGTTTTAAAGTTGGGTTTCAACCTTTTCACCAATTTCAGTTTGTCTTCGGTTAGGTATTCCAACTCTTTCACATTTACCTCAGTAAGTATAAGGTTTTTTATGTGTTGCAAGTTTTCGGCAAACGTATTATCGGTAACGGGTACCAATATTTTTTGTAGCGGCTGGCGCACTTTTATATTGGTTTTTTTACGAAGTGATAATACCATTGACGATATATCTTGAGCCAATTGCATTTGCGCTTCAAGGGTTTTATCTATCACCGTATCATCGGCTTTGGGGAAATTGCTAAGGTGTACCGACTCGAATGTTTCTTTATTAGTTACGGCGTTCAAATCCCTGTACAGCATATCTGCATAAAAGGGCGAGAAGCTGGCCATTAGCTTGCACACTGTAGTCATACAGGTATACAGGGTTTGGTAGGCCGATATTTTATCGGTACTGTAATCGCCTTTCCAAAAACGACGACGGCACAAACGCACGTACCAGTTGCTTAGGTGTTCGGTTACAAACGCTTCTATGGCACGGGTTGGTTTTGTAGGGTCGTAATCGTCAGTAGTTATCTCTACTTCTTTTATTAATGTGTTTAGTAGCGATAATACCCAACGGTCAATCTCTGGCCTTTGCTCAAGAGGTATTTCTTCTTCAGCGTAAGTGAAGTTATCTATGTTGGCATACAGGGCAAAAAAGCCATATATGTTGTATAGGGTAGCAAAAAACTTGCGTTGGGTTTCTTGCACACCTGCTATATCAAATTTGGTATTATCCCAAGGCGAAGAGTTAGAAAGCAAATACCAACGGATGGCATCGGCTCCAAAATCATCAACGGCTTTAAATGGGTCGACGGTATTGCCTAGTCGTTTCGACATTTTGTTGCCGTTTTTATCCAACACCAAACCATTGGCTACTACGTTTTTGTAGGCTACGCTATCAAACAACATAACGGCAAGGGCGTGCAGGGTAAAAAACCAACCGCGCGTTTGGTCTACACCTTCGGCTATAAAATCGGCAGGGAAGGCATTTTTAAATATTTCTTCGTTTTCAAACGGCCAGTGCCATTGGGCATAAGGCATTGCGCCCGAATCGAACCAAACGTCTATCAAATCGGTTTCGCGGTGCATGGGTTTACCTGTGGGCGAAACCAGTATTACATGGTCGACATAAGGGCGGTGAAGGTCTACACCCTCAGCCGTTCCAAATTCTGAAACATCAGCACCTGCGTGATTTTTGTATGGGTTATGATCCATAAAACCTGCGGCTACCGATTTATCAATTTCGGCTACTAACTCGGCTAACGAGCCTATACAAATTTCTTCGGGATTGGCTTCGTCTGTGCGCCATATTGGTAGGGGAGTGCCCCAATAGCGGCTGCGCGATAAATTCCAATCAACAAGGTTATTCAACCAATCGCCAAAACGGCCTGTGCCTGTGCTTTTGGGTTTCCAGTTGATGGTTTTGTTCAGTTCTATCAAACGGTCTTTTACGGCCGTTGTTTTTATAAACCAGCTTGAAAGCGGGTAGTACAATATGGGCTTATCCGTACGCCAGCAGTGTGGGTAAGTATGCTCGTATTTTTCTACCTTAAAGGCACGGTTTTCTTGTTTTAGTTTTATGGCAATGCGCTCATCAACGCCAAGGTATTTATCACGACCTTGTTTTATACGTTCGGCTTCTTTTTCGGCATCGTTTAGGTATTCGGTTTTTACAAACTCGCCTGCAAAGCCAAATTCGGCATCGCTTACCTCGGGGCGGAAACGACCTTGTAAGTTTACTAAGGGCACTAAGTTGCCGCTTTCGTCTTTTACCAATAGCGGGGCTATGTCGTTTTGTTGTGCCACACGCATATCATCAGCACCAAAAGTGGGCGCGGTGTGCACTATACCCGTACCGTCTTCGGTAGTTACAAAATCGCCTGTTATTACTTTAAAGCTATCGCCGTCGGCTTGTGGTTGGGCATAGGGCAATAATTGCTCGTAGCGTAAGCCAGCCAAATCAGCACCTTTAACGTTTTTTATTTTTTTGTAGGGAAGATTTTTATCGCCTGTTTTGTACTCGGCAAAATCACCATTTTCATGCTCAGCACTAAAGTATTTACCCAACAGTGCTTCGGCCAATACTATGCGTATGGGCAGGCCTGTATATTGGTTTAGGGTATCAACTATGGCATACTCAATTTTTGGCCCTACGGTTAGTGCAGTGTTGCTGGGCAAAGTCCACGGTGTAGTTGTCCAAGCCAAAAAGAAAATATCACTTGTAGCACCTTCAAAAAGAAATGCCGATTGCTCGTTTTGTATGGCTTTAAACTGGGCTACTATGGTAGTGTCTTTAACATCTTGGTAAGTACCCGGTTGGTTTAGCTCGTGGCTGCTTAGTCCTGTGCCCGCCGCCGGTGAGTAGGGTTGTATGCTGTAGCCTTTGTACAATAAGCCTTTTTTGTATAGGCGTTGTAGCAAATTCCAGCAAGTTTCTATATAGTTGTTCTCATAGGTTATGTAAGGGTCGTCAAGGTCTACCCAATAGCCTATTTTTTCGGTTATTTCGTCCCAATCGGCCTTAAACTGCATCACCGCTTCGCGGCATTTGCGGTTATAATCTTCTACACTAATTGTTTTACCAATATCGTCTTTACGTATGCCCAGTTCTTTTTCTACTTGTAACTCAATAGGCAATCCGTGTGTATCCCAACCGCCTTTGCGGTTTACTTTAAAACCTTGTAGGGTTTTGTAGCGGCAAAAGGTATCTTTTATAGTACGGCTAATAACGTGATGAATACCAGGTTTGCCGTTGGCCGATGGTGGGCCTTCGTAAAAAGTAAACGTAGGGCTACCTTCGCGGTGGCTTACGCTTTTTTCAAATATTTTATTCTCTTTCCAAAAGGCCAATACTTCTTTTTCAAAGGCTGGAAAATCAAGTTTTTTATACTCTTTATACTTCACGGTTCAGTTTTCTATTTTTTTTGCTGTTGGCTATTTGCCTTTAGCTTTTAATGTCTTCAAATCAACTTATTATCTAATATTTCCTTCGCACTCCTTCGACTTCGCTCAGGATGACAGCCGCACTATATCATTTGCACATTTGTTATCACATCTACACATTTGCATATTCTCTTTCACACTCCTTCGACAAGCTCAGGATGACAGCGGCACCAGCATTTGCACATTTGCATATTCTCACATTTACACATTCTCTATTCCCTTTCACACTCCTTCGACTTCGCTCAGGATGACAGCCGCACTATATCATTTACACATCTGCACATTCGCTATTCTTCTTGTTCCTCGGCATCATCGGCAATATCTAAAAAGGGTTTCACCTTCATTTCGCGTTGCATAATGCGTTTTTCTATCGAAAGTAGTAAACTAGGCAATACCAGTATATTGGTAAGCAGCGATACTACTAACGCTAATGTGGTAAGTATACCTAGCCACATGGTGCCACCAAAGGTTGAAAAATCGAAAATGCTAAAACCAAAAAACAGTATTATGGCGGTGTATACCATGCTTGTACCTGTTTCGTGCAAGGTGGATTGTACGGATTCTTTTATGCGGAAATTGTGCCGTTTTAGTTCCATACGGTATTTGGCTACAAAGTGTATGGTAAAATCTACCGATATACCAAAGGCCACACTAAATACTATTACTGTTGAAGGTTTTAGGTAAATAGAAAAGAAACCCATTATGCCTGATGTAACTATCAGCGGGATAATATTAGGTACTAACGATATTAGTATCATACGCCAAGTACCAAACAGGGTAACTAGCAATAGGGTAATAACTACAAGGGCTATCAATACGCTTTGTACCAAACTTTCCACCAAAAAGCGGTTGTTTTTCATAAATATGATGCTGGTACCCGTTAGGCTAACATCGTATTCATCAACAGGGAAAATAGAATCAACTTGTGCACGTACACGGTTGCGTACGGAAGGCATACTATCGCTACCAACATCGGCCATTTGTATGCTTATACGGGCTTTTTGGTAGTTGCTGTCAACAAACCCTTTTAGGAGGTTTTTTGAGCCTTTGCGATTGGGTATATAGCTGGTAATGCTGTTTAAATCAAGCGCACTAGGTATGCGGTAAAAGTTACTATCGCCATAGCTGTATGCTTGGTGGGCATATTTTATCAATTCGGCTGCCGACATTGCTTTCGACAGTTCGGGCATTTTTCTCAACTCGCGATACAAGCGTTCCATTTTTTGCAACGTTCGTGTATCTTTTACTCCGTTGGGATGCTTGGTATCAACAATAATCTCAAGCGGCATCACACCGTTTATCTCTTTTTCAAAAAAGCGTATGTCTTGGCTTATTTTGTCGTTGGCAGGTAAATCGTCAATTATATAGCCCAGCGCATCAAGTTTGGTAATACCATAAATGGATGCTGAAAGTATAACAAAAGCAAAGGCATATACTACCCTGCGGCGGTTTTGTATATACCAAAACAAACCATCAATAAAGCCTGATAGGTATTTGTTTTCTAAATGGCGGGTTTGGCGGTAGGTAGGCGGCGGTAAAAAGCTAAACATTACGGGCACTGTAACCATTGATACTACAAATACCGACATGATGCTAACAAAGGCCACCAAGCCAAATTCTTTCATTATAGGGCTACCCGAAAAGTAGAATACTCCAAAACCAACGGCTGTGGTGAAGTTGGTTAAAAAGGCTGCTTTGCCAATACGCGATACCACACGCACCAATGCTTTGGGCTTGTTGTTGTGGCTTTTGTACTCGGCATGGTATTTATTCAGCAGATAAATACAATTGGTAATGCCTATAATTACAATAAGCGGAGGGATAATGCCTATTACGGCAGTTATTTTATACCCCAGCAAGCCTATATAGCCTAATGACCATACAAGGGTGATGCTTACTATAACTAATGAATAGAGTAGTGAACTGAAACTGCGGAAAAACAACAGCATTATGGCGGCACACACTACTAGCGATAGTAGGGTAAACAGTTTTAACTCGTTATTTATTTTGGCCGAAAGTACTGTACGTATATAAGGTAAGCCCGATACTTTAAACTCTACAGCGTGTAGTTTTTCAAAGCTGTGGGTATGTGCCAATATATCATCAATAACGGCAATGCGGTTTTTGGTATTAAGGCGGTCTTTGTTTAGGGTAACGCCTGTTATCACAAAATTATCTTCGACTTTTAGGGCTAGGCCTTGATAAAATTTTTGTTGCTTTATAATATTCCATAAGCTATCAGCTTCTTGCTGTGTACTTATGGTATCAGTCATTAACGGTATTAATCTCAACTCGCCCACACTATCAACTCGTGTCAGTATTTGCAGGGTAGGGAAGGAGATTACATTTTGTACACCATCGGTTTTCTCAAGTGCTTTGCTAAACTTATAGTAATCGTTTAAAAAATCTTTTTGATAAATTTTTTCAGTCTTCAAACCCAGCAACATCACATTGCCATCATCGCCAAAAGTACGTTTAAACTCAAGATAACGAACATACTCAGGATCGTCGGGCGGAACAATCTTTGGTAGGTCGTAAGTCAGTTGTATGCTGGTGGCAAAGTACCCCATCAATCCTGTTATCAGTATGGTTACTGATAGTAGCAAAACCCTGTTACGAAGTATAATACTGGCGGCTTTTTCCCACATTTTTTTACGAAAGGCGCAAAGGTAGCATTTTTTATGGCTCTTTTGTTATTGTGTAAAATACTGTAAATGAGTCAGTTACTATATGAGCGCTAAAACCTGTTTTTTTTCGTTGGTTTATGGTGAAACTTAATCAGCAAAATGCAACAACCCTAAAAGGTTTTCTGTCTAATATTGTAGCTATGTATAGAGCAAAAAAAGGGATTTGGATATTTTTTGTTTTGGCAACCGTTTTTGCACAGGCACAACAAATTGGTACAGGCCAGTGGCGTATACACTTGCCATTTAATAATACGGCAGGTATTACAGAAACACCTCGCTATGTTTATTCGTGGGCAAATTTTGGTTTTTACAGGTATGATAAAGAAACCAACGCATCAGAACGGTTATCAAAAATACAGGGCTTCTCGGATATAGCAGTAAGCTATATAGCTTATAACAGCGAAAAAGATTTATTGGTAATAGCCTATCAAGATGCCAATATTGATTTAGTGCGTAATGGGCAGATTATAAATATTAACGATATACAGCGTGCATTTATTAACGGTGAGCGTAATGTAAATAATATTGTTTTTGATGGCGACTATGCTTATTTGGCGTGCACCTTTGGTATTATAAAAATGGATGTTGAGAAGCTGGAGATAAGTGCCTCATATATAAATTTGGATATTGGAGACATAAATGATGTGAGTTTATGGAATAACCAAATTTTTGCAGCTACATCAAAAGGTATCTATAATGCGCCGCTTATTGGTGTTAATCTTTTAGACCCCACATCATGGGTACAGTTTGATACAGGTGCAACACGTATGCTACGTTTGTTTGATAATAAAATGTTTACACTTCGCACTGGTAAGGTAAGTTATTACGACGGTAGTACTTGGAATACTCTAATGCAAAATGGCCTGTACAATAATTTGTTTACCACAGCCAATAGTTTGTATGTAAGCCGCAGGGATACGATTTTTACGGTAGATAAAGCCTTAAATATCAGCCGTCAATTTATAAATACTTTAAAAACTGTTACCATAGGCATTGATGGTAGCATTTGGTATACTACCAATAATTCGGGCACTATTCAACAAATGCAAAACGGGCAGATAGTTTTTACGGCACCTAATGGCCCTTATAATGTACGCACGGGTTTAATGGCTAGTGTTGATGATGAGGTGATAGTGGCTGGTGGACAAATAGGTGGTAATTTTACTTTTACCTTTAGTCTTAATGGTTACTACCGCTATGTTGATGATAAATGGATAAATAGCCTTGAACATTCAAATGCCATTACCGATACATTGCGCGATTTTTATGCAGTGGCTACCGACCCCAAAACGAAGGATGTTTGGTTGGGTGCTTACTGGCAAGGTTTGATAAGAGTTAACAAGGGTGAAGTAAAAGAAGTATACCACCCCCGCAATAGCCCGTTACGTTTAGGTATAATAAACTTTATAGCAGGCTTGGCGGTGGATAATAACGGGCACCTTTGGATATCCAACTACGGAACAGATTCAGCATTAGTGGTGCGTACCAAAACAGGCGAATGGAAAACGCTATCACTGGGTAATATTAGCTTTATAAGCCAAATTGTGGTTGATGATAAAAACCGTAAATGGATAGTAGCCCCCCGCAATAATGGTTTTGGCTTGTTGGTATACGATGATGTAAATACTCCGCTAAACCCAAACAAACACTTAGCTCCAAAAATATTAAATACTAACGAGGGGCAAGGTGGCTTGCCAGATAATCAGGTAAATTGTATTGCTAAAGATTTGGATGGCGAAATATGGGTGGGTACGCAAAAAGGGCCTGCCGTGTTTTCAAATCCATCAAATATATTCTCGGCAAAACCATCTGATGCACGCCAAATTGTTATAGGTGAAGGAACTAGCATTGGTTATCTGCTGGGCAATGAGGTAATAAATTGCATATATGTTGATGGTGGTAACCGAAAATGGATGGGGACTAACAATGGAGCTTGGTTGGTAGCTGCCGACGGACAAGAAATTTTAGCTAATTTTAATATTGATAATAGCCCGCTTTTCTCAAACAATGTAATGCAAATTACTGCTAACGAAAAAACAGGCGAAGTATTTTTTGCTACCGATAGGGGCATAATATCATACAAAGGCGATGCTACTGTGGCTACTGAAACCCATAGTAATGTATTGGTATTTCCTAATCCTGTGCGCGAAGATTTTGAAGGGCCTATTTCTATAAGGGGGTTGGCACAAGATGCTAACGTTAAAATAACAGATATAGCAGGTAATCTTATCTATGAAACCCGAGCCAACGGTGGTATGGCTACTTGGGATGGTCGCAATTTTAGTGGGCGTAAAGCATCAACGGGTGTATACCTTATATTTAGCGGTACTGACGATGCCAGCGATACATACGTGGCCAAAGTGTTGGTAGTAAACGGTGGCAAGTAAGTTCTAAAACCGTGCTAGTAAAAACCCGAGCTATACTTTTAAAAACCATAAAATACTCAGAGAACAGTGTTATAGCTCGTTTCTATACCGAAGAGTTCGGGCTAGAGTCTTTCATTATTAATAATATACGCAGCAAAAAAGCTCCTATAAATGCAGCCCACCTGCAACCCTTAAACCTTTTAGAGGCTGATATTTATCAGCGCAACAATGCTAACCTGCAACGTATAAAAGAGCTGCGTTGCCAACCTATGTTACAAAACATATATACCGATATGGTAAAAACATCGGCTATTGTTTTTATGCAGGAAGTACTGGGTAAGGTAATTATTGAAAAAGAAAAGAACCAAGAGTTGTTTACCTTTTTGTTTAACGAAGTGTGCGGAATAGAAAAATTAACCAAGTTGCCGGCACTATATCCTGCCTATTGGTTGGTTAAATTATCGCAATATTTGGGTTTCCCTCCCGCTACCGATACGTGGCAAGAAGGTCATTTATTTCTACCCGTTGAGGGTGTTTTTTCAACGGATAATACAGAACCACTATACTTTACTGCACCTATTGCAAAAATTATTTATAAACTTAGCAGTGCTACCCGAGATAATTTGGTAGAAATAGATGCTAACGCAAGTGTACGTAAAGAATTGCTAGATAGGTTGTTATTGTATTATAAAATACATATTGAAGGTTTTAACGAGCTAAAGGCACATAAAATTTTAGCAGAAGTATTGGCTTAGCGCGAAAATATATTTGCAAATTGGTGTACGAAATGTATTTTTGCACTCCCTTAAAAACGGAGAGGTGGCTGAGAGGCCGAAAGCACCAGTTTGCTAAACTGGCATACGGGCAACTGTATCGAGGGTTCGAATCCCTCCCTCTCCGCAAGAAAGAAAGCCCTGCACATTGTGTAGGGCTTTTTTTTTATGTAAAGTTTGGAAAAAACACCAAATTAATAATCAAACATAGAATTTCGTATAATTTTTTGGGGAAAGCTTGCTCAATTGTCATAATACTATTAAATTGTTCCTTCATTTGTCTTATTTATTGATAAGTAAGATGTTATGAGGCGGTTTTTTGTCTAATCATTTTTTTTTAAACTATATACTCTAATGAAAAGAATAGCTACATTACTATTTTCCTTAATTGCTTTAAGCCCTACGCTGTTTGCGCAATCCTACTTCTCTGATAATTTTGAGAGTTACAATGTAAACGATTTTTTAGGTGTAGCATCACCTATTTGGACTACATGGAGTAATGCTCCCGGAGGTTCTGAAGATGTTAAAATTGCAAACAACGATGCTTTTAGCGGCACAAAATCAATTTACTTTAATTCTCCCGGCGGAAATGGACCTAATGATGTAGTACTACCCTTTGGTGGTGTGCGTAGCACTGGTCGATTTAAGTTTACTTCAATGTTTAAAGTACCCACTGGTAAGGCGGCTTACTTTAACTTTCAAGGCGGTACGTTTGTAAGCCAGATATGGACTATCGATTTTTATATGCGTTCAGGCGGCACTTTTGATGTTACAAATAGTGGCGGATTGAGAGGTAATTACCCTCAAGGTGTTTGGTTTGAGTTAGCTATTGATGTAGACTTAGATTCTGATACTTGGGAAGTATTTATTAATAATGTATCACAAGGTAAATTTACAAATTCTAACTCTATATCATATTTAGATATTTATCCTGTTGACCCTAATACAGAGTTTTGGATGGATGATATAAGCTACTGTGTGAATAATGCGTGCAACGCCGAGATTGCAGTAAACTCAGTAACTATTAATCCTAATCCTGTTTGTACCCACCATCCTGCTGATGTAACTGTAGCGTTGAAAAACAACAGTTCATTTCCTGCTCCAGGTATGGATTTATCAATAGAAGTAGGTCCTGATAGACTTCTTCAAAAAATTAAACTAAATAATTTAGCTGGTGGTAAAGACACTGTTATTACTATACCAGGTTTGTTTAAATCATCATTAGCAGGTAATAACTTAAAAGTTAATGCAATTAATGCTTCGGGTGATTTAAACCCCGCAAACGATACAGCAAAAACAACTGTAAATGTTAATGCTTCGCCTAGCGAAACTACTATAACAAAAGGAACTCCATTTACAACACCAAGGCCATTGACAAATGGAACTAAGTTAGACCCTGATATTGTAGCAGCAAAGGATATGCTTTCTTATGATATTACAGCTCCTAAAGGGTATTTAAACACGGGGTATGGCTTCACTTGGAATATTCCTTCGTTTACGGTTAAAACTAAAAATGGCACGGTTGTTCCTTCGGCATTGTATAGTTTTACTCCTCCAGTAGGTGCTACTAATGGTAAAATTACTTTTTCTCCCGATTCTACCTTTACAGATTCATCAATAGTGGTTACTTTTTCAGTAGTTGATAAAACTACTTTGTGTGATTCTATACTATCAAGGTATATTTATGTGGCTCCTAAACCTAAAGTAGGTTATACAGCCGTAAATGTTTGTGATAAAGAAGATGTTATTTTTTCTAACGGATCAAGCATTAGTTCGGGTATTCTTAATCACCAATGGAGTTTTGGTGATCTTACAACCTCTAACCTTACTGAGCCTGTAAAACGTTATGCCACTGCGGGTAGTTATACGGTAAAACTGGTTGTTACTTCTGATTACGGATATAAAGATTCAGCAACAACTATAGTTAATGTATACCAAATACCTATTGCTGATTTTGACTTTATAAATGCTTGTGAAGGTACTGCAATTCAACTTAATGATAACTCAAGTGTTCCATCAGGTACACCAGTATATGAGTGGGATTTTGGTACAAGCCCAAAAACTACTGCAACTGGTACATCAGTAAGCAAATTGTATTCTGTGCCTAATACTTACTTGGTTACTATGAAGGTTACCGTAAACGGTTGTGCATCTACAACATCAAGATACGTAACCCAAGAGCCACGTACTACTCCTAAATTTAGTTATACTCCTACACAGTGTGATAATAGTGATGTTGAGTTTACCAACCTTACCAACCAACCATCATTTGGTTCAGCCAGTTATTTTTGGAAGTATGGTGATGGTGTGCAAACAACCGAAGTATCGCCTAAGCATACCTACAACACCTTTACTTCTTATACTGTTACACTAATATCTACTACCAATTTTGGGTGTATAGATAGTACACAACAAACAGTAGTATTAAGTCAATCGCCAACAGCATCATTTACAAATACTGCTGTCGATTGTAACCGCAGCCCTATTATATTTACCAATACTTCTGTAATACCTTCAGGTTCTGTAAATAACTATGAGTGGGATTTTGGCGATGGTGATAAAGATTTTGTAGAAAACCCAACCCACCAATATGCCAACCCAGGTACATACGAAGTAACAATGAAAGCAAAAAGCAATAATGGTTGCAGCAGCGAAACCCGAACTAGTTTTACTGTTTTGCTAAAACCTATTGCAGCATTCGCAGCCGGAAACGTTTGCCAAGGCGAGGCTTTACAATTGGGCAACATATCAGTTAGTCCTGATAACTCGCCACTTACTTACAAATGGTCGTTTGGTAACGGTGATTCATCAGCATTAATTAGCCCTGAAATAACCTATACTGCCGCTGGCCCTTATAGCATTACCTTAAAAGCTGAGAATGGCAATGGTTGTATTGACGAAGAAACGATTAGTATAAATGTGTTTGAAACTCCTGTGGTAACTATTTTAGCATCATCGGCCAATACAGGCAATGGAGGCTTTAAATTTGCTACCAATACAACAGGCACAGGTTATACCTATTTCTGGTTATTTGGTGATGGTGCTTCATCAACTCAACAAAATCCTGATTACAGGTATTATGATGATGGTTTGAAGTTTGTAAAACTAAGGGTTACTACTCCTAATGGTTGTTCTAGCACTGCTACAGATACTGTAGCGATAAATATGCTAGGCATTGATAATATAAACAGTGCAGCCATAAATGTATATCCTAATCCATCAGCAGGCAGGTTTATTGTTGATTTAAATGCTGTAAACAATAGCGATATTAAATTGATAAACGTTACCGATATGCTAGGCCGTGTAGTAGCAAGCAATATTGCATTAGCTACCAATGGTACTGCCGAGGTTGATTTAACCGCGCAAGCAGCGGGTATTTACTACCTAAATGTATCTACAAGCAACGGCTTGCAAACCGTTAAACTAAATGTAGCTAAATAAACCAAGTATTTATAAACTTTAAAAGCCCTGTTAGTAACTACTAACAGGGCTTTTTTTATTAGTTTTTAGGTCTTATCTGTATATAGATATATCGTTTTAGGAAAAGACTAAAACCGTATCAGACTAACAGTCAATCTATTTTAAGATAGGTCAAATAGCTTATTGGTTGAATACAGTATTGATGGTTGCATTATCTACTAAGGCAATAGTTTTGTATAAAAAAAACAGCACTTTATATTTTTTTATAATAAATAAGGTAGATTTGATTTAAAGTAATCTTTATCAAATCATTGCGGAGTTTGTAAAGGTTCAATTGCATTTTTTACTATCAATTAATCTTAATTATTATGAAATCAAAAAATTATTTCATGTTGCTATCCTGTATGGCTATGATGCTGTTTGCAGGTACTATTAATTACTCATCTGCCCAATTGTGTAAAACCCCACCCGATTGTATTTTAAATCCAGATATGGTAGCTACTCAAGGGGGAGATCTTAACCCCGGTTTTACTACCATGAACGATTGGTACTACTCACACGGTACACCTACTGTACAACTAGGTAATGGTGTAGGTGGTTCAAATTCTATTTGGATGTGGTCGTATAGTGGAAGAGGCGAGGGTGTATACTCTTGTTTCAATTTCCTGAGAAACCACACCTACCGTATTTGCCTTTGGGTGCAAAGCTCCAATACTATAAATTTAGGTAACCTATTTATAGAGGCTACTAACGGGCTCAATCAGCCAGCCTATGCTGCTTCAACTACTGTTCCTGCCGTTGCTACAGAGTTAATTGATAACTCGTTTGTGAATAATGCAGCTTGGACACAAATTGTGGTTGATTATACTCCAACTGCTGATTATAAACAGCTATGGATTTATCCCTTTATGCAAAGCCCACCAATAAACAATCAACAATACGAGTTACGCATATCAAGAGTTCATGTTATTGAACAACCACTTGGGTATGGTCTTGCCGTACCTTGTGGTGGTGATATTAAATTAGCAGGTTCAGGTCAACCTTGTGTTACTACTAATTGGTACGATCCTTCGGGCGTATATATTGGTTCAGGTTCTGTAATTATTCCTAATGCCGACCCAAGTATGAGTGGCGATTATACAATGGAAGTGGTTAGCGGCGATTGCTCATACCAAGTAATAATACAAGTGTTAGTAGAAGAATGTAATTGTGATGAATTTAACGCTTCGTTTGAGGCCGACGGTTCGGTAAATCCTGTTAATTTCTTTGAAACATCAACGGGGCCGGGTACATCCGTTGGGTGGTTCTGGGAGTTTGGAGATGGAACAACATCTAACCTTCAAAACCCTACCCATGTTTATGCTGGTGGTACTTATGAAGTGTGCTTAACTGTGATACGAAAAGTAGGTAATACTACTTGTTGTAAACGTATTTGTATGTTTATTGATGTCCCTAGACAACGTACATCGGCACCATCAACAGGTTTTAATACCAAGCCAATGGAGTTGCCTACAAATGCTGTTAAGTTTATTGATATCTCAGAAGGTACAAATGAGTTTACCGAGTATAAATGGGATTTTGGTGATGGATATGTGTCAGGTTTACAAAACCCTGCACACGTTTATGCCAAAGAAGGTGAATACAATGTTTGTTTAACTGTAACCAATTATATATACAAAGATAATGGTGATCTTTTAGAGAAAAGCGATAAACAGTATTGTAATAAGGTAAAAGTAGGTGGCTCGGCCATTTATGATATAAACCAAGGTGAAGTAAACGTATTGCCCAACCCTACTAAAGATGGGGCTATGGTAACCGTTAATAAACTAACCAATCCAAAAGTTTTATTAAGAAGTGTAACCGGAGTTGTAGTTGCCACAGGCGAAAACGTACACCCTAACCAATATTACCTAAGCATGGAAACATTGCCTGCTGGTTTATATATAGTTGAGGTGAAAAGTGATGGCGGTACTAAAACAATAAAACTGATAAAAGAATAAAGGTAAACATTTGCCTTTCCGCAACTTTTGGGGTAATGCTTACAAACAAAACGCCCTTGCACATTGTGCAAGGGCGTTTTTGTTTAATAGCGAAAATATGGACTCTTATTCTACAACAATAATTTTTGTGTAGGGTGTATTATTTATAAGCAGTTGAACATGATATATACCAGAAGGGCGACCTGAAAGATCAATTAACTCTTCACTTTGAGGTGCAATATTTTTGAATGGAATAATTTCTTTTCCTTGTCCATCAAAAATTCTTACAGAACATATATCATCAGCTTTAGTATTTACATTTAAGAAAAACTTGCCTGTATTGCTTGGGTTTGGATATACTTTAATATCTCTATTAACAATATCAGTTTTGCTAGTGCTCATCAAAAAGTCGGCTTGGTTTTCATCACAATTATGTACTAAGAAATGATGAGAGGCAATAACATTTCCATCAGCATCAAGGCATTTTATTACATAAGTACCAACACCATTAGCCATAGCTGTTGAACCTGACATTGGGTATGGAAAACCATTCTTTTCGCAAATAACAGTAACAGTTTCGGGAGGGCATGGGCCAAATAATTCACCCGCTTCATCAACACACAAAATTACTTGGTCACATTCAGGGTCAAAAACTACAGTATATATAGCCCTACGAATTACACATCCGTTTTCATCTTTGCAAACAACTTCGTAAACACCTGGGCTGTTAACAGTTCCATTAGGTACAGGTGCACCATTAAACGTCCATTCTTTAATGCTTCCTACCACACAGTTGAAAGGTATTTCAAATGTCTCGCCATTAAAACATAATTCATGTAGGGTAGGTGGTACTTGGTTAATTATAATATCAAGCACTAGTAAGCAGCAACCTTCATCGGTAAGTGTACCAAAACCATATAGGGTGGTATTATTGATAGGTGCCCAACCGTATGGAAGCATTACATAGTCATTTCCTACAAGTACTGCCCAACTTGTAATTCCGTTACAATTTTCAGAATATGCTGCAAAATCAAATAATTCGCCACAGTTTACGTATACGGTTTGATGTATAGTGTTTAATTGATGAACGGTTACATTAAGAGTAAAAATACTAATACAACCATTGGCATCAACACAAACCGCTTGATAAGAATGTGTACCCACTGAAGGAGTAATACCTGTTGATGGTACTACATTACCTGTACTTACATCAGTCCACGCACAATTACTACTAAAGTAATTATTCAATACTAATACATCACCTTCACAAATGTCTTCTCCCATAGAGAGTGTCGTGGCTGGGGTAACTGTTAAATCAACAGCATGATAAGAATAACATCCTTGTGCATCTCTGCATTCTGCATAATACATGGTGCTAACTGTGGGGGATACTACTGGCCCTATAACCGGGGTATAAAATGGTGAGGTAGACCATGTACAAGAACCTGAACCAATAACAGCCTGATTTAAGTCGTACGATGCTCCTTCGCATATTGTAGCTGTATGTAATTGAGAAACCGGTACATAGTCGATAATAACCTCAAAGCCATGTGTACGGGTAACACAACCATATTGGTCTACACAATTTACCAAATATGTGTCTTCGCTTAGAGCATCAATATTTAAGGTAGGCCCACTATTAATTGGGTTAAGCCAAATTGAAGTTTCATTTCCTCCACAAGGAGATGTTAGAGACAGATGTTGCCCGTAGCAAGCATGTATGGTTTCCATTGAACTATATGGGGCGGGTGAAACAGTAAAAGTGATGGTTTCTTCTTTCAACACACACCCGTTTTCGTTAATACAACGCACTATATAGGTAGCATCGGCAATTGCGCTTGAAATTAAGTATGAAGAAGTGCTACTGATAACAGTATTCATATTGGTACTGTTGTACCATACAGTTGATGTTGTACCTTGTGGGCAACTAACATTTAATGTAATAGCACTGCCAAAACAAGCATGAGCCGGTGAACTAGGTGTTTGTTTGATTACATCTTTACAAAAGTCTGTACAAATTATTTCTTCTTCGATAATTAATCCACTCAAACTGGAGCTATTGTCTTGTGTTGCTAAAACTGTGGGTGTGAAACTTATTAGTTGGTTTGTTACTGAAGCAGGAACGTATGAGGCATTGATATCTTGTTCAAAACAATCTGATACACCGTTAGCATCAGTTTTTATAATGTGAAATTTATACTCGGATGAATTATAATCATCCGTTCCTCCCAAAATAAAACCATTATCCTGAGTAGGGGCTACAGTAGTATTTTCGTAAGAGCTAGTATATTTTTTTTCAAAGACAGCAGCTACACCCCACTGAACTTTTAATAAAAGGGGCAATGCGTTAGTTGAAGTGAAATCTCTAGATGTAGCACTAATTACTAGTTCACCTGATGGAAGAGCAATAATACCTTCAGCCGCTTCATGTGTACCTGTTAATTGGATCAATACATCATTTATTGGCACTCCTAAATCATTTATATGAATTATAATTAGGTCATCGTCATTAGTCCCCTTAGTATTGCCTAACACATAGTATTCTGATTGGGATTGAGAATTTTGAACTTCAATTATATCATTACCTATAAAAGTTACATTATTGTATTCATATTTCCTTTGCCATACTGAAATGCCTGATGAATTAAGCTTGAGAACAATAAGTGCATTATCAGATCTACCTGTTATAATGAACCCCCCGTCGGTAGTTTGTTTTACCGAATAAGCTTCGTCAATTGTAGTACCCGAAATGTCAATTTTTATTGACCAAATAATGTTTAAATTTTCATCAACCCTGGTAGCCATAATTTGATTCCCATTGTTGTTGTTTTTACCAACAGCAATAAAACCGTCGTTTAAACCATTGGTTTTAACTTGCTCAACTTTTTCACAATTTGCATTAGTAGCATATAATTTGTGGTGAAGTGTGGTTCCATTTACATCCATTTTCAGTAGTTCAAAATATTGGCTATTTGACTGCCAGTAACCCGGTGTATATTTTAGAGTAAATAAAGACCCTGCTATTATTGTTCCCGTTAGTGAGCCGTTATCATCATACGTACATTTTATATCAGTAAAAAAACCGTCGGTTAATCGTTTTCTAGACCAAATAACCTCTCCTTTTTTATTGAGTTTAGAAATTATCCCTGAGTTCCCACCATTAGAACTCTGGGGGCCAAAAGAAGGAGCTCCTCCCGCAAAAAAATATTCTTGCGGTGAAGTTGTTGTAGATGCTATTGCATTAATTTTTTTGTCTAAAGTGCCAAATTGGGAGCCATTAACGAGATAAGGCGCATCATAATGCTTCTGAAATGTAAACTGTCCGTTTACAGATAATGAGGTTGCTACTAACAGTAGCCCTAATAACATGACCTTTAAAGGTTTAAAAGATAGCTTGTTCATAAGTGTTTATTAATATGATTTAGTAATTTTTTAACCTCGAAGTTCTGCTATCACTAAGCCATATTATCGGCATAAGTTATAACTGGGAGCTAAAAGTAATAAGTGGCAGTACTTATTTGATAATTGGTAATTCTGTTAATTTTATTTCTAATGGGAAGTATTGGCATTGTTAGCCCTGTGTATTGCAAGCAACTTTGTAACAGTAAAAACAACTATTGCACACAATTTTCTAAACTATTTTAAACGTTAACATTATGAAGAAAAATCCATTAGTAATTATTATGCTGGCAACAGTGCTACTGTTTGCAGCTTGTAAAAAAGACGATGATAAAACCACCACTACTCCAACTGTTCAAGGTAAAGACCCTAATACTGCTACTAAGGTAGCTGTTGACCGTTTTAGTGATGCCGCAGGAAATTTAATGCGTCGAAGCACAACATTTGGTTTACCTACGGCCAATGCTGCAATTAATTATGATGTAGCTCCATTTATCACTCAAGGGTATGGCCACAAGGATAAGTGGTAGAGTAATTATAATTTTGATGTACAGCCTACAAGCCCAGCACCTATTTATGTTCGATTTAAAGAAGGTGAATCAACTCCTGTTGAGGGCAACATTATTAATGTTATTCCCGGCGATGCAGGCTATAACGATTTTTGGCAAGTATTTAAAGTTACTGTCCCTACTGATTATGTAGCCAATGTGGCAACTAGCTTTAGCGATATAATAGCAAAAGGTTATGCCATAAGCCCGACAAGAACACTGGTAAATTGCCCTGTAGTTGAAATACAATAAGAATTATAGACTATTAGTTCTATACAAAATACTGTTGCAATGCTGTATTGCGGTAGTTTGTTTTTTAGTGTAGTGGTTTTGGGCTTTGCCCAAAACCACTTTTTGTTTTAATATCGTATAAAATTACTCTACAACAAATCGGGTAACTTTTTCAACGCCGCTAGCTTCAAGTTTTAAAAAGTATATGCCTTTTGCTAGTTGTGCTACACTTATGGTGTGTTGTTGTTGGCTATTTGCTATAAAGGTAGTTGGGGCAGTATACTGTTTACCCAAAGCATCAACTATAGTGTAGGTAATTTGTTGTGGTTTATCCAATTGCAAATCAACAGTCAAAATACTGCTTGCAGGGTTAGGGTACAGTTTTAATGTATTGGTTTTACTTACCTCACCTACACTTATATTAATAGTCAACACACCTTCGTTTGATAGAGTTTCACAACCTGCCAATGTTGCCAAGCAACGGTATTTGTAGGTGTTAAAAGTAGCGTCGGTAGCTAAAATGGTTAAACTACTGGTAGTAACACCTGTGTAGGGCAAGGTATTAGTAAGGTTAGTAAAACCACTGCCTTTATCTTCTTGCCACTGGTAGCTAACACCAAGCTCAGGCGAAAAAACAGCAAAGTTGGCATCCCATCCGTTGCGTACCAATTTTGTAGTAGGGTGTTGCGTAAAAGTGGGCAAGGGTTTAACTGTTATACCGATATGTGATGAAGTATCAGCACACATAAAAGAGTTAACAGCTACAACACGGTAGTTGCCTGTTGTTTTTGCAGTATACTTTACTCCTTGTGCATTGGATATATCAAAACTGTCTTTTTGCCATTGGAATGAAAGTCCAGTAATGGCTTGTGCATCAATGGTAACACTATCGCCATTGCAAAAAGTATTGGTAGATGGTGTTTGTAGGGATGCAGTAGGAGTCGGGTTTACACCTACCGTAACAGAATCGGCTGTTGATGAGCAACTGCCAATTATTACAAAGGCTTTGTATGTGCCTGCATTATCTAAGCCTGCATTTAGCAATACAGGATTTGTGGTAGATGATTTGAAACTTTTTGGCCCTTGCCAACTAAGTACAGCCCCAGCTACAGAGTTACCAATTAAAAACAAAGTATCTTTTTCGCATACAGTGGTTTTAGTAGCGGTAACTATAGGCGGTTGTGGTGGTGGGTAAACATATAAATCGACAGTATCGGTTGATGATTTGCACAGGCCATCATCAACATAAACAATATATTTCCCTCTAAGAGTAGTGTCTACTCCATTAAATGAAAATGTATTCGATTGCTCCATAAAACCATTTGGGCCACTCCAAAAGTAGTTTATTGGTATTGTGCCTGAGGTAGCTATAAATACCGAGGTATCGCCCTCGCATTTAGATCCATTATTACTGGCTATGGGTGTTTGTGGCGTTTGGTTTATTAGTAGCTGAGTAACTCCGGCAGGAGAGGGGCAGCCATTTTTTATTGCTACAACTCCGTATGTGCCGTTTAGGGCAGTATCACTATTGTAAAATGTGGTGTCGCGCAATTTAGTAGCAAAGCCTTTTGGCCCTCCCCAAACATAGGTAGCCCCTTGAAGGGTATCAACATATAGGTGTACACTATCGCCACTACAAACAGGTCCTGTATTGTGCGCTGTAGGTTTGTCGGGAGTGGCAAATACTGTTTTAGTTTTCTTATCACTACAACCTACAAACCATCCGTACAATGTGTCTTTCAAAGTTACGTCGTGATCTACTTTGTAGTTGTAGCTATGACTACCGTTAATGGTATAGCTTTGGCCTGTGGTATCTCCATAATCCCATAAAAAACAAAACTGAGTTATGTTGTAAAAAGCATACCTATTGTAAAAGGGGCTGTTTATAATATCAGATGATTTATTGGTGAAATTAATAGTGTTTCCTGTTGAGTTACAGCCTACAAAACTAAAATCGGAAGTGAGAGTGTATTTTACATGGGGACGAAAGATAAAATCGGCATTAAATGCAATGCCACCAACATTTACAATATAAGAACGTAAATAGTTCGCTCCAATTCTTACTGAACTAAGCCATTCGCTACGCCCATTTGGCGAGGTTGCAGCATAGTCGTTAGCCAGAACAGAAACATTAGTAGCTGTAGAGTTTTCTACAGTAATAATATATGGTGTAGTTACTGTAATAGCCGAACTAAATACAGCGTGTTTTAGCAAAGTGGTAAGTTGTCCACTTCCAAAAGCAGAATCAACATTAACAGTTATTGTGCGTAGTGGTGCACCAATAGGCAATGAGTCAGCTCCCGATCTATATATATTGCAAGAAAGTGCAACAACAGTATTAGTGCCATCACTTTGCCAAGCATAAAAATCAAAACCTTCAATTGTAATTGCTTGTGGGGCAGGAAACCATTGTGCAAAAGAGTTACCACTTGTTGAGGCGTTTAATGATACCCCTCTAAACTGTGTAGTTTTAAAGTAAGTATAGTTTACGGTGTCTACACCACATTGTGTTTGTGCAATAGCAAATGATACAAGAAAGGAAAACATCAATGCCAACTTATATTTTAATAGTACAGTTTTTTTCATAAGTATTTCATAAGTTGATTTTATCAAATCTACTGAGTAATAAGTATATATACAAAGCATAAATATGGTCTTTTGTCGATTAGGGGTCATTTATTATACAAAACTTAAAATTTGCTAAAGCTGGTTTGTAGATATTATTGATGTGTTACTCTAAAATATTGATGTAAAAGTGCAGTGTACACGCAACTTTGCACACTTTATAATTTTCTATACCATGTTAAAAACATTGGGCAAAAACCCTAGTGGTGATAGGTTGGTAAAAACCCAACAATCGGCCAACTATAAAAACGGTGCTTTTTCAAATCAATCTCCAACCGAAGTAACTCTAAAAGATGCTACAATGGTTAAAATGATGCGTGAGTACAGTAAGCGTCCAAAAGATACTGCGCCACCAAAACCACTGCCTTTTATTACTACTAATTTAAGAACATTAGAGGCAGCCAAACCCACCATAGTTTGGTTTGGGCATTCATCGTACATTATAAAATCAAAAGGCGTATCAATACTAGTCGACCCTGTTTTTAGTGGCAATGCCTCGCCATTTTCGTTTTTTGCAAAAGCTTTTGATGGAGCAAACAATTATGGTGTTGATGATTTTGATACTATTGATGTTTTGCTGCTAACGCATGACCACTACGACCATTTAGATTATAAAACGGTAACTGCACTGGCACCAAAGGTGAAACACATTTGCACCTCGCTTGGGGTAGCCTCGCACCTTGAGTATTGGGGCATACCTGCTGCAAAAATTACTGAGTTGGATTGGTGGCAAGAAGCCATTTTTGCTAATGATATAAAACTTACAGCTGCCCCTGCAAGGCATTTTTCAGGCCGTTCATTCAAAAGGGCACAAACCCTATGGAGTTCGTTTGTATTAAACCTGCACGGGCATATATTGTATTTGGGAGGTGATTCGGGCTATGATAGCCATTTTAAAATCATTGGCGATAAGTTTGGAGGTTTTGATATTGCCCTGCTTGAAAACGGGCAATACGGTAAAAATTGGCCATATATACATATGCTGCCCGAACAAACGTTACAGGCTTCTAATGATTTGGGTACTAAGGTGCTAATGCCTGTACATTGGGCGAAATTTACCCTTGCACTGCACCCTTGGGATGAGCCTATTAAAAGGTTAATGGCTGCTAAAGATACTTGTAATGCACAAATAACAACACCACAAATTGGTGAACCTGTAGTGCTTGGTAGTGTATTGCCTAATACTGTTTGGTGGGAAAATTAATTAAATCTGCCTTCTACTACTGATAAGTACTGACCTATGGCAATTTCGGGGTAGAGTTGACTATAGGTAGCTATTCTTTGTGTACTTACTCTGCGGTTAATGTGCGATCGGTTAATATCGTCGGGATGACTTAATCCTGCTGCTGCAATCATCTCAACAAAACTTTTCACTGTTTGCTCGTGAAAATTGGCTACACGTTGCGCTTTATCGGGTACATTTAATCCCCGTATCAAATTTTTATCTTGTGTGGCAACACCAACAGGGCAAGTATTAGTATTACATTTTAGGGCTTGTATACACCCTACAGCCAACATCATGGCTCGTGCGCTATTGCACAAATCAGCACCCAAAGCATACGCGCGTATCATGTGGAAGGCTGATATTATTTTGCCTGATGCTATTAGTTTGATATGTTTTTTTAGGTCGTAGCCAATAAGAGTGTCATATACAAAGGCCAAACCATCACGCATGGGCATTCCAATAGAGTTTGAAAACTCAACAGGTGCTGCACCTGTACCACCTTCACCACCATCAACAGTTATAAAATCGGGTTGTATGCCTGTTTTTATCATGGCATGGCATATATCAATAAACTCTTGTTTTATGCCTACACATAATTTAAAACCAATAGGTTTTCCGTCTGATAACTCGCGCAAGCGTTGTATAAAATACATTAGCTCTTCAGCACTTCTAAAAGCAGAATGCCCCGGAGGAGATAGCACATCAGTATGCGGCTGTAAACCGCGTATAGCAGCTATTTCTTCACTGTTTTTTGCCGCAGGTAATATGCCGCCATGCCCGGGTTTTGCACCTTGCGATAGCTTCAACTCTATCATTTTTACACTTGGGCGTGTAGCATTTTTTTGGAACTCCTCAGGGCTAAATTTCCCCTCTTTTGTTCTACAGCCAAAATAGCCAGTACCAACTTGCCAAATCAAATCACCGCCATGTTCAAGGTGATAAGTACTAATGCCTCCTTCACCCGTATTTTGTGCAAAATCGCCAATTTTAGCTCCTTTGTTCATTGCCAATACAGCATTTTGACTAAGTGAACCAAAACTCATAGCTGATATATTAAGTACACTGGCATTATAGGGTTGTGTACATTGAGACCCCCCAATTATTTCACGCGGGTTTGTATTCAACTCATGTGCGCTACGGGCATATATAGAGTGGTTTAGCCACTCGTACCCTATGCTGTATACATTCATTTGAGTACCAAAAGGGGTAGTGTCATTCACTTTTTTTGCCCTTTGATAAATCATAGAGCGAAAAATGCGATTTATGGGGCGACCTTGTGTATCCGTCTCTACAAAATATTGCATTATTTCAGGTCTGATGGCCTCAAGCATATACCTAATATTACCAATAACAGGGTAGTTGCGTTTAAGGGTATGCTTTTGTTGAAAAATATCGTAATAGCCCAAAATTATCAGAGGGGCAAACACTACCAAAGCCCATAAAATGGGTGGCCATATAAAGTAAGCAGATATTATTAAAGCACTTATTACTACTGAAAGAAGAATAAATATTTGACGTGGTTTCATAGTAGGCTATAAATTGTAGTACAAACTTACTGCTATAATTGCGTTTGAAAACACTTTTAGCAGTTTGTTACATCTAACAGGTAAAGGGTTAATAGGTTTTTAAGTTAAAGGCTTCACCATTCTAAAGTTTGATATAGCAACTCCGTTAATACTAAGCTTATTTTCTTTTTCAACTTCAAAACCTTGTTTAGCAAAAAACGGTTTTGCAGTAATGCTTGCATCAGTAATTAGTTGCGCTGCACCCAGTTGCCTTGCCTTATTTTCAAGAGCTTGTAAAAGTGTGTATGCAATTTTTTTACCTTGGTAGTTTTTGTGCACATACATCAAATCAACATAGTCATTATTTTCTAACGAGCTAAAACCTGTGATAAGACCATCAGTTTCAGCTACTAAAAAATAGTGTTGAGTCAATCTAGTTATCCACCGTTCGGTATTTTTTGCCGATGCCGTCCAAACGTCAATTTGTTTTTGCGTATAGTGTTGTATACAAGTGCTTTGTATGGTTTCTATAAATAGTGTAAGTATTTGTGGTAGGTCTTTAAAATCGCCTTTTCGTATTAAGAATGACATAAATCACGTTTAAAAATATGCAAAATCATAAACTTTCCTTAAAAACTTATGTTCTTTTGTATACAATTCTCCTTTTAATGAAGACAGTAAAATTTACCACTGACGATACCAACCAAAAACAATTTGGTACGGCTGTAAGAAAAAATGTTAACGCATATTTTAAAGAACACGGAATTTCGAACAAAGGAAATAGCCGGATGTATATCAAAACAACAGTAATACTGTGTATGTATATAATTCCCTTTATTCTTATTTTGGCTATGCCAATGGGTGTTTGGCCTGCTTTGTTATTGGTAGTGTTAATGGGTATTGGCGAGGCTGGTTTGGGTATGTCGGTAATGCACGATGCAGCACACGGAGCATACTCAAGCAAAAGGTGGGTAAACAGTTTGTTTGCATCAACCATGTATTTAATGGGCAGCAATACACTAAACTGGAAAATACAGCACAATATATTACACCATACTTTTACTAATATTTATGAGTTTGACCAAGATATTGAGACCAAAGCAGTAATACGCCTTTCATATCATGCACCCATAAAAAAATACCATAGGTTTCAGTACATATATGCCTTTTTGTTTTATGGGTTGATGACGATTTTTAGGTTGTTGACTGATGTTTTTCAGTTGTTAAAATACGATAAGGCAGGAATAACCAAAGATCAGCAAGTGAAACTAAGCACAGAGATTATTAAACTTATGGCAACAAAGGTGATATACCTGTTTGCTACTATTGGCTTGCCTTTACTACTTACAGATTTTACAGTGGGACAGGTGATACTTGGTTTTGTAATACTGCAACTTACCGCAGGTATAATAATGAGTGTTGTTTTCCAAATGGCACACGTGGTTGAGGGGGTAGAACAACCACGACCTAATGAAGCGGGTACTATTGAAAGTGACTGGATGGTACATGAGTTAAATACTACGGCTAATTTTGCCCAAAATAACCGTCTGCTTAGTTGGTATGTGGGCGGGCTTAATTTTCAGATTGAGCATCACTTTTTCCCTAATACTTGTCATGTTCATTATCCACAAATAGCACCCATTGTGCAAAAAACAGCGCAAGAGTTTGGATATACCTATACCGTTATGCCTACTTTGTGGGATGCTTTTATGTCTCATGTAAAAAGTTTAAAAGCATTGGGTAGGTAGCTTTTTGTACTACTGCTATCGAAGGAAATAATTGTAGGAAACATTCTAAAAATTTAAAGTATTTAATAAAGCGTATCTTTGTTTTAATGGCTCATAACTGTATACATTGCAACGAATGCGATACTCGCGAACACTCATTTATGAGTAGTGTTGCTGCTGAGCAATTAGAAGTTCTATCAGAAGCAAAATCTTGCTATACCTATAAAAAGGGGCAAACTATTTTTTTTGAAGACAGCCGCCCTTTAGGTTTGTTTTGTATTAACAGAGGCAAAATAAAAATATACAAAACAGGTATTGATGGTAAAGAACAGATAATACACTTTGGGCAAGCAGGCGATTTTTTAGGCTACCGTGCCCTTATTGCCGAAGAAAATTATACTGTATCAGCTACAGCAATTGAAGAAACAGTAGCGTGTTTTATTCCTCGCGATTCTTTTTTCGATATGCTGGATAAAAATCCTAAGCTTGGTCGCACTATGCTAAAAAGTTTGTGCCATGAGATTGGTATTGCAAACGAGCGTATACAAAGCCTGGCACAAAAAAATGTGCGTGAACGACTTGCCGAAACCTTATTGCTATTGCACGAAACCTTTCATGGCGAAGCAGAAGAAGATGCGGTAATAGATATTACCCTTCCGCGTGAAGATATAGCCAATATTGTAGGCACAGCTACCGAAACTCTTATACGTTTGCTATCAGAATTTAAGCACGATGGTTTGGTTGATTTTGAAGGCAAAAGAATACGTTTGCTTGATATTGCAAAACTTAAAAAATTAGCTAACCCTCAATAAGCAAACATCTTTTCTAAAACAATTAATTTAACCTTCCCAAGGTCCCTTCTTTGTTACATTTACAAAAAATTTGCCATTATAGCGGTATAAACCGCCACCGCCTCCAACCCAAAATCGTCCTTCTTTATCTTCAAAAATTGTTTGCACTGCTTTTACTCCAAGCCCTTCTTTTTCACTAAAATTAATAAGTGTTTTCCCATCAAACCTATAAATGCCAAATCCTTCTGATGAAAACCAAATATTGCCCACCTTATCCTCATAAATACATACTACCTCATTATTACCAATAACATCATTCTCAGTATAGTTTGTAAATGCTGTGCCATTGTACTTGCTTAAACCGCCATTCGCAGTTCCAAACCAAATATTATTGTTTTTATCAACCAATATGCAATAGATATTGTTATTGCAAAGCCCTTCTTTTTCTGTGAAATTGGTAAATGTTGTGCCATTATATTTATAAGCACCACAACCATCTGTGGCAAACCAAATATTCCCTTCTTTATCTTCAGTAATGCAAGTAATACGTTTAGTAGATAATTGTGATATGGGGTCTTTTACCTTTGAAGGTGGTAGAGGGAAGGGACTAAATTTTTTTCCGTCAAATCGGCATAAACCATTTAAAGTTCCAACCCAAATAGTTCCTTTGCTGTCTTCAAATATGCTCCAAACCCCCTTGTCACTCAAACCATCATCTGTTGTGTAATTTGTAAATTTACCGTCATTATATTTTGATACTCCACCATAGGTAGTTATCCAAATATTCCCTTGTTTATCTTCAATAATACTTGTTACTTGATCTCCACTTAATCCGTTTTTTGAAGAAAAATAGCTGAGGTTCTCCCCATCATACCTACAAATACCATAATCATTTGTTCCAAACCACAGGTATCCGTTTTTATCTTGGCATATGTTGCGGATATATTCGCCTATTTGTGGATTAGTTACTAGTTTAGTTATTTCACCTATAAAGTTGGTATTACTATTTTCTTTAGTTGTATTAGCCTCTAACTGATCAGTACTTTTTTTTGATGATTTTACTTTGCTTTGTTCTGAGCAGGAAGAAGAAAATACTAATAAAAATAACAAAGTATAAAGAGGTATGGTCAATTGTTCTTTTATTTTAGCCGTACCTTTCAATAAAATGGAGTTATAATACATTTTGTTCACTAATTGTTTTAGTAAGATGCGTTACCATTGATTGATGTTGTCTGTAATATAATTGTAGTGAAATAAAATTAAGCTATTGAGCACGGTATTAAAAGGCTTTTTCATTAGAGTAGGCACAGGCACCTGTAACCCTTTCAGTAAATAAATTCTTCATTTCAAAAGTCATTTTAAAACATGATGTAAGTCATAGTTAATGGCCTGCGCTGCCAATAATTTTGTTATTGAAATTATGGCGCACAGAAAAGTAATACTTCTTATGGATTCGGGCATTGCATTGCAAAGCTTAGCCCAGTTTTCGCTGAACAATATTTGTTTGCCGGGAGATTTGGGAATAGCCCTTTTCTATCAAGAATTATTTAGCACCAATATCGAAAAAGCATTTAGCGAAACACCTTTACCCCATTTAGAATATTCGTACACACAGATTTTTGAGAAAATACTTTCTCTTTCATCAATACAAGCTGACGAACAAAAAGACCTTTTGGCTTTGCTTGAAAAATGCAGTGTGCAACCAAAGCTAAATTTTGAAAAAAACGCTCTTTATAGCAGTTTGTACGAAGAAACACTTTTTGCTGATTTGATGCTGTGTACAACCAGCACTTTACAGAAATTAATAGAATACAATAGCAAAACAACACGCGCAACCACCCAGTATCTTAATTGCCCCACTTTTGTAATACCAGATGTAGTTAAAGAAATAAAAAATATCTTTTTAGTATTTGATGGTCAACCTACATCGATGAAGGCAATAAAAGATTTCAACTATATGCTTTCGCACTTATATGAGGGATGTGATGTAAGCATAATATCAACAACAACCAACCAAGAGCGCGAGCAATACGAGGATAAATTGCTAATGCAATACGCTAAACTGCATATTGCTAATGTAGGTTTTATGAAAATTGGTGGTAATGAAATATCACATATTATAGAGTATACAAAAAGGACTTCTGATACCTTATTAGTATTTGGAACCACAAATCCTATTGGTGAATTAGTAGATCAAAACAGTTTACAATACTTAAAGACAGATTTAGAAAATACCCCCGTTTTTATTGAAAAAATTAATCACAGTTAAACCCTTATATTTATGTCAACATCAGCAAGAAATAGCCGCAAACATATTGACGAATTGCATTTTGAAAACAAATTGCACCTAAACCAACTTGAGTTTTACAAACAAGAAATTGGAATTTTTAAACACAGATTAGAAGAGTTGGTTGCACGTAATACTAAAACCGAAGTAACCGCAGGTATTGAGCAATTTCAAAATCAGTTTATCCGTCAACTTGAGGTAAACGATGAGTTACGCCATAAAATTAACATACACGAGCAAGAGATTGTTGAGTATGCTAAAAATAATCCTGTGGCTATTGACCATGTTTTGTTTGATGCTAATGATGCACTTGCAGGTGAAGTAGAACGCTATACCCAGCTATATGTTGAGATGAAAGAAAACTTTTATCGCTTTATAAGCGAGTGGATGTAAAAAACATTCTCAAGCCTGTATATAATAACGTAGCGTATACAGGCTTTTTTAGTAAAACAAAACAACCCTAGCCATGCCACAAACAACAACCCAAAATGCTGAAAAATGCTATCACTGTGGCGATAGTATTACCACAAAACCTATTGAGTACGATAGCAAAAACTTTTGCTGTAGCGGTTGCCAAACCGTGTATAACATATTGCAGCAAAACAACCTTTGCAACTATTATACACTTGAGAATACACCCGGAAATAGTCAAAAAATGGCTATTCAAGAAAGTAAATTTGCTTTTTTAGATTTGCCTGAAATACAAGAACAAGTACTTGATTTTAGTGACGGCAAAACCGCTCGCGCAACCTTTTATATCCCCTCGGTACATTGCAGCTCTTGCATTTGGTTGCTTGAGAAACTATACCGTTTAAACACAGGCATCACCACATCACGTATTGATTTTGTACGTAAGCAACTAAGTGTTGTTTTTAAGCCCGATGAAATTAGCCTAAAACAATTAGTAGTGCTATTATCATCTATTGGCTATGAACCTTTACTTAGCCTAAACGATGTGGTAAAGAAAGGCGACGCTAATAATCAGCGTGCCCTTATTAAAAAAATTGCAGTGGCCGGTTTTTGCTTTGGCAATATTATGCTGCTTAGTTTTCCCGAGTATTTTGGGTTTGATGTCTACTCGCGCCAAAGCTTTCCCTTTCTTTTCAATCTACTTAATGTACTTATCTCATTACCCGTATTGTTTTATAGCGGATGGGGCTATATCACATCGGCCATACAAAGTCTTAAACAGAAATATATAAATATTGATGTGCCACTTGCATTGGGAATACTTGCCCTAATGGGGCGTAGTTTGTATGAGGTTATTGCACAAGTAGGTCCGGGATATTTTGATACACTGGCAGGTTTAATATTCTTTTTGCTTGTGGGCAAGTGGTTTCAAAACCGCACTTACGATTTTCTTTCTTTCGAGCGAGATTATAAATCATACTTTCCGCTTGCCGTTACCACTATTGTAAATGGAAATGAAAAAACAATATCAGCAGGGCAAATACAAAAAGGGCAACGTTTGCTAATACGCCACAACGAACTAATACCCGCCGACGGTATTTTGATGCGAGGTAATGCCAGCATTGATTACAGCTTTGTAACTGGTGAAACCAACGCTACCGATAAGGTATTGGGCGAAATGGTATATGCAGGTGGCCGACAAATGGGCACTGCCATTGAGGTAGAAATTGTAAAAGAAGTATCGCAAAGCTACTTAACCCAATTGTGGAATAACGAGGCTTTTACCAAAAGCAATAAAGGCCGTTTGGTTAGCTTTTCTGATACGGTGAGTAAATACTTCACCTTTGGGCTACTCTCATTAGCCATTGGTACAGCACTTTTTTGGTTTTTTTTAGGTGATACTGCAAAAGCTTGGGCAGCATTTACCGCTATACTTATAGTTGCTTGCCCTTGTGCATTGGCACTTTCTACACCTTTTACGTTAGGCAATGCTTTGCGTATTTTGGGTAAAAAGAAGATGTACCTAAAAAATGCCGATGTGGTAGAACGTATGGCACATATTAGCCAAATAGTGTTTGATAAAACAGGTACGCTAACGCAAAACAATAGCCAACACATTAGCTTTATTGGCCAGCTTAGTGATGAAGAAAAAACAAGTGTCGCAGCCATAGTAAAAAACAGCGCACACCCACTAAGCAGGGGCTTGTATGAATATTTGGATATTAAAAGTGTGCCTCAAGCTCAATATTGTAGCGAAATAGCAGGCAGGGGATTAGAGGGTATACTAGGTAATAACGAAATACGTATTGGTAATGCTGCATTTGTTGGTATTGATGCAGAGGGGAAAAGCACTGATAGTTTTTCAGCCGTTGATACACGAGTATATGTGAGCATTAATCAAGAACTGAAAGGGTATTTTTCGTTTAAGAATAAATACCGCAACGGGGTAGAGGAGTTAACGCATGATTTAAGCCCAAACTATAGTTTGCACGTATTATCAGGTGATAACGAGGGGGAAAAACAAGCACTTTCACAGTGGTTTCAGCCGAATAATTTGCACTTTAACAGTAAGCCACAGCAAAAGCTTGATTTTGTGCAACACTTGCAAAACCAAGATGAAAACGTGATGATGATAGGGGATGGGCTAAACGATGCAGGTGCTTTAAAGCAAAGTGATGTGGGTGTGGCACTTACCGATGAAGTAAGTAATTTTAGCCCTGCGTGCGATGCCGTGCTTGATGCTGCCAACCTGCAACAATTACCTGTGTATATGCTTTTTGCGCGCAAATGCGTAAAAGTAATACACGCCAGCTTTGTGTTATCTTTGATATATAATGCTGTGGGGTTGACATTTGCCATACAAGGTACATTATCACCGCTTACGGCAGCCATATTAATGCCCATAAGCAGTATAACAGTTGTGGCCTTTACCACAGGCTTTACTAATATATATGCAAGGAGATTGAAGATATTAAAATAGCTATTAGCTATTAGCCATTGGCATTTTGCTAAGAGCTAAAGGCTAATAGCCAAAAGCACAGAGATACAATGACAGTAATATTTATACTAATAGGATGTGTTGGAGTGCGGCTGTTGTCATGTTGATGCTCTCGAAGCATGGCGAGGCAGGCAAACGCGCTTTCACCCTTCGACTTCGCTCAGGATGACAGTCTACGCACCCCTATTTATAGGTGGATTGAACTTTCTTTTATCCGAACTCACGTTAAAATAGCTATTAGCCGTTGGCATTTTGCTAAGAGCTAAAGGCTAATAGCCAACAGTAAAAAAAATGACAGTAATATTTATACTTATAGGATGCAGCCTTTTATTGGCTTTGGTATTTTTAGGCGCATTTTTTTGGAGCATGAAAAGTGGTCAAAACGACGACTTAGTTACCCCGGGGTATAGGGTGTTGTTTGATGATGGAGTGAAGAAAATTGATGAGGCGGAGGAAGAGAAAATAGTATAAACACAAATAGTAAACCAACGGTAAACCTATTTTTAGGACGAGATAGTATAAACAAAAAAAGACGGACAAATTTGCCCGCCTTTGTACAAAACTACTTCCGATAGCTTTTAGTAGAGTAGTTTTTCTGTTTTTGTTATAAGCTCTATTAACTCTGCTCTATATCCATTCTCTACATTTAATTGGGTGCTTTGCAATAACTGCTTTGCCAGTGTATAGGTGGCATCGCCTTTAAATTTAGAATCACGCAAAAGCATAGCAAATGTGGCAACACCGCAAGCATAACGAAGGTTATCACTGGCATTGTTATAACTTTGTCCGTTGTTGTTTAGTATTTTTTGTATCAGTTTGCTGGTTTCGCCTTTGGGTTGTTTGTAACGTAGTTTTACAGTAAGCAATTCGTTTGTAAACGCGTTAGTAGTAGGAGGGGTAGGGGTTGGTTGGTACTTTAGCTCGGTAAAGCCTGCAACATTTGCTGTACTACCTGCGGGTATTATCTCATACAGGGCAGTAACAGTGTGCCCTGCACCCAACTCGCCTGCATCTTTGGTATCATCTTCAAAATCTTGTGCAGGCATAAGGCGGTTTTCATAGCCAATAAGTCGGTAGGCTTTTACAAACTTTGGATTAAACTCTACCTGTATTTTCACATCTTTAGCAATAGTGTACAGTGTGCCTTGCAAATCGGTTACAAATACTTTTTTGCCCTCGTTGTAGGTATCAATATAGTAATAGTTGCCGTTGCCTTTATCGGCCAATATTTCCATTTTGCTGTCTTTGTAATTATCCATTCCAAAGCCGCAAACGGTGAGGAAAATACCTTCTTTGCGTTTTCCTTCAATCAACTTTTCCATTTCGCTATCGCTTTGCAGGCCAACATTAAAATCGCCATCGGTAACTAATATTATGCGGTTGTTTCCATTGGGTTTAAGGTTTTGTTTAGCTACTTTGTATGCTAGTTCAATACCTTGGCCACCTGCGGTAGAGCCGCCTGATTCTAAATTATCAATAGCAGCTTTTATATCAAATAGTTTATTGGCTGGTGTGGGTGGAAGGGCTAAACCTGCCGAGCCTGCATAGGTTACAATAGAAATATGGTCGTTCTCATTCAACTGCCCTGCCAATAGCTTTAGCGATTGTTTTACTAGGGGTAATTTATTTTCGGCCGACATTGAACCTGATACATCTATCAAAAAAACTAGGTTACTAGCAGGTTGTTTGTTTTGCAGTAGTTTTTTGCCTTGAATACCTATTGATACCACTTTGGTTTCTTTATTCCAAGGGCAAGTAGCTGTTTCAAGATATATCTCAAAAGGGTCATCGCTTTTGGGTGGGGCATAGTTGTATTGAAAGTAGTTTACAAATTCTTCTATACGTACTGCATCTTTTGGGGGCATATAACCGCCGTTTATCATTCGCCTGCTGTTTGAGTATGAGGCATTATCTACATCAATACTAAAGGTTGATAAAGGGTCTTTTAAAGGGTTTTGATATTCGTTTTCTATAAGTGGTGCATAGCTTTCAGCAGACGGGGTTTCATAGCTGTCATAAATAGTATCGGCATACCATTGTACTTTTTTTCGACCTAAAACTTCCCCCGTACCACTATTGTCAAAGTATTTACCACCTACAAATTTGGTACTGTTGCCATTTATTGTTGTAATAGTATAAGTGCCGGGTGTTGTATACATGTGGTTGGTATTGCTTCTATATGTATTTAATGTATTTGCATCACCAAAAGTCCAATTGTACGATAAGGCACCCTTTAATGTTGGCTGGCTAGTAGCATAGCCTGCCGTACTTGTTGTTGTTAGGGTTTGCATATTAGTAGCATCAAACACCATATATGTTCTTATACTATCAGTTAAATTTTGCATAGTAGTATCAACCAAAGGTTGAAGTTGGGCTGTGTATTTTATACTGTCTTCTTTAGTTAGCGTAGGTGGTGTACTGTGCGAAAAAGCAGGCGGGTGCTGGTTGCTATTTTGCTGTGCTGTTTTTGCAGAATTTTCATCATCAATATTGGAAAATAAAAAGAAAGAAAAAGCAAATACAACCATTGCGGCAGTGGCACCTGCCGTAAATTTTAGCCAAAAAGTGGCACGGCGGGGTTTATTCTCGTCAAGTTTACGTTCTATATTCTCCCACACCATATCGGGCGGTGTTGTTTGGGGCAAGTGTTCAAGTCCTTTATTTATATTGGGTGTCATGGTTTTAGTTCTTTTAAAAGGGTTTGCAGTTGTTTTTTTGCATGATGCAGCTGCGAGCGTGATGTAACCTCAGTAATACCCAAAAGTGTTGCTGTTTCTTTGTGACTATATCCCTCAACTGTTACCAAAGTAAATACGCTGCGGTATCCATCGGGCAGTTGGTTAATAGCCTTGTCTATTTCTATCGAATTGATGTTTTGCAGTTGTTCCACCAATATATCGTGCTCATCAGGGTCGAAAGGCAGGTATCGGTATTCAAACTTATTTTTTTTGATGGCTTGGCGTATTACTATGGTTTTAATCCATGCCCCCAATGTGCTTTGGCGTTTAAAGTTTTTCAGGTCTTTATACACTTCTAAAAAAGCATCTTGCAGGGCATCACAGGCCATATCGTAATCGTTTAATATGCGCAGTGCAATGGTAAACATAGCCGCTTTGTACTGGTCGTACAATTGCTTTTGAGCCAGTCTTTCCCCGTTAATACAGCGGTCAACAAGGTCGGTCTGGGGTGGGTATTCACTTTGTAGTGCTAAGGTTTTCGTCATCATGCACCCTAAAGGGGAAAGTTACAAACCATACGTTGTATGGGCATAAATATTTTAACGTTTTTTTTGTAAAGAGTAGAAAAAAGGTAATGCTGGAGCAGGGTATTACACATATTATTTTGTCAACTTGTAAATTATGTAACAGCTTTTACTGTAAAGTTTTATATTTGTTATACCTAAGTGAATATGGTATACCTATTGGTTGTGCTCGTTTCATCAATAAAAGTGTAGTTTTACTGCTTTTTTTTAGGGATTATTGAATAAGATTAAAAAAGTACAAAAAACAAAACAACAAGTTAAATGCAAAAAGGAACAGTAAAATTTTTTAATGAAGCAAAAGGTTTTGGCTTTATTAAACCGGCAGATGGTGGCGAAGATATTTTTGTGCACACATCAGGATGTGTAGATAAAATTAGGGAGAACGATGACGTGGCTTATGAAGTTGAGCGCGGTAAAAAAGGTTTAAACGCGGTAAACGTTCAATTAGACCGATAGTTACTAAAATTAGCCGAAGTACTTTTAGCAATAAAATGCCTCGGCTAATTTTTTTTCTTAAAGATAGGTTGTAAGTCGAATTATTTTATATATTTGCACCCTCGTTTTTCGGGGTGTAGCGCAGCCCGGTAGCGCATCTGCTTTGGGAGCAGAGGGTCGTAGGTTCGAATCCTGTCACCCCGACTGAGAAACTATAAGCCTTTCATCATTAATTTGATGGAAGGCTTTTTTATTGATATATAGTCTTTAATAAAAAACGTGAGTTAGGAATAAAACTAACTCAAAATGAATGTGTTGGGGTGCGACTGTTGTCATGGTGCTCTCGAAGCATGGCGGGCAGGCCAAACGCGCATTCACCCTTCGTCCCGAAAGTGTTCGGGATCAGGATGACAGTCCACACACTCCTATCCATAGGGAGCTCGAACTTTCTCTTATCTCTCACGTTAAAAAGATTTTGTATTGAATTACATTTCACAATTCGGTTTCAGCATTTCGGCATCAAAAAACTACATTTCACAATAAATGTAGTATCGGGCTATTGCCTTTTATAAATCCAAAAAATACTTTTGCACTCCCTAAAAGTGGGGGAATAAAAATATTTATACCGTTTACAACCTTCGTAAAAGTATACCCGTTAGTAGGCTGCGTTCTTTATTAAGCATTGGAAAATAACAAGTAGTTAGTTGTTATAATCTGCCAGCACTGTTTGCAGTGTATTTACTTGACTCCAATACAAACATTATATAAACTATGAAAACAAAACAATTATTAGCCTGCGCTATTGTAGCGGTGGGATTAGCTTCTTTATGGGCGTGCAACAACGCCCCAAAAACCGAAACAGTAAAAACTGAAACCAAAAAGGTAAACGATTGGTATGGCTTTGGATCCGATACCTTGTATGGTGAACATTTGGTAGCAATACTTGATTGTGCTATTTGTCACTCTCCTAAAATAATGACCGAGTTTGGCCCCGTACCTGATGAAACAAGAGCCTTTTCGGGTCGACCTAGCGAGATGCCATTGCCACCTATTGATCGTGCAATAGCTGAAAAATATGGCTGTATGATTATGGATGGCGATGGTACTGCCTTTATGGGGCCTTGGGGTGTGTCGTTTGCGGCCAATCTTACCCCACACGCAACAGGTATAGGTAGCTGGAGCGTTGAAAAATTTATAACTACAATTCGTGAGCATAAGTTCAAAGGCATTAAAGAAGGTCGCGACTTATTACCTCCTATGCCATTCTTTACCACTATTACCGATGACGAATTAAAAGCGGTGTACGCTTATTTGCGTACTGTAAAACCTATCGAAAATATGGTGCCTTCAGCGCTTCCTCCAACATCAGTTAAACAATAATTTATTGATGAAGGTGGAAAGATATCAATCGTTTACAGTGGCGCATAAGGGATTGCGCAATGCACTATCGCAAATACTTTTTTTGGCCGGAAACACAGATTACAGCAATACCCAAGAGGTAGAAAAACTGTATCAACTAGGCAAAAAAGTATTTGCCCTTATGGAAGGCCATGCCGAAGATGAAAACAACATAATTTTGGCTGAATTGGAGGTAAGAATGCCCAACGCTTCACACCACGATAAGCATGACCACGAGCAGATTGAAGAAAAACAAAAAGAGCTTGAAAACCTGTTGACTGCCATGTATGATGAAACACAATCAGGCTTGGCTGTGAACACCACTGGCCATGAATTTTTTACCAAATTCAGTACTTTTTTTGGTGAGTACATGCTGCACATGGTACACGAGGAAACCGTTACCCAGCAACAATTGTGGGATAATTTTACTGATGCCGAGTTGCTGGTATTAACACAACGTATAGTATCAAAAATTTCTTTAGATAAAACATTGGTATGGTACAGCTTTATGTTTCCTGCTATGAACTCTACTGAAAGGCTTATGCTATACAGGGGCGTAAAAGGAGCAATGCCGGTAGAAGTGTTTGAGGTGGTTGATGAAGCGATAAAACAATTTTTGCCCCACGATGCCTACCAACAGTTGAATGTAGCTACTGCTACTATGTAAAAATCGGAACTATTTTTTTAGGTTAATAAGTTCACTCTGTTAAAAGGCTGCCCGAAAGGGCAGCTTTTTTTATTCCTTTTCAGGCTTAGCATTCGCCATGTGTACCACACGTTGCGGAAAGGGTATTGATACCTTGTTTTCTCTAAACCCTTTGTTAATGGCAAAGCGGATTTCGCTTTTTACATTTTCGATAGGGAATATTTTGTTCGACCAAAAGTAGATGCTAAAGTCAAGTGATGAATCGCCGAAGTTTTCAAAGCGCACAAAAGGCTTGGGGTTAGTCAATACTGATTTGTGCTTGTTAGCACATTCTAACAAAATTTTGCTCACCAACTCCACATCCGAGCTATAATCCACCCCCACACTTACCTTAAACCGTGCTTGCTCCTGTGCGTGTGTCCAATTAATAACTTGCTGGTTGGTAAGCATATTATTGGGCAGTATCAGCGTTATATCATCACGCGTAGTAACCTTTGTAGTGCGCAGGCCAATACGTTCAACCTGTGCTACCGAGCCTCCAACCTCAATAATATCCCCAACTTTTAAAGTTCCTTCAACCAAAAGTATTAACCCTGATACAAAATCGTTAAAGGTTTGTTGTAACCCCAAACCCAAACCCACCATAAGGGCTGCAGAACCTGCTAAAAGGAAAGTAAACTGTACACCCAACGACTCAAAGCAATAGGCAATAGCAATTATCCATACCAAATAACGGATGATTTGGAAAACAGAAAATTTTTGTCCGTCATCCAATCTATTAGAGCGGTAAAGTAATTTCTTTACCATATGCAAGCCGAACCAAGTAAGCACCATAATGGCGATAATTAGCAAAATCTTACTTACCGACAGGGTATAATTGGATAACTCTAAAATTTTAAAATCAAGTATTTCTTTTAGCATAGTGGCAAAACGGGTGAGCAACACCCAAAAATAAGACCTTTGGCGATTAATAGCTATACTTTCAGTACAACTTGTGTATTTCCTGCTTCGTGCTTTTCAAAATACAGGCTGCCGCCGTGCATAATGGCTATTTGCTTTGATAGGCTTAGGCCAATGCCTGTTCCTTGCTTTTTGGTGGTGAAAAAAGGGATAAAAATTTTGTCTAATACTTCACCTGCAACGCCTGCACCATTGTCGGCTACTGTTATTTTTATTTTATTTAGATAATCGTAACCTGCCGTTATGCGTATATAGGCATCGTGTGCGCCCTGTAAAGCATCAGCAGCATTGTTTACCAAGTTTATCACTACTTGCTCCAACAACTCATAGTCGCCCTCCATTTCTAAATCTTCAGGAGTAACCTCAGCCGTTAGTTTTATTCCCCTTGCTCGCAACTCTTCCGATTTTAGTATTGCAATACTGCTAACTAATTCGCTCACCCTAAACACTGTTTTTTGCAGTGGTTTTATATTGGTTATTTTTCGGTACGAGTGAACAAAACCCAATAGCCCTTGACTACGGCGGTGGGCAATCTCCAACGATTGTTGCAGCGTTTCAGCATCGCCATTTTGTTTTGCCAACTGTAAAGCCGTTTCAGTAAGCGATACTACGGGGGTTAGCGAGTTCATTATTTCGTGCGTTAGTACACGGATAATATTTTGCCAACTTTCCAGTTCGTTTCTATCCAGCGTATCCGAAAAATTTTGCAGGGTTAGTATTTTATACTTCTGTTTGTTGTGTACAAAATGCTGCTCGTGTAAGGCTAGTTTTATAGTGCTATCGTCTTTTACTAACTCAGTAATAAACGGCGCAGGCGATGCCGAGTAGCCGGGCAGGTCGGGCAAAAAGTTATATTTCTCAAGCAGTTTGTGTATGTGTGCTGTGGTATTATCGCCCAGTATTTTGCGGGCGTGGTTGTTGTAGCGCACCAGTTTGTGGTGGCTATCAAAAATTAGTATACCCAGTGGTATTTGGTCTATAATAGTCTCGTTAAACTTTACGCTTTCTTCGGCTACCGATTTACGTTCTCTAAACCGCTCGGCAACATTATTCAAAGCCTCGTGCAGTTCTTTTATATCAGGGTTTTTAGTGTTTCGGGCAAACGTAAAATTAAAATCTTGGTACAATGCCGACTCGAAAAAGCGGCTTATTTTTCGCTGTGTATTGCGTAAATAGTAGGTAAGCTCCAGTACCAATAATACCTCAACAGCTATAAGAAAAGCGGGGGTATAGGCATAGCCTTTGGCAAAAAATAGAAAACCTGCCGCCAATGCCAATCCGTTAATAATTAGCAAGCGCGCCCACAAGCCTATATTTAATCGCCTAAATACCATATTTCTCCATCCGTCTATACAGTGCCGCGCGTGTAATACCCAAATCGGCAGCAGCTTTGCTTATGTTACCACCGTGCTTTTTTAATGCTTGTTGTATCAGTTGTACTTCGTTTTCTTCTAAATTAAAGGTAGTTGTTTTTTCGTTTTCTCCTTGCTCGTATATGGGTAATAAAAAATCGCCAGGCAGCAATTGACCGTTATCGTTCAAAATTACAGCACGTTCAAGGGCGTGTTGCAACTCGCGCACATTACCCGGCCAGTGGTATTTTTCAAGCTGTTTTAGGGTGATGCTGTGCAATTGCTTGGGTTCTTTATCGTACTTGGTACAGTATTGTTTAGTAAAATACTCTGCCAGTGGGGTTATATCTTCCTTGCGTTCGCGCAATGGGGGAAGGTTCACCTCAACCGTGTTGATGCGGTATAGCAAATCTTGCCTAAAGGTATTTTCTTTCACCATGTGCAGCAAAGGCATATTGGTAGCACATACCAGCCTTATATTTATGGGGATGGCTTTATTGCTGCCCACTTTGTATACTGTACGGTTTTGCAACACACTTAGCAGTTTTGCCTGCATAATAGGGGAGAGGTTGCCTATTTCATCCAAAAAAAGTGTGCCGCCGTTGGCTTCTTCAAAGCGACCTGTGCGGTCTTCGCGCGCATCGGTAAAAGCACCTTTTACGTGCCCAAACAACTCACTTTCAAATAAATTTTCATTCAGGCTGCCCATATCAACCGTTACAAATGGATTATTTTTTCTGTTTGATTGCGTGTGCAGCAAGCGGGCTATCATTTCTTTGCCCGTTCCGTTTTCTCCCGTTACCAATACATTGGCATCAGTAGGTGCAACTTTTTTAACGGTTTCAAGTGTTTCTATAAGTTTGGGGTGTTGCCCTATTAATTGTGTAGCACCGCTTTGGGGCAAATTGGCTTTGGCTGTTTTGGCAGTATGCAGCCTTATAGCCGTTTGTATGGATGATAGCAGCTTATCGTTTTGCCAAGGTTTTAATATAAAATCACTAGCCCCTGTTTTTATTGCTTTTACGGCCAACTCCACATCGCCATAGCCTGTTATCATTATCACTATCAAATCAGGGTATTTCTTTTTTGCCTGTTGCAGCCAATACAAGCCCTCGTTGCCGCTGTATACAGTGCCTTTAAAATTCATATCCAATAGCAACAGACGCGCGGGTTGTTGCTCCATTTGGTGCAACAACCTTTCGGGGTTGGTCTCAAAACGAGCCGAATAGCCGTGTGTTTTTAGCAGTAATGCTGCTGCTTGCGCCACATCCTCGTCGTCGTCAACAATAAGTATATCAAAGTTTTTGGCTACCATAATGGCCTAATAAATCAAGTACAATTAAAACCAAAAACTAGGTGCGTTATTTATAAATCTGACAAAAAGTGTCCGAAATCGGACAAAGCATTGTTCGCCCCCGAACGGTTTTGTTTGTAGAAATAATTTAAATATTTGATTATTAGTGTTTTATGTTTTTGGCATTGTGTTGAATAGATAGAAGGGAGTGGATAGACCTTTAAATAATAAAAAAGCAAAAATGCGCAAGCAACTACTAACCGCACTTGGGGTGTTGGTGTTGTTGTTTATGCTGTATTCTTTTTATACCAATTCGTCAAAACCATCATCGTTAAAAGCCGAAAAAGATAAAGTGGCATTTAGCACGGTGGCGATGCACGATTTTCAGGAGTTTATTCCTGCCGATGGTATTGTAGTCCCCCTAAAAACGGTGGTGATAGATGCACTTGAAAACGGGGTAGTGCGCGAAAAATTTGTTGAAGATGGCACAAGGGTAGAGGCAGGGCAAGCCCTTTTGCGATTAGAAAATACCGATTTGCAATTGGATTTGCTGAACCGCGAAACGCAGGTGTTGGATTTGCTAAACAATATACGCAACAGTCGCAACAGTTTAGAGCAAAACAAAGTAACCCGATTGACCCAAATGGCTGAGGCTGAATTTCAGTTGGCTGAAGCAGAAAGGTTGATGGAAAACAGCGATAAACTGTACAAAGATCAAGTAATATCAAAACAAGAATACCTACAAACCAAAAATAATTTTGAGTATCAAAGCCGCCGTTTGCAATTGCTAAAAAAGGCAATGTATCAAGATTCGGTTTCAACGGTGGCACAAATAGCCCAAATGACCCAATCGGTAGGGCGTATGCAGCAAAACCTTGAGTTGATGCGTAAGAAAAACGAAGGGCTAACCATTGCTGCTCCTGTTTCGGGTCAGTTATCCAACTTTGATAGTGAGATTGGCGAAACTAAAGCCAAAGGGCAAAATATAGCCTCGATAGATGTGAGCAAGGGGTTTAAGGTAAAAGCCAATATCGACGAGTTGTATATAGGCCGCACTTATGTTGGTCAACTTGCTTTTTGCGAGGTGGGAGGAAAAGAATATCCGTTAGAGATTTTAAAAATATATCCGCAGGTAACAGGCGGGCAGTTTGCTATTGATTTAAAGTTTAAAGACTCGACCCCGCAAACGCTTAAACGCGGACAAAATGTGGCTATAAAACTACAAATGAGTGCCAAAACACAAAGTTTGGTAATAGAGCGCGGAGGGTTTTACCAAAAAACTGGTGGTGCATGGATTTTTGTGTTGAACAAAGCAGGTGATGTGGCACAAAAACGAGAGATAAAAATTGGGCGTCAAAACCCACAGTACTATGAAATATTGGATGGATTGAAGGAAGGGGAGAAGGTAATAATATCGAGTTATGAGAACTATGGAGATAAGCAAGAGTTGAGGTTTTAACACCCATTAATCCCCTCTTAAAAAAGGAGGGAAAACAGCCGCACAAAACGGTAGAAAAGTTTAAAAAAAGAAATAACGAATTGACAATGATAAAAACCATAAACCTAAGCAAAGCGTACCAGACGGACGAGATAGAAACTATATCGCTGGATAAGATAAACCTTACTGTGCGCGAGGGCGAGTTTTTGGCCATTATGGGGCCATCGGGCTGCGGAAAATCTACCCTGCTTAATATTTTGGGTTTGATAGACAATCCCTCATCAGGCGAGATGTATTTTCTAGGTACAGAAGTATCAAAATACAACGAGCGCCAGCGAGCCGAATTACGCAAAAACCACATCGGCTTCATCTTCCAAAGTTTTAACCTTATTGATGAGCTTACTGTGCAAGAAAATATTGAGTTGCCTTTGCTATACCAAAAAGTATCTACATCAGAGCGAAGAAAGCTGGCTTTAGAGGTGATGGAAAAACTGCAAATAGCCCATAGGGCAAAGCATTTCCCTCAGCAACTATCGGGCGGGCAACAACAACGTGTGGCAGTGGCGCGGGCAGTGGTAACCAAACCAAAAATGATTTTGGCCGATGAACCTACGGGAAACCTTGATAGCCGCAATGGCGATGAGGTGATGGATATAATAAAATCGCTAAATGCTACGGGCACAACAGTAATAATGGTAACCCACTCGCCCGAGCACGCCCAGCAGGCAGAACGTATAGTAAATTTATTTGATGGTAAACTGCTAACCGAAACCGAAAAAGCTATGGTATAACCCCCAAGCTCGGAATGACGGAATGGATAAAAGAAACTAAACCATGATAAAAAACTATATAATAACTGCCCTGCGCAATATTTATAAAAACAAGGTAGTATCGTTTATAAACATATTTGGGCTATCGGTAGGTATATCATCGTGCATACTTATATTTTTATATGTAAGTAACGAGTTGAGTTATGACAGTCATCACACCAAAGCCGACCGTATTTATCGCGTTACATCAGCCCTAAGTCTTTCAGGTCAAACCGATAACCTTACGTATAGCTCGTATATGTTATCGCCTACCATAAAGGCTGATTATCCGGAGGTGGAAGAAGCAGTACGCCTTAGTCCGTTGCCCAAACAAACACTTTGGTATAATGACAGGGTGTTTCAAACGGAGGATATATACTTTACCGACCCTGAATTTTTTAAAATATTTGATTACGAGTTTTTAGCAGGAAACCCAGAGACAGCATTGCTAGAACCGCGTACTATAGTAATAACTGATAAGCTGGCGCAACAACTGTTTGGTACTGCCGATGGAGCATTGGGCAAGTTGCTAAAATTTACCCTGCAAACCTATAAAGTAACGGGGATTATAAAGTACCGTCCTGATATATCGCACATTACCCCAAATGCGCTAATATCAATCAGTTCTATGCAACCAAATTTGGTAAAAGCATTAGAGGTGGATTGGTTTTATATGACACAAACCAACTATGTACTATTTAAACAAAAGCCTGATAAAGCCGCTTTTGAGGCTAAGCTGGCCAAAATGGTGGACGAAAAAATTGTGCCTTGGCTAAAAAGCGAAAACGTAAACGGCAGCATTACTTACAAGCTGCAAGCCCTAAAAGATATTAGGCTAAACAGCAGCGATTTTAAACACGAGTATGCTAATATAACCAGCAAATCAACAATCATTACTTTTTCATCCATTGGTTTTTTAATACTGGTAATTGCGTGCATCAATTACCTCAATTTAGCCACCGCGCGGTCTGCAAAGCGCAGCCGCGAAGTAGGCATCCGTAAAACAGCAGGGGCAAGCCGAAGCCAATTGTTTACGCAGTTTATTGGCGAGTCTCTGCTTACGGTGCTTTTCAGCTTAATAATAGCCCTTTGCTTTGTTGAGCTATTGTTGCCCGCCTTCAACTATCTGTCGGGTAAATCGTTATCACTCACCTTCGATTTAGGTTTAGTTGGTGTCCTAGTAGTTGGGGTAATACTAGTAGGTATATTTTCAGGCCTTTATCCTGCATGGTTTCTATCGGGCTTTAAACCTGTAAAAGTGTTAAAAACAGGACAAATACCCGGTTCGGGTTCAGCCATATTTCGCAAAGCATTAGTTACCATACAATTTGCCATAGCCATTTTTATGATTAGCTGCACCCTAATAGTATACGGGCAAATGCAGTATATGAAAACCAAAGACCCCGGGTTTGATAATCAACGTGTTTTGGCCTTTAGAGTTCCTGCTGCCGATACCGCTTTTATAGACAAGTTTGATGTGATGAAAAGCGAGTTGCTGGCTAATCCTGCTATAAAACAAGTTTCTAGTTCAAGTCAAGTACCCGGTGATTTTGGAGGAAAAGTATTGCAATACATCAATTATAAGGGTAAGTCCGAAGAAAAATTAATGAACATATACGGGGTAGATGAAGAGTTTTTAGATATGATGAAAATACCTCTTGTAAAGGGACGTAATTTTTCAAAAGACATAAAGAGTGATGATACAGCAGCATTTTTAGTCAATCAAGCTGCCGTAAAGGCATTTGGTTGGGATGACCCATTTAGTGTAAATCTTCACAATGGTTTTGGCTATAACGGTAAGATAATAGGGGTTATAAACGATTATCATTTTATGCCTTTGCAACAACCTATCGAACCTTTGTTATTGGTTAAAAAAAGCGGGAATAATGGTGTGCTGCTTTTAAAACTGGGAGAGGGAGATACCAAAGCATCTGTAAACTTTGCCCAAAATGTGTGGGAAAGGTATTCAAAAAAATATCCCACCGAATACTTTTTTGTTGATGAGAATTTTAATAACAAGTACGAAGCAGAAGATAAACGCCTTAAAATATTCGGTTACTTCTCGGTAGTGGCAATAATAATAGCCTGTTTGGGGCTATTTGGCCTTATATCGTACAGTATAGAACAACGTACCAAAGAGATAGGCATACGTAAAGTAATTGGTGCCAGCAGTATGCAAGTGGTTGTGGTACTTATCAAATCGTATATGCTGCTTATTCTTCTTGCCATACTTATAGCCATACCCTGTGCCTATTGGTATATGAATAGTTGGCTAAGTGAGTTTGCCTACCATATACAACCCACCATATCCTACTTTTTAGTTTCCATTGTTATTGCCGCCTTTATTGCCCTAGCTACTATGCTGTGGCAGGCTATAAAAGCAGCTATGTCTAACCCTGCAAACAGTTTGCGCTACGAGTAACCGTTATGAAAACATTATTTTTTAGTGATAACTACATCAAAGCTCTGGCACGCTCGTATACTGTGCCCTGCGAGTTTTGGCAAAAAGACGACGAGGTTTTTTATACCAAAAATCTATTGCCGCCCTTTACAAAATTTATGAAAGATCTATTGCCCAAACTAAAGAAATGCGATAGCCGAGTGAATGACAATTTGGGCGAGATATTGGTTACTTGCAAAACGCGCGAAAAGTATACCCTACCTGCCGATACTGAAACAGAAATAGGGGCAATAATAGGGCATAATAAGGCTATGAAAGGTCAACCCTTTGCGGGGCTGTTGTTTGGGTTTACACCAAAAAAGATAATATTGGCAGGCGGTATTTTTGGTTTATCAGGCGAGAATGCTGCCCAATTGCATGAGTATCTTGAAAAAAGAAAAGAGCAATACAGTTTGTTGATAGAGAACGAGGATTTTGCAGATAGCTTTGGTGAAGGTGGCTTTTGCTATACACCCAACCAGTTTGTTTGTACACCCCACCCAATAAAAGTATACAAAAATTTTGTGGGCTGTACAGGCGAGTTGCCCGCACGGTTTATTACCGATGATATATTACCCGATATAATAATAGCACACTACAAAGGCATTAAAGCTATGAACAGGTTTTTGCTACGCGCCTTGCGCCCAATACGCCACGAGTTGAAAATAAGCGTTTGAACTATAAACCTCTTACCCTATCTTTGCAACCCTTCAAAAAGAAAAACGGCCCCATAGCTCAGCTGGATAGAGCAACTGCCTTCTAAGTAGTAGGTCACAGGTTCGAACCCTGTTGGGGTCACAATAGAATACAAAAGCCTTTTAGCGATTATAAGCTGAGAGGTTTTTTTGTTTGCATAAGAAATTTAGTATTGACTTAGTATTGATAACCAAGATTTGTAGCCCGATTCTGCTTCGGGCTACAAACAGGATACTAGTTATTAAAACCCGCTCTATGAGCTGGTTTTCTATTTTTCTATAAATTTACAAATTTTAAAGACTTCATTAAAGACCTTTAAAACTGGGCTTTACAAGTGTTTTATGGTTCGATTCCATTAGGGTTAAGTTATGCTATTGAATTTAGAATAGACAGCCAAAAGGCTTTAAATTCAGGAAAGTTTAGAAGTTCGGGGTTTATCTTTGATGCATCTCCTAAGCACCAACATTAATCAATTAAGTATTATCTTATAAAATCTGGATGAATTTAGATTCGCTATTTTAAGTATATATATGCCCCTTGCCAGATCACTCACTTGTATTTCATTCAATGTCCCTAATTGAGCCTCAGATACAATAAGCTGGCCATTTATACCAAATATTTCGATGATATATGTTTCATTTGTTCTGGTATTTTGCGTAATAAATATACTATTTTTTGCTGGGTTTGGATAAACAGTTATTTCTGCAAGTTTTTCTTTAGAACCAATACCTACCAATTGAACTTCAACGCAATCGGATGTGTCTATGCAGCCATTCTGCCTTATTTCTACTGCATAACTTCCGCTTGTGTCAGCTGTATATGTTTTATTAGTTGCTCCCGCAATGGCGCTATATGCTTGATTGCAATTGATCCATTGATACTCAGCATTATTTGCTAAGGAAGTAAGAACTAAATTATTCTGACTTACATCACTATTTACAGTATTAATTACAAGGTCTAAAATTATAATACTATCTCTGTTGTTTGAAGAAAATAGGGTGTCAAAATATCTCCCTCTTTGAGTTAAATGCATATTGCCAAATTGATAGCCAATGCAAGCTATTGTATCAATTAATGAAAATAATGGGGCACGTACCTTCCATAATTCTCTTCCATGGGTTATATCATTTACGCTAAAATATACCGCATCATTAACTGCTATTAAATTATAGGGAGAAGATGGTGAAGCACCTGCCACTATATCTTTCACCAAAAAAGCAGAATTACCCAAAACCATCCAAAGCTCCTCACCAGTAGTGCCGTCGTCCGCAGTAAAATACAAGACATCGCCCACAGCTTCTAGATCCTGAGGGTTAGAGCCCATAGTGCCGGGATAAATATCTTTTACAAGTATTACTGTATCGTCTTGTGCTACCCAAAGTTCACCCCCTACAGTTGGTGAATTGGCATTAAAATACATTCTGTTGCCAACAACCTTTCTATGTGCAATGGTAGCAGCATTGAGTATGCTGGGTACATGAACTTTGTAGGCTGTGTCACCAGATGTTTTCCATAGTTTTCTTACGTTTACTCCCTCATCAGCCACAAAGTAAATGGAGCTACCCACTACAGTTAAATCATAAGGAGCTGAACTGTTTATGCCTGTATTAATATCTTTAACCAGATAAATAGAGTCGCCTTGAAGTTTCCAAAGTTCATTGCCTACAATACCATCATCAGCAGTAAAATAAAGAATGCTATCTATTGCAGTAAAATTATTGGGATTGGAAGCAGTGATACCTTGATTAATATCTTTTACCATATAGGCAGAGTCACCTACCGTTTTCCATAGCTCTCTTCCGTTAGCTGGTGTTTCTGCACTAAAATATAATGAATGTCCAACAGCAGTAAGGTGTTGTGGTGTAGCAAATCTTTTGTACGGAATCCCTTTAATTTTAATAACTGTGTCGCCATCCGTCATCCACAATTCATCTGTATTGGTGCCATAAGCCGCTGTAAAATACAAAACGCTATCTAAAACGGTAAAATTTCCTGGACTAGACCCGGGTGAACCTACATATATGTCATGTACTAAAAAGACAGAGTCCTTGTGCAATCTCCATAGTTCTCTACCAGAAATGCCGTTACCAGCAGTAAAGTACAGATCTTCTCCCATTGCAAATAATTCTTGCGGTAAACTATTTCCACTCGGGTTTATGTCTTTTAACATATAAGCAGTATCCCCTTCGGCTTTCCACAATTCGTGACCATTTACTCCATCTTCTGCACTGAAATATACAGCACTACCTATACTGGTTAAATATCTAATAGAACTTAAAGATGCACCAGGATAAATATCTTTTACCAAAAAAGCAGAATCACCCGCTGTCTTCCATAGCTCAAAATTTGTAGTACCATCATTGGCTACAAAATACAACTCATCGCCAGCTTTAGTAAATTTGGTTGGATTTGCATCTTGTGCTCCTGCAAAAATGTCTTTAACCAAAAACGGAACTTGTGCTATTGCAGATTGGAATCCAAAAAGGAGTATGGTAAGTATTATTTGATTTCGTTTCATTATTTCTTTTAATTATATAAATAAATTGCTGAGCCATGTGCGGCTGGGACTTGGGAGAGAAATAAGAATAAGTTTGCAACTTGTTGTTTTTAGTAAGTTAAATGTACCAACGCGCTAAGTTACAAACTTAGCTTATATATACCCAAAAGTCTCACCACGCATGACCGTCTCCGAGCGGTATTTTTTTTGTTTTAGAGAATATGTTAGAGTGGGCTGATTGGCTCAACTAACGAAAGCGTTCCGACTGGCAGCCAGGAAAGTCATCGGTTCGACTCCATTATCCTCACTAAAATTTGCTGTTCAAGCTTTTTAATCTGTTTACAAAAGAGTACAAAAAGTTCGATAATGATATGCTTCGGGCTACGAAAAATAAGTATTCTCTGAAATGGGTAGACTTATTTTTAGAGAAAAGTTAACTTATACACCTTTCTACTTTCTGACTACATCTTTCTTTATCTTTGATAATCATAGCATTAATAAATTAAGATGAGTTATAGCCGCGGCGAGTTTTTAAAGAAATCAGGATTGGGCAGTGTTGCCCTATTTTTATCTCCCTACATAACAGCTACACAAACATTAGGGCATCGGCTTTTTGGCTTTGCCCCAAAAATATCAATACCCCAAAAAGGAGAGGATATTTTTAGCTATATCAATCGCAAAAATGGAAAATACGATATAACTCTTTATCGTCAAATTATTGGAGCAGCAAATCCCTTTAAAGAAGGTGATTTAACACTAAATATTGCTGCAAGTGATGAAACCTCACGCGTAAATGCTCGCTTGTTGATAGAAAACACAACGATTGAAGCACTTCAAAATCACTCTTTATTTACTGATGAACTCTACACTTTAATAAATAATTCATGTGATAAACAGCAATACGACAAAATAAAAAGCTGGACTTTTGGTGAACTAAAAACATTTATCCTCACCCAAAACGAAGAAGCTATAAAATCTATAATGCATGGTTTATCAAGTGACGTTATCGGTTGCTTAGTAAAGCTGCTCTCAAACGAAGAATTAATTTTAATTGGGCAAAAAGTGTTTAACCCGCTACCCAATAGTAATATTGGGGCGAAGGGCTATTTAAGTGCGAGAGTACAACCTAATTCTCCTACTGATAATATTGATGATATAGTATGGCAAGTGTTTAGCGCATGGTCTTATGCTGTAGGTGATTTGGTTTTGGGAACAAACCCTGTATCAAGCACTGTAAGCGCCGTATCAAATATTGAATCAGCTCTTTTTGATATAATTACCACTTTTGATTTAGAAGATGTGTTGCCTAATTGTGTATTGTCTCATATAGACGTACAGGCAGATGTAGAAGAAATTCAACCCAATACAACAGGAATATGGTTTCAAAGTTTGGCAGGTACTGTTAATGCGAATGAAACCTTTGATGTGAGTATTGAAAAGATGTTTAAGCATATTGCTAAAAGAACAGGCAAGTATGGCTTATATGCTGAAACAGGTCAGGGGGCTGACTTTACCAACGGACACGGCGAGGGTTTTGACATGGTGGTACACGAAGCAAGAAAATATGGCTTTATAAGAACCTTAAAACAAGAGATGGCTAAATCTAAAGCCTTAGAAGACATTCCATGGGTGCATGTAAATGATGTTGCAGGTTTTATAGGTCCAGAAGTATTTAAAACCAAAGAACAATTGGTAAGAACTTGCCTCGAAGATACTGTTATGGGGAAACTGCATGGTTTACCTATTGGGTTAGACATTTGCTCTACTTTACACATGGATGTTACATTGGATGATTTAGAGTGGTGCATAGACCAAGTAATGCCTGCAAATCCTGCTTATTTAATGGCATTACCCACCAAAAACGACCCCATGCTTAGTTATTTAAGTACTGCCTTTAATGACCATGTAAGGATAAGAGAGAAGTTTGGCTATAAGGTAAATGATAAAATGTGGGACTTTTTTAAGCAACTAAATATTATTGATGAAAATAATAAACCTACAGAGCATTTTGGTGATCCTTATTGGGTATACTACCAGTATAGACTTGCAAAAAAGGATACCAGAAGCAAAGAGGCTATTTATACTGAAGGGAAGAAAATAGTATCTGAAATAGCCAAAAGAGGTGTGCCAATTGCAAAAGGTTTTGGTGAAAATATTTGGGATTTAGAACCTAAACTGGAAAAGCAAGTACATGAATTATACGAGGATGCAAAAGTTAGTTTATGGACTGAAATGTCTCAAAAATTTATACAAAGTATTCCTGATTATATTGCTATAAGCACTACATCAACGGATAAAAAGGATTATGTATATCATCCTGAATCTGGTGAAAAATTGAGCACTAATTCAATTAACAAATTAAAACAGCTAAAAAAGAATTGGAGTGATATTGTACCCGATGTACAAATAATTATTTCTGATGGGCTTAATGCGAGAGCTTTAATGGATGAAGGACACTTACGACCCCATTTAGCAGCACTTAGAAATGAACTTAAACAAGCTGGATTTAAGGTCTCAAAAGAAAATATTATAATTAACTATGGTAGAGTTAGGGCAGGTTATAGATGTGGTGAAGAGTTATTCTCATCGACTATAGAGACAATAAAGCCAAAAGGAATAATACATATTATTGGTGAGCGTCCCGGGTCAGGTCATCATAATTTCTCAGTATACATATCGGCACCTTCAACCAAAACTTGGAATATTAAAGGGAAAGTTGACCACAATATTACCAAAGTAATTTCAGGGATATCTGACACTGCTCTTCAACCAGATATAGCAGCAAAAGAAGTTGCCTCTATATTCTCAGAAATGTTTAAGGGAAGTTAGTAGCTATAGTAAAGACTCGATCTTTATTCTTTCAAAAATTAAATCCGCAGGAACAATAAACGTTGTGTAGCCTGTGTCAAAAATATCCTTTAAAAGAGATGGCGGCAAAAAGGCTGTAAGTATAAAATGGAGAAACCGATAAGGGATAGGGTCGTTAAGATAGCTGCCACCTGTTAATGATACGATGTTTTTTTTCTTGAAACCATAATTTCTAAAAAAGCACTTTATTTTTTGTATTTTTGCAGTACTCTTCTATTTGGTCATCAAAAACAATTAAACAAGGTGGCGAATAAGGATGAGAAATAAACAATATGGGTAAATCACAAGAAACGTTCAGCAAAAAAGGCAACGAGAAAAAAAAGATACAGAAGCGTAAAGATAAGCAAGAGAAGAAAGAACAAAGGCAAGCCAATAACAACAAAGGTAAAGGCCTTGACGAAATGCTTGCTTATGTTGATGAAAACGGCAACATTACCAATACTCCTCCAGATCCCAACAAGAAAAAAGTAATCAACTCTGAGGATATTGTTCTTGGTGCGCACAGACAGGATAACGAAGAAGCTCCAGATATAGATAGAAAAGGAATTGTTACCTTCTTTAACGAGTCAAAAGGTTACGGTTTTATAAAAGACGATGTATCAAAAGAAAGTGTTTTTGTACACATAAACAGTGTTAAAACACCTATAAAAGATAATGATAAAGTAACTTTTAGGGTTGAAAAAGGCCCAAAAGGATTAAATGCGGTTGGTGTTGAAGTGGTGAAATAGCCCTAAAACCACACGTTTCACTTAGTAAGAAATTATAAAAATGGTTTTCACTAAAAATGAAAACCGTTTTTGTTTATAAATAGTTGTACCTTTGCATAACTTCTTTAGAAGATTGTATTCTCAATCCGCTTGTATATCAAAACAATACACACGAATAAATTTTACACTTTTCTTTAAAAGCCGATTAAAGGCCACGTAGGCACTTAGTCAACTTTTTAAAATATATAATGACTTTTTCAGAATTAAATTTAAGCGCCCCTATAATCGGCGTACTCAATAAAATCGGTTATACCACTCCCACTCCTATACAAAGCAAATCCATTCCATATATACTAGAAGGAAAAGATATTTTTGGCTGTGCACAAACCGGTACAGGTAAAACCGCAGCATTTGCATTACCCATTCTACAATTATTAAGCGAAAACGAAAAGCTACGTAATACTAAAGGCATTAAAGCTCTGATACTAGCTCCAACGCGTGAGTTAGCATCGCAAATAAGTGAAAACATTACAGCATACAGTGCTAAACTAAACGTTAAGCACACCGTAATATTTGGTGGTGTATCACAACATACACAAGTAAACGCTTTAAGAAACGGAGTAGATATACTTATAGCTACCCCGGGACGCTTGCTCGATTTAATGCAACAAGGCATTGTAAAGCTAAACATGATACACTATTTAGTGTTGGATGAAGCGGATAGAATGTTGGATATGGGCTTTATTAATGATATTAAGAAGCTAATTGCCAAATTGCCCATACAAAGGCAAACAGTATTTTTCTCGGCCACAGCATCGCCTGATATAATGCAATTGGCTCAAACTCTTTTAAACGATCCTGTAACTGTACAAGTAGCTCCTATATCTTCGGCAGCGGGGCTTATTACACAATCGGTGTACCACGTTAAAAAAGAAGACAAAAAATTGTTGCTAAAACACCTTATTAGCGAGGAAAATATAGAGCACGCTCTTGTTTTTACCCGAACTAAACATGGTGCAGATAAGGTAGTAAAAGACCTAAAACGCGATGGTATAACCGCATTGGCTATACATGGCAATAAATCTCAAAACGAGCGTGTGAAAGCATTAAATCGTTTTAAAGATAAAAGCATACGCATGTTGATAGCTACTGATGTAGCCTCGCGTGGTATAGATTTAGAAAAACTAAGCCACGTTATAAACTTTGATATACCTGAACAAGCCGAATCATACGTACACCGTATTGGTCGCACAGGTAGAGCAGGAGAGAATGGCACTGCAATTTCTTTTTGTACCGTTGATGAAATGGTGTATTTAAAAGATATTCAGAAGCTTATAAAAACAAATATTGACGTAGTGCGCACTCATCCGTTCGCGGCAAGTGCAGGAACGCCAATGAGTACTTCAACCCCTCGTCCACCCGTTGGAACACCACGTTTTGGTAAGAAAACCCACCGTAGAAGACGAGTAGTTTAAGCACACAACTTTAAGAAAAAAAACAAACACAATAACTAAATAAAAATTTCATGGAAAAAGGAACAGTAAAATTTTTTAATGACTCTAAAGGTTTCGGATTTATTAAAAGAGAAAACGGCGATGCCGACATTTTTGTACACGTATCAGAATGTTTAGAAGACATTCAAGAAAACGACGAGGTTGTTTTCACCGTTAAAGAATCACAAAAAGGACTTAACGCTACTAGTGTAAAAAGAGCATAATTTTTTTTCTTGAGGGGGCAAGTTTACTTATCCTCTTAAGAAAAAATAAATCTTATACATAAGGTATAAAAATCATCCAAAAGCTTGCCGAATTTCGGCAGGCTTTTGTAGTTTTACGGGCTTTTTATAGCGAATAGAAATGCCAGTAATACCCCAAATAAAGGCCATACCTTCTAAAAAGATAGTGGGTATGCGTATTACCACATCAAGTGCAAACGATTCCACACCTGCTATGTGGAGGCAGTTTATGCCTCGTAGAAAAGAGATTATCAATACTCTTTCTGACGAATTAATATCAATGCAGGTTTTTGATGCCTCAATTCCCTTTTCTGATTTTGATGCCAATACTCAATTTACCAACTGGGCTGCTGTTGAGGTAAATGATTTTAACGGTGTACCACAAGCTATGGAAACCCATACTATACAAGGGGGTAAGTATGCTGTGTATATGCACAAGGGAGATTTTAAACACTATTTTGAAACCCGACAGTATATAATGGGTACTTGGTTGCCTAAGAACGGCTACCAATTGGATGATAGGGAGTATTTTGAAATTTTAGGCGAACGCTATAAAAATGGTCATCCCGAATCGGAAGAAGAAGTTTGGATACCTATTAAATAATTTTAGAAAGAGAGATGAGCGAGGCAACTTTTGAGAATGAAAAATTTGAAGGTATAGACTATACCTCTGTTGGTTTTAACGGCAAAGAGTACGACTGCTGCACTTTTAACAATTGCAATTTTGAAGGTGTAGATTTATCAAGTATTGTTTTTAGTGAGTGTGAGTTTACCAACTGCAACCTTAGCAATGCCAAGCTAAAAAACACAGGCCTTAAAGATGTAACCTTTATTACTTGTAAATTATTGGGACTAAATTTTGGCTTGTGTAATCCTTTTTTGCTAGAGCTTGGGTTTGATAATTGCGATATAAGTTTTGCTTCGTTTTACAAGCTGAAACTTAAAGGCACAAAATACGTCAACTGTAAACTAATGGAAGCTGATTTTGTAGAAGCTGACCTTACCAATGCTTTGTTTGATAATTGCAATTTGGTAGGAGCAATGTTTGAAAATACAGTGCTTGAAAAAGCCAATCTTAGTACATCCTTCAATTTTATTATCGACCCTGAAGTAAACAAAATTAAGCAGGCAAAATTCTCACAACATACACTATCAGGCTTATTAGCTAAATACAACATCAATATTGTGTAACATTTATAGTATACTTTTTACCAACTACCATACCTGTTGGTAAATGCAAAAGCCCTATGAAAATTTTCATAGGGCTTTTGTTTATAGTGTTATTACTAAGAAAGGCTATTCATCAGGGTTTGATTGCCATTTGCGCACCAAGGGTATAAACACAAAAAAGATAAGAGCAATTACAAGTACCATGTTTGTACTGTTTATCAATACCCAGTTCGTATTTATCCAATAGTTAATTTGACAATTGGTGGTTTCTTTAAATTCTTTAAGATGGCAGTTATAGTCTGTATTAATTTCAATGGCAACAAAAATTAATGGAAGAACAAAGGGCATAAACCAAAGCATCCAATTGTAAATAATGCCCGATAACAGTTTCTTTTTACGATTTACTATATATAAAATTCCTACAATAGAAACGATTATCCCTATTAATAGTAGTAAAACAGGGAGTTGTTTGTTTAGGTGAAAACCTACTGCAATCAAAGTAAGTAATATAGTCCACAAGCCTATGCCAACAGCACCCATAAACCAGTGTTTTAGTCTTGTTACTCTAAAGCTAAACAGTAGTATTGTAAGGCCAAAAGAATAATACAGCCATACCATAAAAATACCAACATCCCAAAAACTATGGCGTACAGTATTAATACGGTTTAGAGCGTCATTAAGGTTAATAATATGAATGAACTCATAGGTTTTTAGGTAATTTCTCACCTGTTCGTCATAGTCGTCGTTATACTCCCCATAGTCGTTTTCGCGGTAATAGTTAGTACTATCAACAGAGTAGCGGTAAAGTGTTTTGTTAACGGTAAATTCATCATCGTTAAAGCATTCGTTTATTTGTGCCTTAGGGTCAAAATTATATATAGCCCCATACTTATCGCAAATAGATAATAAATGAGTAAACAATTGTTGCAGCGAGTCTTTTCTACCATTTTTAAGCCAACTGTGAGCAATTTGGTTCAACTCCTCCTCATTTAGTAAGTGCCCTTCCTTTGTTGGACTATAAAACTCAATTTCACGCTTGCAATAGTGCATATAACTGTGCGGGTCTTCAACTGTATCTACTAAATTTCTTTCAGCCTCTCTTTTTTTTAGCTGATAAATTCTTAATTCTTTTGGTGTAAGAGTTTTTTCGTATTCTGTTTCAATAGAGTCACGCACCCTACGCGCCTCAATAGAATCGCAGCATCCATAAGCGTCAAAATTTGAATAATCAAAAGCAATAAAATGTGCTGAAAGGTTTATCAATGTGGCTTCTTTGGCAATATTGATATCTTGGGTTTTTAGGTCAACATTATCATATAAACCTTGTTTATAGCTTAAAAAGAAGGTGGCTGTTGAGAAGAAGATGATAAAAATTAATACAAACTCTTTAAACATATACCCTCGTCCCAGTGTATAAAACGATTTGAAGGGATTATTGCGCAGATAAAACACCAACCAAATTATTATGATTAGTGTGCTAAAAAGTACGCTAATCATGGTTACATTTTCTTCTTTAAAGTGGTAATGCTGCCATAGCTCATCAATATCAATAAAGTAAATAAAGCCTGCCAAATAAAACAATACGTGGATGATAAGGGCAAGCGGTAGCAAAAACACAGCTTTTGTATTCCACAACAAAGGGTATTTGCTTATAAGTATGTTGTTAATTTTTTTAAACATTATATGCTCTCCCCTAATTAGTTAATAAAAAACCTGCGTGATGATTGTGAAATATTTCTGAAATAGTTAGGCTCAAGCTGTTTACTAGCCAAAGCAGCAAGCACCGCCGATACTTTTGTGCCTTCATCAAAATGCAAAAGGTATACACCACCGTTGTATTGTATTTTTTGCAGGGAAAGAGCAGTGAAAGCAGCCGCAAGTGCATCGCGGTTATCGTTTATCTCCAATTCTATTATCAGTGCTGATTTTTCAGCAGTTTGTTCAACCTCAGTTGGGGTGTTATTTTGGTACTGAGGTATGCCGTTTTTAATAAAGATGATGTCGTTTGATACTTTCTCTACCTCGTATATATGCTGCGAACTTAGTATCATACCAAAGGGCATGGAGATGGAGTTGGCCATAAACTTCAAATCTTGTAATATGGTTTGTTGCGATACTATATCCAAATTGGCCAAAGGTTCATCCAGCAACAAAATTTTAGGTTGACGAAGCAGTGTTTTTGCCAACTCAAACCGCGTACGGTAGCCTGATGATATTCTGTTCCATGTAAGGTGGCGGTAGGGGCGCAAACCTAAACGAGCTATCATAATATCAGCCCACAAATGCCCATCATCGCCTTTTATACCATAAAAAGGCAATACAAAGCGTAGGTTATCCATTAGTGTGCCGTGCCAGCGGGGAATGCGTTGCTCAATATATATCAACTTGGTTTTTAGTTGATATTGCTCTTTATGTTGTTTAGCAAAATGATATTCTATACCTCCTGTATCGGGTAAAAGTTCAGCCGCCAGCAAACGTAAAAGTGTTGTTTTTCCGTTTCCATTTTCACCCACTAAACCCACTATTTGTTTTTCGCTAAGGTTAAAAGCAAGGTCTTTTATTTTAAAACCACTTTTTCTATACGTTTTGCCTACGTTGTTTACGCTTAGTATTTTTTCGGTCGGTCTTTCGGCAATGCTAATACCTACTTGGCGTATTTTATCAAGCAAGGTAAGGGCGCGTGCAGTATTAATCCCCTCATCAGTATTATTAGTGTCCTCTAGCCACTCGTAGTAACTAAGTGTTTCCCTAAAAATGTCAGGATTTTGGGTTTCAATTGCACAATCAGTAAGGCGGCGAAGTCCCAAAGTGGTATCGCCCGATTGAAAATAGGCGTGTACCTCTTGCAAGTGTGCATCAAAAAGTAGGTTCATAGGCTCTCAAGATAAAAACTATTTAGCTATATATCAGCTATATTGTTTTTGTAAACGATTTTTTTGAGCGCTAATTGTTTACTTGACTAATAAAATTAATAATGGCTTGCCTACCCATAGGTTTAAGCAAAATACCCTTCACACAATCGTATTCTGATGCTTTTATGGCATCGTGCATGGTAACATCATTGGTAAGCAGGTATACGGGTTTTATGTTGTGTAAGTACTGAATTCCATCTAAAAACTCCCATACATCAATATTGGTGTTCATATCCAAAATTATCAAATCGGTATCCAGTACCTTTTCTTTCATCATCTCCAACACTTTGGCGGCCATTTGATGCGAGGTAGTTTCTACTTTGTTAGCAAAGCGTTCAAAGGTCTTCTTATACACTATGTGAAAAACCTTGTCTTCACCTACTAAACTTACCTTACGTATAGGCGATTGTGCATTTAATTTATAGCCAGATGTATCGCCAACCAAAATTTGGTTAATCTCGTGTACCACTTCATCCAACTGTTTAGAAACCTTATCAAGCGATGCCACAATTTCAGGGCTATACTCGTGCTTCAATATTTCGGCCAGCCCAAGTATTGATGATAAGGGCGCACGCAAGCGGTGCGAGTTGAAAAAGGTATAATCAATCAGTTTTTGGGTTTGTTCTTGTACTTTTATCTCGTTTAGCCTTTTCTCATTTATATTGGCTACAATACCTACAATTCTAATAGCGTCTCCATCCGCATCGCGGTCAATAACCATCCCTTCGCTGTGCACCCATATATAATGGCCACTTTTGGTTTTTAGCCTAAATTCATCCGTATATCTGTCGCTTTTCGAAGCCACAAAATCATCCCAAATAGTAGTAGCTATATCCAAATCATCAGGATGCAAATCAGCTTGCCAATTTATGTGGCTGGGCACAAAAGCATTATCCTCGTAGCCAAGTATTGCGTAGTATTCTTTGCTATAAAAAGTTTCATTAGGCACAGTATTCCATTCCCACATTCCCTGCCTCGATACCTGCATGGCAAGGCTAAGGCGTTGCACGTTTTCAGAAAAAAGCCCTTCATTATCGTCTCTTTTCGATAAATTTCTTACCAGCCCAAAATAATAAGGCTTATCATCTCCTAAGAAAAATCGGGTCAGTCGTAGTTCTACCGAAACAGTTTTTTTGTCGGCAGTAGCAATAATCCAAGTAAAAATATGATATTCTCTATCGGTAGTATTGCTAAAAATTTCGTTGATTGATAATTGGCGCGGTGTTTTTGAAGAAATATCATCGAAATTTTTTTTAAGCAATTCCTCTTTGCTAAAGCCTGTGAGCAAGCAAAAAGAACGGTTAAGCATAATAATCCTATCCTTATCGCACCAAAATAAGGCTATTTCAGAGTGCTCCAAGGTTTGGTCTATTATAGCATAGCGATGCTGGGTTTCTTCAATAGTAGTTAGCACAATGTGAAAGTTTAAACACAATATAAATAAAAGTAGCTAAACAAGTTAAAAAACGTTCAATTTTTTGGTCAAAAAAAAATTTTTAAACAAGTATAAAATTGATAGTTAAAAAAAGATTTGCGGTACAATACTTGATTTTTATATAGAAACATTAAATTTCACCCCAATTAGGACGAACATGGCAGATATTAGTGAATACAAGTTTAGAGATATAAAGGTTTTTGGCTCAACTGAGTGGTTGGCAAACAACGAGAAAAACTACCGTTTGGTTTACGATGAGAGTGAAGTAGGCTATATATACTGCGAAATTTCATTGTTTAATAAACTCTTTGATGAAGAAGATTGGGATTTGAAGATGGAGCTAAAATGCTTCTCGGCAGATAACAAAGAGGTGTGTTTGCTAAATTGTGATAGACGTATACGCAAAGAAGACAATATAGTTTTTGTGCGTGAAGGTTGGGGCGTAAAAGAAATAGGGGGCTATTGGAAACGTGGCAGCTACCGTTGGGAAGCACACGTGGGTGGAAAGTTTATTGCCGAAAAGCATTTTTATGTTGAAAAAGAAGGCATAGTAACTGAAAGCCACAATCCATATTTTAAGCTGGAAACGCTTAAACTATATGAGGGGCCTGATAGTAACGTAAAGCCTAAAGACCGTAAATACCTGAAAACATTTTATGGTGCTGATGCACGTTATATATGGGGCGAGTTTACTTCTGAAAATTTAGTAAAAAACTACGACTACTGGGCGTGTGAGCTGATTTTCCAGTTTAAAACTCATACAGGTCAGCTTATAGGCAAAATAGATAAGCTGTTGTTTGTATACCCACAAGATGATAAAATAGTATGCACAGTAGGGTGGGGAAGTGAAACCAAGGGAACTTGGAATAACGACACTTACTATATAGACATTTTGTTTATGGACGAGTTGGTGGCGAAAGTCCCCTTTAAGGTAGGTTACGACTATGAGGATGCTGAGGAAGAAGATTTTGAAATTCAACCCCCAACGGTTGTTGAGCGTCAAGCTCGCAAAGAAGAAGTAGAAGCAGCAGCAAAAAGCAATGAAACGCTTGAAGATGTGATGAAAGAGTTTCAGGGTTTAATTGGTTTAGGCCCTATTAAGAAAAGGGTGCTAGAGTATACCAGTTACCTAAACTTTATAAAACTGCGCAAGCAAAAAGGCTTAAAAGATACCGATAAAGTGGTGTTACACGCTGTATTTAAGGGAAACCCGGGTACAGGTAAAACCACAGTAGCCCGTATGCTGGGTAAAATATATAAGCAAATGGGCTTGTTAAGTAAAGGCCATGTGCACGAGGTAGATAGAGGCGATTTGGTTGCTGAGTACATTGGACAAACAGCACCAAAAACCAAAGAAGCCATTAAAAAAGCTAAAGGCGGCATTTTGTTTATTGATGAAGCCTATGCTTTATCTCGTAAAGATGATGATAGCAAAGATTTTGGCCGCGAGGCAATAGAAGTATTGCTAAAAGAGATGAGCGATGGCACAGGCGATTTGGCTGTTGTGGTAGCAGGCTACCCCGACCAAATGGAATCGTTTATCAACTCAAACCCAGGGTTAAAATCGAGGTTTAATATTGAGTTTGATTTCCCTGATTACGTACCTCAAGAACTATTAGAAATTGCCGACTATGCAGCAGGAAAACGCGGTATTATGCTAAATGGATTGGCAAAAGACTATATGTATCGCAAATTGGTTGATGAGTACAGGGATAGAAACAAGGCATTTGGTAATGCCCGTTTGGTAAACTCGTTGATTGACGAAGCTAAAATAAATCTTGGTTTGCGTATAATGAAGATGAAAGATCCTCAATTATTAAGTGAGGAAGAATTATCGACGGTACAAATAGAAGATGTAGAAAAAATTGATGCACCAAGGGCAAAAAGCCTTGCCGATATTCCTATTGACGAAGATTTGCTACGCGAATCACTAGGCAAGCTAAAAGCTATGGTGGGGCTAACCAACATAAAAGAAGAGATAGACGAGTTGGTGAAACTGGTGCGCTTTTACCGCGAAACAGGCAAAGATTTCCGTAAATCGTTCTCGCTTCATACTGTATTTACTGGTAACCCCGGTACAGGTAAAACCACTGTTGCCCGTATTTTGGCGCAGGTATACAAAGCACTGGGCATACTAGAGCGTGGACACATGGTTGAGACTGATAGGCAAGGTATGGTAGGTGGCTATATAGGCCAAACAGCTATAAAAACAGCCGAGCTTATAGATAGTGCTATGGGTGGCGTATTATTTATTGATGAGGCGTATGCGCTAACCGAAGGTGGTGGTAGTGATTATGGTAGAGAAGCGGTAGAAACGCTGTTAAAACGCATGGAAGACCGTCGTGGTGAGTTTGTGGTGATAGCAGCAGGTTATACTCAAAATATGACCTTCTTTTTAGAATCTAATCCCGGTTTGAAATCTCGTTTCGATCGTATTTTCCATTTTGAGGATTATAACGAAATCGATTTAATGGATATAGCCCAAATGTTGTTTAAAGAAAACGGCGTGCAGTTGGATAAAAAAGCTAAGGCACACCTGCAAAGTTACTTTGGTTATATACTGGCTAGCAAAGACAAGTTTTTTGGAAACGGACGCGAGGTGCGTAAGGTGGTAGAGCATACGGTGAAAAACCAACACTTGCGCTTAAGTCAAACGGCACAGGAAGACCGCAACCAAAAAATGATAGAAACCATTACCATAAAAGATGTTGAAGATTTTGGCCCTGAAAGAAACCAAGCGGCCAACCCAAGCAGTGGTATAGGTTTTAAAAAATAACAATATCAATTTGAAGATAAAATATATATGCCTGCTAACACTATTGTTGTGTAGCAGGCATTTTTTGTTTGCCCAAACCGATACTAATGAGGTATACATTGCTAAAGATTTTACAAACTACACATCGCTACTATACCTTAGTTTAGGCAGCAATGTGCCCATTGGGGCTTATGGAAGTAGCAAACATCCGTTTAAAAGTAGTTTTGCAAGTTCGGCTGAGCCAACGGGTATTTGTGTAAATGCCAAGTATGTACAAAAAGTAAGAAACCATTATGGTTTTGAGGTGGGTATTGGATTTTTTAGGAATAGATTTAAGGATAGAGATTTTAGAAACGCCTATTTAAAAGAGATTGGCGACACAATAGGTACAAATGCCTTTTTGTATGAGCATTTTAGTGTATTTGGGGGAGGGAACTACAGTATTGCCTATAAAGATTTTTTGCTTACTGCCAATATGGGGTTAGGTGTGTTGTATACAAAAAAGCTAGGTAAATATGGGGAAGGTGAAGGGCTTACAATAGATAAAGGGGTTGGTACTACTAATACCTTTAAGGGGGGCAGTTTATATATACCTAAGTCTTTTATGCCCATGTTTTATAGTGGCGTATCTTTTAAATATAACTTAGGCAATGAATTTTTTATCACAGGCAATTGCGATTTTACCTACTCGTTATATAGAATAGAGATAATTGAAGAGGGTTGGAGAATACCCAAAAGGTCTTACCTCAAAACAAACTTAAGTATCACCAATCTAGCCTTTTCAATAGGTTTAGGAACACTCTTTTAGGTTTACCTACTTTGCCTCAAAAGTGAGGATAAATTGTAGTGGGTTGCCCATATAGGTAGTATTTTGGGTTACTTTTAGTTTATCAGTAGTTAGGCTGTCAATGCTCAAATCAAACGTATCTGTTTTTGTTATCCAGCGCATTTTAGCTTCATTCTCAGTAAAAATCCAAGTACGGTTTTCGTTTTGCGTTTCCGATGAGCTACATTTATTCAAACCATAATCAAGCACAAATCTACCGTCGTTATAAAACGTATAGGTATTGTCGGTTTCACAAACCTGCAATATTTGGTTACCGTTTAATAGGGTAGAGGTTAGTTTCCAATCTTTGTTGCTATTGTTCGTTAGCAATTCGGTTTTGCTTTTTGTAGGGGTGTTGGCGGGGGTATTCTCCTCGTCTTTTTTGCATTGAGAAAATAATAGTATTAGCAAGGCAAAAGCTGTAAGTAAAGTTGTTTTCATAAGTTTTTGTGTTTGGTTACTTATTGCCAAACGAAATTTTACTACCAAAGGTTTAAAACAAAAAAATCCCTAACCGAAAGGCTAGGGATTTTAAAGTATAGAATGCTATGCTGTTAGAAACTACATATCATCAAATTTGTAAGCATCGTCAGTAGCAGGATTGCTATCGTTTTTGCTGTTATTGTCGTTAGTTGGATTGGGGCGGTTATCTCGGTTATCGCGTCGGTCTCCGCCACGGTTATCGCGATTATCGCGGCTTCCGCCACGGTTATCACGTCCACCACCACGGTTGTCTCTACCTCTGCTATCACCACGTCCACGGTCTCCACCACGGTCGCGGCTTTCACGACGTTCGCGTTGCTCACGCATTTCCTCTTCGGTAGGCTCTGGCATACCTTCAGGGCGTGGAAGCAATACTTTACGACTTAGGCGGTATTTACCACTTCTTTTATCTACCTCTATCAACTGCACTTTCACCTCTTCACCATCTTCAAACACACCTTCCATGCTAGGCAGTTTTTTCCAGCTTATTTCACTTATGTGCAATAAACCGTCTTTACCCGGTAAAAACTCTATAAATGCACCAAAGTCAGTAATGGTTTTCACCTTGCCTTCATACACTTTACCCACTTCGGGTATGGCTATTATACCGTTTACAATGGCTATAGCTTTTTCCATACCTTCTTGGTTGGCACTGGCTATTTCTACAATACCTTTACCATCTACTTCTGTAATAGAAATTGATGTTCCGGTTTCTTTTTGTATGCCTTGTATCATTTTACCACCAGGGCCAATAATAGCACCGATAAACTCACCTAGTACCTCTATGCGCACAATGCGAGGGGTGTGTGGTTTGTAATCAGCAGCAGGCTCTGAAATGGTTTTACGCATTTCGTTAAGTATATGCAAACGGCCTTCTTTGGCTTGTAAAAGGGCTTCTTCTACAATTTCCCAACGCAAACCGTCGATTTTTATGTCCATCTGCACAGCAGTAATACCGTTTTCGGTACCTACTACTTTAAAGTCCATATCTCCTAGGTGATCTTCATCGCCCAAAATGTCTGAAAGTATAGAGTAGTTGCTGCTTTTATCATCTGATATAAGCCCCATTGCTATACCCGATACCATGCGTTTTACTTTTATACCTGCATCCATTAGTGCCATACAGCCTGCACAAACAGTAGCCATTGATGATGACCCGTTTGACTCTAATATATCTGATACTACACGTATTACGTATGGGTTATCTTCGGGTGCGGGTAATACTTTACGTATACCACGCATAGCAAGGTTTCCGTGTCCAATCTCGCGACGGGCAGGGCCTCTATTAGGTTTTACTTCACCTGTTGAAAAACCGGGGAAGTTGTAGTGTAGCATAAAACGGTTGTAGCCGCTGTGCATAGGGCTATCCAGCATTTGCTCGTCTAGTTTGCTACCAAGGGTAACACTAGTTAAGGCTTGGGTTTCACCTCTTGTAAATACTGCTGAACCGTGTGCTGAAGGAAGGTAGTTTACCTCGCTCCATATAGGGCGTACTTGGTTTAGTTTACGACCATCAAGACGTGTTTTTTCGTTCAATACCATATTACGCATAGCGTAGTATTGCACATCTTTAAAGTATTTTTTTATCAAGCCTTTGGTTACATCAGTTGTATCTTCAGGCATTGTAGCAACATACTCGGTCAAAATTTCGCCAAATGCTTTGCTACGTACTTTTTTGTCGGCAGGCACTTTAGCTACTTCGTACACTTTATCGTAAAGGTCGGCGTGAACTTTCTTTTTAAGTTCCTCGTCGTTCACTTCGTGAGAATACTCAAGGGTTGGTTTGCGACCACCAAGCATTTCACAAAGTTCAAGCTGTGCTTGACAATGTTTTTTAATGGCTTCGTGTGCAAATTTTAATGCTTCAACCAAATCAGTTTCTGATATTTCGCTCATTTCACCCTCTACCATGTTTATATCTTTCATGGTACCAGCTACAATAATGTCAATATCGCTACGCTCTATTTCATCTTTGTAGGGGTTAATGATAAACTTACCGTCAACACGTCCTACACGCACTTCGCTCATAGGGCCATTAAATGGTAAATCAGTAAGCACTATAGCCGCAGACGCTGCCAATGCCACTAAACAATCGGGCATTATGTTTTGGTCTGACGATATAAGGCTAAGGGCTACTTGTGTATCGGCGTGGTAATCTTCGGCAAAAAGCGGACGAATGGCACGGTCAACGATACGGCAAATAAGTATTTCGTAATCCGATAAACGGGCTTCACGTTTTAAGAAACCTCCGGGTATGCGACCCACAGAGGCAAATTTTTCTTGATAATCAACTGTAAGAGGAAGAAAGTCGGTACCTTCTTTTGCATCGGTTGAGGCTACACAGGTAGCCAAAATCATGGTATTGCCCATTTTGAGCACTACAGAACCGTTGGCTTGTTTAGCCAGTTTGCCGGTCTCAATTTCAATTACTTTTCCGTCGCCAAAATCTATTTTCTTGGTAACTCCTAAGGTGTTGGACATATTATTTTTATATAAAGTGTATAAATAACAAAAGCCTTATGGCGAATAAGGCTTTTGGGGTTAAATGCTATAATGTTATCAAAACTATAAAGAACTTATTTTCTGATTTTCAGTTCTTTTATAATAGCTCTGTAGCGGAAAATGTCTTTCTTAGCTAAGTAGTCTAATAGTGCACGGCGTTTACCTACTAGTTTTATAAGGCTTAACTCAGCCGAGAAATCTTTTTTGTTTTCTCTAAGGTGTTCGGTAATGTGTTGTATGCGGGCAGTAAAAAGTGCTACCTGTCCTTCGGAACCGCCTGTATTTGTATCTGCGCCACCGTGTGTTTTAAATATTTCTTTCTTTACTTCTGAAGTAACTTGCATCGTATTACAGTTTATTTCTTTTAAAATAGTGTGCAAAGATATTAAGAGTATAGTGATAATGCAAACAATTAGTTAATTTAAAGGCATACTTTTATTCTTTTATTCTCCAAGGCGGATTCAATCGGTTATCTCCTGCGTGATACAAGCAAAGTTTATTACCGTCAGGGTCGGCAAAATAAGTTTCTCGCCATAGCCAATCTTTATCGGTAGGCGGGGTATCAAACACTATTCCTTTTGCGGTAAGTTGGGCATAGGTATCATCTACATCATCACACTCAAAATAGAGCATGGTTCCGCTTGCGGGTACTTCATCAGCAATATGTATAGAAAATGTAGCTTGGTTGGCGGGTACTATAAAACGGGCGTAGTGTGGGCTATGCACTATAAGCTGAAACCCCAGTAGTTTGTAAAAACTTACTGAGGTTTCAATATTGGTAACCAGTATAGTTACTTGGTTTAGTTGCATTTTATGTGTGGCTTATTGCGCTGTGGCTTCCACTTTTTTTGCTCTTGGTTTCTTTTCGGTAAGCATTTGCACCAAAAGCGATATTTTATCTTTTAGTTCGGTGCGGGGCACTATAAAATCTAAAAAGCCGTGCTCTAATAAAAACTCAGCACTTTGGAAACCTTTAGGCAAATCTTTACCAATGGTTTCTTTTATTACACGTGGGCCTGCAAAACCTATTAGCGATTCTGGCTCGGCAATATTAAAATCGCCCAGCATGGCAAACGATGCAGTAACACCACCCGTTGTTGGGTCGGTCATTAAAGATATATAGGGTATTCCTTCTTGACCTAATAAGGCCAGTTGTGCACTGGTTTTAGCCATTTGCATTAGCGAGTGGGCGGCCTCCATCATACGTGCTCCTCCTGATTTTGAAATCATAAGGAAGGGTATTTTGTTGGCACGGCTGTATTGTATAGCGCGCGATATTTTTTCGCCTACTACGCTACCCATACTACCGCCTATAAAAGCAAAATCCATACAAGCAACTACCAATGGCGAGCCGTTTACTTTGCCTACACCTGAGCGCAGGGCATCGTTAAGACCTGTTTTGATAATGCTTTCTTCTATACGTTGCTTATAGCTTTTGGTATCGGTAAAGTTTAAAGGGTCTCCGCTAACTAAGTTAGCATCTAACTCTTTAAAGTGCCCTTCATCAAACAATATATCAAAATATTCAGCCGAGCCAATTCTGTGGTGGTATTGGCAATGCGGGCAAACATAATTGGCTTGTTTGTGGTCTTCGCTTAGGGTTGTTTTTTTGCACTGTGGGCATTTATACCAAAGTCCCTCGGGAGTAGCTTTCTTATCTTTGGTAGCAGTAGATATTCCCTCTTTCAGTCGTTTATACCAACTCATGTGTGTATTTTGGGTTGTTTAGTTAGTAAGTTACTGATTAATACGTTGTTATTGAGCTCAGGTACAGCCTGCATATTCACCAATAGCAAAATATAAATTGCAGCTAACTAAAAATCAAAGATAATAGTTATCTGTTACACGGGGTAAATTTTCCCGATAACAAATAACTATTATCCGATAAGTTGAATTAGAAATTAAGCTATTGTTACGTCTTTGTTCAAATAAACATCTTGTACGGCGTTTAGCAATTCCACACCATCGTTCATTGGTTTTTGGAATGCTTTACGACCTGATATAAGACCCATACCGCCTGCACGTTTGTTTATTACTGCTGTGCGCACTGCATCGGCCAAATCGGTAGAGCCTTTGCTATCGCCACCGCTGTTTATCAAACCTGCACGACCCATGTAGCAGTTTACTACTTGGTAGCGGCAAAGGTCGATAGGATTATCGCTTGAAAGCTCGGTATACATTCTTTCATCTAATTTACCGTAGCTGCTTGAACCTGTATTAAGGGCTTTAAAGCCACCGTTGTTTTCGGCTAATTTTTGTTTGATAATATCGGCTTGGATGGTAACACCCAAGTGGTTGGCTTGACCTGTAAGGTCGGCAGATACGTGGTAATCAACACCATCTTTTTTAAATGCGCTGTTACGCACATAGCACCACAATACTGTGGCCATACCTAGTTCGTGTGCTTCTTCAAATGCTTCGGCTACTTCTATAATTTGGCGAGCTGATTCGTCAGAACCGAAGTATATAGTTGCACCTACTGCTGTTGCACCCAAATTCCATGCTTCACGTACAGAGCCGTACATAATTTGATCGGCTTTGTTAGGGTAGGTCAATAACTCGTTATGGTTAATTTTTACCATAAAAGGGATTTTGTGTGCATACTTGCGCGACATCATGGCAAGATTGCCAAATGTTGTAGCTACTGCGTTGCAACCACCTTCTATAGCCAATTTTATAATGTTTTCAGGGTCGAAATAAGCAGGGTTTTTAGCAAACGATGCGCCTGCACTGTGCTCAATACCTTGGTCAACTGGCAAAATAGATACATAACCTGTACCCGCCAAACGGCCTGTATTGTATATAGCATTTAAGCTACGCAATACTTGTGGTGTGCGGTTGGTGTTTAACCAAACACGCTCAGTAAAATCAGGGCCTGGCAAATGCAACATATCTTTTGATACGGTTTTGCTTTGGTGGTTTAGTAATGTATCGGCTTTATCGCCCAACAATTCTTGGATTTTTGAAATGTCCATCATAGAAATTGGTTTTTGTGAATTTGCGCAAAGGTATGTTTTTTTTTGAAAGTTGTTTTGTAGCGGGTAGTTTGTGATTAGTGTTTTGTAATTGTGCCATTAATAAGTGCCTGTACCTGACTTCATTTAATGGAACATTATAATTGATGTGAGTTTGATATAGATTATATAATACACTGTTTATAAGAATATTAGTGTTTTTTTAATAGGGTTAAAAACCTATTCTATCGAAAATTACAGCCCGCAAGACAACTTAAGTTGTCTTGCGGGCTGTAATAGTAACAGCAGTGGGTTTTAACCCGCTGTAAATGGAGTTTCATACCCCGAAGGTTATAAATAGCCACTAATCATATATCACTAAACACCAATCACCATAATCTTTTACCTTTGCTATTATGAGTATTGAGGTTATTAGAATTGATAACGATGCGCTGCTGCAACAGGCATTTGATATACGCGTAAAAGTATTTGTGGATGAGCAAGGGGTAGACCAACGCCTTGAGTATGAATACGAGGACGAAAGCACACATTTTTTAGCCCTTTTGGGCGGAAAACCTATTGGCACTGCCCGTTGGCGCAAGACTGATGGAGGCTATAAGTTGGAGCGTTTTGCCGTATTGCAAGCGTACCGCAGCAGTGGGGCAGGGGCTGCTTTGCTAAAAGCTGTTTTGACTGATGTGCTGCCTACCGATGAAAAAGTATACCTAAATGCCCAAACCCAAGTAGTTAATTTTTATGCTAAGTATGGTTTTGCACCCGTTGGGAAAGAATTTGAGGAGGCTGGGATAATGCATTATAAGATGGAGTTTTCAAAATAAAGTTTAGTTATTTTCCAACAGAAATTCTGTTAATTGCATAAACAACAAAGCACTTCTATCATGGATTTTAAAGATGAAATTAAGCAATTAGCCGAACGTGTTATTAAGCTAAAGGGGATAACCCAAACAGAAGAAGCTACAAAAAATGCTTTTGTTATGCCTTTCTTAAAAGCATTAGGATACGATGTTTTTAACCCCTTAGAAGTAGTGCCTGAATACATTACTGATATAGGTACAAAAAAGGGTGAGAAAATTGATTACGCTATTTTAAAAGATGCCCAACCTGTTATGTTGGTTGAGTGCAAGCACTGGGCTGAAAAACTGAATTTGCACGACGGGCAATTGCTTCGCTATTTTCATGTTTCAAAGGCTAGGTTCGGGCTTTTAACAAATGGCATTCTGTTTAGGTTTTTTACCGATTTGGTTGAAAATAATAAGATGGATGAAAAACCATTTTTTGAATTTGATATTTCTGAAATAAAAGACAACCAAATAGAAGAGTTAAAGAAGTTTCATAAATCTTATTTTGACGTAGAGAATATTTTAACCACTGCAAGTGAGCTTAAATACACCAGTCAGCTTAAAACCGTTTTGAATACTGAATTTAACGAACCCTCAGTTGAATTTGTTAAATTTCTGACTAAACAAGTGTACCCAGGGCGTATTACTGAAGGAATTTTGGAGCAGTTTACTTCATTAACAAAAAAATCTATCAATCAATATATTAGTGATGTTGTAACCGAAAGATTGAAAAATGCTTTAAAAAGGGAAACAGAAGTGGTTGCGCCTGATAAAGCAACTATTGACGAAACAACAACGGGCGGTGAGCCTGAAAGCAAAATTGAAACAACCGTTGAAGAACAGGAGAGTTTTTATATTGTTAAAGCCATTTTGCGCAATAAGATAAATTCAGAACGGATATTTCATCGTGATGCTCAATCATACTTTACAATTATTGTTGATGATAACAATCGTAAACCTATTTGCAGGATGTATTTTAATGGAAGTAAAAAGTATATTGGCATTTTCGACTTAGAGAAAAAAGAAACTAAATTTGAGATATCTGATTTAGATGATATTTATAAATATGCGGTTCAATTAGAGAACGCAATACAGAATTATATTACCGAAGTGAGCGAGTAGTTGCTCCATAAACCATAAACAGCCCTAAAGTGAAAACTTTAGGGCTGTTTATGGTTTGTTTAGTGTGTTTTATCCCTTCCAGTACATATTCCAAAACACATATATTTCGCTACATTTTTGTTCATGAAAATCGTAACAAATAAAGGTTACACTTACGGGGCCTTTTACATATTCGTAATTGCCCGAGTTTACTCTTGTAGGTGTGCCAAATATTTTCAAAATCTCATCCTTGTGCATACCCAAAAAGTTTATTTTGTTATCCCTAATCTTTCTTTGGGCAAAAAACTCTTTGGTGGGTGCGTAGTTTTTGTTTCTATTGCCCGTTAGGCGTATGTGGTTCACAGTATTCGTTTTCTTATCGTAGGTATAGCTAAACATTCGGTCTCCGGCGGCGTCATCGTGGTATACACTTACAAAACTGTACGATGTATTCTCATCTTTGGTTGTTTTTGAAGGATTTCCCCACAACTCAATTGCTTTGGGTTCAAGTTCGTCTTTGGTTATACCCATCACACGTATAAAATCATCAAGCGTGGTTTCGGTCAAAGGCTTTTCTTTCGGAGTAGAAGTTTTGGTGGTTTTGCAAGCTGCAAATACCAGCAAAAAGGCAGCTAAGTAGGTTAGTTTTTTCATATTAGGCTTATTTTCTACATATATTCTATAAGCACATAAAAAGTAAATCACTAATCATGTAAAATATAATTTCAATAATTATTGAAACTTCAGTTATTATTTTTATCTTTGTATTGAAGTTTTAGCCCGAAGGGGCTTTTTTAAAACAATAGTCTTTCAGTTTTTATTGAAATATTAGTGAGATGAAAGTAAATAAAATAGGGGTGTTTTTAGTGCTTGATGTTATTATGCAAGCCTTGCCCATTGCAGCAACGGTTCTATTTCCACCAATTTTTTTGTGTATCATATTGGGCGGGGCTTGGCAACTGTTTAGTTATTATACGCTTAATGCTTGGGGCATACAATCAAAGTACAGAAACGGGTATATAAATATGGTCTTATTCACTCTGGGTGCACTGGCAGTGGGTGCATTATTTGTAGGCATTGCGTTTGTAATAGCCAGCAGCAGTTTATATATAATCGGGCTGGTACTTATAGGGTTTTCGGCACTATTCGGGGCTATTTTATACATCATCTATTCTATAGTAACCCTTGATAGTTTAGTAATTGAAATTGAAAAGTGCATTAGGCATAGAAAAGAAAAACGTGCGTATAAAAATAACTTAGACGACTGGTGGGTATGAAAATAGAACTATAAAGCATACATATTTAGCAGCACGACAATGGGTTTTTATCCCTATTTAGTGATGTGTTTGATTATACATTTTATATTTAGGCGGTAGAATAAGTGAACCCAAATGTATTAAACACAAAAAAGTGCTGATAAACGATGAATATAGATAACAATAAAGAAAAAAAATTACTGATGATAGATGTAGTAGGGCAGTTGCTTTTGCTTGCCGGAGGACTAATTTTTATTGATGTTTCTTTATTAGGGTTGATACTAGGCATGGTTTGGCAGTTTTTTAGTTACGCATCGCACACAAGAAATAAAAGAGCGTTTTACCGTGCCCGAAAACGATTTGCAGCTTGGGCAAAATTTATAATTATTATACTGGCTATATCTTGTTTTGCATTAGGAATAAGAGGCCTTTATATCAGTTTTAAATGGTTTGATGAATTTATATACTATGGTTTTAGAGTGAGTTTTGTGGGGTGTGCAGTATTGTATATTGTGTATTTGTCCATAAGCATAAAACATTTCTTTTCACTTGAAAAAAACGGATTTTCATTTTAAACAATAAACATGAAAAAGATAGTAATAGCAGCCGCTAACGGCTATTTGGGTAAAGCATTGATTAACTACTTTGCCGATAGCGATTATAGTATTACCTGTTTGTGCCGTAAACCTATCGCGTTTGAAAATGCAAAATGCGTGGTGTGGGATGGCAAAACACTAGGCGCTTGGGCAAGTGAGCTAGAGGGAGCAACAGCACTTATAAACCTTGCAGGCAAAAGTGTTGATTGTAGATATACGGATGAAAACAAACGCCAAATTATAGCATCGCGGGTAGATAGTACCAAAGTACTGGGTGAAGCTGTTGCTAACTGTGTACAAGCTCCAAAAGTGTGGCTAAATGCTTCATCAGTAGCAATTTATAGTGATGATGATAGAGTGGCTACTGATGAAAACGGTGAAGTAGGTGAGGGTTTCTCAGTGCAAGTTTGCCAACAATGGGAAGAAACATTTTTTAGCACCAACACTCCCCATACACGCAAAGCTGCCCTGCGCATAGCATTTGTGCTAGGCAATAGCGGTGGTGCATTGCCCATGCTTAGTCGATTGGCCAAAATAGGTTTGGGCGGTACAATGGGCAAAGGCACACAATACATTAGCTGGATACACGAGCTTGATTTTTGCCGCTCTGTTGAGTGGCTGATTGATAAGCCTATTGAGGGTGCTGTAAATATTTGCGCGCCACAGCCTGTTACCAATAAAGTGTTTATGCAAACCCTTCGCAAAGCACATAAAATACCTTTTGGTATACCCATAAATACATGGATGCTAGAGGTAGGTGCTGTGCTATTGCAAACCCAAACCGAGTTGGTGCTAAAAAGTCGCCGCGTAGCCCCACAACGTTTACAGCAAAGCGGTTTCACCTTTGGGTATACTACTGTTGAAGGGGCTTTGGGTAGTTTGGCACATCCCGTGCAAGCAATTTTGATATAGTTACCTTATCTTTCTTTTTCATTAGAAAAGAAAAAACTATGACAACAGCCGAAGAACTATACCACCAAATAGCTGATGCTACACCCAATGCCACCAAAGGCAAAATGTTTGGGGCACTATGCCTAAAAGCACCCAACGGAAAAGCAGGGGTGATGTTTTGGAAAGACTATATGGTTTTTAAACTTCCCGCTGCCGAACTGAACGAGGCTTTGGCGATGGACGGTATACAAATGTTTACCCCAATGGATAACCGCGCCATGAACGGTTGGGCGCAAGTACCCTACGACTATAACGAACGATGGAAACAATGGGCAGAACAAGCAATGGCCTTTGTGGCCTTAATAGAAGAGAAACCAAAAAAGAAAAAGAAATAAAGTTTTTGTGCATCCAACGTATTCTTTTCAAAGTACATCCTATCAAATAGAACGTAAATTGTACTTTTGCAAAAACTATTAAAAACAAGATGAACATTCATTTAGTATCAGGCGGTTGTGGTTTTGTGGGACGTAACTTGGTGAAACGCCTATTAAAAACTACCTCCGATACCCTTTTTGTTATAGATGATTTAAGCGCAGGCACGCCTTCTCCCGACGAGTGGCTAGAAGATTCTGCCTATACCCAAAAAGATGATTTGAAACTTTATGCCGACGGGCGTATGGTATATTGGCAGGGTGATTTCCGTGCATTTTTGCGCCACATTACCCAAAACCATAATCATATAAACGATACTTACGGGTTTAGCTATCCTAAGTTTACGGATATATTCCATTTTGCGGCCATTGTTGGCGGACGTTCTAAAATTGATGGCGACCCTATGATGGTGGCGTTGGATTTGAGTATTGATGCCGAATTGTTTTATTGGGTGTGCAACTACAAGCCCAAACGTGTTATGTTCCCTAGCAGCAGTGCTGCATACCCTGTTGATTTGCAAACCACCAGCAATGCCATTGCCCTTAGCGAAAGCGATATAAGTTTTGACGGTAGCTTGGGTCAACCTGATATGACGTACGGTTGGAGTAAATTAACTGGCGAATACCTTGCCCATATTGCTGCCCAATACTACGGTATATCGGTAGCGTGTGTGCGCCCTTTTAGCGGTTATGGCGAAGACCAAGACCTTACTTACCCTGTGCCTGCTATTGCAGCACGTGCAGCCAAAAAAGAAGATCCTTTTGAGGTGTGGGGTAGCGGACAACAAGGCCGCGATTTTGTGCATATTGATGATTGTATTGATTGTATTTTGATGGCTTTGGATAATATTAGCGATGGCAGTGCCATAAACATTGGTTCTGGCAAGCTAACCAGCTTTTTAGAAATTATTGAGTTGTTTACCAAATTTGCAGGGTATGAACCAACTATTAAACCATTGTTGGATAAACCCGTTGGTGTGCATAGCCGTTATGCCAATATGGAGTATGTAAACAGCAAATTTAACTGGTACCCAAAAATTAGTACAGAAGAAGGTATGCGCCGCGTATACAATGCTGCTGTAAAGCGTATTGCCGAGCAACAAAATGCTTAATATCTTTTAACCATAATTGATAACAGCCCCAAAGCATATTACTTTGGGGCTGTTTTGGTATTAGGGTATAGGGGTGGTTTGTGTTTAGTGAATTGTATTTTATTGTTTTAGCGGCTAATATCAATACGCCAACTTTTATCACCCTCAGTACCTCCTTATCCGCGCACAACCCTTCGACTTCGCTCAGGGCGACAGCACAAGGAGGAAAGCCACTCCACAACCCTTTGATTTTTGCACATTTTGCCAAAAATATAGCATTGCATCGTCCCCCTTGCGAGAAACTATACCCATTTACACGTATGGATAATTTTTTAGTTAACTCACCCCAAATAATGAGTTCAGTACAGGCGTTCATAATTCCCCCTCTCTTTTTTTAGAGAGGGGCGCTTTATGTGATTCCGACTTTCCCATAAAACAGGGGTGAGTTAAAACCAACTACTATTTTTTGGGTTGCGTGTAAATGGGTATAGTTACCCCCTTGGGGGCTGCCATGTTGAGCGGAATCGAAACATAAGTGCGTATGCGTAGGGGGATGATAAAGACAACTAATTGAACCACATTGTCGAGCGGACGCTCTATTATTTGGGGCACAAGCGGACGCTTGAGCCAGCTTTGCTATTGTTAGTATTGAGTGTGAATAGGGAGTCATTCCTGCTTTGGCAGGAATCTATATCCTAAACATATTTGCCAAAAAATATAGCATTGCATTGTTCCTCTTGGGGGCTGTCATGTTAAACGGAGTCGAAACATAAGTGCGTATGCGAAGGGGGTAGGGGGATGATAAAGACAACTAATTGAACCACATTGCCGAGCGGACGCTCTATTATTTTGGGCACAAGCGGACGCTTGAGCCAGCTTTATTAAAGGGGTGTGAGGCGGTGTCATGCCGAACTCGTTTCAGCATCTTGCTCTACATTACACCAAAATTGGGCAATAAGATCCCGAAACAAGTCCGGGATGACAACGCAAAGAATGGGCAAAAAAATAGATTTGATACTATTCTGCCGAGCGGACGCTCTATTATTTGGGGCACAAGCGGACGCTTGAGCCAGCTTTGTACTCACACAGATTCTCAATCAAGTTGAGAATGACAGCTGCCGCACTTGCTTACCTCACAATGGGCAGAGTTATAAAGTTTTATTTAGGGGAAAAAGAGTGTATTAAAAATCGTAACCAACCCCAAATTGGTAAATGCGGTCTCTAAACTCACCATTGGCAATGCCCCAAGCCATATCAAAGCGAATATAGTAGCCAAATATGCGGCTGCGCAATCCAATACCTGTACTGCCCACAACAGGACTTTCGGCATTGGTTACAGTAACTATATAGCCACCACCATCAACCACTTTGGTATTATACGGCTGTTCGGCAAAGGGTGATGAACCGTACCATGCTGTACCTAAATCGAAAAAGGGTACCACCATAAAATTGCGTAAGAAATCAGAACGTACAGGGTTTTGAGTTACATAAGAAGCAACGGGTATGCGCACCTCGCTATTCCACAAAAAGTAATTCGTGCCGTTGCGTATGTTTTGTTTAAACCCACGTAAGCTATTGGCCTGCATTTGAAAAACATATTGCGAACCTGTGCCGCGTGCAACAGAGCCATCGTATGATGAGCCTATCCAGTTTTCTATACCACCAATGTAGTACTGTACTTTAGAAGAGCCCACCGAAGCATTAAGCGTTAATCTGTTTGCCCAAATTATTTTGTTGTGTAGTTTAGTGTATTTGCGGTAGTCAATACCCAAGTTTATTACGTTTCGGGTTGCTTGCTCGGTATTTTGATAGTACTCTGCAAATATTTTAAAACGTGTACCGTAGGGAAGGTTTATATCAATGTTTTTAGTGTTATCAAACACCAACTCGGTTTTGTTACCTATCCAAGTATATTGGTGGTTGGGTTGGTTTAGGCTAAAACTATCTGTACCTAAAATTATGTTTTTATCCTGCCTGCCAAATGCGTGTATTTTTAGGGCTACGGTTTCATTAAAAGGTATTTTTATACCACCCGTAAACTGGTTTACCAATTGGCGGCTTATTAATGCCCCATCAAGCCTGCGTGATAAGCGGAAAAAACCTACATCCCAATTGATGCGGTGTTTGCGGTTTTGGTATTCAATAAAATAATCACTCCCGTTTAAAGAGAAGGGAATGCGAACACCTGCATCTATTCTATGGTTATTCAACAGGTCGCTAATAGCCGTTTTTACCTGCAATACCACATTCATATTGGCAAATACACTGGGGCCGTTTCCGCCTGTGTTTAGGTGGTAGTAAGTATTTATTATGCTGTTATCCAATTGCGATACATAATAATCGGGAAACATAGCGGTGAAAAAACTACCTGTGTTGCCTTTACCTTTTATTATATCGCTGCCTTTGTCTCGTCCTTTGGTATTTAGTATATAATCTTCGGGAAAATCGGTTTGGAAGTGATATGCCCCATCATCTTCTTTTACAGAATCAATAGGCACAATAATAAAATTGGCTTTTTCAGTTATTATGCTATCCTCTCGTTGGTCTATTAATAAGGCATTTTCAGGCACATCATCGCCGTAATAAAAATTAACCTTGGTGCTTAGGCGATATTCCGTAGGTACTATTTTAATGTATTGTGCATCGCTTTCTACCTCGTCAGAAACATTGGTTTCAAAAATTTGGTAATGGTTGTTATACATCAACAGGTTGTACTCGGCATCGTCGCTGCTGGCCATATCACGCCCCAGTATATTGCGCTTATAATTGGTAAGCGGGAAATATTTATAGGTAGGGGCAGTGTGTATTTTAACGTTAATGGCCGTTATGTTGCTATCGGCGGTGTTGTATATCGTGCCATTAATAGCCAATTGATTGTGGCTGCCTTGCGGTATAGGGCTTGTGCTAATAATGGTGTCGTTTTGCCCGTTTGCTTTGCTAATAATAGCGCGTGCGTAGTGAAATCCTATTGTGTCTTTACACGCATAGGCATTGTATATGCCGCTAATATCAGATACAAAGGAGTAGTAACCGGGCAGGTAAAAAACGGGTTGTATTTCGTTTACATACGGAGTGTTTGTTACCCGTTTTAGTAGATTACTGCGTACAGGAAAATCGTACATAAAAACATCAAAATTGCTTTCTTCGCTTAGTGTTTCAAAATAAGTCCCATCAAAGTGCAAGGTATCGTATGGACGATTTGAGCTAAATATTATCTTGCTTTGGTCGTCGTTAAACCTTGGCCATAAATCATCGTATATATCATCAGTAAGTTGGGTAATCTCACCAGTGGCAAGGCTATACAAATACAAATCGGTTTGCCCGTTTTTTATGGCTGATAGCAAAAGGGTATTATCATCGGCAAAATCATAACTAAGCACTTGGTCTACGCTGGCAGGCAATATAAAGCGGTCGGTAATTTTACCATCCTTATCCAATTTCACCAATCGGGTTTTGCCTTTTTCAAAATATATTACACCTAAATTTCGGCCTTTGGGTTCCCATGCCAAAACGGGGTAATCGTAGTTTATAACTTGGTAACCTTCGTGTTTGCCGCCTGTAAAAACGGTAAACTCTTTTTTGCTGCTTTTATCGTAAAGTTTCACCTTCCACAGCCCGTTTTTGTTCATCACAAAAGCCACTTTTCGGCCATTGGGGTGTGTTTTTAGTTGTGTATGTGGATAGCTGGAGACATTATCGGGTATGTTTAGCAGTTTGCGGGGTACAGTTCTATCTGCCTCGGCATCTTTATATTTATTTTGATAATAGGCCAGCCACTCGTCAATCAGTTGGCTGCTGCTTATGCCTAGCGCGTAATTAAAAGCCCCTTCAAAGCCTTTACTTATTCTGGTAAGGAAAAGTACCTCGGGTATTTGTCTCTTGCCGTATTTGGCTGCTATGAAGTTCCAAATGCTATGGCCTGCAATTATTGCGTCTTCTTCGCTAAGCCAATTAAATTTTTCATACTTGCCCGATAATATACCGTCGCGCACTTTATTATCAATATCCGTATTCCAAGGTTCGGCAGCATAAGCTGTAAGTCCTTTAAAAAACCACGAGGGCAGAAACAACAGGCTTGATGATTGTACCCGCTCTTGTATCGAGCTTCCGTATATCATCTCGCTAAGTACAATTTCAGCAATGCCTTCCCGTATTTGGCGTTCAAAATCGGAGTGTGTACCGTTGTAGTAAGCCATCACCTTGTTATCTACCACATAAGTGTAGCCGCCCACATTGTATAGTTGCTCTTTTAGTCCTGTATTACTTTGGCGTAGGTCTTCAATAGTATTAAAGACCACAATTTCTACCTTACCGCCTACGCGGTACGAGAAAAGTTCTTCAATTTCGCTTATGTTTTGTTCAGCCGTTAAGCGGGCATAGTCGGCTAGGTTTTTTCCACCTTCATAAAAAAAAGCGTCAACGTTTTCGCTACTTACTACTTGCCAGTCAATATCTTTATAAGGCAATCGGTTTTGGCCAAAAGAAGTATTTACACCTTGTCCCAATACTCCAAAGGGTACAAGCGAAAGTATAAGAACTAGTATAGAAAAGATTTTTTTGGCTGAAACCATGTAGATAGCAAACTTACTTACTTATTTTAACAGTATAAACTGTTTAGAGGGCTAAATTGTTGTAATGGGTATAAATTTGAGCGATTTTTAATGATATGGAAGTACAAGCGTTTACATTTAATTTTTTTGCCGAGAATACCTACGTGCTGTTTGATGAAACCAAAGAGTGTGTAATTGTTGACCCTGGCTGCTATTTTGAAGAGGAGAAGCAAGCTCTTAAAAATTTTATTAGCGAAAATGGGCTAACCCCTGTAAAACTGCTAAACACCCATTGCCATATAGATCATATTTTTGGTAATGCTTTCGTGGCTGAGACCTATAAAATTGATTTGTATTGCCACCCTAAAGAGGTGGAGTGGATAGAGCAAGCACCTTACTATGGGCAGGCGATGTATAATGTGCGTATTGACCCATCGCCATTGCCAAAGTTTTTTTTAGATGAAGGTGATACGGTTACTTTTGGCAATACCACATTGGATGTATTTTTTACCCCCGGCCACTCTGTAGGTAGTATAGTTTTTTATAGCAAAGCTGATGCTAAGGCTATTGTGGGTGATGTTATTTTTAACCGTAGTATAGGCCGCACGGATTTACCCGGCGGCAACTACGCGCACCTTGAAAACTCGATAAAAACCAAAATATATACTTTGCCTGATAATACAATATTGTATGCAGGGCACATGGAACCTACAACAGTAGGGGAGGAGAAACGCGAAAATCCGTTTGTAAAGGGCTAAAAGCTAGCCCTTATTTTTGCTCGGGTTGGTTTTGCGATTTAAATGCATCAAGGTTGAAGTGCAAGGTAAAACGCAATGTGTTTTGTAGTGGATTACGTTGTTGTATTGGCGCAAGGTATGCTGCATCAACACCAAACACTTTGTAGCGAAGACCGATACCAAAGGTTATGTATTTACGGTTACCCTTGTTTGGGTTTTCATAAAAGAAACCTGTACGTGCAGCAAATGTTTTATTATACCAATACTCTACACCTGTAGAAATATTAATTTCCTGTAATTCTTCTCTAAAACCACCGGGAGCATCAGAAAACGATTGTAGCATACCTTGTATTACAGGTACATCAGGGTCTTTACCGCTTACAATAATAGGTTTACCGTCGGCACCTAATACCACACGTCCATTATCATCAATACTATAGATGGCATTACTGGGTATCATTAGCTTATTAAAATCAAGCAAAAAGCCTACACTGTTAAACTCGTCAACAATATAGTTGGCATAACCGCCTAGTTTTAAGTTTGTAGGTATAAATTGACGGTTGGCACTGGTGGTATACGTAATTTTATTACCAATGTTAGAGATATTAATACCGAAGGCATACTCTAATACTTTACCTTCTAGTTTTCTTTTGTCTTTATAGTAGGCTGAAACATCACCTGCTACAGCAGTACCTGCGCGGCCTGTTGCACCACTTTGTTGCAAACCACCGGTAAGGTTTGAGTAAATGAAGCGTAACGATACACCTAAAGAAAACTTTTTTGATAATTGTGTAGCGTATGCTCCATCAACAGAAAACTCGTTTGGGTTGAATGAACCTAACGAGTTGCCCGATATATCAGTAAAGTTTATTGTACCTAGTGAAAAGTATTTTAGTGAAGCGGCAAAGGTGCTACGCTTATTTATGCGGCCGTAGCCTGATAGGTATGCGAAGTTTACATCGTTTACCAACTGGCGCAACCAAGGCGTTATACTGGTAGATACACCACCTTCGTCTTCAACAAAAGCATATTTTGCAGGGTTCCAGTGCATGCTGTTTGCATCAGCAGGAAGTGCAACACCGGCATCTCCCAATGCGCCCGAACGGGCATCAGGGCTTATAAGCAAAAAAGGTACGGTTGTAGTAATAACAGTACGGTTAGTAAACTGTCCTTGTGAGAAAGCCACAGTAGCAAACAACGTCATCATCAATCCTGCGGCAATATATCTTTTTATCATTCGGTTAATTTATTGGGGCAAATATATTATTTCGCCTAAAACTCTACTTAATTAAAACCATTTTCTCTGTTTCTTCGACAGTGTCATTTCCTGAACGAACTTTTACCTTGAATAAGTATATGCCTTGGCCAATATTATTCCCATATTCCCTAGAATCCCATTCAAGACCATCAAAGTTTGCAGTGGCCGAAGGTACAAAAGCACTCAGAGTTTTCAATCTTTTTCCATCTAAAGTGTATATTTCTATATCAACATATAACTCTTTGTCTTGGCGGTTATGCTCAAAATAAAATTTAGTTGTACTGTTAAAAGGGTTAGGATAATTTACTAAATGTTTTATAGCCAGTTTTTCAGAGTTGGCTACTACAAACTCGGTGTATCCTTCGGCCGAGTTGTTGTATACATCCCATACTTTTACTTTAAGGCTATGGCGGCCTTCGCTAAGTTTACTTAGTGGGTATACTATTTCGCCTTCTTGATAGCTATCTAATTTTGCACGATAGTAATCGTTCAAAATTATCACATTTCCCCTGTTATCATCTAATATAGCTGTCAAATCACGGCCAATACCGCTACCTGTGGTGTTTATACCGTGCAGGTCTGATACTAAAGCTACTAACGATGGAGTTTCATTAGTTACACCACCAAAACGGAAAGTCGTGTCATTCATAAATAGGCGTATGGTGGGGCCTGTCATATCTAAAGGTGCTTTTTTGTCCGTTCCTGTAACTATAAGGCTATCGTAGTAACCGTGTGCATCGGTATTGCTGTTGGTAGCGTAGTAGCTTATTTTTCCGTTACCTTTTACATAAGATATATCTTGTGGTACGATGAAGCTAAACTCAAACTCACCGTCTTGCACACTAGCTTTACCTTTGTATATTATATTTTTATAAACAGAGAAGGTTTGTTTAATGCTTGATGGGTCGTTACCCAAGGTGGATAGGTTGCTTCGTTTATCAAATACAGTAGGGTATACTGTACCATTAAAGTTGCTTAGTTTGTTTCCGCTTTCATCTTCTACTTGGCCTTTAATAGTCACTTTTGATAAAGCTCCTAGAGTGTCCGATGGATTAGTACCGCTAATAGCTACGCCGTTTATTTCAGTAGTTGCAATGGTGTGTTTAGGGTAGTTTAGCCTAACGGCAGGGTCGCCCAATAAAGTAAAATTGCGACTATTTAAGCTGGGAGCTCCATTTTTAGTTTTTCTAAATACATCACCTAGTCGGGGCATTTCGCCATTAATAGGTTTAAAAACATTGTTATTATACAATACTTTGTTTAATTGTCGGTTTGGCCATTGATATACTAGGCGTACTGTGGTAAGCAATGCAATAGCACCGCCGTGTGGGTTTAGTAAAACCAATTCACCGGCTGATGTGCGTGCAGGGTCGTCAAAACGACTAAACTCGCAGGTAGCAGTTACAAACAAGGGCATATTATTAATATTGCTCCAAGCGTTTATCATAGGGATATCCAATATCTGTTCGTTCGCTAATCCAAGTTCGCCACCGTGTCCGTTATAGTTTAAAATTAACACGCCTTTTTGCATTTTACGGTTAATTTGTTCATTTACTTCAGGGTAGCGAGCACCACTGCCAACTGATACCTGTTTGTAGGCATCAAGATATATCTTATCTACATTGTATACCTTATCTTGGCTTTCTACTATGGCTGAAAATATTTGCCCATCATCAAGGTGGACATTAGTGTCTTCGTCATCAGCTATAAAACAGACATTATTGCGCCAATCGCCAAACGATTTTGGGTTGGTATATGCTATTATTTTATCAACCATTTGTTTGGCTTGCTGTTCGGTTTGTACTGGTATACGGCCTATGCCTATATCAATAGTTTCGCTAAGGCTACCGTTTTCATCCCATATACCTTCGTCATCATCCAGTTGACCGAAGAAATCATCAGAACAGTATGATGATACTGGACCGTATGTATTGCGGCTTTGATAGGTGAGTACGTAGTTAGTGTTATTTTTTTTAATGTTTTTATAGTCATAAGAGGCATCACCAAACATCAGCAAATATTTAATGCTATCACCTGCTTGTGCAGGACGGTCGTAAAGCATTTTCATAAAATTGCGTATTGCTGATACATCTTGTTTGCCTGATGAAAACTCGTTAAAAATTTGATTAGGAGTAACTACGGCAACAGTAAGCCCGTCTTGTGTTTTATGGTGTTCGGCAAGGCGTTCTGCTTGGGCAACAAAGTTTTCGTGTGATATTATTACCATATCAATATTGCGCAAACCGTGCAGGTTTTGGTTTTTTACACTTTGCGCTAGTTTAATATCGGGTACTAAAAGGGTAGCATCATTAAAAGCTACAAATTCTCTTAGGTAGTTGGTGGGTAAATTATATTGCAGCGAACTGCCCACTAATTGGGTTTGTTGGGTTTTTATATCAAAAGGGTCTGTAACCTCCCATATTGTTACATTTTGGTTGTTGGCATCAAAATCAAACTTGGTTAGGTTGCCACCGCCTAGGTTTTTGCTATCGCGAAAAATCACCTGCCCTCCGTTAAATTTCATGTTTCGGCGAGCCACAATTTCAAAAAAGTTAAGCCAGCCTTTATAGCCTGATGATGAACGATTGAAGGTATAGCGAAGGTTTAAGTCGTTACCACTAGTAATAAATTGACCCGCAGCTGTATCAGGAGTATCTATATAATCATACTCGTAGCTAAAATAAATACCTTTAATATCTTGTGTTAAAACCGTTTGCCCGTTGCATTGGGTGGTAAAACTACAGGGTTCAGCCGAACGACCAACAGCTTGTGAACGAATTTTTATCGACTCGCTGTCTGCTCTATCGGGTACTGATATTTTAAAATCGTAGCTAAGTACACGGTCAAACTCTTCGCCATACCAATCTCTACCCGATTTTAAAAAGTTTATTTCATCTTTTTCGTGAAAATATAAATCATCAAAAACTGATGTAGTATAGTTGGGCGTTCCCGCTGCTGATGCTTGTGTGGTAATGCGTTTCCCACCTGCATTCCCTATAGTTACGTAATAAAAGTTTGAATTTGCATACCTGTTAGGGCGGTTTTTATAGGTGAAACTACTGGTCTCAAATTCCCATCGGCTGGCACCTTCTGCATAAAAAAGTATATAATCGTTACCGTCGAAGAGGCCGTTTTGGTTTATGTCTTTCACCTCAATAGCATTTTCAACTAAATCATCGTACTTAAGTGCTTCGCTGGCTTGGGGTAGCATACCGCCGCCTAGGCCATACAGGCGAAGTTTTGAAATATCAACACTGCTAACGTTTAGCCCTGCTTTGTTCAAAAAATCTACATCTAATTTATATACTCCTTTTTGGGCTACTTCTACTTTTATCCAATCGCCTTTTTCTAATACCGAGTTATTTGCCCAAGCATAAGTGGCTTGTGTTTTTGCTACAAGCGATGGTGTTAGGTTTATTTTTAGGCTAAAAAACGATACTTTTTTTATTGCCCCAGTAACTTTGTCTTTTACCAATGGCACAAACATCACTTTTGCGGCAGGTTTGCGGTTTTGGGTAAAGTAATATACCTCGGCGTTTAGTTCGGCAGGTATGTCCATTCCTGCAAAAGCATTTATCTCTGCTGGTTCTGCATCGGTATATTGCACTACATCAAACACAGGTTTTATAGTGGCAGCATAGCCGTGTGTAATAATATGTGAATATGCGGGGGTGTTTGAAGCAACATTTTTGATAGTTGCGTTATCAAATGTAATAATGGTTTTACTTGCATCAGGCAAACCCATTGAAACGAATTTCCAATTAATGAAGTCATTAATGGTAATAGTTTCTTGGGCAGAAGCAACTGATGAATAAGCAAGTAGACTTAAAAGTAGTACTTTAAATTTTATATTAATCATACCTATGGTTTGCAAGTTGAACAATTTTTTTAAAAAATTTGCGTTAAATGTGATGTTGCAATAACGTATAATTGCAAAGTTATAGTATATTACGTTTGATTTTTGAGTGAACACATCTTATATGACTTTATATTTACCAAGAATGTTTAAAGAGTTAAAAAAAATACTGGTAGTGGCTACTTTGCTTTGTATGGCGAGTGCACTAAAAGCTCAAGACCCGGAGTTTACCCAGTTTTATGCAGCACCGGTGTATACTAACCCTGCTATGGCAGGTACAGCATCGTGCCCCGATGAACGTGCCGCAGGTGGACGTATGGTATTAAATTATCGTAACCAATGGCCTAGTTTACCCGGTACTTTTAGAACTTTTGCAGCATCGTTCGACCAACATATTGATGGTATAAACGGTGGTGTTGGCCTTTTGGCAATGCGTGATGTTGCCGGTGATGGTTTGCTTACTACTACTTCGGTTAGTGGTGTGTATTCTTATCAAGCTATTATAGGTAGCAAAAAACGTCAACGTTTTGCACTGCGTATGGCTATACAAGCAGGTTTAATGCAACGTGCTATTGATTTTAGCAAACTACGTTTTAGCGATCAGATTTTACCTAAAAAAGGTTTTGTGTTAGATACTAAAGAAGCTTTGGCTAATAATTCAGTATCATTTCCAAACTTTTCGGCAGGTATGTTATTGTATTCAGGTAATTTTTATGCAGGTATAGCTGTGCATAATATAAATGAGCCTAATCAATCATTCTTTAGAAATACAGATAGCGGTACTACTTTGCCCCGCCGATATACTTTGCATTCAGGTTTAGTAATTCCATTAAGAAAAACTAAAAAGAATACTCAGCCTGATATGACCATATCACCCAACATATTAATAATGACCCAACAAAAATTCTTTCAAACCAATATTGGTTTTTATTTGAATAAAGGGCCATTTGTTGCGGGTTTGTGGTTTAGGCAAACTGCCCCCAACTCTGATGCTTTGATAGCATTGGTTGGCTTCCGTTACGAGCAATTTAAGTTTGGTTATAGTTATGATATAACTGTTTCTTCAGCCCGATCGGCAGCACCGGGGTCGCATGAAATTTCGGCATCAATAGAATGGTGTGTGAAAAGTAAAAAACCATGGAGAAGATTATCTTGCCCTGATTTTTAGAAAAAAATTATATAATTGTATAATTTTAACATTTTATCCACGTTAGAATATTAAAGCAGAACACTATAAAACGATGATGAAAACATATAAATTCAATAGCACAATAGCTCTGGCAGTATTGTCTATTGTATTATTTTCATGTAAAAAGCCAAAAAGCGAAACCACTGGTTGGAATTATAATGATACCAAGTGGGGTGGCGTACAAAAACTAGAATATGAAGGTCAAGAAACTGGCCCTGGTTTAGTTTTAGTAGAAGCAGGTAACTTTACTATGGGCTCTACCGAGCAAGATTTGTTGTTTGACCACAACAACGTAGAAAGAAGGGTTACTGTTTCTAGTTTTTACATGGATGAAACAGAAGTGTCAAACTTCCATTACATTGAATATTTAGCTTGGTTGGCTAGGGTTTTTGTTGATTACCCTGAAGTGCACAACAAAGCATTACCTGATACTAACTGTTGGCGCAGGAAATTGGCTTATAACGAGCCTTTGGTGATCTATTACCTACGCCATCCCGCTTACCGCGATTATCCTGTGGTAGGTGTTAGTTGGGTTCAAGCTACAGGTTATGCGTCTTGGCGTACCGACCGCGTAAACGAAATGATTTTGATACGTGAGGGTATACACCAATTGGGCGACCTTAACGAACAAACTAACGAGCAAAACTTTAACACCGATGCTTACCTTAACGGTCAGTATGAAGGTTTGGTGAAAAATGACCTGAAAGACATAGCACCGGGTGGAACAACCCGCAAGGTGCGTATGGAAGATGGTATATTATTACCTGACTATCGTTTACCAACAGAAGCTGAGTGGGAATACGCTGCTTTGGCTGATATAGGTAATACCTTGTACGAAAATAAAAACACCAAACGTATCTATCCTTGGAATGGTTCATCAGCACTTAGTGTGCGTAAAGGTGCACCTGAAAGATATAGGGGTGAGATTATGGCCAACTTTAAACGTGATGCAGGTGATATGGCGGGTATAGCCGGGAAACTTAATGATAATGGTATTGTTACCACACCTATTAAATCGTACGGTAAAAACGACTGGGGTTTATATAATATGGGTGGCAACGTTAGCGAGTGGGTAATGGATATTTATCGTCCGCTTAGCTTTGAAGACCAAGAAGATCTGAATCCATACCGTGGTAATGAGTTTAAAGCAAAAGAACTGGATGCTGACGGTTATGTGCAAGAGAAAGATTCTTTGGGTAGAATTATATACAAAAACGTTGAAGACGATCCTAACCGTTTGAACTACCAAACATCTGACAACCGTGGTTATTTGGATGAGGAAGAATATATAGACCGTGACCAACGCTACGAGTATGGTGTTGCAAGTTTAGTAAACGATAAAGCACGTGTTTACAAAGGTGGTTCTTGGGATGACAGGGCTTACTGGGTTGCACCTGGTACTCGCCGTTTCTTAGATCAAAACCAAAACCTTGCTACTTTAGGTTTCCGTTGTGCAATGACACGTATCGGTAACCCCTCAGGTAACAAATAAGAATAATCTTTAAAGACTTTATAGTGAAGGCGACCCATTGGTCGCCTTTTTTTGTTTTAGTAGTTTGTGTTTATAGCTATACAATGCTTGCTTTTGTTCCCTTTATGAGAGCTATATCTGTTTGATGAAAGCTGTTATAAAGCGGTATAACCACTAATTAACGTGAGTTTGAGATAAGGGAAACAGTAAATAAATACGCCAACTTCTACCACCCTCGGTCCCACCTTATCCTCACACAACCCTTCGACTTCGCTCAGGACGACAGCGCAAGGAGGGAAGCCACGCCACTACCCTTTGGTTTTACATATTTTGTCAAAATCGTAAGCACTGGATTGTCCCTTTTATGGGCTGAATATAGTGATCCTGAATTTAAAATCTTAGCCAATAAAAAAGGGGCTTAATAGCCCCTTTATATAATCGTTAGAATTTGTCTCTATTATAGTCCCAACATAAATGCTCCGGGGTCTTTACCACCTGTAAGCAATTGTATAGGGTTTTCAAGCTGTTGCTTCACTCTTACAAGGAAACTAACCGATTCACGTCCATCTATGATTCTATGGTCGTAAGAAAGGGCTACATACATCATTGGGCGAGCTACAATTTGTCCGTCAATCACCACAGGGCGTTCAACTATGTTGTGCATACCTAAAATGGCTGATTGTGGCGGGTTGATAATTGGGGTTGACATTAGCGAACCAAATACACCGCCGTTAGTGATAGTAAAAGTTCCTCCAGTCATTTCCTCAATAGAAAGTTTGTTATCTCTTGCACGAGTTGCAAGGCGTATTACCTCTGCTTCTATTTCAGCAAAGTTCATTGCTTCTGCATTGCGTATTACGGGCACTACCAAACCTTTTGGGGCTGATACAGCTATTGATACATCGCAATAATCATTAAATAGAGTTGAGTCGCCATCAATCATTGCATTTACTGATGGAAATTCTTGTAGGGCATTACAAACCGCTTTTATAAAAAACGACATAAAGCCTAGGCCTACGCCGTGTGTTTCTTTAAATTGGTTTTTGTATTGAGCACGCAAATCCATAATGGGCTTCATGTTCACCTCGTTAAAAGTGGTAAGCATGGCCGTTTCGTTTTTAACCGATACCAAACGCCTTGCAACTGCTTTGCGCAGGTTGCTCATTTTTTCGCTGCGTTGTTCGCGACTTTTTTCTGTATTAATAGTTACGCTAAGTTTAGCGGCTACTGCATCAGCTTTGGTTATGCGTCCGTCTTTGCCAGTGCCATTAACGTTTGCGGCAGAAACTCCTTTTTCGTCTAATATTTTTTGTGCAGCAGGCGATGGTGTGCCTGTAGCATACGTTTTTGCATCGTTTGATGATTCTTTTTGAGGGGCAGCTTTTTCTTCTTTTTTAGGCTCTTCGGCTTTTTTCTCTTCCTTCTTAGTCTCTTTTGCAGGTGCTGCACCTTCAGGGGCTTTGGCATCTGTATCAATAGAAGCCACAACAGTACCAATTTCTATTGTGTCGCCTTCATTGGCAAGCGTTTTAAGTATTCCCGCTGCCTCAGCAGTAAGCTCAAGGGTAGCCTTATCACTTTCCAACTCACATATTACTTCGTCCATCTCCACATATTCACCATCTTTTTTTAACCAAGTGGTAAGTGTTACTTCTGTAATAGATTCTCCTACTGCGGGTATTTTTATCTCAAGAGCCATGCTTAAAAATTTGTGCGAAATTAGTGATTTTAAAATGAATATGTGGACAAACCCACTATTCAATATTGTTTTTTACTTCTCAACTTAGTATTAGTAGTTGATGGATTCACTCTTTAACTGTAGTGATATTTTTACATAGTAGAAAGCTATTATTATTAGAATAATAGAAAGAACTCCACCAGTAAGGATTTGAAACCTTAGCCATTGGGAAATTGTTCTATTACCTTCTTTTATATCTTTTATACGGTTTACTTGTGGATTACTTTTTAAAAATTCAACTATTAAAGGCTGTTTCGTATTAAGTGAATGATAAAGAGGACTGGGGTCAATGCCCGCAGAGGTTTTGTAACAATTGATTACTTCATTGTTATTTGTTTTAAATGAATATTGATAGTCATAGATATCAATAATTCCTGAACGTCTTCCATCATATTCTTCCACAACGTCAGCACTTTCCTCAACTCTTGTAACTATGGCATATGAAGTGATGCCTGTGGTAATTAGTAAGTATTCTTCATAGGGAGTTGGCGGGGCTGATGCTGAATACCAAATGCTTATTCCAACAATTGGTATTGTTATTCCAATGAAATAGTGAACAACATATTTTATTTTGTTTCTTTTTAATAAAGATTTAATCTTAATGAACAGCTTGATAGGTTTTTGATATAGATTTTCAAAATTGTCTTCCAGTAAATATATTTTCTCAATCAATAAGTCTGTACCAATTTTTTTAGATAAAAAAATTAAAAATCTAAATATATAAGATACGATATTATAAGATATTCTCCATACCCAAAATAGGAAGAAAAGTGTGGTTACTATAGCAATTGATAAATTTATAAAGATTTCACCAAGTGGTTGAGTGAAATCAAATAATCTTAGAAACCAGTTAATCATATCATATAGTATATATTTATATCTTAAAATCGTCTAAATAATACTTCACAAATATGTATAAAGACAGTAGTACTAATAGGTTTACTACGGCTAGGAGTACAAATATCCAAACCTTTTTCTTTTTCATTAGGCAAGCGGTGCTACGTATTTGGCATCAACATTGGCTAAGGCTTTACGCACCCATAGTCCTTTTTCTTCTGCCGTACGGCGCACAGCAAGACGTTCTTTATTGCAAGGGCCATCACCATTAATCACACGTTTAAATTCTTCCCAATCGGGTTCGGCGTACGTCCATTTACCTGTTTCTTCATTTTTGCTCAAAAGAGGGTCGGGAAGGGTTAAACCCAAATCCCAAATTTTAGGCACATACATATTTAGAAACTGTTGGCGCATATCGTCATTAGTAGCCATTTTCACTTTCCACTTCATCAGTTTTTCAGTATGTACCGACATTTTATCCGATGGGCCAAAAAAGTGCATTAATGGTGGCCACCAACGGTGTAATGCTTCTTGCACCATTTGGCGTTGTATAGGTGTTCCTGTTGCCAAATACACCACATTATCGTGTCCGTATTTTAAATGGAACGATTCTTCGGCACAAATCCTATCAAGGGCACGGCAATAAGGGCCATAAGAGCCTTTTGAATTGGCTACCTGATTTATAATTGCACCGGCATCAACCAACCAAGCTATTACTGCACTATCAGCCCATGTATAGGCGGGGTAGTTAAATATATTTGAGTATTTTGATTTACCTGTAATAAGGTCGTTAATCATTTGCTCACGCGGCTTGCCCAATGTTTCGGCAGCACTGTATAACAACTGTGCGTGGCCTACTTCGTCCTGCACTTTGGCCATAAGTGCCAATTTGCGACGGAAACCGGGTGCACGAGTTATCCATGTACCTTCAGGCAAAGCACCTATAATTTCAGAGTGAGCATGTTGCTCAATCATACGGATTAGTTGCTTGCGGTAATCGGCAGGCATCCAATCTTTTGGTTCTATTTTTTCGCCACGTTCAATACGGGCTTCAAATTCAGCCAACAACTCAGGATTGTCATCGGTGTTAAATTTGTCGTTTGGGTCTATATATGCGCTTCCGTACATGGTAACAGTTTTAAAGTTTTTAGTTTACAGTTTTATGCTGTAGTATCCGTTTTTTCGAATTTTATTTTTAAAGTTTCGTGCTTAAAAAGGTTTTGGCTTGCTAAGTCCCATTAGCACAAAATCGCTAAGTTTTTCAGCTATTTGTGTCGGGGTCATTTCGCCATCGGGTTTATACCACTCTACTATCCAGTTTAATGATGATAATATATTTAGCACGGCAAATTTTTTATCAACCCCTTTAAAAAGGTTTTCATCCTCGCCGTTGCTTAGTATCACTGTAAACTCTTTTTCGTATGTATCGCGTAGTTTAATAAACTCGGCTTTGTTTTCATCGCCAAGGTATTTCCACTCTTGTAAAAACACTTTTGATTGAGTAAGGTTTGCCGTTAAAATCTCTACGTGGTTTTGTATTGCCATGCGTAGTTTTTTTTCGGCATCAAAATAAATATCATTTACCTCGGCAATAGCTCTAAGAAAAAGTTGAGCATGGCTGAAACAAATGTCTTGAAGTATTTCTTCTTTAGAAGTAATGTGGTTGTACAAGCTGGCTGCTTCAATTCCCATTTTATCGGCAATATCACGCATAGACGTAGCCATATAGCCGCGTTGACTAAACAACTTTGAGGCAGTTTCTATAATTTGCTCTTTGCGGGCTGATGAACCAGTTGTAGGCATAATGCTAACGCTTGTTAGTCAAAGGTAGGGGATTGGTTTGAGAATGTCAAGTGTGATTTATTAGGAGAAGTTTACCAGTTTTACTAATATAAGGCATTTTTAACTTCCTCAAGGATAGTTTTCTTATCTTTTCCCATTGATAAACTGGCTAGCATAATGATAAAACAGTTTATTTCATTTTGAAATTTGAGTAATGAAAATTCTAATCGTTTTGAGATATCAGCTTTAGTTATACTTAACCAAGGCAGTTGTGATTGGATTTCAAATATATCATTTGTAGAAAGTTCTATAGACTTATTATTATAACCTAATGCCATAATATCAGTTAAATAACTGTTTATTGCATCAAACGTTGCTATTCCTCTATTTTTAATATCTTGATCTGTAAGGTTAACCCCTATCCTATCTTTTATTAGCTCTTTGATCGCACTTTCAATTTCTAAACGCTGTTCCTCTGTATGCATAGTTATAATAGTAAACAGCTAAGATACCGTGATTAATTTAGTTTTTCTTTATATGAAGTATAATTTAACTGACTATTGAACTTTGCCTTCATTTCAGAGATGCTTTAATAATATGGGAAGTTTAGAAGGATATATCCTATGATAATTTGTAGAGATAATGAGATCTTAGATTTATGTGTAAAACAAACCAGTAAGCTAAATGAGGGTATTGTTTATTTTTGATGAAACTAACAATATATGCGTTTTACAAAGCTTTATATCCCCAAAGAATTGTATTCTAATGGAATAGCAGATATAGAAATGGATAGATTGGGGCAGATAGTTGTGCTTGTAGGTAAAAATGGTTCTGGCAAATCACGGATTTTAGAAAAATTACAAAGTTTTTCAGCTCTATATAAGGATCTTGATAAAGACGATTTGGAAAGGGAGGAAAATGCAATTGAAAGTCATCGCGATAATTATAATAGAAATAAAGAAAATTTTGAAAGGTTAGAAAAACTTTATCCCAAATCAAGTTTTCATAACAAAGAAGAAACCCTGCAAAGAATTTTAAAGGACTTAACCCTTGCTGAAAAAAGTTTATCAGCGATGCTGATTAGTCATTTATCAAAGCCTTCATTTGGTGGAAGGAGAAGTATTAATTTTATTCCTAAGATTACCTCAATGAGTGACCCTATTGGCGAAAGTTTTGGTGATTTACAGTCAAGTTCACTTAGGTTGACAATAGGAAATTTAACTCAACTCCCCAAAATTGTATTACCAGTTATTCAATCTATACAAAATAGATATTACGAGGTAAAAAGAGAAGATTTTGATGGTGCGAAAGAAGAAGTTAATAAAGCAATAGATGAGTATCAAAACTTAAAGCATTGGATAAGAGAATTTTTAGGGGTAGAGCTTAAAAGAGATAAGTATGGTAATGCTTGTTTATTTGATTTCAGAATTGGTGATGCAAAGCTCTCCGATGGGCAAGCTATTTTGCTTCAGCTATGTGTAACACTATATCAAACAGGGAAAGATTTAAATAACTACATCATTTCTATCGATGAGCCTGAAAACCATATTCACCCCTCGGCTATTATTGAAACTTTAAGTAGGATTATTGAGGTTACCAAAGAAAGTCAAATATGGATAGCCACTCACTCGTTGCCTATTATTGCTTATTTGGCTTCGGTACAAGAAACAAGTATTTATTATGTTGAGGAAGGTAAAGTAAGTTTTGCAGGCTCTACCCCTGAAAAAGTATTGAAAGGTTTGTTGGGGGATGAAGAACAGGTGAGTAAGCTGCACGATTTTATTGGTTTACCAGCTCAGTATGCAATAAACCAATATGCCTACCAATGTTTGTTTGAGCCTGCTGTTGCTGAAACAGGTGCAAACGACCCACAAACCAACCAGATAAAAAATATTTTAGACGATTTGGCAAAAGGAAAATCATTCAAGATACTTGATTATGGTGCAGGCAAAGGCAGGTTGCTGGCCAATATTTTGGAAACAGATACTGAGTTATTAAAAAAGACGGATTATGTAGCGTATGATACATTTACTACTTACAAAACCCAATGTGAGGGAGTAATAAATACTGCTTATGGTGATGATACAAGTAAGAGGTATTTTAGCTCGATGACAGATTTAAAGTCTATACATAAAAATAGCTTTGATGTAGTTTTGTTGTGCAATGTGTTGCATGAAATACCCCCGCAAGACTGGATAGAGTTGTTTAGTAATGATATAGATAATTTATTGAACGAAAACGGGGAGGTTTTAATTGTAGAAGATTCACAAATACCCATTGGTGAAAAAGCCCATCAACACGGGTTTATTGTGTTTGATGAAGCACAAATACGTGAGTTATTTTGTATTGGCGGAGGGCAAGATTTTATCAGCCAAGCACATCCTAAAAATCAACGGTTAAAAGCACATCTTGTCCCTAAAAAATACCTTTCTAATATCACTACCGAAACAAGGGAAGCTGCTATCAAATCGCTTAATAATAAAGCAAAGGAAGAGATTAGGAAACTGAGAGCATTATCACCTGAAAGTATAGGTTTTAAACAAGGGCGTGAGCACGCATTTTGGGTACAGCAGTTTGCTAATACTCAATTAGCATTTGATGCGAAGTAAAAACATGAATTAACATAAGGTTAGCGGCAACGCTTCCATCTTTCGAGAGCCTCAAGATGACAACCCACAAAAGCCTTGTGGCTTAAACCACTCCCAACCCCTCCTTTGCTGCCGCACTATCCAAGTAAGGAGGTGAGTTTTGCAGAGCACATTTCCCAAACTCCCTTTTCGCCAATTAGTAAATAAAAACTTTTATGCCAAAGTATATTTATGGAAAGGAAGTGAAAAATGGTTTTGAGCTTGCTGTTGAAAATATGTTGTCGGTGCGTTCGGGTACTGATTGTGTTGGGAATGAAGAGGATGTTTTACCCTCGCCCATGTTGTTTGGTGAGTTTTGGCATAAGGGAGAAATGGCCGTTTTATTGGGCGAGTGTGGTGTAGGGAAATCTACTTTGGCAGTGCAAATAGCTAATAGCATCAGTAAGGGTGAAGCTATGGCAGGTTTTAGTGCGGCGGAGCCAAAACAAAAAGTGTTGTTTTTTGATGTGGGGCTGAGTGATGTGCAGTTTTTTAACCGATATGCTGTGGATGGGATATATACGTTTGATGAAAATTTTGTGCGTGTGGCTATAAATCCTTTGTATAGAGAGCCTGCAAATTTTGGCTCGGTATTGTTTAGGGCAATGGAAAATGCAATACAAAATAGTGGTGCGCAAGTTTTGGTGATTGATAGTATTGCGGCACTTAAAGGTTTGTGTTGTTACTACCCGCGAGAGGAGCTGCGACTTGCCCAGCAACTTAGCAGGCTGCAAAAAAAGTATAATCTATCGATGCTTTTGGTGGCTGAGTCGCGAAGTGTGCAAAATGCAGGCAGACTTTTGGTGAAAAATATGGACGGTAGCCGTTTTTGGGGTGGTTTTGTTGATAGTGTTTTTGCTGTGGGTTATAGTCGACGCGATGCCGACGGACGTTATTTGATACAGCTTAAAAGCACCGAAAAAATGGGGTATACCGCTGATAATGTTGTGGCTTGCCAGTTGAGACAACAAGGGAAGTCATTATTTTTTGAATATGTAGGAAAAGGTACTGAAAAGCAGTTTTTACAAACTCCGCTTTGCGAACCCGATGCCTTAATACTTTCATTAAAGACAGCACAACCCCATTTATCACTTGGGGAAATAGCTAATCAATTGGAAACTAATAAAATGCGGGTAAAGCGCGTGCTTGAAAAATTTGGGCATACCACATCAACCCATAATGAACCGTAACAAATCGTAACAGTAAAACGTATACAGTATTTTGTGTTTAAAGTTTTGATTACTAATGTTTTGTAACAATAAAATAGGCGTAACAGCCGTAACACTGAAAAAACAATTTTATCCTGCAAACAACACAAAAACGGCAGGCTTTTTATGCAAATCGGGCGTGTTTTTTTGCCATTGTTCTATTGATTGCGAGGTGATGCTTTCATCGGGCAAAGTAAGGTTGCAGGCTACACACAGCAAGGTACTGGGCAAGCATTGTTTTAAAATATCACCCAACATAGGGTTGTTGCGATAAGGTGTCTCAATAAATACTTGTGTTTGTTTACGCTCGCGCGAATCTTTTTCAAGCTGCTTTAGTTTTTTTGCACGGTTGGGTGCGTCAATAGGTAAATAGCCATGAAATGTAAAGCTCTGCCCATTAAAGCCCGAGGCCATTATGGCCAAAAGTATTGACGAAGGCCCAACAAAGGGAACTATGGTTATGCCTTTTTTATGGGCAATTTTTACCACCTCGGCACCTGGGTCGGCCACGCAGGGCACTCCCGCATCAGACAGTAAGCCTATGTTTCCGCCACTCTCAGCCGATTTTAAATAAGTGGGTATACCGTGTACGGGGTTGTGCTTATCTAGTACGTGTATGGTTAGTTGATTTTGTGGGGTTGTTATCTGCAAACCTTTAAGGCAAGCACGAGCGTTTTTCTCGTTCTCAACAATAAATTCTGTTAGTCCTCTAATAATTGTCAACTGCTCATCAGGTATTAATAACGGACTGGTTTGTGGGTCGCCCAAAAAATTGGGAACTAAGTATAGTGTGCCTTTGCTCATTGTGTTTTAGTTGAGAGATCTCTTATTTATAAAAGAGATACAATTATTTGAGGCCGCAAAATACTTAAAAGTAAAACGAAATTTTTGTTTCTTATATTTGCCCGTAACTAAAAAACGATATGATGCCTGTTGGGACTAGCAATGATAGCGCAAGAGAAACTTGGATTATAAATACATTAAAAAAAATTCCTGAAGGGCTTAGGATACTGGATGCAGGAGCAGGAGAGCTTAGGTACAAAAAGCATTGTAGCCATTTGCAATATGTGGCTCAAGATTTTGGGCAATATGACGGTAGTGGTGATGTTGGTTTGCAAACAGGTAGTTGGGATCAAACGAAATTAGATATTGAATGCGATATAATAGCAGTACCTGAACCCGACGGTTCTTTTGATGCCATAATGTGCATTGAGGTGTTTGAACATATACCAGACCCATTAGCAGCCTTAAAAGAATTTAAGCGTTTACTAAAACCAGGTGGATATTTAATAATTACAGCCCCTTTTGCAAGTATTACGCACTTTGCACCTTACTTTTTTTATACTGGCTTTAGCAAGTATTTTTACGAAACTCACTTGGAAAAAAATGGGTTTACCATTAACGATATGGTTTTTAGCGGCAACTATTTTGAGTTTATGGCTCAGGAGCTTAGAAGGGTAAATGTTGTAGCCAAAAAATATACTGGTGCTAGACAAGGTATTATTGGTAAAATTGGTGTGCAATTGTTGTTGTGGTCTTTGAGTAAATTGAGTGCAAAAGGTCAGGCTTCAAGTGAGTTGTTATATCATGATTGTCATGTATATGCCCGTAAGAGGTAGTTGATAATCTGCTACAAATTATTAAAACATAGGTTTAGGACAAGGTTTATTTAAAAAAGTAATAATGCTAATTTACAGATTCAAGGTATTTGTTATTAATCTACTAAAATTCAAATGGCTAACAAGAATATTTGAATATTTTAATTTTTTTGGTCAGTGGTTAAAACTCAAAGGAGATAAAGACAACAGGTTTACCATAACTGCAAAAGACCTTTACCCTTGTTTGGAAGATAAAACATCAACAACAGGATTTGACAGGCATTATACGTATCACCCAGCTTGGGCAATGCGCGTGGTTGCTGAAATAAACCCGAAATTTCATGTAGATATTTCGTCAATACTAGCTTTTGCTACACAACTTTCAGCATTTATACCCGTAAAATTTTATGATTATAGGCCGGCTGAAGTAACCCTTAGTGGTTTAGAAAGTGAACACGCTGATTTAACTAACTTACATTTTGAAAGTAATAGTATTGAGAGTTTAAGCTGTATGCATACTGTAGAACATGTTGGGTTGGGCAGGTATGGAGACCCTTTGGATTTACAAGGTGATCTAAAAGCAATAAATGAGCTAAAACGGGTTACAGCAGTTGGTGGAAATTTATTGTTTGTAACACCTATTGGAGGACAAGCCAAGATTCAGTTTAATGCACACAGAATATTTACCTACAAACAGATTTTAGAATATTTTTATGGCTTTGAGTTAAAAAAATTCTCACTAATAACAGATTATAATTTTGAAAAAGCATTTATAGAAAATGCTGCTGAGAGTGAAGCCAACCAACAAAAATATGGCTGCGGTTGTTTTTGGTTTGTTAAAAAAGCGGCAACAGTATAAATGTTAATTGTACAACTTACGGGTGGATTGGGAAACCAAATGTTTCAGTATGCGGCAGGCAAGGCACAGGCTTTGAGGTTGAATACTGAGTTATATTTAGATAAAACTCATTTTCTTACTACTCCCCTTGGTAAAGAAAATCTACGCCAATACGAATTGTCTCAATTTTGTATAAATGAAAAATTCAAACAGCCTACTTTTCATTGGATAAAAAAATACCTAAAAGTGAAACAGGTGTATGGAGGTTTAAAAACCTACGTTGATCCGCATGTTCATTTTAGTGGTGATTTTTTTAACGTTACCGACAATATATATATAGAAGGTTTTTTTCAATCAGAGCAATATTTTAAAGATAATAAAGCTGTAATTAGGAACGACTTTAAGTTCAAAAATTCGCCGCAAGGATTAAATTTAGAGCTGTTTAACAAAATTCAATGCTGTAATGCAATATCCGTCCATGTGCGTAGAGGTGATTATGTAAGTAATGCTGAAACGCTAAAATCACACGGAATTTGTGGATTGGATTATTATCAAAATTCCATACAGCAAATAGAATCGAAGGTTGAAAACCCATACTTTTTTCTTTTTTCTGATGAACCCGAGTGGGTGAAACAAAACCTTAAGCTAAACCATCCTAGTGAAGTGGTAAGCAACAACAAAGGGGAGAATAGCTTTGAAGATATGCGGTTGATGAGTGTTTGCAAGCATAACATAGTGGCCAATAGTAGTTTTAGTTGGTGGGGAGCTTGGTTAAATAACAATCCAAATAAAATAATTATTGCTCCTAAAAAATGGTTTCTAAACCCCGATTGGGATAGTAAAGATATTATCCCTGATAGTTGGATAAAAATATAAAACAATGTGTGGTATAGCCGGAATAGTTGCTGAAAATGCAACGAAATATTTACAAACGGTACAAAAAATGACCGATACCATAGCCCACCGTGGGCCTGATGGTGATGGACATTATGTGTATGGGCGTTGTGTGTTAGGGCACCGTAGGCTTAGTATTGTTGATTTGGGAGGCGGTCATCAACCCATGTTTAATCATTCAAAGAGCATAGGCATTGTTTTTAATGGTGAAATATTCGGGTATAAAAAACTAAGGGCTGAAACCCAATACAATTACCAAAATGAAAGCGATACGGAGCTTTTAATCGCCCTGTATGAACATCATGGTAGTAAAATGATGGGCAATTTGCCGGGTCAGTTTGCTTTCTCTATTTGGGACGAGGATAAACAAAGCCTTTTTTGTGCCCGCGACCGTTTTGGTGAAAAGCCATTTTACTATGCCTTTGGCAAAAACGGTGAGTTTGTTTACTCATCAGAAATAAAAGCCATACTGGCTACGGGCTTGATAGAACCTGTGTTGGACAAAGAAAGCATTGCTCATTATTTAAAGCATCTGTACGTTCATCATCAAAAAACTATTTACAAAAACGTATTTACATTACCGCCAGCACATACGCTAGAGTATTCAGCTTTAACAAAACAATTAAAGGTAGAAAGGTATTGGCTACTACCTGCAATAAATGAAAACATCCCCCTTGCTGATGCTACGGAACAGTTTACTCAATTGCTGGATGAAGCTGTAAAAAAGCAATTGGTGGCTGATGTGCCTGTTGGGGCGTTTTTAAGTGGAGGGCTAGATTCTAGTACGATTGTAGCATTGGCCTCAAAATATAAAGAGGGTATAAAAACCATATCGTTTGGGTTTGGCGATAGCATTAACGAGCTTCCTTTTGCCCGTGAAATAGCAAAAAAATACAATACAGACCATATTGAATTGCAGCAAACAGAGGCCGATATAGCAGGGTTATTGTTGCAAATGCAAGATATATATGATGAACCTTTTGGCGATTCATCAAACATACCTACCTATTTACTTTCAAAACTGGCAAAAGAACACCTTACAGTAATATTAACAGGTGATGCAGGTGATGAATTATTAGGTGGCTATGGCTCGTATAAAATTTTACTGGAGATGATGAAGGGAAACAAAACACCCCAAGCCATTATTCCTATGGTAAAATTGGCTCTTAAAGTATCTTCAAAATTGGGGTTGGGGATAAATAACCTTAAGTATGATGCTGCCATTTGTAACACAAAGTACAACACACTACTTACAGCCCATACACAGCGTTATATTTATTTTGATGATAAAGAAATAGAGAGGTTGGGTTTGGCGAAAGTAGCGAAACCGAAATTTTCTTTTTCTCCTAATAATACACCTGATGATGCTATGCTTGCTGATATAGAAGATTATATGCCCGGCGATATATTGGTGAAAACCGATAGGGCTGCTATGGCAAGCAGTGTTGAACTTCGCGCCCCGTTTTTAGATGTTGATTTTGCTGAATATTGCATTTCGTTACCTTACACATTAAAAGTTAGCAGCTCAAAAGACAAAATAATTTTGCGTGAGGCTATGGGTCAACTGTGGACAGAAAGCATCCGCAAGCGTAGCAAGCATGGTTTTGGAGCCCCCGTCAACCACTGGTTGCAAATACCAGCTGTGGCAAAACTGAAAAACGAGTTTTTGTTAGATAAAAATAATCCTATTTATAAGATACTTGAGTACGAAGCTTGCGCTCCTTACTTCAACAAAAACAATTACCATACTTGGATATTGTTAACGCTGGCTATTTGGGCGCAAAAACACAGTTACTCGATTAACTGAAAGGGAGCAAACCGCCAGTAATAAACTAAGCCAAAGGTTGGGGCAAGATAGTTTTACGGGTATAGCTTTAGCAAGATTGCTCATTAACGTTTGCATCCACAATTCACCAATAAGTATTCTTAATTTAGTGTGATTATACACCTTAGATTCAGCATTGGATTTTAGTAACTTCGTAAGCCATTTACCCACTTTTATTGGAGATAACTCAGGTGATTTAAACTTGCTTTCGCTTAGTAAGTGGTGCAGTTGGTGTTCGTCTTCGGTAAACCCAACCCCTAGTTTTTCAAGCAATTGTTTGCGTACAGCAAAAATGTTTTTTAATGCCTCGTTGTGGTTTGCAGGCTTTCGGGTAACAAACTCGTAGCGGTAGTTTAACAAACATTGCTGAATGCAAGCTAATTGGGCATGGTCGCTCATTCGTACCAAAAAATCATAATCCTGCGCGCGGCGCATAGTTTGGCTGTAATACAGGTTATGCTGTTTAATTAACGAATGCCTGATAATCCAAGTAGGGTGGGGCAGGGGAGTATTAAACAAAAGTTTACACCTTAAATACTGTGCATTGGCTTTTGGTTTCCAATAATAGTTGGCATCGCCAAATACTTTTATCCAACTACCACACACACCAATATTGTGGTGAGTGTCCATATAATCTACTTGTGTTTGCAAACGATTAGGAAGGCTTATATCATCAGAATCCATCCTTACTATATATTCGCCCTTCGCTTCCTTTAAACCAACGTTTAAACTGGCTGCTAAGCCTAAATTAGTTTCGTTGGTAAGTAGTTTTATACGGCTATCAGTATAGCTGTTAATAATAGAGACCGAGTTGTCAGTAGAGCAATCGTTAACTATAATAAACTCAAAATCGGTAAAAGTTTGGTTCAATATGCTGTCAATAGCCTCTTTCATATCTTTTTGACCATTATACACACACATCAATACTGATATCTTACACATTCAGTATGTATTATTTTTTAAAATATCTATACCAATAGCGTTTTAGATAAGAGTTAACCTTTTCCATAAAAGACATCTCATTTTTTAGCTTGATGCTTTTTTCTCCAGAAACTAACGATTCTGGACGTTTTATCTCACCTTTTTCAAAAACAACAATGCTATCATAAAAATGGATTGATTTTGTTGAGCCTGTAAACTCAGTAACATCTAATTCGTTTTTATTTCTTGAATGCCAGGCATTTAACTCATCGATATGATTTTTTGTAAACTCAATAAATGTATCTTGTTTTTTATAGCCGCCGCCAAATTCTTCGAAATAAGATGTATGAACATCTTCACACAAATAAACCCCATCTTTTGATAAATGATGATACATTTCTTCGAAAGTAGTTATTTGTTGTTTCATACTATGGCCTCCATCATCAATAAGAATATCTATTTTTGGTGCTAACTGTTTTAGCTGAGTTAAAAAACTCCTATCTTCTTGGGAACCAATGTAAATTTTGATATTGTCTTCTTCAAATTTTTTACACTCGGGGTTGATGTCAATTCCTATTATTTGAGCTTTATCCCCAAAATAATTCTTCCACATCTTTAATGAGCCTCCATGGTAAACACCTACCTCAACAATTACAACTTCCTTACCTCTATATTTACTAAAATGTCTGTCATATACTTCAAAGTAACTGTCCCACTTGGTTATCATGTTTCCCTGATTATCGTGGAAAAACTTTTCTAAATCATTCATAATCTGCGGTTAATATGTGTTTTACTTTGTTCGTAGTTTAAAATATAGGTTTCCCCTTCAATTATTTATTTGTAATGCGTCTTAAAATGCATTTTGGAGCAAGTTTAATACTTTTAAGAGTAATTTGATAATCTTCATTTAGAAGAGATGATTTATACTATGGAGAGATTCATCGAAAAAACATCAATAACTCTATAAAGGATATTTATTTATTTATATTTGAATACATAAATTTATTAACGTATGAAAAGAGTAATTACTATCTGTTTAATTTTTAGCGCTGTGTTTTTAGGACAATTAAAGGCACAAATAAATTTAAAATCGGGATTAGTAGCTTATTATCCATTTGATGGAGATGTAAAAGATTATAGTGGGAATAACAACGACGGGACTATTGTTGGTGCTCCTACATCAGTGGCTGATAGATGGGGTAATCCTGGTAAGTGCTATAATTTTAATGGTACTTTAGATCACGTTTGGGTTAAGCATGATTCAACCATTCAACCAAAAACGGCGGTAAGTGTTTCTGCGTGGGTAAATGCAGATGACTTCTCTTCTTGGTTGATGGTAGTGTGTAAACGTAACCGCCATAATAGCTCTCCTGGAAATTCTTATATTCTTTATGCTGCTGGCAGTCCTGGGCAAAATCAGTCATGGACTTTTGGTGCAGGAAGTACTTCTACTGAAAAATTTGCTATAAGCCCTGCGGTTGCAACAACACAACAATGGGTACATCTGGTGGGGACTTATGATAAAAATGCACCTGATTCTAATATTAGAGTTTATGTTAATGGTGTTTTGAAAAGTGCTTTAACTGCAAGCTATGATATAGGTTATTCAGATTCTTCATTGAGGATTGGTATGGCAATTCCAGGAAATAGCTTGCAATATTTCAAAGGAAAAATTGATGAAGTAAGAATTTATAATAGAGCTATTAATAGCCAAGAGATAGCTGCTTTATATAATAATACCAACACTTCGGTTGGTGAAGTAGCTTCTCAAAGTAATATTCATATTTATCCAAATCCAGTTTCTGATGTATTATATATTAGCGGGAATGATAGAACTAATAGCACACTTTTCATTAGTGATATATTAGGTAAAAATGTGTTGAAAAAAGATGTTTCTAGCACTAGTAATATAGATATATCTGCTTTAGCCGCAGGAGTATATTCAGTTAGTTTATTTGATGGCTCAGGGGATATGTTTTATACTAATAAGCTTATTATACAATAATCACATTGATTATTTTAAACTAAAAAAGGGGCTTTAGCCCCTTTTTTAGTTTAGTCAAATTAACTTTTAATTTTTTTAAATGAAAGTATCAATTTTTCAGACGTTTTTTCTCCTAAAATAAGCAACATAACAAAGAAAACCCAAAACGGAAAAGTTTGGGCGTAACCCATCTTACGCAGCTTAAACGAGTAGTTAATAAAACTCTTAATTCCGTTGCCCCGTTGCAGGCTAAGGTAACCAAAGGCTTTGTTACTAAAATCTTTTAAAACAGCAGTTTTAAGTTGAGCATTGCCTGTATTATCTAAAATTTTAAGAAAGCCCTGCATAAAATTCAGCGAGTGCTCGGGCTTTAGCATTTTAGGTTCAAACAAGCCCTTTTCTGATTCTGAACTACCAAAATAATGTTCAGCCCCACGTAAACGTTGGGTAAGTGTTTTGGCTATGTAAAAGCCTTGTTTTTCTTGCAATACCATAGTTAGCATATACACTTGGTATAACAACAAACCGTCAAACTTATCAGTATGGTATTTCAAGGCGGTTTCTCGGTGAAAAATAAGCCCTGATATGAAAATAGATTTCCTGAAAAACTGGGCAACTGTATCCCAACCTGCTTCAAATAAAGTATCAGCAGGATAATAGATAGATGTACTAAGTAATGTCCCCTCCAAGTCAACTTCTTCCCATGCACGCAATGCCATGCCTATATTAGGGTTTGCAGTAAGCACATCAATAATCTTTTGCATAGCACCATCACACACCACATCATCATCACCCATAAACATACAAAAATTACCTTTGGCAAGGCTAAACATACTACGCAAGTTGCCATCGTAGCCTAAGTTTTTTTCGTTAAGGTGTAAGCGAAGATTAAAATCGGGGTATTGAGCTGCAAGCCCCTCAACCACTTCTTTTATTTCTTCACGTTTGGGCGATACATCCTCAGCCACCACTACCTCAAAAGCAGGTGAGTTTTGGGCATAAATCCCTTCTAACAGTCGTTTAAGCTCCTGCGGTCTGTTGTAGCTGGGTATACAAACGGATACTATTAGGTTTTGTGTGGTTGACATTTATAAATCGTCCCTTAATCTTAAAAAGTACAAAAAATGCAAGTTTAGTAAAACTTTGCCGTATTGTATGCTATGGCATTGCTGTTTGCGTAAGAAAGTAATAATAGAGTTATTCAATATAAAATAATATCAAAATTGGGGTTCTATTGGTGCTACTATTTAATATACATTTGCCACTGAAAGTATGAAAACCACATTACTGAATACGTTTGATAAAGGTGGTGCAGGGGTAGCTGCATACAGGTTACACGAAGCCTTTAATAGGGGAGGTGAAGTAGAATCGAAATTGATATACCTGCACGGTACGGCAGGCCATCGGTTTGAGGGGGTACACGTAATAGCCAATAATCCAATGGCTAAAAAGGTGGCTTTACTGAGGTTGGCTTGGGAAAAATTTTGGTTTGCTTTTAAAGTAAAAGAGAAGGGAGATAGGTTTCGGTTTTCAACCGCCACACGTGGTTTGGAACTTTCTAGTTTCCCATTGATAAAAGAAGCCGATATTATACATCTGCATTGGATAAACAATGGTTTTCTCTCGCTAAAGTATATTAAGAAGTTTAAAAAGCTGAACAAGCCTGTTGTGTGGACTATGCACGATATGTGGGCTATGACAGGTGGATGTCATCACAGCCGCGAGTGTGAAAATTACCAGCAGCAGTGCGGTAATTGCTTTTATTTAAAACATCCTTCTTCTACTGATATATCGCACAAAGTGCATCAAAAAAAGCAAGAGGTATACAATAGCCTTAATATCACTTTTGTAGCGTGTAGTAATTGGCTGGCACAAAGGGCTAAAAAAAGCAGTTTATTAGGCAATAGAAGGGTAGAAGTAATACCCAACCCTATTGATACTGATGTGTATTTGCCCAAAGACAAGAAAAGTGCAAAGGCAACATTTGGTGTAAACGAAGATAGTATTTGTATAAGTTTTGTTGCTGCCAATGTGGGCGATGTACGCAAAGGGTTTGAGTATTTGCGCAAAGCGCTGTGGACGATTAAAGAAAAATACCCTGAATGGGAAAATAAAATAAAATTGTTGGTAATGGGGGAGGCGAAAACAGAGGTTAACCTTGATTTACCCTTTGAGTATACTTTCACAGGCTATTTGAATGATGAACCCCGCATTGTTGATTTTTATAATGCCAGTGATGTTTTTGTATTGCCCAGCCTTGAAGAAAACCTGCCCAATACCATTATGGAAGCACTAAGCTGTGGAGTTCCTTCGGTGGCTTTTGAAATTGGCGGTATACCTGATTTGATTGACCACAAGCAAAACGGTTACTTAGCTAAATATAGCGACGTTGAAGATTTGGCTATCGGGATAGCTGAAACCATTACCACAGTGCAGAACACCACGCAATTGCAACACCAAGCAAGGCAAAAAGCTCTTGATAACTACGCATACCCGGTGGTGGCTAAAAAAATGCAAGCCCTGTATACAGATTTGTTAAAGAACTGATTTTTGGTTGATGTAAAACCAATTGTTAAACATAAAAAAAGGGTTGCTGTGTAAACAGCAACCCTTTTTTGTTATTGACTTATTTGGATGTTAAGCCTTTTGTATATCTGTATTTTCAAACTTGCTTAGTTTGCCTTTGTTTTTAAGGTATATCAATGCGCCACTTACAATAATAAGTACAATCATAAAAATGAATGAAATTATACCTCTAAATCGGGTTTCACTGGCGTCATACTTAAACTCTATTAAATGCTTGCCCGCAGGAACTTTCATAGCTCGTAATACATAATCACCTCTAAAATGCTCGACGGGTTGTCCGTCTACAAAGGCTTTCCAGCCGTCGCCATCAGGTTGCTCATAATATATTTCTGAAAAAACAGCCACTTGGTCTTTTGATGTGTTCGATTCATATTTCAGTTTGTGCGGTGCATAATCTAATAATTGTATACTAGCCGAAGGGTCTGCAGCAGGAGTAAACCCATTCCAATCTTCAGGTAGGTTTTTCTTCTGTACTATAAGGGTTTGAGCAGGCTCAAATACATTTGTACTATCTACATTTAAAGCAGCCATTTCTTGATCGGCATTTTCAACCACTTTTACATTGTTTACAAACCAAGCATTGCCCATAGGGTTTTTTAGTGGCCTTTGTATTGTTTCGCCTTGTCCGCCATCAACAATAAGGTATTTAGTATTTAACATAGCCAATACCGATGGGTTCATGGTATTTATTTGGTTCTCAATCAACTCTTGGTATTTACGCAATTTAGCACCGTGATATCCTCCAATAGAGTGGTGGTGGTAGCTTGTTTTCCAATCAGAAAACGGATTACCCGCTGCAAGGTTAAATACCCTAAAGTGGGTAGGGTCTTGCATTATTTGTTGGTCGACAGCCGAAGGGGCTATTATTGATTTTTTTGCAGCAGGAGTAACAAATTTATCTTTGTTAAGGTAGCGTTGGTTAAAACTCCAAAGGTCTATAACAATTAAAATGGCCACTGCAATAAGGGCTGTATTTACTCCTTTTAGTGTACCCTTTAGATATAAAAATATGACTAAAAATGCACCAGCAATAAATAATAATGAGCGTAAGGCATCTTTTTCCATCAATGCAGCGCGGTCATCAACCATTGCTGATAGTAACCAATCTGGTAAACCTCTAGTTACATCATTTACCGATTCAAAACTAAACAAGGTAGTAGGTGCAATAGCCATTATTACTAACAATACACCAAAGCCTAAACCTGTATAGAGAAGAGGTTTTACAAGTCGTTCTTTATTTCCAGCTTTATAAATTTCAACCAAACCTAAAATAGCCAAAAGGCTAAAACCAATTTGCACCACACTTAGTGCCATTGATGGTGTTCGGAATTTGTTGAATACAGGCACAAAATCAAAAAAGAATTTATACACTATAGAGTTATTGCCCCATGCTAAAAGCAAAAACAAAACAGTTAAAATTATAATCCACCATTTTTCAACCTTTTGTGATGCTATCAAACCAAAAATGGCCAAAAAGCATACAATAGCTCCAAAATATATAGGCCCGCCCACAAAAGGCTGCTTGCCCCAATATGCTTGGGCTGCATTTGCCAGCTGTCCGTATTGCGCATTATCCGTTACATTATCTTGTAAGGCTTGTAATGTTTCACTATCCTTTCTGGGTTTAGGTTGTCCGCGTTTATCAAACTCATACGCTAGGTTTTGGCCATCACCGCCTGAAGCATTGGGTACTAAAAAGGTAAAAGACTCAGTAAGACCATAGCTCCATTGTGTGGCGTAGTTATAATCAAGTCCGTCCTTTTTCTTGTCAGTACTATTCGTTTCACCAGCCGAAGGAGCAGTAAGTTCTGATGCACCACCCCTTGTGGTTTCGTGTGAGGCATAGTAGGTGTTTATAACGCTAAGGTTAGGTAAGGCACCCAATATTACAGCCACTAATAGCAATGGAATAGCCTTTAAAAGCAATTGGTTTTCATTTTTTACAATACAGTATAAGCCATAAAACAAACACATTACCACCGCAGCAATAGCTGCATAGTAAGTTATTTGATAGTGCCCCATACCTATTTGGTAGTTAACACCAAAGGCAGTAGCAATAAAGCCCCATATATACTTTTTTTGGAAGATGAGATAGATACCCCCCATTAGCAAAGGCATCAAAGCAATATTAAATACCTTTTGCACGTGCCCTTGTTCTAAACTAAGTATATTAAAGGACGAGAAAGCAAAAATGAAACTGCCCAGTGCTCCCAACCAAGGGTTAATGCCCAAAGCACAAAACAAAATATACATACCTATAAGGCTCCAAAAGATCACATCAAACGAAAAGCCGTCAAAAGTTTCAGCAAAGGCATAAATAAGGTTAACCGAGTAGTTACCAGGGCCATTACTACCAACTGATGTGGGCATACCTGAAAACATACTGTTAGTCCAGCCTATAAACTCACCCGTTTTTTCATAGTACTTTTCAGCCTCAACATTTAACGCCTTAGCAGAAAAGTCGTCATTCTGGTTCATCTTTTTGCCACTAAGTATCGGATAGCAATAAGCAACGGATACAACTAAGAAAAGTGCAATGATGGTGATATGCTGCTTGTTTTTGTTATAAAACTCTTTTAACATATTTGTTTGATTGTAAGGGTTTTGACTATTGTAGTGTACTGTGTTTTTATAAACGGTAATAATAGTACTAAACGTTTATTTTACAAAACATTGCAATATGCATTATTATTACAACCTGTATGCTGTTGTTGATAGATAATTACGATTCGTTTACCTACAACCTAAAAGACTATTTTGGGCAGTTGGGGCAAACCTGCATGGTGGTGCGCAATGATGAGATGGATTTGGAGGAGATAAAACAACTAAATTTCGATAGTATAGTGTTGTCTCCGGGACCTCAACGTCCTGCTGATGCCGGTATACTAATGCCGTTGTTGCAAGCTTTTCATACACAATATCCTATTTTAGGTATTTGCCTTGGCCATCAGGCTATTGGTGAATTATTTGGTGCTGAATTGGTAAAAGCATCATACCCCATGCACGGCAAAGTTTCAGAAGTGGTACACAATTCGCAGGGTATATTAAAAAATATTCCGAGCCCGTTTAAAGTATGTCGGTATCATTCTTTAGAGTTGGTTAGTGTTGAAAACACACCATTGCAGGCGCTTGCTTATACCGCTAAAAACGAGGTGATGGCTATAAAACACAAGCAGTTACCGCTATGGGGGGTACAGTTTCATCCTGAAGCTATTTTGACCCAATATGGTATGGTATTATTAAAAAACTGGTTAAGTTTATTGTAATAAGACATAAAACGTATGGATTTTGAATAGCTGAATATTTATATTTGCTGATTGTTAAAAAATAACATAAATGAATTACACCCTAAAGGAGCAAGGAAAGTTTAAGTATATTGATGAAGGTGAAGGTGAAATACTGCTGTTACTGCACGGTTTGTTTGGGGCTTTGAGTAACTGGAAGGATGTTATTGAGCGTTTTTCGGGCAGATACAAAGTAGTAATTCCCATGATGCCTATTTACGATATGCCTTTGCTAACAACTAGCGTTAAAGGACTTTCTAAATTTGTTGAAGATTTTGTAGCGGAAATGGGATATACTAAAATGACAGTTTTAGGTAATTCATTAGGCGGGCACGTAGCATTAGTATACTCACTAAATAATCAACACAACATACATAGTATGGTACTTACAGGCAGTAGCGGCTTGTATGAAAATGCTATGGGAGGATCGTATCCTAAGCGAGGTGATTATGAGTATATGAAAAAGAAAGTTGAATATACTTTTTATGATCCTGCAACTGCTACAAAAGAATTAGTTGACGAAGTGTTTGAGATTACTAATGACCGCATGAAAGTGTTAAAAACACTTGCTATGGCAAAATCGGCCATACGCCACAATATGCGTAAAGACGTTAGTAAGATAAATGTGCCAGTATGCCTTATTTGGGGAAAAGACGATAAAATTACCCCTCCCGAAGTTGCCGAAGAATTTTTACAATTATTGCCCAAAGCAGAATTGCATTGGGTAGATAAATGCGGCCATGCCCCAATGATGGAGCAATCGGCAGCGTTTAATGAAATTCTGGATGACTTTCTTACGCGGATGTACAGCAAAACCACAATAGCCCAATAAATGATTGCCAAGCAATTATTATCACAAAGGCTATTTCCCTTAAAAATTACTGATACCTGTGGAAAAGCGTTAGATTTTATGAATGAATCTGACATTGCTTTTTTACCCGTAATTAACATCGACAAACATATAGGTTATGTAGCCGTATCAGATTTGTTAGATGCGGATACGGATGAGCCAATTACAGCATATATAAATAACGCAGTAATATCTAAAGTACATATAAATCAACATTTTTTTGAAATCATTACCATTTTTAGCGAGATAAACTCATCCACCATATCAGTAGTTGATGATGACGATAAGTTTGTAGGCATAATTGCCGCTAAAGAATTGGTAAACAAATTGGCATCGGTAAATGCCTTTAGTCAGCCGGGTAGTATCATTACCCTCGAAGTGCCATCTATTAGCTACTCACTTAGCGAAATCTCAAGAATTATAGAATACAATAACGCCAAAATTTTAAGCCTTTACGTAAATACGGTTGAAGATGCACCTGCACAACTGCAAATAAGCATAAAACTAAATACCGCCGATATTAAATCAGTTCTTGCTACCTTTGCGCGCTACGGCTACCCAATAGTAGCCTCGTATTTTCGTGATGTTGACGACGATAGTTTAAACGACCGTTACAACTCACTGATGAAATTTTTGGATATTTAATGCCCAAAGTAAACCGCATTTTATTTTTCCTTATAGGGGCAATATTTTGTTTTTTTCCCTTTAGCAACAAACTGCAAGCGCAAAATGCAGTTGATGATAGCCTATATATAATAGGTAAAATACAGCTAAATGGTAATGAGCAAACCAAACCCTATATTGTATTGCGCGAATTAGCTTTTAAAACAGGCGATACCCTTACCGAAAGTAAATTACAACTTTTAAGGCTTAGAGGAACACGCCAAATATTCAACCTCAAACTATTCACCTCAGTAAATATAGAAATAGCACCAAAAGATAGCACAGGTGTAACCCAAGTTAATATATACCTAAAAGAACGTTGGTACTTATTTATAGTGCCAATACTAGAAGTAGGGGATAGAAATTTTAACCAATGGTGGATATCGAAAAGGCTAGACAGGCTTAACTATGGCATGAGTATTACCCGTTTTAATATGCGCGGGCGCAATGAAACCATACGAGTAAACCTTCAAAGCGGTTTCACGCGTAAAGCATCGTTGGATTATAGTTTCCCTTATATCAATAAAAAATTAACCATTGGGGCTGCAATAAATTTCACCTACTCTGATAACAAAGAAGTGTGGTATAAAACAGAAAAAAATAAGCTACAGTTTTATCGCGACCCTAATATGGTACTGTACCGCAGATATAAAAGTGGTTTAGAATTTACGTACAGAAAAAAAATATATGCCACACAAACATTAGGTGCTGAGTATAATAAACTTTGGGTGGCAGATACGGTAACTCACACCGAGTTGAACCCTGGTTTTTTTGGTGATAGTCTCACCAAGCAAACAAGTATATATACTTACTACAAGTATGTAAATGATATGCGTGATTTTAGAGCCTATGCACTAAATGGATATATGCTATCAGTAGAAGTTGGAAATTACTCATTTTTAAGTGGGCAAAAACCTATAATAGCCGTGTACTTTACCGGCGAATTTTATAAAAAAATAGCTCCACGCAATTATTTAAGTGTAAGCCTTGCAGGCAAATACTCATCCACTAAAACACAACCTTACAATTTATACAAAGCCTTTGGTTATGGTTATTTTGTACGTGGTTTTGAATATTATGTGGTTGATGGGCAACACTTTGCACTGGCAAAAGTTAATTATCGCTACAATGTATTGCGCCAAAAACAAGTAACCTTAAATACTACTAAACTAAAAAAATTCCGTACCATACCCTTTGCAGCATACCTAAAAGCATACTACGATGCAGGATATGTTGATAATCCAAATGCAGCTGTTGATAATACATTTACCAACACCTATTTAGGTGGCTTTGGGGTAGGCATAGACTTAGTAACCTATTACGATAGGGTATTTATGTTTGAATATTCTTTTAACAATAAAGGGCAAAGTGGCTTATTTTTGCATTACACCATGATGTTTTAATTTTTTTAAAACCTACAATACATGAAAATAGCCATATATGGCAGAAATCTTAAAGAAGATGGGAGCAATGATTTTGTAAAAACATTAGCTGCTTTTTTTGCTGATAACCATATTGTAGCCTACGTACATAAATATATATATACAAGGTTTACAGAATTAACTAAAGATATATCATTAGCTGTTGAGGTTTTTGGCGATGACGATTTTGCTAACCTTGATGCTGATTATCTGATATCAATGGGTGGTGATGGTACTTTGCTGGATACAGTAGCCCTTGTTAAAAATAGAAACATACCCATATTAGGAATAAACACAGGAAGGCTGGGTTTTTTAGCCAATGTGGGTCAAACCGAAGTGGAAGAGGCGTTATCCGATTTAATAAAGGGGTATTACACCATAGATTCTCGCTCGCTACTATATTTAGAAAGTAACGATTCTTACTTTGGCGGTTTGCATTATGCCCTCAACGATTTTGTGGTACATAAAAACGATTCATCATCAATGATAGTAGTAAATACGTTCTTAAATGGTGAGTTTTTAAATGCTTATTGGGCTGATGGCCTTATAATTTCTACACCAACAGGCTCTACAGGGTACTCACTTAGTTGTGGTGGGCCAATACTATTTCCCCATTCAGAAAGCTTCGCAATTACCCCTATTGCTCCCCATAATTTAAACGTGCGCCCCATAGTAGTTTCCGATAAAAATATTATATCATTTGAAGTTGAAGGAAGAAGTAGCTCATTTCTTATAAGCCTTGATTCACGCTCAGTTTCAGTACCTTATACATCACAACTGGCGATAAGAAAAGGTGATGTAGAATTGAATTTAGTGCAGCTGAAAGACCATAATTATTTAAAGACTTTAAGACGCAAATTAATGTGGGGATTAGACAAGAGAAACTTTACTAAATAATTAAATATGCACTTATTAGGAAAGTTTTTTAAAAATTAATAGATATTTACTTTACAAAGCCTATATTTGTGCCAATCGTATTTTACCATGATGAAGATTAAAAACTTACTACTGGTTGCTATTATAGCTATCACTACAACAAGTGTCAACGCTCAAGATAGAGAGTGGGGAGGGTTCTTAGGAATTTCCGGATATAATGGAGATCTGGCTCAATCACCAATACCCATTAGAGGTATGCGCCCTGCTGTTGGAGGGTTTTATCGCTATAACTTTAATACTCATTGGGCTACAAAAGTGGGTCTTAATTTAGGTTATATAGCTAGTTATGATAGGTATAGTGGTAAAGGCACTGATCGTGAATTTCGTAATCTTAGTTTTCACTCACCATTAGTTGAGTTATCATTTGTAGGCGAATACAATTTCATGAAATATGTTTCAGGTTCACGCAAATACAGGTCAACACCTTATGTATTTGGTGGTGTTGCCTTATTCTACTTCGATCCTCAAACCAATTTCCGAGGCACCAACTATCACTTACGTGATTTTGTTACTGAACAAAGTAAAGTGGATGGTGTATATAGCCCTGTACAATTGGCTATACCCATCGGAGCAGGTTATAAATTTAGTGTAGGTAAGAAAAAACTTTGGAACTTTGGTTTTGAAGTTGGATACCGCTTCACCTTTACCGATCATTTGGATGATGTTAGTGGCGACTTGCCTTCTAATTACAATACATCACTTCCTGCTGCCGATAAACAACTTGCTTATCGCGGTTACGGAAAATGGCATACTACATGGCCTCGTGGTAATCCAAAAACTAATGATGGATACTTCTTCTTCGGTGTAAGCCTTAGTAAAACCATTCGTAAATTCGAGTGTAGGTTTTAACGAAAAATTAAAGATATTTGTAAACGGGTCAAGCTTATTAGTTTGACCCGTTTTTATTTATATAATATTTAAGATTATTGTACGTTTATACTTTACTAGAACATGTTTTTAAAACGTTTATTTTTAGCTGTAGGGCTTATTAGCACTTTGGGGTTAAGTGCCCAGTCGAATGTTGAAGTTGGGCTAATGCTTGGTGGAACTAACTATACGGGTGATATGACTGATACCCGTTTTAAGGAGTTTAACTTTGCAGGTGGCATTTTATTGCGATACAACCCCAACTATAATTTCTCGATAAGAGGAAATTTTTTCTATGGAAAAATAAGTGGCGATGATAAAAACCTTAGCGACCCTGAGCTTAGAAAACGTAATCTGAATTTCTTTTCACCACTTATTGAGTTTTCAGGACAAGTAGAGTGGAATATATTAGGTTTTGATGCTTTGGGTAAAAAAGGAAACAAAGGTTTTTCACCATACTTATTTGCAGGCATAGGCTTGTTCAAATTCAATCCCCAAACAAAACTTAATGATAGCACTTTTGAGCTACAGCCTTTAGCCACCGAAGGGCAGGGTTCAACCCCCTTACAAGGCCGTAAAAAGTATGCACTTACACAAGTATCAATACCCATTGGTGTAGGTATTAAATTTAGGTTGGCACCACAATTGGTAGTAGGTATAGAGTATGGCCCTAGGTTTACGTTTACCGATTATTTAGATGATGTGAGTTTAACTTATGTTGACCCACAAATACTACTGGCTCAAAATGGTGATTATTCACGAAGACTTGCAAACAGAAGTGGTGAAGATAAAGGCCCCTATGATATTATTGATCGTAGAGGTCAACAAAGAGGCGACAGGAAATCTCGCGATTGGTATAACTGGTTTGGAGTTACCTTAACATATACAATTAATCTTAGAAAAGTAAAGTGTTTCGAATTTTAAGAGAGCAAAACAAAGTATATTTATTATTAACAGTAATATCATTATCATTCCTAACTACAAAAGGGCAGAAGTGGGAGATAGGGGGGCTACTGGGTGCTAGCAATTATATAGGTGATATATCAAAAGACCCTAATATAAAACAAACTCAACCTGCAGCAAATTTTTGGGTGCGACATAACCTTGATAGGCACTTTTCGTATCGCATGGGTTTAGGCTTTGGACGTATTACGGCTGCCGATTCATTATACTCAGGCAATAAGCTTAGAGGTTTAAATTTTAGGTCTAATATCATAGAATTTTCAAATATTTTCGAGTTTCATTACAACCCCTTTGGGCGCGCACACCCCCAAAATAAAAGATCTACCTTCTACGTATTGGCAGGCATCAGTTTTTTCTATTTCAACCCTCAGAGCAAACTCAACGGTAAGTGGATTAGTTTACAACCTTTAGGTACCGAAGGACAAAACTTAGATAAAGGGCATGGGCCTTACTCAAAAATAAGCGTATCGGTACCTATGGGTGCCGGTGTTAAATACAAATTAACCCCCAACTGGATATTTGGTTTTGAAATAGGCTATCGCTACACCTTTACTGATTATTTGGATGATGTAAGCGGCACATACCCCAATTTAGCTTCTCTTAGAGCTACAAATGGAGGAGCTGCGGTTGCATTTTCAGACCCTACAAGTAGAACGTTATCAAAAGCAGTAAGTACAGAAGGCGATATGCGGGGCGACTCTCACTTAAAAGATTGGTACATATTTTCAGGCATTACAATTTCATATAGGTTTACACCAATTAGGTGTTGGGATACCAGAAAGCGTAAGAGATTTAATTTAGTTGATTAACTTTGCAACTTTCGTAAAAAAAATCAGCAACTAGCTATGAGCCTGAAAGACCAAATAAATACCGAAAGGTTGCCGCAACATATTGCCATTATTATGGATGGTAATGGAAGGTGGGCAAAGGGGAAAGGTAAATTTAGGATATTTGGGCACAAAAACGGTGTTATATCTGTTAGAGAAACCACTGAAGCCAGTGCTGAATTGGGTGTGAAATACCTTACACTGTATGCTTTTTCTACTGAAAACTGGAACCGACCACAGGCAGAAGTAAATGCTTTGATGGATTTATTGGTAAACACTATAGAAAAAGAAATCCCTACACTACAAAAAAACGGTATTAAACTAACAGCCATTGGTGATTTGGCGTCTTTACCAAAAAGTTGCTATAATAAACTGCAACATGCCATAAACGAAACCAAAGGTAATACCCGTATGCAATTAGTATTAGCACTTAGTTATAGTGCTAAATGGGATTTAACTAATGGTATTAGAAATATTGCCAAAGACATTAAGAGTGGCACAATAGAAATAGATCAAATAAATGATGAGTTAATTGACAGTTATCTTTCTACAAAAGGAATACCCCACCCCGAATTGCTTATACGTACCAGTGGCGAGCAGCGTATTAGTAACTTTTTGTTATGGGAAATAGCCTATTCAGAATTATATTTCACCCCTGTGTTATGGCCTGATTTTAGGAAAGAAGATCTTTACAAAGCACTAATAGAATACCAAAACAGAGAAAGAAGGTTTGGAAAAACCAGCGAGCAGATAATAGCAGAATGAAGCACATAAAATTATTATTGTTAATATTATTTCCTGTGCTTCTTCAAGCGCAGACTGATACGGGATACTTTGAGATGAACTATCAAAGCCCCAAAAAGTATACTATAGGCGGTGTAGGGATAAAAGGCGTTAAGTTTTTAGATGAACGTATATTAGCTACCCTCTCGGGCTTATATGAGGGGCAGGTGATAAGCCTACCCGGTGAAGAATTGACCCGTGCAATTGATAATCTTTGGAAACAAAAGTTCTTTGTCAATGTACAAGTACGTTTGCGCAAAATTGAAGATGGAAAAATTTGGATTGACTTTTATCTTGAAGAACGTCCTCGACTATCAACCCCGGGTATTTCAATACGCGGACTGAAAAAGAGGCACGCTAAAAACCTTCGCGAAGATGCACTAAGCCTGCAAAGCGGGCAAATTGTTACTGAAAACGTAATACAACGTACCCGCAATGAAGTATTAGAACACTTTAAAGAAAAAGGGTACTATAACGTAAAAGTAGAAATAACTGAAACCCCTGATCCTATTCGTAAAAACTTTGTTAAGCTAACTATTAGGGTTGACAAAGGCTCGCGCATGAAGGTGAACGATATTGTTTTTGTAGGCAATCAAAATGTATCCTCATCAAAATTGCGCAAGCTGTTTAGCGATACTAAACGCAAAGTATGGTGGAGATTATTTAAACGCTCTAAGTTTATAGAAGATACTTATAACGATGAGAAGAGCCAAATAGTAGCCTACTATAATACATTAGGTTTTAGAGATGCTGTTTTGGTGGCCGACACTTTTTACCTTCACGATGAAAAATCGGTAGATATACAGCTTAGTATAAACGAGGGTAGAAAATATTATTTCCGCAATATTACTTGGACTGGTAATACCAAATTTACGTCAGATACGCTAGGTAAGTTGTTAGATATTAAACGTGGCGATGTATACGACCAATCTACCCTTGAAAGTCGTTTGTTTATGAACCCGAGAGGCTACGATATATCAGCATTGTATATGGATGACGGGTATTTGTTTTTTCAAGTAGTACCCGTTGAAGTAAAAGTGGATAATGACTCAATTGATTTAGAAATTCGTATACAAGAAGGGCCTCAGGCTACAATAAGTAATGTAACCGTTACGGGTAATACTAAAACCAGCGACCATGTTATTTTACGTGAGATACGTACTCGTCCCGGACAGAAATTTAGCCGTACCGATATACAACGTTCGATACGAGAGTTGGTGGCACTAGGTTATTTCGACCCTGAGAAAATGGATGTACAGCCCAAGCCAAATCCTGCGGCTGGTACTGTTGATATTGAATACAAAGTTGAAGAAAAATCGAGCGACCAAATTGAACTTTCGGGTGGTTTTGGGCAAGGTTTTATAGTAGGTACGCTAGGGTTAAGTATATCAAACTTTGCTACCCGCAAAATGTTTAAAAAAGGCGGTTGGGATCCCTACCCATCGGGTGATGGACAGCGTTTAAGCCTAAGAGCGCAATCAAACGGACAATACTACCAATCGTATAACTTTTCATTTACCGAGCCTTGGTTTGGTGGCAAACGCCCCAACTCACTGTCATTTAGTTTGTACCACTCCATACAAAAATTTGGAACAAGTGGCAATCAATCAAGCCTTAAAATTACGGGTGCCAGTTTAGGTTTGGGTAAACGTTTACGTTGGCCTGATGACTTTTTCACCATCAACTACTCACTAAACTACCAACACTACAACCTTAAAAACTACCAATCGGGTATTTTTGAGTTTGCCGATGGACGCTCAAACAACATCAACCTGCGCATACAACTGTCGCGTAGCTCAACCGATGATATAATATTCCCGCAAGCGGGTTCACAATTCAACTTCTCTACCCAATTAACACCACCCGTATCATTAGTTACAGGTATTGATTATAAAAACGCATCAACCCAAGATAAATTTAAGTGGATTGAATACCACAAATGGAAATTTGATGCGATGCACTATACCAAACTAGCCAAAAACTTAGTACTTGCCTCAATGGTGCGTACAGGCTTTATGGGCTTTTATAACAGAAATATAGGCAACTCACCCTTCGAGCGTTTTTATATGGGTGGAGCGGGGCTAATAGGCTTTAACCTTGATGGTCGCGAACTTATATCTATGCGCGGTTACCGCGATAACTCTGTTACCCCTCGTTCTATAAATAGCGATGGTACATCGGGCAACTATGTAGGGGCTACCATATACAATAAATTTACTATGGAGTTGCGCTATCGCGTATCGCCCAACCCACAAGCCACAATATATGTACACAGCTTTTTAGAAGCAGGTAATAGCTGGAGCAGGTTTAAAGATTATAATCCTTACAACCTTTTACGCTCAGGCGGCGTTGGTGTGCGTATATATTTACCTATGTTTGGTTTGTTGGGTGTAGATTGGGGGTATGGATTTGATGCCAACCCATACACACCGGGTTCAAACAAAGGTCAGGTGCACTTTTTCATAGGACAACAATTATAAGAACTTGCAGAAACAGAATAACAACATGAAAAAAATTCTTTGCATTGTAGCATTTTTTATCACCGTGCCACTTTTTGGCCAAAGGTTTGCATATGTAGATAGTGAATACATACTAAATTTAATGCCCGGCTACAAATCGGCACAAACCGAGTTGAACTTTCTTTCACAACAATGGGAAAAAGAGATTGAAAAAAGGAAAGAAGAAATAGCTACACTGGAAAAAAACTTGGAAACAGAAAAAATACTGCTTACCGAGGATGTAATAAAAGGCCGTATTGAAGATATTAAAACTAAAAAGAAAGAACTGGGAGAATACCAACTGGAAAAATTTGGTGTCAACGGGGAACTTTTTAAGAAAAGACAAGAATTGGTAAAACCCATACAAGATAAAGTGTTTGAGGCCATACAAAAAGTAGCCAAAGACAATGCCCTTGATTTTATATTTGATAAATCGGGAGGGGTAACCATGTTGTATACCAATGCTAAGTATGACCGAAGTGATGAAGTGCTAGAAGAATTAGGCATTTCTACTACGGGAGAAGGTGGCGGCCAAGCACCTGAAGAAGAAAAGTAAAAAATAGTTTTACTTTGCATAAAATTTGACCACTGACGAGAACTTTTAAAAAAGAAAAACAACTATACAAACGACGATGAAAAACAGCATTAAAACCTTTGCCTTTGCCCTATTTTTATTTGTGTGTGCAAACGCGCTACAAGCCCAACACAAGATTGCATACATATATAGCGACTCGCTAATTATATTAATGCCTGAAACAAAAAAGGCTGACTCACTAGTAGCCCAGTATGCTAAAAAATACGAAGATGCACTTGCCCGTAAAGAGGATGATTACAACAAAAAATACAAAGAATACCAAGAAGCTATTGCCAAAAATGGTGGTCGTGAGCCTATAGGTGATCCCTTGTTTGATTTAGTAGTATCAGACCTACAAGAAATGGGACAAGCCATTAACAAACTACAACAAACTGCCCAAACTGAAGTAGCTAAAAAAAGGCAAGAAGTATACGAGCCTATTATAGAAAAAGCTAAAAAAGCCATAGGTGATGTAGCAAAAGACAAAGGATACACTTACGTTATAGATGCCAGCATTGGCGGAGTACTTTACTCTCAGCCTAATGACAACATCATTGATGATGTTAAAAAGAAACTAGGTATTAAATAATACAGAATAAAAATATTTACACTAAAAAGTCCCTTTTTCAAGGGGCTTTTTTTGTTACATTTGATACCAGTGCAACCCAACCAAAAACCCATAGGCATTTTCGATTCAGGTATTGGAGGCCTCACAGTGGCACGTGCCATAGCCAAGCAAATGCCCCACGAAAGTTTTATATACTTTGGCGATACTGCCCACTTGCCCTATGGTGATAAATCGAGCGAGGCAATAAAGCATTATTCAAAAAAAATAACAGCCTTTTTGCTTTCGCACCATTGTAAAATGGTGGTGATTGCCTGTAATACAGCCTCATCAGTAGGCTATCAGGCATTGCTGCCCATGTTTGCCGATAAAGATTTATTGGTAAATGTAATAGACCCTGTATCGTTACACGTTGCGCAGAATATAGCACAAGGCAAGGTGGGTATAATAGCCACCAAGCGCACCGTTAGTACCCGTGCTTACTCAAAAAAGATAAAAAAGGCTGCACCCAACCTGCAAGCATCAGAATTGGCAACGCCTCTTTTAGCACCTATGATAGAAGAAGGCTTTTATAACAACAATATTAGTCAAACCATCATAAACAGCTATTTAGATAAAAAGCCGCTTAATGATATTGATGCGCTGGTATTGGGCTGCACCCACTATCCGCTAATACAAAACCAGATAGAAAAGTATTATCAAAAGAACAAAAACCACGTACAGGTAATAGACTCAGCTACTGTGGTTGCTAAACAGGTAGAAGCAGTGCTAAAAGCTAAACAGCTGCTAAACACTGAGGGGACGCCCGATTATAAATTCTTTGTATCAGACTATACAACAGCATTTGAAACCACAGCACGTATATTTTTTATGGAGAAAGTGAAGTTGGAATATTTCCCCATGTGGCAATAGAATGGAGCAAAAAGGCACTATACTTATTATTGATGATGTACACCAATACCTTGTGGAGCAACTGCCCACTATTGGTTATAAGGTAGATTACAGGCCTGCCATTAAACAGGATGAAGTAATACCTATAATAGGTAAGTATGTGGGCCTTATAGTACGTTCAAAAACCATTATTGATAAAGAGGTACTGCAAGCTGCCACACAACTAAAGTTTATAGGTAGGGCAGGCTCAGGCCTTGAGATTATCGATTTAGAATTTGCCAAAAGCAAAGGCATAGTTTACTTTAATACGCCCGAAGGAAACAAAGATGCCGTAGCCGAGCAAGCTGCGGGTATGCTGCTATCGCTAATTACCAATATTCATAAATCATACATAGAAATAAAAAACGATTTTGTATGGGATAGAGAAGGCAATAGGGGAGTAGAATTATCAAGCCTCACCGTTGGTATTGTGGGCTATGGAAATACAGGCAGCTCATTTGCCCAAAAACTTAGCGGCTTTGGTTGCAAAATACTAGCCTACGATAAATACAAAACAGATTTTGGCAATGCCCATGTACAGGAGGTTGATATGGAAACCCTATACCAACAAGCCGATGTGCTTAGTTTTCATATACCATTAACTATTGAAACAAAGGAGCTTATCAACACCCAATACCTATCAAGATTTCATAAAAACGTATTCTTACTCAATCTATCAAGAGGTAAAATAATGCGTACTGCCGATATTATCACCGCATTGCAAAGTGGCAAACTACGCGGCGTAGCGCTGGATGTGTTGGAAAATGAAAACCTACCCTCATATTCTTTCGACGAACGTTTGCAACTTTCCAACCTGCTGACCTTTCCTAACGTTATTATAACAAGTCACACAGGTGGCTGGACTCATGAATCCTATTACAAGATTTCATACTATCTGTTTCAAAAAATAAAACAGTTGTAAAAAAATCTTACTGCGCACTGTTTCATAAATAGCCCCCTCCACAAGGGCTTAGCAACCTATTTTTCTTCACCCTTAAAATACCTATTTATGAAAAGGATACTATACCTATGCCTTTACCTTATGCTGCCTTGTGCCCTAATAGCCCAAACCACCACGGGCGAAATAAGAGTTACCGTAAAAGATAAAGATACCAAAGAACCTATTGACTACGCTTTAGTAGCAGTGAAACAAGACGGTAAAGTAATAGCCAATGACTATACGGACGAAAGCGGAAAATTCACTTTTAGGCGTTTAAATATAGGCAAATACAGCGTTTTTGTACAGTTTGTAGGGTATACATCACAAGAGATTACTGATGTAGAAGTATTGCAAGAGCGGCACACGGCGGTAGCTATTATGCTCGAATCTTCAACTGCAATTACTCCTGAGGTTGTGTTTACAGGCTATATAAAGTTACCACCAATTGAACCCAAAGTTCATGATGTAGACGAAAACCCATTAAGAGGAAGTCTTACCGCTATGCTAAATCAAGCACCACGCACGTTTGCTTTAGATGGTGGCGGATTAAGTATTAATGGTTCTAGGCCAAATGCAAATAGGGTATTGTGGAATGGGGTTTGGCTTACCAATAGTAATATATCAGGTTTTCCATCAAATGCTGTTAATATAGCCGTAACCCTTAGTGGTTTCTCGGCAGAGTATGGCGATTTTTTGGGTGGAGCAATAAATATTACCACACCAAGGCCAACATTGGCAACTGTGCGCAAGGTTGAGGTGATAAGCTCAAGCCTTTTTGATAAATACCATAACAACTATGCCGAGGCATTTTTTATGGGGCCTTTATGGGTAAAAAACAGAAGAAGAGAAGGAGATACAGCTAAAGTGAAATTGGGCTATATGCTTTCGGCCAATTTTCAGCACCAAGCTGATAGAATACCCCCTGCGGGTGGGGTGTGGCGTTTAAAACCCGATAAATTAAAAGAGTTGGAGGCAGAGCCTATACGCTCGGCACCCAAAGGATTAGGGTTTGTGCCCGCTGCCGAGTTTATTACCCAAAACGATTTGGAGCACGTAAGTGCCAACCAAAACGTACCATCAACCAATACTTCGGCCATTGGCGAGCTAAACTTTACACCTAATAATAGTATACAAGTACTGTTGGGGGCAAAGTACGATTATGGCAATGCCTATAATTATAACTATGACAACAGTTTATTTAATGCGGCCAATAATTCGCAAACCATAAGTCATAACCTGCTTACCTACATTAACCTTACTCACACACTAAAGGTTAAAGAAGGCGGGGTACTAAAAGATGCTTATTACAACCTACGATTAGATTACCAGTTGGATAAAAGCACCACACAAGACCCTTTGCATGGCGACGACTTTTTTAGCTATGGGCATATAGGCAAGTTTACTACCTATTCCACACCTGCCTACGAGCTAAGAACGGGAGGCGAAAATGGCAACCCTGATACCGTGTGGGCAAACGGACAAAAGTATTACCTGAAAAACTACTACCGCCAAACAGGCGATAGGTTAATAGATACTATGGTAGCTTTTGACCGAAGCAACACACACAACCCCTTACGTGCTAACTATACCGATGCCTTTTACCGCCTGTTAGGGCAAGACAACATAAACTCTATTACACAAATACGTAGTAGCAGTGCTGGCTTGGTGAACGGCCAAAATCCTATAGGTGTGTATTCTAATATGTGGAACAATGTGGGCTTGGGCGTACAAGGCTATGGCAAAGGCCAAAGCGAGCAAATAGGCATAAACGCCTCAGGCCAATTGAGCACTAAAATACACGAGCTACGTTTTGGGGTTTATTTTGAACAACGTATACAACGCCGTTGGAGCTTAACAGATGCCAACGGGTTGTGGACGTTGATGTGGCAACTGGCCAATAACGGGTTGGCGCTGGATACCGACAACCCGATATTGGTTACAGATGCTAATGGTGTATTTAACGATACAGTACGTTATGGTTTTAAACAAACCGAAGCACAATCGACCTTTGATGTTCGTTTGCGCCAAAAACTTATGGCCGATGGAGCAGTGGATGCCAATGGTAATCGTATTACCCAGACTAGTTTTATAGATGTACACTCGTTTGACCCCCGTACCTTTAAGCTAAATATGTTTAGTGCCGATGAGTTGCTAAACAACGGTAATAACTATGTGAGCTATTATGGCTACGATTATTTGGGCAATACCCAAAAGGGTAGCAGCAGCATAACTAATTTTATTAGTGATAAACAAAACCGTAATGTGGGGGCATATATGCCCACCTATGCAGCCGCTTTTGTGCAAGACAAAATGATATTTGGTGATGTAACTGTACGTGCAGGCTTGCGTGTAGAGCGTTTTGATAACAATCAACCCGTACTAAAAGACCCGTTTTTATTGTACGATGCCAAAACAGTGGGTGAGGTGAAAGAGATAAATGGAAAAACAATTGAGCATCCCAATGGTGTAGGTAATAACTATACGGTGTATGTTGATGATGCACGTAACCCAACAAAAGTAACGGGCTACCGCAATGGTACCACGTGGTATAATGCGCAAGGCTTGCAAGTGGCCGACCCTGCTGTGATTGCTGAAAAATCAAAGGGTAGCACCATACAACCTTATTTGGTAAATGCAGGGCAAACCAGCGTAAATGCAAGTGCTTTTGGCGATTACAAACCACAAATAATGGTACTGCCTCGTTTGTATTTTGAATTTCCTATCAACCAAATGGCACGTTTTTATGCCAGCTACGATGTATTGGCGCAACGACCTACCAATAACTTTGCAACTGTAGCCCAATACTACTTTTTACCTTTTAACCCCACTGATGTTATAGGCAACCCTGATTTGAAGCCACAACAATCTTTTAATTATGAGTTAGGCTTTCAACAAAGGCTATCAACAAAATCAGCTTTATCACTTTCAGCAGCCTATATAGAACAGCGTAACCTTATACAATTATATAAGTACAACTATGCCTACCCTGTAAGCTATACCTCGTTTGCTAACATCGATTTTTCAACAGTAAAAAGTTTTACAGCTCAGTATACTTATGCCGCTACAAAAAGTTTGAATTTAGATGTATCATACACCCTTCAGTTTGCTGATGGTACAGGTTCATCGGCAGGTTCGCAACAGGCATTGGTAGCATCGGGGCAACCCAATTTACGTACGCTATTCCCCCTTAGTTTTGATGTACGCAACAACCTGAAACTAAATGCTACGTACTATACACAAAGAGGTGATAACTATAAAGGCCCAACCATAAAAGGGAAACAAGTATTTGCCAATATGGGTATAGTTGTAAATCTAAATGCGTTTTCGGGTTTGCCTTATACACCCAACCAACAACCCACAGCCAATGCACAAAGAGGCGTAGCAACACGCAGCCCTATAAAAGGCACTCCTTTTGGAGCCAGATTGCCTTGGCAATTGCAAAACGATATAAGTATTTTTAAAGATGTACCCGTGCATTTGGGCAGAAACGATGTAGGTCGCCACAAAATGGGTGTACTACGCTTTAGCCTATGGGGCAATAATTTTTTCAACATAAAAAACATACGTGCTATACACTCCTATACAGGGTCATCAAATACAGATGGTTGGTTGGCATCGGCACAAGGGCAAAAAGCTGCACAAGAGGCAGTTAGCCAACAAGCATTTATTGATTTATATAATACTGCATTGGCAAACCCTGGTTTTTATACCATGCCACGTAGGATAAGATTTGGCGTATCGCTTACTTTTTAGGCGAAATAAAAATAACTTATAACAAATAATTCAGTTGATAATAAGGATATTGCAACGGTGAAAACGAAAAAAAATTGTGAGCATTACAACCCTACTTGTAAATATATCGTTAGTATAGCCACAAAGGCTATTACGATTAGTCGGGTAAAACTGATAGTTGATACAAATGAAGTGGAATTAATAAAAGTAAATGTTTAGTGTTTTTTTGTGCTAAGTGTAAAATTAATTTTAAATTGTGCCCCCAATTTTAGGGGTAAACCCAAGAGTTGTAATAATACCAAACCAAGCTGATATGAGAAGAAAAGTCTACCTGTTTTTACTAGGTGTTTTAATTTCTGCGGGTGCCATTGCACAGTCGCAGTTAGGCGAGATTAGGGGAACTGTCCTAGACATGGACACAAAAGAACCCTTAATTGGTGCCACAGTTCAAGCCACACAAGGAGGACAGCGCATTACCGGTGCTGCTACAAATCTTGATGGTAAGTTTCAGATTAAAGGGTTAAAACCTGGTAAGTATGATATATTAGTATCCTACTCAGGTTATCAGTCTAAGAAGATTGAAGAATTAACCGTTCGTCCTGATGCTATCACCTTTCAAGATGTTCAAATTGGAGAGGCTGTTTTAGATGTAGGAACAGTAGTAATTACAGAAAAAGCTCGCCCTCCTATTGTAAAAGGAGATGAGTTAGGTCGTACAATCGACAACGTTAAAAAAATCCCTACCCGTAGTGTAAACGGTTTAACTAATACAGTTGCCGGTACTTTATCTATTGATGGTGGTACACCTAGTTTTAGGGGTGCTCGTTCATCAGGTACAGCCTACTATATAGATGGAGTAAGGGTAATTGGTAACATTAACTTACCTCAAAGTGGTATAGGTCAAACCAACGTTATCACAGGTGGTGTATCGGCAGAATACGGAGATTTCACGGGTGGTGCCATCAGTATCACTACACCTCCACCATCAAGCCGTTTCAATGCTCACTTCGAAGGTATTACCTCTAGCTTGTTTGATAAATACCATTACAACCTTATAGAGATGGCTTTTACAGGTCCTATGATGATTAAAAACAAAGGACGTTCAACCGAACGTACTGTTTTGGGTTACTCTTTTGCGGGTAACTTTAACTATCAGGCCGACCGTTCTCCATCTGCTATCGGTGTTTGGAGAGTGAAAGAAGATAAACTAAAAGAATTAGAAGAAACTCCAATTCGTTCAGCACCACAAGGACAGGGTTTTGTGCCTTCGGCTGAATTTATAACAAAATCTGATTTGGTAAATGTACAGGCTAGCCCTAATGTACCTTCTTATGTTGTTACTGCTATTGGTAACTTAAACTATGCACCAACTGATAAAGTACAAGTAATATTTGGTGCTAAATACGATTACGTTAACAACGTAAACTATAACTATAACAACAACCTTTTCAACTATAACAACAATTCACAAAGTATTCAACACAGTTTGTTAAGTTATTTAAGCTTCACCCAAAGGTTAATTACCTCTGAAGATAATAAAGATAATGCTAAACGTTTGGTTGAAAGTGCATACTACACCGTAAGGATAGAATACCAATCGAATTGGAATACTAGCCAAGACGTAGTTCACAAAGACAATATTTTTGACTACGGTTATTTAGGGCGTTTCAAAACATATAGCCGCCCTGCATTTGAGTTTGTGGGTGGAGGTAACGAAAACTCGTCGCCCGATACAATTAATTATAATGGACAAACCTATTATATTAAAAACTACTACCGCCAAACAGGTAACAGACCAACGGATACCTTATTTACTTTCGACCGTAATAATACACGTAACCCAATACGTGCCAACTATACCTCATCATACTACAATCTATTAGGTCAAGATGCTATCAACTCTATATTTGATGTACGTAGTAGCAACGCGGGTTTGGTTAATGGACAAAATCCTATTGCCATCTACTCTCAGATGTGGAATAACGTGGGTACTTTAACATCAGGTTACGGTAAAAGCCAAAACGAACAATACAGTTTGAATGCCTCGGGTGAGGTGAGTATAAAAGGACATGACTTAAAGTTTGGTGTGTATTACGAACAAAGGGTATCTCGCTCTTGGAACGTATCATCAAACGGTTTATGGACTTTGATGTGGCAGTTAATGAACAATGGTATAGAGTTAGATAAATCGAACCCATTACCTGTGTTTGACGAAAATGGTATCTTTAAAGATACTGTTCGTTACAACTACCGTCAATCAGATGGTCAATCAACATTTGATAAAAACTTTAGAAACAGATTAATAGCTCGTGGTGTTACTGACAACTACGGCAACCCTATTACACAAACATCTTATGTTGATGTAAACTCTTTCGATCCTAATGATTTCCAACTAAGTGATTTTAGTGCTGATGAGTTGCTAAACAATGGTAACCGTTATGTAAACTATTTCGGTTACGATTATCTAGGTAATAAAATCAGTGGAAATCGTGGCATAAGCGATTTCTTAGACCCAAGCAAACGCGAAATAGGTGCTTATATGCCTATATATTCAGCCATGTTTGTGCAAGATAAATTTGCCTTTAAAGATTTGATTTTCCGTATTGGTGTTCGTGTTGAAAGGTTTGATAATAACCTTCCGGTACTAAAAGATCCATTCTCACTATACCCAATACGTTCAGCAAATGAAGTAAAAGAAATTGGCGGTAGCGAAGTTTCTCATCCAAATAGTATTGGCGGCGACTATGCTGTATATGTAGATAACGTAAAAAACCCAAGCCGTATTTTGGGTTACCGTAATGGTATCGAGTGGTTTAATAAAGACGGTATAAAAGTAGCTGACCCTTCAGTAATTGCTAATGCATCACGTACAGGTAAAATTCAACCTTACTTGGTAGATAGCGAAAAAGAGATAGTAACTTCAGCATCGTTTACCGATTACAAACCAACAATAAATGTGTTGCCCCGTATATGGTTTGATTTTCCTATCAACCAAGCATCAAGGTTTTTTGCCAGCTATGATGTTATAGCACAAAGGCCATCAAACATATTTACTACTGTTGATGATTATTTCTACCTAAGGTTTAATCCTACTAACATTATCAATAACCCTAATTTGAAACCACAAACTACTACTGATTATGAGTTGGGTTTCAAACAAAGGCTTACTGATAATACATCAGCATACCAAGCAGCACTTAGTATAGTAGCTTCGTATCGTGAGCAACGTAACCTTATACAATTGTTCCGTTACAACTATGCATATCCTATCGATTATACTTCATACGGTAATATTGACTTTTCTACTATTAAAAGTTTCAGGTTAGAGTATGAAATGAGGGGATTAGGCAACCTTAATATGGATGCTAACTATACCCTTATGTTTGCCGATGGTACAGGTTCAAGCACAGGTTCACAACAAGCCCTTATATCAGTTGGTCTTCCAAACTTGCGTACCCTGTTCCCATTAAATGTGGATGTGAGACACAACATTAAACTTAATATTTACTACGAATTCCAAGGTGGAGATAAATATGATGGCCCTGTGTGGGGGAAATCAAAAGTGTTTGAAAACGCTGGTGTGAGTGTAATTTTCAACGCATTCTCTGGTTTGCCTTATACAGCCAACCAAATAGCTACTCCAAATGCACAAGCAGGTGTGGTAGTACGTAGCCCTATTAAAGGGACTCCTTATGGTTCACGTTTGCCTTGGCAATTACAAGACGACATTAATATTTACAAAGGTGTGATGGTAAAATTAGGTCGTAACAAATCAGGCAATATCAAACATGGTCAACTTAAATTTATGTTCTGGATTCAAAACTTCCTTAACATTAGCAATATAAGGGCAGTACATCCTTATACTGGTTCGGCCTCTGATGATGGTTGGTTAAGCTCAAATCTTGGACGTGAGTCTATCCGTAACGCTGTTGATGCACAATCATTTGTTGATTTGTACAACACAGCACTTGCAAATCCCGGCTTCTATGGCTTGCCCCGTAGGATACGTTTAAGTATCTCGTTAGATTTTTAATTAAGTAAGACTTTTAAATCATTCAGTTATGATAAAGAAAAATATATCGGCAGCTATTTATACCGCTCTTTTGCTACTCATCGGTACCACCGATATAATAGCAAAAGAGGTTATAGGCCTGCCATCCTCTTTAGGAACAAATAAATTGAAACGTAAAGCTGCCGCGTGCGAACCGGCAACTTTTCAATCAGATCTTGATATAAACAACGTACGTGCCCGTATACTAAATGGAGGCGATATGTGGTGGGATTTGAATAGTGTGGCTAAGTACGAAGTACCCAAAGTTGACGCTACATCAAATACCATACGTAAAAACTCACTTTTTGCAGGTGCTATTTGGATAGGTGGCTTAGATCCGGGAGGAAACTTAAAGGTAGCTGCTATGACTTATCGCCAAAGCGGTAGTGATTACTATCCAGGCCCCTTAGATACATTAAGTGCTACATCAGAAGCAGGAAGGTGCAAATTTTATGATAAAATCTTTAAAATAAGCCGTACTGAAATAGAAGCAGCTTTTGAAGACCCTACTTTGGCCACAGATGATATTAAAGACTACGCCGGTAACGGAGATGTAAACTTTAAAGAATCAAGAATATTGATGCCATTTTTTGATGTTGATGGTTCGGGTACTTATGATTACACTGTTGATTATCCTGTATTAGACCCACTTCGTCCTGCTGATAAAAACACTCCTGCCGACCAGCCTGATCAAATGCTTACCTTTATATATAATGATAGGGGTAATATTCACTCTGAAACAGCAGGTATTCCTATTGGTCTTGAGTTGGTAACCACCGCGTTTGCCTTTAAAACAAACGACGAGATTAATAATATGACCTTTTATAAAACCAAAATTACTAACCGTTCGACTGATGCCGTTAGGGAATGTTATTTTGGACAATGGGTTGATGCCGATTTGGGTAACTACTCAGATGATTATGTGGGTTGTGATACCAGCCGTGATTTAGGTTTTTGCTATAACGGTGATGATGATGATGAAGGTATCTTAGGATATGGTGTTAATCCTCCATCAGTAGGTACTGACTTTTTTGAAGGCCCTCGTGATGCAAACGGTAACGAACTAGGCTTAGCAAAATTCGTATACTATAATAATGACTTTTCTGTAATAGGTAACCCTACCTTAGCTGAACACTACTACGGATATCTTCGCGGTATTTGGAAAGATGGTTCATCAGTTACCTTTGGTGGTAATGGATACAATACAGGTGCACGTACTGACTTTATGTTTCCTGACGATCCTGCAAAATCAGGTGGGTGGCATGAAAAATCAGCAGGTAACACACCAGGTGATCGCAGGTATATCCAATCATCAGGCCCATTTGTGTTAGAGCCTGGAGCGGTAAACTATGTAACTGTAGGTGTGGTTTGGGCTCGTACTACCACTGGTGGTGCAACAGGTTCACTTAGCCTATTGCGTTTAGCTAGTGATAAAGCACAAAAATTATTTAACAACAACTTTGATATTATTGATGGCCCAGATGCTCCACAAGTTATTACCAATGAGCTGGATAGGGAAGCCATATTTACCTTTACAGGTACCAACAGCCCAAGGGTTGAAAAATACCAAGAGTTTGTAGTTAGTGGATCAGGTAAACAACTTGATTACAAATTTCAAGGATATGTTGTATACCAACTTAAAGATGCCAGTGTAACCAGTGGTGATTTAGAAAACATTGATAAAGCCCGTGTTGTATTCCAATGCGACATTAAAGATGATGTAGGACAAATTATTAACCAAGAGTTTGATGCTACTGTAGGTGCCCGTATACCTCGTGAGAAAGTAGACGGTAGCAACCAAGGTATACTTCACTCGTTTACGCTTACAGAAGATTTATTTGCTTCGAAAGATAAACGTATGGTTAACTTTAAAACCTACTACTATTTAGTACTAGCTTACGCACACCTTACCAATGATGCTAGTGAAGATCTTCAGTATCTTGGCGGTAGGTTAACATCAGATGTAATAAGAGTAATACCCCACAAACCAGACCCAAGAGGTGAAGGCACAGAAATAGGTGCTACCTATGGTGATGGCCCTTCAATTACCCGTGTTGCAGGTAAAGGAAACGGTGGTAAAGTATTAGAATTAACCAAAGAAACCGAAGCAGCTATACTTAATAGCCCCAACCATAAAATTGATTTGACTAAATATCAAGGTGGTGCAGGTCCTGTTGACATAAAAGTTATCGACCCTTTTAAAATTGTAAAAGGTGATTATGAACTTCGTTTTATAGATTCAGTATTTTTAAGCAGATCATATTCAAAAATCGAAGACTCTTTAACCAATCCATTCCGTACTCGCTGGTTACTAACCAATAAAACTACCAATAAATCAGTATTATCTGATACTGTTATAGAACTTGAAAACGAGCAAATTATTACAGAATGGGGTTTATCATTAAACGTAAAGCAAGCAATTGGCCCTGGTGATCCTGATAACTTAGAAGATAACTCAAACGGTTTCATTGAAGCTACTATGGACTTTTCTGGTAATAGTAAGCCTTGGTTAACAGGTATGCAGGATAATGATGGTTTTGCAACAAACCCTAACTTCTCTTGGTTAAACTGGATTCGTGCAGGTCGTAACGGTTCACCTACGTATGGTGATATCAGTTATACCCACGACTTTGCTAACAATAGTGTACCTATTGACCCTCGCGAACGCTGGGAAAAAATGTTAGAAGGTCGTATAGCCCCTTATGCACTTGCTGCAAGGGCAGGTTCAAATGCACAAGGTCGTACTACTTATGGTCCTGCATTTTCACAACAACCTCTAACAGATAATCCTTTTTCAGAACTAGCTAGCGTTGATATTGTATTAACTCCTGATAAATCAAAATGGACTCGTTGTGTAGTTATAGAAATGTCAGAAGATCCCGCATTGTCAATTGGTAATGCCGAGAAATTCCAATTACGTCGTAGCCCGTCAGTAGATAAAGATTTCAAACCAATGACTAACGGCGACCAAGGTCGTAGCTGGTTCCCCGGTTATGCTATTAATATTGAAACAGGCGAACGTTTGAATATCATATTTGGTGAAGACTCAAACCTTCCTAATGAAAACGGTACCGATATGATTTGGAACCCTACTACTCGTTTAACATCTTCACAAGGTGTAGTAATTGGAGGCAAGCACTATTTCTATATCATGGGTAGCTTTAGGGCTGTAAACTATGTAGGTCCTATATACGATGAAGGAGCAGCTTACCAACCTATGTTAAGTTCAAATAGCGTATTGGAACACAGACGTGTATTTGGTCAAGCGATGTATGTAATGCCTGCACTTGCTGAAACTGGTGTAAACCTTAACAACGGTATACCTCCATACGAGGTTCGTATACGCATACGTACTAAAAAACCATACCGTAACTATAATGCTACTAACGATACGACAGTAAACAAATCAATGCCATTGTACAACTTTAGCACTGATGATATTGCTGCAGAACTAGGTACGCAAAAAGCTAAGAAAAGTGCTTTAGAATTAATTGGTGTAGTGCCAAACCCATACTATGCACACTCTGCATATGAAGGTAATAGACTAGACAATAGGATTAAATTTATTAACCTACCACAAAAGACTACTATCAAAATATTCACCTTTAGTGGTACGCTGGTAAGGACTATTAAAAAAGACGATGACCAAACTTTTGTTGATTGGGATTTGAAAAACCAAGCCAACGTGCCTATTGCATCAGGTATGTATATTATACATATTGATGCCGAAGGTGTAGGTACCAAAATTTTGAAATGGTTTGGTATAATGAGGCAGATTGATTTGGATACCTTCTAACATTTAAACCGATTAGTACATGAAAAAATTTTTAAAGCATTCGTTAGTTATAGCAGGTATTTCTGCTAGTATATTCACAGCTAAGGCGGGTAACCCTGACCGTGCAGGACAAGCAGGAGCAACTGAACTTTTAGTTAATGGTTGGTCTCGCAGTTCTGGATGGGGTGGAGTAAACTCTGCAACAGTTAGAGGTATAGAATCTTCTACCCTAAATATAGCAGGGTTGGCTCAAATAAACTCAACCGAAATCACAATGGCTCGTACCAATTGGTTAGTACCATCAGGTGTTAATATCAACAACATTGGTTTAGGTCAGCGTATAGGTGAAAATGGAGTTATGGGTATAACCATAAACTCTATCACCTTTGGCGATATACCTATTACCACTGTAGAACAACCTGAAGGTGGTTTGGGTACATACAGGCCGCAGTTTATAAACATAGGTTTTGCCTATGCACATAAATTCTCATCATCAATTACAGGCGGTATTTTGCTACGTGCTATTTCGCAAGAAGTAGTTAACGTAAAAGCACAAGGTTTTGCAATGGATGCAGGTATACAATATGCCACAACATCAGTAAAACGTACTGCGGGTAAAGCAAAATTCTCAAAAGGTAAATACCGTGATGATTTGCGCTTTGGTATATCACTTCGTAATATTGGCCCTGATATGGTTTTCCGTGGAGACGGTTTATCAGTTACAGGAACAGTAAGCGAAGGTTCGTTTTCAAGCACATTAGAAAACAGAGCTGCAAAATTTAACCTACCATCATTATTGCATATTGGTTTTGCATACGATTTTAGATTAGATAAAGATAGCAATACCTATTTTCACAGGCTTACAGCTGCTACCAATTTCACATCAAACACATTCTCTCGCAACCAAATGGGTGTGGGCTTAGAATATGCTTATAAAGAGTTTGTAATGCTACGCACAGCATTTACTTACGAAGAAGGTTTGTTTGATGTTGAAAAACGCACTAATGCTTTAACAGGCTTTAGTGGTGGTATCACCTTTGAGCTTCCTTTTGGTAGCAACACTATTGGTATTGATTATTCATACCGCAGTACTAACCCATTCCAAGGTATCCATTCATTTGGTTTCCGTTTAGGTTTGGGCGAAAAACGATAAAATGTTGACTAACCTGTTTACTATTTAAAGAACATATTATATTTTTGAATAAAGTTCTGAGCTTCATACCGGAGTTCAGAACTTTTCTTTTTGATACTACTTTATGAAAAAGAGAGCAACAGATACTGCAGCACCTGAGATTCACTACTTTACTAAAGAAGGCTTAGACAAGCTGAAAGAAGAACTGCACGACATGAAAACCGTGCAAAGACCTGCTATATCAGCACAGATAGCGGAAGCAAGAGATAAAGGTGATTTATCTGAAAATGCTGAATACGATGCTGCCAAAGAAGCACAAGGTTTGCTTGAAGCCAAAATAGCTTCAACAGAAACTATGATGGCTAATGCACGCCTACTGGATGAAAGCCTTATTGATAACTCAAGGGTGATGATTTTAAGTAAGGTTACCATTAAAAATCTTAAAAACAACGCTGTAATAAGCTACACATTGGTAACCGAAAGAGAAGCTGATTTGAAAAGCGGGAAAATATCGGCAAAATCACCAATTGGAGCAGGCCTTATGGGTAAAAAAGTAGGTGAGATAGCACAAATACAAGCACCTGCAGGTATTGTAGAACTGGAAGTATTAGAAATAGGCAGATAATGGCAAGTATCTTCACCAAGATAATAAACAAAGAGATACCCGCTTATATAGTGGCCGAAGACGATAACTATATCGCCTTTTTAGATGTATTTCCTATCAAACAAGGCCATACCCTTATAGTACCTAAAAAAGAGGTAGACTATATTTTTGATTTAGATGCGGATACCTATACAGGCTTGATGTTGTTTGCTCAAAAAGTAGCAACAGCCGTAAAAAAAGCAGTGCCTTGTAAAAAAGTAGGTGTTGCAGTTATCGGTCTTGAAGTGCCACATACCCATATACATCTTGTACCTATGGAAGCTGTGAGTGATATGAATTTTGCCAATCCAAAGCTTCAACTTGAAAAAGAAGTATTTGAAAAAGTTTGTGCCGAGATAAAAGCACATTTATAAACATTACCTATATTGAAAAGTAAAGGGCGTTTTGGAATATCCAAAACGCCCTTTCTATTTATCGATACCTAATACTCTTACTCTTTAATAAATTTAAAGGTTTTTGTTTCATTAGCATTGTTAAGGGCAATAAAATAATAGCCTTTGTTTAGGTTCGCCACATTAATTTTTTGCAGTAAGCTATTGTGGGCAATAGTACCCGTTGTAATTTGTTTACCCAAAATATCAATAATCGTATAGTTAGTATAGCCAACACTATTAGCATTGGGTAATTCTATAAACACCTCGTTTTGTGCAGGGTTTGGATAAATACTAACAGCAGAAGGGATGATAGGGTTAACACTTAAAGGTTGGGTAAACTGCACAAAATCAACCGTTAGTATACCACCGGTTTTAAAATCTTGAGTACCTGTTGATACCATCGTTACCGCAACAGAATCAGGAGTATCACCGCTAAGCGATTGTATATCAATAATAAAAGGATACAAACCCGCCTGTGTTTGTGCCAACGATATACTACCTATGGCAACAGCTTCAGGTTTTTGGGTAGAAGTATTAAACTTTTTAAAGGCAATAATAATTGTAGCCGAATCGGTAGTATCGCTTGATGTAAAATTGTACAAACCATAAGCCATACTTTTTACAGTAGTCATAGGTTCGCCACCCAAAAGAGGTATGCGTGCAGTATCAGAGATAGAAACGGGGAAATCTCCATAAAAAAGCAATCCCGGTACGTTTTGCCCAAACACATTAAGCGTTTTTATTTGAGCTTGTAACGAGCCCGATTGTGGTATTTGGGTTTTAGTTACACCCGCGCTAATAAATTCTGTTAGCGAGTTAGAACTTGTCCAGCCAATAGGCTCTTCCCAATCAAAAGGAGGCTGCTTGCCCGATGATTCCCAACTGTTTAGTCCGTAATTGGTCAAAGTGTCTTGTGCCGAAAGGCAAAGCGATAGAAATAATGCGAAAATTGTAAATGTAGTTTTCATAGGTAAAATATAGTTTCTAGTAGGTGTTTTATAAAACTTGACCTCAAAAGTGAGGATATTGCTGCAATTGCACACAAGTTTTTAAAATTAGTAGACCCTAAAAATTGACTTATTGTTGTATGACCTGAATTATTGTTAAGTATATTTTATATATATCGCATATAGCACTTGTTTATTAGTATACAATGTAAATAACTTTGTATTACCCTATTACCAATAAATAAGTATGCTTAAAACAAATAAAGTACTATTACTATTGGTAATAGCAATCTCCTTTCAGGCAGGTAGAGCACAAAACAAGATGCCCATTAACGGGTTTGAAGTTTACAGTGGTTTTGGCATCGCTTATTTTTCAGGTGATTTGGGAGGCACTGAGTTTAGCCCAAGTAGTTTAAAACCTGTTGTTAGTGGTGGGCTGAGATATTACTTTACGAATAGAGTAGCTGCTAGAGTTAATGTTTCGTACGGCAAGTTGGCTGCCGACGATTCACTATCATCAAATTTGTATAGTAAGCAGCGTAACCTCAACTTTAAATCTGATATTATTGATGCGGCCTTGCAGATAGAATACTCATTACTGAATTGGAATATTAGAGGGCAATCAAAAAAACTAATTAAAACACGTACTAATCGCAGGCATAATTTATATGTTTTCACAGGAATTAGTGTTTTTCATTTTAAACCTTACGGTAAGCTAAACGGGCAATGGTACTCATTGCACGAGCTTTCAACCGCAGGGCAAGGTCTTCCAAGTGGAGCGAAACCATATAGCTTATACGCCATATCAATACCTATTGGAAGTGGCTATAAAATATTGGTAAATAAAACCGTTTCTATTGGCGTTGAAGTTACATTTAGAAAAACATTTACCGATTATATTGATGATGTAAGCGCACCCTACTACGATAATACATTGCTGAGGCAGGCAAAAGGTAATATAGCCGCTGATATTGCTGATAAAAACAAATTTAGGGATGGGACTAGACGAAGAGCAGGAGAGGGAAGAGGTAACCCCAACTCTAACGATAATTTTGCTTTTTTACAGATAACTTTTAACAAGCGCCTTAACCTGTATAGTGGCCGAAGGGATTTACCCTGTACTAATTTCTAGTAAATAAATAAGCGCATAATTATATTGCGCTATGCAAACAGAACTGGCAGGCGGCTACACTATTTCTGATAATAAAACCTTGTTGCAGGTGCAGGTAGTACACAGTTATTTGTGTCATCAATCGTACTGGGCAAAGGGAATACCTATTGCAGTAGTGCAAAAATCAATAGAAGGCTCGTACTGTGTTGGGGTGTATTTGGGTGATGAACAAGTGGGCTTTGCCCGATTGATAACCGACTATGCTACGTTTGGTTACTTGGCCGATGTTTTTGTATTAGAGCCCCACAGGGGCAAAGGCCTATCAAAAGAAATAATGAAGTTTTTAATGGAGCAGCAGTGGGTGCAGGGGCTGCGCAATACTATGCTGGGCACACAAGATGCACATGGTTTGTACCAACAGTTTGGGTTTTCACAACTTACCGACCCTAAGCGGTATATGCACAAGTTTAAGCCGAATATTTATAAACAGACTAAGTAGTATGTTTAAGATTTTAATTATAGGGTGAGTTTAGGATGTTATTTAACCTATTAAAAGCTGGTGCGAGCGTCCGTTCGTTCCTAAAATAATAGAGCGTCCGCTCACTGGTGTGCTATTGAGCGTTCTTTTTCATCCCCCAACCCCCTTCTCTAGCTCACTTATACTTCGTCCCGAATACATTCGGGAACTCTATGACAGCCCATAAGGGGGACAATGCAGTGCTGTTTAACAAAATACGTTTGTTCAACTAAAAGGAGGTAGCGTTGCTTTTTTTTGTTGGGGTTGTTGACAAAATAAGTAGGGGTAGGGAGCTTTCTATTTGATTATCCCTCACTTTCAACAAACTCTTTAAACTTATCTAGGTATACCTGCGATTGTTTTTTAAAGGCATTGGGCATTATCAACCCAATAAGTTTCATGCCAAAGCTTTTAAATTCAAACTCGCTAATGCTTTCGTATTTGGTGGTGTTAGCATCAATAGCCGTAAACAAATTGCGTTGGGGGTTGTGTATGCCTTTTACCTCGTAAGTGGCGCTAAACTCATGCGGAAGGTCTCGCAGGGTTATCGTTTCAATCATCTCAATATCGCGCTTACCCATTTTAAACTTTAGTTTGGCTTTGGCACCCGCATGGCCGGGTTCGCCACTAATGTGCTCATAGCTTTGCAGTCCGGGCATCCATTTGTATAGATTATCTACACTATCAAACAACTCAATCACCCTGCCAATAGGCTTATTTATAATTACTTGGTTGCTGTATTTCATACTACTAAGGTAATAAATTAATGGTTAATGTTTAATGACTATTGCTTGATAATGAAGAAATTAGGTTGCAGGTATCGCATTTGAAATCAAAAAGATTGTGGAGTTGTTTTTTCAATAACCATTCGCCCCCGCAACAAGGGCATTTACGTTGTATATCTTTTGTATGCCTAATGCTTCTATAATTAAAAAGATAGTAAAAGGTAGGTATATTAGTTAGCTCAGTAAGTTTTTTACAAATCTCTATACCCTGCTTTGATAGTTGAGAATCTGCCCGCCACATTTGTTTCATCGCCCATACTTCGCCAACTGAACAACCTATTTGTAAAGTATCGCATGACTTGTAATTACTTTCCCAACTAAGTATTGGAGTGTAGCCATACTCATCGTATTTAGGGAGCTTATAAAGAGGTACATCGCTAAAGCAATTGCCGCAAGTGATAGGAGAGCCAATTGCAAGGAAGTTTGTATATAAAATATAAAACTCGCTTTTCTTGCATTTGCATTGCTTTTCTTCATTTACCAATGTTTCTCCAATTAATTGGTATTTAAGTTTTGTATTAAAAAGCTGTTCAATTTTTTTAATACTAGAGTTTATCGCCTTGCTGTTAAATTTTTTGTTTAGAGCATCTTTAGCAATGGTAATGGCTGTACAAACCGCTTTATTCTCGCTATTGATAAAGATATGATGGATGCTACTATCCTGAATTTGCCCATTATTTCTATATGTAACAATTAGAGTTTGAAACTCTATCTCCACACTGTCCCAGTCAAAATCAGTAGGTAATTGAAATGATATTTCCTGAATGTACATTGCTTAGTTCTTTTATAATTAGCACATTAGCATATTTTAAAATCAGCACATCTGCACATCTTCCTACTTCATCCTATCAGGATTATTTTTGATAAAACTTTCCCAACTGCCGTGTTTCACTCCTTTGCCTCGCAACGAGTTATTTTGGAAAAAGTGGCACACTGCCGCCGCCAATCCATCCGTAGCATCCAAGTATTTGGGCATTTCTTCAAACTTTAGCAAGGTTTGTAGCATAGCCGCCACCTGCTCTTTTGTAGCTGTTCCTTTACCAGTAATACTCTGTTTTATTTTTTTTGGGGCGTACTCAAAAATGGGGACATCGCGCTGCAAAGCGGCTGCAATAGCTACACCTTGTGCCCTGCCCAGCTTTAGCATACTTTGCACGTTTTTACCAAAAAAGGGAGCTTCAATAGCCATCTCATCAGGGTGGTAAGTATCTATAAGATAAGTGATGCGTTCAAAAATCTTTTTCAGCTTCAGGGCATGGTCTTCCAGCTTGCTCAAATGCACAACACCTGCATTAATTAGCTCAAATTTTTTACCTGTACAGCCTATCAAGCCATATCCCATTATATTTGTGCCTGGGTCTATGCCCAAGATGATTTTATCGAAGTTGTCTTGCGTTTCGGCCACGTATAAATTTAACTAACCCTCAAAAGTAACGTATACATATTGAAAACCCTTTGGCTGTGGTGCAAAAACAATTGGCTTTTGCTGCTAAAACTGATAATTTTGGCAATAAGTCTTTGGTTTTTATACGAAAAACTTATTATCGGTGGTGCGTGGAAAGGGTTTAAAGATATTGAACTTTCTAAACTACTTACCAAGCCTTTGCTTTGGGCTGTTGTGGGGCTTATGGTTATCAACTGGGGACTGGAAGCCCTAAAATGGAAACTATTAGTAAATCGTTTTGAGCCGATAAGCTACTATACTGCTAACAAAAGTGTATTAACGGGTGTGTTTATCAGTTTGTTTGTAAACATATTAGTACCCAATAGGTTGGGCGAGTTTGCAGGGCGAATTATCTACGTTAAACTAAATAAAATAAAAGCAGCATTGATAACCTCCATAGGAAGTTTCGCTCAGTTTGGGGTAACAGCTTTGGTGGGTGCATCTGCCTATTTGGTGTTTTGGTTCAGTTATCAGCAAACGCAGCTTTCGCAATTTTCAGCCTATTTATTGGTAGCTGCCGTTGCTCTTATAGTTGCAGTGATATTGTTGTTTTATTTCAACATCAATGTACTATCGTGGGTGTTGGGCAAGCCCAAATTTTTACGTCGGTTTAAAAAAATCACCTCCGTATTTTATTTTTATAACACCACTCTGCTGCTAAAAGTATTTGTGCTGTCCATCATTCGCTATGGCGTGTTTTGCAGTCAGTTTATACTTCTACTGTGGGTTTGTGGGGTTGATATTACCACTGCACAGGGGCTAATAGCTGTGCCCATAATATTTTTGGTGCAAACGGTAGTGCCTAGTAACTCGCTTAGCGATTTGGGCGTACGCGGCGCGGCATCCATCCATTTTTTAAACTATTATAGTGTTAACGATGCAGGTATATTAACTGCGGCCTATTTGCTATGGGGTATCAATTTATTTTTACCCGGTATAGCTGGGGCGGTTTTCTTTTCCATTTTTAAATTCAGAAACGGTAATGGTAGTAATAGTTAGTATACTATCTGTTTTCTTAGCCCTGTTCTACTGGGTACTAATGGGAAGCTACCGCAAAGGATGGAAGGCTATACCCGTAGTACCCGAAAATAAAGAGCATGGAAAGGTTTTCGTAAGCGTGGTTATTCCTGCCAGAAACGAGGAACAAAATATAACTCGTTGCCTAGATGCAATTTACCAACAAGACTACCCCAAAGATTTTTTTGAGGTGATAGTGGTAGACGATCACTCTACCGATAGTACCCCGCAAACAGTATTAAACTATAAAGCCAATACCCATTGGGAGCAGTTATACCTGTTAGAACTTAAAAACATACCCAACCAACGCTATAAAAAAGCTGCTATTACTGAGGCCATAAAGCAAGCCAAAGGCGAAATTATTATTACTACCGATGCCGATTGCACTATGGGCAGCGAGTGGTTGACGCAAACCATTACCTATTTTACACAAACCAAAGCGGCATTAGTTAGCGGTGCGGTTGTGTTTAGTTGGGATGCAAAACTATATTCACCCATAAAAAACTTCTTTTTAAAAATACAGCAACTTGAGTTTGCAGGCTTGGTAGGTATTGGCGGGGCTGCCCTTCAACTAAAATTTCCTAATATGTGCAATGGGGCAAACCTTGCTTATCGGAAAGAATTTTTTGAAGAAGTGGGCGGCTACATGGGCAATGATAATCTACTATCGGGTGATGATGAATTTTTGATGCACAAGGTGTTTAGCCGCTACCCACAGCAAGTTCATTTTAATAAAAACCCAAAAACGGTAGTAAAAACGCCGCCATCGTATACTTTGGGGCAGTTTTTGGGGCAGCGTATGCGTTGGGTATCAAAAAGCACAAAGTATAGCGATAAGCGCATTACTGCTGTGTTGGCCACTGCATATTTGTTTAATCTTACCATACTTATAAATTTTATAGCCGCATTTTTTTATCCCGCTTTATGGTGGGTAGTGCTAGTTCAATTGGTAAGTAAGGTGGGTATAGAATATTTGTTTTATGGACTGATTTTAAACTTTTTCAGTCTAAAATCGTTACAAAAATTAATTATCCCCGCACAGCCGTTTCATATACTGTATGTATTGGCAATAGGCATTATGGGTAATTTTGGAAGTTATAACTGGAAAGGGAGAAAACAATGAGTATAATGCCACCCGTGCTGGAGAAGAAGATATTAGGCTCACTGTTGTTTGCAGAGAGTTTTGAAACCATAATTGAAGAAGCACGCGAAAGTGAATATTTGGTAGCTGATGTGCTAAAATGGTTGATTAAAAACAAATACGTTAGTCCAATGGACAAGGACGAGAAAACGGGCGACTATAAAACTACTTTTATGTACGATAGTGATAATATGCGCGCATACCATTATTGTATGACGGCTAAAGGGTTAAGGTTTTTAGCCGAAAAGTAATAACAGTTTTAAGGTTTTAATCGGGTTGAAACCCGATTTTATTCATACCTCTCGGTTCTGGTTTAGAAATCAGCATATCAAAAAATTAGTGCTTATTATATGAATAGGATAGGGATTAATCCCTATCTGTTTAAAGTTTCTTATTTTTTCTCTCTCATCGGTTTGAAACCGATGCTATTCATACCTGTCGGCAATCCCGAAAGGGTATCAATAGCGACGGGTTTTAACCTGTCGTGGGGGAAGCAATGGATGCAAAACCACAGAGTATATTTAAGTCCCTCTGCATTCCTTCGGCTATCGCTCCTTTCGTATTAAGAGCTAGCAGAAAATTTAGCGATTATATCAACTATTTGGAAATGAACAAATTTCTGTGAAGGACAGTATAATAATATCAAGACTTTTTTATTACCGAAAATACTACTTTTTTAAGAAAATCGGCCACTGGTAATGTACCTTCTACCCCTCCAAAATCAGTAAGTTTGGGGAGATTGTTTTTGAAAAAAACTTGAAAGTGAGATATTTCTATTAAAGAACTGGCTAATGAACGTGAATACTCAAACTTAGGGTTGAATTCTAAAATGATATTGGCTATTTGGGCACATACATCTTTATAAGGTTTAAACAGTTGTGTTTTGTTATCACTATTAACATTTTTTGTTAGGTATGATTTTGACGATTCCGTAATTACAATTTGTTGTAATGCCTCTTTGTTAATATGTCCATAGCTATTTATTTTATCGTCTAGCTGAAAAGTAAGTATTAGTATTATTATATCAATCTTTTCTTTAGGATCTTTGATATTATTAGTATGAAACATAAGTTGATATTCTATCCAATGCCAATACCAAGTAATAATATATATCAGTAGCCTGTGCTTGTTCTCAAAATAACGGTAAATACTAGCCTCAGTAGTTTTTATCTCTAAAGCAAGTTTTTTAAAAGTAAAATCTTCATACCCAAGTTTACTTAGCAATTTTATACCCTCTTCTATAATCCGTTGCCCCAGTTCCGACTGTTCGGGGTCTCGTAAATAGAGATTTTTGTTCATTTTTATTTGAAGGTATAATTCCATATTGTTAATAGTAAAGCTACAAACATAGTAATAAAACTATAAATAGCGACATAATAGTATTGCTATTATTAATAGTAATACTATTATGTTTGCATTCAATTTATGGAAGCACTTTTAGACCCTGTAGTATTGTTTTTTGCCCTTGGTGTGTTTGCGGCTCTGATGAAATCAGACCTTAAAGTACCGGGCAGTTTTTACCAAACACTTAGCATTTACTTACTTTTATCCATTGGGATTAAAGGCGGTATTGAACTCTCGCACAACAATTTTTCTCAAATTGTGGCTCCCTCAGCAGGCACTCTTTTGTTAGGTGTCGTAATCACCTTTATTGCCTTTACTATACTATTAAAACTAGGTAAGTTTGACAGAACAAATGCAGTTGCTATAGCTACACACTATGGTTCAGTAAGTGCGGTAACATTTGCCGTAGCCCTAAGCTACCTTAAAAACCTAAATGTAGAGTATGAAAGTTACAGCACAGTGTTATTAGTAATGTTAGAAATACCCTCTATTGCAGTAGGCATTGTACTTGCCCGCTTAGGAGTGAGAACCAAAGGTGCTGCTCCACTAAAACTAAAAGCAATTTTGCACGAGGTGTTTTTTGGCAAAACCATATTGCTGTTACTTGGTGGCATGGCCATTGGTTTAGTAACAGGCTACACGCATAATGTGGCCATTAACTCGTTTTTTCTCGACTTGTTTAAGGGATTCTTGTGTTTTTTTATGTTAGAGATGGGTATTGTGAGTGCTGGACGTATAAAAGACCTAAAAAAAGTAGGTGCATTTTTGCTTGGCTTCGGTTTGATTATGCCTTTAATATCGGCGTTGCTAGGAGTATGTATAGCTTCATTAACAGGATTAAGCCTTGGAGGCTCATTTATATTGGCCACTATGGCAGCAAGTGCATCATACATAGCAGCACCAGCCGCTATGAAAATTGCTTTGCCTGATGCTAACCCAACATTATCACTCACGGCATCACTAGGTATTACTTTTCCATTCAACGTATTGGTAGGTATACCGCTGTATTATCAATTAACCCAATTTTTATATCCAATACTAAATAGTTAAAAAAAGGTATGTACACAACAAAAACAGATAAAAGTTGTTGACTTTTTTTATAGGAATAAAGGTGAATAGGGTAAATTTTTTAAAAGTGGACAGAAATTTGCTTTGCAACAACTTTGGCAAAATATTTTGAACTTTGCTGGCTAAAGTTTTTTAATAATATACTGAGGCAAAAGGGAGTGCCGGTTGGCACAAGGGCTATAAAACAAATATGGTGAATAATAAAGATTTTAAAACACATCCTATAGTAAAAATACACCGCCTTTTTTCGAGTAGAAAAAAGACGATTATTTCGATATACTTTTTTGCGTTTTTTGCTGGTATAATACAGCTTTCATTGCCGTTGGGAATACAAACCATTATTAGCTATGTTCTTAGTAATGCAGTATCAACATCTTTAGTTATACTTATTGGTTTGGTGGTACTTGGGGTACTTGTGGGTGGTATTATACAAATAAGCCAAATGAGGCTAATTGAGAAATTACAGCAAGAACTATTTAGTAGTTATGCCCTTGCTTATGCTGAGTTTTTACCCAAAATAGACTTAGGGAAAGCCAAAGCATACCTGCCCCACAAGGTAAACTACTTTTTTGATGTAGTTACTGTGCAAAAAGGCGTTGCTAAACTGTTGCTTGATGTTCCTTTAGCTTCAATACAATTGGTGTTTGGTTTATTAGTACTTAGTTTTTATCACCCTGTGTTTATTCTGTTTGGCCTTTTCTTGCTGTTTGTATTGGTTTTAGTTATGCGCTTCTCAGGCCACAAAGGTTTAGAAACCAGTATTAAAGAAAGCGACTACAAATACAAAGTAGCGGCTTGGCTTGAGGAAATAACCCGCAACTTATCAGCCTTCAAATTTGCACCATCATCAGTTCTAAATGTTAAAAGAACCGACGATGAAACCGTTAATTACCTCAATTTTCGTACGTCGCACTTTAAAATATTAGTGTTTCAATATTGGTGGCTTATTATACTAAAGGTACTTATAACTGCGGTGATGTTTATAGTAGGTACTTATTTGTTAATTGAACAGCAGCTTAGTATAGGTCAGTTCATCGCTACCGAAATTGTAATATTGACTGTGATAAGCGCGGTAGAAAAATTTATAATAAACCTAGAAACCATTTACGATACGCTTACCGCTGTAAATAAACTAGACAAAATACTGGAGTTGCCCGAAGAAATATCAGGCGAAATAGAACTAAGTACAGCGGAAAAAGGTATTAGTATTCGCGCCGAGGGTTTATCGTATCATAACGGTATAAAACAAGTAATAGATAATGCTCACTTCTCTATCACAAGAGGAAAAAAAGTGGCTATAACAGGAGCGGGTAGTAGTGGAAAATCTACCTTACTGCGCTTGTTGGGGGGTAAAATACAGGATTATGGTGGTACACTGCTAATAAACGATTTGCCTTATGCAAATTATACCTACAATTCTATTCGAGCAGAAACAGGTTTATTAATTAGCCACCACGAGGTTTTTGACGGCACCTTATTAGAAAATTTGTTGCAGGGTAGCAAACCTATTAGCATAGACAAAATAGTACAAATAGCCCGAGAGATTGGACTTAGTAGTTTGATAGAGGAGGGAAAAGACGGATTGAATAAATACCTGATTAGCGATGGAAAAAACCTATCGCAAACAGAAATGCAAAAAGTACTGTTGCTTAGAAATTTAATAAAACAACCGCAGCTATTATTGCTTGATGAACCTTGGCAAGCAATGGATGATAATGAAAAGAAAAAAATACAAGACTATATTTTGAAGCAACTGCCTCAAACAACAGTAGTTATAGTGTGTAACGACATTAATTTTGCAAAAAAATGTGATGTTACTTACCAGTTAAAGGATAGTAAACTAGAAATAATAGCTTAACATGATTGATAAAAAAACATCCTATAATAATTATCAACCAAAATCAGCTAAAGCCCTTTATCGTAGCGGTAAAGAAGCAAAAATAAAATACTGGTTTTATAGCTTTATGGTTTTTATGGTCATAACCTTTTTTATTCCGTGGACACAACACGTTAGCACAGCAGGAAATGTAACAACGCTTCGACAAGAACAACGACCACAAGAGTTAAATACTGTTATTGCAGGTAAAGTAGCTAAATGGTATGTAAAAGAGGGAGATTATGTGAAAAAGGGAGATACCATAATACAATTGACCGAAGTAAAAGATGCCTATTTAGATCCTGAATTATTAGAACGAACTAAGGAACAAATTGAAGCCAAGTTGGGCGCAATAGAAAGCTATCAAGGCAAGGCAAGTGTGCAGGGCGAACAACTTATAGTATTGCAAAAAACGTTAAAGTTTAAAATATCAGAAATAGAAAATAAAATTACCCAGCAGCGGATGAAGATTAATAGCGATAGTATGGATATGCTAGCGGCTATTAACGATTACAAAATTAAAACAGCACAATACGATAGGCAGCTAAAAATGTACGACAGCGGTTTGGTATCGCTAACCCAACTGGAAATACGAAATCAGGCCAAACAAGATGCCCAAGCCAAGGAAAATAATGCACAAATTAAGTTTAATAACTCAAAGCAAGAGTTGTTACGTTTTCAGATAGAACAAAACTCAGCCCGCCAAGAGTATATGGAGAAAATGCAAAAAGTAGAGGGCGATCGTTTCCAAGTATTATCAGAAATTGCTGTTGGCGAGGGTGAAGTAGCAAAACTTGAAAACCAATACATGAACTATAATGTGCGGCAAGGGTTGTATTTTATTACAGCACCGCAAGACGGGCAAGTAATAAAAGCAAGAAAAGCAGGGTTGGGCGAGATGGTAAAAGAAGGTGAGATGATAGTAGAAATTGTACCCGACGATATGCAATATGCCGTCGAGATTTTTGTGCGCCCAGTAGATGTTCCACTTTTGGCAAAAGGCCAACAGGTGCAATTTTTATTTGATGGTTACCCCGCATTAGTGTTTAGCGGTTGGCCAGAATCGTCGTTTGGTACATTTTCAGGCAAAGTAGTAGCCATAGAAAGTTCGCTAAGTAAAAACGGAAAATTTAGGGTATTAGTAGCCGAAGATTCTGCTAAAAAATCGTGGCCAAAAACCCTTCGTGTTGGTGCAGGGGCGCAAGGCATACTGCTGCTTAACGATGTGCCTGTATGGTACGAGCTATGGCGAAACATAAATGGTTTCCCACCTGATTTTTACACCCCTAAACAAGCAGTAGATGAGAATAAAAGTAAATATTAACACGATTTTTATTACGTTTCTGTTTGTCTTCTCATTGCCCTATACCGTTATGGGTAATGGACAAGGGGATACTGCGCTAAAAATGTTATCTCAGCAAGAGTACGTTGATATTATAAAAAAGTACCATCCTACGGCTAAAAAAGTCGCCCTGGTGATACGGCAAGCACAAGCTGAATTGATAAAATCGCGCGGTGGTTTCGATCCCTACCTCGCTGCAAAATATCAAAACAAAGATTTTGGAGGAATTAACTACTACAACTACCTAAACACTGAACTTAAAATACCTACTTGGTATGGTATAGAGATAAAGGCAGGTACAGAACAATTGGGCGGTGGGCGCACCAACCCTGAAAATACATTGGGACAAAGCAGCTATGTGGGCATAAACATACCATTGGCAAAAAACCTATTGATGGATAAACGCCGCAATTTGCTTAAACAAGCCAAACTAGGCATTAAACAAAGCGAACAGGAAATGGTGCTGCAAATGAACGATTTGCTGTATAGCTCAATGCAAGCTTATTGGAGTTGGGCGTATAGTTACAAATCATACCAATTAATTAAAAACATAGTAGCTATAAACCAACGGCGTTTTGGATTTGTAAAAAGTCTTCAAATACAAGGAGAAGTCGCTGCCATTGATACCGTTGAAGCACACGCACAGTTATATAACTTTTTGGTTGACCTAAATGAAGCTGAAGTAAAACTGGCCAATGCTACGCTTGAAATATCTAACTATTTATGGCTTGAGAATAATGAACCGTATGCCTTGCCCGATGAAATAGTGCCCGATACCCTTTGGCACATTGCTGATTTTGAAGCACTGGGGCAAGAATTGCTTGATTCGCTTAATTTATTATCTATTAATCAACACCCTAAGTTACAAAGCTATGATTACAAATTGGATGCACTTGAAGTAGAACAAAGGTTTAGAACACAAAACCTGTTGCCTGATTTTACCGTATCAGCCAATATGCTTAGCAAAGGCTATGGAAATTTTGATGCGGTAGATAGGGCATACCTTGAAAACAATAACAAATTTGCCATTAACTTTAGCTTACCGCTTCGCTTATCCGAGGCTAGGGGCGAGCGCAATAAAGTAAATCTTAAAATAACGGAGACAGAGTACGGGCGTGCCTATGACAAACTGGCTATTGAAAATAAAATAGTGCAAGCTACAAACAGTATGCAAGCCTTGCGAGAACAAATACGACTAACAGAAATTACACAGGCCAATTATAGTAGTTTGTACGGAGCTGAAGATATTCGCTTTGGATTGGGCGAAAGCTCGTTGTTTTTGGTCAATACACGTGAAAACAAGATGTTAGATACTCAAAAAAAGCTACTTCAGTTAAAAGCCGATTACTATAAATCTATGGCTAGTTTGCAATGGGCTGCAGGAAGTTTTTTTGCAAAGTAGTGAAGCTGCTATATATTTTAATATTTGAAAAATCTGTTGTTGCTTGTGGTTTGGTTAGTGCATCATACCTGTTTACTGCTTTAATAGGTGGAATCAATGAATATGGTAAGGGCTTAACTTCACTTCTGCTAATTGCTTTTGCATAGCAGCCATTATTTGTAATTATCCCTTTTTTATGTGGGCTAATGCTTCTTCAGAGGAGGTATTTGAAAACTCCGCTAATTGGAAAAAGTTTTCAGAAAATATTTATCCATTGGATGTATAAATATTCCCATCACAGGTTAAGGTTTCTTGGGGTGAGTTAAAAAGCACCATACGGAAATCCCGATAGGGATGAATCCCTATCTAGTTTTGGTTTCAACCCGATGTATTTTGCAGTAGGATTAAAATCCTACTCTATAAAAATTACAGTCAGAAGGACGACTTAAGTCGTCCTTCTGACTGTAATTGCAAAAGCGATAGGTTTCAACCCATCTCACTATCGTAAGTATTTTGAATTTCATTACATTGCAGCGTGCAACCAAAAAGCCCTTTTCGTAAAAAGTTTATGCGCAATAAACTGGCAGTGGCCGGAGGTATTTTTATTGCTCTTATGGTAGTATTAGCTTTGTTTGCCTACGTTTTTATACCCGATAAAAGCACCAATGCCAATACTATGCAACTATCTCTAGCACTACAAAAACCAGGGTTTAGTATGCAGTTTTTTAAAACACCTACGGGTAACACACAAAAAAGCTGGTTTAGCAGAATTTTTAACGGAAAAGAAGAAACCTACCGACTAACGCCTATTGAAAAATACACCATTGTAAACGATACTGTTATTGTAAACGAGTATTTGGGTATAGCAGGTATGGAAGGCCCTGTGGCAAAGTACAGCTTTAAAGAGTTGAGCATAAAAAATGCCGACGAAGTGAGCGAAGAACTCATCACCTCAAAAACATATATACTGGGTACCGACCGTTTTGGCCGCGATATGTTTAGCCGCATGGTGTTGGGTTCGCGTATATCATTGGCAGTGGGTATAATATCCGTTGCTATATCGTTGCTTATAGGTATAATATTAGGAGGCTTGGCAGGTTATTACGGCGGCAAGGTTGATGCTGTGGTAATGTGGCTTATCAATGTAATATGGTCGCTGCCCACCTTGCTAATGGTTATAGCCGTTAGTGTGGCACTGGGCAAAGGCTTTTGGCAAATTTTTATTGCTGTTGGGTTAACCATGTGGGTAGAAGTGGCACGGGTTGTGCGTGGACAGGTAATAGCACTGCGCGAAAAAGATTTTATAAAAGCTGCGCAAATGCTAGGCTATAAAGATGTTAAAATAATTTTCAGGCATATACTACCCAATATTATAGCACCCGTAATAGTAATAGCGGCAGCCAATTTTGCCGCAGCCATATTACTTGAGGCGGGACTTAGCTTTTTGGGTATTGGCGTGCAGCCACCCATACCCAGTTGGGGCATGATGATAAAAGAGCATTACGGATATATAGTTTTAGATACAGCGTATCTTGCTATAGTGCCAGGGGTAGCCATAATGCTTTTGGTAATGTCGTTTAACTTTGTGGGTAATGGCTTGCGCGATGCGCTGGATGTACGCATGAAATAAAAATTTAAGAAAAGAAGGAAAAAGGCTTAATGTCTAAATTTCGATTAATAATTACTAACCGTTGGGTATTGTTGGGCATAGCCATATTGCTACTGTCGGTGGGCTACTATATAGATAAAAGCCAAGATGCACGCAAAAGCGATTACGGCCAAATAACCCGTACCCTACAAGATCATCTTAATGCCAAAGAAAAAACCATTGAAAAACTATTGGCTAATGATAGTTTGCTATACAGCTTTGTGGGCAATGGCTTTAACCTTGAAAATAAAAGCACACTAGAGCGCAAAGGCTTAATACTATTGGCGTTTGAAGATTCGTCTCTAGTTTTTTGGTCGTCAAACCTTGTAGAGCCGCACGAAGTAGCCAAACAAACAACTACCGAGATTGATGTGCTAAAAGCACAAAATGGCTGGTATTTATTTAAAAAGAAAAAAGAAGGCAAATACACCTTTGTGGTGCTATACAATTTTTACAGGCACTATCAATACAGCAACCGCTACCTGCAAAACACCTTTGCCAACGATGTAGATATAGAAAACACTGCCGAAATAAGCAAAGAACCTCTGCAAGATTTTGCCCCTGTGCGCAGCATATTTGGCAAAAAAATGTTCTACTTGGCTTTGCATCCCTTCAACCCCAACTCGCTAAGTATAACCGTGGTGGTGCTTACCCTTTTGGGCTTGTGGCTATTTTTTATTTTTCTATCCAACCAATACGAGTGGTTTTTGCAGCACAATAATTTTTTGCTGGGCACCCTGTTTTTTGCGCTGGTGCTGTTTGGTATAAAACTACTGTTGGTCGATTTGCATTTCCCTTCCTTTTTGCAAGGCAGTCAATTATTCAACCCCGGTGTGTATGCCTCTACAGGCTTGTTCTCGTCGCTTGGGTCGCTATTAGTCAATGTAGTATTGCTATTTGTTTTTGTATTTACGCTATACAAACAAGGCCTTGCCGAATTAAGCAAAAACGATAAAGAGGCCGAAAAAATTAAGCAGATAAGCTATTTGTTTATCCCCGCATTTTTTGTGCTTATAGTGTTTACCGCATTTATTATTAACACCATAAAAAGCCTTATTCTCGATTCTAACATACCTTTCGATATTTCAAATATATTTCACTTCACATGGTTTAGTTTAATAGGCTTGCTTATTACAGCCCTGCTGGTATCCATTCACTTTTTTGCCAGCAACTTGGTGTATTTGCTCATGGCTAGGTATAAACTAAGCGGGCGCAATTTTTTTCTGTTTGCAATAATAGCAGTGGCAGGCTATGCAGTGTACCAATTGCTTCGCCATGCTGAGTTTAATACCACATTGCTAATACAAGCACCCGCATACGCCTTTGCCTTGCTTTTGGTATTGCAGTTGGCCAAAGGCCTATCGGCACCGCAAAAAACATTGGCCTTTGTGTTTGTGGTATCGGTATTTGTGGCTTTACTGTTTTATAGGTTTAATATTGATAAAGAGCACGAAATACGCAAACTGTATAGCATACAACTAAGCGACTCTAAAGATATTGAGGCCGAAAATATGTTTGTTGATATAGAGCATCAACTGGCATCAGACCCACGGGTGTTTAATTATTTTGCCAATGCAGTATTTTCAAAACGCGATTTAGAAAAACACATCAAGCAACTCTATTTTTCAGGCTATTTGGGCAAATACGATGTAGAGATTTTTGATTACGATACACTGGGCAATTTTTATAGAGAGAACAACTACTACACTTACGAGTTTGTAGATAACCTGTATAACAACTTTGCACAATCAACCCTTAGCAGCTATTTCTACTACATACTATACCCATCAGTACAATATACCTATATAGCCAAATACGATTACTGTACAGGCACACGTACTATGGGTAGCTTGTACATTCTATTAAAACGGAAATTAATACAAGACCAAAGTTTGTTTTCAGAGCTGCTTTCGCAATCGGGTAGCAATAGCAACTCACCACCCTATAGATACTCGTATGCCTTATACCAAAACGATAAACTGGTAAACAAAGGTGGCAAGTATAGTTACGCCCTTAATTTTTCAATTGATACAACAGGGGGCAAAGAGTTTGTAAATGCCAACGGGTATAGCCATTTGGTAAAACACGAGCCCAATAAAATTAGCGTAGTAGTAAGTAAAAAAGAAGACAGCATATTGCAGCCCCTAGCAGTATTTAGCTTTCTGTTTTTAATGCTGCTGCTGTTTATAGCCCTGCTGTTTGTGTATAACAGCATAGTAGTTACCCTGAGGGCTATGTTGGCTAATTATTCAAACAGATGGAAATCACTATCGCGGTTTTATAAGGTGATGAATAGGTTAACGCCAATTACCAGACCCAAAGGGGTATTGTTTAGTACTCGTATACAAGTTACCATGTTTGCCCTTGTATCATCCATATTGCTGCTATCGGGCTATATTTTCTTGGGGTATATTGATTATAAATATACCGAAAGGCAGGGCGACCGCATGGCGCAAAAAATTAAATCGGTAGCGGGCGCTTTCGAAAATCAAGCACAGTTCGAAATGCAACTGATGTTGCCCGATGAGCTAACCGCATACCTAAACCAAATAGGTGATTTTTACGAAACCGATATAAACTTTTATAATCCCGATGGCGAATTAATCACCTCAACCAAAAATAAAATATTTACCAGCGGTTTAGTAGCTCGTCAAATTGATGCAGTAGCCTATCAAAAGCTAAAAGTAGAAAAGAAATCGTTTTATATCCATGATGAAAAAATTGGCACACTCAACTACGAGTCGGCCTATCTTCCTATATTAGATACGCGGCAAAATGTAGTCGCTTATCTCAATTTACCCTTCTTTACTAACGAAGCCGAGTTGAACGAGGAAATATCAGCCTTCTTTGTCAACTTTGTCAACCTATACATTTTGTTCTTTATGGTGGCGGCTGTGTTTGCTTATTTTATTACCCAAAGGGTAACAGCACCACTCACCATTATACAAAACAAACTATCAAAACTTAGTCTTAGCAGTAAAAATGAGGTGATAGAGTGGACGGACGAGGACGAGATTGGTGAGCTGGTGGCGCAATACAATAAAATGATTATTGCCCTTGAAGATAGCGCAGGCAAACTGGCCGAAAGCGAAAGGGAAGGGGCTTGGCGCGAAATGGCAAGGCAAATTGCCCACGAGATTAAAAACCCGCTAACCCCCATGAAACTGAGCCTGCAACACTTGCAAAGGGCTTGGCTGGCAAAGGGTGATAATATTGACGATACTTTTAAACGTGTAACAAATGTATTGATAGAGCAGATAGACAGTTTATCAAATCTTGCATCAGAGTTTTCATCGTTTTCAAAAATGCCCGAACCTGTGGTAGAGCAATTGGAGATGAACGATTTATTGCAGTTGGTGGCTCATTTGTATGAAGATACCGAAAACCTTTTAGTACGTTTTCATAGAGTTGAAAAAGAAATACGTGTATCGGCCGATAGAGACCAACTTTCGCGGGTGTTTAAAAACATAGTAACCAATGCCATACAAGCCATACCCGAGGATGAAGAAGGCCGTATAGATATAGCTATGGAGGTTGAAAACGATAAGATTACAGTATCAATAACCGATAACGGAAAAGGTATACCCCAAACCGAAGCCAATAAAGTATTTATACCCAGTTTTAGTACCAAATCATCGGGTATGGGCTTAGGCTTGGCTATATCTAAAAAAATTATCGAAAGTTTTGGCGGTAAAATCACCTTTGAATCAGAAGAAGGCAGAGGCACTGTGTTTTTTATTGTGCTGCCGATTTCCGTCGAAAACTCTTAACACTGTACGCTAAAATTGGGTAAATTTCGTTGTGAAGCGTATGAATTATCAAAAGACTATTTGGTGTGTACTGGTTTTGCTGGCAATAGGCTCTTGCAAAAAAGATGAAAAAGAAGTGGTACAATACCCTGCTTATATTACTTTTAGCGAAGAGGGAAAAGATATTTCTATTGAGGGTATGGTGCGTTATCCCTTTTTAAATCAATTATTTGTACTACAAACGGCTGAGGTATTAACTCAGTTTCAACAAAGAGAAACTAAACACTATGTATTGGATGTTAGTAATGAATCAAAGGATATCCAAAAAGCAAAAAGCACTTTTCACTTTACTGCAGGAGCTAACACACATAAAGGATCTATGAAATTGCATAAGAATAATTATCAAATGATTGGCTTTGTAACCGACCATGCAACAGGTAGTACAATAAATACAAAGTTGTATAATTTACAAGGTTTTGGACAAATGCAAATTTCAACTATTGTTAATCAGGGATTGGATAACATAGAACCTATACGATTAGTAGATGTAAATGACGGTTACTTGTTAGTGGGTGCTAAAATAAACGGAAACGACAAAAATGTTGTTGTAGTAAAATTCTCACCAACATTTAGCAAAATATGGGAAAAAGAATTTGGTGGTGCAGGTAATGATATGGCAATGGATGCCGTTGATTTATGTGATAACAACTACGGTATATTGGCCTATACCTATAGTAAAGGTGCAGGTGATAGAGATATTTGGTATTTGAAATTGGATAGGAATGGCTATTTAATTACGGATACTACATTTGGTGGAGCTGGGTATGAAGAGCCACAACGTATGATAACACGAGGAGGGTGTGAACTTTATATTGCTGGCCACTCAACAAGTTTTGGAGCACCCGAGCACGATGCTTATGTATTAAAGATTAATGATAAAGGTGGTAAAATTTGGGAAAAGACCTTTGGAACACAATATCATGACGGGTTTAATACAGTGGTTAATATCCCCAATACTAAAACCTTTATAGCAGCAGGGCGCAGTATGCAAGGGGTGGGGCAACCCGAAGATATATTTTTGGTGTGTTTTGATGAGGATGGAAAAGAACTTTGGCGCAAAAAATACGGCGAGCCTAACTATACCGAATTACCGCAAGATATTATTGCCGATGAAGAGTTTTATTATTTAGCCTGCAATAGGATTGATATAGCAGGAAAATCTCACGGTGTATTTATTAAAGACAGATTGGGAAATTAGTATGAATAGATATGCATGGGCGGGTTTGTTTTTAGCACTTATTTTCTTTTCAGAATGTAAGAAAAAGGAAAGTGAAACAATAAAATCAACCACAGAGGTTATAGAAATTAAATCTTCTTTTATAAAAGGGACAGAAACCAAAATTTCGCACTTTTACAGACTAGATAATACTAAGTTGTGTATAGGTATAAATGAAAAAAATATTGATTTTTCACCTTCTTTTTATCTGTTTGGAGTAGCCATTATTGATGTAGCTAAACCAATAAATGAAGCCTATAAATTGCGTACGATAATACATAATAGAGATACTACTTCAGAGAAAACAGGAGGTATTCTTACTCAAAAAAATATTTCAGGAAGAGAGGTAGTTATTAGCAATAAGTATTACAATGGGTTCACTACTTTTTATTCAAACTTAGTAGGTAGTAATTGGTTTTCGAGTGTTTCTGATATAACCATTTCGGGTAGTTTACAAATTAAAAAAATACTTGAGCATCAAAATGGATTTATAGTTTTATGCAACAGTACGGATAAATTTAATATTACAAGAGCTGTAGTCTTGAACTTTGACACACAATTGAACTCTACAGATTCTAAAAGTTTTAGGTTTGACGATAATACAATAGCCGTAGATGCTGTTGTGCAAGATGATGGAAATATTGCAATAGCAGGATATACAGAAAAAAATAAGGCAAATCCTAAACAATGTTGGCTGCTTAAGTACAATACACAAATTAATGATACATTTTATACCAAGTGGGTTGGCAATACAAGTGGTTTTAAACCAAGTGCGATGATTCAAAATAATGTTGGAGAAATTTATATAGCAGGTTCGGCACCTAGCCCTATCACTACTGCCTATAATGGCTATATACTGAGCGTTAATGGTAGTTTTGATGTATTGTGGCAACAACCTTATACACTCTTGCAAAACGGCAGCTTTGATGCTATTACACTATCACAAGATGAACAAAGAATTATTCTTGCGGGGCATGGCGCAATTTTACCCAATCAACAAACAGATGTTTTTGTAGTAACAACCGATGTAAAGGGTAAAGTATTTGGACAAGAAAAATTGGGAAGCGATGTCTTTTCAGAAACACCGTTTGGAATTATTACTGATACAGAATATTACTATATGACTATTAATCGTACCAATAGCAATGGGAAATTATCGGCTGCTTTTGCAAAAGGAAAATTACCTTAGGCTTACAACCAAACTTGCACTAGGGCTTTGGTTTCAAAAAACTCTTCTTTAAAAAAAGTATTTAGCGGGTGTACCTTTAAGTAGGCTTTGCGGTAGGTTTTTATAAATTCGTTTAGCTCCTCATCCAGTTCGCCGCCTTTTAGGTACAAAACCCCATTGGGCAGGCTACTTTTATTGCCTTTATTTATCTTCCGTTCAATCCAGCCATAAAAAGGAGTAAGGCGGGTAACTGCACGACTAATAACAAAATCAAACTTTCCTTCGATGTCTTCGGCACGTTGGTGGCGTGCCGTAAGGTTTTCTAGCCCAATAGCAGCGGCTACTTCTTGCACCACTTTTATCTTTTTACCAATAGAATCAACCAATGTAAACTGGCAGTTAGGGAACAAAATGGCTAAGGGTATACCGGGGAAGCCACCACCCGTGCCTACATCCAACAGTTTAGTGCCATCAGCAAATTGAGCTACTTTGGCAATTCCTAATGAGTGAAGCACGTGCCTCTCGTACAATTGCTCTATATCTTTACGCGATATTACGTTTATCTTCTCGTTCCACTCGGCATACAAGGGTTGCAATTGTTCAAACTGCCCTATTTGCTTTGGGGTGAGGTTGGGGAAATATTGAGTTATAAGTTCTACCATAGGTTTACCACATCCATTTTTTTTGGCGACTAAACAAGGTACGAATACCCATTAGCAGGTAGTATACAAAGTAAAAAATATCTAAAAGTAAAAGTCCCCATATAAGGTTGTTTTCTTTTAGTCTAGTCATAGCACCATAAAATACTATAAACATAAACAGCCAGCGTACGCCAAATATAATACCTGTTACCTCAGGTTGTTGCCACAATACCAAAAGGGTAATGCCCAGTATAAAAAATAATATGTGGCTTATGTTTAGTAACGACAACCAAAATTTGTGTCCCAATTTGTAATAGCGACCAGTATGCAGGTGGCGGCTTTTTTGTTTCATCCATTCGCCCCAAGTTTCTTTGGGTATAGATGTGGTAAAAGCATCGGGTTGTATGCTAATGGCTGAATTGGTTTTGTTGCCCACCTCATTTACAAACAAATCATCATCGCCCGATAAGATATGGTTGTGGCTGGCAAATCCTTTTACTTTAAAAAAGGTTTGTTTGCGGTAGCTAAGGTTACGCCCTACACCCATATACGGGCTTCCTGCCAATGCAAACGAAAGGTATTGCATAGCAGTATAAAAAGTTTCGTAACGGATAAGGTAGTTTATTAAACCACTTGTTTTTTTGTATGCACCGTAGCCTAAAACCAATTCGGTTTTTGGGGTATAGGCCTGTTGCATTTGGGTTATCCAATTTTCGCTGGCGGGCAGGCAATCTGCATCCGTCATTAACAGTGTATCGTATTTAGCAGCTTTTATACCCAGCGTAAGGGCAAATTTTTTGCCTTTAGGGTAGCGTTCTTGCTCCTCAATAGTTACAATACGTAATTGAGGGTATTGCGCTGCCATTTCTTTTAGCAACTCTTCCGATTTATCCCACGAGCAGTTGTTTACCACTACCACCTCGTATTGCGGGTGTTTTTGGTTTAAAAAATGGGGAAGGTGATTGCTTAGGTTTTCAACCTCATTTTTGGCAACTATTATTACCGAGACAGGCTCAAGCGGCTGCTGTACAGTTTTGGGTTTATACCACGCTAACCTGCTAAATACTCCTAAATAATATAGTATTTGTATAAGGGCAAAAAGGCCAAAGGCAATTTGCAAGCCCTGTAACACACTAGTATCCATTGCTACAAAAATAGCTACACGCGGCCTTTAGCCAGTTATATTAATGTCCACAACCTGTGCTATTAAATGTTAATAATTTGTTATACTATTATGTGTCAAAACCCTTGTAATCTATTCTTTTGCAGCAGACTAGCTTAAAAAATATGTGCCTTTTTTTATAATGTTAACAGGCTTTTTTTCAAGTTGTTATCGACTAAAAGTATATACACATACACTTTTTATTAATATTTTTAGTTGCTGTAGTGTTTTTTGTTTGGAAATTTAACACCTAGGCACTATTCTTGTAAATGTTAACGTTTTGTAATACACACAAACCCAGTTCATTTAACGTATGAGGATATTTACTACCGGCGCTATGTTGGTTTTTTTAATGGTTGCTACTTCATTAGTAGGTTTTTCACAAACTACTAAAGGCTTTGCCAGCACCTACCCTTTGGCCTATGAAGGTACATCTACAGCAAGCGGCGAAGTTTATGCTTCAACCGAGTTTACTGCCCGCCACGCCTCATTACCGTTTAATACCTTAGTAAAGGTTACCAATCTTAAAAATAATAAAAGCGTTACCGTTAGAATTAACGACCGTTTTAACTACCGTAACTCAAGAGTTATTGATGTTTCAAATGCAGCGTCAAAAGCCATTGACTTATTTGGTGATATAAACCCACAAGTTACTATTGAGGTTGTTGGTATGGCTGATGCACTTATGCTGGCCAGCACACAAACCCGAGTAAATAACACTTCACAAGCCAGCACGCAAACGGCAAGCACAAGTACTGCCAGCCCTAGCACAGCACAACCCCAAACTACTACTGCCAGTACCACAGCTACTAGCGAGGTAAAAAAAGAAACTCCGAGTTTGCTTTCGAGCATTAAAATAAAAATACCTTCAATTTCACTTGAAGATGTAAACAACCTTACTACGCTTTCTATAAAATATTTAGCTATTACCTTGTTTAAGTAAATCAGGTTTTAGTTTATAAAGAGTAAAGGGGCTTATGCCCCTTTTTTTATGCCCTTTAGTGGAGATATTATAAACCAACGTAAGAGCGGGATAAGCAGATTATAGTAACAAGATAGTTGAATACGTCAACTTTGACCACCCTCAGTCCCTCCTTTCCGCACACAACTCTTCGACTTCGTTCAGGACGACATAGAAAGGAGGGAAGCCACGCCACTGCCCTTTGGTTTTGACATACTTTGTCAAAACAGTAAACACTTCATTGTCCCGCTTGTGGGCTGTCATGTTGAGCGGAATCGAAACATAAGTGCGTAAGCGAAGGGGGTAGGGGGCTGTAAAAGAACACCAATAGTACTTGACTATCGAGCAGACACATAACTAACTTTTGACAAGCTAAGTAACATGAGTTAGATATAATAGATTATATAATGTGTTGATTATAAGAATGTTGGTAAATTTATAAATAGGGTTAAAAACCTATTCTATCGAAAATTACAGTCTGCAAGACGACTTAAGTCGTCTTGCAGACTGTAATAGGAACAGCAGTGGGTTTTAACCCGCTGTAAATGGAGTTTCTTATTTCAAACTCAAGTTAAACTTAGCTTATACACTTTTCCGGGTAGGCTTTTTACCAAACCTTTCAACTCAAGCTCTAATAAGGTAAGCGATACTTTGTTTATTGATACATTGGTTTGCCTTGCTATTTCATCAATACCCAACGCATTTGTTTGCAGTATATTAGCAATTTGGGTTTCGTGCTCGCTTAGATTATCGGGCAGAGTAAATGTTTTTATTTTGGGCGATGTACTGTTTAATTCCCAACCCATCATAGTAGCCACATCCAATCCGTTTTCTATTAAAGCGGCTTTGTTGTTTTTTATTAACCAATTGCAGCCGTTTAGCTTTTTTGATGATGGCAATGCAGGCACAGCAAACACGTCGCGGCTGTAGCTAAATGCTATTTCAGCCGTTATCATTGAGCCTCCTTTTACATCTGTTTCTACCACAATCAAAGCATCGCACATACCTGCCACAATTCTGTTTCTGGTAGGAAAATTCTCACGGTCGGGGTTTGTTTTCGAAGGGTATTCGGTTAGCAATCCCCCGTTTTCCAACATTTTTTTAGCCGTAGGGGCATTTTCGGCAGGGTATAGCATATCAAGTCCGTGTGCCAATACACCAATGGTTTGCATATTGTTTTGCAGGGCAGCTTTGTGTGCAGCTACATCAATACCATAAGCCAAACCACTAACAATAGTGCAGTTGTACGGTAGTAAGTCGGCTACCAGTTGGGCGCAAATTTCTTTGCTTTGCTCAGTAGCCTTGCGTGTGCCCACAATGCCCACCATGTAGCTGTTGTTACAATCCATAGTCCCTTGCCCGTATAGCAATATAGGCGCATCTGCTATATGTTTTAAATGTCGGGGATAGGCCGCATCAGAAAAAAACAACAGATTAATATTGTTCTTTTCTATGTATTCAGCTTCGGTCTCAGCCTTAGCAAAATCTTTAAACTGTGAAATCAGCTTGGCGTGTTTTTTACCAATGCCGGGTATTTTTAACAGCTTTGGTTCTTTTTCGCTAAAAATGGCTTCTGCACTGCCGCAATAGCCCAATAGGTTTTTTGCCAATACAGGCCCTATGTGGGGTATTTGGGTAAGGGCAATTTTGTAGGCAAGTGGAGACAACAAGTTATTGTTTGTTTTTGCGTCGTTTGTTTAGTTCATGTTTTAGCGAGTCAACCTTATCAGGGTTTTCGTTGGCGGGCATAGGGGCTTCCCAAATGCTGTCGCAAGGTGCAGCCTCGTCTTTTGTAGCATTTTTATTGCTTTTGCAAGCCGCAAAAAATAGCGATAGACTAAGGGTTGCTAATAACAATTTTTTCATTTTTCAGGGTTTGCGTGCCTTGCACTATATTTAAATAATATACGCCTGTTGCCAATGGTGCTGTATTAAAAGTAAAACGGTTGGTACCTGCTTTTACTTTATCTTTAAACAACTCTGATACCAATTTGCCACTCATATCGTACAAACTAAAAGTAAGTATATCTTTTTGAGGCAAATCAAACTCAACCGTAAACCATTGTTGGGTTGCAGGGTTGGGAAATACATTGGTTTCAAATACTTTATTTTTTATTTGAGGGATAGATAGGGCAGGGTCGGGGTTATTAATTTCAGCAATCACAGTACCGTGTGCACTGCCAAAGCCTAAGCTACCGCCCAACCAAAATGTACGTGGTTCATCGTACTTACGTTGTATGCCCGAGTAGTCGCCCCAACGTTCAAGTGTATCGCTTAGTTGGTTTATAAAGTTTGTGCCACTACGCACTATTATTTCATCAGAGTAGCCCATATTTCTATCAACATACATTACGGCTGTGCCCGATGGTGTTTTTTGCGATACGCGAGAGAAGGTAAGCATGGCACTATTATCCCACGATTCGCCATTACCTGCGTAAGCAATATCAGGGTAGCCATAATCAACCGTATCAGAGCTTATTATATTTAGTGTAGCAGTGTTATCGGTAGTTTTAAAATACCCGTGAAATATACCTGCTGTATAGCTGTTGGTATCTACACAATTTCCGGCAAATTGTATTACCCCGTTTTCTACCATTGCAGTAAGTATACGTCCATCGTTGGTAGATAGCCACTCGCCATTGCCTTGTGGTGCATTGGGCGGAACTCCGTATTTACGGTTGGTTTTTACCACACGCACACTAAGTTTGGCTTTGCCCGAGCTTAGGGTATTATCAATTTCGGTAACAAAAACGCTATCGTTTTGGAAATCGGTAGGGCGCACTGAAAGAAAGTAACTGTTTGGGCCATTGGGTTTTTCGCCGCCTTGTACAGGGCAAATACTCCAAATGCTACCATTAGCCCATTTCACTCCGTTCCATTTGTTGTATTTAAGTGCCGTATCACCGTTGTAGCCTTCTTGTTTGCCTACTTGCCATATCATACTTTCAATAAAACCATCACGAAAACCTTTGCCATTGCCTAGCATATTTAGGGTGATAAAAAGGTCTTCTTCACTAATACTTATAATGGGGTAATCACTCCAAGTGCTATCCATAAACAAGTTGCTACCGGGTAGGGCATAGGCATACCACTCTTGCGTAGGGTCGTTAGTTTTAGAAAAACACACATAAGTATTGCTGTTTTCATCCCTTCCGTTCAAAAAAACAATAATAAAACGGTCTGATATTGGGTCGTATACCACACGAGGGTCGAAGGTAGAGTTTTGTATACCGCCTATTTGCCCTAATCCCTTTAGGGTAAAGTTTTTTAGTATTTTACCTTTAGTATCTATCACCCGCATGTTCGAGTTAAGCACACTAACCACAAAACCGCCGTTTGATACTGCCAAATCGTTGTCGTTTGGTGTACCGTTTTGGCTGTTGCCATAGGTTTGGTAGGTAACTGTTGGATTAATGGCTGCGCCAGCTTTGCGAGGTATGCCTGTATGCGTATTTACGTGGCTTTGTCTTTTAGCATCAACCAGTGCTTTGCGATGGCTAAAATTACTGCCCGGTTTAGGGGCTTGTTTTATGGTGAGTACTCCCGGCGAAAAACTATTGTCGGTTTCATCAAATCTAAACTCGCCTATTAGCTTCACACTGCCCGTTTGTGGTTTCACTTCGTTTTGAGCTTGAAGGGCAAAGGGAAAAAATAATAACGATAAAATACTATACAGGGTATACGTTCTATTCATAGCAAACAAATTTATAATTATTGACGATAGCGTGCCGTTTTTTGTTTTATTCGTCAATATTTACCCTATCGCTACCCACAGGTGGTTGAGATATTACTAAAAACTCTAAATAGCCATCGGTAGTGTTTTCTATAAAGTGTTTTGTATGGGGTTGTATGCTTATGCCCTGTTGGGTTTGCACTTCACACACTTCACTATTAAGGCTAAATGTGGCAGTACCTTTTAGTATAAAAAAGAATTGTAACGTGTGTTGATGGAAATGTAATTTCTCGCGGGTATAAGGAGGCATTTTTTCGTACTTTACGTTTAGTTGTTCTTCTTCGCACAGTACCCAACTATCGCATTTATCGCCCCATTGGTAGTGTGGGGCAGTTAGTAAGCTTTGTATCATAACGGTCTTTACTTCTAATAGAGAAAATCTGCAAGTGTAAAATTAAAACAATTGTCTATAAACAGCATAATTTGCCCTTACATACTATAAACCTTACCTTTGTAGTATGATAGAACCTAAAGGAAACTCACAGTATTATATCGATCTTGAAGATAATTACGGCGCACACAACTACCATCCGCTACCTGTTGTATTAGAAAAGGGCGAGGGGGTTTTTGTTTGGGATGTAGAAGGTAACAAATACTTCGATTTTCTTTCGGCATACAGTGCAGTAAACCAAGGCCACTGTCATCCCAAAATTGTTAATGCACTTACAGAACAAGCCCAAACGCTAACGTTAACCTCGCGTGCTTTTTATAATAATGTATTGGGTGAATATGAAAAGTTTGTAACAGAATTTTTTGGTTTCGATAAGGTTTTGCCCATGAATAGTGGGGTAGAAGGTTGTGAAACTGCCGTAAAACTTTGCCGCCGTTGGGGGTATGATGTAAAGGGTATACCCGATAATCAAGCTAAGATAATTTTTGTTGAAAATAATTTTTGGGGACGCAGTATTGCTGCTATTTCGGCATCAACCGACCCTAGTTGCAGAAAAGGTTTCGGGCCATTTTTAACGGGCTACGAAATAATACCGTATAACGATACTAATGCTTTAGAAAAAGCTTGCCAAGACCCTAATGTAGCGGGTTTTATGTTTGAGCCTATACAGGGCGAAGCAGGGGTAGTAGTGCCCGATGAAGGTTACTTGAAAAAAGTACGTGAAATATGTACCCGCAATAATGTGTTGATGATTGCTGATGAGGTACAAACAGGCATAGGCCGCACAGGTAGGTTATTGGCTTGCGACCACGAGAATGTGAAACCTGATATTTTGGTATTGGGCAAAGCCCTTTCAGGAGGTGTATTTCCCGTATCGGCGGCATTGGCCAATAACGAGATTATGCTAACTATTAAACCGGGTGAGCACGGCAGTACATTTGGTGGTAATCCATTGGCTTGCAAAGTGGCTGTGGCTGCTTTGGAGGTAGTGAGGGATGAAAAATTATCGGAAAATGCTGAGGCATTGGGTATTATTTTCCGCCAACGTATGGAAGCAATAAAATCACCTTTAGTAACTACAGTGCGCGGTAAAGGTTTGCTTAATGCAATAGTAATACAACCTTTTGGCGAGGGAAAAACTGCTTGGGATGTTTGCCTTGCTTTGCGTGATAAAGGTTTACTAGCTAAACAAACGCATAACGATATTATTCGCTTTGCACCTCCTTTGGTTATTACCGAAGAGCAATTGCATCAAGCGTGTGATATTATAGAAAGCACTATTAACGAGCTTTCTTAATTTATTTTTTGATGATTTTGTAACTGCTTAAAGTCTCTTTATCATCAGTAATTGTGAGATAATATAAGCCCGAAGCTTCGTTAACTAGATTAATGTAAGTATCGGGCTTATTTATTATGTTTTCCGCTACAACTCTACCCGTTTGGTCGGTCAATACATATTTGATAGGCGAGCTCAAATAATAAAACTCAGGTATACTGATTAATATATTAGTTTCAAACGGATTAGGGTATATGCTACATTTAATAAAAGGAGTATTTTTTATTGGGCTAACTGACAAAACAGGGGCATTGGTGTAGCTTAAACTATCTAAAGGGAAAGAATCTTTTACAAGGTAAAGCACTTTAGGTTGGGGTAAAATATAAGTAGAGTCTTTTACTTGTTTAGTACAAAGACTATCGTAGGTTAGAGTTGTATTTGATTTTTGAACAAAAGTCAAATCATCGTTATACTTTTTACAGATTACATCAAAATCTCCATTATCTGCTAATTGTCCAACAGTAAGAATTTTACCGTCAGAGGTAGTAATCATATCGTGCGCAACAGTGAAACCTGAGGTCGTAGAGTTAATAATCCTTTGATCAACAAATTGCTTATACAAAACAGTTCCATTAGAATCGACAACATACATTCGACCATAAAATTGGTTAGGAATAGCGGGTTCAGGATAATATTGACAGTAAATAGCATATTTGTTATCGCTTAATTTTGCCATAGAAGTTGGAGCTTCATTTTTTGTAGTATCACCAAGTAATTTATTCCAATAGGTATATCCTGAAGTATCAATCTTTCTTAAGAAAAATGACCCTGTAATTCTATTATCTTTTGCATTTGGTCGCCTATTATTATAGCCTGCGAAAAACATGGTTTCAGAGTGAAGAGCGGAGGCACTAAAGTAGGAAGTATGAGTAGTGTCGTTTAACTTACTGATTTTGGACCAGTAAACATTTCCACTGGTATCTAATTTATAATTGATGGCTTTATCCCACTTTAAATTTGGATTTGCTTTGGTTCCTAATGGAATAGAACCAAAGTAGAATAAGTTTTTCCCCAGTAAATGATAACTCCCAAGATCATTATCAAAAGTTTTATAAAGTATTATTGAGTCTGCTGTTTCAGTAACTTTTAAAAGAGTATTATAAGCATTGTTAAAATTCTCTATACTTAGTATCAGGTTGTTAGAATTAGGTAGTTCAATAACAGAGCCCAAAAAATTATACCCACTTACCTCTTCATTGTATATTACTTGCCATTCAGGTTCAAAACATTCATTAAGTTTTATTAAAAAAGGGTCTCCGTTTTGTGCATCAATTGAGGTACTAAGGCCACTTAATAAATATCCTCCCTTTTCTAGTTTGTTAATTTTTAATAGACCAAAGATATTACCACTATTAAATCGATACGTTTTTTTCCAGAGTAAATTACCATCAAAATCCAATTTTACAATATCAAAATAATCAGCCTCATTAACATGACATATTGGGAAAACAACGCCTTTATCATAAGTTTCTATAATGGCTCGTGTGTCATCATACCTAAATTGTTTGAAACGGACATTCCAGTTCTGTCCAAAGCAAAAGTTTGCTATAGTTAGTAATAATAGCGATAGCAAACTTCGTTTCAAATTTTTATACTTAGTTTTTATAAACAAGTCAGTAAGTTATAGAAAGTAACGTCAACGGGCTTTCTTAATTTATTTTTTGATGATTTTGTAACTGCTTAAAGTCTCTTTATCATCAGTAATTGTGAGATAATATAAGCCCGAAGCTTCGTTAACTAGATTAATGTAAGTATTGGGCTTATTAATACTTTCTTCTGCTACAATCCTGCCAATTTGATCCGTTAATATGTATTTGATGGACGAATTCAAATAATAAAAGTCGGGAATACTAATTAATATATTAGTTTCAAACGGATTAGGGTATATGTTGCAGTTAATAAAAGGAGTATTTTTTGTTGGGACGACTGACAAAACAGGGGCATTGGTGTAGTGTAGACTATCTAAAGGAAAAGAATCCTTCACAAGGTAAAGCACTTTAGGTTGGGGTAAAATATAAGTAGAGTCTTTTACTGGTTTAGTACAAAGACTATCGTAGGTTAGATTTATATTTGATTTTTGTACAAAAGTCAAATCATCGTTATACTTTTTGCAGATTACATCAAAATCCCCATTTTCAGCAAGTTTACCAACAGTAAGAATTTTACCGTCAGAGGTGGCAATCATATCGTGTACAGCAGTAAAGCCTGTGGTAGTGGAGTTAATAACTCTTTGGTCAACAAACTCCTTATGCAGAACTACTCCATTCGAATCTACAACATACATTTTACCATAAGATTGGTTGGATATATCATTTTCTGGATAGTAAGCACAATATATAGCATATTTGTTATCACTTAATTTTACAATTGACGTGGGGGCTTCATTTTTTGTAGTATCACCAAGTAATTTATTCCAAAAGGTATATCCTGAGGTATCAATCTTTCTTAAATAAAAAGACTCTGTAATTCTATTGTCTTTAGCATTTGGTCGCCTATTATTATAGCCTGCTAGGAACATGGTTTCAGAGTGTCGGGCAGATGCACTAAAGTAGGCAGTATGAATAGTGTCATTTAACTCATTAATTTTAGACCAATAGACAAATCCATTAGTGTCTAATTTATAATTGATGGCTTTATCCCATTTTAAATTTGGATTTGCTTTGGTGCCTAATGGGATAGAACCAAAGTAGAACAAATTTTTCTCCAGTAAATGATAACGCCCAAGATCATTATCAAAAGTCTTATGAAGTATTATTGAGTCTGCTGTTTCAGTAACTTTTAAAAGAGTATTATAACCATTGTTAAAATTTTCTATACTTAAAATCAGGTTGTTAGAGTTTGGTAGTTCAATAACAGAACCCAAAAAATTATACCCATTTACCTCTTCATTGTATATTACTTGCCATTCAGGCTCAAAACATTCGTTAAGTTTTACTATAAAAGGATCTCCGTTTTGAGTATCAATAGAAGTACTAACGCCACTTATTAAATACCCGCCTTTTTCAAGTTTGTTTAGCCATAAAAAGCCAAAAATATTTCCATTGTTAAATCTATACGTTTTTTTCCAAAGCAAATTACCATTTATATCTAGTTTTACTATGTCAAAATAGTCTCCTTCAGTTCCGTGGTATATAGGGAAAACATAGCCTTTATCATAAGTTTCTATTACCGCTCGTGTATCATCATACCTAAAACGCTTGAAACGGACACTCCAGTCCTGTCCAAAGCAAAAGTTTACTATCACTATTAATAATAGCGATAGTAAACTTCTTTTCAAATTTGTGTACTTAGTTTTTATAAACAAGTCCGTAATATATAACAGTACTACTCTCTTCAAGATAAACATAATAATAGCCGGTTGGTGCAGCGCCTGAACTTAATACAACAGTTTCTGTTGCGCCATTGCCAACCGTTTTGGGTTGGGTATCTAATATATTGCCCTGCATATCTTTTAATAAGACGCTAAAAGTACGGCTAAAGTTTTTTGTATTTGTTATATCAATGGATATGGTTGATGTAAAAGGATTAGGATAATTTGTTACCTCTAATCCGCTGGTATCTGTGGGAGGAGTCCATGCACTATCATTGGGGAGCCAACTGTATAGTATTGTTCCATAATAGGGGTTTGTAGAGTCGCAATCAACAGCAGCTTGCGTAAGTATTTGTGCATCAACGGACATCACCCCTGAGCCATCAGCCATTGTTTTCAGAGTAGTGTAATAGCTTTTTAACCATGTAGTACTGTATCCACTTTGTGCGTAAAGTTTCATTAAATCCATATAATCACAATATTCGAGTACATCGGCATTATTACTATATAATGTTCTTAGGGAAGTGATTAGTGAGTTTATTGCCGAAAAATTTTTCTCAGCCAAAAAGTACTGTAACAAAAGATATTTACCTGTAAAATTTTTGTGATTAGCTAAGGTATTAACAATAGTATCTCTGTATGTACTATCTGGTATAGAATCGGCCAACATAATATCGCCATATGCACCCACTAAATCGGCCAGAGTCATATCATAAGCATTGGTAACCCTATTGTGTTCATCTACTTCATTGGATTGAATACCTCCAACTTCAATAGCATCTAGTGAATTAGCATAATCATTATAAACACCTTTAATAGTCCCACCTGACGATACCATACCACTTACTTGCCAAAAAGTATATTTTGAACATTTGCTTTGTGGTGTAACATACCAATCGTATAAAGTTGGACATTGATTATTTACTGATGCCAGTATTGCAATAACATTATATTTAGGAAAAGGGTTTTCTCTAGGAAGCGATCCATGATAATAGTTAAAAGACGATGGCCCTCCATTAAGAATATTCCATTGTCCTGTGGTCATTACCGAAAATTTGTTACTTGCGGGAAGGAAAGCTGAACCCTGATTGGCTAGCGTTGATCCACTATAAATATTTATATCATTATCTCTAATTTGTGAAAAGTTGTTACAACCAAGTTGAAGTTTGCTGTTATTACCTTCACTATGGAAACCTTTGCGAAGTTTATAAATTGTGTTATAGCTAATATTGTTTGACATAAAACCATTTCCAACAACATCTATTGCCCAGTTGTCTTTCTTTTGAGAACTAAAATTGTAGAAAGTATTTTGATTTATACTTTGCAAAGCTGGAGAACTAGAATAAATACCCAGAGCACTAGGCGAATACGGCACACCTGATGAAACAATAAAAGTATTCTTTTTTGCGGATAGGGCTTCATCAGAAACATTATAAATGCCATGTACATTTGAACCAAATGTATTGTCGTTAATAACAGATCGTCTAATAAAGCGCGATACTCCCCCCATAAGCCTAATGCCATTTTCTAAAAGAGTAAAAGTATTATTTTTTATTGTAGCATTACTTGAATATAACAGAAGCCCAAAATGCTGTTTTTCATAGGTATTACTGCTTGTTTTTGTATATGAGAATGAGTTATTTGTTATTTCATATTTAAAGCTATTTAGGTTGGCTTTTATATATCCAATAGTTAGAAGTGTTCCATCGGCTTTAGCTAATTGGTAACCATTGCTAAACTCTGAAGTGAAGGTATTGTTTTCTATCACTGAAGACTGCTGATAGTTTGGGTAGGGGGCAAAACTCAGAGCAGTTTCAAAATTATTTTCAAAAAAACTATTTTTAATATATAAAACAGCCCCTCCTTCTGTTCCTTGTGGTGCAAAAGGATGGCTAAATTGATTAGGACGAAATGAGTTATCTCCCGCACTAATACCAACGTAAGAATAGCGTATTTTCGAATTGTATAGATATACAATAGCTTGATTGTGTGAGATTTTTCTTTGTAAGCAGCAATCAATCCCATTAAGTTGATCTCCATCAAATTCAGGGTCAATGCAATTCATGTTGTGGCATATATAATAAAGTTCATTTTCTTGCCCATATAAAGGATTTCCTTCTGCAATTATGCCATACCAAAAGTTTGAGCCTGTTAGTGATGTTCCGCTAATATCATCCGCATGAGTTAATGTAGCATCTACCATGTATAAAACTGCGCCGGGTTTCAAAATTATTTTGGTATTAGTAGCCATTCTTACAAGACCGGAAACAGTTAGTGCTTCTCCCGATGGTACAATAATATTTGTTGTACAAACGCCATTAACAAGATTGTCGTTAAGATTTTTATTAACGCAATCTGAGGAGAGTGTTACAGTAGCTTGAGAAAAAGAATTAAGGGCAAAGACTGTAAGAATACAGATTAATATCAACTTCAAGTTTTTCATAAATAAAAAATTTAGGTAAACTTAAAGTTGATCTATTAAGTAGGCAACTTTCTACTAAGGTTTTCGACGAAAATTTTCACAAAGTATACGATATACCCACCGAAGCCGTTATTACACGGTTTTTGGTGGTTATATTGGTTTTTACCACATCGGTAAGACCGTGTAGGTAGCGTATTTCAGGCATAACATTTATTTCGCCAAAACGAATACGCAAGCCTAAACCACCAATAATACTTTGTGCATTTTTTTCAAAATTTTCGGTAACGGTGCGGGTAGATGTATAAGGCGCTTGAATAGCATCTTTTGCCGAACCTAAACTTTCGTAGCCGTAACCTCCAAATACATATAGCCCTAAAACTTTCAACGCTCTAAAATTATATACTAACGATATAGCAGCATCGGTATAGTTTAGTTTACGCACAGCTTCTACTTCAACATTATTACCATCGTAGTAGTTTATTAATGCGCCTTTGGGGTTAGACATAATCTCGGCTCGCAAACCAAATTTCTTAAAAATACGCACTTGTGCAAAAGCACCTACCATAATAAAGGTATTATTTTGGTGCTCTAAAATGCTTGAGTTTTGAAGTGCCCTAAAGTTGGCGTAGTTGGCTCCTATTCGTATGCCTGCTTGTATTTTGGGTAACTTATTTTTTTGCCCAAAACATAAAAGTGATAAAAGCATAATGGCAGGAAGCAAAATAAATCTCGACCTTTGTATCATAATTGGTTACAATTTTATCTATTTCTTTAAACTTTGGGTAATTTTTTTACCCCCTTATACATATATAAACGATTGTGAATATGAATTTTGTGTCTAAAAATCCCTACAATGGTGAAATATTTAATAAATACCCTTCAGCAACACCTGCACAGTTAGAACAAGCTATAAACAAGGCCGATTTTGTATTTAATCACTGGAAAAAACTTAGCTATACACAGCGTGGAGAACATTTTAGTCGTTTGGCCATTTTGATGAAAGAGCAAATAGATGAATTGGCTAAAACTATTACGCTTGAAATGGGTAAACCATTAAAAGAATCGAAAGCCGAACTGAATAAAACAATAGCTTGTTGCAAGTATTATGCTACACAAGCTGAACGATTATTGCAATCGCAACACATACAAGGTGTGGATTTAAAGGCCGAGATATTGTTTCAACCCCTTGGTGTAATATTTGGCGTTTTCCCTTGGAATTTTCCTTTTTGGCAAGTGTTACGTTTTGCCGTACCTACTCTAATGGCAGGCAATACAGCCATTTTTAAGCATTCGCCCAATGTGCCGCAATGTGCACTGCATATTGAACGTTTGTTTTTAGAAGCGGGTTTTCCCGAAGGTGTGTTGCAAAATGTATTTGCCAATGTTGAGGATGTAGAAAGTATAATAGCTAACCCTAAAATAAAAGCGGTTACGCTAACAGGTAGCGAAAGGGCAGGGGCATCAGTAGCTTCTTTAGCAGGAAAATACCTTAAAAAAAGTGTGATGGAGCTGGGAGGTAGTGATGCTTTTGTGGTGTTTGAAGATGCCGATATGGAAAAAACAGTGGCGGCTGCATTGCGCTCACGTTATCAAAATAGCGGGCAAAGTTGTATATCTGCCAAACGTTTTATAGTAAGGCAAGAGGTGGCTGATGAGTTTACCCAAAAATTATTGGCAGGGGTAAAAAATCTAAAACAAGGCGACCCTATGCAAGAGGGTATAAATATGGGCACGCTTGCCCGCCCTGATTTGGCTGATAAGGTAGAAGAACAATTGAAACTAACCTTGCAACAAGGGGCTACTCTTTTGTATGGCGGGACACGCTTGAGTGATGCTGTAGTTGAGCCAACTATAATTACCAATGTACCGCTTAACTCGCCTGCTTTTACCCAAGAAGTATTTGGCCCCGTAGCACCTATATTTATTGCTAAGAACGACGAAGAGGCACTTGTGCTGGCCAATACTACCATATATGGTTTAGGCTCATCCGTTTGGACACAAAACCAAGAACGTGCACGCCAATTTGCCGAAGAAATAAATAGCGGTATGGTTTATCTTAACGAAATGGTACACTCTACTCCTGAATTGCCTTTTGGCGGAATAAATAACTCAGGCTATGGTCGCGAGTTATCTGTTTTTGGTATTACTGAGTTTGTGAATATTAAAGGGATATATAGCAGCTTATAGTAAATCTAGCCCATAGATTTTTTTAAACATATTTTTCTCAGCCATGATGCAGCTTTTTCATTGTTAAACAAATCTACTTCATGGGGCTTTATGTATAAACATTAATACCAATTGGTGTATTATGTCTATAAAACAGTAGTGGTTATATAATACCTATTAACATAGGCAACAAATAGTTGCAATACCTTATCTTTGATATAAGAATGAGAAAATTTTTAGTTTCGATATTACTCTTTTTGAGTTGTTTGGGATATAGCAGAGCCGATCACGTGGTGGGGTCTGATATTTTATATAAATGTTTGGGCAATGGTAAGTACGAGATAATTTTTAAGTTTTATCGCGATTGCAACGGTTGCAACGTTGCCGGTGGCGGTGGTGGTGGTACGGGTGCCAGTTGTGGCCATCCAGTATTAACCATTACTGGAGCAAACGGAACGTGCAACAATGTTGGATTGGGAAACGTAAATATTACTCGTGTATCAATAACCGATATCACACAGCTTTGTGGTAGCTCTAAAAGTGCTTGCGCAGGGGGTACATTCCCTTATGGAATTGAAGAGCATTTATATAAAGGTACTATTGATTTATCGGCGCGAATAGCATCAGGTTGCTGTAAGTTTAAAATATCAACAACCATTTTTGTACGCTCAACCACTATAACAACAGGTGCAGCCAATCAAGGTTTTTATACAGAAGCATATATAAATGCTTGTGATAGTATTTGTAATAGCTCGCCCATATATACTAGCCATCCAGTAGCTATTATTTGTGTTGGGCAAGACTTTGTTTTTAATAATGGTGCATTAGATACTATTGATGTAGGAGATTCTTTATCGTATGAAATGGCACCTGCCTTTCAGGGAGCTAATAGCCAAGTGAGCTATACAGGTACATTTTCAGCAACAAGGCCAATGTCTTTTTTGGGTTCACCAAATATTAATTTGGGTTCGCCTGCGGGTTTTCATCTCGATTCTGTTACTGGAGATTTAAGTTTTAGACCCACAAAAGTAAATGAAACAGGTGTATTGGTGATTGAGGTAGTTGAGTGGCGAAAGGTAAATGGTATAATGACAGAAGTGGGGCGAACACGGCGAGATATGCAAGTAATTGTCGTCTCCTGTCCGAATAACAAAATACCTACCATAGCTCCTCCATTTAGTGCCATAGCTTGTGTGGGACAGCAAGTATGTATGGATATTATTACCGATGACCCAGATAAAAACAGGGATAGTGTTATAATATCATGGAATAGGGGTATCCCTCGCGCTACTTTCACCAATAATAATGGAACTGTTAGGTTTGCTTCGGGGCAGGTGTGTTGGACTCCTTTAGAAACCGATGTAAGTAATATACCTCATACCTTTACTATTACTGCAAAAGATAATGCTTGCCCGCTTAGTGGTATAGCCATTAGGGCATTCTCAATCACTGTACGCGAAACACCAAAAGCTACCCGAAGTTTTACACAACTTACCTGTGGTAATGTGATAAACAAGGCCGTACCTTTTAAAACATACGCGGGAGGGCTGGATGTTGAACGTATTGTAAAAGATTCGATTGGTAGAACATACTATAATGGGGGTAATAAGCTTATTGATACCATACAAATGCGACCGGGGTTAAACGTGGTTACATTAGTACTAAAAACCAAAGCACCTTGTGTTAATGCCTTTGCTGATACTATAATTATTGACCCTTATGTGCAGATAGATTTGCCCAACGATACTTTTTTGTGTGAGGGAAGTACAATAAATATCCCCTCAGCAAAAAACTATGGTAAAGCGCCATATCATTATTTGTGGAGCACATCAGCAAACGATACCTTACCCACGTTAACAGGTTTTGCACCTACTACTGATACTTCAGTATATTTAACTATAAGCGATGGCGAAGGCTGTAAACACGCTGATACTATGCACTTTTTGTATAGAACGAAACCATTAATAGCATTAGATACAGGAAAACGTATTTGCTTTAACGAGATTGTAGAACTTGATGCGGGTAATGATACCTTCCCATCAAAATATACATATTTATGGAATACAGTTCATAACAACCTTCAAGATACATCACGTAAACTCACAGTAAGAGATAGTAACTATTATATCGCAACAGTAAAAGATTCAATTGGTTGTACCAATAGCGATACTTTTAAACTGTATGTTAATTATTTGCCTGTATTATTAGGCCCTGATAGAAAAATTTGTACCGGAGATACTGCAAAACTAATAGCAGCAGGTGCTGATACGTATAAGTGGTATAAACTTCCCGGTCCTGGTGTGGTAGGGGTAAATGCTTTATACAATGAGGTATTGACAACACAAGCTACTTATAGAATAACAGGGACAAAAACCTATGGAGGTGTAACCTGCGAAAATGATGATAGTATTACCATAGATATCAATCCGTTACCAATTATAAACTTTACTGCCATACCTGATAAGTGTGAAAAATCGGTGGCATTTAACTTAAATCAAGGTATATCGTTCCCTACGATTACATCAGGTACATGGACTTGCCTTGACAACTCCAATTGGGTGCAAAACAATAATTTTTATCCTGATTCTGTAACTGTAACTCATCCTTCGGGCTTTCAAACCATTAATGTGAAATATGATGTGGTTGATGCCAATGGGTGTAAAAAAGCTGCTGTTACCAGTTTTAGGGTAATTCGCTTACCCGAGGTAAATCTACGAGACTCTTCAATATGTGGTGATAAAGGCAAGGTAGATTTGAAACAACTTACTTTAACACCTACTAATGTAGCCCCCGGAACCTGGAAATGGAGTAGCCAAAATACTACGGCAAACGCAGCACTTGAAGGTGCGGGCTCTAGTACACTATTTAACCTTGCATCAGTACCACAAGGACAAACCTACCCATTATGCTTACAGGTTACCAACTTATTTGGTTGCCCTAATTCAGCTTGTTTAAATGTTACAGTGCGCAATGTGCCCGTTGTAGAAGCGGGTTTTATATCGCCCAAATGTGAAAACGATACATTGGTTCATTTAGCAACATCACAAGGGTTAAGCCCTGTTGGCGGAACTTGGCAAAGTTTATCGGGAGGTATTGTAAATACAGATTGGTTCGACCCAGCATTAGTTACCGCAGGTTTGCAGCACAAACTTACATACACCTATGATATTCCAAATAATAACTGTCCTGTTTCAGACACGTTGCAAATATTAGTAAAACCACGACCTACGGTTATACTAACCCCACCGGCTGATATTTGTGCCAGTGTGGGCACATACAACCTAATGACTGCCGTAGACCTTAAAGGCGGTATTTGGACGGGTGCAAATACTATTAGTAGCAACGGTAGTTTTAATGCAGGTAATAGTATTGGAACAACCAATTTTAGGTACGATTATACAGCCGCTAATGGTTGCAAACACTTTGTTACAGGCAATATTAAAGTAGACCCTACACCTACTGTAAAAATTACACCACCTATAGCAGCTTGTGTTGGCGTTCCGCTAAATTTAAGTTCTGCATATACCAATGCAGGAGGCATAGTATGGGGTAGTAACGGTAATGGTAGTTTTAATAATGCGAACAGTACACAAGCTATATATACGCCTGGTTCTGCTGATGATGGCTGTATAGACATTAGTTTGGCAACAACAAGTAGCGGGGCTTGCGTGCCTGCTACAGAAACGCTTAATGTGTGCTTTTATCCTATACCTACTGTCGATTTTGTTTTAGATCCATTAACAGGTTGCCAACCTTTATTGGTGAATGTTGAAGCGGTTACTGATTTACCAACCAACGCCAAATACGATTGGGACTTTGGTGATCCTGCAAATGCAAACAACTCATCTTCATTGTTAAATGCACAGCATATATATAATGATAACGGTACATTTAGTATTAACCTGAAAGTAACTTCTGAGAGAAATTGTGCAAACAATGCCTCACCTAAAATAGTAATTGTAAATCCCAAGCCTAATGCGGCCATGGATGCTGATTATTGGCTAACTACTGTATTGCAAACTAATATTAAGTTTTTAGATAAAACTACTATTGATGCACCCGGAAGCATAGCCAGCTATTTGTGGGAGTTTGGCGACCCTGATAATAATTTCTCGCCAAAAAGAAATCCAACGTTTGAATATCCTAGTGATACAGGTACATATTTAGTGAGGCTTAAAGTAATATCGGGCGATGGTTGCGAAGATGAGGCACAACGTCCATTAGTGGTAATTCCCGAAATTACTGTGTTTATTCCTAATGCCTTTATTCCTGATCGTGCAGGCCAAGCCGCCAACGAACGTTTTTGGGTTACCGCATACGATTATAAAACCTTTGAAATAAAAATATTTTCACGCTGGGGCGAATTACTATACCAATCAAAAGATATTACCGAAGGTTGGGATGGTAAATACAGAGGCGAAAGTGTGCAACAAGATGTTTATTTTTATGTAATAAATATTGAAGATTTAAAAGGCAAAGTATTAGACTTTAAAGGAACCATTACCCTACTAAAATAGATAGAGATAAAGTATTTGGATGATTATATAAAAGGTACATTTACGGGTTAACCCGTATTTATTACTATTACAGAACACCGTGAGACTTTAGTTTTGCGGTGTTCTTGTTAATGGAGCTATAGAGGAATCTGCCAAGCATTGGTACACAATACTTGGTATATTTGATTTTTAGAATACACCTTTAGATACGATGAATACGACTAACAATATACCTATTGAATTGGAAGAAGGGTGGCTAAACCAATTGGTTCTTGAGTTTAGCAAGACTTATTTTATGAATCTTACAGATTTTCTATTGCAAGAAAGAGCCAATTACACCATTTACCCTCCAAATAAACTAATTTTAAATGCCTTTAATTTAACGCCTTACGACAATGTAAAAGTTGTTTTGCTTGGCCAAGACCCTTACCATGGGGCAGGGCAGGCACATGGGCTTTGTTTTTCAGTACAGAAGGGCATTAAACAACCGCCATCGTTGGTTAATATATTTAAAGAGATAAAAGCTGATTTAGAAATACCAATGTCGGCCGCAAGTGGCAATTTAGAAAACTGGGCAAAGCAGGGTTTACTAATGTTAAATGCTTCACTCACTGTTAGGGCAGGGCAAGCTGGCTCGCATCAAGGTAAAGGATGGGAGACTTTTACCGATGGCATTATTAGCCAACTATCGGCCAACAAACAAGGATTGGTTTTTTTGTTATGGGGCAGGTTTGCTCAAAACAAAGCTCAACTAATTGATGGAACAAAACACCTGATATTAACAGCCGCACACCCTTCACCATTTTCGGCTTATAATGGTTTTTTCGGGTGCAAACACTTTTCCAAAACCAATCAATACCTTGTGCAAAATGGTAAACAGCCAATTGATTGGCATATTTAGATTATAGATTAAAATCAACAGACAACTTCTACCACCCTCAGTCCCTAATTATCTACACTTAACCCTAAAAGGAGTGGAGCCACTCCACTGCCCTTTGAATTTCTTACGTATTTTTTCAAAACTGTAAGCACTGCATTGTATCTCTTGTGAGTATCTATACCTTGATACACGTGGGTAATTTTTTAGTTAACTCACCCCAAATAATGAGTTTAGTATCGACTTTCATAATTCCCCCTCTCTTTTTTTAGAGAGGGGCGCAGTGATGCGGTTGCTGCGTTCCTATAAAATTGGGGTGAGTTAAAATTTCAAGTTACTTATAAATAAGCATAGCAACCATGCAAACTTGCTAAGCAATAGGATTTGAAATCCTATTCTGTTAAGATAACTACCCCATAGGGGGACTTAAGTCCCCCTATGGGGTGCATATACCTTGTTACACGTATGGATGTTTTTCAGTTAACTCACCCTAAATAATGAGTTTAGTATCGACTTTCATAATTTTTGTAAGAGAGGGGCACAGTTATGTGATTCAGATTTACTGATAAACATGGGATGAAAAAGAACAATGCACTTCACTGTCCGCGAGCGGACGCTCGAGCCAGCTTTTAATTGATAAAATAAAATTATTGAAACACAAAAAATGCGTGTCGCTTAATCAGAACCCAGATTAACGGTAAACTCTAGTCCAATAAAAAAGCCCCGTGATTTTATCACGGGGCTTTATATATATAACTAAGTCAGTTCTTATTTAAAAAGAGCTTCAAACTCAGGTTTGCTTTTAAAGTCGCGGAATTCCATGTCGCTTTTCGCACGGCTTTTCAAAGTACCATCTAGTTGGAAGGCACGGGCAAGATTAGTAGCTACACCATCTAATTTAGATTTACGAGCAGAAATTACTGCTAATAGGTAGTAGGTAGAACCATCTTTTTTATCCGCAGGTATGCAGTCTAAAGTTTTTTGAGCGTTATCAAGTTCACCTTTTAGTAAGTAAGCAAGGCCTACGTTATAACGGCAACCTGCAGCATTGTAGCTTTCAAGAGCTCTGTCGTATTTACCTGTGCGGGTGTAAAGTATTCCCAAGTTGTAATCAGGGTTTACATTGCTATTACCTTTAGATTTAGCTGAACGATATTTTTCTTCAGCATCAGTGTATTTAGCTTGCAATTTGTAAGCAACACCCATGTTGTTTAGTATGTATGCGTTGTTAGCATCCAAACCATCAGCAGTTCTAAGGTTTTTAAGAGCGTCATCAGCTTCACCTAGTTGTAGGTTGGCTACTGCAAGGTTGTTAAAGCCTCTCCAGTCGCTGCTATATTTACCTACGTAGTATGTATAGATGCGTTTACGTTCTTTTGCATCATCGGTAATTTTACCCAATTGCAATACTTCACCTTGGGTAAGTTCGTTTAATGAACCGGCAGATGCTTTTAATTCTTCGTTAGTGCGCAAACCACCTTTTGCGGTGAAAACTATTGATGTTTTCCTAAGTTTAGGCAACATATAGTTTTTCATTTTTTCGTAAGAGGCAGCGTGTTTAGCTTTTATTTGGGCTTCTTTCTCATCATCGCTGATGTTATTGTTATTCATTATAGAAAGAATACCATCTTTATCTTTTAAGTCAGAAGCTTGAACAAGGGCTTTCCAACCTTTCCAGTCTTCAGTGAAGTGGTTGGCAGCTTTAAAGTTACTGTCAAACATTTCATAACGCCCGAATTTTTTAAGGTATTGTTTGAACCATTTAACCGTACTTTCAGAACGATCGCTAGACAATTCTTCGTTACGTTTCATTTCACCATCAGGTGAAGCGAAAGAGCTAAAATTTAGTCCTTTAATTTCAAAAGCAGGATCTTTAAGTAAAGATTTTAAAGATTCAATTTGCTTTTTGTTATCAATACCAGCGTTTTTGTCTTTAAAGTTAGAGTTAAAGTTGGCTGAATTGATAATGTAGTAAACTTCTACGCTTTGGGTTTTATCAACAGGCACATACTCATCAACTGAAAGAAGAACATCTTCATCAGCTTTAATCATACGTGATGTTGTGATAATACCATCGGCAATATCAACCTCTCCCAAATCAATACACTGATTAAGCTCTTTTTCTTCACCTTCAATCATAAAGGTGTTTTTAGCTATCAGCTTTGAGTTTTTCATTTTTTCGTCGTAAGCAAACTTATCAGAAATAACCACTGTACCACCCGTTTTAGAGTTGATAGTGTATTTCTTTGATTTGCCTTTTGCTTTTTCACCTTTAATGGTGATGGGTGGGCGTGAGTTTGCCTCATCGCCGTACTTCAGTACCGGTTCAACTTTTACCGATGCTCTTTTGTTGAATTTCTTAGCAGGAACGGTTACCGAAACCTCGTAAGCAACTGAGTCGCCATGCAATTCAAGAACTTTAGGGGCAGATTCATAGGTAACGTTTTCTTCGTAATTCTTTGCTGCTTTCTTAATGTTGGTACAAGCTGCAACTGTCAAAAGCGACATGGCAATCGCAGGCACACTAACTGACTTAATGCTGGTTAATTTCATAAGTTTCGTAACGCTATTTACGTTGTGTAAATTTCTAATCCCTGCAAATGTATATAATTTCTGTTTAATACCCTCTAAATTTTTTGACTTATCTTGTAAACTCGGTATTAAATTTAGCAAACGCCCCCACTATACTTGGCCTTTAGTTTTTAAGATTGGTTATTTTCTTTTAAGAAAAAAAACTTAATATTGCTTCTATATGGGAGAAAATGTAGTTAGCATAAACAATACTAATATCTTTCAACACAATGATAACATGGTGTTACACGAATTAAATTTGGATGTAGCACAGGGTGAGTTTGTTTATTTAATTGGTAAAACTGGCAGTGGAAAATCGAGCCTGTTAAAAACTCTTTATGGTGATTTACCATTAAAGGAGGGTGATATAACTGTGGTGGGCGTTAATATTGCCGAAAGTAACCGCAAAGCAATAGCACAGCTTCGTCGTAAATTAGGAATTATTTTTCAGGATTTCCAATTATTGACCGACAGGTCTGTTTTTCAAAATCTTGATTTTGTTTTGCGTAGCACGGGCTGGAAGAATATAACCGATAGGAAAGAGCGTATAAGCGGTGTATTACAACAAGTGGGGTTGGCTACCAAAGAACATAAGATGCCGCATGAATTATCGGGTGGTGAGCAACAACGTGTGGTTATAGCAAGGGCATTATTAAATAATCCTGAATTGATTATTGCTGATGAGCCAACGGGTAATTTAGACCCTGAGGTTGCTGATGATATAATGCAAATGCTGATGAAAATAAACAAAGAGGGCACTGCCATAGTTATGGCCACGCATGATTATAGGCTGATAAACAAATTTTATGGTAAAGTATACCGCTGTGAGGGCGGCAAGGTGTATGCTTCTACGGTAGAATAAATTCTTCTTCAAAAACTTCGGTAAGCAGTTTAATATTTTCTTGATTCGAAAATTGTTTCATTAAAATTTGCTCACGCTCAGCAATATCTTCAGCATTAAATTCTTTATCCCAAAGCTGTAGTATATTTTTTATAAAATCAACGGGTTTATTGGCTGTAACACACAAGTTTTCTAGTCCTGTATTTTTCACCATCTTATCATTGGCCAAACAGTGGCGACCAATAAACAAACTATTTATTAGTTTAAGTTTAATACCTGTACTCTGAAAAGTGGGCAGTACATTTATATGTGCATTTTTTATAAGAGAAAGTATTTGGCTTGATTTTGCTTTATCATTTAGCGAAATGTTGGTGTGGTTTTCAATTTCGCGCTTTAAATTGAGTGAAGCGTTACTGCCTGCTATTATAGCAGGGTACTCTAACTTTGAGAAAACATTTTTAATCAAAAACATGGCTGCTTCTTCGTTTTCACCTACGCCAAGATTGCCGTGATATAAAAGGTATTTACCTTTGCCTGCTTGTATGCTCACTTCATTATTAGGGTGAAAGGCGGGTAAGTAAATTGCGTTTTTATAATGCTTTTTAAAATACTTTAAATCGTTGGGAGAGATGGCCGCCACTACGGTAGCGTGTTTTAGGTTATTTTCAAACTTTTTTAATCGCTCGCTTTCAAGCCTAAAAAAGTATTTTTTAAAGAAACTATCCTCTACCAATTCAAGGCTTTTATAATAGTCGTGCTCAATATTATGCGTACGCACAATTTTTAAACGGTTTTTTAATGTTTCGTGATTAAGATAATAGCAGCAGTGCAGCCCTTCGAACAAAATAGGGAAATCATTTTTGTTCAAGTTTTCAATCATTGCAGTTGAGTTTCGCGTAGCTACTATATAGGGTAGCTTGCCGTAAAACGGATTGCGAAAGGTGCGGCGCGGATAATAAGTAACTGTTTTGCACAGTTTTTTTAACTCGGGTGCGCTACTGCGGCCATATTGGTAGCAGTGTAAGTGTATGCCAATGCCCTCTTGTTGCAGAGCTTGTAGTTTGTAATAGATGTCTACCACACCACCATAGTTGGGGGGGCTTGGAACATCAAAGGCAATTACATTCAGTTCTTTACCTAACATTCGCATAAAATCCGACCAGTTTTTTACTTTCCTCTTCCCAATTCAACACTAAACGTGCTTTTAGACAATTGTTTGCCATTGTGTTATAAAGACTTTTATTTTCTGCTAAAAGTTTTACTTGTTGCGCTACTGATTGCGGATTGGCATCAGCAAACGCCATCACATTAAACTGCTCGTTCATTCTTTTGTACTCAGGAAAATTATTGGCTACGGTAGGTAAAAGTGCTTGAATATGGTCGAAAAATTTATTGTTGAGTGAGTAATAATAACTTAGGCCGGCATTCTCTGAAACATTTAGACCAAGATATGCTTTTGCGGTTGTAAAATGCAAATTTTCTGGTTCAATTTTTCCGAAAAATTTTACCTGATTTTCCACATTTTTTTCTTTTGCCCGTTGCCGTAAGGCTTTGCTCAAATCACCCTCACCCACCAACCACAATTCAAAATCGGGTAGTAATGGCATCATATCAATATAATGCTCAATTCCTCGTGCTTGGTTTAGTGCGCCTTGGTATAATAATGTATTGGGCTGCCTTTCTTCGCTGGGTATTGGTTTGGTTATTGGCGCATTGGTAATGGTAGCAAATGGAACTCCATATTTTTGGGTAAACAATTCAGCCAACATAGGCCCTACGGTATAACAATACTTTAGTTTGGGTATGTAGGTATTGGCCACCCACTCCCACATTTTTTTTACTTTTGGGCGAGAAACTACTTCTGGCACTTCGGTAAAATATTCGTGGGCATCGTACACAATAGGTTTGCCTTTTAACTTACCTGCACGGTAGCAGGGGATAAGTGTATCTAAATCGACAGCACTTATAATATCAAATCTTGTGAAAATTAAAAAAAGAATCAGGCGCAGGTTATACTCAGCATAAAAGAATTTGCCTTTGGTAAAAAAACAAAAAAGGCGGGTTTGCTTATACTCTTGCGTTTTTAGCGGTTTTGATTGTGGTAGTTTACGCCCCACCAATTGTACGGTATAGCCCTGCTGCGCCAGTGTGCTGCAAATGCGTTGCATACGTTGGTCGTATGTCAAATCGTTTGTAACCGTAAAAATTATTTTTTGTTTTCGCTCAGGCTTAGCCATCCGTCTTTTACTATCAATTCACCACTTTCTATCATTTTGCGTATGGCATCACTTAGCTTTGTTTGGTGCTGCACACCCATTGTTTGGGCTATTGCTTGCAGGCTTTGTGAGCCTTTTGCCAACGCATTTTCAATATTAGTACGATATTCTTCAAATTCAGCTACATGGGTAATTTTTTTACGCGTTTCTATACAAACATCACATTTTCCGCAATCGCTTGCTTCTTTTTCTCCAAAATAGGCTAGTAGTATTTTTTGGCGACAAGTATCGGTTTGTGAGGCATAATTTAGCGCTGCTTCCAGCTTTTCTTTTAGTAAAGCATTGCGGTGGGAAATGGCTTTGCCATCAATATGCTCGCTACCTCTGGGGAAAAGAAAGGTAAGTTGTGGTAACTCTTTGTGTGGATGGTAATCTATAATCTCGTTTTGGTGCAAGCGGTTTAATCCCTTTAGCACATCTGCTATACTTAATTGTGATCTTCGGGCAAGCTCGGTTTCGTTTATAGGGATATAATTTTCAAAAGCACCACCGTATGAGCGGAGTATGGTTTTTACAAACTCCGTCATCACAGGGTATTTTATCTGATACTCGTATAGGGTATAATTATTTACTTTGAATTTTATTTTTGAGGGGATGTATACATTCTCTGTTAAAGCAATTACGCCTTGACTTTCTAACACTTTTAGGGCTGAGTATACGGGTACGGGGTGTGCATTGTAGCGTTGGCAAAACTGTTGTATATCAAAATCGAAACTTAGCCCCCCACCTGTACCGTGTGCTATATTATAATAGTTGTGCAGCCAATCTATCGTTTTGCGGGCGGTGGCAGCATCGGTACGTTGGTGCTCAAATTTTTCAAGGGCTTCGACACGGTCAGCCTCGTTAAAAAATAGTACACAATAGGCTTTTTGCCCATCTCGTCCAGCTCGTCCCGATTCTTGAAAGTAATTTTCAATCGTATCGGGCATATCTATATGTACCACAAGGCGTACATCGGGTTTGTCTATACCCATACCAAAGGCATTGGTGGCAACGATAATATTTAGTTTACCTGCTGTCCAGTCTTTTTGGCGTTTATCCCGCTCAATATGCTTTAACCCTGCATGGTAATAGGTAGCCGAAACACCATTTTTTTGTAGAAACGATGCTATCTTTTGGGTTTGGTATCGGCTGCGAACGTATACAATGCCACTTCCGGGTGTTTTTTGGATAATGTTTAGCAGTCGTTGGGTTTTGTTTTCTTCCTCAAGCACTAAATAATGCAGGTTGTTTCTACTATAACCACTTTGAAATACATTTGGTGCCGAAAATAATAGTTGGCTTTGTATATCATCAACCACATCTGGGGTGGCAGTGGCGGTAACTGCTATAACGGGTACATGAGGAAATATGCTGCGCAGTTGTTTTATTTCTAAATACTCAGGCCTAAAATCATAACCCCATTGCGAGATACAATGTGCCTCGTCTACAGCTATAAGTTTCACGGGCATTTGCTCTACACGGGCTACAAACAAATCGGTTTGCAGTCTTTCAGGCGAGACATACAAAAAGCGGTATTTGCCATAAATACAATTGTCCAACTCAATATCAATCTCTCTAAAGGGCATCCCAGAGTAAATGGCAACGGCTGAAATATCGCGCTGACGTAGGTTTTCTACTTGGTCTTTCATCAATGCTACAAGGGGAGAGACTATAACTGTTAGCCCGCCCAATACTAAACCTGGTACTTGAAAACAGATGGATTTGCCCCCGCCGGTGGGTAGCAATGCCAATGTATCTTTGCCTTGTATAACGGATTGAATAATATCCTCTTGCAAAGGACGATAGCTATCGTGCCCCCAATAGTCTTTTAGTATTTTATGTATATCGGTGTTCAGCGTTGGCAGTATTGGATATGGGCAAATTTACAGGGTGCAGGCAAGAAAACAACTTGAAAATTTAGAATATTGATTATCAATAATTAAACCTGAGTTTATGATTAGAATAGGCATTTATGCCTATCAGATAAAAGTTTTTCACGCAAAGTGTTGAAGTCGCAAAGTTGGTAAGCTACATTATGTG
>JBBKVO010000005.1:0-259281 GCA_037968475.1 Bacteroidia bacterium
CGCTATTTATACCCTATCGGGGTTGCCGATAGGTATGAATAGCATCGGTTTTCAAACCGATGGAAAAGAATTAAATCTAAAAGTAAAAAAGAAGGGAAATTTTGAACGTTGGTACTAAATGCACTATTTGGGGTGGGTCAACTAAAAATTACCCATACGTGTAACAAGGTATAGCTCCCTTGCGGGCTGTCATCCTGGCTTTCGAAGGAGTGTGGAGTCGAAACATATGTGCGTAAGCGAAGGGGGCAGAGGGATGAAAAAAAACAAGCAATAGCAGTTCACTTTGTGAGCTGACGCTCTATTATTTTTGGCACAAGAGGACTCTTGCGCTAGCTTTTACTGATAAAGAAAGTGTTGAAAAGCAAAAAATGAGTGTTTTCTTAAACCGAACTCACGTTATTTAATTTCTTCACTACGGCCGCCAATAACAGGTGGTTTTAGTTGATTATCGTTAGTACTTTTAGGGATTACTTCACCAGAAATAGTAATGGTAATGGCATCATGCTTGGGGTCGTTAGTACGTACTTGCAGGCTTTTGATAAACTTACCCGGATGGTCTAATGATGAATATTTAACGGTGATTATGCCTGATTTTCCGGGCATAATCGGCTCTTTAGTGTAGTCGGGAGTGGTGCAGCCGCATGGTTTTGATACTCCCATAATTACAAGCGGTTGATTGCCTGTGTTGGTTACAGTAAATACACATACAGAATCTGCGCCCTCGTTAAAAGTGCCAAAATTGTGAGTATTTTTGTCTAAGCTCACTTCAGCTTGTGCAAAAGCTGTTGTAGCAAAGCAAACCAGTAAGAAGGTAAGTATATTTTTCATGAGCTTAAAATTTATAGATATAAAACAACAAATGTTCCAAAGCCCCTGCACAGCAATTAATTAAGACGGAAATATTATTTCTTTTTCTTCCCCTTTTTCACCACTGTACCGTGTAGGTACAAATACTCAGGGTTATTTTTGGCATTTGTAGTAACCACAAACGATTTTGAAATGAAACCCAATGTATTTTTCTTAGGTATATAATCCACCTTCACTTCACCTGTTTTTCCGGGCATTACGGGTTCTTTAGAAAATTTTACTACCGTGCATCCGCACGATGTTTCAATATCACTGATTATTAGCGGGGCGTCGCCTGTATTGGTAAAGGTAAATATACGCTCGTAGCGTTCTTCGGGGTATATGGTGCCTAGTTTTATGGTGTGCTGATCAAAAGTAATGGTAGCAATACCCTCACTTGGTTTTGCAGGCATAAAGGGTAAAAATACCAACTGAAAAAATAATGCTATTTGTACCATTGTTTTTGTTAAACTAAAATCCCTTGCAAAGTAATACCCTTGCAAGAGATTTTAATAATTTTATGTATTAACCTTTTTGTAATAATCTACAAAGGTGTAATTATTTCTTATCTACCACATTACCTCTAATGGTAAGCACAACAGGTTCAGTGCTGGCATTGGTATTTACGGTAACTGTTTTTGTAAAATTACCAAGGTTAGCAGCGTTGTATATTACAGTTATTACCCCTGTTTTTCCGGGCATAATTGGTTCTTCGGTATACGTGGGTGCTGTGCAACCACATGATGCGTTGGCCGATGTAATAAGTAAGGGCTGATTGCCTGTATTGGTAAATTTAAACTCATGCTTAGCGGGTACACTTTGAGGTATGTTGCCGTAATCAAAAGTGGTTTCTGTAAAAGTGATTTTAGAGCCTTCAGCTTTTACATCAGTGCTGTTGGCTTGCGCATTTGCGGCAAATATGCCTACAAGTACAAAAGATAGTGTAAGTAGTAGTTTTTTCATTGTTGTATTAGTGTTTACTATATTGTTTCAAAATGTATTCCAAAAACACAAAAGCATAGTGCCGTTTTGGGTATTTAATTTTTTACAAGCATTAATGTGCGATTACAAAACAACATTTGTCCGTAGACTATAAAAAAAAAGAAAATCCCTTGTAAGGGTAGATTTAACTACATCTTAACAAGGGATTTTTATAAGTTTAAAAGGTATATTAACCTTTGTTTGGATTAACTACTGGAGGAGTTGGTTCTTCTTTCTTTTCTACTACACTACCTCTGATGGTAAGCTGAACTTCGCCACCGTTTGAGCGTACTGTAACAGTTTTAGTAAAGTTACCTGGGTTTGCAGCGTTGTAAACCACTTTTATTACACCTGTTTGACCGGGCATAATAGGTTCTTTAGTGTACTCGGGTACTGTACAACCGCATGATGCGTTTGCAGCGTTGATTACTAAAGGGGCATTGCCCGTGTTAGTAAATTTAAACTCGTGCGTTGCAGGAACACTTTTTGGAATGTTACCATAATCAAACGTAGTTTCAGAGAATGTTAATTTAGGCCCATCGGCTTGTGTGCTGGCACTTGTTTGTGCATTTACTGCAAAAACGCTAACCAGTGCAAATGATAATGTGAGTAATAACTTTTTCATTGATTTCTGTGTTTTTATATATCTTTTTCAAAATTTATTCCAAAGTACAAATAATTGAGGTTTTTTCTACAAAAACAATGCAAAAAAAAGAATGGGTAAGCCTAGCTGAGGCTTGGGTGAAGGCACAAAAATATTGTGCATACCAAGAGCGATGCCATCGAGAAGTGAAAGACAAGCTGTATAGCTTAGGACTTGCCACTGCTGATGTAGACGAGATTACCAGCCGATTGATTGAGGAAGGTTTTTTGAATGAAGAACGCTTTGCAATTGCTTATGCAGGGGGTAAATTTCGCCAAAAAAAGTGGGGTAAAATAAAAATAGTACAACAACTGAAATTTAGGAATATTTCTCCTTATTGCATAAAACAGGCTTTGAATCAGATAGATGATGTAGTGTATTATGAACAATTGAAAACTATACTGTACAAAAGGTGGGAGGAAATGCGAAAAGAGAAGAATATATTAATGCGCAAGAAAAAAACAGGCTCGTACCTTATTGCTAAAGGATACGAGCCTGATATGGTTTGGGATGCTCTTAAAGAACTATCCTAAATACGATTTAAGAATTTTGCTTTTTGATGATTTACGTAGGCGGCGTAGGGCTTTTTCTTTAATCTGGCGCACACGTTCGCGGGTAAGACCTACTTTTTCGCTGATATCTTCAAGCGTGTGGGCAGGGCCACCATCAAGGCCGTAGTAGTATTTCAGTACATCGCGTTCTTTTTCAGAAAGCGTGCTGATAACACGGTTTATTTCTTTTTGTAAACTTTCGTTTATAAGGTGCAAATCGGGGTGAGGCTCATCGTTATTATCCAATACACCTAATAAGGTATTGTCTTCACCTTCTGCCAACGGAGCGTCGATAGAAAGGTGGCGACCACTGGTACGTAAAGCGTTTTCAACCTCAGCAGTGGGTATTTCCAGTGCATTTGCTATTTCTTCAGCAGTAGGTTCACGCTCCAATTTTTGCTCCAACTCAGCAGCTATGTTACCAATACGGCCAATAGAACCTACCTTGTTTAAAGGTAAACGTACTATACGGCTTTGGTCGGCCAACGCTTGAAGTATAGATTGGCGAATCCACCAAACTGCATACGATATAAATTTAAAACCACGAGTTTCGTCAAAACGCTTAGCTGCTTTTATAAGCCCCAAGTTACCCTCGTTGATAAGGTCGCCCAAGGTTAATCCTTGATTTTGGTATTGTTTTGATACCGATACCACAAACCTAAGGTTAGCATTTACCAATTTTTCAAGCGCTACCTGATCGCCTTCTCTGATACGACGTGCAAGCTCTACCTCTTCTTGAGCATCAATCATCGGCACTTTGCTTATCTCGTTCAGGTACTTATCCAGCGATTTGTTTTCGCGGTTGGTAAACTGCTTACTAATTTTGAGCTGTCTCATTTATACGACTGTTGTTTTTTGTTTCTGGAAAGGAAAATACAATAATTTGACACTACTGCCAAAAAAGTTTGCAAATATCGATGTTTTCGCCCGAAAAATCAATACTCTACGACAGCAAATTATACATCAAAAATCCAGCCAAATATGCCATTCCTGTTAAATATAAAAACTGAATTAGGGGCCATTTTATGCTTTTGGTTTCTTTGTACATTACTGCTATGGTGCTAACACATTGCAGGGCAAAGGCATAAAACATCATTAATGATAATGCAACTGCAATGCTAAAAACAGGTTTGCCTGTTTCGGGATTAATTTCGGCTGCCAACTTTTCTTTTAAATTGTCTAAATCACTGTCATCATTGCCCAAGCTGTATATGGTAGCCATAGTGCCCACAAATACTTCGCGTGCAGCAAACGAGCTTATAAGGGCAATACCTATCTTCCAATCGTAGCCTAGTGGGCGTATGGCAGGCTCAATAAAGTGCCCCAATTCACCCGCGTACGATGCAGCCAGTTTTTCGGCACTTATATGGTTATCAATCTCTTGTTGGGTAAGTCCTTCTGTGTTTTGTGGCAGACTATATTTCGCTTCTATTTGCTCGAAACGGTTTGATGGGGCAAAATTTGCCAAAAACCACAGTACTATTGATACCAGTATAATTATTTTACCCGCTTGGGTAATAAACGAAGCCGCTTTTACATAAATAACCTGCCAAATATTGCGCCAACGTGGCATTTGGTAATCGGGCATTTCCATTACAAAAAACGAAGTACCGTCGTTTTTCAGCACCAGTTTAAAAATCCAAGCCACAAACACTGCCGATACAGCACCTACCAAATACATGCCCATAAGCAGCAACCCTTGTGGGTTAAATATAAAGCTGCCTTCACCTTTGGGCACTATTAGCGATATAAGAAGAATATAAACGGGTAAACGTGCCGAACAACTCATTAACGGAGTTACCAGTAGGGTAATAAGCCTATCTTTATTATTCTCGATATTTCGGGCAGCCATCATGGCAGGGATAGCGCAAGCAGCCCCACTGAGTAACGGTACTACCGATTTTCCGTTAAGCCCCACTTTGCTCATCAACTTATCTGAAAGAAAGGCAACACGAGCCATATAGCCGCTCTCTTCCATTAAGGATAAAAAGAAAAACAGAAAAACTATTTGGGGTAAAAAAACTATAACGCCCGCCACACCGGGTAGTATGCCGCGTGTGAGTAGGTTGTTTACAAAACCTTCCGGCAGCAATGTGCCTAAGCTATCACTAAGCCAGCCAAATCCCGCCTCTATGGCATCCATAGGGTATTGCGCCAGCTTAAAAATACTTTGAAAAACTATATATAACGCAAGTATAAACAGTATGGGGCCCGCTATTTTGTGGGTTAATATTTTATCAATTTTTCTAGTGGCTTCGCGGTTTTTAACGGTTTTTATCTTTGCCGTTATCGTGGCTGCCATTTTAGCTATAGCGTGTTGGCGTTCTTCAATTTCTTGCAATTGTATGGTTTGTGCATCGTGTATTTTATGGTTGTTAACCATGCTAACGTAGCTGCCATACAAACTGTGTATGGCCTTCCCCTCGTTGTGCTGCAAAATTTCTATATGCCTGTGTGCGGGCAGTTTCCAAAAAGGTTTTTGTGCAGGTATGGCATTTTGTATAGCCATTTTTAAATCATCAAAACCAATGTTTTGGTGCGCACTAAGCAATACTGTTTTTACCCCTGTTACCTTTTCAGCTTGTGCGCCAATGGCTTGTGCATTGGCAGCATCACCCAAATCGGTTTTGTTTATGGCCAACACCAAAGGCACTTTTAAATCGGCCAGTTGGGTAAACAGCAATAGGTTGCGTTGCAGTTGGGCATAATCGGCAACATATACTACAATATCGGGATGTGTGGGATTGTCCCACTCGGTAAAGGCTGCTGTACTTACTTTCTCGTCTTCAGATTTTGGGTAGAGGCTATACGTACCGGGAAAATCGGTAAACTCCCACGTTTGTCCCTCGTGTTTTATTGTGCCCGATATTTTTTCAACCGTAACACCTGCAAAGTTGCCCACCTTTAGGCTTAACCCTGTAAGTTGATTAAATACTGAAGTTTTCCCGCTATTGGGGTTGCCTGCCAGTGCTATTTTTAGTGGTTTTGTATTCAAACCAGCTTTATTTTAATGGTCTTTGCCTCACTTATTCGCATACTGATTTTACTGCCCGAGACTTCAACCGCAATAGGGTCGCCCAAGGGAGCAACTGTATATATAGTTACTTCTTCGCCGGGCACAACACCTACTTCCATAAATTTTAACGCCAGCCTCAAATCGATAAACGATTCAATTGTCGCCGTTTGTCCACGTTTCAGCTCGCTCAGTACCATGTGGGTGTAAAATTGCCGCAATTTAGATTATTTCTAAATAGATAAAAAACTAAATGCCCTCGCTATTGCAAATAGCGAGGGGCGAAGTAAAACTAATTGTTAGATAGAAAATATGACTTTGGTTAGCCTAAACTGGTTTTCAGAATAGAGGTTGTTCTAAAAATCAATAGCCCTAAGAGAAATACAATTTCTCTTAGGGCTATTGATTAATCGTAACGGAGTTTGGGATAAGAGAAAGTTCAACCTCCCTATGGATAGGGGTGCGTGGACTGTCATCCTGATCCCGAACACTTTCGGGACGAAGGGTGAATGCGTGTTTGGCCTACCCCGCCATGCTTCGAGAACCTCAACATGACAACAGCCGCACTCCAACACATTCTTTTGAGTTAGTTTTATTCCTAACTCACGTTAATCATATCAAATGTATGTTTATCTTATACGTATAGTAATAGGTATTTGTATCATCACTCTTGCTGGCCAAATGTCATTGTAGCCTGGGTTCCATTTGGGCATTTTTTTCACTACAGCAAGTGCTGCCTCGCCCGCTTCGGGGTAACCACCATCTTTGCTCACCATAATTTTGGTTAATTTGCCGTCTTTGTCAACCACTGCCTGCACATATACTTTTATATCTTGGTCTTTTGCAGTCTCCATAAGTATAAAAGGCACTTTTAAGTGTTTTTGTATAAATTTTTGCATAGCTGGATAACCACCTTGATAGCTAGGCATTATGTTCGAGTAGGTTGAATAATCAGTAGTTTCCGGCTCAAAAACCTCAGGTTCGCCTATACCAAAAGGTGCTGGCGGTAATCCTGCAAATTTAACAGAGTAGGGATCATGTTCTATAACAATACCCGTATCCAATACCACATTATTGTCAACTATTTTTAGTTGGTTAGGGTCGGTTTTTACGTCTTTTTTAGTTTCAGTTTGGGTTTGCTCTTGCTGTTTATCTATTATTCTTATTTCGCCGATGTTTGATAAAGTGTCGGGGGCTTCTATCCTATCCGTCATATCTACTCTATCACCTGCGGTAGTCCATCTAAAAGCGGCCAAAGTAGCACCAAGTGCTATTAACATTCCTACTTGAAAAAATACGGGGCGAAGTTTGCGTACCCTTGCGGTCATTTCGTGTCGTGCTGCCATAATAGTGTTGTTTATATAGTGTAATTACCTTTAAAACGGAAAAGGTTGAACGGCAACCGTCATAAAAATGTCATTTAGGTGTTAAATCTTTACTCTTTTTTTAGTTAACTCACCCCAAATAATGCGTTTAGTACTGACATTTATAATTCCCCCTCTCTAAATTTAGAGAAGGGCGCTTTATGTGGTTTCGGCTTTCTCATAAAACTGGGGTGAGTTAAACTGAAATCATGGCAGCAGGTTAAAACCTGCCGCTACTCATACCCTATCGGGATTACCGTATGGTATGAATAGAATCGGGTTTCAAACCGATGCAAAGGCTTAAATTTTGAAACTTGGGTTTCTTATTCCTAATCCACGTTGATTTCGTTTTTCTGATTTAAGATTATTTCATCTGATTTAAGCCTATTAGCTAATAATTCAACCCAAAACACAAAAACAAACGTTCTATTCGTTTAGCTACATAGTAAATGCTAAATGATAATTGATAAATTCGCACGGTAGTATGCTAACCATATTTGTAAAAGAAATTCGCAGTTTTCTCAGCTCGCTAATAGCCTACATAGCTATTGGCGTGTTTTTGCTTGCCATTGGCCTGTTTATGTGGGTGTTTAAAGACACCAACGTATTAGATGGCGGCTATTCTAATATAGATACCTTGTTTTTTATGGGGCCTTGGGTATTTATTTTTTTAATATCAGCCATTACCATGCGTAGCTTTTCTGAAGAAAAGAAAGCGGGCACAATAGAAACCCTTACCACCTCGCCCGTTAGCGATTTATCCATCATACTGGGTAAATACTTTGCTGGGGTAGTGTTAGTGTTATTCTCACTATTGCCAACACTGCTATACTATTATACAATATACCAATTGGGTTATCCCAAAGGCAATATCGATACAGGGGCTATGTGGGGTTCGTATTTGGGTTTACTAATGTTGGGCAGCACCTTTGTTTCGATAGGCATATTTGCATCGGCAGTTACAGATAATCAGATAGTATCGTTTATCGTATCCATGTTTTTGTGCTTTGTGTTTTACATCGCCTTTGATTATTTAGGTCAATTGGATGCCTTGCGTAGCATCAGTTTTTGGGTGCAGTGGTTGGGTATATCAAGCCACTACGATAGCATTAGCCGAGGCGTATTAGATACCCGTGATGCCGTATATTTTTTAAGTGTGATTACCCTGTTTATTTTGCTTACCAAAGCCGTGTTTGGAAGCCGCAAATGGTAGTGTATTAAAAATATTTTTTTGAAGTGAGCCAGATGGAGAATAACACAGTAAAAGAAACGAAAAAGATAAAACGCAGTCAAAAATACCAAGCAGTGGTAGAATTGTTTGTTGCCATAGCCTTGCTGGTGGTAATAAACATTATTGCTACGCAGGTATATACCCGTATAGATTTTACTAAAGAACACCGTTATAGCCTTAGCAAAGCCAGTAAAGACCTCGCACAAGAATTAGATGATGTGTTGTTTGTACGAGTGTATCTTGATGGGGAGCTAAACCCCGATTTTAAACGGCTTAGAATTGCCACTAAAGAAATGTTGGACGAGTTTAGGGTAGCATCGGGTGGAATGATTGAGTACGAGTTTAGCGACCCTTTGGAAGGTAAAACTCAAAAAGAGAAAGTAGATATTATACACGAGTTGCAACAAAGTGGCCTTGCACCTACTGAAATATACGATAATACAGGCGACGAAAGCAGCCGTAAGGTAATTGTACCCGGAGCCACTTTTTATTATAAAACATCGCAACAATATCCGCTAAACCTGCTAAAACAACAGTTTGGGCAGCCCGCACAAGTTGTGCTAAATAAATCGATAGAGGCGTTGGAGTACGAAATATCATCGACCCTTAAAAAAATAGTAGGCGGAAAAAGAAAAACCATTGCCTTTTTGGATGGGCACGGTGAGTTGACTCCACAAGAAACGGCCGACCTTGCTAATGAACTTGGTGATAGCTATAAAGTAGAGCGTTTTGATTTGTGGATGGACACCGCCAACGAAAATTTTATTAAACAATTTGCCGGTGGTTTCGATTCGATAGCGGTAAATGATGCCGCTACATGGTTGCTTGATACCTTGCAAAAAAAGCTGCACAGTTTTGATGCTATTGTAATAGCCCGTCCACGTGATAGATTTACCGAGCAGGAGAAATACTATATAGACCAATATGTAATGGGTGGAGGGAAGCTGATATGGCTTATTGACCCTTTGATTGCTAATCTTGATAGTATACAAAAATACCGCACTGTTGTTACTGCCGACTATGATTTGAACCTTAACGATATGCTGTTTGAATATGGCGTGCGTATGAACCCCGATTTGATACAAGATGCGGAGTGTAACGGACTTCGTTTGGATGCTTCGGGTAAAATATACCCTTGGGTTTGGGATCCTATTGTGGTAGCAAAAAGCAAACACCCAATAGTAAAAAATCTAAATCCAATACTATTTCGTTTTGCCAGTAGTATTGATACGGTGGGCAAGGGAAGTGTAACCAAAAAGGTATTGCTTACCTCATCGCTATACTCACGTCCTGTAAACAATCCTGTTGAGCTGTCGTTTGATATAGTGGCAAGTCCGCCTGCGCCAGCCTTGCTTAATAGACCCGAAAAAACATTGGCGGTTTTGGTAGAAGGTAATTTTGAATCGGCATTTAAAAATCGCCGTAGTACCAACAGCGACCCCACACTAAACTTTAAAACCCAAAGCCCGCCAACCGCTATGATTTTTATAGGCGATGGTGATTTGATACGTAATACCATATCAGGCAATGGAGAGATTTTTCCTTTAGGTTTTGATAGGAATACCAAACGCATGTTCGACAATAAAAAATTCTTTGTTAACTGTGTTGATTATCTGTTTGACCAAAGCGGACTAATTGAAGTGCGTACCAAAGAATTTGAAATTCGCCCACTAAACAAAACCAAAGTGAAAGACGAGGAAACCTATTGGAAAACCCTAAATATGGTAGCCCCCGTAGTTGCCATTATTATTTTTGGACTAATAAACGGTTTCATTCGTCGCCGTAGGTATGTAAAATAAGCCTGCCACATTCAAACCCTTGTATAGCTTGTATCGTTCAGTTTAGTAACTTTGCGCCCGCATGAAATTTAAAAAGAGCTTAATTGTACTTTCTATTTTATTAGTAGCAGCCATTATAGCCCTGCCGCTTATAAACAAAATGAACCGTCCCAGTTTGACGGAAAAAAAGGAATTTGCTGTAAAAGACACTGAAAATATTGATAGTATATTTTTATCCAATCGTTCAGGTCAATACGTCTTATTACGCAAGTTAGATGAAGATAAATGGACAGTAAACGGCCTGTTTAATGCCGCCCCCGATAAGATAGAACGCATATTAAAAACTATACGCACTATTGAAGCTAAAAACCCTGTTGCGCAAGCAGGTAAGCAGCAAGTAGTAAATAGCATTGCTACCGACGGCATTAAGGTGGAAATATATCAGAAAGGTAAAAAAACTATCACCTATTATGTTGGTGGTTCTACTGCCGATGAAGTTGGAACGTTTATGTATATAGATGGCTCAACAATACCCTTTGTGGTGCACATACCGGGCTTTAGCGGTTATCTTACCTCACGTTATGCTGTAAACCCTATCGAGTGGAGAGATAAAGCCATTTTTGATACGCCTATTGATAAATTCAAATCGGTGTCGGTTACGTACCCTGATAGCGCTGATAAATCGTTTGAGATAGTTAGGGGAGATGGTAATGTTTTTGCTGTGAAACAAAATGGTGTTATAGCATCTAATACTAAAGAAGAATTTGCAAAACTATATGCTGCACAATTTGCCAGCATTACTTTTGAAACCTATTTAAGTGGTTACTCACGTAACTATACCGACTCTTTGCGTGAGGCCACCCCAAAATGTATTATTACAGTAAGCCGAATTGATGGTAGCACCGCTACCCTAAGGGTATTTTACAAACCCATTACTTCTGATACAAAATCGATATACGATAACGACGGTAACCTATTGGTATACGACAGCGATAACTACTATGCGCTGATTGATGGTAACCCTGAATTGATAACGGTGCAAGATTATCTTTTTCGCCATATTTTTAAAAGATACAGCGATTTTATCGGGACTAAATAGAGAGGATGCCCATGCGTCCCCTTGCGGGCTGTCATCCTGATCCCGAATGTATTCGGGACGAAGGAGTGCGAAGTCGAAACATGATTAACGTGAGTTAAGAAAAGCATAAAATCAATAGGCAACTTCTACCACCCTCAATCCCTCCTTATCTGCACACAAGCCCTACAAGGAGGGAAGCCACGCCACTACCCTTTGGAATTCGCATATTTTTGCTAAAAATATAGCACCTCATTGTCCCCCTTGCGGGCTGTCATCCTGATCCCAAATATTTTCGGGACGAAGGAGTGCGAAGTCGAACTATAAGTGCGCAAGCTAAGGGGGCGGATGAAAAAGCACTTTTCAAACGAACCACCGAGCGGACGCTCTGTATTTACTGACACAAGTGGACACTTGCGCCAGCTTTTAAATTCAGAAGTTAAAGGAGAAGCATTTTGTGCTAAACTAATTTTGTTTGATTTTTTGCTGCAACCATAACATAGCATTGTCCCTCTTGCGGGCTGACATCCTTCGTTACGAATGTATTTGGCATAAAGGATAAAGTGTGTAAGCGAAGGGGGCAGGGGGATGAAAACCACCTTACAAACGAGCGGACGCTCTGTGTTTATTGGCACAAGTGGATACTTGCGCCAACTCTTTACTAAAAACTAAAAACCCCGCCAATAGGCAGGGTTTTTAAAGCAAACTTTACAAATAACACAACTATCTAATTATCAATCAACATTATCGTGCAAAAAACTATTGCCTGTTGTTTTTATTTCTGTTTTCTTTTCGCCGTCGCTATTGGTTTCAAACAACGAAAATTTTGATACCTGAGATTCAGACGAGTGGGGCACATCATCTAACCTTGCACCTTTGCGCAAATAGGCCGGCTCTTTCTCCATATCCATCATCCCATCAGGGTTGTTCAGTTTGGCGTTTAGGTTTTTAAGGTATACCATACGCTCTTTCAGCTTTTGTATACGCTCTTGTTCCATTTCAGCCTCTTGCTGAGGGTCTAAGCGCAAATCCATAGTTATTTTGCTTATTTCGGCTTCTTTTTCTTCCTCTACAGGATTAAAAGAAAACAAATCGCTATTGGTATGGCTTACATAAGTATGTTCGTGGCTATCTGTTTTAAAAACGATCTCTTCTTTTTGTTCTTGTGTAACGGGAGAAGCAGGCCTAAAGTTGATGTGGTTTCCTGTTTCAGTTTCTGCCACAGGGTTTTGATTCTCTTTAGGTGATACCGCAGGAGTTTCCTCTTCGTCTTTTTGTTCTTCTACTAACTCAAAGCGTACTTCTTTGTTTTCTTCACGCAAGGTGTTTTCTTTCTCGCCAAAGCCTGTAGCTATTATGGTAACAGAAAGTTTGGTATCCAAACCTTCGTTAGAGCACCAGCCAAATTTAAGGTTGGCACTTTTTCCTGCTTTTTCTTGGAAGAAATCCATCACTTTGCCTATCTCTTCCATAGTAGGCTCTTCTTTACCCCAAGTAACATTTATAAGCAACCAACTTGCACCCTCTATTTGGGTATTATCCAACAGAGGTGAGTTGATGGCCATTTGTGAGGCTTTCATTGCTCTATCTTCACCTTCGGCAATACCAGTACCCAGTATGGCTTTTCCACTATCGGTCATGGCTGTGCGCACGTCTTGAAAATCGACGTTACCATCACCACTCATCGTGATAATTTCGGCTATGCCTTTGGCGGCTATGGTAAGCACCTCATCAGCTTGTGCAAATGCTTTGGTGAAAAGGAAATTGCTATACATCTCCTTTATTTTATCGTTTGATATTACTAAAAGGGCATCAACAGCATCTTTCATTTCGGCCATACCCACACCTGCTTGGGTGGTACGTCGGGGGCCTTCAAAACTAAATGGGGTGGTTACTATACCTACGGTAAGTATGCCCATTTCTTTTGCTGTTTTAGCTATTATTGGTGCTGCACCTGTACCTGTGCCTCCGCCCATACCGGCAGTAACAAATATCATTTTGGTGTTTACACCCAGTAATTCTATTATTTCTTCTATGCTTTCCAGTGCTGCACGTTTGCCCACATCGGGGTTAGAGCCTGCGCCCAAACCTTCGGTTAGCGAGGTACCCAACTGTATTTTATTGGGCACGGGGCTACGTTCCAATGCTTGCGAATCGGTATTGCACACAAAAAAGTCAACCCCTGCAATGCCTTGGTTGTACATATGGTTTACCGCATTGCTACCGCCGCCACCAACACCTATTACTTTTATTATTGATGAACGTTCTTTGGGTAAATCTACCTTGAAGTTTGACATACGCTTGGTAATATTATTTTATACCTAAATATTTTATTTCTTTATTCTTTTTGAAGGATGTTTTGCTTTCGCACTCCTTCGACTTCGCTCAGGATGACCCCGCACAAGGGGGATAACACTAAAAGTCTTTCACGTCTAAATCATCTACAAACCACTGTTTTAGGCGGTTTAAGAAATTTTTACGTTGCAACTCGTCTTTCATTTGTTGGTGTTTCTCTTTTATAGCACCCTCTGTTTTCACTTCAACAATATTGCTGTCCTTATTGTTTGATTTTAAGCCTTTTATCACCAAACCAATGCCTGTTGCATACATGGGGCTTTTCACCTCTTCAACCATCCCTTTGGCAAGGTGTTCGTTGGGATAGCCAACACGGGCATCTAATCCTGTAACATATTCGGCCAAGTGGGTAACGTGTTTTAGCTGCGCGCCGCCACCTGTTATTACTACTCCGCCTATTAGTTTTTTCTCAACGCCGCTGTTTTTAATCTCGCAGTATACCAACTCAAAAATCTCTTCTACACGGGCTTGGATTATTTTTGCCAAGTTGCGTACCGAAATTTCTTTAGGGTCGCGACCACGTAGGCCGGGTATTGATATTATCTCGTTGGCTTTGGTTTCTTCCCAAAGTGCCGAACCAAATTTCACTTTTAATAACTCAGCATGGTCGCGCAATACATTGCAACCTTCTTTTATATCTTCGGTAATAATGTTACCACCGTAGGGTATTACCGCAGTGTGGCGGATAATACCATCGTGAAAAATAGCAATATCAGTCGTTCCACCGCCAATATCTACCAAGCAAACACCTGCGTCTAATTCTTCGGGACTAAGCACCGAATCGGCAGAGGCAAGGGGTTCTAATATCAAATCAGAGGTTTCTAAACCTGCCAATTGTACGCATTTGTATATGTTACGAGCGGCAGTTACCTGCGCTGTAATTACATGAAAGTTTCCTTCTAATCGAATGCCCGACATACCCACAGGGTCTTTAATACCGGGTTCGTTATCCACAGTGTATTCTTGTGGCAAAACGTGAATTATTTCCTCACCAGGGTTAAGGGCAAGTTTATACATATCGCCTTCCAACTTGGCAAGGTCGTCCATATCTATCTCGGTATCAATAGAATTACGCACTACTAAACCTCTGTGTTGGCGACTTTTTATATGCTGTCCTGCAATGCCTACGTGCACCTTGCGCACGTCCACTCCCGACTTGTCTGAAGCCTCGTTAACTGCCTTTGTTATTGCCTCTACGGTTTTATTGATGTTGGTAACTACACCACGTGTAACCCCATGCGAATCGGCTTTACCCATTCCCAAAACGTCAATCTTTCCGTACTCATTGTAGCGACCCACAATGGCGCAAACCTTTGTAGTACCTATATCTAAGCCAACTATTATTTTTCCGTTGTGCATATTCCTTCAATATTACTTTTTATTCCTATGTTATATTTACCATTTTTCGCACACAATTTGCCCTGTGTACTTTAAATTAATCACTTTATATTTATCCCACCCCACTTTGTTTAAACCTTTTTTATAAAATATTTTTAAATGGGTCAGTTTTTCTTCCAATCGGCTGCCATCACCCAATAATATCTTGTGCTCGGCCACAACGGGTATCAGTATTAATTCACCTTTTTCATCCACAATTATCTGTTCTATCATGGCTTGCCAAAAGGGTTTATTTTGTATGTATTTACACAAGGCATATACATTTTTAGCAGCGTCGGTACTTATGGTATCGTGTATTTTACGTATGGGTTCATTTATATGGCCTGTGGCTACGGGCACTTGTGCTGCATAATTGTCTGATAAAGGCATTTTTATTCCCTCCTCGTCTATATAAAAACCTGTGCCATTGCTTTTGGCTATGCGCACTATTGGGTTGCGTTGCCATACTTCTACACGTAAGTTTCCTTCTATATCAATAAATACTTCGGCCTCTTTTATAAATGGGTTTAACTCTAATTTATCTTCAAGCTCACCAATATTAAACTCCACTACTGGTCGCCCCTTTAATGCATTTTCACCTTGTCCTGCCGTTACCGAGCTTACTATGTCATCACGGGTTATAAAAAAATCTTTTGTATCAGGTAGTATAACTACTTCAAGCGATTTGCAGCGCATTTGTGCCTGCTCTTGCCCCGCAAAAGACAATGACGCCATTAGGGTGATAATTAATACCGACCAAATAGCATAGTTTAATAATATTTTCCATCTTGGTTTCATGCCGTAAACTGTTGTTTTAAGGGTTGTACCAATTGGTCTATATCGCCAGCGCCAAGTGTAAGCAATACTTGCGTAGGTGTATTATTTATAACTGATAATAATTGCTGTTTAGTGCATAGGGTTTTATTGTCTATGGTTATTTTGTCAAAAATTAGTTGCGATGTAACGCCTTCTATCGGCAACTCGCGGGCGGGATATATATCCAGTAACACCACCTCATCCAGCAGGCTTAGGCTTCGGGCAAAGCCCTCTGCAAAATCACGGGTACGGCTATATAAATGGGGCTGAAAAACGCCTTTTATTTTTTTATCGGGATATAACTGCCTTGCTGATGTAATGGAGGCTTCCAACTCGGTAGGGTGGTGTGCATAGTCGTCTATATACACCAAATCGTCAGTTTTTAGTATATACTCAAACCTGCGTTTTACGCCTGCAAATGTGGCTAGGCCGCTGCGTAGTTTTTCTTCGCTTACACCCATTTGTAAGGCTATTGAGGCGGCAGCCACAGCATTCTCAACATTGTGTATGCCGGGCATACCCAGTTTTATCTGAGGTATAGTATTGTGTGGGGTTACTAAATCGAAATAATAATCTCCGTTATCAATACTAATATTGGCAGCACGGTAGTGTGCGCCGTTTTCTATGCCGTATTTGTGGAGGGTAATATCTTCTAACTCTGCATGAAAGGGTTGTCCATAACGGACGTATAGCGTGCCGCCTGCTACTACCTTTTTGGCAAATAGATGAAATGAATCCAAAAGGCTGCTGTGCTCTCCATAAATATCCAAATGGTCGGCATCCATAGAGGTGATGATCGCAATATTGGGCGAGAGGTGAAGGAATGATCTATCAAACTCATCAGCTTCAGTTACAGTAATGGTTTCACCTTCGCCATCGGGCAATATAAAGTTTGAATTAAAGTTGGCCGAAAGGCCGCCCAAAAATGCACCACAGTTTAGCCCTGCATGGCGAAGCAAATACGCTACCATGCACGATGTGGTGGTTTTTCCGTGTGTTCCGCCTACGGCTATGGTAAAGGTTTCGCGAGTTACTAAGCCTAGTACTTCGGCACGTTTATACAGGGTATAGCCTTTATCTTTAAAATAATTAAGTTCGGTGTGGCTTTGTGGTACGGCAGGGGTATAAACAATAACGCTTTGTGCAGGGTTTTGTATTACCGCGCTATCAACAGCATCTATATCATCGGCGTAGTGTATGGCTATGCCTTCGGCCTCCAATTGGCGGGTTAGGGTAGTGGCAACACGGTCGTATCCGCTAACATTTTTGCTCAGTACTTTAAAATACCGTGCCAATGCGCTCATGCCAATGCCGCCTATTCCAATAAAATATATATTTTGTACCCCGCTTAGGTTCATTTAACTTCTTTGCTTTTATTGTTTTTTGTTGTGTGATTCTATCACTTTTTGTATTTCATCAACAATGCTTTTTGTAGCATTGGGTTTTGCCATTTCTTTTATGTTTGTGCTTAGTTGCTTGCGGCGGTCGGCGTCGTTTAGCAAGGCTAGTATATCGCCCATAAGCACGGTTTTAGCATCTTTATCTTTTATTAATAGTGCAGCGCGTTTATCCAACAAGGCTTGCGCATTTTTAGTTTGATGGTCTTCGGCCACGTTGGGCGAGGGTACTAAAATGCAAGGTTTGCCTGTGATGCACAATTCGGCGATGGAAAGTGCTCCTGCTCGCGATACCACTATATCAGCAGCGGCGTATGCCAAATCCATGCGGTTGATAAAATCGTATACTTTTACGCTATCGCTGTTTTTACTTTGAGCTTTAGTGTAATAGTATTTACCTGTTTGCCACACAAGCTGTACGTCTTTATCTTTTAGCTTATCTATACTGTCATCAATAACTTGATTTATGGTTCGTGCACCTAAGCTACCGCCTATAATTAATACAGTTTTTTTATCAGGATTAAGACCAAAGTATGTAAAGGCTTCTTCTCGCTTATTCGATATATCTAAAAGGTCTTCTCTAACAGGATTACCTGTGATTACTATTTTTTGATTGGGAAAGTATTTGCCCATATCGTCAAAGGCTACACAAATAGCTGTTGCTCTTTTAGCCAATATTTTATTGGTAACGCCTGCATAGCTGTTTTGCTCTTGTATCAGTGTGGGCACATCCATTTGACTTGCCATGTAAAGGGTAGGGGCGCTTGCGTAACCACCGACACCTATGGCAATATCAGGTTTAAAGTCTTTTATTATTTTGTGTGCTTGCCAAAGGCTTTTTATCAATTTGTAAGGAAGCAGGGTATTGCGCCAATCTATTTTGCGCTGTATGCCTGCAATATCTAAACCTACAATTTTAAAACCTGCATGGGGCACTTTTTCCATCTCCATACGGCCTTTTGCACCCACAAATAGTATTTCTACATTTGGGTTGGTTTTTTGGAGATATTTGGCAATGGATACAGCAGGAAATATGTGCCCGCCTGTTCCACCACCCGATATTATAATTCTAAGCGCTTGCAACTTCGCCTCCTTCCTGTGTTTCTTCGCCGTTTTCTTGTTCTTCTATATTTCGGCTTACACTTAATATTATTCCTAATGATATACTGGTGAATATAAGTGATGTACCCCCCATACTTACTAGGGGTAATGGCAGACCTGTTACAGGGAATATATTAACAGCTACACCCATATTAATAAAGGCTTGTATAACTAAACTAAAACTTAATCCAACGGCTAGTAGCGCGCCGAAGGCGCGCGGACTCTTTATTACAATGCGTACGCACCGAAAGAGCAGAACGAGGTAAAGCAAGACGATAAACATACCTCCTATTAGTCCGTATTCTTCTAATATGATGGCAAAAACAAAATCGGAAAAAGGGTTAGGCAAAAAATTACGCTGTGTGCTGTTGCCCGGGCCTTTGCCAAATAAACCGCCTGATGCTATGGCTATTTTGCCTTGCACCACGTGGTAATTGGCCACCAGTGCCTCGCGCTCGTCCATGTTTTCATGGCCTTGCGTAAAGCCTTCTACACGGCTTTTCCAAGTAGATAAACGGGCAAACTTGTTTATAGCATCGTCGGGCAGGGTAAGTGCCAGTGTTACAAGCAGTGTTGCTGCCAAAACTCCCGCCCCTACTACCAATAGTATATGCTTAAAGGCTATACGCCCAATAAACATTAGTAACAAACAGGTAGCAAATAATACCAGTGCTGTAGAAAGGTTGGCGGGCATTATCAGCGCGCATATTAGTGCTATGGTGATGGTGAGTGGTAGAAAGGATTTGCGAAAATCTTTTATCTCATCTTGACGTTTAGAAAGGAAACGAGCTACGTACATTATTAGTCCCAGTTTAGCTAAATCCGATGTTTGGAAGGTGAAGCCTATTACAGGTAAGGTTATCCAGCGACGTGCCGAGTTGATTTCTGTACCAAAAAACAGGGTATAGGGCAGTAGCAGAAACGATAGCACTAAAAATATTTGTGCTATGCGCGAGTAGTATTTGTAGTTGACCAAATGGCTTACATACATTAATACCAAACCAAACAACAAAAACGATAGGTGTTTGAAAAGGTAAAACTCTGTATTACCGCCTTGGTTTTTATAGGCTAATGTACCAGTGGAGCTGTACACAGCCAAAATACCGAACATGGATAGCAGTATTATTACTGCCCATATTACCGCATCTCCTTTAGTCCATTTAAAAAGCCAGTTCATTTTAGTTGTGTTTTGCTTTTGGCTATTAGCCTTTAGCGTTAAGTTTTTTAGCTTATACTCTTTTTATTAGCACATTAGCATATTGCCTAATTAGCTAATTTTTATGTTTTTCCCTTCTCTCTTGCACATTTATCTTTCGAGAGCCTCAAGATGACATTCCTCCGCACGCTGTGTTTTATCTTTTCTCATCCCCTCTCAGTCTTTATCTCTTTTCATTAGCACATTAGCATATTGTCTAATTAGCTAATTTTATATTTCGTCTGCCTGCCGCACTCCTTCGACAAGCTCAGGATGACAACCGCACTATTCCGTCATCTCTATATTGTTTTTATTTCCCTGCTTCCTTCTTTCTACACGTTCATCTTTCGAGAGCCTCAAGATGACAGCCGCACATGGGGACAATCCGCGTCGTCTTTTATTCCTTTTATTAGCACATTAGCATATTGCCTAATTAGCTAATTTTCCTTTTGCATACTCGCACACTAATCTCTATCCGCTAATTTGAAAATCAACAAACCAAAAATCATTTATTATGCTTGTAGCCAGCGCTAAAGGTTTTTTACAAAACGCTTAAACTGCCTGCCTCTGTCTTCGTAGTTCTCGAATAAATCGAAACTTGCACAAGCGGGAGATAGCATTACAGTATCGCCTTTTTCGGCCATTTTGTATGCCACGTGTACCGCCTCAGCCATAGAGGTAGTATTTACAATCATTTTCACGTCTTTGCTAAACGCCTCGTGTATTTTACGATTGTCTACTCCAAGGCAAATAATTAGTTTCACCTTTTCGCGCACTAGGGATTTTAGCATAGCGTAGTCGTTGCCTTTATCTACACCGCCGGCTATCCAAATAATAGGGCGTTCTACACTCTCAAGTGCATACCAAGCCGAGTTGACATTGGTGGCTTTTGAGTCGTTAATAAAGTCGATACCACGCACTTTACCTACGTTTTCAAGGCGGTGTTCCACTGCCCTAAAATCGGTTAGGCTTTCGCGTATTACCTCTTTGCGAATATTGAGGGCTTTAGCAATAATGGCCGCAGCCATAGTATTGTAAATGTTGTGCTTGCCTTTCAGCGAAAAATCTTCTATAAACATAATAAATGGATTTGGGTCGGTTTCGGTTAGTTTGATAATCATCTGGTTGCCCTCTAGCCACGCGCCGTAGCTAAGGGTTTTGTATATGCTAAACGGCATTGGGCGACCTGCGCCGTGTTGCCTGTTTAGGTTTTGCACCGTTATCTCATCATCGGCACAGTATATAAATAGGTCGTCTTTTGTTTGGTTTTGGGTGATTCTAAATTTTGAGTCGGCATAGTTTTGCAACTCGTAGCCGTAGCGGTCAAGATGGTCGGGGGTAATATTGCACAACACCCCGTTGTTCATTCGTGCCGTGTAGGTATTATCCAGTTGAAAGCTGCTCAGTTCCAATACATAATGCTCTCTATCGGTATTGGCAACTTGCCTAGCAAAACTTTGCCCTATATTTCCTCCTAAACCTACATTTAGCTCTGCTTTTTGCAGTATATGGTAGAGGAGGCTGGTTGTTGTTGTTTTACCGTTAGTACCTGTAATACCATGCAGTTGTGCTTTGGTGTAGCGTGCTGCAAATTCAATTTCTGATATTACAGGTATGCCTTTTTCTTTTAAGGCTACTACCAAAGGCACACTATCGGGTATACCAGGACTTTTTATCACTTCGTTAGCATTTAATAGCAGTGCGTCGGTGTGTTGGCCTTCTTCCCATGCCACACCAATAGCATCAAGTTCGGCTTTGTATTTATCAGCTATGTTGCCTTTGTCTGAAACAAAAACATCAAAGCCTTTGGCTTTCGCCAATACTGCCGATCCTGTGCCGCTTTCGCCTGCGCCTAATATTGCTATGCGTTGTGCCAAGTGTTTATCGTAGTTTTAGGGTTATTATGGTGAAGATGGCGAGCAAAATGCCCACTATCCAAAATCGGGTTACTATTTTGGGCTCTGCATAGCCCAGTTTTTGGTAGTGATGGTGCAGGGGCGACATTTTGAATACGCGCCGTCCTTCGCCGTATTTCTTTTTGGTGTATTTGAAGTAAGAAACTTGTATAACTACACTTAAATTTTCGACTAAGAATATGCCGCACAGTATGGGTATTAGCAGCTCTTTGCGAATGATGATGGCCAAAACGGCTATAATACCACCCAGCGATAGACTGCCTGTATCGCCCATAAACACCTGTGCAGGGTTTGAATTGTACCACAAGAAACCTACGCACGCCCCCACAAATGCGGCAGCAAATATTACCAGCTCGCCCAAGTTGGGTATGTACATTATATTGAGGTAGTCGGCAAAAATCTTGTTGCCCGATACATAGGCAAGTATGGCCAGCGTTGTGCCTATTATGGCGGATGTGCCCGAAGCCAAACCGTCTATCCCATCGGTAAGGTTTGCTCCGTTTGATACCGCAGTGATAATTAGTATTACTATGGGTATGTATATCAGCCACGCCCATTTCTCGTATCCGTCACCCATCCATTTTAGCAGGCTGGCGTAGTCAAACTCGCTTTGCTTAAAAAATGGAACTGTTGTCTCCGTTGATTTTACATCGCGGGTATAATATTCTTTTCCGCCCACGTTTTCTTTTTTAAACTCGGTGGGGTTTAGTCCTGCTTTTTCAAGTTCGGTTGCGGTGTAGGCTTCGGTTACTACTACTGTGGGGTTAAAGTATAATACTGAGCCTACTATAATGCCTACGCCTACTTGCCCTAGTACTTTAAATTTTCCTGCAAGCCCTTTTTTATCGCGTTTAAATACTTTTATATAATCATCTAAAAAGCCAATTAAGCCCAGCCATACCGTTACTACTACTATAAGTATGATGTATATATTGGTTATTTTGGCGAAAAGAATGGTGGGTATAAGTATGGCGGCAAGTATAATAAGCCCGCCCATAGTGGGTGTGCCTTGTTTTTGAGCTTCGCCTTCTAAACCCAACTGGCGTACAGTTTCAGCCACTTGCCTGCGGTGCAGCATGGCAATAAGGCTTTTACCAAACAACAACGAGATAACCAACGACAGTATAACTGCCATTGATGCCCTAAAGGAGATGTATTGAAATACACCTGCACCACTTAGGTGAAATTCTCGGTCTAAATAATCGAATAAGTAATAAAACATATTTGCCTCGCTTAGGCCACCGCTACAATGTGCATATTTGCAAATGAGCAAATGTGCAAGTGCACCAATGGCAAGGTTTTTATTTGTTTTTCTGTTGTTTAATTTTTTCTGCCGTAGTGGTTATTATTTTCCCCAATACTCTTTTAATACTTGTGAGGCTGTTTAAAACCTCGTTGTCTATTTTCAAATCTTTATAATATGCTATCAAAAGCAGCCAATACTCTGTTTCTTCGGCTTCTTTGTACGCTATTTTCATTTTATGGAGAAAATCAGCTCTACTTTCAGCCCCTTGTGCTTCCCTCACATTAGCACCTATTGATGTTCCTGATTTGAACAATTGGTTTGCGTGTGCAAATCGTTTTTTGTCCTCTAGTAACTGTGCTATCTCAATCGTCTTCCCCGCAAAACCAAAAGTCAAATCCAGTATCTGATTTCCTTTCTCCATCATTTATTTCTTTTATCATTTGCACATTTTCAAATCTGCATATCTGCAACTCTTTCCATTTGCCCATCCATGCTCCAATCCTCTTTCGAGAGCCTCAAGATGACAGTCGCTTGCGCCTGCCCATCTACACATTTGAACATTTTCTCATCTGCACATTTGCATATCTTCTTGCCTACATCATCTCTTCCAGCACTGCCCTATCGTCAAAAGGGTGTTTAATGCCCTTTATTTCTTGGTAGGTCTCGTGGCCTTTGCCTGCTATTAGCAGTATATCGCCTTTGCTTGCCAGTGCAACGGCGGTTTTTATGGCTTCTTTTCTGTCGGTTATTTTTAGTACTTTTTTATAGTGTTGTCCCGGTACGCCCTGCATCATATCTTCTAAAATGGCTTCGGGGTCTTCGCTGCGGGGATTATCTGAGGTAAAAATTGCCCTATCGCTTAGTTCTGCTGCTACGGCTGCCATTTCGGGGCGTTTGGTGGCATCACGATCGCCGCCGCAACCTATAATGGTTATCAGTTGCTCGTTTTTGCTACGTATTTGGTTTATAGTTTCCAATACGTTTTTAAGCGCATCGGGCGTATGGGCATAATCTACTATGCCTATTAGTCCACTATCCGATTGTATATATTCAAACCTGCCTCGCACAGGTGGCAAGGTGCTAAGTGTGGGAATGATTTGTTCTTTTTCTTCGCCTAATAAAAATGCGGTAGCGTATACAGCCAAAAGGTTGTAGGCATTAAATGTGCCTGTAAGCCTGTACCATGCCTCTTGTCCGTCAATCTCCAACAGCATTCCTCTAAAGTCATGCTCTATAATGCGGCAATGGAAATCGGCCATACCCTTCATGGCATAGTGATACTTGCTGGCGGGTGTGTTTTGCAACATCACTTGCCCGTTGCGGTCGTCTTTATTGGTAAGGGCAAAGGCATCGCTATCCAACTCGTCAAAAAACTTCTTTTTGGCCTTTAAGTAATTATCAAACGTGTGGTGATAATCAAGATGATCGTGGGTGATATTGGTAAATATACCTCCCGCAAATTTTTGCCCTTTTATACGGTTTTGGTGTATGGCATGGCTACTACACTCCATAAACACAAACGAGCAATCTTCATCAGCCATTTGGCGCAAAAGCGCAGTGAGGCTAATTGCATCGGGGGTTGTATGCGTGGCAGGTATTGGCGTAGTACCAATAATGTTTTGCACGGTAGATACCAACCCGCATTTATAACCCAAACGGGTATATAATTGAAATAGGAGCGAGGCTACGGTGGTTTTTCCGTTTGTGCCCGTTACTCCAACTAACTTAAACTCGTGCGAGGGTTTGTCGTAATAATTGCAGGCCATTGGCCCTATAACTTCTAAGGTGTCTGTTACCTGTATCCAAACTATGTTTTTGGCAGGGTTGGCGGGCAATTTTTGGCAAACAATAGCTACTGCTCCACTTTTTATAACTGTGGGTATATACTTGTGTCCGTCGGTTAGGCTGCCGTGCACCGCAAAAAAGACCGAGCCTTTTTCTGCTTTGCGAGAATCAAGGCATAGCGCGGTAATGGCAATGGAAGTATCGCCAAGCACCTGCACGGTTTTTATATTGTGTAATATGTTTGCTACTGTTGTCAAATCAACTTAGTTCTAAATAAACTATACCACCTTTTACTATTTTTTGCCCCGGAGGTAGTGATTGTTTTCTCACTTTTCCGCTGCCTGTAAATCGCACTTTCATGCCACTATTTTCTATAAGAAAAAGGGCATCTTTTAGCCCCATTCCTGTTACATCGGGTATAAGACCGCTAATCATTTTGCGCTCTTTCATTTTTAGCGATTCTTCGTCTCTGCGTGAGCTTACCCATTGGTTTTCATCTGCTTCAAGCTCTTCGTGTGATGATATACCCAGTGCATTCAGTACTTTTTGCAAGTCGTTTTTTTGTGCCACTTTGGGTGTAGGTAGCGAGTTGTCTGTTTCTATATTGCGGTGGTCAATATCTAAGTGTAGTTCTAGTTTGCTGGCGTATACTTTATCAGCTATTTCTTTAAATACGGGACCAGATACCAAGCTACCGTAGTATATGCCGTTTGATGCTCCGTTTATTGATACTATGCAGGTATACTGTGGGTCGTTGGCAGGAAAATAGCCTGCAAACGATGATTTATAATATTTGCGATAACCGTGTTTAGCATCGGCCATTTGGGCTGTACCTGTTTTGCCTGCTACGGTATAGTTGTCGTTTTTTAGGTTGGTAGCAGTGCCTCTTAGCACTACGCCTTCCATAGCCTGTTTTACTTTTTTTAGAGTACTTTTTGAGCAGATGCTTTTGTTTAGCACTTGTGTTTCAAAGCGTTCAACCAGTTTTCCAACGTTGCGTACTTCGCGCACAAATACGGGTTTCACCATTTTGCCGTTGTTGGCTACTGCATTGTATAGCGCTAACATTTGCAGGGGCGTTACGACACTCTCGTAACCTATCGACATCCAAGGAAGGGTGGTGCCTGACCAATCTTTGTCGTCCGGATTTTTAATACGGGGTTTACCCTCACCAAATATTTGCAGGCCAAGGGGTTTATCTATACCTAGTTTGGTTATTTGCTCAACAAATTTTTCGGGCTCTTTGGCAAAGTGTTGAAAGACCAGTTTTGATATGCCTACGTTTGACGATTTCTCGAACGATTGTTGCAAGGTAAGCTTTTGGTAGGGGCTATGCTCTGAGTCTTTCATGGTGCTGTTGTAAAACATGGTTACACCGTGTTCTATATCTACACTGTCTTCCAACTCGGCCATACCGCTTTCTAAAAGAGCAATTAGCGATGCCAGTTTGAATGTTGAGCCGGGCTCGGCACTTTCGCCCACGCCGTAGTTGTATACTTCCTCATATCTTCCTTCACCTCGTCTAGTAAGGTTGGCTATGGCTTTTATATGGCCTGTTTTTACCTCCATTAGTATGGCGCAGCCGCTTTCGGCATTGTTTTTCACTAAAGCCTCCATTAGGGCATCTTCGGCCACGTCTTGTATGTTTATATCTATGGTGGTATAAATGTCTTTGCCGTTTTCAGGCTCTATCTCGTTGTCATAATTAACTGGAATAAAATCACCGTTCGATACTTTTTGCATTAGCCTTCTGCCGCTAACGCCTGATAGTATATCGTTATATGCGCCTTCTAAACCTACTGGGGCTATTCCTTCTCTGCTATATCCAATGGTACGTTCGGCTAATATTTGAAAGGGTTTTTGCCTGCGCTCTTGCTCCATTATTATGCAACCCCCCTTGTATTTACCCAAGCGGAATAAAGGCCAATGTTTCATCACCTTCATTTGGTTGTACGATACTTTACGTTTCACTAAAAAATAGCGTTTACCATCAGCACGAGCTCGTTTTAGATCTCGTAGATATTGCGCTTTGCTAGCATCGCCAAAGGTTTTTGAAAGCAGAAAGGCTAATGAGTCTATTCCTTGTGTAAATACAGCGGGGGTAAGGCCATCGGCCTTCATGTCCATTCGTATATCGTATACGGGTACTGATGTGGCTAAAAGGCTGCCGTCTTCGGCATATATATTACCGCGTGTAGCTTGTATAGTTTCGTATGATGTGCCTAAATCTTTGGCCAGTTGTCTCCATTTATCCCCTTCAACAAATTGTATGCGAAAAGCATATACCCCTATCATCACCCCAAAAACTGCGGTTAAAAAAAATGCAAGGTATACTCGCCACAAGATGTCGCGCCTAACGTTCATCTTTTTTGTTATAGGTTATTTTAAAAGGAGGGGTGCGCAGTTCTTTTAGTTCTGTGCCCTCTGCCTCTAGTCTTTTACTTACTTGTGATTGTTTTGACTGAAACATCAACTCTGATTTTATGGTGATGTATTCAGCCCTTAATTCTTTTATCTCGTCTTTTACGTCGTCGGTTCTGCGTACCACACGCTGTGCGTAGTGGGCATTGTATATATAAATTAGTCCTAAGCCTGCTATAAAGAAAAACAGGGGGAATAGCTTGCGCAGGTTCTCCTTATCCATAAAGAAGGTGTACTCTGAAGCATTAAGGAATTTTGAATGCTTTTTAGCTTTCTTTTCCTCTTGTTGCTCCACAGTTTCTTCATGTGGTTTTTCTTTTACTTGGTTGTCCATTTTATACTGCTTTTAGCCGTTGGCTATTGGCTTTTTTGTTTTATTCTTTTTCTCCACTCTTCTACGTTCTTCACACCCTTCGACTTCGTTCAGGATGACAGCCGCACTATCCATTCATCATTGAACCATTTATCATTGAACATTTATCAATTCAGTAACCTCCCCTAGCCCCCTCCTTAATCCTTGCACAATCCCCTGCAAGGAGGGGAACCGTCGCACCTTATAACTTTTCGGCTATACGCAGTTTTGCGCTTCGGGCACGTGGGTTGCGGGCTAGTTCTTCGTCATTTGCTATTATGGCTTTGGTAACTACTGCTTTAAATGGGCTGTGGCTATTGCCATATATATCTTTCTCTTGCTTTCCTTCTATGTTTCCTGTTTTAATAAAGTTCTTTACCATTCTATCTTCTAGCGAGTGGTAAGACATTACTACTAATCTGCCGCCTTTGCCCAATACTTCTGCACTTTGGTTTAGCAAATGCTCTAACACCTCTAACTCTTGGTTTACTTCAATGCGTAAGGCCTGAAATATTTTTGAGAGGTATTTGTTCTCTGCATCCCTAGGCAGGCTTTTCACTACGGCTTCTTTCAGTTGTCCTGTGGTTTTTATAGCCTGTATTTGGCGGGCGTTTATTATGTTTTTAGTTACCTTGTAGGCATTGTCCAACTCGCCGTAGTTTTTCAATACCTGCATCAGCTTCCGCTCGTCGTACCCATTCACAATGTCAGCAGCAGTTTGGGTAGCATTCTGATCCATGCGCATATCCAAAGCGGCATCCCAGCGGTGGGCAAAGCCTTTTTCAGGCTCATCTATCTGGTATGATGATATTCCCAAATCGGCCAAAAGGCCATCAGCGGGAAGCGCATCATGGTATTTCAAAAAATTTTTCAGGTAGCGGAAATTGTGGTTCACCAAAATCAACCGCTCATCCTCTACCTTATTATTTATCGCATCAGCATCTTGGTCAAAAGCCACCAATTTGCCTTTACTGCCTAGTTTGTTTAATATTTCGCGGCTGTGTCCACCGCCGCCGTAGGTTACATCTACATATACCCCGTTGGGCTTTATATTAAGTGCCTCTATGCACTCACTAAGCATCACGGGAACGTGATACTCACTCATCTGTCCCCCCTTTTTTGTCAGTCAGTTTGCCCATTACCTCTTCAGCCAGTTCTGAAAAATCGTCGGAGCTCATATCAAACATCTCTGCATGGTTTTTGGCCGACCATATTTCTATTTTGTTTTCGTAAGCATACAACACCAGTTCGTTTTCCAACTCTGCGTATTCCTGCAATTTTTTAGGTATCAGTACCCTTGATGCAGTGTCTATTTGCACCTCTGTAGCACCATTATTAAACAGGCGTATAAACATCCTGTCTTTTTTATTAAATGAGTTTAAGCCTTGCAGCTTATCGGTTTCGTTTTGCCAATCGGTTTTGGTGTAAAGGGTAAGACATTTATCAAATCCACGGTTTACTACTAACCTATCGCCAGCCTCATCGGGAATTTGTTTGCGCAGGTGGGCAGGAAGCATAACTCTCCCCTTTCCATCCATTTTGCATTCATATTCTCCTATAAATTTGGGCATAGTTCAGCGATAATAAAGGCTTCTTCAAAACTAGGGAATAAACCGACACAAAACCCCATATCTTCCCACTTTTCTACACCAAATTTTTTCCACAAGGCAAAGCCCTTGCAGCACAAGGGTTTTGTGGTGGTGGAGATTTTGAATGAGATCTTAAGTTTTTGGCTTTTTTATTTTCGATTTTGACTTAACGGAGTGTTAAAGTCTTTTAGAAAAAACGCTGTATTTTTGCACGGCTTTTGCTTAAAAAAACACTATGCATAAATTAGTCCTACTGCTTCTAGTCCCTTTTTTGTTTTCGGCTTGTAAAAAATCAGAAAGTCCTGACCCAAACGACCCTGCTCGAAACGGTGAACATTTTCCGGGTGCTAAAGCATCGGTTTTGATATCAAAACAATGGAAATTGACGGATAAAAAAGTAGTGTATGATAATGGCTTGCCTACTGAAGATTTTAGCAATGTGCCCGATTGTACTAAAGACAATTTGATAAGTTTTGCTCAAAACAAAAAGTATACTATTGATGAGGCGGTTGATGTGTGCCCAGGAAACAACCAAACTACTACGTTGGATTGGACAACTGCCAACGAGGAGCAAACGGTGGTGATAAATAATAAAAATTGGAGTTTAATATCGGTTAGCAACACCACTATGGTGTTACAATATATCAACTCTAGCCAGTCGCTTACGGTTACAACTACGGAAACGTATACAGCACAATAGCGCGACTAGTAATAAAGATTTTCTATTTAACATGAGTTTGGGATAAGAGAAAGTCCAAACCCTTATGGGTAGGGGTGCGTAGACTGTCATCCTGATCCCGAATGCTTTCGGGACGAAGGGTGAATGCGCGTTTGGCCTGCCCCGCCATGTTTCTGTGTGCTTCCCAAATTACAGCACAAAGGGGGACTTTAAGTCCCCCTTTGTGCTGTAATTTGGCTAGAATAGGATTTCAAATCCTATTACACGCTCACAATAAATACAATGTGGTTTAGCAAAACTCTTTGTAGGCTGCGTCCAAGTGTTGCGCTATCATATCAGCGGTGCGGCCTTCAATGTGGTGGCGTTCTATAAAGTGTACCAATTTGCCATCTTTAAATAATGCCATTGCAGGTGATGATGGTGGGTAGGGTATAAAATATTCGCGGGCTTTGTTTACCGCATCAGTTTCCATACCTGCAAAAACAGTGTACAAATTGTCAGGTTTTTTATCACTGCTTAGTGATTTTACAACGCCAGGCCTAGCTGTGCCTGCTGCACAGCCACAAACCGAGTTTACTACTACTAATGCAGTGCCTTGGTTGTTTTCTATTGCTGTTGTTACTTCGTCAGAAGTTAAAAGTTCGGTAAATCCGTTTTCTGTAAGCTCTTTACGCATTGGCGCAACTAGCATTTCGGGATATGAAGCCATATATTTTTGTTGTTTAAACGTTAAAATTAAAATCGCAAAGTTATTATAATAAACACAAAACTGTGCCAAAGGGTTTTGTGCAACTTTTGGCAGAATGAAGATATCATTAACAAACATTAGTTTAACCTGTGCATAAACTATAAATAGAGTATTTTGTTGTATTTTTGTAAACTTTAAATTTCATACATAAATTAAACTTTAAATGACTGCAAAAACCACCCACCTTCCTTACAAGGTAAAAGACATTTCGCTGGCCGAGTGGGGCCGTAAAGAGATTAATTTGGCCGAAGCTGAAATGCCCGGACTAATGGCCTTGCGCAAAGAGTATGGCGCACAAAAACCACTAAAAGGAGCACGCATTGCGGGCTGCCTACACATGACTATACAAACTGCTGTTTTAATCGAAACTTTGATTGAACTAGGTGCAGATGTTCAATGGTCATCATGTAATATATTTTCTACCCAAGACCAAGCTGCTGCTGCAATAGCTGCCGCAGGTATACCTGTGTATGCTTGGAAAGGTATGACCGAAGAAGAATACGAATGGTGCATAGAGCAAACATTGCGCTTTGGTGAAAACCAAGAGCCTTTGAATATGATTTTGGATGACGGTGGAGACCTTACTAATGTGATTTTGGATAAATATCCAGAAATGGCTGCAGGTGTACGCGGTATTAGCGAAGAAACTACTACGGGTGTATTACGCCTTAAAGACCGCCAACGTGCGGGTACTTTGCCAATGCCAGCTATTAACGTTAACGATTCTGTTACTAAATCTAAATTTGACAACAAATACGGATGTAAAGAGAGTTTAGTTGATGCTATACGCCGTGCTACTGATATAATGATGGCAGGTAAAGTTGCTGTTGTTGCCGGTTATGGTGATGTAGGTAAAGGTTCTGCTGCTTCATTAAGCGGTGCAGGTGCTCGTGTTATTGTTACTGAAATAGATCCCATTTGTGCTTTACAAGCTGCAATGGATGGCTACGAAGTGAAACCAATGGACGAGGCTATTTTAAAAGCTGGTATTGTTGTAACTGCTACAGGTAATTATAATATTATTAAAGAACGCCACTTTAAAGCTATGCGTGATAAAACCATAGTATGTAATATCGGTCATTTTGATAATGAGATTGATATGGCTTGGATGAACAAAGCTTACGGTAGCACAAAATATACTGTGAAACCACAAGTTGATGTTTACAATGTTGATGGCAACGAGATTATTATATTGGCCGAAGGTCGTTTAGTAAACCTAGGTTGTGCTACAGGTCATCCATCGTTTGTAATGAGTAACTCTTTCACCAACCAAACATTGGCACAAATAGAGTTGTGGAACAACAACGATAAATACAACAACGAAGTGTATGTATTACCTCGCCACTTGGACGAAAAAGTTGCATCTCTTCACCTTGCGCACGTAGGTGCTAAACTTGAGGTGTTAGACCCTGAACAAGCTAAATACATTGGTGTACCTGTTGAAGGTCCATTCAAATCAGAAGCTTACAGATACTAATCGGTATCTTAAATTATATTACAGCCCGCTTTTTTCAAAGCGGGCTTTTTTTGTTTTGTGCCAATATGGTTTGATGACCTTATGCGTAAAAATAGTAGTAGTGAGGCGCGCGTACTTAATGTCGTAGCAGGTTGAAACCTACCGCTATTTAGACCCTACGGGGAGTGCCTTTAGGTATGAATAGTATTGGTTTTCAAACCGATGAAGCGGATAAACGTAAATCACAAACGAGTGGATGCTGGCACCAGCTTTTACTTGATAAAATAACAGTATTGAAACACAAAAAATGTCTGTGTGCTTAACTCAAGTGCGTTTTATTTACGACGAGGCATATTTGTTTAGAAGAGGGAAGGAGAGGTATGTGCCCTTACAACAATTGCTTAATATTTTTTAGTAATACTAAAGGCTTAACGGGTTTGTACATTACCCCATCTAGAAATGGGCGTTGGGGGTGATTATCTACCTCGCTGTGGTGCGCAGCAGTAATTGCCAGTATGGGGGTCTTTTTGTTTAGGTTAGCACTGGTTTTTATGCGTTGTGCAGTTTCGTAACCCGATATTTTGGGCAGGTGCAAATCCATTAAAATAATATCGTATTGTTTTTCGGTAGCAAACTCAATGGCTTTAAAACCATTATCGGCTACGTCGTACTCTGTTTTCCATCCCGATAGTATTTTGCCAAACAGTAATATGTTGGTGGTATTATCTTCTACTACCAATACTTTTAAGCCTTCAAATGTTTCTGTACCTGCATTAATACTGTTAAGGCGGCCTTCTATCAAAGGGGTTTGATGGTGAGGTAATTTGAGTTTAAAATAAAAGTTAGTGCCTTTATCTACTTCGCTGTCAAGTTCTATTTCACTATCCATAGCATGTAACAGTAAGCCAACAATAGTTAGCCCTAAGCCTGTGCCACCGTATTTTCGTGTAGTATACGCCTCAGCTTGGGCAAAAGGTTCTAATATCGCTTTTAGCTGATTTTTAGGAATACCAATACCAGTATCTTGTACGCTAAACAATAGTGTTGCATTTTCCCTATTGTCATCAACCAGTTTGCAGCTTATAGTAATAGTGCCTTGCTTGGTAAACTTTATGGCATTGTTTACTAAGTTTGATAGTATTTGGGTTATACGGTAAGGGTCTCCAGTTACTCTTTCGGGTACGTTATCATCAATATCAATTACAATGTCATTGTTTTTTAACAAAGCACTTGCTTTAAATAGCATCTCTTGTTCTTTTAACAATTTGGGTATGTTTACCATCCCTTTTTCAAGATCTATTTTGCCTATTTCCAAACGACTCAGATCAAGGACATTGTTTAATAACAATAACAAATTGTCGGATGAGCGTTTCAACGCAACCATGTACTCGGTTTGCTCATCAAGCATAGGCATAGCTTGTAGCAAATCTACCAAGCCTGTAATACCATTTAATGGTGTGCGTATCTCGTGGCTCATAAAAGAGAGAAAGCGCGAACGTGCCGATAAGGCAATTTCTATCTCCTTTTTTTGTGCCAGTATTTGTGTGTTTTTTTCTTCTAGCTCGCGGTTGGTTTTCTCTAGCGTTTGTTGGTAGGTAACTAATGCTTTGTTGGTTTTTCTTTTTTGTCCATAAATAACCCAAAGCGTGCTAAGCAAAATAAGCAATAGTAAAGCTACGCTGCCATATACCAGAGCTAATAATCTGTTTATACGGCCTGTATTTTGAATTTGTGCAAGCTGCATTTGGGCTTTTTCAACCTCGTACTCTTTTTCAAGAAGGTTTATTTGCGCTTCTTTTTTATCGTAGCTTATGGCGTCTTTTACTCTTTCATATTGCTTAAAATATTCAAGCGATTTTTTATAATTCCCTTGTTGTGCATTTAGTTGGTGCAGTGCATCTAAAGCTCCCTTTTCAATTTCGGGTACATCCAACTCTTTGGCTATTTTTAGTGCATCAAGCAGGTGTGTTTCAGCGGCTTCAAAATCATTTAACTTTAAATAAATTTCACCCATTACCACCATGGTATTGGCTAGTGCACGGCGGTTGCCCAATTCTTCTTTCAGGCTTTTTGATTTTTGCACATAGGCCAGCGCTTCATTGTAGTTGCCCAAACCCATTAGGGCTTCACCAACGTTGTTGTATGAGTAGGCTATGTATGATTTATTGCCCGATTCTAAATCGGCAGCAAGTACTTTTTGGAAGCACGATAAGGCTGAATCGAAATTATTGATTTCTAAAAAGTTGCTGCCCATATTATTAAGCGTGTTTAGCACGCCATCGGCATAGCCTGTTTTTTGGGCAATGGATAATGCTTTTTGGTAGTTTTGGGCTGCCTCGTTGTGGTTCGATTGGTTTTGATGTATAAGACCAATATTGTTATACGTATTTGCCAAACCTCGGGTATCGTTTAGCTCTTCAAATATTTTTAAGGCTTTTAGGTAATTATCTATGGCTTTAGCATAGTAGGCTTTAAAATCATAGTCAATGCCAATATCGTTGTAGCAGCGCGCTATACCTGCCTTATCATTAATTTCAGTAAAAAGGGCTAATGATATTTTGGCTAAAGCAATGGCGCTATCGTAGTTGCCGTATTGTTGTTGTGCCGAACTTTTTAAAAACCAAGCATTGGCTATGCCGCCTTTGTAGTTATTTTTTTGAGCTTCTACTAGAATAGTTTGGGCAAAGCTATCGCAAGCCTGCGGGTTATTATACTGCAAGTCAAACGCTTGGATAATAAGCGAATCTAAATGTTGATTTGGGTTTGAAACCGACGTCCCTTCATCAACAGAATTATTACATCCCCCACAAATCCAAGCTACGAAAAATACTATGGTTAAAACTCTGTGCACCCTTTTGGGTAATATACTTACAATGTCAACAATTATACAGCATATTTCTTTAAATATCGGTTAGGCTTACGTTATTTGCAAACCATTTATCCCTTTTTAACAATGACCCATTTAAGTATAAATATAAACAAGTTTGCAACTTTGCGTAATGCGCGTGGCGGCAATAACCCTGATGTGGTGAAAGCGGCCTTAGATTGCGAGTCATACGGAGCAGAGGGTATTACTGTACATCCTCGCCCTGACGAACGCCATATACGCTATGCCGATGTGTATGATTTGAAAAAAGTAGTAAGCACGGAGTTTAATATTGAGGGCAACCCCCGCACACAAAAATTTGTTGATATGGTGCTGGCGGTTAAACCTGCCCAAGTAACCCTTGTGCCCGATGCTGAGAATGCGCTAACCAGCAATCAAGGGTGGGATACACTAAAACACAAAGCCTATTTGCAGGAAATTATTGCCCTGTTTAAAAATAATGGTATACGCACTTCTATTTTTATAGACCCTATTGAGGAAATGATAGCAGGGGCAAAAGAAACAGGGACAGACCGTATAGAGTTGTATACCGAAGCTTATGCCACAGGTTATGCAGCCAATAAAGAACAAGCTATTGCACCATATATAAAAGCAGCTACACTGGCCAATACATTAGGTTTAGGTATAAATGCAGGGCATGATTTGGACTTGGGAAATTTGGCGTATTTCTACAAAAATATTCCTCAATTGTTAGAAGTTTCTATAGGCCATGCACTTATTTGCGATGCGCTTTACTATGGGCTAAACAATACCGTGCAAATGTACAAACGTTGTTTAGTGTAGCTATTCTATGCGGCCTGTAAGGTAATTAAAATCGCGTACTACAAGCATCAAAAAATCTTTGTCGCTACCTTGTGCTTTCACATTTAGGCGTTGCTCTATTACAAACTTTGTTTTACTAATTAATGTCAACGTTTCTACCGAGTAGTTTTTAGTAAATGTATTTACCACCTCTTTTATTGCCTCTATTTCAGCGTCGGTAAGCATATTAGCATTGTGGTAGGTGGGTATGTAGTTATCGTTGGTTTCTTCAAAAATAGTTTGCTCAAGGGTTACCCTTTGTTTTAGTTTTACTACCGTTGTGCCTGCTGCTATATCTCCTATACGTTGCCCTTTTCCATTAAACAAGTATGCAAAAACGGCGACTATCCCACCAGAAGCCTGCACCTCAAACAAGCCTATTAGCCATCGCAATATATAATCGCCCAAACGGGGTTCAGTTCCGTCGGTGCGCATCACACGGGTTTTCATAATCATTTTACCAATAGAACGTCCGTTGTTTAGTGTTTCAAACAACAAATGGTATAAAATCATTGGGGTATAAAGAAAATACGTATACCCCATCCCATTTGGTATCATACCCTGCATCATCAAAAAACTTAGTAGTATATAGTATGCAAGAAAAACAAGATAGTCTATTATTCCAGCCGCCATACGGTCGCCTATACTTGCTACTTCAAAGCTTAGTCGTACGTTTTGGGTGGTATTTATTTTATATGATTCAGACATTTTTTCGACGAAATAAGGCTCTAAAATACATCTAAAGCCCAAAAACAAAAAACAAGCTCAATTTTTTAATATGAAATCTATATTTTGCATGAATAAGAACTAACAGACGAAGACGAACAGATGCGCGAAGCGGCCTTTAGCAAACAAAACCATCAAAAGTGGAAAGCATTTGAGCAAAAAATTGCTTTGGGAAACATTGCCAATCCCGATGAGATGGCCGATATGTTTGTTGAGGTTACTGATGATTTGGCCTTTGCGCAAACCTATTATCCAAAATCTAAAACTACCGCTTATCTTAATCAATTGGCGGTAAAAGCCCACCAAACCATCTATAAAAATAAAAAAGAAAAGAAGGGCAGGCTTAAATGGTTTTGGAAGGTAGAAGTTCCTCTTGCCATACAGGTTGCACACAAGCCTATGCTATTGGCATTGGCGGTTTTTTTGTTAGCTATTGTGGCGGGCGTAGTTTCTACCCTTTATGATGAGGATTTTCCTCGCTATCTTTTGGGTGATGGATATGTAAATATGACTTTGGAAAACATTGCCAAAGGCGACCCATTGGGCGTATACGGGCGAGAAAGCCAACTAAATATGTTTTTTTACATCACCATAAACAATATTATGGTTGCCCTAAAAGCCATAGGCTTTGGTATTGTGTTTTCTATATATACCATAATAGATATGCTAAACAACGGTATAATGGTGGGTGTATTTTTCACCTTTCTGTATACCGAAGGTCAGTTGGGCATTGCCTTTCTTTCAGTATTTATACACGGTGTTATAGAGTTGGCTAGTATAGTTATAGCAGGAGGCGCAGGCATTATGTTGGGCAATAGCTTCATGTTTCCCGGCACATACAAACGTATCGATGCGCTTAAACGAGGCGCACGAAGTGCTGCCATTATAGCAGTGGGCTTAGTGCCACTGTTTATTATTGCAGGTTTTTTAGAAAGTTTTATCACACGGTATTACCAAAATATTTGGGTGGGTATACTTACCATAGGTATTACCTTTCCGTTTATTATATGGTACTATATTATTTTACCCAAAAGAGTATTTAAACGTTATGGAAGAAAAGATTGAACTACATAAAGTAAGAGATTTTAGCGGCGTTTTTTCTGATGCTGTAAACTTTATTAAGCATAATTTTAGAGGTATTGGCAAAAGCCTTGTAGTTATAGTAGCCCCTGTGTATACATTGGCCACAATATTAGTTTCGTTTCTTTCGGTACGGATTATTGATGCTATGAATGGGATGGCAAACACCTACTCGCCTTATGGTAATGCTTATGGACGAGGTATAAGAGGGTTGTTTTTAGATCCTGCTTTGTGGCTATCTATTTTAGTATACTTTTCAGCCTTTATACTAGCCTTTAGTGTAATATTTGCCTATATAAAATTATATAATGAAAAAGAGTTACACGAAACCATAACACCCAATGAGGTTTGGCAATATACTTGGAGAAAATCATTAAAGTTTTTGGGCTATTCTATCATATATACACTTTTGTTTGGGTTTGGGTATTTTCTTTTAATGATGGTTTTGACTGTGATTGGCTTTGTTCCCATTCTAGGCCCCATAATTATGTTTATTGTTCTACTTGGCTTGTTCGTGTCTGTATATGTCTTCTTTACTGTGCTAGTGCCGGTAATTTACTATGAGGACGAGGGAATAATGGAATCTTTGGGAAGAACTTTTAACCTACTTAAAGGCAGTTTTTGGCAAACCTTGCTTATTAATATTGTGGCCTATATATTGGTTCAGGCAGTAGCTTGGAGCTTTTACTTTGTTTTTATGCAACTGTTCTTAACAGGTAGTGTTGGTGTAGAAAAGTTTGATATTGATACACTTAAAATTATTTTCATAGTATTTTTTGCTTTAACACCCATAGCACTGTTTTTTGCTTATTTGTTTCAATACAGCATTAGCAGTTTCAACTACTTTAGCTTGCTTGAGAAAAGAGACCACGTAGGGCTTAAAAAGAAAGTAAATGCTATAAATGAAGGTGATTTAGACAAACCAGCCGAAGAGTTTTAATTACAGTTTTTTGAGAAAATTAGTCATCATATCACTACTGGCCTTGTGGGCTTGGCTTGCACCAGTAAGCTGTATCGCTGCCATTGATAGCTCATTGCTGGATAATAGTACGGTGCAGCCCCGCTTGCCTCAAAAAGAGACTATTGAAGACTATAAAAAAGACAGCGACCTAAACTATGCCGAGACTAAAGTAAGCGATACAAGTTGGTGGGAAGATTTTTGGCGGTGGTTTAGAAGCCTTTTCAGGATTGATTTGCCAAAAGGTCAGAAAGCGTGGCAAGACCCACTTTTTTGGATTTTCATAGGAGTGTTAGTGGCTGCCATAGTGTATTTTATTTTTAAGAACGAGATTGCCACTATTTTTAATCGGTCAGGCGATGGTAAAGCACAAAATCTGCGCACTGAGTTTTTAGATTTGAGTACCGATGCACAAACGCTAGAAAGTCAACTAAAAAAAGCAATAGATGAAAAAAATCATCGCGAGGCGGTGAGGCTATACTATACCCTTACACTTAAAACCTTAACTGATAGTGGAAAAATTGATTTTAGGATAGATAAAACCAATAACGAGTATTTGTATGAAATGCCCGACGGTGCTCTGCGCCAACCGTTTAAAAACCTTACATTTTACTTTGATTATATTTTTTATGGCAAGTTTGAGGCTACCGAAAGCATTTTTTTAAAGATGCAAGACAACTATGCCCAGCTAACCCAAAACATTAAAAAAGCACCCTCCGTTGAAAAAGGCCGTAAATAAATATGTAGTAATAGTGGTGCTGCTTTTTGGTGTATTGCTGTATACCGAATTGAGCAAGCCTAAACCTATTGATTGGCGAAAAACCTATTCTAAAAACGACAAAATACCCTACGGCGGCTATGTGGTATACAAACAGATAGAAGCACTAAACGGCGGTAAACCTATAAAGGTACAAGACGATAGCCCATACGAATATCTTGATGATGCCGAAGAGATAGCAGGGGGAAAATCGAACCTGATTATTATACAATCAGACGGCTACATTGATGATTTTGAGTGGGAAAAGATAAAAGAGTATGTAGATAGAGGAAACAATACCTTTATTGTATCGAAAACATTTAATAACGATATATTGGATGTAATGGGACTTAAAGCCAAAAGCGAAGAGTACTATTTTAGTCCAGCAGACACATTATTAAAAGGTCGCCTAGTAAACAGAGTATTTAAGAAAGCAGCAAAGTATAGCAATAAAAACTCTAATAGCTTTACATATTTTGATATTAAAGACGGTAAAAACACAACAATATTGGGGGTTGTGCAAGACTCGCTACCTGATTTTGTAGCTCTCCAACACGGGAAAGGAAAAATATACCTTCACGCCAACCCACAAGTATATACCAATATACACGTGCTTAAAGGCGGTAATTATAACTATACCTTTTCAGCACTATCGTACCTAGAGCCTTTGCCTGTTTTATGGGACGAACACTATAAACAAAAAAATATTGAAGAAGACCTTGAAACAGGATCACCTTTGGCTTTTATACTAAAGCAATCAGCCTTTAAATGGTCGTTTTATACTGTGCTGTTGGGTGTACTTCTGTTTTTACTATTTAGGGTGAAAAGAAAGCAAAAAGCTATACCCATTATTACCCCGCTGGCCAATACATCAGTAGAATTTACTGAAACCATAGGTCGCCTATACTTTAACAAAGGCAATCACTTGGATATTGCCCATAAAAAAATACAATACTTTGCCCAGCATCTTTTTGTGAAATACAACCTACGTTTTGATGAAGGAAGCCCTGAGTTTGTAACCCACTTAGCTGAAAAAAGTGGAATAAAAGAAGACGAAGTGAAGTATTTGGTGTGGAAAATTGCTGAAATACGCAAAAAGACAGCGATAACAGATACAGAACTGTTTACACTAAATCAAAAAATTGACGAATTTTATTCAAAAGCCAAATAACGTATACCAATGGAAGAATTTGAAAAAAGGGTAGATACCGAACACCTGCACCAATCCGTAGAAAAAATCAGGCAAGAGTTGGCCAAAGTAATAGTAGGTCAGCACCGCATGATAGACCAAATGATTGCAGCTCTTTTGGCCAACGGGCACGTATTGCTTGAAGGTGTACCGGGTATAGCCAAAACCCTAACCAGTAAGTTACTGGCCAAAACCTTTTCGGTAGCCTTTTCGCGCATACAGTTTACGCCCGATTTGATGCCTAGCGATATTATAGGTACATCGGTATACAACCAAAAAAACAGCGATTTTGAGTTTAGAAAAGGCCCTGTATTTAGCAATATTGTGCTTATAGACGAGATAAACCGCGCACCTGCCAAAACGCAAGCAGCTTTGTTTGAGGTAATGGAAGAACGCCAAATAACGGCTGACGGCACGACTTATACGCTTACACCGCCGTTTATTGTGTTTGCTACCCAAAACCCCATAGAGCAAGAAGGTACCTACCGATTGCCCGAAGCTCAACTGGATAGATTTTTATTTAAAATAGAAATACAATATCCAACCCTTGAAGAAGAAATAAAAATACTGACTGATTTTAATAAGCTGGATAATGCTCACCCAATGGACTTGGTTTCGCCTGTGGTAAGCAGGGAAGAGCTGTTGCAGCATCAGGCGACGGTGAAACAAATTATTATAGAAGATAAACTATTGGCCTATATAGCTGCTTTGGTGCAACAATCGCGCAATTTTGCAGGATTGTATTTGGGCGCATCACCTCGTGCATCATTAAACATTATGAATGCAGCAAAAGCATTTGCAGCTATGAATGGTCGCGACTTTGTTACGCCTGATGATGTACAAGAAGCTGTATATCCTGTTTTGCGCCACCGCGTGATACTTACCCCTGAAAAAGAAATGGAAGGCGCCAATGCCAACGATATAGTGAAACAATTGATAGAAAAGGTAGAAGTACCCAGATAATCTTATTTCATTGAGTCGTCTTGAACCAAAAAGGGCAGATACTTAGTAAGTATCTGCCCTTTTTGTTGTGCGGCAGGTTGAAACCAACCGTTTTTATGATTACAGCCCGCAGGAAGACTTAAGTCTTCCTGCGGGCTGTAATTTTTATAGAATAGTTTTTTAAACCTATGTGTAATGCTGGCTCGAGCGTCCGCTCGTGCCCAAAATATAGAAGCGTCCGCTTCAATAAGACATCAAGTTAAAACCACACGCTATTGTGCAGCAGCGGCATTATATCCCAGCATCTCATCAATAGTATTGTACGATACGGAGTGATAACCCGGACGGGCTTTTTTGTAAACCTCTAAAGCCCATTTTTTACCTTCAGGTGTTTTAGCCAGTTTGCCATACAAAGGTTTCAAAAATTTACGTCGACCAACGGCTATTAAAAACGCTTCCATTTTTGGGTAGGCTTTTGTATAGTTGGTAGTAATAGCCCTTTGGAACCAATCGCAAGCTATTTCACTATTGCCTGTATTGGTAAAATTAAAGGCAGCATCCAAATCAGCCATTTGTGCCAGTGTTAGGTTATCAGGCAACTGGCGTAAAAAATATTGCCAGTGGTGGGTAGTCCAGTTAGTAGTGTCAAGCGAACTAGCTGTTTTTCCACCTTTAAAAGCTATTACTTGTGCTATTACCTTATCAAACTCACCCGATTGTGGTTGTGGGCAGTTGGCAGGCAATCCTGGGTAGTATACCCATTTTTCTATTTGTATTTGGTTTTGCAGGGCAGTATCGCCATGTATCAACGTATTATCAAGGTATATCAAAAAGTCCTCGGTAGTCATTGTTGAGAATGCAAAAGTTTTAAAGTAGGTTTTTACAAAATTGTCCCACTTCTCGCGGCCTACTGCATTCTCTATAGTACGTAAAAAGAAATAGCCTTTTTCATACGCAATGTCGCTTACGCCATCATCAGGGTCGCGACCTTCAAGGTGCAATTTCAAATGCGTATCGGGGTGGTTTTCACCAAAATCAGCAATACTGTTTTTCAACTCACCCAAAGCAAGCGATGCTTGCATTTCGCTAAGTTCTTTGCCGTATATTTTCTCCATTATGCGGCGTTCAAAGTAAACTGTAAAGCCTTCGTTTAGCCAAAAGTCGTTCCATGTAGCGTTGGTAACCAAATTACCGCTCCAGCTATGTGCCAACTCATGTGCTATAAGTGATACCAGCGAACGGTCGCCAGCTATAATAGTAGGTGTAGCAAAAGTAAGGCGAGGGTTTTCCATACCTCCAAATGGGAAACTAGGCGGCAACACTATCACATCATACTTGCCCCAAGCATAAGGGCCGTAAAGCTCGCTTGCACTATCAATCATTTTTTCAAGGTCTACAAACTCCCAAGCACTTTTTTCAATCATATTAGGCTCGGCATATACACCACAATCTTTGCCCAAGCTGCGGTATTCAAAATCACCAATGGTAATAGCCATTAAGTAACTGGGGATAGCCTGTGGCATATTAAACGTATACACACCATCGCTATGCAGTGTAGTGTCGTTTTCGGCACTCATTAGCACCATTAGTTTTGGGTCGGTAGTTATTTTAGCACTGTATGTAAATTTTACACCGGGGCCATCTTGCAGAGGAATCCAAGTACGCGCCAATATTGCTTGTGATTGGCTAAACAAAAAAGGATGTACTTTACCACTGGTTTGTGCAGGCAATAGCCATTGCAATGCTTTAGCATCAGGGCTAGTAGTATAGTATACCTTTACCTTTTGGGTAGTGGGCTGTATAGTTACTTTTAGGCTTTGTCCTAGGTGCTCATCATCTTTACCTAGCTCAAAAGTGGTTGCTGTACCGTTGTCCAGCTCTACTTTTTTTATAGTAAGGTCTTTAGTATCTAGCCAAAGCTCCGTAGCGTCGGTTTTATTGTCCAACGTTAGTTCGGCAAAGCCATCTAGTGTTTTTGTGGAAAAATCGGCAGCAAGGTCTAAGTGCAAGTGTTTTATGGCAACTTCACTTGGTTTTGCGTATGAATGTGGATCGTTTACTATCATGGTCTGGTTTTTGTTTTTATTGTTTTGTTCGGGTGAACAATAAGCGAAAACTAATGTCGTTAACAGTATTGGAAAAATCTTTTTTCTCATGCTTGCGTCCAAATATGCAGAAAAAGATAGAATTATATAGGCCTATTGTAAAAATTTATCTAAATAGCACCAATGAAAATAATTTTTTCGCCAAAAAACATAAATTTGCCCACCTTTGTTAGTTACATAATTGATTTTAAAGTTTTGGTAAACAAGATATTACAAAGCCCTAAAAAGGCTGTTTTTACGCTACTATTAATTGCCCTAAACGCTTTTGCGTTACAAGCACAACCCGGTAGCAACCCGTATAATGATGGTAGTGATACCGCCTACAACGATAATTATTACGATGAGAATATAGACGGGAACGACTATAACTTTGATGATTATAATCTTGATGGCAAAGAAGAAGCGCCTAAGAAACCTGTAAAGAAACCCTATGTGCGCATAAAAATGCCCGTAGACACTATTACTGAGTTGATTTCGTACGAGGATGTAATAGAGCAGAATGAATCTTACTACGATTCATTATATATACGCGCTAAACGTTGGGTACATACCCATTGGGGAACACCCTATGCAGCTAGAAAGCGTGATAAAAAAGACAATGCAGAGTTGTATGTGGATGATGTATTGTATGAAAAGTTTAAGGCTAAAGTAACAGTGCCCTTAAAGGTGAGGTATAATAAATTCTCTGCTGCTGAGTATGGGCAACTGCAATTTACCATTACCATGCGTTTTAAAGACGGTAAGTATAAGTTTACCATTACCAATTTGGTGCATCTATTGCCTGAAACATCAGACAAGAAGGATATAAACTACGTGTACATGGAGTTTTATATGAAATCGGAACGCAATGTGGTAAACTACGACAGGTATTTGCGTGCTGCCGATGGCTCGATACAAAATTTGGTAAAAGATATGCGCAAATTTATGCGTGAGCCTGTTGAACTTGATGATGATGACTGGTAGAAAGAACCTATTAACCCAAACCAAAGAGATATAAATTAAAAAGCGGCCTAGGCCGCTTTTTTGTTTTATGCAAAAATTATTTTTGTACTTTGTATAAAATCTAAATTTTATGAAACTGTTAATTGCATTTGCATACGCCACAATTTTTATGATGTTTTTGTCCTCATGCGGGGATAATAATCACACACACAATCTGGCTAATAACTACGCTGTATATGCTGAGTTTGCTGTTGATTCTAACATAGTGATGAAAAACGGCCTTAACCGAAGGATTTTTAATACTGTTGAAGCACAGGAAGGCCAAGCCATAAACCTTGAAAAAGATGGTAGTATCACTTTGCAAAAAGGGGTTTATCATATTACCGGTTTTTCGTTGGTTACAATGCAGGATGTTATGGCGGCTCCGGTATATCCTGCCGATAGTCAAAACTACCCGGGTTATTGCCTGCTATACCCTACAAAGTATGAAAGCAGTGGGGAAGAGGTGCTAAAAAAAAATATCTGTATTGGTAGTTTGGGCATAGCCCTTAATTCAACGCCCAGCTTGATTGACGTGTATTACAAATGCGCTGAAAAAACATCTATATGCTTAGGCCACCAGGTAGGTAATGATTTAAAGGATACAATTTTTTTGTCTGTTTACGATATAGATGGGGTAACAAGCCCTTACCATGTGTTTGCAAGGGTGGTAATAAATAAGATAGAATGATGGTTTTTTTAAAATAGCAACCCTATTTCACTTCTTCGTAATCTACATATTCGCCCATATCATCGCTTTTATGTGGGTTTTGGTCTTTACCGCTAATTATCTTTACATCGCCCTCGTCCTTCTTAGGATTGTTATTTTGGTGGTAATGGTAGTTTTTTACTGTTACACTGGTTTGAAACAAACCACGAAAAACACGAATGATAAGATAAAAGAGGACAAGAATGCCTATAAAACGTAACATAGTATTAATTTAACTTGATACTGCAAATATAGCTTATACAGTATACTATGCTAAAAACTAGACGGCGAATTGTAGAAAATTTTAGGCTAATACATCCAAAGCATAGTAATGAGTTGCTTACCGTTTGTAAAAGAAACACCTTTTGAAATGAGCCAGTTTTTTAAATCAGGGGCTTCCATGGTAAACAGTTTTCTCATTTCGCCATAAATATCTATATATATATTAGTTGCATTAGGATTTAATTCTACTAAAATGCCACTTTTTTCTTCGTACATATGTAGTAAATTTTCTAATGCTACATAGCTTTTAGAGGCAGGGTCATCCTTATCTATAGCCTCTTTCCTTTTCATTTTTTCAGTAAGCTGGTTTACTGTGGCTTGCTCTACTTCTTTTTCTATAACGGTGTCTTTACTGTTAAAAACGAAGACTTCTTTTAAAGATGTTACTAGCGTTTGCTTGGCTTTTTCCATAGTATAGCCATTTTTTCTTGAGAAAATTATATCCCAATGTTCCTCATTCTTTTGTGTGGTATGGTTTTCTACTCGTGCACCACTTTTTAAATCACTTAATGAGGCTAGTATTTTAGCCACAGAAGCATTAATAAATGTAATACCAATACCACCAGAGCCCATGTCTATCCATGCATTGCCCCCGCTTTCAGGCATCACTGTTGGGCGAATAATATGCTGGTAAGGAATTAAGCCATCTTCTCTTTTTTTAAAATTTGCGGTATAAATCGGGTCGTCTCCGCCACCCCATGCACCAAACAGACTAGCTGCTTCTGGTTTACTATTGGGTTGTTCTGGCATATAGGTGCCTGCTTTTATTTTGTTAAGCATTTCGGTACTTAGTTGCTCAGGCCTGCCATCATATACCACAATACCTTGTGTGTTAATTATAAAAGTATGAGGAATACCACTCACTCCATAAGCTTCGTGCATATCCTTTTGGGTATCGCAGGCTATCCAACCCTTCAAGTTTCTTTTGCTTAAAAACGTTGAAATAATATCTTTCTTTTGGTCTGTAATTGAGATAAATATTATTGAGGTATCGGCTATAAATTGGTTTTGAATTTCGTTTATATGTGGTACGTTAGCTAAACAGGGCGAGCACCAAGTAGCCCAAAATTCTAGCACTACTATTTTATTATCAAAATTTTTTGCAGTTGCATTTGCTAAAGGACTTTGCAAAAGTGTTGGAAAAGTTAGTTTAGGGTATGTTTTATTGAGTAATTGCTTTTGCGAAAAACTGAATATTGCCAATAAAACTAAGGTCAATGTTAAGCCTGCTTTCCTTTGTATGGTATGATTTTTCATAGCAACAAATCAAGCATTAAATAGATGTGCCGAGGGGATGAAAAGGGAATGAAAAACGAATGGTACAGGTATTAGTACCGTAATACTAACGTAGTTTTAAGGCTATTTTACTTATTTGGTTACGGTTTGAAATGTTTGATTTTTGAAAAATATGACTAACATGACTTTTTACCGTGCTAAGCTCTATATTAAGTTTTTCGGCTATTTCTTTATTGCTTAATCCCTCATCTATCAGTACTACAATTTGCTTTTCTTTTATAGTAAGTAAAGCATGATAGTCTAAATCAATATCCGCAGTTTTGCTTAACTGCTTTTGCTTTGTAAATAAATATAGATTAAACCCTACTGAGCCAACTAGCACTATGGCTAATACCACCACTAACCAAAGTAGGCTATTATTAGTTTTAGTTGTATTGGGTGTATGCTGCTTAGATATTTTTAAAATTAGTTTTTCGTATTGCTTAGTGTAGGGCGAGTTTGGGATTTCTTTTTGCATCCGCTTTAAAAAACCTGTGTAAAACGCTTCGTTCTCCTTAAACTTTTCGGCGATATTAGTATTTAAAATGGCTAGTAGAGCGGGTATAATTAGCTGGCTGGTATCAGCAAAACGAATACGATCTCTATTAACTTTATCTATTAAAAGTTCTTTTTTCTGCGGGGTAATGCTATCTTTTATAATAGATTTAACCCACTCCCTATCTATTTCTGAAAGAATGCTTAAATAATGTGCTTCTATTACTCCACTTAAATTAAAAAGGGGGAATACTTCGCAAATATTAGAGCAGTTTACACTAATTTTTGATGAATTTTTTAAAGCAAGCAAAACATAATTTTCATGTTTGCCCATAGATAAAAAAGCATTATTATTTTCTTCTTTGGTTACGTATAGCCTGTAAAATCGTGTATCGTCGGACAAAAAATCACCCTCTAGACTAAAAGAACCATCAGCCATAATAATAGCTTCAGCAATAACAAAATCGCTCGAAATGGAATTAATATGCTTAATATCATTTATTACAGCTAAATATACTTTAGGGTAGTAACAAGAGTCTAGCCCCGTATACTTACCTTTTATTGAAAAACAAAAGGTAAGTAAAGGAGAAAGAAATACTAGTACCAGTATATAGTACCTGCAATACCTTTTAAGCATATTACTTGCTAAGGTACATCGATTTTTCTTTGTAGAACTGACGGAAAAGAGGGTCGTTCAAATCTTTAATAAACAAAATAGCTTCACCTGTTGATTTCATCTCAGGGCCTAATTCTTTATTTACATTAGGGAATTTATCAAACGAGAAAACAGGCTGTTTAATAGCATAACCCTCTAGTTTCTCAACAAATGTAAAGTCTTTTATTTTGTTAGCGCCTAGCATCACTTTAGTAGCAATATTTACATAAGGTATTTGGTAGGCTTTGCAAATAAAGGGCACAGTGCGCGATGCACGTGGGTTGGCCTCTATTACATATACTTTATCGTTTTTTATGGCAAACTGTATATTAAGCAAGCCGCGAACATCAAGTGCTTTGGCTAGTTTAACTGAGTATTCTTCCATTTTACCCAATGCTTGTGGCGAAAGGTTAAACGGAGGTAATACTGCCGATGAATCACCGCTATGTATACCTGCTGGTTCAATGTGCTCCATCATACCTATAATATGCACATCATCGCCATCGCTTATACTATCTGTCTCTGCTTCTTCGGCACGGTCTAAGAAATGGTCAATCAATACGCGGTTGCCAGGTAAATCGCCAAGTAGACCGATTACTGCTGATTCCAACTCTTCGTCATTGATAACAATTTTCATCCCTTGTCCACCCAAAACGTAGCTAGGGCGAACCAGAACAGGATAACCCACACGGTTGGCCACCTCAATAGCTTCGTCAGCATCAAGTGCCACACCATATTCAGGATAAGGGATATCTAATTCTTTCAACAGGTCAGAAAAACGGCCACGATCTTCGGCAATATCCATATTGTCGTACGATGTGCCAATAATCTTAATACCTTTTTCGTGCAATTTTTCTGATAGTTTTAGCGCTGTTTGGCCACCCAATTGCACTATTACGCCCTCAGGTTTTTCCATCTCTATCAGTTCATACAAATGCTCCCAAAATACAGGCTCAAAATATAGCTTGTCGGCCATATCAAAATCAGTTGATACAGTTTCGGGGTTACAGTTAATCATTATGGCCTCATAGCCACATTCTTTGGCAGCTAATAAGCCGTGTACACAGCAATAATCAAACTCTATACCTTGACCGATACGGTTAGGGCCAGAGCCTAATACAATTATTTTTTTCTTGTCGCTTATTACCGATTCGTTTTCACCATCAAATGTTGAGTAGAAATAGTTGGTATTGCTGGGGAATTCTGCCGAGCAGGTATCAACCATTTTGTATACCCTATGTATACCTAGTTGTTTACGCCTGTTGTATACCTCATCTTCGGTACAGTTTTTAAGCAAATAGGCTATTTGTTCATCGCTATAGCCTTTTTGTTTAGCCTCCATCAGCAATTCGGCAGGTATATTTTCAAGGCTAAAGCGTTTAAGTTCACTATCAGTTTTAACCAAATCTTGTATTTGCATTAAGAACCAACGGTCGATTTGGGTTATTTTTTGAACGGTAGTAATAGGTACACCAAGTGATAGTGCATCTTTTATATAAAACAATCTATCCCATGATGGAACTTCAAGTTTTTCTATAATTTTTTCAAGGTTGGTTTCGTGCATACCATCAGCACCCAAACCTATTTTTTTAATTTCTAATGATTGACAGGCTTTTTGCAGAGCCTCTTGAAAGCTGCGGCCTATAGCCATAACCTCGCCAACCGATTTCATTTGAAGACCTAAGCGGGTATCAGCTTCTTTAAATTTGTCAAAATTCCAACGAGGGATTTTCACAATCACATAATCAATAGCAGGCTCAAAAAACGCTGATGTTGTTTTGGTTACAGGGTTTTTAAGTTCGGCAAGGGTATAGCCCAAGGCCAGTTTAGCTGCAATTTTTGCTATGGGGTATCCTGTGGCTTTTGATGCCAATGCTGATGAGCGTGATACGCGGGGATTTATTTCTACCGATATTATCGCTTCATCTTCAGGGTTTATGGCAAATTGCACGTTACATCCCCCTGCAAATGTGCCTATGGCGCGCATCATTTTAAGGGCAAGGTTGCGCATCTCTTGAAAAGCACTGTCGCTAAGGGTCATTGCCGGAGCAACGGTGATACTGTCGCCAGTATGTATGCCCATAGGGTCAAAGTTCTCTATAGTACATATTACAGCTATATTATCGTCTTTATCACGTAGTAGTTCTAGCTCAAATTCTTTCCAGCCAAAAACAGCTTTTTCTACCAGTACTTCATGGGTAGGTGATGCTTGCAAACCGCGACTAAGGGCGGCATCAAATTCTTCTTTTTTCCATACAAAGCCACCGCCTGTACCGCCAAGGGTGTACGATGGGCGTATAACTAAGGGAAAACCTATTTTTTGTGCTATTTCTTTTCCTTCTAAGAAAGAGTTGGCCACTTTTGATGGGGCAACACCTATTCCTAAATCTATCATTAATTGGCGGAACTGCTCACGATTTTCGGTTTTTTCTATCGCGGCAATGTCTACACCAATAATTTTTACATTGTATTTATCCCAAAGGCCTATTTCATCGGCCTCTTTGCAGAGATTAAGAGCTGTTTGTCCACCCATGGTAGGCAGTACAGCATCTATTTGACGTTCTTGTAATATTTGTTCTAATGAAGCAGTGGTAAGCGGTAACAAATAAATATTGTCAGCCGTTACAGGGTCGGTCATTATAGTAGCAGGGTTAGAGTTAATCAGTGTAACTTCTACTCCTTCTTCTTTTAATGAACGAGATGCTTGGCTCCCTGCATAATCAAATTCGCAGGCTTGACCTATGATGATTGGACCACTACCGATAATAAGGACTGAGTTTATTGAAGAGTTTTTAGGCATAGTAAATTGGCGGGTATTGCTACCATAAAAATTGGGCGAAGATAAATAAGAAAGTTTAGAGTATAAAGTTTACTTTACATACTATTGCCGAGTGTTGAAAACAATGTATTTTTTTTGATATTAATTAGAGGCAACAACGGGTTTGTTCAATTTTGTACTGTTTTGCAACCGTACCTCGTCAGATTTTACTACAATTTCGCTCACTATACTGTCTAGTTTTTTTGTAGCAATATCCATTAAGTTTAATACTTCAATATTTTGTGGGTCGGCTGGATTTTGGGCATTGAATAAGTTAACCAGTCCCATTATACTGCTGAGAGGTGCGCGAACTGCATGAGAGTGCAGCCACGATATTTCTATAAGTTTTTTGTTTTGCTCTTCCATTTGCAACTCGTAAATTTTACGTTGGGTAATTTCGCGGGCAAAACAAGCTGCGCCCGTTATTAACCCTTCTGAGTTGAAAATGGGATTAAAATTGACTTCAAAATACATGTCTCCCACTTCGGGAAGAGTAAATTTTTCCTCAATAAAAAGTGGTTTTCCTTCAAAGACTGTGTTATAAAAATTTTCCCAACGTGATGATTTGTTCTGCGGCAGCATTGCAAAAATAGCGTTGTCTCCCTCATTGGGAGCCCAACCTAACAATAGGTTGATGAATTTTTTATAGGCGTTGTTAGTTGATATTAGTTTATGGTCGGTACTCACAGACCAAATTAAATCATCAGTGTTATTAATAAGGGTTTTAAGGTTGTTTTTGGTGCGCACCATTTCCTGTCGCATCTCGTATGTTAGCGTTACATCGGTAAAATATATCGCAAGCCCATCAACATTAGGGTAAATGGTAGTACTATACCAATGCCTATCGTCAAAATATTGCTCCTCAAAATGCAAACGAGTTTGTTCAGCCTCAGCAAGTGTAAGGTGGGTATGAAATAGTGAATCTTTTAATTGTGGAAATACATCCCAAATGGGAACACCCAATAAATCATGTATATTTTTATCGGTGATGCGTAAAAAAACTTTGTTCACAAATGTAAACCGCCACTCTTTATCAATAGTTATAAAGCCGTCGGTGATGCCATCAAGTATATTTGCAATCCTTTCAGAATACGATTTTAACTTTTGTTCAGATTCACGCAACAATGTTATATCAGTAGCAATACCTAAAATTTCGGTAGGTTTATTATTGTCGTACTGCACTATCGATTTATTATAAATTACCCTAGTTTCGCCAGTGCCAGTAGTTATTTTATATTCAATCTCACTTCTGCCATTTTCTAATAAGTGTGTCCTATTTTCATAATCTTGCTGTCTGTATTCAGGGTGTTTCATCGTCGCCCACAAATTATTGTTTTTATAAAACTCTTCGGGTTTGTAGCCAAAGGTTTTTATGCACGCATCGCTTATATAATTTATATTAAATGTATTGGCATCGCAAGACCATACTACATCGTTTACTGTAGATAAAATATTAATAAGCCGTAGTTTAAATGCTGATAAATCTTTGTTGAGTTTTATAATTTGTTCCTCGGCAATTTCCTTTTCGCTCACATCTAGGGCTAATATTAATCGCGCGTTTATTTTTCCAAATTTTGTGGGACCTGAGTAAATATTTACAAAAAATACTTCACCGTTTTTTCTTTTGTGTTTATATACCCCGCTGTTTATTATTTCGTTTTTTATTTGGACTATTTGTTTTTCAAGAATTGGCACTTCTTCGGCAGGTCGTATGTCTCGTAATGTTAGCAACAACATTTCTTCCTGCGTGTAGCCATATGTTTGCAAAGCCGCATTGTTTATTGCTAAAAATTTTAGATTTTCAGGATCATACACCCACATGGGGTTTGGGTTTTCTTCAAAAAGAGCACGGTATTTTTTTTCGAGGTTAGAAAGGTTATTGAATGAGCGGCGCAAGTAAAAGAATAGCGCTAAGCCGGTAAGCAATACATATCCGATGCCCTTTGAAATACTTAGATAAAATACTTGTTCTTTAGTAAGGGTTTCATGACGTACAAAGAACCCCAACAGGTAATCACCCGTAAGTATCCATATACATCCCACAACAATGTAGGCAAATGTAATTTTTTTTGCCACTATAGTATTTTATTTAGTTTAAAGAACTAAACCAAATATAGTTATAATTATATATAGAAACTATTTAAATAATAGTTTTTGATAGGCTATATGTAGAAGACATTATTAGAAAGACTGCTTATCGTTCAATTTTAAAATCGTTCATAAATGCAGTAGTAAAATTACCTGCTCTAAAGTTAGGATCTTTCATTATTTGCATTTGTAGTGGTATAGTAGTTTCTATACCCTCTATGATAAACTCGCTAAGTGCACGCTCCATTTTCACAATAGTTTCTTCACGGGTCTGTGCTGATACTATCAACTTAGCTATCATACTATCGTAATTTGGGGGGATAGTATAGCCTGCATATATGTGGCTATCTACACGTACACCGTGTCCGCCTGGTTTGTGTAGGTTTGTAATTTTACCCGGTGATGGGCGGAAGTTATTATAAGGGTCTTCTGCATTTATGCGGCACTCCATAGCGTGCTTTTGAGGCAAATAGCTTTTTCCGCTAATGGGCACACCGGCAGCAATAAGTATTTGTTCTTTTATTAAATCAAAATTAATAACCTCTTCTGTTACGGGATGCTCTACCTGTATACGGGTATTCATCTCCATAAAGTAGAAATTATGGTATTTATCTACCAAAAACTCTACAGTGCCTACACCTTCGTAGTTTATAGACTCTCCTGCCGCAATTGCAGCAGCACCCATTTTATCCCTTAATTCAGGAGTAACAAATGGTGATGGAGATTCTTCAATAAGTTTTTGATGGCGACGTTGTACCGAGCAATCGCGTTCGCTAAGGTGGCATACTTTGCCATATTGATCGCCTGCCAATTGTATTTCAATATGGCGAGGTTCTTCAATATATTTTTCAAGATATACGCCATCGTTGCCAAAGGCTGCACCTGCTTCTTGGCGGGCACTATCCCAAGCTCCCTGAAATTCTTTTTCTTCTAAAATAATACGCATACCACGTCCACCACCACCTGCTGTGGCTTTTAGTATAACGGGATAGCCTATTTCTTTGGCAACTTTTATGCCTTCTTTTACATCTTTTAGCAAACCTTCGCTACCGGGTATGGTAGGTACGTTTGCTTTTTTCATAGTATCCTTAGCGTTTGATTTATCGCCCATAGAATTAATCATTTCAGGCGAAGCCCCAATGAATTTAATACCATGGTCGCGGCAAATGCTCGAGAATTTTGCGTTTTCTGAAAGAAATCCGTAGCCGGGATGTATAGCATCAGCATTGGTTATCTCAGCAGCTGCAATAATATTTGGCATACTAAGATAGCTTAGTGGGCTTGGCGGGGGGCCAATACACACCGCTTCATCGGCAAAACGTACGTGCAAACTATCCCTGTCGGCTGTAGAATATACCGCAACGGTTTTTATACCCATTTCTTTGCAAGTGCGTATTATGCGCAGGGCTATCTCGCCGCGGTTGGCTATTAATATCTTCTTAAACATAAATTAGAATTTAAAAATTCGAAATTCGAAATTTCAAATTAAGATTATTTCGGTTCTACTAAAAACAAAGGTTGGTCGTATTCCACAGGTTGGGCGTTTTCAACCAATACTTTTACAATCTTACCCGAAATTTCAGCTTCAATTTCGTTAAATAGTTTCATAGCTTCAACTATGCAAATAACGTCTCCGCTGTTAATTTCATCTCCTACATTTACAAATGAAGGTTTATCGGGTGATGATGAGCGGTAGAATGTACCAATCATGGGTGATTTTATTTCGACAAGGGTGCTTGCAACGGGTGCAGCAGGAGCTGCGGTTTCGGCAACGGGAGATGTAGCGTCTATAGCTTGCGCAACGGGTGCAGGGGCTGGTATAGTAGCTTGTACCACCTGTTGTGATTGCACAATATTAGGAGGCAGCTTTTTTATAGATAATTTAAAATCTTTTCTTTCGATGTCCACCTCATCAACTCCTGAGTCTGACACAAATTTAATTAGCGACTGTATTTCTTTTAATTCCATATCAATATTTCTCTATGGGTAGGTTAATTCAAAAATGAAAAAGTTTTGTGATTAAAACAAGCAAAGAGAATTTAGCTGTTGTATGCCCACTTTAGGTACATTGAGCCCCAAGTGAAGCCACCGCCAAAGGTACTTAGTATAAGGTTATCACCTTTTTTTAGTTGTTTTTCGTAATCCCATAGCAAAAGGGGCAATGTTCCGTTGGTGGTATTACCATACTTTTCTATGTTTATCATCACCTTGTTTTTATCAAGGTTTATGCGCTCGGCAGTTGCATCAATAATACGTAAATTAGCTTGATGCGGTACTAGCCATGCAACATCTTCGGGTTTTAGCTTATTACGTTCTATTATTTGGTGGGTAACATCGGCCATATTTGTAACGGCGAATTTAAACACCACTTTACCATCTTGATATACGTAATGTTCACCTGCATCAATAGTTTCATGTGTAGGTGGTTTTAATGAACCGCCTGCTTTTTGATGTAAAAATTGACGACCTGAACCGTCTGAATGTAATATAGAGTCAATAACTCCATAACCGTCAGTATTAGGCTCAAGCAAAACAGCACCTAGTCCATCGCCAAATATTATACAAGTGTTGCGGTCGGTATAATCAATTATCGACGACATTTTATCGCCACCCACCACTAATACTTTTTTGTATTTACCGCTTTCAACCATTTTGCTGCCCACTTCCATACCAAACAAAAAGCCTGAACAAGCCGCACCTAGGTCGAAACCCCAAGCGTTTTTTGCTCCGATTTTATCGCACAATATGTTTGCAGTAGCTGGAAAAATAAGGTCGCCTGTAATAGTACAGCATACAACCATATCAATTTCATCGGCACCAATACCACGTTTTTCAAGCAGTACTTTTATGGCCTCAACTGCCATATCGCTGGTTGCTTTGCCGGGCGTTTTCAAAATATGTCTTTCGCGTATTCCGGTGCGGGTACGTATCCATTCGTCAGTCGTGTCTACCATTTTTTCTAAATCGAAATTGGTAAGCAAATCTTCGGGAACATATCCGCCAACTGCTGTGATGGCTGCTGTGATTTTTTCCATTTTTAAGATGAAAGGGAAAATGAATTCCTAATTTTTTCGGGTAGTTTTGATTCGGCTACGTTTAGCCCCAGTTTTATCATGTTTAAGAATGATGTTGCTGAAGAGTTTCCGTGGCCTATTATTACGGGGGCATTAACACCTAAAACAGCGGTGCCACCATAAAGTTCGGGGTTGAACATATTTAAAAAGTCATCTTTAACCCCACGTTTCATCAACAAGTAGCACATACTTTCGCACGCTTTAAGTATGGCGTTTCCTGTGAAACCATCACATACTACTACATCTGATTTATCTAAGAACAAGTCGCGCCCTTCGGCATTACCTATAAAATTAAATAGGGGAGTACCTTCCATAAGTTGGTAGGCGGCTTGTGTATTAAGGTTGCCTTTTTCTTTTTCTTCACCAATGTTTAGTAATGATACCCTAGGGTTATCAATACCGTACACATATTTAGCATATAGTGAGCCTAGTACGCCAAACTGGAAAAGAACATCAGGTTTACAATCGGCATTTGCACCCATATCTAACATATAGCCAAGGCCACCTGTTATTTTGGGTAGTATAGTGCCTAGTGCAGGGCGTATAACACCTTCTATGGCTTTAACGCTATACATAGCACCCACCATCATAGCACCTGTATTGCCTGCGCTAGCAAAGGCATCTATTTGCCCTTCCTTTAACAAACCAAAACCAATGGCTATACTTGAGTTTCTTTTTTGGGAGATAGCTTTTACGGGTGATTCAGACATACCGATAACGTCTTCGGCATGAACAAAATGGAATATACCTGCATCTACACCTGCCTCATCAAAAAGGGGTTTTGCGGTTTCGCTGTTGCCAATAAGCACCAACTCTGTGCCCGGAAGTTCTTGGGCTGCTTTTGCACAGCCTTTAATAGCTTCTAGGGGGCCAAGATCGCCGCCCATAATATCAATGCCAATACGCATTTTTTTTGGTAGGCGATTATTCTTCGTTTTTACCCTTCATTACTTTAACACCTTTGTACATACCGGTTTCTACGTTTACACGGTGGTACAATGAAGGTTCTCCAGTACTAGGATCGATGAAGATAGGTCTGCTGTCCAATTTGTGGTGAGTCCTTCTCTTGTCCCTACGGGATTTGGATACTTTGCGCTTAGGATGTGCCATTTTATTTCAGTTTATTTTATTCTAATAAATCTTTTAACTTCTCCCAGCGGGGGTCAATGTTACCATCGTCGTCCCTGCTGTTCAATTTTTCAATCACCTTAGGGTCGCAACCTTCGGGTATGTTTGCTTCTTCACAAGTTTTGCGAATAGGCAGTGAGAGGTAAACCATATCGTATATGTGCTGTGCCATGTGAAACACTGCTTCACCCGCAGGTACATATACTATTTCGTCTTCATCTTCTTTTTGTTCTTCGCTTAGTTTTACTATCAACTCTAAGCTGCTTTTCGTTGGAAAGTCAATTGTTCTAAGACATCTGTCGCATTCCAACTTCACAGTTCCTTCGCCTTCTATAATGGTGGGAAAGGCATTAACTGTGCGCTCTATGGTTACTTTTATGTCAATGTTACCATCTTTAATAGTGCTTTCTTCAAAAGCACTAAAAAACGCACTGTTTATCTCAAAATTATGAACGTCAGATCCTTTAACCTTGAGCAAATCTATTTTGTATTTACCTGCGCCAGCCATTTTACTCTCCACGAAAATAGTCGGCAAAAATACAGTAATTGTATCAAATTAACAATGTGTGTATTTGTTTTTTGGCAATTTGCTCCAAAACACTTATTGTATAGTTCTTTATCGTCTCAAAGCCAACACTTAAAACTCCATACGGAAGCGTTCTTTCTTTAACGAGCTAAATTTTAGCGGATTTTCGTGTATATCCTTTTCATTACTGCGCGTGCGTAATAAATCCAAAGCCATATATATAGCCGACCGCATTGATGATGGATTAGCTATATTTTTACCTGCTATATCATACGCCGTTCCATGGTCGGGCGATGTGCGTATAATTGGCAAACCTGCTGTAAAGTTTACTCCCTCTTCTACCTCAAGGTATTTAAAGGGGATTAAACCTTGGTCGTGGTACATGGCCAATACAGCATCAAACTTATTGTGTTTGCGTGCTGCAAAAAAGCCATCGGCTGCATAAGGGCCAAAAGCCAATATGTTTTCATTTTTAGCCTGTTCTACGGCAGGCATTATAATATTTTGTTCCTCATCACCAATTAATCCCCCATCGCCTGCGTGTGGATTTAATGCCAACACTGCTATGCGAGGTTTGGTTATGGCAAAATCAGTTTGTAAGCTAGAGCGCATTATGCGTAGCTTTTCTAATATTTTTTCTTGAGTGATATGGCTGGATACTTCTTTTATAGGCACATGACCTGTAACTAAGCCCACACGCAAATCTTCACCCGTTAAAAACATCATGTGCTGCGGCGAATTGAATTGCTCGGCCAAATACTCTGTATGGCCTGCAAACCTAAAGCTATCGCTTTGTATAGTATTTTTATCAATAGGTGCAGTTACTATAGCATCAAGCAAACCTTCTTTGGCCATTGCCACCGCATCTTCAAGCGATTTCAGTGCATATTTACCTGCTGTGGTATCGGGTTGGCCGGGTTTTATCTCAGTTTCTTCTTCCCAGCTGGTAAAAAGGTTGGGGCGTTTGTTATTGGCTTGGTCTATCGATTTGATGTAGTTAAAGCTAAAATCGCCCATGTCCATCGCTTTGCGAAAGAACGACAATACTTTTACTGAACCGAAAACAATGGGTATGCAATGGTTTAGCAAACGATTATCGTGTAGGGCTTTTAAAATAATTTCTACACCTATGCCATTATAATCACCAATGGTGATGCCTATTTTGGGTAGTCCTTTTTGGCTCATATTTTAAATAGAAAAGAGGTTAAACAAAGGCAAATGTTTATTTGCCACCGTAGTTTTTCAAGAAATCGAGCATAAAGCGTACGCCTGTTCCTGTACCTTGTTTACCACGATAGTTATCTACTCCGTGCAAATATGCAGGGCCTGCTATATCAAAGTGCATCCAAGGGTAATCGGTAAAGTATTCTAAAAATTTACCTGCGGTAATAGCACCAGCAACGGGGCCACCAATATTTTTAATTTCAGCAATATCTGATTTTATCAAATCATTGTATTCTTCCCAAAAAGGTAACTCAACCAAACGCTCGTATACGTTTTCGCCACTTTGTTTTAGTTTGGTTTTGGTTTTTTCGGGGGCAGTACCCATACATACTATACCGTATTTGCCTATGGCCATAGCGGCAGCACCTGTTAGGGTAGCAAAATCTACCACCAACTCAGGTTTAAATTTTTGCGCATACGATAGTGCATCGGCTAATATCATGCGGCCTTCGGCATCCGTATTTAATACTTCAACGTTTAGTCCACTGTGCATTTTTATTACATCACCGGGTGCGTAAGCGTTTTCACCGGGGCGGTTATCGGTAGCAGGTATTAAAGAGATAATATGCACGGGCAGTTTCATTTTGGCTGCACCATATATGGCACACGCTGCAACGGCTGCACCACCCATATCACTTTTCATATAATCCATACTGTTTGCAGTAGGTTTAAGGCTTAAGCCTCCTGTATCGTATACCACACCTTTACCCACCAATATTATAGGATTTTTATTAACCGCTTTGGCGGGTTTGTACTCCATTATGGTGAAGGTAGGGGGCGTTTGGCTACCCATATTTACGGCTAAAAGACCACCAAATTTTAGGGCTTCTATTTTGGTTTTGGTAAGTACTTCTACTTTTATACCTGCCTCTTTACCCATATCCTCAAATATGTGTGCCATTTGCAAGGCATCAAGGTACGATTGGGGTTCGTTTACCAATGTGCGGGCGGTGCAGGTAGCATCAATAACAATATTCAAATTGTCCACATCTGCTTTTTTAACCTCATCGGCTACTATATGTATTTGTCCAAGGCTGTTTTTTTCTTTAGCAATGTCTTTTTTGTATTTCAAAAACTGATAATTGCTAAGTGCTATACCTTCGGCCACACAAAGTATACCTTGTGCATCGCTACCTGTTATTTGTACGTGTTCGTTTTTGGCCGCATTTAGTTTGCCGCAAATGGCAAAACCTGCATTACGGTATTTTTCAGCATTTTTATAGTCGGTATCTTGTGCAGGATCAAGCACTATAAATACCAACCTGTCTAAATTTTGCAGTGTAATATTTTTCTCATCACCTTTTATTTTTTCTTTCACATAAGTGGCTTCGGCTTTGCTTAGGCCTGCATCTTCCCACTTGGTTTTTTTGTTGCCAATAATTACTAAAGGTAATTGATTATCAATGGCTTTTGCCTTTTTTATAATAGTCATATATATTGTTTATTAATGAAAGGTGGTAGAGTGTTAAGAATTGAATTAAAAAACAGCGAAACTACGCTATTTAGGGCACAAACGCAATGTAGCTAGGTAGTAGTTAACAGTCCATTGCACCTACTACCCACACCTGTGCAAAGAAAATACGCAGGCACACTTGCGCTTTTCTATATTTTTACTGCCACATGAATGCGTATCTTATATTGGGTAGTATTGGCGGCTACTTTTTGCTACTACTGCTTATAGCATGGATAACGGGGCGAAAGGCCAATGCCTCGGGTTATTTTTTGGGTAACAAATCATCGCCTTGGGTTATAGTGGCTTTGGGTATGATTGGCGATTCGCTTTCGGGTGTTACCTTCATTTCGGTACCCGGCAAAGTGGGCACGGCTCATTTTTCGTACTTGCAATTGGTATTGGGTTTTTGGCTAGGCTATTTTGTTATAGCCTATGTGCTGTTGCCCGTGTATTACCGCATGAACCTAACCAGTATATACACGTACTTGGAGGATAGATTTGGCAAAAACTCGCAAAAAACGGGGGCATTGTACTTTATGCTGTCGCGTTTATTGGGCGCAGCAGCTAGGTTGTATCTTACAGCATCGGTAATACAGTTTTTTGTTTTCGATCAGTTTGGGGTGCCTTTTTGGCTTTCGGTTACTATTATCATTATTCTAATATTACTATACACCTACAAAGGGGGTATACAAACCCTTGTATGGACGGATACCTTTCAGTCGATATTGCTTATCGGAGGTGTGGTGTTTACCATAGTTTCTATTACCGATAGTTTGGATTGGAGTTTGGGCGAAATGGTAGGCAAAGTATACAATAGCGAGTATGCTGATATGTTGGTATTGGATTGGAAGGGAAAGTCTTTTCTGTTTAAAGATTTAATAGGCGGTATGTTTATTAGTATAGCGATGACGGGGCTTGACCAAAACATGATGCAGAAAAACCTAAGTTGCCCCAACCTGCGCGATGCACAAAAAAATGTGGTGAGTTTTAGCTTTGTTATGGTGCTGGTAAATGTGTTCTTTCTTTCGCTGGGGGCATTATTGTATATGTATGCTGAACAGATTGGCTTTACCATACCTGCAAAAACAGATGATTTATTTCCTCAATTGGCACTAAGTCATTTAGGGTTTGCTACAGGTATAGCCTTTATTATTGGGCTTACAGCCTCCACATTTTCAAGTGCCGATAGTGTGCTTACCACCCTTACTACTTCTTTTTATATTGATTTTTTAGATTTAGAGCGAGATACGGTTTTAACTCAAGAACAAAAAAACCGAAAGCGGCACATAATACACGTAGTTTTTGCCGTTTTGTTATTGTTGGTAATACTGTTGTTTAAAGCATTTAACAACCAAGCTATTATTGATACCGTGTTTATTGTAGCCAGCTATACCTACGGCCCTTTGTTGGGTTTGTTTGGGTTTGGACTACTATCAAAACGGAAAATAAAAGATGCGCTTGCGCCCGCGATATGTGTTGTAGCACCTGTGCTAACATACTTTGTAGCAACGTATAGCCCCGCGTTTTTAGGTGGATATCAATTTGGGTTTGAATTATTGGCTGTAAACGGCCTATTCACTTACTTAGGTTTACTATTAATAAGTATTAAAAATGACTAATAAAAAGATTTTGGATGCTGCAAAAGAATGGCCTGTGATGAAAATTACAGACTCGTGGCAGATTTTTAAAATAATGGCCGAGTTTGTACAGGGGTTTGAAAAACTATCGGTGATAGGGCCTTGTGTATCTATTTTTGGTTCATCACGCACAAAGCCTGATAATAAATATTATCCGTTGGCTGTTGAAGTAGCTGCCAAACTATGCGAAGCAGGTTATGGGGTGATGACAGGCGGGGGCCCCGGTATTATGGAGGCAGGCAATAAAGGGGCAAAGGAAGTGGGCGGAAAATCGGTAGGGGTAAGTATTGATTTGCCTTTTGAAACCAAAAATAACGAGTATATAGACCGCGATAGGCTGATACACTTTGATTACTTTTTTGTACGTAAGGTGATGTTGGTGAAGTATGCTCAGGCTTTTGTGGTATTCCCCGGTGGGTATGGTACTATGGATGAACTTTTTGAAGCCCTTACACTGATACAAACCCAAAAGATTGATAAATTTCCTATAGTGTTAATGGGTAGCGACTATTGGCAGGGGTTGATTGATTGGATACAAAAGGTGATGCTAGAGGAAGAAGGCAATATAAATGCTGATGATTTGTTTATGTTTAAAATGGCTGATACTGCCGAAGATGCCGTAAACATTATTACCGAGTTTTATAAAACCGATATTTTACAGCCTAATTTTTAAGTACTAAATACTAAGCTCTAAATTCTAAAAACAAACTACCGAGTGCGGTTGCCAGTCCTTCCTGCGAAAGCAGGAATCTGCGGGTGGGCATAATTTATAGGGTTATTCGCACAGATTCACTATCAAGTTGCATGACAACAGCCGCACTCCAATACATTCATTTTGAATGAGTGTTATTTCTAACTCACGTTAATTATTAAAATCCTAATTACAAAATACCAACCACTAAAACGTTAGCTGTACTTGCAGTTTCACGCCAAAGGGGCGTGCATTAGGGTTTTGTAAATGGGTAAGACGGTGAATGAAATCGACACGAAGTATGCGGAATATATTCTCTACCCCATAGCCTACTTCTACATAAGGCTCACGGTTTATTTCGCCAAAGCTTGATACAGATCTGCCATTAGCATCAATTTTAGGCAATAAGGCCAAGTTTTGTTTGCTTACCGAGCCCCAAACGGCTTTGCCCGTAGCAAATAGCCTAAGCTTCCATTTTTTTACCAATGGTGCGCGGTTGGTAAACAAACCTTCAAAATGATGCTCGTAGTTTACCGCAACATATTGGTCGGTTACAAACTCAAAAAAGTTCATAAGGTTATAGGTTGAGCGACCACTTACCAGCGATTGGTTACCGCGTTGTACAAACAGCAACGGATAGGGTAGCGGGCTAAATACTTTCCCTGCGGTGATAATATAATCCCCTTGTCCTAATGTGCCAAATACTAAATAGTGGCGTATTTTTATATCAACCTTGTTGTAGTTAAAGCCCCCGTCAAGCACATCTTTTATGCCGCGCGTATAGCTTATATCAAACGAGGGAGAAAACCCCGTGCCCATACTTAGCCTTTCATTACCATTAATAATAAACAATTCTTTCATGGCTATGCGCAAGTTGGCAGTTACCGATGTGTTAATGAAATTATTGGCAATAGATGGATTGGCAGGGTCTTCTGTACTTTTTATATAGGCAAAGTTAAAGTTACGTATTGGGGTAAATACATACGATTTGTTTTGTACGGTTATTTTGCCTGTTATGCCTTTTTTAAATTCACGACTCGCCCAAGCCCTATAATCAATGGTACGGTTAAGTTGGTCGGCTTGAAAAAGCGAAAGCTGAGTAAACAAGTTACTGGCAGCATAATTTTGGTCGCTTACACCAATTTGTTCAACATCATCTTTGTAGCCCAAACCAAAAGTCGTCCACCGTTTGCGTGATAAAATACGTTCCACCTGTCCGCCATATTTAAAGCGTCCATCAAGTGTTCCATAGGCCAAATATCCGCGAAGCGTCCATTTTTTACTAAAATTATCATTGGTTTTAAAACCCAGTCTAAAACGGTTGCCTTCAAGATTATTATAGCCATACAGCAGTGCATAGGGGCCTATTTCCAGTTTTGCACCTATACCTTTATAGCCATTAATGGCAATATCTACATACTCTATCCATGTTTTTACTGATGGAAGATTGCGCAATGTATCTACCATTCTATACACCCGTTTTTCCGATTCGCTTATTTGCTCGTGGCGGTTTTCGTCCCAAAACTGCTCATCAAACTGCGTAGCATCTTCGGCTACTTCTAGTGGAGTTTCGAAAAACTTGTTGGGTTTAGGCTCGTTTACTATAAAATCTTTGTTTGATGTATAGAACAAGGCCACCATACCCGGTGAGTTTTCGCTAAGCTCTTGTATATTTATCAGCACCCGCGTTTTTGACGGTAGCCAAGGGCCTGCACTTGTTTGAGTTAATTCTTGTTGAATTTTTAACTTATCAATAAAATTTAGGTTAGATTTATTGTTTATCTCAAGTATGGCACGTTTTAGTGCAAAGGTTGAGTCTTGTATCCAAATTTTACCTGTAAAGGCCAAATCGCTGGCGCGTTTTGGGTTTACTTGCAGCTCAAAGCAGAATTTACCGTCAATTTCTATAGTATCGCGTAATGTGAAGATATAATAGCCTAAAGACGAGTTTGCTAAGGGTGATACAAAGTTTTTATCCAGAATGTTTACCCAGTTATTATAAAAGTTGTATTGCTGAAAGCTAGAACCGATGATTTGTGAAGTAAGGCTACCATCGGTTACACCCACACCAACTATTTTAGTGGCCTTGATATACTCGCGGGTGCGGTAGGGCTTCATCTGTACATAAAAGTCGGATAAACTTTCTGAAATAAATACAGGTAAAATGGGCTTGCCGTTTTCTGACAGGTGAGAAACTGTATCAAACAAGGGGATGATGGGTTGCATCATCTTTTTATCTTTAAACTTAGCCGAAAGGTTGTCAATAGCCAGTTGCACTTTAGTGAAACTTTCGTATTGATAGGCTTCTAAAGATTTATACTCGTTAATATCTTTCCTTTCTTGTGCCCACTTTATAATTTTATTGGCAGGATTTTCACCTGGGGTTACTATTACCTCTCCTACTTCTGTAACAGCTTCTAAAAGCTGAAAATCTATGGTTTGAGTAATTCCATCTTTAATGGGTTTTGTTTGGGTAATAAAACCCAAAAACAACACCGAAATAGAATCTACTTTTTGGGTAGTGGTAAGGGTATAGTATCCGTCAAAATTGGTGCTACCTCCAATAGATGTGCCTTTAAAAATAACATTTACATAAGGCATGGCTTCGCCTGTAGTACCGTCTATTACACGGCCTTTTACGGTTGTTTGCCCCCAGCACTGTATAGTGCTTAGTAGCAAAATCCCAGTTATATATATGTATTTATGCACCTATGGGTTTATTCCTCAATTAGAGTAATAGTAAATTTAACATCTTTTATAGGTCTATTGCCCATGCCAACTTGCACCGCTGCAATTTTATCAACCACATCTAAGCCTTCTATTACCTCACCAAATATGGTATAGCCCATATCAAGGTGGGGAGTGCCTCCAAGTGTTGCATATATTTCCTGTTGTTCAGCGGTATACTGCATACCTGTTCGCATAGCCATCATTTGTAGTTGCGCGCTATCGTATACCTGACCTTGCGCTATATAGAATTGACTACCGCTACTTGCTTTTGCTGGGTTCACTTGGTCGGGTTGTCTTGCTGCTGCCAACGCTCCTTTTTTGTGAATAAAACTGCTGTCAAACTCGGCAGGAATAGTATATCCAGGGCCGCTGCTTCCAAGCATTTTATCAGCAGGTGCATTTTTAGATTCAGGATCGCCACCTTGTATCATAAAATTTTGCATCACCCTATGAAAAAGTAAATCGGTATAAAAACCGTCTTTTACCAGTTTTATAAAGTTGTCCCTGTGTTGTGGGGTTTCGTTATATAATTTTATAATTATAGTACCGTATTCGGTATCAATTTTTGCTTTAGTTATAGGTTCTTGCTTCACTTTTTTCTTAAATATTTTTAGTCCGCACCCACTACCAATAAGTATTAAAAGTAGTGATGTCAACAGCGTTAATTTTATCCCTTTCGCCTTCATAAACATACGTTGTATAGCTTAAGACAGTTTTTTATTTGGTTTTGTTCGATTGCTTATTCTTTATCCGCAGCTTTGGCAGGTGCTTCATCCACCAAGCTAACGTTAAATTTAATGTTTTTAAAAGGGCGGTTACTTCCATCAACAGGTTGGGCTGCTATTTTATCTACTACATCCATGCCTTCTATTACCTCGCCAAATACAGTGTATTGCATATCTAAAAACGGTGCTCCGCCTACTGTTTGATAAAGATTCTTTTGTTCATCAGTAAACATTAGACCTCCTTGTTGAGCTATATTATTAAGTTCGGTTTCATCAAAAGGTCTACCGTGTACAATATAAAACTGGCTGCCGCTACTTTCTTTTTTTGGGTTCACTTGGTCGGGTTGCCTAGCTGCTGCTAATGCGCCCCTTTTGTGGTATAGTTTTGGGCTAAACTCGGCTGGGATAGTATAACCGGGACCACCATTTCCTAACTGTGTACCTGCAGGTGCATTTTTCGAGTCAGGGTCGCCACCTTGTATCATAAAGGTTTTCATTACACGGTGAAACAACAAATCGTTGTAGTAACCTTCTTTTACTAATTTTATAAAATTATCCCTATGCTTAGGTGTTTCATTGTATAGTTTTAAAACGATATCACCCATAGGGGTTGTTATTTTTACCTTTTGCTCTACTTGTGGCTCAGCTTCTTCTACAGCCGCAGGTGTTTCTTGTTGTTGGGTTGCATTAGCAGTAGTGTCTTCGGTCGTCTCTTTTTTAGTGTTTGATTTACAAGCACTTGCTGCTAATAGGCATACGATAAAAAGTGTTGTTACAATTCTCATATAGTTGTAAAAGTGTGTTAAAAATTAATTAGTTGAAGTTCATAAAAACTCGAAAATACCGCAAAGCAGTTGCTGAAACAAGTATAAATATACTGAATTATACTTCTTCCATCGCCTCAAAGTATTCAACAATATGATGACGCAAATATTGCTCCTGCTCAAACATATCAATAAAAGCGGGCTTTTTCACAAGTTTCCAGTGTGGCCAGCCGTCTTGGTCTATTCCTTCCAGCTCGTAATGGCCTGATTGGCTAAGCAGCTTACACATAGCTATGTGCATCAAATCAACTTTTTCTTCTTTGGTAAATTTTTTCACCTTGCCCAATTCTCGTATACCTATAAGTAACAATATTTTATTTAGGTCGGGTTTGTTTCCAAATTGGTCGGTTAGCTGTTCTTCAACAGCCTTCCATTTTAGTATAAATTCGTTAGTATCCATTTTTTTGTAGTTTGTTTAATAATAGTGTAGTTTATACACTAAATGGTGGTTTTGTTTTTTTCAATTATCTTGCAAGTTTATAAATAAAGCCTGTGAAGAAAAATGGGAATAATTAAATCCATTGTAGATAAGGGACGTGAGATTAAAAACCGGTTTGATATAAATCAACCTAAAGCGTTTGATGTACAAACAAAGGTGTTGCGCAAGTTAATAGAAAAAGCGCGACATACGGAGTTTGGCAAAAAACATGGGTTTGAAGAGCTTTTTTTTAGCCAAAACATACACGAAGATTTTGCAAAACAAGTAGCGCCGGGCGATTATAGCAATATGCTGCCTTGGTGGGAACGTGCCCGAAACGGAGAAAAAGACATTACATGGCCGGGTAAAGTAAATTATTTTGCTTTAAGTTCGGGTACATCAGAAGGGGCTAGTAAATATATACCTGTAACTACTGATATGCTTAAAACCATTAAGCGTACTAGTACCCGCCAGTTACTTAGTATTGCCCGTACTGATGATTTGCCCAAAGATGCTATGACAAAAGACTCGCTAATGGTGAGTGGTAGCACCGACTTGGAGTTTAATGGTAATAATTATAGTGGCGACCTTAGTGGGATTACTACGGGCAATTTGCCGCTATGGTTTCAGCCATTTTCAAAACCCGTTAGGGAGACAAGAAAAAAGAAAGATTGGCAAGAGAAGATAGATGAGATGGTGCGTGAGGCCAAAAAGTGGGATGTGGGCATGGTGGCAGGTGTGCCGGCTTGGATACAGATTTTGTTTGAGAAGATTATTGATTACTATAAGCTGAATACCATACACGATATTTGGCCAAACTTTAGGGTGTATATACACGGCGGGCACTCGCTAGAGCCGTATAAAAAATCGTTTGAAAAACTTTTAGGTCAACCCATATACTATTTCGAAACCTATTTGGCATCAGAAGGTTTCTTGGCGTTTAAAAATTCGCCCGATGCTGCGGGTATGCGCCTGCAAATTAAAGGTGGAATTTATTATGAGTTTGTGCCTTTTGATGATGAAAATTTTACTGAAGACGGCAATCTAAAACCTGATGCAGAAGCCTTAACACTGATGGATGTTGAAATGGGCAAGGAGTATGCGTTGCTTATATCAACCTGTGCGGGTACATGGCGATACCTTATTGGTGATACAATAAAGTTTGTTGATTTTAAAAACCTTGAGATGGTGATAACAGGCCGAACTAAACACTTTTTGAGTTTGGTGGGCGAACACCTTTCGGTGGAGAATATGACTAAGGCAGTTTCTTTAATTAGTGATGAGCTGAATACAGAAATGCGCGAGTTTACGGTATGTGGCGAACGCTACGACAATTTGTTTGCCCACCATTGGTATATAGCCTGCGATGAGCCTGTAGACCAAGAGTATGTGAGGAAAAGATTGGATGAATTGCTTTGTGAGTTAAACGATGACTATGCGGTAGAGCGCAAACACGCACTTAAAGATGTGTTTGTTGATATTGTACCTACCAAAACCTTTATACAATGGATGGAGAAAAGGGGTAAACTAGGCTCGCAAAACAAGTTTCCGAGAGTGCTTAAAGGCAGTTTGCTGGTAGACTGGCAAGAGTTTATAGCTTTGCAAGAAGCCGAAGCATAAGCCTATTTTTTTGCAGCTAGGCGTTGCCTGCGACGCAAGTAAAACATACCTGCACCAATAAGGGCAGTAACTAGGTATACCCATGCTTTGCCCTGTACAAAACCTTCGGCAAACAACAGATAAAAAAATACTATTGTGCTAACTATGGCTATTACCAGCCAAACAATTTCAATAACTCGTTGCAGTATCATTTTGTTTTGTTAAACTATCGGTAGTAAGAGCATCTTTTAGGCTAAGCACGCCGCTTATTTTAAAAATGCGGTATTCGGTAAAGTTTTGGTTCGATTCAAAACCTTCGCCATATATTACCTCATCGGGCGTGGTAATCTTTACAAATTGGTCGGTATATATTTTTTGCGTGGCTTGGTTCCACGTCAGCTTTTCAGTGCTTAGTTGCTCACCCTTTATATTTTCAAGCCGTACGTTTTTGCGTACTTCTATTATTTTTTCGTTTTGGTGGCTAATACCGTATTCGGCATCCAACTGATTTTCTTTTACCCCTTGTTTATCATAAAAAAGACCTTGCAAACCTTTGGTCATTTCTATGTAAGGGTTTTTGCCTGCATAGCGCTCCATAAGCGGGGTAATAATTTCGGCTATTTTATGGCCTGAGTCTGTAACAGAAAGTACCACTCCTGTTGCCCTTTCAGGGTATACAGTATCACTTAGCAAAGAGTTTGCTTTTTGCCTATCTCCCTTTTTTATGCACGATGTGCTAAAAAACAGTAGTAAAAAGCCAATTACTATGGCATAATATGTTTTTTCAGATATCATATACTAAAAACCCTTGCAGGTAAACACTGCAAGGGTTTTATACAAAGTTTATACCTTTTTTGTGGTTATTCTTTTATTGAGCGAAGTATTGTGCTTTCGCCAATCCAGCAACCTGTATTTACAGTCTGTCCATCTTCTTTATTTTCAAAGAAAACATCTTCACGTTTTGGCCAATATTTTTGAGCCAAGGCCATACGGCTATTAGCTTGGTCAGCCACCGATCCGTCAACCGATTTGGCTTGTACAAATTTATCGTAAGCAGCCAAATATGGGTAGCCCTTTTCTACATTAGAGGTTCCACAGCCAGCACCAAGGGTTAAGTATGCATTACCAATAAGCATATACGCTTCGCCACTTTTAGGGTTAGCATCAAGGGCTTTGCGTGCATAGTTACGTGCTTGTGAACCATTGCGGGCATTAAGCTCTATACTTCCCAGCACAATGTAGTAAGAAACTTTTTTATCTTTATCGGTAGCTAGTTCGGCAGCTTTTTCGTAGTAAAACTTAGCTTTGGTAACGTCGTCCCTATCTTGAAATACTTTAGCCAAAGAAGCCGCCGCATCAGCATCGGGTTTAAGTTTAAAGTATTGCTCGGCAACTTGCAAGTAAAATGGAGTTTTTGCACAGTCGTTACTACGTTTTAGCAGGGTAATAATTTTTTCTACCAAATCAGCATCTTCTGGTGAAGCTTTAAATCGTGGAGCGTATACTTCAGTAAGTTTTTCGCAAGTAAGGTAGGGTGTGCCCAACTCTACTACATAGTTTTCAAGCCATTCATAGTAGCGCATATTTTGTCCCGCACGTGTGGTATCAACAGGGGTGCTTTCTAAACCTTTTTTGTATTGTGCTTTAATTTCTTTCAGATTAAAATCAACAATGGTCATTATGCGATCAAACATATCAATCACACCATCATCAGTAATGCTTTTGCTATCGGTGCGGTTTTCTTGCACGGTAGCCAACATCAAATCAGACAATACAAGTGCGTAGGTTTTATTGCCCTCGCCTTCCATTGATTTTATCATTAAATCAATAGCTTCTTTGCGTTTATTGGGATAGTATTTATATAAATCCCTGCCTTTACGTCCCCATACATTAGGGTTATCACCAAACAAGCGCAGGCGGGTATCGTATATTTCCATTAGTGTATCGGCATACGCATTAATGGTGGCAGTATCTTTAGGATTAGTTTGGCCTATCAGCAAACTCATCAGGTAAGTACCATCAGCAGTAATATACTCTTTATAGCAAGGAGCATTTTTGTATACATACCTCCAAGAGGGTAATGCTGCCAAATAGTTTTTACGGTTAAATTCTTCGCGGTAAAGCGATGTTTGCTGGCGGGTTTTTAAGCTATCAGGGCCATACATACTTTCACATTCAGGCTCTGTGCCGTTGCCATTACCGTTGTTTTGGTCGGTTTGTGCTATTGCTTCGGGTGCTATTGTTTCAGTGGCTTCGTAATTAGCTGTAGTAATGTTTTTTGCTTGGCAAGAAAAACTTGCTGCACTAAGCAACATGGCTACTGATAATACTAAAGTTTTCGAGATGTCCATATTTCTATTCTTAATCATACTTATATTTAAAAAACCATTTATCTGTTAATGTAAGACCTAATACAAAGCGATAATAGTCCTCGCGTATTAAGTTATCTTTAACACTGCCTCTAGTATTGTACTCAACTCCCAAGTGGATGAATGAAACGTACCTAAACGGCTTTATAGGTAGACTTAATCCAAAATTAATACCATACTCAGTAATCTGTGTATTATTGATATTTATCTGAGTGTTAGCATATCTAACGCCTGCACGGTAGGTAACATAGCTAAAATATTTTTTATGTATGTCTTCACTACGGTCGGCAAGCTTAGGCTGGTAGCTGGCTCCCGCTGATATGCTTTGCAAATCGCTTAGGTTTTCGCTATTGCCAAACGAGGTATATTTTTTCCAGTTTTGAGTAAAGTACTCAAGAGCAAAAAACCAACGGTTTTTCTTTCCTCCACTGCCAAAACTAGCGCCAACACTGTATCCTTGTGGTAATGCTATCTTTCCGTTTTGCCCTTCGGTAAATACAACAGTGTCTCGGCGATAATCTTGCCCGAGTGCCCTAAATATTGTACGCGAGTATAATTGTTGAGAGGTATTTAGGTTGCTGCCCACGTGATAGGTAGCACCAATATTAAATCCCCATTTGGTATCAACATTTTTTTTCAGTTTAAAACTATCGTGGTATTGTATGCCAATATCAAAGTTAAAACCGCCTACAAAACGGGTACGGTCTTCACGATAATCTACATACAAAGAGTCTGGCTCAAAATATACTTTATCGGTAGTAATTAGCTGGCCAAACATATATGAGGCATTAAAACCCATCGATATTTTTTTGTGCAAACGCCAGCCCAAACCTGCATAAAAACGATTTAGTCCACCCGAACCTTCTTGATAGGTTTGTGTATAGCCCGTTTGTGCATCAACCTTTGTAGTGTATGATGAGTAGCCTATGGCACTATATGGTTGTAAACCGAATGATGCACCAAGGCCTCCTTTAAATTTTATTGGAAAAGCTAATGAAAAATAGCCCAAAGCGGCTGTTTGAGTATGTTGGTTTTGTGTACTACTGCTAAAACGGGCATCAATTGCTTTTATGCCAATTTGGTAGGTGGTATAAGTAAGTGCGCTGTACGATGCCGGATTGGCTATGCTATAATCATCCTCTGAACGAATAGTTTGGGTAATGCGCCCCATCATTTGTTGCTGGTTAAAGCCATTAAACTGCAAATCGCCCACACCAAAGGCTGAGTAAGGGGAACGGGTGAGGTTTTGTGCCGCTGCGCCCATTGTGCCCAGTACTACTGTTAATATTATATATATGCCTTTACGCACCATGTGGTAAGTTGTGTTTTAAAATTTGGTTTAACCCTATTGTAACCAGTTTAGGGGCGGCAAATATCTCACTTTCACACCTCTTTGCCAAAAAATCAGTGTTTCCTCCGCACATTATTATTGTTATATTTCCCCAACGCTGGGTATAACGGTTTATAAATCCATTTATTTCATTTACTACGCCGTAGGCTACACCCGTTTGCAAGGCGGTTTGCGTGCTGTTTCCTATAAAATCATTTACCCACTCTAGCGGAGCAAGAGGCAATTTGCCTGTAAAAGTGTGCATGGCCTTTAAGCGCATCTCAAGTCCGGGACTAATACTTCCGCCGTGATAGTTTTTCTCGGCATCAATAAAATCGTAGGTAATGCAAGTTCCTGCATCTATCACCAAACAATGGGCATTGGGAAATAATTTTACAGCCCCGCAAACACCCGCCATTCTGTCTCTTCCCAAAGTTTTTGGAGTTGTGTACAGGTTGTTAACGGGTAGGCTAAGACTATCATCAAAAAAATATATGTTTTTACCCAAAATACCTTTTAGCTCTGCCGATACCTTGTTATATTCTTCTCTCACCGAACTTACTAGAGTATTTTTTATTTCAGAATCGGCCGCCAATTTTTTTAAAACCTCAAAATCAATATTGGCAAGGGTATGTTCGGCAACTATTTCATCATCTTGTACCACAACATATTTGGTGGTGGTATTGCCTTGGTCAATCAGTAAATTCATCCTTGTATTTATATAACGAACCTGATTTCTTTAAAGTTGTAAAGCACCGTTTGGGCGTTTTCTTTCATCATCAATTGTCCTAAAGCATTTACCCCCACTATAACGCCATTTATCAGCTCATCGTTTTGGTAGTATTGCACTTTTTTGTTATAACCCCACATACGTTGCAGGTAGTTTTGTTTAATGCCCGCAAAGCTACGTGCTTTTAGCAGGCTATAATAATTATTAAAAACAGTGCACCATTGCTGCAAAATATGGATAAGCGAATACTCGATGCCGTTTTGCATATATAGCGAAGTAGCTTGCAAGCCTACAAAACTATTTTGATTAACATTTAGCCCTATACCAATTATTGATGATTGTATTTTATTGCCCATCAGGCTGTTTTCAATTAAAATGCCTGCAATTTTTTTATTGCCTACATATATATCGTTGGGCCACTTTATAGTAACAGCATCAATATATTGGTCTAAAACACTAACAAGTGCTAAAGAAACAGCAATATTTAGGTTAAATTGTTCGGTAGGCAGTAAAAAGTGAGGATAAACAATACAGCTAAAGGTAAGATTTTTACCTCCTTCGGCTTGCCACGTATTGCCCATTTGCCCTTTACCGCTGGTTTGGTGTGCTGCTTGTACCACTAGGCCTTCGGGTGGCATAGGTTGCTCAATAAGCATATTGCGACAATAGGTATTGGTAGAGTCAATACTATCTAAAAATAAATACTGTGCGCCTATATGGCTATCTTTTAAAAGCGATTGAAACAAATGCCTTAACTTTGCAGCCAATTTAAGTTTTTCTGCGGATGAGTAAAAAAAATAAGACTGATGATGGTCTTGCGCTGTGTGATATAATAGTAAAGGGCATGGAAGAGAAGAAAGCCCAAGATATTGTGGTGATGGATTTGCGTCAACTAACAAGTGCTTCCACCGATTTTTTCGTGATTTGTCAAGGGCAAAGCGATACGCAAGTTGATGCAATAGCAAACTCTATTGAAGATGAAGTGTTAAAAGCATTAAAAGAAAAACCTTGGCACAAAGAGGGTTTTCAGAATGCTGAGTGGATTTTGTTGGACTACGTAAATGTGGTTGCTCACGTTTTTCTTGAAGAGCAGCGTAATTTTTATGCTCTTGAAGATTTGTGGGGCGATGCCGAAATAACCAAATACTAGCTAAGTATTTTCTTTTTTCTTAATTTTTTAAATAAAAGGTAGGGGTACTGCAAATGGTGTATTTGCTGTTTATAGTAGGATTTTTTTTGGTAATATATGGGGCTAATTTTTTGGTTGATGGTGCTGCCACCCTTGCCAAAAAATTCAATGTAAGCCCTATGGTTATCGGGTTGACTGTTGTGGCTTTTGGTACATCGGCTCCAGAGTTGGTGGTAACCATATTGGCCAGCGTTAGCGATAATAATGATATTGCTTTTGGCAACGTGGTAGGCAGTAATATACTTAATATACTACTAATACTGGGCTGTGCCGCGCTTATATTCCCCCTTACCGTTCATAAAAACACTGTTTTTAAAGAAATACCCTTAGCGCTGCTAAGTGCTGTGCTGATTTTTATAATGGGCAGTGATGCTCTTATGGATGGCGAGCATATTGATTTTTTGAGTACTCTGCCTGCACTTGAAGGTGCAGAATATGCAGGTGCACTTGGTAGAATTGACGGGCTTGTATTACTAGCCTTCTTTTTAGTGTTTTTGTTTTATGCTTTTGCCGCCGCAAAAGAAGGCACTGCCGAAGTGGAAGAAACAGATATAAAAGAGATGTCGCCTATGAAAGCCACATTTTTTGCTGTATTGGGTTTAGTCGGACTTTCTTTAGGTGGACGCTGGATTGTAGGTGGTGCAGTTGATATTGCCGCCATGATGGGGCTTAGTCAGAAACTTATTGGCCTAACGGTGGTATCGTTGGGTACAAGTTTGCCTGAGTTGGTTACTACCCTAGTAGCAGCCAAGAAAAAACAAACAGATATAGCTATTGGTAATGTTGTAGGCAGTAATATTTTTAATACCTTTCTAATATTGGGTACGGGTGCGGCTGTTAGTCCGCTTAGTATAAGTACCTTTGGGCAAAGTGATATGCTGGTAAATATTGGCGCAAGTTTATTGCTATTTTCACTGCTGTTTGTGGGAAAACGCCATACCATAGGGCGTTTTGAAGGCGCAATATTTCTTTTGGCCTATGTAGGCTATACTATCTTTTTGGTGATGAGGGGCTAAAAAAAAGCTGCAATTATTACGCAACTATCACACTACATTTGCATAGATATTTTTTATCGCTCTTACCCCCACTAACCTTTATTTAATATAAACCCATGGTTTACCTGCTGTTTGTTGTCGGCTTTGTGCTGGTAATTTTTGGTGCTAATTTTTTGGTAGATGGGGCTTCTTCTATTGCCAAGCGATTTAAAATTAGCAACTTGGTTATTGGCCTCACAGTAGTTGCTTTTGGCACATCAGCTCCTGAACTTGTGGTAACTGTTTTGGCAGGCATAAACAATGCTAACGAAATTGCATTGGGCAATGTGGTGGGTAGTAATATTTTTAACATTTTACTCATTCTGGGTATTGCAGCACTTATATATCCGTTAACCGTTCACAAAAACACAGTTTTTAAAGAAATTCCTTTAGCCCTGCTTAGTGCAGTTCTTATTTTGGTTTTGGGCAGCGATTTATTAATTGATAATGAAAATATTGATGCGTTTAGTAACTATAACAACACATCAACATCACCACTGGGAGGAGTGTTATCACGCATTGACGGGTTGGTGCTACTAATATTTTTTGTGGTATTTATTTTTTATGTTTTTGCTACTGCTAAAGATAATGGGGGAGAAAACGAAGGGGAAGAAATAAAAGAATTACCCATAACAAAATCTATAGTGTACTTAGTGGCAGGATTTGCAGGTTTAGTATTTGGTGGTAAGTGGGTGGTAGATGGTGCCGTAGAGATAGCTACTGCAATGGGCTTGAGCGAGAAGTTTGTAGGATTAACCATAGTAGCCGCAGGAACCAGCTTGCCTGAATTGGCAACAAGCATTGTTGCTGCCTATAAAAGACAAACGGACATTGCCATTGGTAATGTGGTAGGTAGTAATATTTTTAACTCGTTTTTTATTTTAGGCATAGGTGCTTTTTTAAATCCAATACCAATAAACATCTTTGCCCAAGCTGATGCCCTAGTAAATATTGGTGCAAGTTTGTTGCTGTTTGCAGTTTTGTTTGTAGGCAAGCGCCACACCATAGGCCGTTTTGAAGGTATATTATTTCTTTTGGCGTATGTTGGCTATACTGTATATTTGGTAATGAGGGGTTAACCAGTTGGCGCAAGCGTCTCGCTTGTGCCGATAAAAATCTAGCGTCCGCTAGGCAGTGTAATATTAAATGTTTTTGTCCCTTTTGCTTGCGTGCATATAGTTACGACTCCGCTTATAACGGCAGCCCACAAGGGTTTACCATGCCTATTTACAAGCAACCTAAAAATAGTAGTTGGGTTTTAACTCACCCCAGTTTTATAAGAAAGTTGGAATCACATAAAGCGCCCCTCTCTTTTTTTGTAAGAGAGGGGCGCTTTATGAACGTCGGTACTAAACTCATTATTTGGGGTGAGTTAACTAAAAAGTACCCGCTTGTAACACGGTATAGGTAGCCACAAGAGGATACGGTTTTAGACAACAAAGGTACAGTGGCGTGGCTTCCCTCCTTGCATGGCTTGTGTGCGGATAAGGAGCGACTGAGGGTGGTAGAAGTTGGCGCATTGATTTTATAATCTGCTTTTCCTAACCTAGGTTAATTACCCTTTAAAGATTTTCAGCAGCTTCTTGCAATACCTCATCAGTAATAAGGTGGTGGCCAATATCGGGCAATAGCAAAGCAATGTTGTTTATGCCTTTGGCAAAACGCTTTGCGGCTTTGTAGTTCACTACAGCATCGGTTTTTCCATATACCAATAGCACATTGCTTTTATTGGCATTTAACTGTTTCTTTAGCTTATCAGTATATACCCCAAAGTTTTTCAGCACATTCCAGCGTTGGTATAGCAGTTCCCGTTTTTCGAGGGTATCAATCTTACGCTGTACAAATGCTTCTAAATTTTTGGGCACTATTTTTAATACAGTCAACCAATGCAGAGGGTGGGTAATTAGCTTTGGTTTTTTTATAAAGGTTTTAAATAATTGGTTGCCCAATGATGTATTTACTGCCATATAGTAAAAGCCATCGTTGCCAATGCCTGTAGCTGCCATTAGCCAAAGTGTATTTATCTTTTCAGCAAAAAGCCAAGCGGTGCAGGTGGCCACTTGCCCACCAATACTATACCCGTATACCGAAAATTTTGGAGGAGAACCAACTGCTTCCAACAGTATGTTAATAATAGCTTGCCAATCATCAATAGCGGGTGCCTGCGTTTCCGCCCATACACTATCACCATGAAAAAATACATCTACGCTTACTATTGTGTATTTACTGCCTACGTGGTAGGCAAGTATAGCCAATGATGATGCTTCTTTTCCATAGCCGTGAAATGCCAAAAGGGTTTCTTTACCTGTGCCAAACAGTTGGTATGCTATAGTAGAATTTTTATAGGATATGGTGTGTTGCACATTATTGGCGTTTAAGTTTCAATTTTCCGTTTTTTTCTTCTAATACACCTACTTTCTTCAATATTTTTATAGGCGAAATACCTATGCCGTAGGTATAGTGCACAGCACTAAAATCATCGCTAACGGTTGGCGAAAACAGAGCGTAACGGTAGCCAATGCCTGCACTTACATTTAGCCAATCGGTTATACGGTATATGGCTCTAAAACTAAACTCAAAAGGAATAAAAGCGTGCCTGCCTTGTTCTATTTGCGCACCTGTAACAGCATCGTAGCGGGTGCGTTTTCCGCTGCCAAAGCCTATTTGTACGGGCACATCCAACTCCCAGTGTTTAGAGTTGTATACCACATATTCGCCTGTGGCACTAATATAAAACATGGATAAATCTTGCCGCACATTACGCTCAAACGACGTATAACGGTTAATAATAAATGTACGCGATACCTTGTGTCTACTCCAATATATGCCGCCAAAAAGTCGGATTTTATCGCCAAAATCAGCACCGGCACGTATACCATCAATAATTACAGGGGCTTCGCGGATAAAGCTGTGTCTACCATCCAGTTCAAGCACAAACGTGGGTTTTTTTGTGGTTACGTAATGTTTCACCGTATCCCACACCTGAAACTGTGCATTAGCCTGCATATATAGCAACAGAAAACCAAAAACGGCCATCCATTTTACACACAAAAACGATATTTTATTTGGGGCAAATGGTTTGTGCACTTTATAGCGGGGCTTAGTTGGCTGTAGCGGTTTTTTTACTAACTTTTTTGTGCTGTATAGGTATATCGGTTTCTTTTATTTTACCGAAACCTCCGTATACATTGCGTACTCTTAAAAAACCGTGTTTTTTAAGTATAGATGCGGCCACCATAGAGCGATAACCGCCTGCGCAGTGTATATAGTAGTCGGTATCTTTATTCAGGTTTTTAATGCTTTTTTCAAGGTCTTGCAAGGTAAGCCATTGTGCATCCTTAATGTGTCCATCGGCAAACTCACTTTCTTTGCGTACATCCAACACAGTTATGGTGCTGTGTTTATAATCAATCTCTAATTCTTCAGGTTCAACAGAAATAATCATATCTATTGGTCGTTTGGCTTTTTTCCAAGTGGGCATACCCCCTTTTAGATAGCCAACAATATTTTCAAATCCTGTGCGTACAAGTCGGGTAATGGCTTCATTCTCTTTGCCATTATCACATACTAAAAGCACGGGTGTTTTTACATCTATAAGTGTAGCTGCCCAAATGGCAAATTGCCCGTCGAGACCAATATTTATACTTTGTGGAATAAATCCTTTTTCAAAATCCGTGGGTGTGCGGGTATCAATAATTACAGCACCTTTGGCGGTTTGGCTTTCAAACTCTTTTGCGGTAAGAGCCTTTTGGGCTTTCGTTACTACCTCATCAAAAGCGGTATAGCCTGCTTTGTTCATAGTTGCATCAGCAAAAAAGTAAGCAGGGGCAGGGGCAAGACCATCGGTAAGTACCTTTATAAAGGTCTTTTTGTCCATATCCTGCAAGGCGTAGTTAAATTCCTTTTGATGACCAATAGTAGTATAGGTTTCTTTGCCTATGTTTTTCCCGCAGGCAGAGCCTGGGCCGTGTGCAGGGTATACAGTAATATCATCGGCCAAAGGTTTTAGTTTGTTATTTAGCGAATCGTACATCATGCCCGCTAATTCTTCTTTGGTCATTATACCGTCCAACAAATCGGGACGGCCTACATCGCCTACAAACAGGGTGTCGCCAGTAAAAATACTGTTGGGTATTCCTTTTTCATCGTACAATAAATAACACGATGATTCGGGTGTGTGGCCGGGGGTGTGCAATACCTCAAAGGTTACTTTGCCCACTTTTATTTTTTCACCGTCTTTGGCTTCGTGTATTGTAAAACCTGTTTTTGCGGTGGGTCCAAAAACTATGGTTGCGCCTGTTTTTTGTGCAAGATCGATATGACCCGATACAAAATCGGCATGAAAATGGGTCTCGAAAATATATTTTATGGTTGCTCCGCGCTGTTTTGCTTTGGCTATATAATCGTCAACATCACGCAAGGGGTCTATTATTACCGCTTCGCCTTCTGATTCTATATAGTATGTTGCTTGTGCTAAACAGTTGGTATAAAGTTGTTCTACGTGCATAGCTAAAAAGAGATTTTACAAATTTAAGGTTTGGAACTGATTATTTATCAAAAAGCACACCAAGCCCAAGGGCTGCCATTATTGCTTTTTTGGTGTGGTAGCTACAAATTCTTTTAGATAAAAAGGCTCAAAGTAGGCCACATCTTCAAATTGTTTTTGCTTGAATTTTTCCCATGCCAATTCACCCACATATTTTGCCGAGGGTCTTACCTCATCAACAAAAATAGCATTGGGGTGATTAATAGTGCTTTGGCACTTGGCCGCACCATCACCAAAAAATACTATCGGGTGTGTTTCTAATTCTTGGCCAAAAGATTTTTCATCTACCACTACCGCTTCTGTTTCCCTTATCCATTGGTTTTTAGTATCAATAAGGGCACAAAAAACCTCCATACGGCGAGCATCTATCATAGGGCACAAAAAGGTATTTTCTTTTTTATGTTGAGATAATGCGGTGTGTTGCGCCATGGCCATAAGTGTGTTAACACTTATTAGAGGAATGTTTAAACCATAGCAAAAGCCTTTGGAGGCACTTACACCAATGCGCAAACCTGTATACGAGCCGGGGCCTTTGCTTACAGCAATGGCATCTATATCGTTAAAGGTAATACCTGCTTCTGTTACCACTTCATCAACAAAAAGGGTAATATTGGCACTGTGGCTGTGTTGGTTATCGTCTTCACGCAAGGCAATCAGTTCACCATCGCGGTGCAAGGCTACCGAGCACACTTTTGTTGCAGTTTCTATGCTTATAATATTTGCCATTAAAAAAAGGTAGAGTAAACAATTTTAGCCATTACTAGCAATGAGAAAAGGGCAAATATAGTTTTGATAACGGGTGAAGGTGTTTTTTGTGAAACGGTAACCCCAAACCCAACTGAAAATAAAGTACCAACTATTATGGGTAAAGCTACTGGGTAAACTATAAAACCTATATGTTGCATAGGTACTTGGTTTGTGGGGCTAGCAAACAAATAGCCCACCACTATAGCAAAGGCTATAAGTGATACTACACCTGCCGAAACAGAAGTAGCTTTTTTAATATCTACTTTTAAAACATCGGTAAAAGTAGGCACCATTATTACGCCTCCACCCAAGCCTGAAAGGGCGGTAACAAAACCTGTGAAAAAACCCACTAAGCTGTATTTAATATCTTTGGGTTCTGCTGTGCCAGCCGCAGGTACTTTTTTGCGGGTATACAGCATACGAAAGATTAGTGGAGTGAGTAGGGCAAGAAAAACGATGTTAAACCTTTCTTTACTATACCACGTACCTATTTGAATAAGGTAGGTGGTAAACAGGGCTGTAGCGATGGCAGGTATAGCCGTGAATAGTATTTGGCGGGGAAAAAAGTTTTTGATGCGGTATTGTTTCATGCTATTGCCAATACCTGTAAACACTATTATAAACAGTGAGTTGGCCAGTATAAATTTTACTGCTTCACCCTCGTTAAAGCCATAGCGTTTAAAAACAAAATCGAGTATGGGGATGAAGATAATACCCCCACCAATACCCAATAAGCCCGACATGAAACCGCCTACTAGGCCGACCACTATAAACAACGATAAATCTATTAAACTAAAGTCCAAAATTTATAGAATAAGGGGCAAAAATAGGCATTTATGGTGTATGTATAAATTAATAAGGCCTGCGCGTAGCGCAGGCCTTATTAATTGCATATTCGTGCTAATTTTTAGTTTGTTTATTTGTTTAAAAGCGACTTGTAGCGCGCCATATCGTTTAGTATAGAAAGGGCAGCAGTAATTTCAGGGTCATCATTAAAACCAACTTCCCAGTTAGCTTTTTGAAAGTAGAAGCGTATAGCTATTTCTTTTTCAAGCACCTTTAGTATTTCGTCTTTGTTTTTCTCCAAATCGGCTTGTTTGTCGTGTCCAAGTTGTTTTTTCAGCATCTCAAACTCGTTGCTAATACCACTGAAATATTCTTCTTTTTCGGCTTTCTCTTTCAAAGCATCCATAGCCTTTTCGGTTTCAGTTTGGTAGCCGTAGTCTTTATCTTTCACAAAGGCTTTAAAATCATTCCAGTCTTTTTCACTTAATGAAAAAGTGCTGGCTTTTTCAATACTCTCGTGGGTATTGCGGTATTTGTTGGCAAAATCAAAAATTAGCAGTTTACGTATAAGGCTTTGGGTTATTTTACTGTGCGGTGTAGCCTCAGTTTGTATATCTGGGTCAATACCTGCGCCATCAAGCACTTTACGTCCGCCTTTGGTTTTAAACTCGTTGCGTAATGAATCGGGCATGGCAGGCACTGAACCGTCCTCGCGACGGTGGCTATAATCAAGGGCTTGTATGCAACGGCCACTAGGCGTGTAGTATTTTTGAGTAGTTATTTTAAGTTGTGTGCCGTAGGTGAGCATACGGGTAGATTGTACCAAACCCTTACCATAAGTACGTTGACCCAAAACCACACCCCTATCAAGGTCTTGTATCGTTCCCGATACAATTTCTGATGCTGATGCCGAACCTTTATTAGTTAGCACCACTACGGGTATTTCAATATCAACAGGGCTGTTAATGGTTTTATAGTCTCGGTTTAGGTCGGTTACCTTGCCTTTAGTACTCACTACCAATTGGTCGCGGGGCACAAATACATTTACTATGTTTACGGCTTCGTGCAGCAAACCGCCGGGGTTTCCTCTCAAATCAAGTATTACGCTGGTTAGTCCTGCATTCTTTTTCAGTTCTTTTAGTGCGTCGGCTACTTCTTTGCCCGCATCGCTTCTAAATTCTTCTAATACTATATAACCTGTATGTTCATCTATCATGCCGTAGTAGGGCACGTTTTTTACGTGTATTTCTTCACGCTTAATAATCTTAGTCATACGTTGGCCGTCGCGTTCTATTACCAATTTTACTTCGGTATCGGGTTGACCTTTCAAAAACTTACTCACCCCACTAACGTCCAATCCTTTTAGGCTTTTTCCGTCGGCCTCAATCAGTAAATCACCCGCACGCAAGTCGTTTTTTTGTGCTGCGTAACCTTCATAAGGCTCGCTAATGGCTATATAATCACCTTTTTTTACTATTGATGAACCGATACCGCCATACTGACCCGTGATTTGGAAACGGTAATCTTCTATTTCCGATTCGCTAATATAATTAGTATAAGGGTCTAGCGAGTTTAGCATGGCATCAATACCCTTGCGCATTAGTTTGGCAGGTTCTACCTCATCAACATAATAAGTATTTACCTCTTTATATAGTGTGGTATAAATATCAATGTTTTTAGATATTTCAAAATAATCATCAGCACCTTTAAAAGCGGCAAAACTTAAACTCAAAACCACCAATGTGGTAATAACTGTTTTGCGGCGATTGCCAAAAAAATTCTTTATACGTTTCATAACAGTTGTGTTATTAGTTATTTACTTCAATTATCCTTTGTTTTCAGCCCGTCAATTAAACCTTTTTCTTCAATACCCCAACGCTGTAAATAGTAAATTATTTTAGCGGATGGTAACCGTGCCCGCCCCACCAAGGGTTGCAGCTAAGTATACGTTTTAGTGCCAGCCAGCCGCCTTTTAGGGGGCCATATTTTTTTAATGCTTGTATGGCATAAACAGAACAGGTGGGAGTGTAGCGGCAAGTTGGGGGTAACAATGGAGATAATATCCATTGGTATAGTTTTACCAAAAGTATTAGGGGCGAACTAAGTATTATTTTTAGCCAACGCATCTGCAAACTTATTCAGTAAACCCACCACCTTTTGTTCCAAAATATCAGTAGGGGTATGCTCTTTACCAACATAGCCTAACAAAAAGCAGGCCTGTTGTGCGTTCGAAGTTAAACAATCGTATGCAATGGGCTTATTTTTTCGATAAATCTCGCGCAATTGCCTTTTAATGCGATTACGGTCGTGCGCTTTTTTAAAATTGCGTTTGGGTACGCTAAGAAGAATTTGTGCTATTGAGCTTCCTGATAGGGGCGATAAGGTGTATGTTAACTTTACGGGGTGGGCAAAAAAAGATCCTGAAGGTTCTTTAAAAAGAAGCTCAATAGATTTTTTCGCCGCAAGGCGTTCGCTTTTGCTAAACCTCTGGTCAGTCAACAGAATTTAAAGCTATAAATAAAAAAGGCTTAACGGTAGGTTAAGCCTTGTGAATTCTTTCGTCAGATACGGTAAGTCTTTTTCTTCCTTTCGCTCTACGTCTAGCAAGAACTTTACGGCCGTTTTTAGTAGCCATTCTCTCTCTAAAGCCGTGCTTATTTTTTCTCTTTCTTACCGAGGGCTGATATGTTCTTTTTTGGGCCATTTCAGTGTAAATTTTAAAGGACGGCAAAGATAGGATAATTTTTCAACAAAAAAATTTAGCCTTTAAAAATCTTTTGCAATTGGTATCTTTGCCACTTCAATTATAAGCTAAAGCCTTGTAAATAATGATATTGAATAAAATTAAAGCCTCCATTTTTGTTTTGCTTATAAGCATTGCAGCAGGTAAAGCACAGCTAATAAAGTCAATTAGCAGTGTTGATGTTCCAAATAACTATACAGTTCGTCTTGAAGGAGACAAAAATACTATGCTTACTTTTAGGTGGACAAGTGCCGACCTAAAAAAGCCGGGTGTAATTTATAGTTACGCTTTTCAGTTAGATACTGTAGGTGGTCCTTTTGATAATCCTTGGTCTAAAATAGGTGGTTCTTGCTGCCCTACTTTTTTTAGTGATACCATAATGGATGTGTCGTTGGACTATTTGGCTAAAGAGATAGACTATATATATACCACACGGTACAAAAAGAATTTTGTGCAGGGCGATAGTATAGTGTTGGATTGGATAATTATAGCCAATGCCAGTGGCCCAGGGGCTTCTTATGAGAATAAAAGAACGCTAAACCGTACTATAACTTTTGTGCGTGGCCAATTTGACCAAGAGTATGTACCCGTGAAGTTGCTACAACCGTTAGATAATTCGAGCTTTTTTGTTGAAGATAACGCGGCCATAAACCTGAAATTTCAGTGGAATAAAGCATACTGCCCTACTGGTTGTGCCGCACCACAATACCAAATAATGTTTGATAGTATGGGAGGCGATTTTAGCCAACCGTTGTATTTTTACTCAGTGCCGCAAAGCCCTTTTGATACCTTGCTAGATGTGAGGCAGGATGTTTTGGCGCAGATGATGTTTGATGATGGTGTGCCCCGCAACACTCCAAAAACATATAAATGGACGGTGAAAACCTTTGGTAATAACGAAGAGTTTTTTGCCATAGCTCCACGCAGAATTAGCTTGTTGCGGGGATTAATGCGTACAGAGAATACACCGTTTTACATTAAAACACCTGTTGATAATGCAGTATTTAAGCTAGAGAACAACAAAAACGACTCGATAATTTTTACTTGGAATAAAACCCAAACAGGATTTCCTGATGCGGCCAGTTATACTCTTTTGTTTGATACAGCAAAGGCAACGCCCAACTTTAACAACCCTAAGTTTAGATTAAAAACTAATGTGGGCGATACTAATTTTATAGTGCGCTACATTGCTTTGCGCGATTCTATTGATAAAACCTATGGCAAAAAATGGAATAGTGTTTCGCTTAAATGGACTGTGCAGGCTGATATAATAGGCTATAAATTTATGAGTGAAGACACTAACGATTTGCTGATAGCTCGTGGTTTTTTTACAGATGTAGAAAACATTCAGCAGCAAATAGCTCGTATATATCCAAACCCTGCTACACAGCATATTAATATTATTACCGATAATGGTTTTAAGGCTAAAACCATGCAGATATGCGATGCCTTTGGTCGTATACTTTTAACTGCTGATATAGACCCGAACAACAGCCGTATAAACTGTGATGTATCAACTCTTGCGGCAGGCATATATTATGTGCGCCTATGGGGGCAAAATGGCTGGGCACGCCCTATTACCTTTATAAAACAACAATAAATTATAGTATACAATTAAATGAAAATAGCTTTAGTAGGTGCCACAGGGCTTGTAGGTGGCATGATGATGCGCGTATTGGAAGAAGAAAACTTTCCTATAACTGAATTTTATCCCGTAGCCTCTGAAAAATCAGTAGGAATGAAGATAAAGTTTAAGGGTAAGGAATACACCATACTTAGCGCAGAAGAAGCTATTGAGAAACGCCCGCATATAGCACTGTTTTCGGCAGGGGGAAGTATATCGCTGCAATTAGCGCCAAAATTTGCTGAAGTGGGCACTACCGTTATAGACAATAGTAGCGCATGGCGAATGGAAGAAGGTATAAAATTGGTTGTGCCTGAAATTAACGGCCATTTGCTAACTCCTGATGATAAAATAATAGCCAACCCCAATTGCTCAACCATACAAATGGTAATGGCACTTGCCCCATTGCACAAGCAATACGGGCTAAAACGTATAGTAGTATCAACCTATCAATCAATTACAGGCACAGGTCAAAAAGCCGTTACCCAGCTAGAGAACGAACGAAATGGTGTTGACGGAGAAATGGCATATCCCTACCGTATTGATATGAACTGTATACCCCATTGTGATGTATTTTTAGATAATGGTTACACCAAAGAAGAGATGAAGTTGGTGAATGAAACACAAAAAATACTAAACGATTATACCATAAAAGTAACCGCAACAGCAGTGCGTGTGCCAGTGATGGGCGGCCACTCTGAAGCAGTGAATGTAGAGTTTGAAAAACCGTATACTATTGATGCAGTGAAACAACTACTACAAAATGCCGACGGCATAACTGTACAAGACGATATTGCCAACCTAAGCTACCCAATGCCTATGACAGCCGCCAATCAAAACGATGTTTTTGTGGGGCGCATCCGTAGGGATGAATCAGTTGAAAACGGACTTAATTTGTGGATAGTTGCTGATAACTTGCGCAAAGGAGCCGCCACCAACGCTGTACAAATAGCCAAACTTATAGAGAAGCAATTAAAAGTACTTAGTTAATATGGGCTTTACACGCCCGATTACAGTAAAACACATATATTTGCCAAAATTAAAAAATAGCGATTTTTAATTTGACTGCTAACAAGTTAAAATTTAAGGTTTTAACTCCATTGTCGGTAAGCCGAGTGAAAAAGTAGTAAACCTGCAACGTATGAAAATTAACCTATATAAAATTTCAGGCCTTTTATTAGCCATCCTTTTTTTGGGATCGTGTGTACCCAATAAGCGGTTAGTTTATTTGCAAGAAAAAGATAAAAATGCTACTTATACAGACAGTTTTACATACAACAGATCGCAATATAAGTTACAGGTAAACGACAATGTAAACATTGAAATAAAGACCCTCAATCCTAATCCTGAATTTACAGCAATATTTACAGCCGCCACATCAGGCATGCAAAATATTGCCTCTGCAGCAGGCGGTCAAGGAGGTGATTTATTCTATACTCTAGGTTATAATATTAACGATTCGGGTTACATTATCTTTCCTTTATTAGGCAGGGTAGACATTGTAGGTTTAACTCTTCCAGAGGCAGCCCTTAAAATACAAAACGAACTTCATAAAATTGAAACAGGTATACTAGTTGTTGTGCGTTTAGGAGGCATCAGGTTCTCAATATTAGGTGAAGTTAATCATCCGGGTAAATTTTCAGCACTTCAAAGCCAACTCACTTTGTTTGAAGCAATAGCATTGGCGGGTGATATGAAAGAGATAGCACGCAGAGATAAAATAGCGCTAGTGAGGCAATACCCAAATGGGGCAAAAATTCACTATTTAGATATATTAGATAAAAATATCATCAACTCGCCCTATTACTTTATACAACCCAATGATTTTATATATGTAGAACCACTTGAGAGGAGGGCTTATGGTGTAGGTGTAAACGGTTTACAAACCCTTACTACCGTACTTACACTAATCTCTACCACACTTGTTATGGTTGCATATATAAATAGATAATAGAAAAAGCCTAAATGAATATACCCACTTCAACGAACGAAAGTCAGGAAATTAACAAAACACAAGGTGTAGACCAATCTGGGCAAGAAGGCTTTGATATAAAAAAGTTCTTATTTACTCGTATTTTAAGCGTTCTCCCTTTTATCATTCTTAGTGGTCTTATAGGGCTTTTTGCCGCTTTTTTGGTAAACAGGTATACCCGCCCAATATATTCGGTTGAAGCTACCATGCTTCTTCAAGAGGAGAAAAGTCAAGACGGATTAGGTGCAGGACTTCAATCTCTTTTCTTTGCCGATTCAAGGTTAATTTTCGAAAACTCAATACTTACCCTAAAATCATACGCCTTAAATGAAAAAGTTGTTCAAGGGTCTGATTTTAATGTAAGTTTTTATGCCGTTGGCCGTGCTGTATCTAATGAAATATACGGCAGCGAATGTCCTGTGAGAATAGAATTTGATACTGCTTCGCCACAGCCTATTAATGCCGTTTTTGTACTAGAAAGTGTTGACGAGAACACATTTAATATATTAGTTGAACAATCAGGTATTAGCTATAAAATAAACACACAAGAACCTATAAAAACAAACAAGTGTGTTAATCCTTCGGGTAAAAAAAGCTATGGCGAATGGATACAATCCACCTGTTATAAATATAAAGTAATAAAAAAAGAAAGTGGATTTTCCTCAGGTTCAAAAATTAGGGTAGCCACAAGTAAAAACGGTGATATTGTTAAACTATTTCAGACAGGATTAAAATTCGAGCCCTTGTCAAAAGGGTCTGCGGGTGTTAAAATATCGATGGAAGGTAACAGCCGTGAGAAGATGGTAACCTACATAGACAAATTGCAAGATGAGTTTATGGAAAGTGGCCTTGAGGAGAAGAATAAAATAGTGCAGGGAGCCATAAAATTTATCGAGTCTCAATTGCTTACCATCAGCGATTCATTAAGTTTGGCAGAAGATAACATAGAAAACTTTAGGGTAAATCGCGGTGTAATAAACCTATCAGCTCAAGGTAATCTATTGTTATCACGATTAGAGGGAGTGATGGACGAAAAGTACCAAATACAATTGGCCATCAGCTACCTTAATTATTTAAAAGACTATTTGGAGCGTAAAGATTTCAAAACAGATATTATCGCTCCATCTCTGATGAACCTTTCGGATCAATCTTTACAAAGTAGAGTTGAGAAATTGGTTGAATTACAAATTGATTTCAAACGTATATCACAAACAGGCTCAGAACAAAATCCTGTTTATATTAATCATTTGGCTGCGTTAAATCAGTACAGCAATAGCCTGTTAGAGTTGGTAAACAATATGCAAAAAAGCATTAAGTTAACAGCTAACGATATAAATACAAGATTAGAAAAAATACAAACCGAAATAGATTTATTGCCTAGCAAAGAGCGCGAGTATTTTGTTATTGAAAGAAAATTTAAAGTAAATGAAGATATCTATAATTTTTTGCTTCAACGTAGAGCTGAGTTAGGTATTATCAAAGCCTCTACCAGACCTGATAATAGAATATTGGATAGGGCAAGTGTGAAAACAAGAATCAGCCCTAAGAATCAATTAAACTTTCTAATTGGTGGACTGATTGGCGCATTAATCCCCATTATTATTATATCAATAATAGAATTTTTCAATAATAAAATTCGTAGCACCAACGATATAAAACAAATAACCGGTATACCCATTATTGGAGGTGTAGGACATAGTGATAAAGAAACCAATCTGGTTGTATACAACAACCCTAAATCATCAATAAGCGAACGGTTTAGGGCGATACGAAGCAATTTGCAGTTTTTGGGTAGTGAAGAAAAAAAGAACAAAACTATTGTTATTACTTCAAGTATAAGCGGTGAAGGAAAAACATTTTGCTCAATAAACACAGCTAGTATACTGGCATACAGCAAAAAGAAAACCTTACTTATAGGGTTAGATTTGCGTAAACCCAAAATTTATAGCGATTTTGATTTAACCAATGAGCACGGAATATCAACATACGCCATTGGTCGCTCTACAAAAGAGCAAATAGTACAGGCTACCAAATACGATAACCTTTATTTTATAGCAGCAGGGCCAACCCCACCAAATCCCTCAGAACTTATTTTGAGTGATAAGTTTGTGAACCTGATGAAAGAACTACAGGATGAGTTTGACTATGTAGTAATGGACACCCCTCCATTTGGTATTGTGTCTGATGCTATCGAATTGATGAAATACTCTGATATCAATCTATATGTAGTAAGACAAGGATATACCCGTAAAGATATGGTGCAGTTTATAGATAGCCTATATCGCCAAAAGCAAATAAAAAACCTTAGTATTATTGTAAACGACGTAAAAGCAGGTAATCCTTATGGCTACGGCTATGGTTACGGTTATGGCTATGGTTACGGCTATGGGTATGGCTATGGAGGTTATGGTTATGGTGGAGGCTATGGCTACTACGAAGAAGAGGCGCCCGCCCCACGACCATTGTGGAAACGACTATTAGGTCTTAAATAAGAAAGAACCAAGCCCCATACCTTTAGGTGTGGGGCTTTTATATTAGTGGGAATAGATAGTAATATACAAAGCTGTGCCAATGATACCCTGCTTTTGTATCACAAAACTTAATTTGCATTTAACATATTTTTGTTAACTTTGAGTACTTTTTCTACTCAATGATTAGTTCATAATATGGGACTGAGGTGGCGAAGCTGTGAAAAGAACAGTAAAATATCTACTGTCATAACCCCAAAAACCAAGTGTTAGAAACACTAATTTCTTCAAAAACCCGAATAAAACTTCTTCTCAAATTCTTTCTGAACTCTAGTAATAAAGCACATTTACGAGGTTTAGAATCGGAGTTTGGAGAGAGTTCTAATGCCATTAGGTTAGAGCTAAATAAACTTGAAGAGGCAGGCTTGCTTAAAAGCTCGCATCAAGGGAACAAGAAACTTTTTAATGCCAATACATCGCACCCGCTTTTTAAAGATATTAATAGTATACTTTTTAAATACACAGGGCTAGATAGAATTGCCGAGCAAGTACTATCAAACCTTGGAGAACTTGTAAGAGTGTATTTAGTGGGTGATTTAGGCAGAGGCATAGATTCGCCCATTATAGATTTGATTATTGTAGGTAATATTAATACTACTTACCTACTTAAATTAATTGAAAAGGCAGAGAATATAATTGATAAAAAGATAAGGTATCTAACCTATACTGCCGAGCAGTTTGACGAACAAAAAGACAGAATTTTACCAGAGAACCATTTATTAATTTGGAATCAATAAACCAGTATGAATAATTACAAAATTTCAGTAGTTGGATTAGGATATGTTGGGCTACCATTAGCCGTTGAGTTTGGAAAAATATATCCAACCGTAGGGTTTGATATAAATAAAACTCGTATTGAAGAACTTAGCAACGGGCACGATAGAACCCTTGAGGTTGCCGATGATTATCTACAAGGAATAATAAATGGTACCGATGCAGGGTGTAAAGCAGGTGCAGGTATCAGCTTTAGTACTGATTCTAACGATATTAAAGACTGTAATATATATATAATCACAGTGCCAACGCCTGTTGATAAACACAATCGCCCCGACCTTACCCCTCTTTATAAATCGAGTGAATCAGTGGGTAAAGTTTTAAGCAAAGGCGATATAGTTATATACGAATCAACCGTTTACCCAGGAGTTACTGAAGACGAGTGCGTACCCGTTTTAGAAAAATTCTCAGGACTTAAATTTAACCAAGATTTTTATTGCGGTTACTCGCCCGAACGTATCAATCCGGGTGATAAAGAACATACCGTAACCAAAATACTTAAAGTTACTTCAGGTTCAACGCCAGAGATTGGTGTAATAGTAGATAATATATACAAATCGGTAATAGTGGCAGGCACTCACTTGGCACCTAATATTAGAGTAGCCGAAGCTGCAAAAGTGATAGAAAACTCACAACGCGATATAAACATTGCCTTTGTAAATGAGCTATCTAAAATTTTTAACCGTTTGGGTATTGATACGAATGATGTATTAGAAGCTGCGGGTACCAAATGGAACTTTTTGAAGTTTAAACCGGGTTTAGTAGGCGGACATTGTATAGGTGTAGACCCTTACTATTTGGCACAAAAAGCACAAGAGATGGGCTACCATCCTGAAATTATACTTGCCGGACGTAGGTTAAATGATGGCATGGGAGCTTATGTAGCCAAAGAAACCGTTAAACTAATGTTGCGTAAAGACATTAAGGTTAAAGATGCTAATGTATTAGTATTGGGCATTACATTTAAAGAAAACTGCCCCGATGTACGAAATACTAAAGTGGTAGATATTATTGGTGAGTTGGCCGAATACCACACCAATATTACTATTTACGACCCTTGGGCTGAACCTGCTGAAGTAAAACACGAGTATGGTTTAACCACAACAAACAAAATAGCCGATATTGAAAATAAAAAATACGACGCTATTATATTGGCAGTAGCGCACAACGAATTTGCAAATCTTGACATCAATACATTAACAAACGAAACCAGTGTATTGTATGATGTAAAAGGTTTTTACGATAAAGAATTGGTTGACGGAAGACTTTAAAATAGAAATATAAAAACGTTTTGAAAGTACTGATTACAGGAACAGCAGGCTTTATAGGTCATCACCTTGCACAAAAACTAAATGGGCAGGAAGGATACGTTACTTATGGACTTGATTCTATTAACGACTATTACGATGTAAATATTAAATACGCTCGACTTAAAAACCAAGGTTTTGATGTTGATGCTATTGAATATAACAAACTTTTGAAAAGCGATAGTGGTAACTTTTTCATTCAGCTTAAACTGGAAGACAAAGAAAACCTTGATAAACTGTTTGCTGCCGAAAAGTTTGATATCGTTATAAACCTTGCTGCACAAGCGGGAGTTCGTTATTCATTAACGCATCCACAAGCGTATATTGATAGTAATATACAAGGCTATTTAAACATATTAGAAGCGTGCAGGCACAACCAAGTGAAGCACCTTTTATACGCATCAAGTTCATCTGTATATGGCTTAAACAAGCGTAACCCATTTTCGGTAGAACAAAACGTCGACCATCCTATGTCGTTATACGCAGCCTCTAAAAAAAGCAACGAGCTTATGGCGCACGTATACTCGCATTTGTTTGGTTTACCTACCACAGGTTTGCGTTTCTTTACCGTGTATGGCCCTTGGGGCAGGCCTGATATGGCATTGTATATCTTTACTAAAAACATATTAGACGGCAAACCCATCGAGGTATATAACAACGGTGATATGATGCGTGATTTTACTTACGTAGACGATATAACCGAAAGTATATCACGTTTGATTAAAAAAGAACCAGCTCCAAAACCTGAATTGGCAGAGGTAGATTTGCCGCCTAATCTTAGTTCGGCACCGTATCAAATATTCAATATAGGCAATAACAACCCTGTTATGCTTATGGAATTTGTACACGCTATTGAAGAGGTTACAGGTAAAAAAACCGAGATAATAAAGAAACCCTTACAAATGGGCGATGTGCCTAAAACGTATGCCGAAGTTCAAAACCTGTTTGATTATATAGACTTTAAACCCAACACCTATATAAAAGACGGTGTAAAACGTTTTGTTGATTGGTTTAAAGAGTATTACGGCTATAATAAATAGTAGATTGAGCGTAGAATTAATAGCTGAAATAGGGCAGGCGCACGAGGGTAGTTTGGGTATAGCCCATTCATACATTGATGCTCTTGCAGATGCAGGTGTGCATACCGTAAAATTTCAGGTACATATTGCCGAAGCTGAGAGTAGCCAGTTTGAACCCTTTCGGGTAAAATTTAGCTACGAGGATGATACTCGCTACGATTATTGGCAACGCATGGAGTTTACCGCTCAACAATGGGCAGGTTTAAAACAGCATTGCGAAGATAAAGGGATGGAGTTTGGTGCATCGCCATTTTCATTAGCCGCCGTTGATTTGCTTGAATCTATCGGAGTTAAAAACTACAAAATAGGTTCGGGAGAAGTTTCAAACTTTTTAATGCTCGAAAAAATAGCTCGTACAGGCAAGCCCATCCTGCTTTCATCAGGTATGAGCAGTTTTGATGAGTTAGATAAATCAGTAGAGTTTATAAAAGGTTTTGGAAACGACATTATATTGTTTCAATGCACCACACAATACCCTACCAGTGCTGAAAACTCGGGTCTTAACGTGATCCCTCAAATGAAACAACGTTACGGGCTAAAAGTAGGTTTATCAGACCATTCGGGTACAATTTTCCCAAGTTTGGCTGCCGTAGCCTTAGGTGCTGAATTGCTAGAGTTTCATGTGGTATTTGACAAAAAAATGTTTGGCCCTGATGCCTCATCGTCATTAACAATCGATCAGGTAAAACAACTTTCACAAGGGGTACAGTACATTAGCACATCATTGGCCAATCCTGTCGATAAAAACGATACTGAAAAATACACACAGCTAAAAGCCATGTTTGGCAAATCGTTAGCTGTAAATAAAGATATAAAGGCAGGCCAAACCATTGCTTTTGAAGATTTAGAAAGCAAAAAACCTGCCGGACAAGGCATTAGCACTGCCCAATACAACACCATAGTTGGCAAAACTCTTACCCGCGATTTGAATAAGTGGGATTTTATAACTGAAAACGACATTAGGTAATGAGCAAACGCAAAGTTTGTGTAGTAGTAACAGCACGCCCCAGTTATAGCCGTATAAAAACTGCACTTAAAGCTATACAAAACCATCCCGATTTAGAGTTGCAATTAGTTATTGCTGCCTCTGCATTGTTAGACAGGTATGGCTCGGCCGTAAATTTTATCGAGCGAGACGGTTTTCAGATAACAGCTAAAGTATTTAACGTACTTGAAGGCGAGAACCTTACTGCTGCTGCAAAAACAACAGGTATAGGTATACTAGAGCTATCAACGGTGTTTGATAATTTAGCCCCTGATGTGGTAGTAACCGTTGCCGATAGGTTTGAAACAATGGCAACAGCTATTTCGGCCTCGTATATGAATATTCCCCTTGCCCACGTGCAAGGAGGTGAAGTAACAGGTAATATTGACGAGAAAGTTCGCCACGCCATTACCAAACTAGCCGATATGCACATGGTAGCATCGCCCAAAGCATACGAACGTGTGGTGAAGATGGGTGAAGATCCAAAGAAGGTATACCTTACAGGTTGCCCCTCAATAGATCTTGCAGATGAAATATTGAAAAATAGCGCGCTTGATTTTGACCCGTTTGATAAATACAAAGGGGCAGGTAAAGGTGTTGATATTAGCAATGGCTACATAGTAGTGATGCAGCACCCTGTAACTACTGAATACGGCCAATCGCGCCAGCATATAGAAGAAACGCTTGATGCGGTTTCTGAATTAAATATACCTGTATTATGGTTTTGGCCTAATGTTGATGCAGGAGCTGATGGAACATCAAAAGGTATACGTGAGTTTAGAGAATTGAGGGATACTTCAAATTTCCATTTCTTTAAGAATATGGAACCCAACGATTTTCTTCGTTTGATAAAAAACGCACAATGTTTAATAGGTAACTCAAGCGTAGGTATTCGCGAGAGTGCATATTTAGGCATACCCGTAGTAAATATTGGAGGAAGACAGGCAGGTAGAGAAAGAGGCCAAAATGTTACCGATGTAGGCTACAATAAAGAAGAGATAAAAACAGCTATAAAAAACCAAATAGCACACGGTCATTACGAAAGCGACCGTATATATGGTGATGGCACAGCAGGCCAGCAGATTGCTGATTTATTAGCAACCGCCCCACTTTCCATCGAAAAAATATTGATGTACTAACATTGGAAACCCAATTGTTAAACATACTGGTAGCAGAAACACTTAACTTTAGTCCACAAGCAGTTGAGGGATTAAAACAGTTGGGCAATGTAACTCTACAAGATATTGAAAAGGAAAATCTTACAGATGCCTTGGGCACCTATGATGTTTTTTGGTTTCGTTTAAAATTTAGAATACAAAAAGAAGATTTTCCAATAAATACACGCACCCGTTACATACTTTGTCCTGTAACTGGTTTAGACCATATAGACCTTGATGCTTGCCAAAAAAGGGGCATAAAAGTATTAGCTTTAAAGGGAGAAACGGATTTTCTTAAAACCGTTCGTGCCACAGCAGAGCATACACTTGGCCTCACACTTTCATTACTACGTAATACCTCACAAGCTATACAATCAGTAAATGGGGGAGTATGGAACAGAGATTTGTTTAAAGGCCATGAGATTTATGGCAAAAAAGTAGGCATAGTAGGCGTTGGTCGTTTGGGCATTATAACAGCAGGCTTTTTTAAAGCCTTTGGTGCAGAAGTTTATGGCTACGATATAAAAAAATTTGATGCTTCCATTTGCAACAAAGTAGATAGCTTACTAGAGTTAGCCACAATGGTAGATATACTTAGTATACACGTTGCATATAATGACGGCAGTCATCATTTGATAAATAAAACAGTTTTTGAAAAAATGCCTCACCATGCAGTACTAATAAATACAGCAAGGGGAGGGGTAGTAAAGGGCGATGATTTATTAAACGCATTAGAAAATAAGACTATCGCAGGTGCTGCATTGGATGTTATAGAGGATGAATACAATATCGAACAAAATCCTCTTATCAATTTTGCCTCACACAATAGCAACCTTATTATAACGCCACATATAGGCGGCAATACCTACGAATCGTTTGCAAAAACCGAATTGTTTTTGCTGGATAAACTAAAAAAGACACTTCAGATTGAGCAACAACACGCCTAAAATACTTGCCATAATTCCTGCCCGCGAAGGGTCGAAAAGGGTAAAGCATAAAAATTTTCGTCCATTTGCTGATAGTACTTTGGTAGATATTGCCATAGTACAAAGCCTGCAAACCAAATTGCTTACAGATATAGTATTAAGTTCCGACAGCGATGAAGTACTGGCTATTGGCGCAAAATACCCTGAAATAGTAAGCCTTAAACGTCCCTTAGAAATATCGGATGATAAATCACCTGCCATAGATTACGTTAAGCATACCCTTACAGTAATGGAATCTCAGAAGGGATATACATACGACATGGTAGTGATAATACAACCTAGTTCGCCCTTGCGTAAACCCGAAGATATTGATAGTACTATAAGTCTTTTGCTTAATCATCCTGAAAAAGAATCATCAGTTAGTGTAGTAAAGGTAGACCACATGATACATCCCTTAAAATTAAAGGTGATGAATGGTGATGCCTTATTACCCTATATAGAAGAAGAAGACGGACGTTTTGCATCGCACGAGTTGCCCGATATTTATGTACGCAACTGTGCCGTATATGTAACCCGTAGGCAAAACCTTGAAAACCGTGTAGATGTTATCAGTCCCAATAGTGTGGGTTATGTAATGCCTCCTGAAACATCAGTAGATATAAACGAAATGCTTGACTTTGAGTTGGCGGAGCATTTATATAAAAAAAGCAATCAAAAATAGTTGGCGTCATTTAAAGAAATTAGCGGTGCAACGCTAAATTATGGTTTGGCGAAATTTATACCTCAAGTTGTAGGTTTTTTTCTCATACCAGTATATACAGCATATTTAACGCCAGAAGACTACGGTATTGTGGAGCTTGCGGGAGCTTTTACCGCTTTTGCAATGATATTTATGCGCCTTGCACTACCTGGTTCTGTGTCCCGTTTCTATTATGACCACAGTGAAGGCCCTGAACTAAGAAATTACATCACTACATTGTATTGGTCGCTAATGGCTATTAGCGTGGTAATGGCATGCCTAATTTATATTATAGCATCATTTTTTTTAAGCACATTAATACCGGGATTACCATTAGTTCCCTTCGTAATCATAGTACTAATAACAGGGGTTTTAAGTACGAATTCTGAAATACAAAAAAGACTTATACAAGCGCGTAAACAATCAAGGTACTCAGCAATACTTAGTATTGTTACAGCAATAACAGGTATTATAACGGCCATTATACTGGTAACAGTATTTGAGCTTGGAGCGCTTGGTTTAGTATTGGCCAGCATGGCCAGCGCAATTATCTTTTTTATACAAGCACAATTTTACCTTCATAAAGAAATGGGAGGTAAATTTTCATTTAAATTACTCAAGCCATCGTTTAAATACTCGATGAATATATTGCCTTCGCACTTGGTTACTCCATTTGGTAATTTATTCTCTCGTTCATTATTGTCAGGTTTTTCATCATTAGCTGCTGTTGGTTTATATTCATTAGCAATGCGCTTTATAACTCCGCTTTATCTTATTGGTGATGCTTTTAATACGGCATTCATTCCTCTATATTTTGAGGCAAGAAAGAAAGATGAAGCAGCAGGGTACAAACGTTTGGAAGATTCCTGCAAAAAAATATGGATAATTGCTGTTTTTATTTTTGTTGGCGCAGCAACCATTGTTCCCCCTCTAATTTATTTAATTACCCCTGTTAGATACCATGAGGCTGCTTTTATTGTCCCTTTTATGGCAGTTAGTTTTTTGCCAACGGTGCTAACAGTTATGTATTCGCCAGAAATATATTACAGCAAAAAAACATGGTGGATTAGTATAATAGCTGTAACAAGGTTTACTTCAAACGTAGTAATAGCCATTATTTTCATTAAACAATGGGGATATTTTGCATTGATATTGGCTAAGTTTATTGAAAATACCATTATTATGGCATTTTCAATATTTATTTCTCGTAAGATGTTTAATTTTAATCCAAATGTGCCGCTAATAATAAAAAGCGGGATGATTGGTCTTTCACTTGTAGCTATATCTATTTTGTTTTCTCAATATGAATCCAATAAAATAATACAGCTATTTGCAGGAGTTATAGCAGTGATATTGTTTGGTGTAACTTTAATCACAACTAAACTGGCAAATTTATCAACACTAAAAAACTATATTAAAACTAGAAGACTTTAAAAACTGTTATAATGGATATTAAAGGAAAATCAATATTAATTACTGGTGGAACAGGTTCTTTAGGGAAAGCCCTTACTGAACATATTTTAAATAAATGCACAGATGTTAAACGCTTGGTTATTTTTTCAAGAGATGAGCAAAAACAGTTTGAGATGGCACAGGAATATCCAAGCAGCCAATACCCTCAGATACGTTTTTTTATTGGTGATGTACGCGATTATGAAAGACTAAGAAGAGCATTTAAAGGTATTGATTATGTGATACACGCTGCTGCAATGAAACACGTGCCCATTGCTGAGTATAATCCGATGGAATGTGTGAAAACAAACATTATGGGTGCCGAAAATGTAATAAATGCTGCCTTAGATACACAGGTAGAAAGGGTAGTTGCTCTATCGACAGATAAGGCCGCAGCCCCCATAAACCTATATGGTGCTACAAAGCTGGCATCGGATAAATTGTTTGTTGCTGCCAATAATATAAGAGGGGGCAATTCTATTAAATTTTCAGTGGTTCGTTACGGAAACGTAATGGGCTCAAACGGTTCAGTAATTCCGTTTTTTATTAAAAAGAAAAAGGAAGGTGTATTGCCTATAACTGACGCCACAATGACTCGTTTTAATATCACCTTACAAGGTGGGGTTGATATGGTGATGCACGCTTTAGAGCACGCTTGGGGCGGTGAAATTTTTGTGCCTAAAATACCTTCGTACAAAATTATGGATATTGCCGAGGCTATTGGGCCTGAATGCGAAAAACCTGTTGTAGGAATAAGGCCGGGTGAAAAAGTACACGAAGAAATGATTACCCCCTCAGATTCATTTTATACTTACGATTTAGGAAAATACTATGCCATATTACCCGCTACACATTCGTGGAAATTGGATGAGTTTATTACCCATCATAATGCGGTAAAAGTTACCCCTGGTTTCAAGTACAATTCAGAAGAAAACACTGAATGGGAAACAGTAGAGTCGCTCAGAGATTTAATAAAAAATCACGTAGATTCTACTTTTAAACTATAATATTTAGCACCAAACATTTTAAACTGTTATCGAAATGAATACCGAATATATTAAAGTACTGCCCGCACTTAAAGCCCATTATGAGAATGATGGTAATATGATGGAGTTTTTGCGCAACCACTTTGGTCGTAATCACAATACATTTGACGACATCATTTGTAGCTATGACTTACAGTCAGGAACTTACATAAAGTTTGCAAAAGAAAATGAAGACTTTATGCAAAAGTATTCAACTGATGTAGCCTCGGTAATAAATGGTTTGGGCGGCAATATGAACTCAATATTGGAGGCTGGAGTTGGTGAGGCTACTACGTTTGCTCATGTATTAAGTAAATTAAACGAACCGTATAAACAGGCATTTGGCATTGATATTTCATGGTCGCGGGTACATTTGGGAAATAGCTACTTAACAGAAAAAAATCTATCCCATGCAAAATTGGGAACAGGAAATATTTTCAATTTACCGTTTCAGGATAGTTCAGTAGATATAGTCTATACAAGCCATGCTATTGAGCCAAACGGAGGGATGGAAAGCAAGTTAGTAGCCGAGTTGTATAGGGTTGCGGCAAAATACCTAGTACTGTTTGAACCAGCTTATGATTTTGCTGATGATGAAGGCAAACAAAGGATGGAGAAAAATGGCTACTGTATTGGTTTATGGGATGCTATTAACAAAGACGGGTATAAGGTTTTGGAACATAGAAAGATGAATGTGTTTTCAAACCCATTAAACCCAACTGGATTGACAATTATTGAAAAGACTAATAGTTCAGGATATAACTCAAAAACAGGATGGGCTTGTCCGGTTTCTCATGAAATATTGATAGAACAAGATGGTGTTATGACAAGTGATACTATTGGAGTTTCTTACCCAATAATTAAAAACATCCCGTGTTTATTACCTGAAAATGTAATATTAACAACACATTTTAACGACTAGAAAAGAATTTATTATCAGTATTTTATGCAATCTCCTATACCTTACGGCAGACAAAACATTACTGATGCCGATATTGACGCTGTAGTTAATGTTTTACGCTCAGATTTTCTTACTCAAGGGCCACATATAGCTCAGTTTGAAGAGAAATTTGCCCAATACGTGGGCAGTAAATATGCTATTGCAGTATCAAATGCTACGGCAGCCCTTCACATTTGTGCAATGGCCTTGGGAGTAGAAGAAAACGTTAACGTAATCACTACCTCAATAACCTTTGCCGCATCGGCCAACTGTGTGCGCTATTGTGGTGGTAATGTATATTTTGCTGATATAGATCCCGATACATACTGCCTTGATATAAACAAGGTAGAAGAACTTATAAAATCAAAACCCAAAGGTTTTTTTAGCGGGATTATTCCTGTTGATTTGGCTGGATATGCCGTAAACTTAGAAGCCTTCCGCAAACTGGCTGATGAACACGGTCTTTGGATTATTGAAGACTCGTGCCATGCTCCCGGAGGTTTTTTTACAGACTCTAAAGGGCAGAAACAATTGTGTGGCAATGGCAACTTTGCCGAAGTATCAATATTCTCATTTCACCCTGTAAAACATATTGCAACAGGTGAAGGCGGGATGATAACCACCAATAACGAAGAGTTATACAAAAAACTAATGATTCTGCGTACACATGGTATCACTAAAGACCCTGCCTTGTTGCACGAAAACCACGGTGGTTGGTATTACGAAATGCAAGAACTGGGGTATAACTATAGGTTAACTGATTTCCAAGCCGCTTTGGGAGTATCACAATTAAGTCGCGCCGACGAAGGTTTAAAACGCCGCCGAGAAATTGCTGCAAAATATGAAGCTGCCTTTAAGAATAACAATAAAATAGTATCGCAATCAGGCGTTGTTGAAGGTCATGCCTACCACTTGTATGTTATACAAGTAGAAAACAGGTTAGAATTGTACAACCACCTACGCAGCAACAATATTTTTGCCCAAGTGCATTATATACCTGTGCATACCATGCCTTATTACCAAACACTGGGCTGGAAAAAAGGCGATATGCCACAAGCAGAAAAATATTATGCCCAATGCTTAAGTCTGCCCATGTACCCAACTTTAACTGAGCAAGAGCAGAATTTTGTAATAGAAACAATAAATAACTTTTTTAATGAATAGGGTTGCCATTATTACAGCCAGAGGCGGCAGTAAACGCATACCACACAAAAATATTAAACACTTTTTGGGTAAGCCGGTAATAGCATACTCTATTGAAGCCGCTATAAACTCAGGTCTTTTTGCTGAAGTAATGGTTTCTACTGATGATGAAAAGATAGCAGCAATAGCCTTAGAGTTAGGAGCGACAGTGCCATTTTACCGTTCGGCAAAAAACTCTGACGATTTTGCAACAACAGTAGAAGTGATAAACGAAGTACTTGACGAGTACGAGAAGAGAGGTAAACATTTTGAATACGGGTGTTGCTTATACCCTACTGCCCCTTTTATAACTTCATCAAAACTTGAAGAAGGTTTTACGTTGATGCTTGAAAATAAATTTGATGTCGTTTTTCCTGTTAGCAGGTTTAGTTATCCTATATGGAGAGCACTGGAGAGGGAAGATGGGGGCAAAACACAAATGTTTATGCCTGAAAATTTAAACAAGCGCTCGCAAGATCTTATTCCTGCTTTTCATGATGCCGGACAGTTTTATTGGTTTGAAACTGCTAAAATAAAAGAAAAACAAGTATTGTTTACAGATAACACAGGCAGTATAGAACTATCCGAATTAGAAGTTCAGGATATTGACAATGAAACAGACTGGCAATTGGCAGAACTGAAGTATAAGTTGAATAAAGGTGCCTAAGCAAAGAATTTTTTTCCGAGCTGATGGAAACCGAACCATAGGTTTTGGCCATGCGTATCGCATATTGGCATTGGCAGGAATGTTGAACGATGATTTTGAATGTGTTTTTGCCATAAACCGTCCTGATGATTTTATCAAAGACCAAATTTCTAAAGTATGCCAAGTAATAAGCTTGGATACTGAATATAACTACCCGCTTCCCGATAAAATGACTGCCCAAAACCAATTACCTTACGATTTGCAAGGTGTGGTACGCCCAACTGATATTGTGGTGATAGACGGATACCATTTCGGGATGGACTACCAACAAGGTTTGAAAAACGCAGACTGCAAACAAGTATGGATTGACGATTTGCTGAGGGATTACCCTTTTGCCGATGCCGTTATCAACCATGCTGTGGGAATTGAAGCAGCGCAATACACTACCAACGCCCGTTTGGCATTAGGTTTAGATTATGCCATTTTGCGCAAACCCTTCTTTTCACCCCTCAAACCAAAAAACTACGATAATAAAGTAGCCTATATAAGCTTGGGAGGAAGTGATTATTTTGGGTTTACCCTTAAAATATGCAAAGGGATTTTAGCTGCTAATAGCTTTAATCAGGTGCATATTTTGTGTTCGGCACAGTTTGAAGAAGAGTTGTTGAATGATTTGCGCCAATTGGCAGAAAATCACCCCATAACCTTACATTTTAACCTTTCGGCTGAACAGATTATTGAAGTAATGGATACCTGCACCCACGCCTTTGTTTCGGCAAGTACGGTATTGATAGAAAGCTACTCGCGCGGGCTAAAGTGTTTTGCAGGCTATTATACCCAAAACCAGCACCTTATATACAATGGTTTTGTACAAAACCATTTGGCAGGAGCAATGGGCGATTTTAATACAGTAACCGAACAGGATATTAAAAACCTTGTTGATACTGATACAGACATTAAAGTGCTGGATAAGCCGCTTAATTCACAACAAAATTTTATAGAGTTGTTCAATTCACTTTTACAGATACAATAGGCCTTGCGGGCTGACTCCCCTCCTTCGCAGGTATGCGCGGGGGTAAGGAGGGGCTGGGGGAGGTTTTAAGAAAATCAATTAGATATGAAAGACATTCAGATAGAAAATATAACCATTGGTACAGGCCATAAACCGTTTGTAATTGCCGAAATGTCGGGCAACCACAACCAATCTATAGACAGGGCAATGGCAATTATAGATGCTGCTGCTGAAGCGGGCGCACACGCTGTAAAACTACAAACGTACACGCCCGATACCATGACCATAAACACAACGGGCGGCATGTTTGAAATAAACGACCCCGACTCGCTATGGAAAGGCCGCAATTTGTACGATTTATACAAAGAAGCGCAAACCCCATGGGAGTGGCACAAACCTTTGTTTGATCATGCTCGCAAAAAAGGGTTGTTGATTTTTAGTACCCCGTTTGACGAAAGTGCCGTTGACTTTCTAGAAGAATTGGGTGTAGGTGCTTACAAAGTAGCCTCGTTTGAAAATACCGACTGGCCTTTACTTAAAAAGATAGCCTCAACAGGCAAGCCCGTTATTATGTCGACAGGTTTGGCAACATTGGCCGATCTTGACGAAGCTGTGCGTACCATTCGCGGAGCAGGTTGTAAAGACTTGGTATTGCTAAAATGTACCAGTACTTATCCAGCAACTCCTGAAAATACCCACTTGGCAACCATACCCCACATGAGGGAAATGTTTAAATGCCACGTAGGACTTTCAGACCATACAATGGGCATTGGCGCAGCCATAGCCGCAGTGGCTTTGGGCGCACCTGTGGTAGAAAAACACTTTACCATTCGCCGTGCTGACGGTGGAGTAGATAGTGCATTCTCTATTGAACCTGACGAACTAAAAAACCTTGTGATAGAAAGCGAACGCGCTTTCTTGGCAATGGGACAAGTATTTTATGGCGTACAAGAAGCCGAAAAGAAAAGCTTACGCTTTAAACGTTCACTATACATTGTGAAAGACGTAAAAGAGGGCGATATTTTCACTGCCGATAACCTGCGTGTCATTCGTCCCGGTGATGGTATGCAGCCTAAATATTACGAAACCATATTAGGCAAAACTGCCTCACGTGCTATAAAAGCCGGAACCCCACTAACATGGGAACTACTGTAAAATTATTGCTAACACCCAAAACAGGGCACTCCCCCTTGTTTAGGAAACTTTCGACACAAACCTAAGAGTGGCTGCATATTGAGCAAAAGAAGATTTCAATTATAAAGCTAAGTCAAATCAAAAAATAATAAAAATATGAATTCAAAAACAGAACAAGAAAAATTTTGGTCAGCAGACTTTGGGAAAGAATATACCAATAGAAACTCGCGAAGCACACAAGATTGGGATAAATTTTACATGGATACTTGGGGTGTAACTAAATTTGAAATTAATAATCGGTTAATGAGTGCATTGCCCAAGGATATTAAAATTCTGGAAGTTGGCAGTAATACTGGTATGCAATTGAATTGTCTACAAGAAATGGGCTTTCAAAACCTTTATGGTATTGAATTGCAGCCTTATGCTGTTGAAAAATCAAAAGAATACACAAGTAACATTAATATAATTCAAGGAACCGGTTTTGACCTTCCGTTTAAAGATAACTATTTTGACTTAGTTTGTACAAATGGGGTTTTAATTCATATAAAGCCTGATGATTATCCAAACATTATGAAAGAAATGGTGCGTTGCACAAAATCTTATATTATGGGGTTTGAGTATTATAATCCCGAAATTCAAGGGATTAACTATAGAGGTAACGATGGATTTCTTTGGAAGGCCGATTTCGCAAAGATTTTTACTGACTCATTTGATAATTTGGTTGAAGAAAAAAGGGATTATTACCAGTATGTTAATGATTCTAACAAAGACTGCGCTTATCTTTTAAAAAAGAAATAGTATAAAAAATACTGATTGATAACTGTGGTAACCGAATAATTACCCATACCTCAGCATTAAATAATAGTGTTACGGGAAGTCCTCTATCCACGAAAATTTAGACTTCCCACCCCGATAGGGGTTTGCAACCCAAATACTACGAAAGTGTATTGGGCAAAATTGCTTCACGTGCTATAAAAGCCGGAACGCCACTAACATGGGAACTACTGTAAAATACATATTGCTGACCCCCAAAACATGGCATACCACCTTGTTTAGGGAACTTTCGGCACAAAAGCCCGAAGAATGGCTACATATTACCCAAAAAGGGGACTTTACTGCTGAAAAATTAGCAGAAATAAACCCTCAATACGTTTTCATACCCCATTGGTCGTACATTATACCCAAAGAGATATTTGAGAACTACACTTGTGTAGTATTCCACATGACCGATTTACCCTTTGGTCGCGGTGGCAGCCCTTTGCAAAACCTTATCGTTAGTGGATTAACCGAAACTAAAATCTCAGCTATTAAGGTAGAAGAAGGTCTAGATACAGGCGATGTGTACCTAAAACGTGCTGTAAGCCTGCACGGCACAGCCGAAGAGATTTTTATCCGTATGGCTACAGTAATAAGGGGAATGGTAGAGGAGATAATAGTCAACAATACACATCCTGTTGCCCAACAGGGCGAGCCGACAGTTTTTAAACGTCGTAAGCCCGAAGACAGCAACATAGCCCATTTAGAAACCCTTGAACAATTGTACAATTACATCCGTATGCTGGATTGTGAAGGCTACCCAAACGCTTTTGTTGAGATAGATAAGTTTAGGTTAGAGTTTACAAGAGCATCTATAAAAGGTGATGAATCAATAATAGCCGATGTTAGAATCACTAAGAAATAAACGCATAATGGTGGTAGTTGCCCACCCCGACGATGAGTTGTTGGGCTTGGGAGCATCAATGCACCGCTTAATAAAAGAGTACGGGGTTACTACACACGTAGTAATACTGGGTGAGGGTATTACATCACGTTCAGACGAACGCGATGTAACCAAATGGGAGGCCGAATTGGCCATTCACCGCCAAAACATTAAAAATGCACAGGCAGCTATTGGCTACCACAGTGTAAGCATATACGATTTTGCCGACAACCGCTTTGATACAGTGGCCTTGCTGGATATTATAAAAGTAATAGAAAAAGAAAAAGAAGCGTTTAATCCCGAAGTGATATTTACCCATCATGGCGGTGATGTAAACGTTGACCACCAGCGCACATTTGAAGCAGTGGTTACGGCTTGCCGACCCATGCAACACGAAAAGGTAAAAACCATTATTGCGTTTGAAACCCCATCGGGCACTGAGTGGAGGGCATCAACAGACCCGCGCCATTTCATTCCCAACTTTTTTATAAGTGTAACGGAAGAAGACGTGCAAGCCAAGATAAAAGGCATGGAGAGCTACGAGTTTGAAAAGCGTCCGTACCCTCATCCCCGCTCGCCACAAGCATTAACCATACAGTCGCAACGCTGGGGCGTATCCGTAGGTACGGATTACGCCGAAGCATTTAATATAGTGAGAAGTATAAATTAATATGAACGTAATAGTACTTAAATTTTCCCTTCAATACACCATCCCTTTGGTAATGAATTTGGTAAAGGGATTGTCTATTAAAAACCTGTATTATGTTGGTAGTAAGTCGGGTCATCCTGATGCAGCCGAGCTTGAGGCAGCTAACTGTAATTTTATACCTTTTACCGAACCAGATCTATTCAATGCTCTTTTTACTGATGTAGATTGGCAGCAAATAGAGCCGTTGGATAAAGAGCTTTTACTTAAGATGGCTCCATACGAAAGCGAGATATTGCGTTTGTTTGAGCGTGATTTCCAAGTGGTAAATAAAGACGACCACGCTGCGTTTGATAAAGACTATTACGAAACTAAAATAGCGTTACGTTCACAAAATTTCAGTAATTATATTAGCCATACTGAAATGTCGGGCGAAGAAAAACGCCGAAGGTATTATCGGTATTTACGTTACTGGAATGATTTTTTGAACAAAAACGCCATTGATCTATACGTAACCACATATTACCCTCACTTTCCCTACGAGTACATTTTATACCGTCTTTGCCAAATGCGTGGCATACGCACAATTATCATGTCACATACGCCATTGCCAGGTAAATCGCTTATTTATGAAGACATTGATAAAAGCTGCGAGGATCTTGCTAACCTACCGCGTATAAGTGACGATATTGAAGCATTGCAACAAAGTTTTAGCCCCAATACCAAAGATGAGATACACCGCGTACTAACCGGTGAAAGACCCTACTATATGGTAAAAGGGTATGTAGCAAACCTTATGAAAACAGATGCGGTTGAGCCACAAATACAAGAAAATAATCGCATACGCAGACTTCGTCCTGATAAAAATGCTCCTCGTAAAAAATGGAGTATTTTTAACCCCTTCGATAGAATGCTGATAATGGATAAAATTCATTTCAAATTTAGACACAAAAACAAAGGCGAAATAACCAGCAGGTTACAAGGCTACTATGAGCGCCATGCTACTAAAACACCTGATTTAAGCAAAAACTTTATTTATTTGGCAATGCACTTTCAGCCCGAAGCGTCAAACTCGCCTGTAGGAGGTTATTATGCCAACCAAATGCTGATAGTCGACCTTATATCATATTATTTGCCTGAAGGATGGTTCTTGTATGTAAAAGAGCATCCTGTACAAGCAATGGTAAATCGTAATGTAGATTTTTATTATGATTTAAGTAAAAACAAAAGGGTGGTAATGATTAGCAAAAGCGTTGATACGTTTACCCTTTCAAAAAATGCGAAAGCTGTTGCTACTATTGCAGGTACAGCCGCGCTTGAATGTTTGATACTTGAAAAACCGGTATTTTTGTTCGGAGCCTCGCCATTAATGTATTGCAAAGGCACATTTAATATTCGTAATAGAGAAGATATAATTGCTGCAATTGATACTGTTAAAAACGGATTTATTCCTAACAAAGTAGAAGTATATAATTACATTAAACGATTGGATGAACGTACCGTTGAGGCATCGCACGAACATACACAAATGGCGCAGTTTCGTCTCACACATGAACAATACACAGAGCGCATGACGGCCTATTACTTGGATTATATCCGTAACGGGGCTAGTCATACTGAAGTTGTTTCAGAATCTTCTTCTTCAACCCAAAATCAAAACTAAGGTAACTTCGTGTGTTATCATCCTGAGCTTGTCGAAGGGTGTAAAAAACTAAAACTGATGAAAAGATTTGACGAGATACAAATAGGCGATTTTGCTGAAATTGTGCACACCATTACTGATGCGGACATTAAAAAGTTTGTTGATTTAACGGGAGATGATAACAAACTGCACGTTGATAAAGAGTATGCCTCAAAAACATCGTTCAAAAAACCTGTTGCACACGGTATGTTGGGAGCCTCGTTCATTTCTACCATTATTGGCACAAAAATTCCCGGCGATGGTGCCTTGTGGTTTTCGCAAAGCCTTGAGTTTTTAATGCCTGTGCGTGTGGGTGATACCCTTACCATTCGTGGAGAGGTGATAGGCAAAAACGCCCGCGAAAACGTTATTGAGCTAAAAACGGATATACACAACCAGCACAAACAAAAAGTAACCAATGGCACTGCCAAGGTGAAGGTTATTGAACGCGAGGTTGAAAAAATTGAAGAAGAAAACACGGAAGATGTAAGGCTTAAAAATGCTTTAGTAATAGGAGCATCAGGCGGTATAGGTGAGGCCATTTGTAAAAAACTGGCAAGTTTGGGGTTTAATATCGGTATACACTACAACAGCAATAAAAGCAAAGCCGATGCACTGGCCGAAAGTCTTTCGTCAGACACAGTCAATGCCTATGCTGTTCAAGGTGATTTATTAAGCGAAAAAGGAGTGGAGCAATTGGTAGAACAGGCTACCCGTAAGCTGGGGCACATAGATATTGTTATCAATGCCTCAACCGTAAAACTCTCTAACATAAAATTTGAAAAGCTGGATTGGCAGGATATTGACGACCATATCAATATCAACATAAAAGCTAATTTTTTATTGCTGAAACACGTTGTGCCTCAAATGAAGGAGCGCAAACGCGGCAAAATAATTTTTCTTACATCACAAACCACGGAAAGTACTCCCTCATCTGAATGGTTACATTATAACACGGCTAAATATGCCCTTAATGGTTTTGCCAAATCATTGGCCGTAGAGTTGGGGCCGTTTAATGTGCAAGTAAACCTTGTATCGCCCGGCATGACGGAGACTGAATTAATATCTGATATGCCCGAAAAAGCCCGTTTGGTGGTAGCCAGCAAAGCACCCCTACGCCGTTTGGCCAAACCTGCCGATATAGCCAATGCGGTAGCCTTTTTAGCATCAGAAAACAGTAATTATATAACGGGCGAAACCATACGTGTGAACGGTGGTCAAACCATGGTATAAGTAATGAAAACACTTATAAAATATACCGACTTACTAAAAGAGAACAAACGCTTGAAGGAAGAAGTAGCGGGTAAGCCTGCCTTTAATCTTCATATACTCAACAATATCACAGTAAATATGCTGAAAGATGTGTTGGAATATAACGTGCGCTTGATAGGGATAAACCCCGAAATACAAGTACACGACTATGATACCATTGTGCAAGACAGTATGGCAATGGGAGATGACAACAAGGCTAAAGTAATATTTTGGGAATTGGCAAACTATATGCCCGGCCTGTATTACAAAGCCGATGAAATGGACAATACCCAACTACAACAACTGATTGATAAAGTGAAAAACGATATCGACTTGGTGTATGGCAGTCTGAAAAACTCGTCGATAGTATTTGTAAATACATTTTGTGCTTCACCCTTTGCAGAGTATGATGTACGCAAAAGTAATCTTCGCATAGCCGAAGAAGTGCTAAACCAATACCTCGACCAGCAAAAGCCCGATAACGTATTTTTGGTAGATGTTAAGCGTGTATACGAACGATACTCACTGGAGGCCTGCGTTGATATGCGTATGTTTAACAGCAGCAAGAGCCTGCATACGCTCACCTTTTTTCAAGGGTATGCAGAAGAAATACTACCTGTTTTACGTTCAGTAACTGGCAAAGCAAAAAAAGCCCTGATATTCGACTGTGATAATACCCTTTGGGGCGGCATTTTAGGCGAAGATGGTTTTGAAGGGATACAAATGGGAGAGGATGGCAAAGGCAAGTCATTCCATTTGGTGCAGCGCATGGCTGTTGAGTTGAGCAAAAAAGGGATTATCATCGGGCTAAACAGTAAAAACAATGCTGCCGATGTAGACGAGGTGTTAGAAAAACACCCTGATATGTACTTGCGCGACGAGCACATTGTAATAAAAAAAGTAAACTGGCAAGATAAAGTGAGTAACCTTCGCCAAATAGCTACCGATTTGAATATCGGGATAGATAGCTTGGTATTTATAGATGATTCAAACTTTGAAGTAAATTTCATCCGCGAGCAATTGCCTGAGGTAAGCACTTTTCAAGTGCCTAAATCGGCGCACGAATACCCTGCAATGATGAAGGAAGTAAGCCGCTTGTTTTACCACCATTCGCAAACCAAAGAAGATTTGGAGCGGATAAAAATGTACAAGCAAGAGCAACAACGCGAATCGCAAAAAGATGGCTTTGGCAATCTGGATGAATACCTAAGCTCATTGGGTATTGTTATTAAAATATACAAAAACGATAGTAGCCTGATACCTCGTACTGCGCAAATGACGCAGAAAACAAACCAGTTTAACCTTACTACCCAACGCTATACCGAAAACGACATCAAACAGTTTGTTGAGTCGCCCGATTATGGGGTATATGTGTTTGAAGTGAGCGATAAATTTGGTTCGTATGGTATCACTGGATTGAGCATAGCCAAAACCAATGGCAACGAAGCAGAGTTTGATAGCTTTTTGATGAGTTGCCGTGTATTAGGTCGAAAAATAGAGTCTAGTTTCCTTTCTTATATCATAGAAGATTTAAAGAAAAACGGTATCGAAAAAATAGCGTCTAAATACAGTAAAACTGCTAAAAATGCTCAGGTTGAGCCGTTTTATGATAACAACGGTTTTGAAGTATTGCAACAAAACGAAAACGAAAAGCAATACCAACTGCAATTGGATAACTGGCAAGCTATCTACCCTGAATTTATTACCATTGAATTGGCCGGAAATACAGTAAGTGCATAAAATAGAATTTTATAAAAATGGAACAACGTATAAAAGAAATTATGGGGGCTGTTTTTGAAGTAGACCCATCAACTGTTGATGAAAACGCAAGCACAGATACTATTGAAAACTGGGATTCTATCCGCCACATGAGTTTGATAGTAGCATTGGAAGAAGAATTTGGAGTTCAGTTTGATGATGACCAAATAACAGATATGCAAAACTACAAATTGGTGGTATTAACCCTTCAAGAAGCACAGGCATAGTACATGAAGAAAATCTTTGGCTACATAAATGCACTATACCTTTACGCAGTAAAGTATTACTATACCTTTAAACACAAAGGTTTACAGGTAGAAGGAAAGATAATATTGGGTAAAAGAGTAAAATTAGTGTTAGGCAAAGGGGCAGTGCTTACCGCAAAAGGAAACCTTACTTTGCAGGATGATGTACACATACGTGTTCGTGCGGGTGCAGAGGTGAGGTTTGGTAAAGATTGCTACCTAAACAGAAGCTCAACAGTAAATGCACATAAAAGCATAATATTTGGCGATGGCGTTATGCTAGGTGAAAACGTAAAAATATACGATAACGACCATACCATTACAGGCAACCATATAGAGCGCAGGCTATTTAATGTTAGCCCTGTTGAGATACGCGACGGCTCTTGGATTGCCAATAGTGCCGTTATACTAAAAGGCTCTGTAATGGGGCCAAATACAGTAGTGGGCGCATTAACCCTTGTATCAGGCACTTTAGATGCAAATGCACTTTATCTAGGTGTACCTGCCCGAAGAATGAAAAAACTTGAACCCGAAGAAAAACAAGAACAATAAAAGCACGGCATATCTTTGCACGTGTTTTATATACATCACATTTTTAATACAGAAAAATAATAACGTTTAATATAATGGCTACAGCAACAAAAACACTTCACGGATTACCCGAAAACGTAATTTTTTGCAAAAAGTGTCTAATCTCAAACCAAAGACCAAGCACACAACGCGAATTTAAAAAATCGGATACTATTATTGATACTGTTGGTTTTGGAGATGATGGTATTTGCGATACCTGCAAATGGTTTGAATATAAAAACACTCAGATAAGCTGGGACGCACGCGAAAAAGAATTACAAGAACTTTGCGATCGTTTTCGTAGAAATGATGGTAGGTATGATGTAATAGTACCCGCATCAGGAGGAAAAGACAGTATATATGTTGCTCATTTGCTTAAAAACAAATACAATATGAATCCGCTTACAGTTACATGGGCTCCGCATATGTATACCGATATAGGTTGGACAAACTTTAACCACATGATTGAAGCAGGTTTGGATAACATTAAAGTTACCCCTAACGGTAAAATACACCGTTTGCTTACCCGTTTGGCGTTTGAAAACCTTGTAAACCCTTTCCAACCCTTTATTATAGGTCAGAAAAACGTAGCACCACGTGCGGCTTTACAATATGATGTGCCTTTGATTATGTATGGTGAAAACCAAGCAGAAGCACACAACCACTTTAGCGAGAACCTTTCGCCACTTATGGACATAAGCCACTTTAGCACTAAAACAGCTACTGAGGATATGTACTTTGGCGGTGTACACGTTAATGATTTGAAAAAGAACTATGGCGTTACGGATAACGATTTGTACTTATACAAACCCTTGTTAGAGGACGAAATACGTGCAAAAAATGTAGAAGTACACTTCTTTAGCTACTATGTAAACTGGTCGCCACAAGAAAATTATTACTACGTAAAAGAAAACACAGGTTTTGAATCAAACCCTGATGGCCGTAGCGAAGGCACATACACCAAATTTGCCAGCTTAGACGATAAAATCGACGGTCAGCATTATTATACCATGTACATCAAATTTGGTCAAGGCAGAGCAATGAATGACGCCAACCGTGATATTCGTGATGGTTTTATTACCCGCGAAGAAGCAGTGGATTTGATGAACAAATACGATGGTGAATTCCCTAAAAAATACTTCCAAGAAGTATTGGATTATATGGGTATAACCGAAGAAAGATACTGGGAAGTTATAGACAAATCACGCTCACCCCACCTTTGGGATAAAGTAGACGGCGAGTGGAAGTTGAAACACCCCACTAAATAAAGAATGAAGAGAGTAATAGCAAGATTAGATATAAAGCTAAACAGGCTTATAAAAGGAATACATTTAGAAGGGTGGCGTTTTTTAGGAGACCCCAAACCCTTCTTTATGGATTACTATGAAAATGGTATTGATGAGATAGTATATATCGATTCAATATCAAGCCTATACAACCGCGACTCTATGAAGGAGTTGGTTTCTGAAACTACTCGCAATGTATTTGTGCCCATTACCGTTGGTGGTGGTATACGTTCAGTAGGTCAAGCCCACGAGATGTTGCGAAGCGGTGCCGATAAAGTAGCCATAAATACAGGAGCGATTAAAAACCCTGAATTAATAACAGAGGTGGCCAAAAATTTTGGCAGCCAATGTATGGTTATCAGCATACAGGCAAAACGTGTAGCTCCCAACAAATGGGAGGCATATATAGATACAGGCCGCGAAAGCAGTGGAAAAGATGTTATAGAGTGGGTAAGAGAAGCTGTTGATAGAGGTGCAGGGGAGATTTTCCTTACCTCGGTAGATATGGACGGTACTACGAAAGGTATGGATTTGGCTTTGATAGAAGCCGTATCAAAAGAAGTAGATGTGCCTGTAATAGCCAGTGGTGGTTTTGGCAAACCAATGGATTTTGTTGATGCGTGCAAATATGCTGATGCAGTGGCCATTGCCAAACAACTGCATTATAAAAAAGCTACCATACAGGAGATAAAAAAATTGGCATTACAAAATAATATTAATGTCCGTTTTGAGGAATAGTATGAAAGTAGTAATTATTGATTATGGCCTAAGTAACCTATTAAGTATTACCCGTGCTTTTGAGCATTTAGGTACTGATGTAGTAGTTACTGATGATGCTAATAAAATAGGCGATGCGCAACGTATAGTTTTACCCGGTGTAGGCGCATTTCCGTTTGGTGTTTCTGAATTAAAAAAGCGTGGTTTTTTTGATGAATTGAAAAACGTAAACGAGAAACACAAAACCCCTATACTAGGCATTTGCTTAGGTATGCAAATGATGCTTACCAAGGGCCACGAAATAGAAGAAACAGAGGGTTTAGGTTTTATTGAAGGTGAAGTAGTGAAACTACCTGCCGAGCAAAACGACGGAAAAAAAATAAAAGTTCCGCACGTAGCATGGGGGCAGTTAATACAACCCGAAGACAAAAGTTGGGATAACACCATATTTAGGTATAATCACCCCGCACAGTATATGTATTTCGTACACTCGTACTATGCCGCTACTAAAAATACTGATGATGTATTATCGCTAACAAAGTTTGGCGATTTTACCTTCACTTCGGCATTTCAGAAAGAAAACGTGTATGGTGTTCAGTTTCACCCCGAAAAAAGTCATGAAGACGGGTTGAAAATTTTGAAAGCTTTCGTAGGAGAATAATTGATGCAAGAGAATATAGACGGGAAGTTTTTAAGCCTATACCGTTTTGTTAAAGAAAATCATAATACATCTGATTTTATCAGATTCTTCGATTTCTTAACCATAAAAATTTATATGTTGGCAACAGGGCGTGGTAGTTATACCCCTGCCCGTATGAACTATAAGCTAAAACTAAAGATTACACTAGATTTTGTGTATGCTTTGGGCTTATTATCACGTGCCATTATCAAATCAAAATTGAGTAAACCTTTTGGAGGTATAATTTTAGTGTACGAACCAAACCATCTTAGTCAAGCTCTTGGTTTAGCTGATTTTGTAAAAAAGTATAATCCTATATACATCACCACAAAAAAAAACTACGTAAAAGTTATTCAAGAAAAGATAAAAGGCAGTACAGTAGTATTTATACCCAATGCTCCCAAATTAGCTTCTCTATTTAAAAAAGAACAAGTAACAGGTTTGTTTAGTGAGTATGGAATTGATATATCCGCATCAACCGCTAACGATATTAGTGGTATGATGAATGAAGTATACCATTCATACACAGTAACGAAGTTCTTTTTTAATAGTATAGTAAATTCATCAAAAATAAAATTCAGCTATATTTTTAACGACCTCACTTTTACAGGGAGGGCAATAGCAGAATTATCGTCAAAAAAAGGGATTAAGACCTTTTATATAATGCATGGTTTACTTTCGGATGAGTTTATTGAGAACCTGCATATATGTGATAATTACCTTGTATTTGGTGATTATGTACACAATATTCTTTCAGTAAAAGAAGGCATACAAAATCAACAAGTATATACCATTGGAGCGCCTTATCTTAACTATTACTTGCAATTGCAAGAGCCTGAAATATTTAATGTTGAGGTAAAAAGTAAGCTACCACAGGGTAAAAAAGTAGCTTTAGTGCTATTGTCGGGGCCTGGTCATAGTGCATCACCCCAACATCATTTAAGTATTATTGAAACGATTAAAGAAACTATCAAAGAAAAATCAGATAGCTTCTATTTTATTTTTAAACTTCACCCAAAAGATAATATCAATAATTTTTCATCATTATTTGAAGACGACACTTTAAGCAAAAACTTTGGTTTGTACGAGTTTAATAAACTGGAAAATAAAGAAACCATTTTCGACTGGCTTAAAATTGCTGATGTAGTAATAACGGGTGCATCAACAACAGCTCTTGAAGGAATGTATATGAACAAACCCATTGTAACTCTTGATTTGATGCACGGGTTTGATAACGATACATTGTTTATTACAGAAGGGGCTACATACCATTGCACAAGCAAAGAAGAATTACTTTCTACAATAGAGTTTATTGTAAAAAATAATTTCAAGACTAAGGAAAAGGCTGACGAAATGGCTAAAAACTTTTTCTCTGATGCCTCTCGGTTAAGTACTTTCTATTCAGAAGTAATGGATAAACTAATCGCCTGATTATAGTATAAATGGCCAAAACCAAAATTCTATATATTCATCAGGACGGACTTATAACAGGTTCGGCTATTAGTTTGCGCCATTTTCTTTCGGCTATAAACCGTAATGAGTTTGAACCTATTGTGCTTTTAGCTGAAGATGGTGCAGCACGCAAATTATACGAGGATTTAGGTATAAAAGTAATTGTTCATCCATTTAAAAGGTTTTGGACATTCCCTGGACCCAATTGGTATAGTCGTGCAAACTTTAAGCAATTAAAAGCCCTTTTGCCCGATAAGCAATTAGCAAACTTTATTATCAGCCTTAAACCCGATATTATTCATATCAACGATAAAGCATCAATAAATGTAGGTATAAGCATGAAGGGCAGTGGTATACCCATTGTTCAACATTCACGTAGTTCATATTGTATCACCGCATCAAAAATCAATAAAGGTTTAAGCGCAAGTGCCATTAGTAACTATGCCAAAGCCATTATTGCTATATCGGAGGATGAAATTGACGGGCATGAGAATTTTAAGAACCTACACATAATAAACAATACAGTACCCTCGGGTGAGGTGGAGCAAGCTATAACACAAAGGAGCGAAAAGCGCAAAGAGTTAGGCATTAGTGATGATGAAGTAGTGGTGGGTATGGTAGCAGCAATTAGCTATAAAAAAGGGGCATGGCGATTTATGGAAATGGCTGCCGAATTAGTAAAGAAATACCCTTCAACACCATTAAAGTTTTTGATGGTGGGTAGTGTTTCAGATACTGGCAATACAATGCTTGATGATGGAAAATCGCTTCCACAAACCCCCAAACAATATATAGAAGCATTTATAAAGAAGAATAATTTACAAGATAAGCTGATTGTAACAGGCTTTAGAAACGATGCCTTAGCTATAATGGCAGGGCTTGATGTTTTAGTAGTGGCCAACAGTAACGGTGTAATGGGTCGCCAACCCATTGAAGCACAAGCATTGAGTATACCAACAGTGGTTACGCAAGGACATAGCGGAAAATCAACCATATTGTTAAACAATCAATCGGGCTATGTAATTAGCAATCCTGTTAAACAGGCCGAGCTTTTGAAATCGGTTGAGCAGTTAATTAACACTCCTGAAAAGCGTACAGAATTTGGCCAAAACGGTAAAGAACATGCTGCGAAAAAATTTAGCCCAGTAATAAATATGGGCAAGATTGAAACTATTTACAAAGAACTTTTACCAAAAAATTGAGCATTAGCAATACCATAATATTAAGCGCAGGTAAAATTGATTATACAAGGTTGCCCATAGGTAGCCATCAATCAAACGCTACTATCCCTATTAATGGTAAACCTGTTATCAGTTGGATATTAGACGACCTTATTCGCAAAGAAATTGAAAATGTAACTGTGGTTATCAGAGCTGAAAACCACAAACTGCGCGAGGTGCTGGAAAACCACTACCATAAACGCATGAATATTACCATTGCTGAGGTGGCCAACCCACAGTCGATAATAGATTCATTAGAGGCGGGTTTAGCGCAGGTAGATGAACAAAAAGGCACACGTATTATTTTGGGCGATACGCTTATATACGACAACTATAACCACTACGAAAATTTTGTATATACATCACCAGTTGCCGATAGCGAAAACTGGTGTATAGCTGATGTGGACGACGATAATAATATAACCGCGCTTACCGATAAAAAATCGCTGAAAGGCGATAGTTTTAAGGCTCTTTGCGGTTATTATAGCTTTACAGATACCATATTGCTAAAAAGCAATGTGCAAAAAGCAAAACAAAGTGGCTCGAGAGAACTAAGCAGTGTGTTGTTGGATTATAACGCAACACATCCGCTAAAAACTGTCGCGGCAAACGATTGGTTCGATTTTGGACACATGGAAAGTTTCATCGCCTCAAAAAAATCATTACTTCGTCCGCGCCATTTCAACCAACTGGTTATACATCCCTTGTACAATACCATTACCAAAGTGAGTGAAAACAACGATAAGTTGTTTGACGAACTAAATTGGTATTTGCTATTGCCAGAGGAGTTGCAAATACTTACTCCGCGTATTCTTAAAAAAGAAGCAGGGGGCGGTAAAATATCTATCACACAAGAGTTTTATGGCTATCCTTCGTTGTCAGAACTTTATGTATATGGCGATTTAAGCCTTTCGGTTTGGAAATCAATAGCCAATTACCTGTTCGAGATTCACAAGCTGTTTCTTGCACATACGCAGCCCGCAAATGCTGATGATTGCCGTGATATGTACCTTACCAAAACCCTAAAGCGAATAGATAGTTTGCAACAGCAAAACAGCTATTGGCAGCAGGTGTGGAACTATGATGAAATTATAGCCAACGGTAAAAAATTACACAATTACAGTTATCTGTTAGAAAAATTTAAAGATAAAATAGAAGCCCTGTGCACTATTGAAAACTTTACCATACTGCACGGCGACTATTGCCTGTCAAACATTTTGTACGATGTAAACAACCAAATAGTACGCCTGATAGACCCTCGCGGAAGTTTTGGCAGTAAAGGCGTTTACGGCGACCCACGTTACGATGTGGCAAAAATGCGCCACAGTATTTCAGGGTGTTACGATTATATAGTGGGTGATTTATTTTATGTAGAAAACGAAGGAAACACCTTTAACTTCTCCATATTCAACAACCCCAATACTGATGAGTTGGCCGTTCATTTGGATAAATTGATAGAAGCAAACGGCTACTCGATAGAAGATATTAAACTGATAGAAGGATTACTATTCCTTTCTATGTTGCCCTACCACGCTGATTATTTTGAGCGTCAGCAAATGATGTATTTGCAAGGGCTTTTCATACTGAACGAATTATGCGATTAATTATAGATTTAGACGGGACTATCTGTTACCTGAAAGAGAAACACGAAACGTACGCCGATGTTAAGCCCAAAGAAGGAGCAGCGGAGTTTGTAAGCAATTTGCGCAAACAAGGGCATTATGTAATTATACAAACTGCCCGCAATATGGCTACTTGTGAAGCCAACTTGGGTAAAGTGATGAAAAACGTAGGAAAAATTACTCTTGAGTGGTTAGAAAATCACGGAATTGAATACGATGAAATCTATTTCGGAAAGCCTAATGGCGATTTATATATAGACGACCGCGCCCTACGTTTTGAAAACTGGGACAGTTTGAGCGAAGACATCTTAAAAGGCTTAGCAAAAAGTAAATGATAATTGTAATACCCATGGCAGGCAGGGGCAGCCGCTTTGCCAATGTTGGGTACAGCACCCCCAAGCCGCTAATAGATGTGTGTGGTAAACCTATGCTATACCATGCTTTTCAGTCGGTAGCGGGTATACCCTATACTAAATTAGTGTTTATAGCTCTAAAAGAGCACCAAGAGCAATACGACGTACGTAAGGTAATTAGTGATAATATTACCACCGATTTTGAATTGGTATTATTAGACGATGTTACCGAAGGCCAGCTATGTACAGTGATGGAAGCCAAAAAGTTTTTTATAGAGGGAGAAGATTTGCTAATAGCAGCATCAGATACCTATGTAAATAGTAAAATTGGTGAACACATTGCTAATAAAGCTAGTGATTGTGAAGGTATAATATCTGTGGCGGATTTGCCAGGCGACCGTTGGAGTTTTGCTAAAACTGATGAAAACGGACGCGTTGTAGAAGTAGCCGAAAAAGTAAAAATATCTAACCACGCCAGCACGGGTTTATATTATTTTAGCGATGTGGAATATTTTGCTCGCCAAGCTGCACACCTTATTGAAAGTAAAGAGACTACAAAAGGGGAGTATTATATAATGCCTTTATACTCTAGATATATAGCAGAGGGTAAAAACCTTGCTATAAGTGAAGCCGACGAAATGTGGGACATGGGCACCCCCGAAGCCAAACAGGCATTTGAAAACTACCTGAACCAACAATAGATGAAATTTTCAGTTTGTATCCCCAACTTTAATTACGCATCCTATTTGGGTAGAACAATAGATAGCGTGTTGGCACAAAGCCATACCGATTTTGAAATTCCCATAGCGGATAATAATAGCACTGATACTTCTTGGGAGGTGATACAACAATATGTTGCTCAAGATAAAAGAATAACGGCGAGCAAAAACCCGACAAATGTTGGATTTGCTGGCAACTTAGATACTGTATCACGCATGGTAACAGCAGAGTATACTATCATGTTGTCGTCAGATGATTTAATGGGCGAGGGGGCTTTAGATACCTATAAACAACTTATTAGTCTTATTGGAAATCAATCGTTTATAATATCATCATCATGGAATATTATAGATGCTGAAGATAAAATTACAGGCACATCAGGTATGCCATCCAAAGTTTGGACAAAGGCAGATTTAGACCCTATATTAACACCGCAAATGGGTTGTGATGTTTACAAAGTTGCTGCGGGTGAACTGCTAAAACGGTGTTTAAATAACTCAAAGGGGGCTTTTAATTTTGCAGCTACTTGCTATCGCACACAAGATTATATTAGTGTAGGCGGATATACAGGTACACGTATGATGAATCCTGATAAATGGTTTCATCTTCGCTTATTAGGTGGCCCTGTTGAATATGCGTATTTTGTAGATAAGTCGTTGTTTAGCTATCGAGTACATTCGAATAACCAAAATGCATTACAAAAAAAATCAGGTGCATTAAAGTTTTTTGTTGATGAATACCGTACTACATTTGAAACTGATAAAAATATGCTTGAGAAGGCCGGTTTGTCATCAGTTGATGTACAAAATGGCTATATTTTTAATGTGATACAGAAACAAGCCTTTAGGAAAATAAAGGAGGATAATGGCAAAGAAGCATTAAGGATACTTAGGTTTGGCTTATCTTCCTATCCTTCACTGATGTTAAAGAGCAACAAAACGTATGTTTTGCTACTTTTAGCACATTTAGGCAAAGTAGGTTATTGGTTAGTTAAAGGAGTTAAGAGAAATTTTAACAATGCTTAGTAAAGCATCACAAGATTTAGAGAAAGATTTATGACTCCTGAAAAATTAAAAAAGCTACAATATTATTATACTTTTTTTAATGTTTTTTCGGTAATCGTTATCGTTCAAAACATCTCAATATTCTTTTTCCCATTTCTAGTTAGGGGTTTATTACAGGGGGGGAACAAGCTGCTTTCAAAAATAAATGCCATTGATTTTTTTGCAATAATACTAGGTTTTGGAGCTATGTTATCAGTGCTTTCAACACTTGGGTCAAGCACATTTAGTAATAGTATTGTTGTGTTACCCAATTACTTATATTGGATATTTCTGCTGATACTTTTACCAGCGTATGCAAAAAAACTTGATTATAGGGAGATATTTAAAGCTGTATTTTGGGGGATAATAATTTCATGTATATATTTCTACACATTAAATAATGTACTATCGTCATTAATAATTTTTAAAGATTTTCAGCAAAATACATTTTCATTTATATTAATATGCTTTTCACCCATTGCTGTATACTATGCTCAGGAAAGATATGGAAAGGTAAGAGCAATATTAATAGCCATAGCAATTGTTGCTGCCGGTGCATTTTCAGGTAGCCGTTCAGGTTCAATCATCACTATTCTTACGTGTTTCCTTACCCTATACTCCAATAAAATTAATATTGTTAGAGTTATTGGCGGGGCTATTATTGTGTTTTTGATTGTTCCATTTCTGTTGCAAACAAGTGCGGTAAAAAGTTTAATATTTGGTGTAAACGAACGTACATACGAGCTTATATACGCGGGTCAAGAAGGGCTTTTAAAAGATGAGTCATATTTGATTAGGGTTGCCCAAGTGGAGAAAGGAATAGGTCTTTTTAAAGAGCACCCTTTAACAGGTATTGGCTTAAATAACTTTAGTAAGCATACCTATAATATTAGAGGTGATTTTGAAGGCTCAGAGTTAGTAATGAACATTGAGAACCTTGATCAATTAAGTGCACATAACTCGTATATTGGATTATTGGCTGAGGGGGGGATATTTGTTTTTGGCTCTTTTATAGCCATACTATTGGTTTTATTTGGGTATTTAATAGTAAGATTTAAGAAAATACCAGATTTCCAGAAGCCCTTCTTCTGGGGGTTGTTGGGTATGTGTATTCACCTGTATTTCATCATGGCAATTGTTAATATATTTGCTTGGTTACTAATAGCATTAGCAGCGTCATCTCTAAAATATAACAGTAAAAAATAAATTAACTTATAATCTAGTAATATGTCTATTTTTCTTGGTATCTCTTCTCCTGATAGTGATGTAACCGCCTCTTTTGTAAAAGATGGCAAAATTGTGTACGCAGCACAAGAAGAGAGGTTTACTCGTGTAAAGCAACAAAATGGTTTTCCATATAAAGCGATTGAAGACGGGCTTCGATACTTAAATATCACAATAGATGATATTAAAGCGGTGGGTTATGGCTGGTTTAAACCAGAGGAGGAGAAGAAACTGTATATGAAAAGTGGTAGAGAGAGTGTTAAACAAAGTTTCTCATCGGGAGCTCCATTTATGCAGTCTTTGCGTCATAGTCTGAATTTTTATCGTAGAGCATTATTTATTAATCCCTCTGAATTTCGTAAATCACATACGTGGCTAAAAGAAGGCTTAGCCAAGATTGGCTATAAAGGTGAAGTTGAATATTTTCACCACCAACTTTGTCATATAGCATCAACCTATTACACATCAGGTTTTAATAAGTCACTGGTTGTGTCTCTTGATGGGTATGGTTCAGGTTGCGCAGGTTCAATATATATAGGCGATGGCGAAAACCTAAAGCACGTGCGATTTATACCTAGTCCACAGTCAGTTGGATTAATGTATGGAAGGGCGACTAAAGCTCTAGGTTTTATAGCAAACAGGCATGAAGGTAAAGTATTAGGACTAGCTGCTTACGGCGACCCTGATAAATACTACAATGAAATAATGAAAGACTTCAGGCTGGTAGAGGGCGGGTACGTGTACCTAAATGCCTTAGACCCAAAGAAGAATAACAAATTATTTAAAGAGGGGAGCAAAGAAGATTTAGCCGCAGGATTTCAGAAAGTGCTTGAAACAGTTGTTGTGCATACCATTAAAGAAAACCTGAAAAAATATAATCTTGATAGAGTTTGTCTTTCAGGCGGTGTTGCTGCAAATGTTAAAATGAACCAACGTGTGATGGAAATTGAGGGAGTGAAAGAAGTATTTATTCACCCCGGCATGTCTGATTGCGGTATAGGTACAGGAGCTGCATTATTGCTGGCTCATAAAGAAGCACCCTTTAAACCCTTTAAGTTAGAAGATGTATTTCTAGGTCCTGATTTTTCAGAAGATGAAATTTTAGATGCCATAAAACAATTCGATTTTAAATACACCAAAGAAGAAGAGCCTGAAAAGAAAGCCGCCGAATTGTTAGCAAAAGGCTATGTAGTAGGTAGGTTTAATGGTAGAATGGAGTACGGCCCTCGTGCATTGTGCAATCGTACAATTATGGCACCTACCCAACAAAGTGATGTAAACAAATGGTTGAATAAGCGACTTAATCGTACTGAATTTATGCCTTTTGCCCCTGCAACATTGGATTATATGGCTGATAAAATGTACCTTAATATGGATAAAATAAGGTATACCGCAGAGTTTATGACCATTACTACCGATTGTACGGATGAAATGAAGAAAAATTCAGCAGCTGCCGTGCACGTTGATGGTACCGCAAGGCCACAAATTGTAACTGCAAAAAGTAATCCTACAATGTATAAAATACTTGAGCATTACTATCAGCTTACAGGCGTACCTAGTTTGGTAAACACAAGCTATAATATGCACGAAGAACCAATAATCTGTACTCCTTACGATGCCGTAAAAACCTTTAACGACGGAAGGTTAGATTATCTTTCGATAGGAGATTATATACTAGAAGCCAAAGACCTAGAGGGAAAAGGCGAGTAATTTTATATGGGGCTTAAATCAATTTATTTCAGAATTCGTGAAGTGCTGTTTATAAACAGGCTTAGTCATATCATCCCGGGTATGGTAAAGCCTTTTATACTTTGCTACCATCAAATAGATAGTAAAGAGTTTGACGCTCAGCTTTCAGCACTTAAGAAAAGATTTGAGGTAGTAGATTTAAAAACATTTTCAGAAAGAATTAAGAACAAACAAAAGGGAGCTTATTGTGCCATAACGCTTGATGATTGCCTGCGTGAGGATATGACGAAAACTACCCAAGTTTGTATTCGTCATAATGTACCCATTACATTTTTTGTTCCTGTAAGATTCTCAAAAAATCATCAAGCATTGCCCGGTACGTGGCTACAGAAATTTTTTGAACAACGCAATGAGTTCTTGCTCAATGGAAAAGAAATTAGTGTAACCCCACAAAACAGAGCGCAAATAAAAGCCGAGCTAAATACTGTTTTCAATCCTGTAAAACTTAGAATAGAAGATTTTGACAAAAAAGTGCAAGAATTGTTTTTGGAAAACAATCTTCAAGAAAACGATATCATAAGTGATGAATATAAAATAATCACTTATGATGAAATACAGCAATATAACAAAGAGAGTATTTTTAGCTTTCAGTCACACACTTATAATCATCAAAGTTTAGGACTGTGTACCGCTGACGAAATTGAAGATGAGTTTTCAGTATCAAAAAAAGCATTAGAAGAACTTACAGGCGATGCTATGTTTGCCATTTGCTACCCTTACGGATCGAAAGAAGTAATAGGCGATAAAATATTTGGCTTTGTAGGTAAATACTATACCTGTGGCTTATCATTGGTACAAGGGGTTTGCGATAGTAAAACCGACATATATTTTATGCCAAGAATAGGCATATATCCCGGCGACGGTTTAAACGGATTTTGGGGTAAAATTTACCACCATATGCAAAAGTCCTACTCAAGATAGGTGAATAATTATTTAAAATTAATGAAGTTAGGATTCCACTACCATATACCGTTAGAACAAAAGGAAGACGGGTTATACGTTTCAGGTTTTATAGGTCTTTTTATTGATAGCTTGGCAGAAATTGTTGAAGAACTTACACTCTTTTTGCATACTCCAAGTGAGAAGCATATTGGTCAGATGGATTATAAGCTTACCCAAAAGAATATAAAATTCGTTTCATTAGGTATGCATACATCCATTCCTAAAAGAGAAATATTTTCAAAAAGGTATGTGCAACCGATAAAAGATAATGTAAATAATATTGATTATTTACTTATACGTTCGCCAACTCCAATATTGCCCGCTATTGCAAAGGTTGTACCGTTTAGTAAGATTATCTTGCTAATAGTAGGGTACTACCATGAGTCTTCTCATGAATTACAAATACCCTTTCCCCGCAAACAAATTGTAAGGCTTTGGAGTTGGTGGTATACTTATAGACAGACAAAGGTGGTTAGAAAATGCAAAGTAATGGTCAATGGTCAGTTAATGTATAATCAGCTAGAGAATATTGCTAAAGAAATTTCTTTGGTTAAAACAACTACACTTTCAAAATCATCATTTCATTATAGGAAAGACACTTGTACAGAGGATGTAGTCAGATTAATATATACAGGTAGGATAGATCCGGCAAAAGGTATTGAAGAGATGATGGAGGCAATGAATATATTATTGCCAAAATATAACCTTGAATTACATTTGGTTGGTTGGGAAGAGCCCGGTAGTGGGAATTTGAAATTTATTTTGGATAGATCCGTCGAAATATTAGGTAAAAACAGTGATAAAGTGATTTATCATGGTAAAAAGAAAATAGGGGAAGAATTAAACTCAATGTACAGGCAATCTGATATATATTTAGTTTGCTCAAGAAACTCGGAGGGATTTCCTAGAACTATATGGGAAGCAATGTCTCAATGTACACCTGTAATCGCGTCTAAAAAAGGATCTATACCTTTTTTTCTAACCCATAAAGAGAGTGCTTTTTTGTTAGAAAGTGTAAATAAAGAAAATGTTTCGGATGCGATAGATACCATTATCAGTAATAGTGAATTACGAAAAAATATCATTCACAATGCCTATGAACTTGTTCAGGAGAATACCTTAGATGTTCAGGCTAGAAGAATGATTGATTTTATAGAAAAAGAAAAATAGTAACCTACTCTGTTGTTTATAAAGTGTTTTTTGCTCAGACTTCAGTGAGCTCAGCTTTTGTAATTCAATAGTGTTTTTTTTATAGATTTTTTTGATTAGCAGTAATAAAAATGGGCTTCAATCAGTACAAGAGGTTACACTTGAAGTACAAGGCAAAAAAGTTATAGATACATTAAAAGAATATTTAATAAAAAATTAATCACTTAATTCGGATGAATATAATTGGAATAAACTTTGGGCACGATGCGTCAGCAACATTAATTGTTAATGGAAAAATAAAACGCTCTATTGAAGAAGAAAAAATCAGTAGAGTGAAACAAGATAGTGGCTGGCCAGTAAATGCCCTTAGAGATATATTGGCTCAAGAAGGATTGAAACCCAGTGATATTGATACTGTTGCAATTGGTGGAAACTGCTATAACTATTTAGGCCCTGATGAAATCCGTTATAGATTTAGCAAATCACAATCGCATAAGAACAGTGAATATTTAAGCAGGGTATTTGCATATTATTTTGGAACATCTGAAAAACGGTTTACTGATAAAAATAAAACTGTTTTTCAGGAAGAGGTTACCAAACTAGGCTATTCAAAAGCCAACGTAGTTTTTTTCAATCACCATTATTGCCACGCTGCCGGAGCCGTTTACAATTCACCATTTCTACCTGATTTGACCATTACCTGTGATGGGCACGGAGATGGAGAGAGTTTTAATTTTTATGGCTTTGACTCAAAAAACGGGATTATACCTATTGAATTAAATAGCTATCAAGTATCAGTAGGAGCCTTTTATAGTGCTATTACCCGTTTGCTTGGCTTTAGACCAACAAGGCATGAAGGAAAAATTACAGGTCTTGCGGCTTATGGTAAGCCTACTGTTTTAGTAGACGAGTTTTTAAAATTCTTTTATTACGATGAGAAGGGACAGCTTACTCGTTTTCCGGGAAATGAAATGGAGAAATGGTGGAAACACTATAACCTTGAATCTAAACTGAATCGCAAGCAGAAAATAAACATGAAAACGTCAGAATCAGCAATAGGTGTTGATTATTCAAAGCGTTTTGAAATATTAAGCGAAAAGATAAAAGAACTATCACAAGGGTATAGCAAAGAAGACATCGCTTTTGCCTGCCAAAAAGTAGCTGAGAAAGTAGTCGTGGATCAAACCCGAAGAGTAATTAAAAAACACTTTGGTGATAAAAAAGTAAAAGTTGGGCTTGCAGGCGGAGTTTTTGCCAATGTGAGGATAAACCAGATGATTTATGAAATGGATGAGGTTGAAAATGTATTTGTTCAACCTGCCATGGGCGATTCAGGACTGTCAATCGGAGCGGCAATGATGGCTGACATTGTAGCTAATAAGAGAGATGTAACTACAAAACAATATCAGTTTACTGATACTTATGTGGGGCCCGAATACGGAGTAAAAGTTGAGCAGTTTATTGAAACTATTAGCAACGAGGCAAACTCTGTTTTAATGGAGCAACCTGCAAAAGAAATTGCTCAAATGATGAAAGACAATAAAGTTGTCGGTTTTTGGCACGGTACCATGGAATGGGGGCCTAGGGCATTAGGTAGACGCTCGATGATACTTAACACTTTCGACCGTACTGTTAATGACTCTGTAAACAAACGTCTTAGCCGTACTGAGTTTATGCCTTTTGCACCATCAGTAATTGATTATATGATGAAAACATATATTCCTAGTTACGACCCCACTTGTCCTGCTGCGGATTATATGACAATTACTTACGATGTTGCCCCTGAATATCACGAGCAACTTCAGGCAGTGGTTCATGTGGATGGTACTGCCAGACCTCAAGCCGTTAAAAAAGAAACCAACCCGTATTACTATGAAATTATTGACGAGTTTTATAAACTAACAGGCTGTGGAGCTATTGTAAATACAAGCTTTAATGCCCACGAAGAGCCAATTGTTAGTACACCTGAAGCCGCATACAAAGCATTGAAAGAAGATAGAATAGATGTGTTGGTTTTAGATAATTATAAAATAGAAATAAAAAAGTAAAAATACATTTATACTAGAATGAGCGATAATAAAAGTAATGAGGTTAAATCCTTTTTTGATCAAACCCATATCTATCTTCACAAGGATTTTGGTGTAAGTGTAAGGGCTGAAATAGCTTGGGATTTACTTGCTGATAGAATTGAAGGTAAACGAGTGATTGATGTAGGCTGCGGAAATGGCGATGTTACCCTAAGGTATTTAGATAAAGTTGAGCAGCTTGATTATTTGGATATATCTGATAAAATGCTCGAACTGGTAAAATCAAAAGTGCCCGAAAATATGGCGAGTAAAGTAGCGTTTTTTAATTGCGACCTTGAGCAACTTGATGTAACCAAAAAGTATGACATTATTGTGGCGTACGGTCTTATAATGCACGTTAATTCGCCATTTGAAAGCCTTAAAAAAATGAGTGAGTTACTGGAGCCCGGTGGACTTTTGCTAACACAGTATACAAATTATAGCCACCCGATCTCGCGCTTTAATAAGTTTTTAAGGCGTGAAAGAAATTACAGCATAAATAAGATTGACAAAAAAATATTTAAAGACTTAACAAGTAAACTGGGTTTTAAAGTTTTAAAATCGTTTAGCTACTCTTGGATGGTAAGTGGATTAGGATTCTTGCCAACTAGCGTGCTTTATAAATTTCATAAATGGACGTATAAAAATAAGTTTGTTGGCTCATTAGGAATGGATGATGTATACCTGCTAACAAAATAATTTGTTTAAATAAGCCATATTTTGGTCTACTCAAGAATACTTTTCGCTGGTAACATCCTTTCAAAGCACAAAGCATCCAAAGGAGTTTCCGAAAAAATAGTTGATATTTTTTCAAGTGAAGTTCCGATACGTGCCGTATCGGATAAATCTAATAAAATATTTCGTTTTGCAGACATTTTTTGGGTTTGTCTTACGCATAATTATGATATTTTAGTTGCTGATACTTATAGTGGGCAGGCACTTACCATTGCAAGATTAGCATCATTGGTGGCTAAAATAAGAGGAAAAAAGATAATATTGGTATTGCGGGGCGGAATGTTGCCAGAGTTTTATGCTAAAAACAAATCTCTCGTAAATAGCATATTGCAGAGATCTAATCAGATAATCACACCTTCAATATATCTGTATAATTCTTTTAATGAGTTTGGATATAAGGTAGAATACTTCCCCAATTTTATTGATACAAGTGTGTTCTATGAACGCAAAGTAGAAAGAAAACCATATTCGTTATTGTGGGTGAGAGCCTTTCGCAATATTTACAACCCATGGCTTGCGGTTGAGTGTTTTGCAAATGTTTTAGAAAACTATCCTCAAGCAACGTTAATGATGGTTGGTCCTGATGATGGGCTTCTCGACGAAACAAAGAAACTGGCTAAACAATTGGGGGTACTTGACAAAATAACTTTTGCAGGGCCAATTAAAAACACTGAATTGCCAGTCTTATATTCATCGTGTGCGGTTTACTTAAATACTACATCATACGAGAGTTTTGGTATGGCTGTTATGGAAGCAGTAGCGTGTGGAATACCGGTAGTATCAACCGCTGTTGGTGAAATACCATTATTATGGCAAGATGATGAAGAAATTTTATTGATAAGTGATTTTGAGGCAAAAAGTATGTCAGAAAAAATTGGGGAGCTTTTTGCGAACCCTGCTAAATGTCAGAGCATAGTTTCAAATGCCAAATTAAAAGTGTCTGCTTACGGCCTAAATCAAATAAAAGTAAGGTGGCTTAAATTATTTCAGGCTACAAAATAAACTATGAGTTTTTTACAAGATAAAATATACCCGCTTCTTCCTGTGCCTTTACAAAATCTAGCAATAACCGTTGCAGGCTATGGTTGGCACAAGCGTAGGTTTGGTGGTGTTTTTAATGAGGAGTATAAAAATTTTTTAGAACGGGAAAAATATACCTACCAGCAATGGCAAGACTACCAAACCGTTGAGCTGCGCAAAATACTGGTACATGCTTTTGAAACCGTACCCTACTACCGTAGCCAATATATCAATAGTGGTTTCACAAAAGAAAAACTACAAAATTTTGAGTTGGAAGACCTGCCTAAATTACCATTTATAGACAAAGCCATTTACCGTGAAAAGGGCACAACAGAAATGTTATCGACAATACAAGAGCCCGGTGGAATATACCTTTCCAGTAGCGGTAGCACAGGCACTCCCACAAAAACTATGACTTCTAAGGCCAATCACCAAAAGGTTACCGCTGGTAATGAGGCTCGTATTCGTAATTTTTCGGGTGTTACCAAAAACGATCGTCGTGGTATGATAGGTGGTCGTCGTGTGGTACCTGGAGGAAATCCCAGTCCCCCATTTTATCGTTACAACAGTATAGAAAAACAAGTTTATCTTTCTCCTTACCATATTTCGGCGCAAACCGCTAGCAACTATCTTGAAGGGTTAAAGAAATACAACGTACAATACATGAACGGGTATGCAGCAAGCAACTTTGCATTGGCTCGATTTTTTGATGAACTTAGGCTTGAAGCTCCACAACTAAAAGTGGTAATTTCATCAAGCGAAAAACTTACCAAAGAAATGCGCGACACCTATCAGCGCGTGTATGGTTGTAAAACCAACGATATATACAGCAGTGTTGAGGCTTGTTGCCTTATATCAGAGTGTGAGCATGGAAAAATGCACGTGAGCCCAGATATGGGTATTATTGAGTTTATAAACCGTGATGGAAGCTATGCCAAACCGGGCGAACCTGCTGAAATTGTTTGCACAGGCATACTTAACTACAATCAGCCACTGATACGCTACCGCATGGGTGACATGGCTATACTGTCTGATGAAACCTGTACCTGCGGGCGCCAAATGACAGTTGTAAAAGAAATTATAGGTAGGGTAGAAGATATGGTGATAGGTAGGGATGGACGAGAATTTGCCTATTTCTATAATATTTTTGTAAATATTCCCAACATACGCGAGGGGCAGGTAGTACAAAATGATTACGAAGATTTTGAATTGAATATAGCTACTGATGGCCTTACCAATGATGCAATGGAAACCATGATAAAACGTATGAAAAGCCAGTTGGGAGATGTAAATGTTAAAATAAACCAAGTGAATACCATACCCCGCACCAAGGGAGGTAAATTTAAAGCCGTTATATCAAAAGTAAAGCGGGATAATAAATAATGGAGAATAACCTTAAAATAATATTTGTAGCTTTTAGTGAAAACTCTTTGGGCAGACGTATTATAAATATGATGCTTAAAAAAGACATTGTGCCTGTACATGTTTTTATGGCATCGGATGAAGCGTTCAAAAAATTTAGAAAAAACGGAATAAAAAGGTATTTAAAACAGAACGGTTTAATCAATACCCTATGGCGTATGTATTACCGCCTTACCCTGCGTAAAGATTTAAAAGATGTTTCTTTACAACAAGATGAAAATCTAAAAAAGTCCATCAAACAAGTTTGTACCGACAATAATATCCCCTTGGGCTATTTTGACAACATAAACAAAGCCGATTTTGCAGAAAAACTAAAAGCCTTAAAACCTGATTTGATTGTATTAGGCGGAGCACCTTTAATTAAAAAAAATATTATCGAGTTACCTAAAATAGCCGTACTTAACTCACACCCCGGTATATTACCCGAAGCAAAAGGAATGGATGTTGTTTCACAATCACTTATTGATGTTGTGCCATTAGGAGCTACGGTTTTCAAAGTAGATGAAGGTATAGACTCAGGACCAATATTGTTAATGCAATACCTTAAAGAAGAAATTAAAGGTAAAAAATTGCACGAAATTGAAGCAATGGTAGAAATAGTATCGGCCAATGCAATGTTGGATGGTATTGAGATGATAATCAACAACGATTATAGCTTTACTCCTCAAGAAAAAAGAGGGAAGGTGTATAAAGCACTTAGCTACCGCACCTATAAAAAAGTTAAAAACAAACTTAGTACCCTATAAATTATGTCTCTTATTTTAAGGGTAGATGTTGACAAACCCTACGGCAGGCATACCCTGCCTCGCAAAATATTCAGTAAAATAAAAGAAGATTATTTCCCTGATTTCCCTATAAAAATAGGGTATTTATCACACCTGAAACAGTTTATACAGTTTTGTAGCCAAAACAAAGTACAGGGGCATTTTTACCACCGTATTTGCACTGCTCCCGATGCTGAAACGCTAGCAATGCAAGCAGATGGGCAACATGTTGCAGGTTTGCACCTTGAAAACAGTCGTAGTAAAGAAACTTTAAAGGCTGAAATAGACCAGTTGCAAAGCAAAATAAAAAACATAACTATAGATACATTTTCAAAACACGGTTCGGGCACTTATAAATTGGGCAAATATCACTATGCACCCTACGAGCCTTTGAAATATAAGCAGTGGGCAAGTGAACTGGGACTTAAATACCCCTCAGGAAATGGGATAGCTGAAACAGCAGTTGATTTATATGCCAATGACGGCTATTACGAAAACCTGTTTTGGTTAGAACCGTACTACCGCGCCCCCAAATTTAACAAGCTAACGGATGTGGTAGAAGCTGCAAAGAGTGGAGATGTAACGGTGCTTATTCACCCGTGCAACTTCGTTGCTGATAAGCAAACAAAAGAAGATTTTGAAACCCTTGTGCAGATGGCAAAGAGTGAAGGGGTGAGTTGGAAATTATTTTAATATTGGCCACTAGCGAATGAAAATTATAACCATAGTAGGCGCACGTCCACAATTTGTGAAAGCCGCAGCGCTTTCACGTAAATTTAAAGAATACAGCGATTTGTTTAACGAGGTGATTGTGCATACAGGCCAACACTTTGATAAAAATATGTCGGACGTGTTTTTTGATGAGATGGAAATACCCAAACCACATTACAACCTAAATATTCACGGGCTATCGCACGGAGCTATGACTGGGCAAATGCTGGAAGGGATTGAGAAAGTGATATTGGAAGAAAAGCCTGATTATGTAATGGTATACGGTGATACTAACAGTACCATAGCGGGTGCTTTAGCCGCCAAAAAACTACACGTAAAAGTAATACACGTTGAGGCCGGTTTACGTAGCTTTAATATGCGTATGCCCGAAGAGGTGAACCGAATACTTACCGATCGTATAAGTGATATTTTATATTGCCCAACACAAACAGCAATAGATAACCTTGCAAAAGAAGGTTACGAAAACATTGCTTGTGAGCCTGTATTAACAGGAGATATAATGCAAGATGCCGCCTTGTTTTACAAGCAAAAGTCTGATGATGTATCAACAGTATTGGCTGACTTAGGGCTTGAAAAAGGTAACTTTATTTTAGGCACAATACACCGTGCTGAAAATACTGATGATCTAACCCGACTGGGCGGTATTGTTGAAGCACTAAACAAAGTGAATTCCACTACTCGCGTAGTAGTTCCTTTGCATCCACGCACCTCAAAGATATTGAAGGATAAGAAAATTGTAACTGAGTTTACAATTATTGAACCCGTTGGTTATTTTGATATGTTGCAGCTAATAGCTCATAGCCGTTTGGTTATGACGGATAGTGGTGGATTGCAAAAAGAAGCCTATTTCTTTAACAAATATTGCATCACCTTGCGTGATGAAACCGAGTGGGTAGAGTTGGTAAACAATGGCTACAACACCATTGTGGGTGCCGATAAAAACAAAATTATTGCCACTGCCGAAGAATATTTAAATAAACCTTTTGTAAAGCGCGAAGAGCTTTATGGCGGCGGAATGGCTGCACACAATATGTGTGAGCATTTGAAACAATACCATCAAAAACACAACAGTTAAGTGGCAGAAAACAAAAAAACAGTTTGGGTAATAAACCAATTTGCGGGTACACCCACATCAGGCTGGGGCGAACGCCATTTTTATTTTAGCGAATACTGGATAAAAGCAGGATATGATGTAAAAATTATATCAGGCTCGTACAACCATGTATTTAATAACCTGCCCCACGCTCCCAATAAATACAATTACGAAAATGTAGAAGGCCGTACCTTTTGCTGGGTAAAAGTGCCCGTTTACAAAGGTCAAAGCATAAAGCGCTTTTGGAGCATGATGGTATTTGCATGGCGTTGTTTATTTTTAAACGCAAAAGAATTGGGTACGCCTGATTATATCATTGTATCGTCAATGCCCATATTCCCTATAATTACAGGGCATTTTTTACGTAATAAATTCAAAGCAAAAAAACTAATTTTTGAAATTAGGGATTTATGGCCATTAACCCCCATGTACTTGGCGGGCTACAAAAAAAGCCATCCCTTTATTATGTTTTTGGCTTGGATAGAAAAGTTTGGGTACAAAAAAGCCGACTATATAGTATCATTATTGCCCAATGCCGATAAATACATCGATAAGATATCGGGCAAGCCTGAAAAATTTAGATACATACCCAACGGACTAAGCGAAGACCAATTGGTAAACGAGTCTTTACCTGCCGAGGTTGAAGCCGTATTGCCCAAAGATAAATTTGTAATTGGCTACACCGGCACCATTGGCCTTGCCAATGCCCTTGAGTTTTTTGTTGATGCAGCAGGACTTTTAAAAGATAATACCAACCTACATTTTGTAGTAGTGGGCGATGGCTACCTAAAAGACCAATTGGTGCAAACCAGTAAAGATTTTGGTAATATTACCTTCATCAGTAAAATAAAGAAAAACCAAGTGCAAAGCATGCTAAAACACTTTGATGTATGCTTTGTAGGCAGGAACAATACTCCTTTATTCGAGCATGGAGTATCGGCCAATAAATTCTTTGATTATATGTTGGCTGAAAAGCCAATATTAGACAGTAATAACTTGATAAAAGACCCTGTAGAAATGTCGGGTTGTGGAATAATAGTAACGCCTGATTCGGCCGAAACCATAAAAGATGGTGTTTTGCAGTTGTACAATATGACGGCTGAACAACGTACTGAAATGGGCAAAAAAGGCAGCGAGTACGTTAAAAAATTCCATAGCATCAAAAACCTGTCTGATTTGTATATCAAATTGTTTCATTAATTTAGTCGACGTTCGTCATTGCGAACGAGGAACGAGTGAAGCAATCTGTTAGCATAACAAAAAGATTGCTTCGTCAGCCTAAGAAGGCTTCCTCGCAATGACGGAGAGGCTGTCATCCCGAACTTGTTTCGGGATCTCACCAGAATAAACGATAAATAGGTAATGAGATGCTGAAACAAGTTCAGCATGACTAAAGCAAGCAACCTTGATAAGCAACCTAAAAAATATATTAATACTTGCCCCACATACCGATGATGGTGAGTTGGGCGCAGGCGGTACTATTGCCAAGCTGATAGAAGGCGGAGCCAATGTTTGGTATGCCGCGTTTTCTACCGCCGAAGAATCAGTACCCGATGGATATCCAAAAGATATTTTAAAGCAAGAAGTAAAGGCGGCCACTCAAAAACTGGGTATACCTGCCGAAAACCTGTTGATTTTTAACTATCAGGTGCGCAAACTAAATTATGTGCGCCAAGAGATATTAGAAGAGCTTATAAAGATTGGCAAAACGCAAAAATTTGATGCCGTTTTTATGCCCACATTGGGCGATATACACCAAGACCACAGCACCATTGCTAATGAAGGTCGCAGGGCTTTTAAAACAACAACCCTGTTGGGCTACGAGCTTATTTGGAACAACCTTAGTTTTAATACCCAATGCTTTGTGAAGTTGGAGCAACGCCATGTTGATAGCAAGGTGGCGGCTTTGGCCGAATACAAATCGCAAAGCCATAGGGATTATATGAAAGCCGATTTTATTACCTCGCTGGCACGCGCACGTGGGGTGCAAATTGGCGGGCAATACGCAGAAGCCTTTGAGGTGCTTCGCTGGGTGATGGATTAATCTTGCTTTTGGCAATTAGCTATTGGCCTTTAGCGATTAAAGCCAACAGCTAAAGGCCAAGAGCCAATAGCAAAAATAAATGCAAAATACATTACTTACAGGTGCACAAGGTTTCTTGGGTGCGTATATCCAAAAAAGTTTGGCCAATGCTGGCTGCCGTGTTGATACATTGGGTAGAGGCTCAGGCAATAGTATTGTGTGCGATTTGGGTAAAGATATCCCGACCTTCACAGCTTCATACACAGTCGTAATACACGCCGCAGGCAAAGCACATATCGTCCCTAAAACAGAAGAAGAGAAAAAAGACTTTTTTGATGTGAATTTAGGGGGCACACATCGTTTGCTTAATGCTCTCGAAAATTTAGAGCAATTGCCCCAAACCTTTGTGTTTATTAGCACTATTGGGGTATATGGATTAAGTACGGGAGAAGACATTAGTGAAACTCATCCGCTAAATGCTACCGACCCTTACGGGCAAAGCAAAATACAAGCTGAAGCATTGGTGCGTGAGTGGTGTACCAAAAACCAAGTAAACTACTTTAGTTTACGTCTTCCCTTAATTTCAGGGGCAAATGCACCCGGCAATTTGGGCAGTATGCGCAAGGCTATACAAAAAGGATATTATTTTAGAATAGGCAAGGGTAGTGCCCGAAAATCTATTGTGTTGGCAAAGGATGTGGCCGATTTTATCCCTACATTATTTAGCAAAACACAAGTAGGTGAGTATAACTTTACCGATGGAAATCATCCCACATTTGCACAAATTGAGGACAAGGTGGCGCAATCCATCAACAAAAAAATCAATATAAAAATACCTGCATTTATTGCCCGTTTGGTATCAGTAGTGGGGGATGTGCTTCCAAAATTCCCGCTCAATAGTCGCCAATATTATAAAATTACTTCACCGCTAACTTTTTCAGACCAAAAAGCGAGGACTGAATTGGGATGGAATCCCAACACTTTTCTTGAGTCGCCTATTACATGATTGGCCTAAAATCTTTCCGAAGAATAACCTCTTCCAATAGCTTCATCCCTGAAATTGACGGGCTGCGGTTTATTGCAATAATTACAGTAGTTTTTTTGCACACCAACACCAACTTTAAACGGGTGTATGCTGATAGTATTCCTAGTGATTATTTAAACTCTTGGATAGATACTATTTTTAGAACCAGCGGTATTGGAGTCGATATTTTCTTTACTATCAGTGGTTTTATATTGGGTTTACCCTTTGCCCGTTATTATTTACAAGAGGCAAAAAAAGTAAGTCTGAAAAACTATTTCATTCGCCGCCTTACGCGATTAGAACCTCCGTATCTTATATCGCTGCTTATACTTTTTGTAGGCTATGTTGTTGTTTTTAACGAGAGTTGGGTAGCTATGTTAGATAACCTTATAGCCTCTATTTTCTACTCCCATTATTTAATATATGGCGAGTGGAATCCTATAAACCCTGTAACATGGAGCCTTGAAACAGAGGTGCAGTTTTATATACTGGCGCCTGTTATTTCTTTCTTGGTATTTGTTAAAAATGTCAATTTGCGCCGTTTTCTTATACCCGTTACAATTGTATTACTGGATGTAACAGTGCCTTATATGACAAGTTCATTGGCAGAGTATCACCTAAATAAATCTATAATTAACTACTTGCATAGCTTTTTGGTGGGTTTTGCTTTTGTCGATTTGTATTTGTTCGGATTAGAAAAAATAAAAAAATCATACTTGTTCGACATCTTGGGGTGTATAGCCTTTGTGGTAATATATTCCTTCCACCCCGATGCAGTAAAATACGAACGTTTGTTTTTTGATATGGCCGTTTTTACCCTGTTTATCAGTGTATTTAAGGGAAAAGTGTTTAATTATATTTTTACACGAGAGTTTATTGTAGTGGTAGGAGGTATGTGTTATACCATATATTTGCTGCACTACCCTGTGCTGTTTGTGGTGATGAAATATTTTAGCAAACTGCATATTACAGGTTTTGTACCCAATATTATTGCCAATTTTGTAGTGGCAATAGTGGCTTTACTGGCTGTCTCAGCAGTGTTTTTTAAACTGGTAGAGCAGCCTTGTATGGATAAAAACTGGCCGACAAAATTCAGGGATTATTTTAAGAAGAAGATAGTTTAATAGCCAATGACAAAAGCTAATATAAAATTTGTGGTATCGGGGTTTGGGCACATTGGTCGCCGCCACGCCACCATTATAAACGAGTACGAAGGTTCTGATTTGGTAGCCATTATAGATACCAATCCAAAAGCTAAAGAGCACGAGTTATATCCTGCTAATGTGCCTTTTTTTAACTCGATAGAAGAGTTTTTTGCTTCGGATATTAAGACGGATGTATTTAATATATCTACCCCCAACGGTTACCATTGTCCACAGGCAATTATGGCATTAGATAATGGCTGTAATGTGGTGATTGAAAAACCTATGGGGCTTAGCAAAGCCGAATGTGAAAACGTAATTTTTAAAGCCCTTAATGTTTCAAAGCAAGTATTTGTGGTGAAACAAAACAGGTATAGTCCGCCAAGCCAGTGGATGAAAAAAACAGTAAGCAACGGTACTATTGGCGATGTGTTAATGGTACAAGTAAACTGCTACTGGAATCGCGACGACCGCTACTACAAAGCTGGTGGATGGAAAGGCACGCTTGATTTAGACGGCGGCACTTTGTTCACCCAGTTTAGCCACTTTGTAGATATTATGTATTGGGTATTTGGCGATATAAAAAATATTAAAGCCATTTTTAAAGACTTTAACCACGCCAACAATACCGAGTTTGAAGATAGCGGCGTAGTAAATTTTGAATTTGTAAACGGCGGTATGGGTGCCATAAACTTCTCAACTTCGGTGTGGGATAAGAATATGGAAAGCAGTATTACCGTTGTGGGCACAAAAGGCAGCTTTAAAGTAGGCGGCCAGTATATGAACGAGATTGAGTATTGCCATATAGAAGATTATGTAATGCCTGAGTTGCCTCCTACTAATCCTCCAAACGATTACGGGCCATTTAAAGGCAGCGCGGCCAATCACCATTTTGTGATTGAGAACGTGGTAAAAACCCTTAAAGGCGAAGATACGATTACCGCTAATGCCCTTGAAGGTTTGAAGGTGGTTGATATTATAGAGCGTATATACGAAACCCGCGATTTAGCTAAACTAAAGAAGAAGTAATAGTATAGGCAAAGCAAGGTTTGTGGGTTTGGTTTCCCTCCTTAGGTTGGTTTTGTGTAGGGGTAAGGAGGGAGAAAGGGAGGTTTAGCCGAAAGGCTTGCTCAAATATCGACCACCCCCAGCCCCTCCTTATACCGCCCTCAAGTCTTTCGCAAGGAGGGGAGCCTCCGCACCGCCACTAAAGCTATTTACATACTACTAGCTAAATCAATAAAACATAAAACTCATTTAGGTTTCAATCTACCCTGAAACCAGCAACATGGAATACATTATCTACCCTATACTTTTTGTGGTGCTGCTATTGGCAGAGTTGCTGTATTTCCGCATTGCCGATAAGTTTAATATTATTGACAAGCCCAACGAGCGCAGCTCACACACCAGCATAACACTTAGGGGCGGGGGGATAATATTTCCCATTTCGTTGGTACTATACTTTTTGTATACGGGCAATTATCCTTGGTTGGTGTTGGGTACAGTGGCCATTGCTGCTGTTAGTTTTATCGATGATATAAAAACGCTTTCGGGTAAGGTGCGTATACTGGTGCACTTAGTGGCAGTTTCGCTAATGTTTTATGATGCGGGGCTGTTTGCCTACCATTGGGCATGGATTATAGCGGCATACGTACTGGTTATAGGTACGCTAAATGCCTATAACTTTATGGATGGTATTAACGGCATTACAGGCGCGTACAGCTTGGCCGTTTTAATTCCGCTATACCTTACTAATGATTATTTTAAATTTGCTGATGCCAACCTTATAGTTTTTGTTATTCTATCGGCAGTAGTTTTTTTGCTGTTCAATTTTCGTGCAAAAGCCAAATGCTTTGCAGGCGATGTAGGCAGTATATCAATGGCCTTAATAGTGTTGTTTTTTATCACCAAACTTATACTGGTTACAGGCGATTTTAAATACATATTGTTTTTAGCCGTTTATGGTGTTGATGCAGTGCTAACCATTGCCCACCGTATTATATTAAAAGAAAATATTTTTAAAGCCCACCGTAGGCACTTATACCAATACCTTAGTAACGAATTGAAATGGCCGCATTTGGCAGTAAGCTCTATGTATGCCATTATACAAGCCATAATTAGTGGCTGGGTGTTGTATAGTTGCGTTGCCATGCAGTGGTGGGAATCGGTAGCTATTTTAGGTTTTTTAGGGGTATTGTATATAGTTATAAAAGGTCTGATAATAAAAGGGGTATTAAAACCCATAGCATAAACAATGAAGGATATAATAATAGTAGGTGCAGGTGGATTGGGACGCGAAATGCTTGCCTTGCTAAAAAATATAAATACCATACAACCCCAATGGAATGTACTGGGTTTTGTTGATGATGGTAAAACAACAAGCGATGTGGTAAACGGAGTAGAGGTTTTGGGCGGGGTTGATTATTTAAACACTCTTGAAGCCAACACAGCAGTTATTATAGCCATATCGTTACCCAAAGTGCGTAAAGCCATTTTTGATAAACTTTCAAAGGCGAATATCTATTTTCCTACTATAGTTCATCCCTCCTCAATAATTTCTGATGCTGATTTTGTAGGTATGGGTAAAGGCTGCATACTTTGTATAAATACAGTGCTTACTACTAATATAGTTTTGGGTGATTTTGTATTGATAAATGCAGGTGCCATAATAAACCACGATGCCCAAATAAGCAGTTTTAGCACCATAATGCCGGGTGTTAATATATCAACAGGTGCTCAAATAAGTAAAGGGTGCTATATAGGTACAGGTTCAAAAATTTCTAAACCCGCTGTTATATCTGCTTGGGAAAATTTACCCGCAGGTACTATAATTGCATAAAATAATTGCGTGGGTAATTTCCAATTTTCTGTAATACTACCTGTATACCATGGCAACACTGCCAATGAGTTTACTGTTTCCCTCAATAGTATACTTTCGCAAACACTTCCTGCTACCGAAATTGTAATAGTGCAAGATGGTTCCGTTGACGACGGTATTGCCATGCAACTGGCCGAATTGAGAAAACAGAACGGTATAAAAGTGGTTACCCTGCCTGTAAACTCAGGTTTGGGCAATGCCCTAAACCAAGGATTTAAGTATTGCAGTTACGAGTGGGTGGCTCGAATGGATGCCGACGATAAAGCCCAACCCGATAGGTTTGAAAAAACGGTTGCCTTTATTGAACAGCACCCTAATATAGACCTTGTGGGCACATACTATGCTGAAATATCGCCCATAGGCAAAACGTATGTGCGCAAAGTACCCATTACTTTTGAGCAGGTTATAAAATTTTCTAAATACCGTAATCCGCACAGTCATCCCACCGTTTTTTATAAAAAGGAAGCTGTTGAAGCTGTAGGCGGTTATAAAAATTTCTTTTTTGCCGAAGATTGGTATTTGTGGCTGCGAATGTTTAAAAAAGGCTATAAATCGGCTAATATAAATAAGGTAACCGTGTATGCACAGGCGCAAAACTATACGCGCAGATTGGGACTAAAAGCATTAAAAAACGATTACAAAGCCATACATCAATTACAAAAAGAAGGCCTTATAGGCTTTCATCATTTTTTGTTTAATATATTTGTTAGGGTGATAGTGCGATTATTGCCTATTGGATTGGCCAACACATTCTATAAAAAATACCTACGCAGTGCTACAAAAAATTAAAGATTTCTATAACGAGTTTAAGCCTGCAATACTGTTTTTGCTGCGTTTTATCATCACCTTTACAGTGCTAAGTCTTACTTATGGTTTTTGGGTAGAAGGCTATAAAGAGGTGGCCGACCCTATTACTCGTAATGTTGCAGGGCAGGTGCGCACCATACTTTCGTGGTTTTATGAGGGAGTAACATCAACACCCCGTGCAGGCGACCCATCGATGGACATACATATCAATGGTAAGTACTCAATATCAGTTTTTGAGGGTTGCAATGGTGCAGCTATATTCAATCTATTTATCTCTTTTGTCGTTGGTTTTTGGGGAGGTTTTAAAAAATTAGCGTGGTTTGGCGTGGTTGGTTTTATTGTCATCCACATCGCCAATTTATTGCGTTTGTTGTTTTTGGCTCAAATGGCTTTAACAAACAGCCCCTTTTTCCATTTCACCCATAAATATCTATTCACCCTGTCTATATATGCCATAGTGTTTGTGTTGTGGTATTTTTGGATGAATAAAGTAAACCCTATAAAAAAACCAACACCTGCTACTGATGAACCTGCTTGATATTGGTGTAAAACGTATAGCGTTGGTATTGCTTGCCTTTATTGGGCTTGCCTTTTTTTATACTCTGCAAGATTTTGATTTTGTGGAGTTTAAGTTTAGGTACAATCAAAGTTTTGGTGGCACCATCGAAAGCGGTAAACAGCTTAATTTTATAATTAGCCGTCTAGTGCGTTTTATAGCCAACGATTTGCTTTGCATTTTGCTTATTTATGCCCTTTTTAATAATAAACGCTATGTGATGTTTGGGTTTTATATGCAATTGTTTGGCCTCATAGTTCTTTTCCCTATCTATATCATTCTATCTTTAAATGCAGCCTCGCAAAGCGAGTATTCTGTTTTAGTACCTCTTTACCGCTTGGTAATGAACCCCATCTTAATGGTACTGCTTATCCCCGCATTTTATTTTCAACAAAAAATCAAACAAAATAAACAGTAGTTTTCAGCTTCATATTTTATGCTTAGGTTTGGGGTAATAACTAACCCAGCCTATGCAAATGCCCATAAAAAGGCTTTTTCTTTTTACTATTGCCTATTTGTTATTGCCCCATCTTGTTTTTATTTTGGGGTGGATTAACCTTGCTGTTGCTTTGCCTGCAACGGCCGTTTTACTTTTTTTGAGTTGGAGGATTATTACTACAACTCAAAGCGATACTGCCATAACAGAAACGTTAACTCTTAGTAAAGTTCAAGTACGGTATCTTTTGGCTGTATGCGTAGCATTGGTAGCCTTTGCAGGTATAGGGGAGTTGCTTTGGCAGCGCGACGATTTTTTTAAACACAACCTTATTTTTAGTGATTTATTACGAAACAATTGGCCTGTAACCTATACCCAAAACGGGCAAACAAATATGCTTACTTACTATTTGGGGTGGTATATGGTGCCTGCGGCTGTGGGTAAACTGGGGGGAGCTTGGGCAACTGCTTTCACCTCTTTTTTATGGACGGTGGCAGGCTTGTTTTTACTTTTTTTATGGCTAAAGGCATTGCTAAAAACCAACCGCGTACTGTTGTGGGTAGTGTTTTTAGGTATATCGGGTTTTGAGTTTTTGTGGGTGGCAGGGCACTATTTGTACTATATAATACAATACTTTCCCCAGTATGGTTTGCTTACACTGCTAAAAGGAACATTTACCTATACGCGGTCGGAGCTTATTACGCCTGCTTTTAATCAAAATATTCCCTCGTTTTTTGTAGGGTTTTTATCAGCCCCACAGCACGTATTGCCAGGCTTCTTGGCCTCGGCGGCAATAGTGTATGCTATTATTAATAAGCTATCGTTTAGGTATACTGCTATTATTGGGGCACTCACTGTTTTTTGGTCGCCATTGGTGTGCATTGGCCTGCTGGCTTTTGTTGTATATCATTTATACATAGATAGAAAGCAAGTGTTTGGCAAGGTAAATATTTGGCATTATTTATTTTGTGCGATAATTCTATTTTTCACGGTGAGTTATTTAGCAGCTCACGCTCCGTTATCCCAAGCAGGTTTTGTGTGGCAAATTGCCGGTAATGCTTGGTGGTTTTATGCTCTTGTGTTTATAGCTTTAAAATTTGGAATTATTTTTCTGTATTTATTTTATAAGGATAAACAGTTGCATTTTATTGGTAGCTACCGAATGCTAGGCTATATCTCATTAGTAGGGTTAACCGCTTTAAGTTTTTATAAATTAGGAGCTTATAATGATTTAATTGCCCGTGCATCCATCCCTTTCTATTTTGTGTTATTGCTATGGGTAGTGTTTTTTCTGCAAGAAATATCAACCCAAAAAATAAAAAAATATAGGGTAGTATGGCTGATAGTAGGTTTGATGTTATTGCCTCGATTATGGCAGGTGTATAAAACTGTGGCTAATACCCCACAAATGGCTACCAAAAAATACAAAATTGCTGATGTGCCCCGCGATTTCAGCATTCTTGAACATAATTACTGGCTTGGAATACTAAAACCCGAATACAGAGAAAATTACTTAATTGCTGATGATATTAGCCAACAATATTTGGGTAGTACGCAATCATTTTTCTATGTTTATTTAGCAAAGTAATGAACTGGAAAACCAAAGCACGCATACAGAAGGTAATGAGTGGTTTACAGCTTTCAGGAAAGCTAAATTATTTTTTGCAACGCTATATAAACCGTAGCTTACCCATGAGTATGGAGGTGTTTGACCAAAAGCATTTTGCAGCCAAGCAACATTTGCAGGCCTTTGCACATGGTGAGGATAGTAAAGAGGATGTAATAGTCTATGAGTTTGGTGGCGGATACGATTTGGCCGTGCCTTTAGCCTTGTGGGAAGGAGGCGTGCCACAACAAATTGTTACCGATTTGAATCCCTTGCTAAAACTAGAGTTGGTAAATGATGTGCTGGATAGGAGAGGGGTGGAGTTGCAGGTGAAAAATATAGCTGAACTAACTGCAAATACAGGAATAGAATACCATACTAATATTGATGCCCGCAAAACAGGATTTGAAACCGCCAGTTTTGATTATATACACTCAACCGATACGCTGGAGCATATTCCCAAAGCGGATATTTTGCCCATTCTGCAAGAGTGTTATCGTTTGCTAAAGGCAGGGGGTATTATAAGTTGTATTATCGATTTGCAAGACCATTATCAATACACGGATAAAAGCATATCGCCATTTAATTTTTACCAATACAGCTGGAAGGAATGGGACGTTAAATACAATAACAACCTGCACTATCAAAACCGCTTATTGGCTAATGAGTATTACACTCAATTTGCATTGGCAGGTTTTGCGCCTATACAAATGCGGGTAACAAAGGCAGATAGTACTGTTATTGAAGGACTAAAAGCCATGCCTTTGGATGCCCACTACGCCAACAAACCTTTTGATGATTTGTGCAACCTTCGTTGCCATATTTGGGCTGAAAAGCCTGATTGACGAGAGTTGGACATAATAAATTGTATAATGTGTTGTTTATAAGGGTGTTAATGTTTTTTAAATAGGGTTAAAAACCTATTCTATCAAAAATTACAGCCCTCAAGACGACTTAAGTCGTCTTAAGTCGTCTTGAGGGCTGTAATAGGAACAGCAGTGGGTTTTAACCCGCTGTAAATGGAGTTTCTTATCTCGAACTCACGTTGATTAATCTTTTTTAGTGCCCACCAGTATTTCTTTCAACTGGTCTAAAATTTGCCCTCCGCCTGAAACGTTAATTTGCGATATTTTTTCACTCAATCGTTCCACATATTCAAGCTCTTTTAGTTTAAACAGCACAGGGTTATCTTCCATCAGTTTAGCAGTATTTAATAAACTACGGGTTGATGCTGTTTCTTCTCTGCGGGTAATAATATTGGCTTGTGCTTTTTTCTCGGCTATTAATACTTGGTTTAGTATGTCTTTTATTTCGCCGGGTAAAATAATGTCTTTTACACCTGCATCAATAAGTTCAACGCCTATTGCAGCGGCCTTGTCTTTTACTTTCTCAAAAATATATTTACCAATCTCTTCTTTGTTGGCAAGTAATTCATCTAAAGTAAGGCTGCCAGTATATTCGCGTAATGCCAATTGTAAAGCAGTATACAAGTGCTCTTTATAATTTTTTATTTCAAGGCCTGCTTTTTCTACATCAATCACTTTAAAGGTGCTTAAAAAGTTAATGCGCAATCCTGCTTTATCTTTTGTAAGTATTTCTTGTCCTAAAATTTCTAATTGTTGTTGCCTTAAATCAATAGGAAAAATGGTTATAGGTGTTTCATTTTTCCAGTAGTAGTATTTGCCTGCGGTATATGTTTTTATGTAAGCATAGTTTTCATAAAACAGAGCTTTTTCGGTAGGTTCTACTATAAAACTACGTATATATGCTTGCAATTCAGGTCTTCCCAAAAGGCTTTTGTCAAAACTATCGGGTATATTATAGTTGGTTATATCGTAGGTTTTAAACTCGCGTTGTTTTTGGTTTTTCCAATATACATACCTGCCTATGGTAAGCATACGTTTAAACTTACCTTCTTCAAAGCAAATGCCCAGTTGGCTATCGTTTATATCTACCACTTCAAGCAATGCAGCCAATCGGCTATCGCTAAGCAGTATATCTAATTCTACTGGAGGGAAAAAAGCATCGCTAAGGTTATACTTTTTAACTTCTTTGTTCCATAAATACTCTTCACCTTCAGTTAAAAAGGTTTCGTAGTTGCCTTTTTTAAAAACCAAACCTATTTGGTTTTTTAATATGGTTACTTTTTCAAACATTTTATTATTGTATTAATAAAAGCATTTTGCCTTATCCATTAGTCTTTTGCGGAAGTTTTGTTAAGTACAAAAGTATATAAATGGGGTTATAGAATTAGCTAATAAGTGTAGTACTTATTAGCCTCAAGTATAACTGCATATATATGCTTTGTATACGGTATCTCAAATCTTACATAGCAATAGGCCAACTGCACTAATAGCAAGCTATTTTGCGGGACAAGGCAATTTGCTTTTTTTGGCTTTTTTTAAGGAGAGCCATCTCCGCTTGGAGGCGGTATTTTTTATAGAAGATACCTTACTTCTTTCCGATCCGACGTCGGGTGTTCTGCCATTGAACCACTAAACCGATGGGTTTCCCCACGTTTAGACAGGATTCGAACCTGTACCTCAAAAACACATTTTCAGTGTGTGGTAGTTTATAAGTAATCTAGTGCGGAATACTGTTGCATACTTGCCAGTACCCTATATGCTGTTAGAAACATATAGCCGGGCTACAAAAACTACAAATAAACTAGTTCAAATATAAGGTGAGTTGAAGATTAATTTAGTTTAAAATTTAAGCGTAAATAGTAACTATTATTTAATGTTGCGCCTTTGTTAAAGTATTGACTTTTAATTCGATTTTCTAGTATCTTTGCGGACTTATGCTGTTGTAAATTTTAAAATTTTGTAAGCATAAGTTAAAGCTTTTTGTGTTTTTTTGAGATTGTTGCACCCCTACTAACCAAGTTTAATGGGTAATAGTATATACAAACTATGGATATTATTTGCTTTAATATTTATTGCAAATGCATTGCAGGGGCAGTGCGTGGGCAATAGTGGTTTTGCTATATCATCACCGCTGTGTGTGGGTCAATCCATTAGTTTTATTGATACTACCAGTGCATCGAAAGACAGTGTAATATTTAGGTTTAGCAGCAATAATATAAGTGTAATAAACGATACTGCTACAAAAACTTATAGCACCGCCACTACTGATACGGTGTGGATGTATCGATTTTTTAGTGCGCCTTCTTGTTCAGATACTGTTTTTCAGTTAATAACCATTACGCAGGTTAATGCTGCATTTAGTCCATCATCTACCCAAAATATTTGTATTGGAAATTCTGTTGTTCTTGCGGCTACTACGGCTACAGGGCTAAATTATCAATGGCAAGAAAGCAATGCGAATATTGGGGGAGCTACCGATTCAACATTAACTGTAAACAGTACGGGTATATATAGGCTAATAGTATCACAAAACGGCTGTATAGACACTAGCAGCGCAGTTGCCGTTAATATATACAATTACCCTACTGCCGATTTTAATTTTGCTACAGATAGTGCTTGTTCGGGTTCAACAGTTGCGTTTAGTAATACCTCAACAGGCAGTTCTTTAAGTTATGCGTGGTCGTTTGGAAACGGAACTACCTCAACGGCAACTAATCCCACAAATGTTTACGATACAGTAGGGACTCGTTCTATTGTAAGCTATACGGCAAGACTTATAGCCAGTACACCCGGTGGTTGTGCCGATACAATCACCAAAACAATATATGTACGCCGTCGTCCCGACCCCTCTATTGACGATTTTAATAATATCCCCAAGTTTGTTCAGTGTAATGTGTCATCAAACCCGTTCTCATTACAAATTGATAATGTATCTACAACAACGGGAACTAATAGTACGTATAGTATAAATTGGGGGGATGGTACAAGCCAAAGTTTTACCAGTAGTTTTGATACTATAACGCACGTATACGGTACCGATGGCCAGTTTACTATGACTGTAACTGCTACCGATTCATTTGGGTGCACAAATAACAATACCTATACTGTGTTTAATGGAGGTAACCCTGCTGTGAGTATTGGTAATACAGGTAGTACATCAGGTTGTAGGCCATATAATATTACGTTTACTGTTGATACTAGCTCTACAGGTGTAGGTAATAATGCTTCGGGAACGACGTATACACTTAATTTTAACGATGGTTCTACACCCTCGGTTTATTCGCACCCACCGCCACCTGCAATAGTAAAATCGTTTTTAGTTCCCTCGTGTGGAACAAATACACCGGGTTTTCCCAACTCTTTTCAAGCCGAACTTATTGTAACTAATCCTTGTGGTACTAATAGTGCTACTATACGCCCAATATATATATCAACAAAACCAGTTGCTGAAATTGAGTTTGATCCCGATGATGATACGGTGTGTTTAAACACACCTTTTCTTATACGCGATGTATCAGATACAGGTAGTGTATCATCAAACAGTGGTTGTAACCAAACCCCACGCCGTTTGTGGGATATAACTCCAGGGGCAGGATGGACACTAAACAGTGGTTATTTTGGTAATCATGGGAATTGGAATAATAACCCCGCCAACTGGGGTAGCCAAACCCTAAATGTAACCTTTACCGATACAGGCCTATATGAGGTTGAGTTGATAGTAGGTAATATAGCCCAAGCGGGACTAAGTGTGTGTGGTGATGATACTATACGCAGAATAGTGCGGGTAATAAGTCCCCCAACGGCTGCTTTTACTATTAATGGTGCAGGCAATAGCGGATGTTTAAATCACGTAGTATCATTTACCAATAATTCCACCGGTACCGATTTAGAATATGTTTGGCAAGTAACACCCAATAGCGGTTATACACTATTATCAGGTACACTCGCTTCAGACAGCCCTGTTTTTGAATTTAATACAGCAGGATATTATTTTGTACAATTACTTGCTGAGAATCGTTGTTCAGCAGATAGTGTTCAAGATACTATTTTAGTAAAAGATGCGCCTGTAGTATCATTACCTGATACGCAGCGGTATTGCGGAGCACAAACTATATTTTTTGATACGGCAGGGAGTGTGCTTTTGCACCGACCTGTGTACGATAATATGTTTGGCGATACCCTTAGCTACCAATGGGTAATAACGGGGGCAACGGGGTATAGCTATACATTGGGAGACTCCACGGAGGCATCGCCTACCATAAGTTTTGGTCAGGCAGGGACGTACGTTGTTACAATAACTTTTACCAACGAGTGCGGTTTTGATACAGCACGGCAGATTATTATTATAGACCCTTTTCCTGTTGCGGAATTTACAGTAAACGATACAACGCAATGTCTTAATGGAAACAGCTTTGTTTTTACAGACGGCACAACAATTAGCAGTGGAACTATAACTAATTATTTTTGGCAGTTTGGCGATGGGGATACAAGCATAACGCAAAGCCCTACGCATACGTATGTAGCTGCAAATACCTATACGGTGAGGTTAATTGTAACTACTGAAGGCGGTTGTATTGATACTGTTGAACATACTGTATATGTACATCCTGAACCAAATGCAGTATTTACAGTAAACGATACTACCCAATGCCTTAGCAGTAATAATTTTATATTTACCAATACCAGTACCATTGGTAGTGGAACTATAAGCTATTTGTGGAGTTTTAGCGGTACTGTCAACGATACCTCTACGCTAACCAACCCGACAAAGGTATATGCTGATACGGGTGTGTATACGGTTACACTTATCACCATATCGGATAACGGATGTATTGATACGGCTGTGCAAAACGTATATGTTTATCCGCAACCTACGCCTGCATTTACAATAAACGATACTACCCAGTGTATTGACGGGAATAGTTTTACGTTTACCAATACATCTTCAATATCATCGGGTACGCTAAGCTATACGTGGAAGTTTGGCGATGGCACAACATCTACCCAAACCAGCCCGTCAAAAACATATTCTGCGGCAGGCACTTTTACAGTTACATTAACAACTACTTCAAGCAACGGTTGTATTGATTCTGTAAAAGCTACGGTATATGTTTACCCTAAGCCTGATATGGCATTTACGGTAAATGATACCGACCAATGTTTGCTGGGCAATAACTTTATATTTACCAATACCAGTAGTATTAGCTCGGGCACAGCTACTTATTTGTGGCAACTAAGTAGTGTGGCTAATGATACCACTTCAACAGCTAACCCAACCCGCAGTTACGGTGCAGCAGGTGTATATCCTGTGAAACTGGTAGGAACGTCAAATGAGGGATGTAGAGATTCTATCACCCGAAACATGACTGTGTATGCCGACCCTACGGCTGACTTTAGTATTAATGATACTGCCCAATGCCTTAGCGGTAACAGTTTTGTATTTACCAATAACTCAACTGCGGCTGGTACACTAAGTAATGTATGGAATTTTGGCGACGGAACAACTTCAACCCAATCTAGCCCGACAAAAACATATTCAACAGCGGGTACATATACCGTTAAGTTGGTTACTACCATTACATCAGGCGGTTGTAAAGATTCTATTAGCAAAACAGTATATGTATATCCTAGTCCTGCACCCGGGTTTACAACCAACAGTCCGGTGCAGTGTTTCCCTAGCCACTCGGTTTCGCTTACTAATACCAGCACTATAAGTGCAGGTACGGTAACTTATTTGTGGAAATTTAATGCACCCTCAACTACCGACACATCCACCCAAACCAGTCCTACAAAAGTGTACGGTACTGATGGAACGTATATTATACGTTTGATAGCTACATCAAATCAAAACTGTATAGATTCGGTTCAGCAAACGGTTACCATAAACCCTGATATTTCAAACAATACTATTGCCAGCAATCAAGGTATATGTGCAGGTTTCGCTCCCGATTCGTTAAAGCAAACGGGTATAACGATTAATGGTGGTAGCGGAACATTTGTATACCAATGGCAAAACAGCACAGACAGTCTTAACTGGAGCAATATTGGTGGTGCTACATCGGCAGCTTACCAGCCCCCAGTACTTACCGATACAACTTGGTATAGGCGTATAGTAGTTTCAGGTCCTTGTTCTGACACTTCTTCTCCCGTAAAAATTACCGTTACCCCTGCATTGGCCGATAACGGAATAACAGCTAACCAATTTTTATGCGAGGGTTTCACTCCCTCACAATTTAACGGTACTAGCCCTACGGGTGGTATAGGCACATTTACCTACCGTTGGCAAATAAGTGTCGATTCTTCTAACTGGAGTAATATTATTGGTGCAACCGATACCTTCTACCAATCGGGTGCATTAACGCAAACTACTTTCTTCCGACGTGTGGTAACATCGGGCGTGTGCGATAATAACAGTAGCCCTGTAAAAGTACTTGTAAACCCCAATCCTGATGCGGCATTTACAACTGCAAGTGTTTGTTTTGGATTAAATGCTTCGTTCACTTCTACCTCAACCATAGGTTCGGGAAGTATTGCTCAATACAGTTGGACTTTTGGTGATGGTAATAACGGAACAGGAAACAGTACTACACACAGTTACGGTGCAGTAGGTAACTATACTATTAAACTGGTAACCACATCAGACAGTAGTTGTGTTGACAGCACAACCCGTAATATCAATATTCACCCAAAACCTAACGCCTCGTTTACAGTAAACGATACTTGTGTAAACAACGGGCATAGTTTTGATGCAACTGCTTCGACGGTGGCAACAGGAGCTATCACCCAATACAATTGGACGTTTGGTGATGGAAATACAGGGCTTGGAGCAACGCTTACCAAAACATACACTACAAGCGGTAATTATAACCCGCAATTGATAATAGTAACCGATAGCGGTTGTAGAGATACTGCTGTTGTTCCTGTTACGGTTTACCCAAAACCCAACCCATCGTTTACGGTTAATGATATTGACCAGTGTATAAACGGTAATAGCTTTGTTTTTACCAATACTAGCACTATTAGTGCAGGAACATTAACCTATGCTTGGAATTTGGGCGAAAGCACTACCGATACTTCTACCCAAACCGACCCAAGTAAGGTATACGCTGCCAATGGTAATTATGGGGTGAAGCTGATAGCTACATCAAATCAAGGGTGTGTGGATTCTTCTACTCAAACTATGATTGTGTATGCTAAACCCGACCCTATATTTAGCATAAACGATAGCGACCAGTGTTTGCTGGGTAATAGTTTCACTTTTACCAATACCAGTACCATAAACCCATTGGTGGGTCTTAGTTATATATGGCGTTTTGGTGATGGAAATACCAGTACAAGCACCAGTCCTACAAAAAGTTATCTGGCAGAAGGCACATACCCTGTACGTTTGGTAGTAACCTCTGTAAACGGGTGTTTAGATTCAGTAGAGCGTAATGTTTATGTTCGTCCTGAACCAACGGCTAATTTTACTATAAACGATACCCTGCAATGCTTTGGTGCTAACGTATTTACTTTTACTAATACCAGTACTATTGGTAGCGGTACAAATACCTATTTCTGGCGATTTGATTTACTAACGGCTAACGATACATCAAACCAAACAAGCCCAAGTAAAACCTATGCAATTGATGGGGTATACAATGTTCGTTTAATAGCCACATCGGATTATCAGTGTAAAGACTCTATACAAAAACAGGTAGAGGTGAAACCTGATATTGTAAACAATACTATTTCTACCGACCAATACCTGTGCGAAGGAGAAATACCCGATACCTTGCGCCAAACAGCTACCGTAAGTGGTGGTAATAGCAGTTTTGCATACCAATGGCAACAAAGTACTGATAGCTTAAACTGGAGTAATATTGGTAGTGCAACAGCTACTATTTACGTTCCGCCTGCACTTACCGATACTACTTGGTACAGGCGTATAGTAGGTTCAGGCCCTTGCGCTGATACATCAAATATTGTTCGTATAGCAGTTACTCCTGCATTGGCCAACAATACTATTTCAGCATCGCAAAATATATGCTTTCAGCAAACGCCAAACGCATTAGCAGGTGCTACACCCACAGGTGGTAGCGGCTCGTTTAGCTATTTGTGGCAACAAAGTAACGATAGCACAACATGGGTTAGTGCAACAGGCACAAATACAGGTATTAATTATACTCCACCAAGCCTTACCGATACGGTGTATTATCGCCGTAGGGTAATATCGGCTACTTGTACCACGTATAGCAATATTGTTAAAATAGCAGTGAAACCATTGCCTGTAGTTAGTTTTGGTGCAACTACCGTTTGCTACCCTAATAGCACTACATTTACTGATAGTGCAACGGCAAGCGCAGGCAACACCATTACCAATTGGTTGTGGAGTTTTGGCGATGGTACAACATCAACCAGTCAAAACCCTACTAAGGTTTACGGCACAGCAGGTTCTTTCAGCGTTAAACTTATTGTAACCACAGATTTTGGCTGTCAGGATTCGTTAAGTAAAAGCATTACTGTTCACCCCAAACCTACGGCTGCCTTTACTGCTCCCAATAGTTGTTTGGGCATTACTACTAATTTTACCAATAACTCTACCGTTAGCACGGGCAGTATAATAAGCCATCATTGGGATTTTGACGACGGCAATACCACCGCTACACAAAGCCCTTCGCACCAATATGCAGCCTTAGGCACATACAATGTTACCCTTATTGTAAGCACCAATAACGGTTGCGCTGATACTGTGGTTGTGCCCGTTACCATACACCCTAATCCTGTTGCTAACTTTAGTGTAAACGATAGCGACCAGTGTGTAAATAACAACAGTTTTGTATTTACTAACCTTTCTACTGTTCCTTCAAGCAGTAATACTAATTTGTGGGATTTTGGCAGCGGATTAAACGATACAAGTACAAAGGCTAATCCTACTAAAGTATATGCAGCCAACGGAAACTATACGGTAACACTTATTACTACTACCAATTTCGGTTGTGCCGATACGGCTACTAAGCCAATGGTGGTGTATGCAAAACCAACGCCTAATTTTAGTATAAACGATAGCGACCAATGTCTTCGTGGTAATAGCTTTAGGTTTACTAACAGCAGTACCATTAACCCTGCTGTTGGGCTTAGTTATTTATGGAGATTAGGACAGGGAGTAACCAGTACACAAACATCGCCTACAAGAGTGTACACTGCCGATGGCACTTATGTGGTACGCTTGGTGGTAACCTCTATACACGGTTGTTTAGATTCGGTAGAGAAAACGGTTTATGTGTATCCCGACCCTGTGGCTGATTTTACTATTGACGATACTTTGCAATGCTTTGGTGCAAATGTGTTTGGCTTTACCAATAACAGTACAATAAGCAGTGGCTCAAATACCTATTTCTGGCGATTTGATTTGTTTAGTGCCAACGATACATCAACCCAAACTAATCCTACAAAAACGTATACTAACGACGGTACATTTACAATACGTTTAACAGCTACTTCTGACCATATTTGCCGCGACTCTATTGAGAAAAAAGTGGTAATAAACCCTGATATTCTTAATAACGTAATAACAGCTTCACAAACTTTATGCGAGGGTACTACTCCAACCACCCTTAACCAACTTAGTGGTGGGGTAAGCGGGGGCACAAGCAGTTTTGCCTACCAATGGCAAAGCAGCACCGATAGCAGCACTTGGACAAACATAAGCGGGGCAACATCGGCAAGCTATGCGCCTCCTGCACCTAGCATTACTACATGGTATAGGCGTATTGTTATTTCAGGGCCTTGTGCTGATACCTCAAGTTCTGTGCGCATCACTATTATTCCGGCTATAGCCAACAATACTATTACAGCCAACCAAAATATATGTTTTGGACAAACACCAAATGCACTAAGTGGCTCTACTCCAACAGGAGGAAACAGCACATTTAGTTATTTGTGGCAACAAAGTAATAACAACAGTACTTGGGTAAATGCTTCGGGCACTAACAATACTATTAACTATACCCCACCAAGTCTTACCGATACAGTGTATTACCGCCGTAGGGTAATATCGGCTACTTGTACCACTTTTAGTGCTGTGGTGAAAATAGCAGTGAAACCTTTACCTGCGGTAGATTGGGGTAATACTACAGTGTGTAACCCTGAAAGTACTCAGTTTGCCGATAGTACCACAGTAAACCAAGGCACTTTAAGTACTTGGGCATGGACGTTTGGCGATGGCACTTCTTCATCACAACAAAACCCTTCTAAACTGTATAGTACCGCAGGTACGTATACAGTAAAACTTATTGTTACTACTAATTTTGGATGTAAAGACTCGTTAAGTCAGTCTATTATAGTACATCCAAAACCTGTGGCAAATTTCACTAATACCATTACTTGTGCGGGTGTTACTTCAAACTTTACCAATACGTCTACCGTAGCTACGGGTAGTATTTTAAGTTACCGTTGGAGTTTTGGCGATGGTGATACCTCAGTAGCTATTAACCCTACGCACAATTACGCCACAGGGGGCACATACAGTGTGCGCTTAATAGTGGTGAGCGATAACGGGTGTAGCGATACGGTTACCAAAAATCAAACTATATATCCTAATCCTACGGTAGCCTTTACTATAAACGATAGTGACCAATGCGTAAACGGTAACAACTTTATATTTACCAATAACTCAACTGTAAGTAGCGGTACAAACACCTATTTATGGAATTTTGGTAGTAGTGTTAATGATACCAACTCGCAAACCACCCCTCCCAACAAAGTATATGCTTTTAATGGTACATACACCGTTAGACTAACAGCAACTACCAACTTCGGTTGTGTGCGTAGCTTGGATAAGCAAGTGGTAGTATATGCAAAACCAACCCCTGCCTATACCGCCAACGATACCGACCAATGTATCAACGGAAATAGCTTTGTATTTAGCAATACAAGTACTGTTAACCCATTCGTGGCACTTAGTTATTTATGGACGTTTGGCGACGGAACAACCAGCACCCAAACATCACCCACAAAAACATACAATGCGGTAGGTACATATCCCGTAAAAGTTAGGGTAACATCGGTACACGGTTGTGCCGATTCTACCCAAGCCAATGTGCATGTATATGCCAAGCCAAACCCTGCATTTACTATTGATGATACCTTACAGTGTTTTGGCCCTAATGCGTTTACCTTTACCAATGGCAGCACTATAAGCACGGGTTCGATTTCTTATTTCTGGCGATTTGATCTTAACTCTACTTTTGATACTTCTTCTCAAATTAACCCAACAAAAACATATACGGGTGATGGGGTATTTACTATACGTTTAACCGCCACTTCTGATAATAACTGTAAAGACAGTATTGAGAAACAGGTAGAAGTTAAGCCCGATATTATTAACAATGCCATTAGCGCATCACAGGCCATTTGTGAAGGTCAAACACCTGATACATTACGCCAAAGCGGTAGTGCCGTTAGCGGCGGTAGTAGTGCCTTTACGTATGTATGGCAACAAAGCCTTGATAGCATTAGCTGGACAAGCATAAGTGGAGCAACAAGTGTACGTTATGCACCTCCTGCGCTTACCGATACAACATGGTACAGACGCATAGTATCTTCAGGGCCTTGCGGTGATACTTCAACACCTATACGTATTGCGGTAACTCCATCAGTAGTTAACAATACCGTTAGCAGTCCACAAGTGATATGCTACGCACAAACCCCCGCGCAATTGATTGGTGCAGCACCCAATGGGGGCAATAGCAACTTTAGCTACGTATGGCAGCAAAGTAACGATAGCACTACATGGGTAGGAGCATCAAACAGTAATACTACTATTAACTACCAACCGCCAAGCCTTACCGATACGGTGTATTATCGCCGTAGAGTAGTATCGGCAGCGTGTAGCACCTTTAGTAATATTTTAAAAATAGCGGTGAAACCATTGCCAGTGGTTGCTTTTGGTAACACTACCGAATGTTTTCCCAACGCTACGGTATTTACCGATAGCAGCACAGTAAACCAAGGAACAAATACCAACTGGAACTGGACTTTTGGCGACGGAACAACATCAACCCAACAAAACCCAAGCAAACAATATACAGCAGGTAGTTATACCGCCAAGTTGATAGTAACCACCAATTTCGGTTGCCAAGATTCAACATCAAAAACAATAACCATAACCCCCAAACCCGTAGCCGCATTTGCTGTTGCTGATACCTGTTTTGGTTTTACGTCTAACTTTACTAATAATTCTACCGTAAGCACGGGTAGTATACAAAGCCACAATTGGAGTTTTGGCGATGCAAATACATCTACTAATCAAACCCCAACGCATACCTACGCTGCAAGCGGTACTTATAATGTAAGGCTCATAGTAACTACCAACAATAGTTGCGGCGATACACTTACTAAATCCGTTGTTATCTATCCAAAACCAATAGCAATATTTAGTGTAAACGATAGCGACCAATGCGTAAACGGAAATAGTTTTGCCTTTACCAATACCTCAACTATATCAAGCGGAACAAATACATACAGGTGGAACTTTGGCGAAAGTGCCAACGATACCAGTATAGTATCAACACCACCAAACAAGGTGTATGCGGCTAACGGCAACTATACTGTTACCCTTTTAGCTACAAGTAATTTTGGTTGTAAAGACACTGCTGATAAACCAATGGTGGTATACTCAAAACCTACTCCCACCTTTGCAGTAAACGATACCGACCAATGTATAAACGGTAACAGTTTTGTGTTTACCAATAATAGCAGTATCAATCCATCACAAGGATTAAGCTATTTGTGGAGTTTTGGCAATGGTGATACGAGTACCCAAACATCACCCACCAAAGTATATACAGCACACGGCACCTACACTGTACGTGTTGTAGTAACTTCAATAAACGGCTGTAAAGATTCAGTGCAACGTCCTGTATACGTATACCCCAAACCAACGCCTAATTTTACTATTAACGATAGCTTACAGTGCTATGGTCAAAACGTATTTAGCTTCACCAACAACACAACAATAGCAAGCGGTACAAATTCGTATTTGTGGCGATACAATACCCTTGTAGCAAGTGATACAAGTACCCAAACTACCCCACCTACAAAAACATACGCAACGGCAGGAGTGTATACCGTTAGATTAACGGCTACTTCTGATAAGAACTGTAAAGACAGCATAGAGAAGCAATTAGAAGTAAAACCCGACATTATTAACAATGCCATAAGTGCTAACCAATTTATTTGTGAGGGAAGTATACCTGCACCGTTTACCCAAACCAGTGGAAACGTAAGCGGTGGTAGCAACACCTTTACCTACCAATGGCAACAAAGTACTGATAGTATTAGTTGGGCAAACATCAGTGCTGCCAACAGTGTGGGTTATTCACCCGCAGCACTAACTGTTACTACATGGTACAGGCGCATAGTATTCTCTGGGCCTTGCTCTGATACATCATCACCTGTAAAAGTGAATGTAACACCTGCCATTACACAAGATAGTATACAAAGTCCACAAGTAATATGCTACGCTCAAACTCCTGCACAGCTTACCAGTGCAGCAACAGGAGGTGGTAGCGGTACATTTAGCTATTTATGGCAACAAAGCAATGATAACAGCACGTGGGTAAGTGCAACAGGCACAAACAATACATTAAACTACCAACCCCCTGCGTTGTTTGATACTACTTACTACCGCCGTAGGGTAATTTCGGCATCGTGTACCACGTTTAGAAATGTGGTGAAAATAGCGGTGAAACCATTGCCTGTAGTAAAATACGGAGCAACTACCGAGTGTTACCCCAATGCTACTGCCTTTACCGATAGCAGTACATTAAACCAAGGAACAAATACCAACTGGAACTGGGCTTTTGGTGATGGAACGACATCTGCCCAACAGAATCCAAGCAAGTTGTATACAGCAGGCAGTTATACAGCCAAGCTAATTGTTACCACCAATTTTGGCTGTAGAGATTCAGTATCAAAAACAATAACCATACACCCCAAACCTTTGGCGGGGTATACCTCACAAGATATTTGCTTCGGTTTCAATTCTGCCTTTACCGATACATCAAAAGTTAGCACAGGCAGCATAATCAACAGGAACTGGGATTTTGGCGACGGCTTTACTTCATCAGCGTTAAATCCTAGCCACAGCTACAATGCGCACGGCACATTTAATGTACGTTTAATTGTAACCACTGACCGCAATTGTCGTGATACGTTAACACGCCCCTTGATTATATTCCCTAAACCACAAGCCAAATTTGGCGTGCCGCCAACTTGTTTGGTTGATAGTGCTTCTTTCTTTGATAGCAGTACGGTAGCAACAGGCAGTATTACTACTTGGACGTGGACGTTTGGCGATGGTGGTTCATCAGCCATACAAAACCCTATGCATCCTTACGCTACTGATGGCTCATATACTGCAAAACTGGTAGTAACCACCGATAGAGGATGTACCGATAGTACTAGTAACCCTGTGATAGTACGCCCTATGCCTGTTGTTCGCTTTAATGGCGATACCATAGAGTGTATTAATAGAAATATATTTTATACCAATACGTCAGCAGGTGCATTTACCTACCACTGGGATTATGGCGATGGCGATACCTCAAATAGCGTGGTAGGTGTTAATACATTTACTACACCCGGTTTCTATCGTGTATCACTTATTGGCAGAACTGTATACGGTTGTATAGATTCTTTTGCCCGAAATATAGAAATTGTTGCTCCGCCAAGTCCTACATTTACTTTAGCTCCCGATTCGGGATGTGCTCCGTTAAATGCTAATTTCACTAATAATAGCACAGGTGCTTATACCAGCTACCAATGGAATTTTGGTAACGGTCAATCAAGCAATGTTTATAGCCCCCCCACTGTTACCTACCAACAAAGTTTAGTGGTTGATACCAACTATGTGGTAACATTAAGGGCAACTAATCTGTGCGGTAGCCGCTTTGCTTACGATACGGTGAAAGTATATCCACAGCCTGTGGCCAATTTTGGCTCCGATGCAACCAGCGGATGTACGCCTAAAACATTTACATTTACCAATACTAGTGCGGGTTTTCCCGAAGATTATTTCTGGGATTTTGGTAACGGCAATACAAGTACACTACAAAACCCTCCGCCACAAACGTATACCACTGATACCGTGATAACCGTATACACCATACGCTTACGAGTGGTTAACCGCTGTGGGGTTGATACAGCCACACGCACAGTTACGGTATTGCCCAAAAATGCAAAATCGTTGTTTGGTTTAGATACCACTATTGGCTGTGTTCCGCTTACTATTAATATCTCCGATTTTTCAAAAGGAGCTACCCTTGTAAATTATGATTTTGGCGATGGCAATTTCTCAAGCAATGCCAACCCTACCCATACATTTACAGATACAGGAGTATTTAGAATAAGGCAATTTATTAGCAATACGTGTACCTACGATACTAGTGAGCAGTTTATCCGTGTACAACCAGGGCCAACGGTTAGCTTTACCAATGCGCCTTCAACTCAGTGTGAGGGGCAAAATATTCAGTTCTTAAGTCAAACCACCAATGTTGCAGGTTTTAGATGGGATTTTGGCACAGGTGATACCTCAACTTTAAGTAACCCTACTTATGCTTTCCCTGCCGCAGGTGCTTATTTGGTTAGGCTTGATGTTACCTCGGCCATAAACTCGTGTACTAATTCGTACCAAGATACAGTGCGTATAAATGCAGCCCCTACACCTGTACTTAATTTAGATACATCACAAGGCTGTCCTCCATTGCCTGTTACCTTTAGTAACGGCAGTGTAAATACAGTGTTCTTACAATGGAAATTTGGCGATGGCAATACATCAAACCTAGTTAATCCTACACACAGCTATGCAAATACAGGTGTATATACAGCACGTCTTATAGTACGCAATGCACAAGGCTGCGAAGATTCTATTGATAGAATAATACAAGTACACCCTTCGCCTACTGCCGATTTTATGCAAACCAGTACTTATTGCAATGCCCCTGTGGTGGTAGATTTTACCAACAACAGCACAGGAGCAACAGGCTACAGTTGGAATTTTGGAAACGGAGTAACATCAAACCTGAATAATCCATCGGTGCAGTTTAATAATTTCGGAACGTTTACTACTGTGCTTACTGCCAGCAATCAATTTAGTTGTCAAGACACTGCTTCACGTACGTTCGAGATTTTCCAAATACCTGTTCCCAATTTTACATTGGATACCAATAGAGGCTGCCCTCCACTCACCGTTACGTTTAATGATAATTCTCAACAAGCCAACAGTTATGAGTGGGATTTTGGAGACGGAACTACCGATACCAATCAAAGTCCAATACATACCTATACTACATCGGGTACATTTAGCGTGAAGCTGAAAGTTACCAGTGGCGGTACTTGTGCCGATTCGTTAACGCTTGGCACGGGTGTAGTGGTTCATCCCGTTCCTGTGGCAGGCTTCAATTATTCATTTAGCACCAACCCTGCGGGGTATGGTATAGCCAACTTTACTGATGCTTCACAAAATGCAGCAACCTATTTGTGGGATTTTGGTGATGGCGGCAATGATAATATCCCAAGCCCAACACATAGGTATAGCTACGTAGGCAATTATCAGGTTACGCAATATATTACTACTGCACAAGGCTGTCGTGATACGGCTTATGCCACTGTTGAAGTGCCCATATTTAAAGGAGTATTTGTGCCCAATGCCTTTACCCCTGGTGCAGGAGGCCCTGATGTACGAACCTTTAAACCTGTGGCTATTTCATTAAAAGACTATAAGTTTGAAGTATACGATACATGGGGTAAACTACTGTTTAGTTCAACCGCAATACAAGATACCAAACCCGCCGAAGGCTGGGATGGTGTGTTTGACGGCAAACCCTGCCAGCAAGATGTTTATGTGTGGAAGATTGAGGCTGAATTTTTAGATGGTTCAGTATGGCCGGGGCAAAAAGCATCCAATGGCCGACATTATAGAGAAGGAACAGTTACACTAATACGATAAGAATATAAAAATTGTGAAAAGGCTATACAGCACTCTTTTGTTTTGGTTTTTGCTAACTAATGCCTTGCGGGCTCAAGATCCTGCATTTTCGCAATTGTTCAATAGTCGCGTGTACCTAAACCCGGCCTTTACAGGTATAGACCAAGGACATAGGCTGTCAGTAGCCAGTCGTACACTATGGCGCAATTTGCCTAGCAATTTTAACACTCAAGCCGTTAGTTATGATTATCAACCGTGTGCTTTCCCGCGTGTTGGTTTTGGGGTCATAGGTATTACCGATAGCGAGGGCGAAGGAAAGCTAAAATCAACAGAGTTGGGGGCAACATTCGCCTTCCATACCCCTTATTCTTTGAATAGAAGAAGAAAGGATAAATCGGCAGGTTCGTTTAGTTTCTCGCTACAAGCCAGTTATATTACCAGAAATATAGATTGGAATAAGTTGGTGTTTGGCGACCAAATAGACCCTGTTTTGGGGGTAGTAAGTCCACGTACTACGCAAGCCACAATAAATTATGATGGGACTAGAAGCCCCGATTTTGCAACTGGATTTTTGTGGAGGCAAAGACTTTATGTAAATAAGCGGTGGGACATGACTTTTCATTTGGGTTTTGCAATGCACCATATTTTTAAACCCTATGTGGGCTTGATTGAAAATGGGGTAATGCCAAGAAAGTATACTTTGCATACGGGGCTTTTAATTCCACTAAGTGAGAAAAGCTTTATAATACCCTCATTGCGTTATATGAACCAAGATGTGGTACAAATACACAGTATTTTTGATGCGAATATTATGTACCTAAACCAAAAGGTATTTGGTGGGTTATCGTACCGTTTCAATCAGTTTAAAGGCTATTTAAAAAATACGGATGCAATAATGTTTTTTGCAGGGTATGAGTTTGATATGTCGCGCGAAGCTGATTTGCGTTTAACGTATAGTTTTGATACCAATTTTAAGGGTATTTCAGGGGGCAATTTCTATACCCACGAGATTAGTCTTATTTTTGTTTATGCGGGCAAGTGCAATACCAAAATTGGTTTGATGAACAAAAACATTTGCGATTACGAAAAGAAGGGGCTGCCTAAGATTTTTTAAGCCCCCCAAAAAGTGTATATTAGGCATTCACCTTTTTTTCTTAAATGACATTTAGCGAAGCATTAAAAACCCTTGTAGTCCTTTGGGCTTTTGTTGATCCTGTGGGAAGTATTCCTGTATTTTTAGAGGCAACCAAACAGTTTGATGAAAAAACCAAAGCCAAAATAGCACGCAAGGCTACTTTAATAGCCGGAGGTGTTTTGGTGTTTTTTTTAATATTGGGGCAAGTTGTTTTAGAAGCTATGGAAATTAGTCTTGATGCCTTTCAGGTATCAGGTGGAGCTATACTTTTTATTTTCTCACTTACAATGATTTTTGGGCGAGGCAAACCCGACGATGAGGTGAGTATGATAAAAGATTATAATCACGTTACTGTATTTCCTATCGCCATCCCTTCAATAGCCTCACCGGGTGCTATAATGGGCATAGTACTACTTACAGATAACGATACTTTTTCTGCACTCCATCAAAGTTATACAGGCTTGCTTATGTTAATTGTTTTAGTAGCCACGTATTTACTACTAAGATTATCACAAAGAATACACAATCGTTTTGGTGATAATTCTATTGCAGTGCTAAGTAAAATTATGGGGTTAATTATTGCATCAGTAGCAGTAGAGAGCATTTTAAATGGTATACAGCAGTATTTTAATTTGGGGCATTAATACAGTATAAGTTACTTTAACGTCTAAGGTAACAAATTCGTAATCCTTCTACTTTACTCAAGTTTACAGAAGAAGTAGGAAAGTCTAAATATATTTATCAAAAATTAGCCCTGCATTGTCCCCTTTGTAGGCTGTCATGTTAATCCCAAGTGTATACGGGATGAAGAAAAGAACAGCCAATAGAATTTCATTGCCGAGCGGACGTTCTATTATTTCCGGCACGAGCGGAAGCTCGAGCTAGCTTTTAATGGATAAAATAACATTATATAAAACACAAAAAATTTGTGTTCGTTTAGCTTGAACTCACGTTAGTTTATAAAGAAGTCTATCTATACGGAGGGCCTGATATCCAAAGCACTAACGATTTCCGGGTGCCCTTGGTAACAGGGGTTACGCGGTGCATAAAGTAGCTTGGAAATAATATTACTGTTCCCTTTTCTTTTGGCGCACGCATTACATCGCTGCTGGTAAAAAGCTCTAAGTCGCCACCTTCATATTCGCTAGGGTCGCTTAGTTGCATCGTTACGCTTATTTTGCGTTGTGCAGCACGTCCTCGGTCAATATCCATGTGCCATGTGTAGTGTCCGCTATCGGCCGGGTAAACGGTGTATTGCAAATCTTCAAGCATACCTGTAAGGTCAAAACCCCACATTTGTGCATTTGCCTCAGCGGCCATTTGTGCAAATTTCATAAAAATCCAATGGCTCTCTTGGTGTACACTACGCAGCCATTTTATTTGGCTTTGTCGTATATGGTCTATGTTATCTTTTTCTTCGGCCAATACTGCTGCTTCAAAAGGGTAGTTGGCTTGTATTTCTTCAATTTTTTGTAGCTCAGTATCACTAAAGGCTTTGTCAAAGATATAATGACTAATCAGGTTGGGACGACTTGGGTTGGCAATTAGAAAGCTCATCAGTTTTTTGATGCCAATATATAAAAAAAGAGACTGATATCTACTGAAAAAGAAGGACTTAATTAATCATGCTGCTTAATATTTTTTTTATAATTGATGATATAATAAACGAGGTTAATATATGTAAAAAGGGTTTGAATATCAATTATTTAAACAGTGCGATTCGTATGTTTTCTACTATTTAACAGCCAAATTAGTATTGACTATTAAATAGATAGATAGAATAAAATTTTTTTTGCCAAAAAAAGGTTCTAACTATCTGTTTTTGTGTATATAACAAAAGATTTACTTTTTTATGACATTAATTTGCGGTACATCGTGCAACGAAAAGGCAGTTGTATATGGTCTTACCCCTACTTATACTTACTTATTTTTCATTTTCACGAATAAATTTTATGAAAAAACTTATGCGTTTTACGGTGCTTTCCGTATTGTGCGCTGCATTTGCTATTTCAGCAAAGGGGCAAACTAATTCTATTGAGTTAAAAGATGGCTCGGGCACATTAATTAATCAATATGGTTCAGTAACAGATGCTATTGCAGCCATTCCCTCTACCATTTCTCAGGCTTATATTATTGAGATAACAGGAACATATACGGGATCTAGTGAAACTTATCCTATTATATTTCCTGCGTTTACAGGTGCTAGTAGTGTCAATACTGTTACGCTAAGACCTGCTACTGGTGTAAACAATGCTAAAATTGAGACATCTATAACCTCAACAGTTATTAGGCTTTCGGATGCTGATTATATAAGGATTGATGGAAGGCCTGGAGGTGTTGGCACAACAAAAGGACTTACAATTTCAAACACTACAACCAGTGCAAGCACAACAATAGAGTATATTAATGGTGCTACAAATAATATATTGCGCTACCTTAATATTGCCAATGGAACTTCCAGCTCTACGGGTAGAAGTATCTATATTACTTCATCTACAAATGCTTCCGGTAACTCTGATAACCTTGTTGAGCTTTGTAAAGTTGATGGAGGAAGATATAATGTTCAGTTTGGGGGTACAACAGCTAACCCCAATAAGAACAACACCTTTTATGGTAATGAATTTTTAAACCTTACTTATGCAGGTTTGTATTCTACAAACGGTGCCAACAAGATGATTGTTTTAGATTCAAACTCGTTTCATTTAACTACGCCTTCAACATCTACTTCTCTTACCTCTGTAATATTTATATCAAGTTTTTCTGATACAGCTTTTATTACCCGAAACAAGATTTATGATATTTCGATAGTAAATACTAGTACAAGTGATGTTAATGGTATTTACATTTCTCCATCTACGGGTGCATCTGTTACAATAGTAAATAATTCTATTTCGCTTGATGGTAATTCGCTGGCTGATGCCGTAAACGGTATTTATATTCTGGGTTCAGGGGGTATCGATGCCAAAATATACTATAATACTATACGTATTGGAGGAACATATCCTTCAACATCAGGATCAAATGGAACAGTTCGCTCTGCAGCAATTCATAAAACTAACAGCAGTACTGCTAGTTTTTTTGATTTTCAGAATAATATTTTAGTGAATGATCGTACAGGTGGTGTAAGTGGCGCACAGCATCTAGCCTTAGCTGTACCAAATATTAATGGCACCATAATGGCTATGGATTATAATGTTTATAATGCCGCAACAAGTGAAATTAGCCGCTTAGGAACCACTATTAGCAATACAATTGCCGATCATCAAACTACGTTTGGCGGAGGTATTGGAGCTAATAGTAATAATACACCTGTTACTTTTGTTTCAAATAACGATTTACATATTGCAGGTAGTTCTTTAGGCGATTTTGATTTAAAAGCAACTCCTATTTTATCTATTAAAAATGACATTGATAACGACCCAAGGGGTGGCTCAACCTATCGCGGGTCAGATGATAACCCTGCAAACCCTATAGTAGGTAAAAGGAATGAGATAGGTGTAATAAGCATTGATGAGCCTTTTGTAGGTTCATGCGGCACAACTCAAAAAGCTATTGTAACTGTTAGAAACTTTGGTATAAACCAAGTGGATACTTTTACTGTAAACTGGTCGATTAATGGCACTTTACAAACACCCGTAACTTCTTATGCTGTATTGGATACTGTTTTAGGATCGGGTAGCATTACTGCTTCAGTTAGTCTAGGCTCATTTACCTCAGCATTGGGTGTATTGTACGATATTAAGGCATGGACAAGCCTGCCTAATAATCTTAACGATCCCGATAAGACTAATGATAGTTCCCAAAGAAACTTTAAAATGGGTTTAGCATCAGGTACTTATACCGTTGGAGGTACAACGCCTGATTTTGCTACATTAAAAGATGTTGCTGACGAACTAAACAATTATGGCATTTGTGGTGCAGTTACTTTCAATATTCGTACAGGTACTTATAATGATCGAATTAGTTTAAATAAAGTTGCGGGAGCAAGTGCAACTAACACGATTACTTTTAAAAGTGAAACGGGCAATCCAACCGATGTAATCATTAGTTCTCCTGCTATAACATCAGCAATAGATAACTATACCATTAAACTGAATGGAGTAGGTAATATTATTATTCGTGATATTACTGTTGAGCGTTCGGGTTCAGGAACTTATTCAACGGTTATTAGTTTTGATGGTGATGCCGAAAATGTAACTATTAACAATAATATTTTACGCGGCCCATCAAGCATTGCAACTGATGCAAACGGTACTCGCTCTAATATTTTTGGTGCGTCAAATGTTACAATAACAGGGTTGGATATTTACAATAACAAGTTAGAAAACAACTCAAACGGAGTATGGCTTAATACCAGTACTTCTAAGTATTCAACAGGTGTACGCATTTTTGATAACACAATTACACCTAACTATACGGGCATATTTGTGGCGGCTCAATCATACCCTGAAATCTACAGGAATGAGATTAGAAGAATAGACCAAACCATAAATGTTGAGTTTTATGGTATAAGCATGAATATTGTTAATGATGCTTACAATGTAGAGCGTAACTACATACAATCAAATAGAGGGTATGGTATACGGTTACGCGATTGTAACGGCGATACTAAGGGAGAAGGCTTGGTAATAAACAATATTGTTACTATGAATTATGCAGGCACGTCTAGCGTATACGGTATAACTAGTGAAACAGCGGGTACCTATCAACTGTTTGCACACAATACCTGTATTATTAATGCTGACTATACTAGCACATCAACAACACTAAGTGGTAGGGCTTTTTATATGCCTACAGGTACAGCCAACAAATACAGCGATGTAAGAATATTGAACAATATTTTTTACAATGGTATAGATGGTGTTGCGGCTTATTTTGTAACAGGTGCGCTAACAGGAATTACAGAAATGGATTATAACCTTCTATATAGTGCATCGGGCAATCTTAGTTATATATCGGCTTATTTGCCTGATATGGCAGCGCACCAAACCACATCAGGTTTTGATGCTAACAGCTACAATTTTATACCCACTTTCGCGTCTTCAACCGATGGCCATATAGCCTTTATGCAAACATTTGCATACGGACGTAATGATTTGAATATTACAGTTGATTATGATGGTAATGCCCGTTGTATATCATTACCAACCGTTGGTGCTGATGAGTATAACCCCGGTTTGGGTTTGCCAGCAGCAACTTTTATAGGGCCAAACAGCCCTGTAACTGGTGATAGGGCTTATTTCTTATTCAATGGAAATGCAAACCAAATAGCACTTTATAATTGGTATGTAGATAATGTATTGGTTAGCCAAGGGTTAAACCTTGTGTATACCTTCCCCTCATCGGGCAATTACGAAATTAAAATGGTTGCTGAAAACTGCGGTGGTAAAGACAGCATGATTGTTACTTATGTTATTGCCGATCCTGCTGTTGCTCCTACGGCTAATTTCTCATCAGATAGAAATCAGATATTTATAAACGAGTCTGTGCAAATGACCGATTTATCATTAGATGGCCCTACTGCTTGGCATTGGAGTGTTTCTCCTTCAAACGGTGTTATTTTTTCTGATTCTACTGAGCAGGACCCTATTATTTTATTTACTGAAGCAGGCAAATACGAAATTTGTTTGATTACTGATAATGGTATTGGCAGCAGTGCAAAACGTTGCCGCACATCATATATAGAAGTTTTTCCACAAATAAGTATGTGTGCAGAAAACAGCTCGACTTACGAAAGAGGTAAAATATTTGATGATGGTGGATCGGGTAGTAACTATAGTGCAAACCAAAATTGTACCTTCTTTATCAACCCTTGTGCATCAGAAGTAAATCTTAAATTTACTGAGTGGACAAATACCGATGCCGACGATAAACTAACCATTTATGATGGCGATACTACCGACCCTGCTAATATAATTGCTGTAATAGCGGGTGGTATGACTAACCCAGGAGGAAACACAGGTTTCACCGCAAAATCAGGTCGTATGTGGTTGATATGGAAAACTGATGCTTCGCTACAATATGCAGGTTTTGCTGCTGAATGGTCAAGTAAAGCCACTAGTGTAAGTCCTACCGTAGCTAGCTTTAATATACCCGATACTTTGTTTGAAGATTCTCCGATTGACTTTATAAATACCTCATCAGGAAACGGACTTACTTATTTCTGGGATTTTGATTATCCAAACTACGATCCCGATGATGCCAATGTTTATGGTAAAACCAACCCCACAAAAACCTTTAGCTCTACAGGTACATATATCGTATACCTACAATCAACCAACTGCTTGGGTAGCGATACTGCAACCAAAACAGTTGTTGTAGTTTCACCAACGGTAGCACCTAATCCTGTTGATTTTGGTGCAACACTTACCAAAGTAAATACAGGCGAAGAAACCCGTTTGTTTGATTTGAGTGAAAATGGCCCAACAAGTTGGAAATGGGAAATTACCCCCAGCAATGGTGTTATTTTTCTTGATGCTGAAACCAGTCGTAAACCTCGTGTAGTATTTAACTTTGGAGGTAAATACACTGTAAAATTAGTTGTAGCTAATGCTATTGGGGCTGACTCAACAGTTAAAACCAGTTATATTGAGGTATTAGAATATTGCCGCCCCAATGTATTATCAGTTAATACCGATGTTACCATACGTAGGGTAATTTTCCAAGGCATCGATCAATCGTCAGACTTTGGAGTAGGTAAATATTCAGACTTTACAGGTAATAACCAAATAGGTCAGTTGGCCGAAGGTGGAACTTATACCATTAACATAGAGCGTAATACCAATAACGAAATAATCAATTACGCTGCTTGGATTGATTTTAACCAAGATGGTGATTTTGATGATGCCAACGAGAAAGTATTGTTTGATAGCGCATCATCAGTACAAATACTAACCGCTACCATTAACATACCCACAGGTATACAGCTAGGCCAAACACGTATGCGTGTAGGCGTATCAAGAGCCAACCTAACCACACAACCTTGTGGCCCTGTAGTAGTAGGCGAGTTTGAAGACTATAAAGTAAATATAGGCGCTGATGATTTAGCCCCTGTTATTACCCTTGTAGGTGCGGCCACACTAAATATAGAAGTGGGGTATAACTTTACTGATGCAGGTGCTACAGCATTTGATAATGTTGATGGCAACATAACCCATAAAATAAAAGTAACGGGTGAAGTAGATACGCTGGTAGTAGGCCAATACATACTTACCTATACAGTAAGCGATACCGTAGGTAATACAGACTCAGTAAAACGAATAGTAAACATCACTCCAGATGTTACTAACCCGCTGATAAGCCTTATAGGCGCTGATACTGTGATACTGGAAGTATTTGACCCGTATGTAGAAAGTGGTACTGACGCAATAGATAATCCTTTTGGAACTAATCTTAATGGTTCAGTAGTTACTACAGGTGCGGTTGATAATACCAAAATAGGTACATACATACTGACCTATACCGTAACAGACAATAGCGGTAATATAGCAAAGACTGAAAGAGTTGTTATAGTAAGAGACACTACCAAGCCAGTTATTGTGCTTAATGGAAATGCAGTTATTGACCACGATGGCAAAACCACCTACACAGATGCAGGTGCTACCGTAACCGATAACTACGATGCTATAATCACTTACACTGCAAGTGGAGCTGTAAATGTAAACACATTAGGCGCATACACCATTGTGTATAAAGCAGTTGATGCATCGGGTAACGTAGCCGATTCAGTAGTGCGTATAATAAACGTAGTTGATAGGTTTGCACCTGTTATAACCCTTGTAGGTAATGATATAGTATACCTTGCACGCTGGCAAAACTATACCGATTCAGGCTATACCCTTAGCGATAACTTCTACGATAGTAACCAAGTTACTGTTGATGTTTTAGGCAACTGGGTAAATGCAAGTATTGAAGGTTTATACTACATACAATACCGCGCTACCGACTTATCAGGCAATGTATCGTTAAGCAGCAAACGTGTTATTTATGTAAACGGAACCAACTCTATACCCGGTGTTAATGCAAAAAACACTAATGTATATCCTAACCCTAGCAACGGTAACTTTAGCATAGAAACTAACAATGCTTTTGATGCCGGAACAGTTATTACCATCACTAATATTTTAGGCGCAAAAGTGTACGAGGTTACTCCCGCACAGGGCAGCCAAAAAGTTGATGTGGCTATGGAAGGAGCAAGTGCAGGTGTTTATTTTGTAAATATTACAACAGGTAAACAAACCGAAACCACAAAAATTGTGATTAGGTAGATCTCCTTATCCAATAAATATTAAAATCCCTCGTTGAAACTTCAACGAGGGATTTTTTTATGCTCCGAAATCAAACTATATTAACTTTACAAAGCATTTTGGGTGCATATTTCCGTATTAAAAAACAGTAAGTACTTAGTAAGAAACAAGGCACTATTTTAAACATGAAAACTACGGTTATTACCCTATTAATATTTAGTGTCTTTTTTGGTTGTGTAGAGAAAAGGAAAGATGAAGTTAATGAATGCACAAAAGCGCAAAATATAAAAGACAGCTTAGAGCATCAAGTTGAGGTATTGCCACCATTGCCTCCCGTAGAAATAAAGTATTATGCAATAGATAATAGAGACAGTATTTTACAAATTGATAAATACTTTAACGATAGCCAATTAAAAATTATACTAGCCATTAACCGCATTGATTTTGCCAAACTTTATGGTGCAGAAAAGCTGGCCATACCCGATACTTTCCTATTCGATTTAAGGTATTATTCTCCCTATCCTGATAGTATACAATTATTAGATTCGGTAAATAAAATTATGCTGATTTCTTATCCTGCGCAAGCAGTAGGGATGTATGAAAAGGGTAGGTTGGTGCGGTGGATGCCTACAAGTATGGGTAAAGAAAGCACCCCAACCCCTACAGGCCTATTACACACCAATTGGAAATCAAAAAAAACCAATAGTACAGATGACTCATCGTGGGTATTAAAATGGTATTTCAATTTAGACAACTTTAGGGGAGTATCTCTACATCAATACGAGTTGCCCGGGCATCCTGCCAGCCATGCTTGTATGCGCCTGTATGAGGGGGATGCCGAGTGGCTATATTATTGGGCAGAGCAGTGGAAACTAGATTCAGCCCAACTAAAAATACTTGCCTACGGCACACCCGTTATTATTTTTGGTAATTATAATTTCAGTCAAGCGCCACCTTGGTATAGTTTGCCTTCAAATCCAAAACAAGTTACTATCTCCGATAATACGCTTTCGACAGAAATCAACAAGTACTTACCCCTTATCCTTAAGCGGCAAGCCGATCGCGATAGTTTTATACTTAGTCGAGACACCGTAGTCGTTCAATAAAAAACCGTTGAAGGTTTCCCCGCAACGGTTAATTTTACCTAAAAACAAAGAAAAACTGTTCCTTTTTCGAACCATACATACACCAATATGTTTAGCTCAACCAGTAAACTCATAAACGATGCTATTTAGTATTAGGTTCTAATAGTTTTCGACGAAATGGTTGAGATAAAAAAGTCTTTCAAAATAGTTTGAAAGGCTTTTTGGGTATTATCTCTCAATATCAGTTTATTGTTTGGCAATTAATTGGGTGTGTATGGGCTTATTTCCTTCATCATAAATGGTGAGAAAATAATTGCCTGTTTTTTGCCATTGCAAATCCCAATCAATTTCGTTGTTTTCAATCAATAGCTGCTCTACCAACTTGCCCTGTATATCTGAAATTTTGGCAATTAGGGGCGCAGTAATGTCGTCGTTAATTTTAATATGTAAGCCCTTTACCACAGGGTTGGGGTAGGTGGTAACTTTTGTAAAAACGTCTTTTCCAAAGCCATTATTAATATCATTTTCATCACCCACATAGTCTTTCCATGCCAATGTTCTTTCATTCTCAACCATCACAGTTTTATCAACAAAAAATCTATCGTACAAGGCTATTGAGTTGTTCACCTTTTTATACTTCTGCCCATACATGGTAATAGTAAGTACTGGCGTTTTAATAATAGTATCTCCTACTTTCCATTTCCAATCAAAGGTCACATTTTTTATTATAACATCAGCATATCCATCAGCAGTTATTAAGTACTCTTTATCAGCTTCTTTATAGTTTGCCACCCAACTTCTCCAGCCTCCTCCTTCATAAATATAATAGCTGCCCGTGTCTGTCATCGCTTCATTATCATAGTCGTATTTCCCCTTTCTTCTCACAAAAGAATCAGTAAGGCTTCTGTATGACCATAGCTTGGCATTATGAATTACATTATTTTGTTCATCAACAATTTTAATTTTTCCTACTAGCCAAATAGGGCAGGCTTCACCCTTTTGCACAAAAAAGAATAGGCTTAAAAAGAAAATAAGTAGTTTTAGTTTCATAGCAGTATACGGTTTAGTAAAAGTGTTGCTAGTTAGCCAATACGTTGTATCAGAAACATATAACTTATAAACGTATGCAATTGGTATAAGGTTGAAACAGTTTTCGACGAATGGAAATAAAAAGCCCCTCAGAAATTCTAAGAGGCTTTTCGTGGACTTCACAAACATAATAGCGAGCCAACTACTGAAGGACATTAAAACGCTATCGAGTTTGAAGCGTTATATTTCAGGTCTTACATTGGTTAGATATTTTATGAGTTAATTTTAATTGTTTGTTGTTTTTAAATTATTGCTTTTGAAAGCTACAAAACAGAAAATTCTGTACTGTATTAAATGGTGTTATATGGTCTTCGGTAATACATTTTATTCTATTAAATGCAACGTCAAAACAAGCCGACATTGATGCCTCATTATATTGTTGAATTTCTAAACCGCTACATTTTTGAGGGCCGTTTTCCGAGAAAGTACCCAATATTAAATACCCATTTGTATTAATTGAATTTTCAGCAATCGACACATATTTATAAACATCATCAGCATCCGTTAAAAAATGGAAAGCAGCTCTATCGTGCCAAAAGTCAAATTTAACCGTGGGCACAAATTTAGTAATATCACTTACAATCCAACTTATGCTATCCCCTTTACTGCCTAATCTTTTTTTGGCGCGTTCTATGGCATTAGCTGAAATATCCAGTACAGAAATGTTTTTGTATCCTTTATCCAAAAGAGCGTCTACAAAATGACTATCACCACCACCAATATCAATAATATTGGCATCAAGCGGTAAATTAAACAATTCTAAAAATTCTACGGATGTTTTGGGATATGTTTGAAACCAACTAACCTCTGTTTCTGTTTTTGTAGCAAATACGTTTTCCCAATGTTTTTTTCTATCTAAATTTTCCATGGCCAATGTTTTAATACTTACTATCGGATTGTAAAAATAGCAATAAAAAAGGTCGAAAATTCCGACCTTTTTACATTCAATAAGCATTTTACTTTTCAGGATATATATAATAGTACCCTTAATTTTTCTATCAAATAGGAGTTATTTGCCCGCCAATCTCAAGCCATATATCAGAAGGGACTTCTTCACGGATAACTGTATCGAGTTATGTATAGCGTAGTGGTTCTTCGAATTTCTTTATTTTTTATGTTGGGCAAAAAAAAAGTGTAGAAAAAAATTCCTACACTTTTTAGTGGTACCAGCTGGAATCGAACCAGCGACACAAGGATTTTCAGTCCTTTGCTCTACCAACTGAGCTATGGTACCCTTCATCGATTTTGAAAGGAATGCAAAGGTAATGGTTTTTTCAAATCGGCAAAACATTTTTTTACTATTACAAAATTTTACATCTTTGAAAGCAATACCAAGCCACTAAAACCCACTATGCAAGTAGTTTCACAAATAATTTTCGCATTGGCATTGGCAGCCGCCACATACCTATTTGCCCGCAATGTGGGCAAAATACGCCGTAATATAAACTTAGGCAAACCCCTTGATAGGAGCGATAATCCTTCATTGCGCCTAAAAACAATGTTGCGTGTGGCCTTTGGGCAAAGTAAAATGGTAGTGCGACCCATACCCGGCATTTTACATTTTATTGTATACGTAGGCTTTGTATTAATAAATATTGAGGTACTTGAGATTATTATTGATGGACTAGCGGGCACGCACCGCATATTTATGTCGCCACTAGGTAGTTTATATACCGCTGCAGTTGGCTTTTTCGAGATTTTAGGAGTAATGGTATTACTGGCCTGTGTTTTTTTTCTTACCCGCAGGTATATAAGCAAAGTGCCTCGCCTTAATATGAAAGAGGTGCAAGGCTGGCCTGTAAAAGATGCTACCAATATTTTGGTAATAGAAATTGTGCTTATGCTGGCCTTATTGGTGATGAATGCTACTGATTTGCATTTTCAGCAAGAAACATCAATGCCCATTAGTAGCCTGCTAGCACCATTATTTGGTGGTATGAGCGAAGGTACTGTGCATACCATAGAGCGCGTGGCTTGGTGGGGACATATATTGGGTATTTTGGCATTTTTAAATTACCTGCCCTTCTCTAAACACTTCCACATCATACTGGCATTTCCTAATACCTATTATTCAGACCTTAACCCTAAAGGCAAGTTTACCAATATGGAGTCGGTTACTACTGAGGTAAAACTGATGATGGATCCTTCGGCATTGCCGCCTGATAACTACGAGCCGCCAACAAGTTTTGGGGTAAAAGATGTTACCGATTTAACGTGGAAAAACTTAATGGACTCTTACAGTTGCACCGAGTGTGGTAGGTGTACCTCTGTTTGTCCTGCCAATATCACAGGTAAAGTACTATCGCCTCGTAAAGTGGTGATGGATACCCGCGATAGATTGGAAGAAGTAGGCAAGAATATTGATAAGAATGGAAAATTTGAAGACGACGGCAAAAACCTGCACAGCTATATTAGCAACGAAGAACTTTGGGCTTGTACTACCTGTAATGCCTGTGTTGAAGCCTGCCCTGTAAACATTAATCCCGTTGATATCATCTTTGGTATGCGCCAATACTTGGTGATGGAGCAATCACAAGCGCCCTCAGAACTTAACGGTATGTTTACCAATCTTGAGAATAATGGTGCGCCTTGGCAATTTCCTCCATCTGATAGGGGCAATTGGACACAAGAGGTTAATAGCTAATCAAGGGCAACCTTTGGCTTGCCAAAAACGTTGTATAAACCAAACTCTTTTATGAAAACTTTTTTAGTTTCTTTTTTACTTGCCGGTACAATTCTTATTGTTTCTTGCAAAAAGGAAACACATAAAAAAGATGTATGGTATTCTTATCAAGAGTTAAACTGCAATCTTAACCCTTTTGAGGTAACTGCTGATTCATTGCAAAACTTTAAAAATCTCACCTTATTTCTACAAGCTAACGATATTGAAGTACTAACGGGTTATTCTCACACCAACGGCAAGGGTTGGGCACTTTTGGTGTGCAACGTGCCTCGTCCTAATGGGTTTACTCACTATGTACTTATTCCTATCAACCAAGCATCCAAAGCCCAAGCATTAAAATTAAAACCTGTGGAATAAGATTTCCAAGTTTTTCTTCTTCATGTCGCATGATTTTAACTTTTAGGTAAAAAATTTTAGAAAAATTAATTTACCCTGCTTTCCTACTGTTTTTAGCACTTTTAGAGAATCGATTGCGTGCATTTGCATTTTTAAGTAAAAAACTTACAAAAAAAAGTAAAAAGTTTGGAAAAAAGTCTATAATTTTACACTGTCAAGTTTTTGTGATATTATCGTATTAACATCACAAAATACAATGAGCAGCGACACTTTGACAATTAGTACAATGGCCGAAATGGCCGCCCGAGGAGAAGAACCCGAAGTTTTGTTTTGGGTAGGATGTGCAGGAAGCTTTGACGAGAGGGCGCAGAAGGTAACAAAGGCTTTTGCCAAACTACTGCACCATGCAGGAGTTAAGTTTGCCATACTTGGGCAAGAAGAAACTTGCACAGGTGATCCCGCAAAACGGGCAGGCAATGAGTTTTTGTTCCAAATGCAGGCTATGACCAATATTGCCACGCTGGATGCTTACGGGGTTAAAAAAATAGTAACGGCTTGTCCGCACTGTTTTAACACTCTAAAAAATGAGTATCCCGCTCTGGGGGGCAATTACGAAGTGATGCACCACACAGCGTTCTTACAAGGTTTGATGAATGATGGCCGCTTAACAGTGGAAGGGGGTGAGTTTAAAGGAAAACGAATTACCTACCACGATAGTTGCTACCTAGGCCGCGCCAACGGTATTTACGAAGCCCCACGCAGTGTTTTAGAAAAACTAGATGCTGAGTTGGTTGAAATGAAACGTTGCCGCACCAATGGTTTGTGCTGTGGAGCAGGAGGCGCACAAATGTTTAAAGAAGCCGAAAAAGGCAATAAAGAAGTAAACATTGAGCGCACCGAAGAAGCCCTTAGCACAAATGCTACTATTATAGCTGCCGCTTGCCCTTTTTGCATGACAATGATGCGCGATGGGGTGAAACATTTTGAAAAAGAAGAAGAAGTGCAGGTGATGGATATAGCCGAGTTGATAGCATCGGCAAAAGATTTATAATACCAAATCTAAAATGCGTTTTAGGGCGTATGTTAAGTGATGGATTATAAATCGCTTACAATAACTAACTAAAACGATACTGTATATGGATATGATTAAGGTGATGGTGATTTCTCTGTTAATATTTACAGGGGCGTGCAAAAAAGAAAGTGATAAACTAGTTGAGCCTAAAGCAGCAAAGACAGAAGAATTGGTGCAAGGTGAAGCTATAGAAGAAACTAAGGTAAAAGAAAAGATAGATTTAGATGTAAATGCTACAGACTATAACCTACTTGAGGGGTTTGTGCAGTACATAATACCCAAAGGGGCGCAAGGTAGCCTGCAAAGTTCTTTGAAAACAGTGAAACACGATAGCCTTGTGTTTGTAGTATACTTTGATAGTAGTGCCATATACACCACTATTGATAAAGCTAACCAAGGCGACATAAATAAACTGTATGGTTTTAGCGATTGTAGTAGCCTACACCAAACCAACAGTGCACGTTTTGGCTGGAGGTATTATAAAAACGGCTTAGAGTTGTTTGCTTACACTTATAAAAGCGGAACTCGCGGTTTTAAAACATTGGGCAGTATAAAACCCAATAAAAAATATACCTGTACTATAGTAGCAAAAACAAACGAGTATGTGTTTTACCTTGACGGGAAAAACCCTGTATTGATGGCTAGAGGATGTAGTAACGGGGCAATGCAATATCAATTATATCCTTATTTTGGTGGTGATGAGAACGCACCTCAAAATGTGAATATTTGGATAAAAGAAATTAACTAGTTAAGGTATAGTTAATATATAGGTTTGTTCGAAAGATAAAAGTTTACTTTTAAGCCTGCCCATTGGGTGGGCTTTTTTTGTGGGAGAAATTTTAGGGATTATTTAACGTGAGTTCGGTTTAATTTTATACTTTCTTTTGAGGGGCAAAAGAAACAAAACCCTCTCGTCTTGTAAGGCGTTTTCCCTGCCCACAGGCATACTTCCGTTATGAAATTTCTGCCGTTGCTTGGAAATTTTTAAACCGTGATGGCTAACAAACCTTTACCAGCTTTTAAAAATTTCACTAGGCAACTTACGCACTATGCTTACACACAACTTTATAACGGCACACGCTGTACAGGACGGTATTGGCATGCAACCAGCATTACAGGTAAACCATCGGCCTTGCTGAACATTCCTGTAAAACAAGGAAGCAGGGAAGGGTGAAAGGCAAAACGGGTCTTAGCAGCGGAGGGTTGGAAAAAGTGCGGATGGGCAAGTCGTTTTGTCTGTGGCAGGGGGTTCCGTAGTTTTACAAGGAATATTCAGCAGAGCCTGCCTTTCGGTTACTTTTTGGCAGAAAAAGTAACAGTAATAACTATGCTTACTTATGTCCTTAATCCAAACTCACGCTATTTACCGAACCAAATACCCGTAGTAATTACAAATTCAAGGCGTTGATTGGTTAGTGCGCCACCATTAAAATAATCAGGATTAATGGCAAAATTGCTGCCCAGTTGGGTTTGTCTTGCTTCAAAACGAAGGTAGTGGTTGGGGCGTGCTTTAAATTCAAATCCACCACCTATGGCAGTAGCACTTAACCCTTGTTGTTTGCCATCAGTCCCCGTCATCATTGGCGATACAGCCGCAGCACTATCGGCAAAGTACTCGCCTTTGGCAAATAGCGAAAATTTAGGAGTTATTTTATAACGCACATTTAGCACACCACTAAGCATGGTATTGCTTTGCACACTGGCATAGTTTACGTAACCCAATACATCAATGTGTTTGCGGTTGGTAGCAAGGTATATGTTGGCGTAGGTACGTTCAGCTTTTGTTACCCCGTCATTGCTGTTGCTATACATACCATTGGCACCAAACAGCCAGTATTTGCCACCATATATTTTTAGGTTTGCACCAAAAGAAGGGTGCTTGTTTATACTATTGCCAATGGCAAAAGTTCTATCAGCCACAAAAGCAGTAAAACGTATGCGTTTAGCTTCCCAACTCAGTTTTGCCCCACTCATTAGCACAGGCTCAAAATAGCGGGTATAGGTGTAGGTGCTGCTATAATTATTACGGTTAGGAAAATCTTCAACACTCACAGGCGAACGAAAAAAACCTGCATCAAGCCACAAATTGCCTGCTATTTTAAAACCAATATTAGCTTGTTGCAAAAACTTATAATCGGTAGGGTATACAGCGTTTACCAAATCGCCATACTGCACGGTAATATTTCCCCGCAGGGTAGTATCGTTATATATAGCTGCAAATTGTGCGGTATTTATCCCTGTTTGATTATGGCGCGGCGCACTAATAGCATAGCTGGCCAACTCGCCTTGTTGGTTTTTATCGCTATACTGTGCATAGTAAGCATCAAGATAACCCTCTATAGTAAAAGCCTTGCTTTTGTTGGGTACGCTATCTTTTAACTCACCAGTAACGGGCTTAGTATTCAGTATGTAAACGGGAGTATTTTTTTGGTCTGATTTCTTAGATTGAAGCTCGGTTGCATCGTTTCCGCTACCATTTGCCGTTACATTAAACTGGTTTTGATTGTCGCCCAATTCAGCATCAGTAAGCGGCATATCTTCCTCGCCTTTGTAGGTATACTTGGTATTTATTTTATCTATTTTGATAAAGATACGTTGCCCAGGGAAAACAACGTTTTCATCCAATTCATTATACTTAGTAAGTATATCCAGTGGCAGCAGGTATTTATCTGATATTAGTTCAAGGCTTTCATCAACACGTACAATATGTATCTGAAAAATATCGTTTTCGGCAGGTATTCTTACCTTTAATCGTGCCCCTGCCGATATTATATCACCGTCAATACCGTTTGCTTTGCGAATAGCCGATACCGATATGCCATGCTGCCGTGATATTTTGTATAAAGTTTCTTTGGGTTGTATTACGTGTATGCGTTCGCTAAAAGCTCTATCATCCTCCCACTGCTGGTGTGCAAGCAAGCCGGTGCAAGTAAAAATAAGCGCAAACAGTAGTATAAAATTTCGCATGAAAAGCCCTTGGCAAATTGTATTTCAAAATAACCCAATATGCAGCGTTTTATTGCTTAAAGGTTCTGCACAAATGTTAGTAATGTGGTAAACGGCGGGTGTATACAACTGGAAAGTAAGTGGTATGCTAGGCTTAGTAGGCAAAACGTTTACCTATTTTTTGGGTAGGCTTTTCTACCGTAAAATAAAGTAATGATGAAAATGCAATGGTGCAGGCAAATGCTAAAAAAGTAACCCAAACATCGTTGCTGTTTTCTATCCAAGGAATGTCTTTATTTAACACCAGCTTGGTAAGCAATAAAAAAATTACCTGATGAAACAGGTATATTGAGTAAGATATTTTGCCAATGTAGCGCAATACAGGGTTTGCCAAAACCCGCATAAATACACCGCCTTGCTGCACCAATATATTTATTATTACCAAGCCATAAAGCAAAGCATACAGGCTGTGGTTTAGTATGCCGCCCGTGTTTTTGCCTGTACCTTCAAAAGCCAAAGCCAGCATAATGCCAAATACCAATACAGTGATTAATGATAGGGTGCGTTTGTGTGGCGCTATCCATGTGCTAATGCTACCATTTTGATAATAGTAGGCTATAAGTGCGCCCATCAAAAGGGCATCCATGCGGGCAGGGAGTAGCACGTACGCTTCGGGACTGCCCAAAACAGCCCGTATAATGGGGGCAAGCAATATGCCTGTTAAAAATATTTTGGGTAGATTTTTTTGTGGTAGATAATAAATAAGCAAGGGGAAAAGAAGATAAAACTGTTCTTCTACAGCCAAACTCCATGTAATGGCAAGCCAGTTGGCTCCAAAACCATTGCTCATAAAAAAGTTTTGTATGTACAGTGCGTATGCGTAGTTGGGTATGCCGCCGCCTACTAATACAGGAAATTGCGAAGCCCAACCTACTAGCTGGAAAAGTATATAGCCCCCTAATAGTATATAATAGGGTGGGAAAATGCGGAAAAACCTGCGGGCATAAAAGGTTTTAAAATAGTTGGGGCTACTTTTATAAAACAACAGTATGCGCCCGATAAGAAAGCCCGAAAGCACAAAAAACATATCTACCCCACTCCAGCTCCACGATAGGCCAAGCCATACATAATTGGGTAGCATATCTTGTGTGGTTTGCCCCAATAGGTAATGCCATACTATTACCAATAAAATGGCAAAAGCACGCAGGCCGTCAAGCTCTTTTATATAATTAGGCGGGTTTTTCAATTGATGCTGTTTTTGGTTTAGCTATTCTTAAACCCAGTAAAATTGAAAAAAATACTAGCAATAGTGTTGAAATTAAAAGCACTACTGTGTACCAAAAATCAAAATTATCTATTAAGGGAAAACTATTTTGTTGAGGCATAACTATTTCATCACTATCAGCAGGAAATGAAATTGCCCAACCTGTATTTTGTGTGGGTAGTATATAGTTTGTATATAAGAAAACTATAAAAAAAGCTATTCTATGGCTATTAAAAGCAATAAATAAAACGTTTAGAATTATTAATATTATAATGGCCAGTACCCGTTTTAATTTGGTAAAAAATGATCGAGTTATTAAAAGAACATAAGCTATTGGAACAAAAAATAAAGCTAGTAAACCAAAATAAGAGTTGTCAATAACAAAATAGGTGTCATGTAAACCAATATTTCCATTTTCAAAAAATGAAAAATTTAGCTTCAATAAATAAATCAAAACAAGAGAGAGTAATAGGCTACCTAGCACCCAAAACAATTCAACAACTATCTCTCTTTTGGTAATCATCATTTAATTACTCGCCTGTAAACACAGGTTTGCGTTTTTCGTTAAAGGCTTTTACACCTTCTTTATTATCGCCACTGCTGCCTGCAATCTCTTGGCAATAGGCTTCGTATTGCAGCATGGTTTCCAAATCGCTGTTAAACGATTTATTCAGCATTTTTTTCATTAGGCCAATAGCTTTTGTAGGTGCTTTGGCGTAGTAGTTGGCTATTTCGGCAACGGTGTTGTCTAGCTCTTCTTCAGTTACCACACGGTTCACCATGCCCCATTCAAGGGCTTGCTGTGCACTTACTTTGTTGCCCATTGTACTAAGCTCGAAAGCACGGTTACTGCCCACTATGCGAGGCAAAAAGTAACTAGAGCCTGAATCTAATACCAAGCCCACATTAATAAATACTTCTATAAGGCTGGCTTTTTCGGCAGCCACAATAAAATCACTGGCAAGGGCTAATGAACAGCCTGCACCTGCTGCTACACCGTTTAGCCTGCAAATTATGGGCTTTGGCATATTGCGCATAGCACGTATAATAGGGTTGTAGCGTTTGTATAGCGAATCGGCCAGAGAGCGGTCTTTACTATCGGCAATGGCTTTTAAATCTTGACCTGAGCAAAATGCTTTGCCTGCACCTGTAATTACTACCACGCGCACTTCTTTGTTGCGTTCGGCTTGTTTAAGTGCATCTTGCAACTCGTAGCTCTGGGCATCGTTAAAGGCATTAAACACCTCGGGACGGTTTAGGGTAATGGTGGCTATATTATTCTCAATAGTATATAGTAGGGCTTCGTAAGTGCTCATAGTAAAAATATTTTGGCAATAATAACAAAGTTTTGGCAGAGGTGATGGCTATGCCATGAAACTATGCTGGCTCGAGCGTCCGCTCGTGCCAAAAATAGTAGAGCGTCCGCTCTAATCAATAGTTTATAAAAAAAGATGGATAAGAAAGACCACGCTAAAGCCGAAACCAAAACCTGTGTAGACTTGTGTGGGTGTATGGGCTTTTAATTGTAGACGTGCTGCCCCTACTAAGCCTGAAAATACTACGCTACCTATAAGCAATGGTGTAATTTGAAACAACGAGTAGGTAGCCATATAAGCTAAAAGGCCAACCACTCCACCAATCCCAGTCATGTGTATGCTGATTTTGAAATAGTTGGTAATAAAACCCGATACTATAATGGCTATGGTGGTGGCCAGTATAAATAGTTTGATTTTTTCGTACCCTGCTACATTGCCCAACATAAAAAACAGAGCTACATATATAAAGGCAGTTGCCAATATGGGCAGCTTTCGTTCTTCGCGGGTTTGCATTTCCAGTGAGCTTATGCGCCCCAAGTTTTTTAGTAGAAGGGTAACTAAAAAAGGTAATACAAAGGTGATTAGGAATATAAAACCCAGTATGTAAAACTTTTGTGTTGAGCTTAGGAGTAGATAATAATATTCATCAAAAAAAAGCAAAAACAAGACCCCCACAAATGGCATTATAAGAGGATTGAGTATGTAGGTAATAATTTTTGCTAATGTGTTTGACAATGTGTGCTGGCTCTTTTTGCGTGGCTAACTTAAAACAATAAACTGTAAACCAAAAACTTAGTGCTAAACTATATCTGTTTACGCAAACGGGCTACAGGAATATTTAGCTGCTCGCGATATTTAGCTACTGTGCGGCGGGCTATATGGTAGCCTTTTTCTTTTAGTATTTCCATTAGCTTTTCATCGGGCAAGGGTTTGCTTTTATCCTCACTCTCAATAGCGTTTTGAAGTATTTTTTTCACCTCGCGGTTACTCACTTCTTCGCCATCTTCAGTGGTTATACCTTCTGAAAAGAAAAATTTAAGCGAAATAATACCAAAGTCGGTTTGCACATACTTGCTGTTGGCCACGCGTGATATGGTTGATACATCCAACCCCACTTCATCAGCAATATCTTTAAGTATCATTGGTTTCAGGCGGGTTTCATCGCCTGTTAAAAAGTAATCGTATTGGTATTGCAAAATAGCATTCATAGTAAGCAACAGCGTGTTTTGGCGTTGTTTTATGCTATCAATAAACCATTTAGCACCATCCAGCTTTTGTTTTATAAACTGTACGGTTTCTTTTATCTGTTTGTTTTTAACAGTGGCTTTGTCGTAGCTTTTTAATGTTTCAAGGTACGAGCGGCTTACCCTTAAATCGGGCGCATTACGACTGTTTAGGGCAATATCAAGGTTGCCGTCGGTTTCAATAATAATAAAATCAGGTACTATATATTGTGTTTTTACATTAGTACCACTATCGCCCGGTTTGGGGTTAAGTTTTGTTATAAGGTGTATAGCATCTTTCAACTCCTCTTCTTTTACCTTTAGTTGGCGCATCATTTTTTCGTAATGCTTTTTGGTAAAATCTTCAAAGTGGTCGTTAATAATTTTTATGGCTAAAGTAACCTCGGGGTGCAAGGTTTTATCCTTGCGCACCAGTTGAAGCAGCAAACACTCTTGCAAGGTTCGTGCAGCAATACCCGCAGGTTCAAGCGCCTGTATTTTGTGCAATACCTTTTCTAGTTCTTCAACAGTAGTACTGGCATTCATGGCAAAAGCCAAATCGTTTACAATTGCACCCAATGGGCGGCGTAGGTAACCATCCTCTTCAATGCTGCCTATTAGTTGTTCAGCCAGTATTGACTCGTGCTCATTGTGTGTGCTGGCCTGTATCTGCTCTAAAAGCTGCTCTCTAAAGGTGTTTGAACTGGCAATGGGCAATTCTTTTCTTTCGTCATCGCCCCCACTTTCTTCGTATAGCCTAAAACTATCCCCGTCATCAGCACCTATATACTCATCAATATCAAAAGTATCTTCGTAGGTAGTCTCATCGCTACTATCGGTATCACCTGCGTCAAAATCATCTTTTGTATCCGCATCTGCCGAAAACTCAGCCTCATCCGCATCCTTCCCTGTCTCCATGGCAGGATTTTCAAGTATTTCTTGCTCTACACGTTGTTCAAAATCTTGCGTGCTCAATTGCAACAGCTTGATAAATTGTATCTGCTGTGGCGAAAGTTTTTGAAGGAGCTTATGTGAAAGGTTCTGTTTTAGCATTTCACCGTACTATGACAAATATTTTGCCCAAAATTAGTGCTATTTTTGCCAAAGTAGAAACGACGTAGTTTAAAAATAGAATGTATATTAAAGATTTAAGTGCCCACCAAGGGCAAGAAGTTACCTTAAAGGGATGGGTGGCTAACAAGCGAGAAGGCAAAGACCTAGTGTTTGTAATACTTCGCGATGGTACAGGCTTGTGCCAATGTGTAGTGAGTGCAGAAACCGTAAACGAAATTATTTTTGAAAATGCGCGCACACTTACCTTAGAAAGTTCTTTAGAAATAACTGGGAAGGTGGTGCAGGACGAACGCCAGATTGGAGGGTTTGAGATACAGGTGAGTGGCCTAAATATTATACAGATTACGCAAGACTACCCTATTGCTAAGAAAGAACACGGGGTAGAGTTTTTGATGGATAAACGCCATTTGTGGTTGCGCAGCAACCGCCAATGGGCTATAATGAAAATACGCAACCAAATTATATTTTCGATACACAGCTTCTTTCAGCGTAATGATTTTGTACAAATGGATGCGCCTTTGTTTACGGCCAATGCCAGTGAAGGTACAAGCAACTTGTTTGAGACTGATTTTTTTGGCGAGCCTGCCTACCTATCGCAAAGCGGACAGCTGTACGGTGAGGCAATGGCAATGGCCATGGGCAAAATATATACGTTTGGCCCAACTTTTAGGGCTGAAAAATCGAGAACCCGTCGCCACCTTGCCGAGTTTTGGATGATTGAGCCTGAAATGGCTTTTTACGATATTTTTATGAATATGGATCTTATAGAAGATTTTTTAAGAACCATAGTTACTGATGTATTGGCCAACTGCAAAACCGAATTGGAAATGGTGGGCAGAGACACTGCTGTATTAGAAAATATTGTAAAACCTTTCCCTCGTTTAACCTATGATGAAGCCGTGCGCATAATTAAGGGCGAACAAGATGTTAACGGGCAGAATAGTATTAAAACACTTGAAGTTGATTTGGCAAAAACAGAAGCCAGTATGGCTGAGGTGAATGCTGAAATTGCCGAGCGTGAAGAGAAACTAAAAACACCCGGAATGAAAAAGGGCGAAATTGGTTTTAACCAAAACAAAGTAGATTCGCTGAAAAACGAGTTGAAAGATTTGGAAGAAGATTTGCGCAATATACCCCAGTGGATAGCCAGTGCTAAAAACTTTGAGTATGGCAACGATTTTGGCGGTAGCGATGAAACGGTGATTACCCGTTTGTTTGATGTACCTATTATGGTATATAACTGGCCACATGAGGTGAAAGCCTTTTACCTGAAACGCGACCCTGACAACGAACGTTTTGCACGTGGTGTTGATGTGCTTGCGCCTGAAGGCTATGGCGAGATTGTTGGTGGCGGTGAACGTGAAACGGATTTAGAATTATTAACTGCTAAAATAGAAGAGCACCAATTGCCTATGGAGGCTTTTGAGTGGTATTTAGACCTTCGCCGTTATGGTAGTGTGCCCCATGCAGGTTTTGGTTTGGGACTTGAGCGTATTGTAACTTGGGTGTGCAAATTGCCTCACGTACGCGAAAGTATTCCTTTCCCTAGAATGTATGGAAACTTGATGCCGTAAAAAAATAAACTAATATTAATTAAATAGCTCAAACAATTTTGTTTGGGCTATTTTTTTTACAAATCAATAAGGAGTTTATATATATTTGTTCTAACTGTCAATAAAGGATAACTAAATATTAACATCGTATGGATGAGATTAACGCCGCATTCGTAAGGAAAAGGTACAATGAAATTAATGAAATATGGTCTGAAGATGATAAATGGCATTATAAAACCTTTAAACAAATCAGAAAATTTATTGATGGTATCTTTGAAAAGAGTATAACTCAAAAGCAAGTAATATTAAATGCCGGATCAGGAGGTAACTCATATGGGTTCGATGAAGAAATGTTAACTAATATTGATGTTGCGGAATCAAAAAATTATCACTATAAAAATTTCATACAATCAAGCATTGAAAAGATACCAATTGAAAATAAACAATTCGACGCAATAATTTGTGTTGGGAGTGTTTTAAATTATTGTGACCCAATAAAAGTATTGAATGAATTTAATCGACTATTAACTTTAAATGGTAAAATGGTTTTAGAATTCGAGTCTAGTAATACATTTGAATTGCTTGGCACAGAAAACTTCAATAAACGTGTTGTATTAGCAAAAACCTTTTATGCTGGAAATCAAGAGATAATTTGGTACTATTCAGAAGACTATATAAGGGAAGTGTTAACCTTACTTGATTTAAAGGTTACTAAATATAAAAGATGGCATATTCTTTCCCCCTTAATAAACAGAATAATAAAGTCGCCTAACATTTCCTCTTACTTTAGCAATGTTGATTTTATATTTAGGCGAATACCTTACATAAATAGATTATGTTCAAATGTTATTTTTTTGATTGAAAGAAATAACACTACAAAAATTTTTTTATAATGTTTTCAATCAAATTGGTCATTGATTCGGTTTTGCCTTCTCTTATAACATAGATCAATAAGAAAACTGAAATAAAGGATCCAATAAATACATTAGTTTGTGCTGAAGTATCCATGTTAAAATATTTTTTTGCAACTAAATGTATCAAAGAAAATAAAACAATAAACACGGAAAATAATATAGCAACAGCAGCCCCTTTGGCGAATATTTTTAAATTATTTTTTTTATTAAGTATAGCTCCCTTTTCATACAAATGTTGATAGCCATTTATTTCAATTGTTATCTTTTTTTCTAAACTCTTTAAAATAAAATGTTTTAAAGAGTTTAAATTATTCATATAATCCGCTTGCTCTTTGCTATCAAAAAAATCATGGTACCATCTATAATAATGTCTAAAGTAAATAGTGTCTATGAAACTGAGAAATGTTTCTTTTTTAAGTTCTTTGATAGCGCTTTTTGTATACACCATTAATATACAAGGTAATTGACTTTCAGTGTTTATCTTCCCTAACATTGGCTGATAATATAAAGACTTTAGCACACCAAACCCAGCCATTTTGAGCAGCCTAATTAGGCTCTTAGATTCATTGTTTGGCTCTAATTTATTTATTAAATAACCAACTTCTCCAATGATATAATTATAGCTGATTCCTTCATCTTCGAGAAAACATTTAATAAACTCCAGTAACTCGTAAAACGTATTATTCTTGCGATGTAATTCGTCAATAACAATATAGTCAAAGAATAAGATATTATGGGAACAAAAATAAACAAACTGAGTAAAACCAATAAGAGTGTTGTTTGAATAGAACCCAAATAGGTATAATTTATCCCCTTCAAACTTTTTATTATAATGATCAAGCCAAAAAAGTATTTCATTAGTGTCTGTCCTTTGAATCGGCTGGATGTTCTTTGTGTAAATCTGTAATGCTATGGCAATATCCTTATCTTTTGAAGTCCTGAATAGCCTTAGTTCATATGAAGATTTCATGTTAATATTTAGTTATCCTGTATTCGATTAACCAATATTTAAGCTAAATCCTGATCTAGGATGTTTCGTTTCAAGTATCTCTTGTTGTTTTTGTTTATTGACATGGGTGTATATTTGTGTGGTCATAATAGAACTATGTCCAAGCAAATGCTGGATATATTTTATATCAACATCCTTTTCCAGTAATAGTGTAGCAAAAGTGTGTCTAAAAACATGAGGGGTAATATTTCGTTCTATCCCAACACGTTTACTAATATCCTTAACTAAGAATCTTACAGATTGCGCTGATAGTGGCTTCTTAAACCTATTTATCAGAAATGCTCCCGATGTAGCAATGTCATTTTTGAATAGTTCATAATATTCTTCTAAGGTTGATATCGTTTCTTTTTCGCATACTTGAATTACACGCTCTTTTCCCCCTTTCCCAAAAAGTTTTAAAGTCCAATTAACAAAATCAATATCATTTGTTCTGAGTTGGCATAACTCAGAAACTCTTGCCCCCGTTGCAAAGAGCAATTCAATAACAGCAAGATTTCTTATTTTTTCTTTGTAGGTATATGATGATTTGTCCTCAATATTTTGTACATCATCATAAGCGAATTTTAAAATGTTTCTTACCTCATTCACTACCATAACTTTAGGAAGGATTAGAGGTTCTTTAATCTTTATACTCATCTTCCTAAATGGATTTGTTTGAAGAATATCCTCAAACTCTAAATAGTTGAACATGGCTTTGACTGATGCTATTTTACGTTTTATCGTTTTAGGCTTAGCTCCAGAAATCTGTTGTAGGTATTCGCGTAAGATAGATTTGTCTACAAGTAATATGTCGATTTCAACGTGTTGTAATTCACAAAAAATAACCAATTGTTTAAGATCAATTTTATAAGATTTTATAGTTTTGGGCTTAACGATTTTTCGAATTTACAGTGAAAAATAAAACTATTAATACACTTTTGTAGTGTATAAGGAATGTCTTGTGTGATTTCCATATTTCATGGAATAATACATAAAATAATAATATTTCAGGAAAGTATTTATACATAACAAAAGCATTCTTCAGATATCCACTCAAGAAGCAACGCTAACATTTGTCAATGTGATTTAATCAAAGTATTTGTATTCAGGGGGTTGAATATAAAAAAAAGCGCGACCCTTTGGGTCGCGCTTTCTATTTAATCTAATGTATCTTATTTAAAATTTAACACGGAATATCTAGGATATAGTCAATACCATTAAAGTGTAAATGAAAATTGACAATTGTGCCATCGCACTTTGTATAAGAGTACATAAATGGGAGACCAGTAACTGGCACAGTTACATTAACTGGCGCAGGGGGAAGGCAAGTGTTGTCTATAAAGTTAATGGTGATAGACAATAGCGGGCAACCAGGGCTGTATGGGTTGATTGATGAACTCATACCGGCTGTACCTGTTGCTACTGATGGGCATGGTGCAGCAAAATTGAACGTAATGTTCATGTTAGACATTGAATTATTGTTCACAAGAATGTTCTGTCCAAAAGCTTGTTGCCCGGCAACAAACAATAATGATAGGATTAGTAATTTTAGAGCTTTCATAAATAATGATTGGTTTGTTTTTAAATGATTTATTTGATTTAAACTTAACAACACTTTTTGTGCTGTTAAATATTTTTGTATTGATAATAGAAATTTAGCAAGGGATGTCTAACGTATAATCAACCCCATTAAAGTTTAAAATAAAGTTAAGAATTGTGCCATCACATCTGGTGTAAGAATACATCATAGGTAAGCCTGTAACAGGTACTGTTACTGAAACCAAAGCTGGAGGGTTACAAGTGTTGTCGATGAAGTTAATTCTGATAGACAATAGTGGGCAACCTGGGCTGTATGGGGTGCTTGATGAACTCATACTGGCGGTACTTGTCTTTACCGATGGGCATGGTGGAGCAAAATTGAACGTAATGTTCATGTTAGACATTGAATTATTGTTCACAATAATGTTTTGTCCATAAGCTTGTTGCCCGGCAACAAACAATAATGATAGGATTAGTAATTTTAGAGCTTTCATAAATAATGATTGGTTTGTTTTTAAATGATTTATTTGATTTAAATTTAACAGCACTTTTTGTGCAGTTAAATATTTTTGTATTGATAATAGAAATTTAGCAAGGGATGTCTAACGTAAAATCAACCCCATTAAAGTTTAAAATAAAGTTAAGAATTGTGCCATCACATCTGGTGTAAGAATACATCATAGGGAAGCCGCCAACAGGGTATGTGACTGAAACCGGCGCTGGAGGGTTACAAGTGTTGTCGATGAAGTTAATGGTGATTGAGAATAGTGGGCAAGCAGGGTTGTATGGGTTGCTTGATGAACTCATACTGGCGGTACTTGTTGCTACTGGTGGGCATGGTGGACCAAAATTGAACGTAATGTTCATGTTTGACATTGAATTATTGTTCACAATAATGTTTTGTCCAAAAGCTTGTTGCCCGGCAACAAACAATAATGATAGGATTAGTAATTTCAGAGCTTTCATAAATAATAATTGATTCTTTTAATGATTTATTTGATTAATACTTAACAGCACAAAAAGTGCTGTTAAGTATTTTTGTATTGATAATAGAAATTTAGCAAGGGATGTCAAGCATATAATCTATTCCATTATAGTGTAAAATGAAGTTGAGAATTGTGCCATCACATTTGGTGTAAGAATACATCATTGGGTAGCCTGTAACAGGGACTGTAACAGAAACCAAAACGGGGGGATGACAAGAGTTATCGATAAAATTAATTGTGATTGACAATAGTGTGCAAGCAGGTTTGTATGGATTACTTGATGAACTCATACTGGCTGTACTTGTTGCTACTGATGGGCATGGCGCAGCAAAATTGAACGTAATGTTCATGTTTGACATTGAATTATTGTTCACAATAATGTTTTGTCCAAAAGCTTGTTGCCCGGCAACAAACAATAATGATAGGATTAATAGTTTTAGAGCTTTCATAAATAATAATTGGTTTTTAATTGATAAATTAGGGTTGAACTTAACAGCGGTAGGTTTGTGCTGTTAAATATTTATGCTTGATTTTACTCTCGGTGTGAACCTTAAAATGGTATTAAGGTTTTTAGTACACAATACTTTACACATTATGTATATTACTAATGTGTAAAGTATTTTCGAGTAAAATGAAGGGTAGTTATTAATGTTTTGGTATAGGCTATATAATATCTACTATATAATCTATGCCATTAAAATACACCCTAAAATTTATTATTGTGCCATTGCATAATACATACCTGTAATATGTTGGATTTGTAGTGAAAGGAATACCAATATTAACAGGTTGCGGAGTCGAACAGGTAATGTCAGTAAAAGACACTTTTAGTAAAACAAGCGGACACGGCGCAGGATACGGTGTTGCTGTTGATGATAAAGGTGGAGTATTTGTAAAAACAGGGCCACCGCAACCGCCAAAATCAAAGACGATGTTAAAACCAGTTGTAGGGTTGTTGTTGTTTACGATGACATTTTGAGCAATTGCTTGTTGCCCTGCAACAAACAATAATGATAGAACAAGTAATTTTAGAGCTTTCATAAATAATGATTGGTTTTTAATTGATAAATTAGGGTTGAACTTAACAGCGGTAGGTTAGTGCTGTTAAATATTTTATGCTTGATTTTACTTCTAATGCAAACCTTAAAATGGTATTAACGGTTTTTTAGCACACAATACTTTACGTATTATTACTAATGTGTAAAATATTTTCGAGTAAAATAAAGGGTAGTTATTTACGTTTTGGTATAGGCTATACTATATCTACTATATAGTCTATGCCATTAAAATGCACTCTAAATACTATTACAGTACCGTCGCACAATACATAAGTGTAGTATGTTGGATTTGAAGTGTACATAATAGCAATGCCAACAGGTTGCGGAGGAGCACAAGTAACATCTTTAAAAGTTACTTTTAGTAAAATAAGCGGACAAGGCGCAGGATAAGGTGTTGCTGTTGATGCTGCTGGGGGTGTATTTGTAAAAACCACGCCGCCGCAACCGCCAAAATCAAAGGCTATGTTAAAAGCCGTTGTAGGGTTGTTGTTGTTTACGATGACATTTTGGGCTATTACTTGTTGCCCAGCAACAAAAAATAGAGATAATACGAGTAGTTTTAGAATTTTCATAACGTTGCAATTGTTAAAGTGTAAACCAAAAGTAGTTATAAAATTTTCTTAGTCAAAGTTAATTATTGATATTTTTTCAAAAAATGCAATTAAAATCCTCTTTTGTCCAGTAAGTAAAAAAATCAGTTTAGCTAAAATTTTGCTGAAAGCGTTACTACAAAGCTTCTCCCGTCACTGGGTAGCAAACCGGGGCCGGGGTAGCCCGTTGCTCTGCGGGTAAAGTACATTTTGTTTTGCAGGTTGTTAACCGAAACCTTAGCTTTTAGCCTCTTATTTATATTATATGCGGTGTTGATATCAAATAAGGTATACGAGGGTACTATGCCATTTACCCCATCAGCACTGCTAATTGTATTTAGAGCATCTGTATAGCATTTTGACACATAGCTTGTTTGTAGGGCAATGCTAAATGCTTTGTAGTGCAGATTAAGTCCGCTTCGGCTAATAATCTGGGGAGCGTTTTCAAGCTGGTTGTTTTTTATGTCTACCACTTCGGTTTTGCTGGTAGCCACCTGACCTGAAGTGTACACCGCCTTATTATACATTAGTGATGAGTATATAGACCAATCGAGTTTTTTGGGTTTGCCTGAGCCAATTCTTTTTTCAATAGTCTCGCCTCTAAACAAATCAGAGTTTTGTGCAGTACGACGGTTGAATAACCGTGATGGAAAAAACTCTGCAAAAGCTTCAATACCTTGGGCAAGCGTATTACCTATATTGGTACGCAAAAACACTGTATTTCCGTTTTCTGTAAGAATTAGTTTGCCCACGCGGTTGTTGTATACCATAGCAAAGGCATTAATATCATAGTGTAAATAGTTTTTTACATTGCCTTTAATACCTAGCTCGCTATTACTACCATAGCTATCTTTTATGTTTTGGTCAACACGGTCAAGCGGACTGTGGGGTAAAATATCAGAGTATATCACAGGGCGATAGCTTTGTGCATAGCCACCATATATTCTTGTGTTTTCGGTTAATAAAATTTCAAAACCGCCACCCGCAAGCAGTATGTTACGGTCTAAGTTTACGGGTATATCCTCAGCCCTTAGGTTAAAATACTTGCCTGTCATTTTGGTTTTATTGCTTTCGTACCGTATACCCGCAGTAAGTAGTATTTTTTTTGATAGCGTAAATACATTTTCGGCAAAAGCAGCCATAGCCTGCGTTTGAAATTTAATATCCAGTTGATAAGGGCTGCTAAGGTCTAGGCTAAAACGGTCAGATGTTGTGCCACCACCACGTTGGCTGCGCAGTGTGGTATTATCTGCAATACGCACACCCACTGCTACATGGTGTTTTTGTTTAAATAGGACGTACGATTGCAATATTTTAGCCTCAGCCATATAGCTATTATAATAATCACGGTCTACAATACGGGTAGAGTTAGAATCTTTGGTGTCCACCACTGTAGGTGCTGCAATAAACTGCACACTATTACGCTGACCTAATATTGCTGATACTGATACTTGTAGCTTTGTGTTTGTGCCCAATTGCCAATCCAATTGCAGCCCTTGTATATACATATCGGGATTAAAATAGTTGCGGTCTCTGTTCGATTGTCTTGCATCGGCCTTAAACATGCTATCGGTCAGCCCTGCCGCAAAATGGTTTACATAGCCCATGTACGATGCCTCGTAGTGTATTTTTACATTTTTCGTTACGTTATAGGTAACCCCTACGTGCCAAGCATCAAAATAATAATCACTGTTTTTGCGCCAACCGCTTGAGTTTCTGTGGTTATAGTAGGCATAGTATTGCCATTTACCTTTTGTACCCCCAATAGCCATATAATTACTATATAGTCCAAACGAACCTATAGTTTGTTGTATTTCGCCACTAATCGGACGGGTAGTATCACCCTGTTTCAATACATAATTTAGCATACCGCCAAATTGTTGCCCGTATTGCAAAGCACCTGTTCCTCTTACCAGTTCAATACGATCAACTGCTTGCATAGGCGGGTTATAGTGCGCCTCTGGGTAACCAAACAAATCACTGTTAAGCACAAAACCGTTTTGCCTTACATTCATTTCCCAACTACGGTGTGGTGTTAATCCACGTGTTGAAATGCTCACTTGGTTGCCCGTGCCGTCCATTTCCCAAACCATTACACCGGGCACTTTTGCAAATACTTGGCGTGGGTTGTTTTCGGCAGTATTCATCAAATCATTAGTAATATCAACCCATTCGGTTTTTTTGCCTGCGGTTAAAGTCAAACCATTTATCATGGGTAAGGTATAGGGCTTCAGGATTTTTTGGGAAGGCACATTTATCTCAATAAGGTTTAAGTCAAGTCTTTTAATAGTAACAGAATCATCAGATTGTGAGAAGACGGTTAAGCCTTTTATAATTAAGACTAATAATAAATAATTCCGTAATCTGTTCATAATCAATCGTATTAAATGTGTAGGACAAAACTAACTAATGAGTGTTTTTATACTGTTGCCAATTTATATTATGACACAAAATTGACAATTGACGAAATGAATGACTAAAACCACCTTTTGTAAAATATTTTATAGCTGATATATGCCAGTAAAGTATTGTATCACTATATAATGCTCCAATAGTTTGCTAACTTTGCACACCTTTTTATTTTACAAAGAAACTTTATAGCCGATAGAAGATATGGTTGAACATTCTTATTTGAGCAACGCCGACGTTAGTGTGCTTGACGATTTGTATAAACAATATGCTGCCGACCCTGAATCGGTAGATTTTGGTTGGAAGAAATTTTTTGAAGGATTTGATGTTGGTCAAGGCCGAGATGGTGACAGTAGCGCATCACAACCCGTATCAGAAAATGTGCTGAAGGAAATAAATGTACTTAATTTGATAAAAGACTACCGCACACGCGGACATCTGTTTACCAAAACAAATCCTGTACGCGATCGCCGTAAATATTCTCCTACAATGGATATTAAAAACTTTGGTTTAAGTGATAAAGACTTAGATACTGTTTTTAATGCAGGTGTTGAAATAGGTATAGGCCCAGCCAAACTTAAAGATATTATAACGCTGCTTGAAAATACCTATTGCCAAAGTATTGGGGCTGAGTTTATATACATACGCGAACCTGAAAAGGTAAAATGGCTGGAGCAAAAAATGGAAGGCCGCCAAAACAAACCTACTTTTAGTATTGAAGAGAAAAGGCATATACTAAACAAGCTAAACAAGGCGGTAATGTTTGAGAGTTTTTTGCACACAAAATTTGTAGGCCAAAAGCGTTTCTCACTTGAGGGTTTAGAGACTCTTATACCTGCTTTGGATTCTATAATAGAGTATGGTTCTGAAAATCAGGCCGAAGAGTTTGTTATAGGCATGGCACACCGCGGTAGGCTAAATGTGCTTGCCAATATATTGGGAAAATCATACAAAGATATTTTTAAAGAGTTTGAAGGCAAAGCCTACGAAGAAGCCCTTTTTGAGGGTGATGTAAAATACCATTTAGGCTACTCTAGCGATGCTACTACCCGCAATGGTAAAAGCGTACATATAAGCCTGTCGCCAAACCCTTCGCACTTAGAAACCGTTAACCCCGTTGTTGAAGGGATTACCCGCGCCAAGCTGGATAGCAAACACAAGGGTGATATAGATAAGATAATACCCATACTTATACATGGTGATGCTTCATTGTCAGGACAAGGTATAGTATACGAGGTAGGCCAAATGGCAGGTTTAGATGCCTATAATGTGGGTGGAACTATACATATAGCTGCCAACAACCAAATTGGTTTTACCACCAACTATACCGACGGGCGTACCAGTACCTACTGTACTGATGTAGCAAAAGTTACCCTTTGCCCGGTATTTCACGTAAATGCTGATGATGTTGAGGCGGTGGTATACACCATACAACTGGCATTAGAATTTAGGCAAAAATTTAATACCGATGTTTACCTAGACCTTTTGGGTTATCGTAAATACGGGCATAACGAGGGAGACGAACCCCGTTTTACCCAACCATTATTATACAAAGCCATTGGCAACCATGCCAACCCTCGCGAGATATACGTTAAAAAACTGCAAGAAGGCGGTAGTATAGAAGTACAGTTAGCTAAAGAAATGGAACTGGCCTTTAAAAAAGAACTGCAACAAATTTTAGATACTGCCAAAACCGAAGAGGCTACCCAAGTATCAAGTTTTATAAAAAATGTGTGGGATGGTTATACCAGTGCCAATGCTGCTGATGCAAAACCCAACCCGAAAACTGCGGTTACCGAAAAACAGTTTTTAAGCATAGCCCAAAAAACAACCCAAATACCTGCTGATTTTACTCCCTTTAAAAAAGTAGCCAAGTTGTTTGCCGATCGTCAAAAGATGATTGAGGACGACAATTATGATTGGGCTATGGGCGAACTTATGGCCTATGCTACTTTGCTAAGTGAGGGGCATAATGTGCGTATGAGCGGGCAAGATTGCGAGCGCGGTACTTTTAGCCACCGTCATGCGATAATAAAGGAAGACCCAGAATTTAGCGGGACTGACCAAGAGCATCCTGAAAAGGAATACACGCCATTAAATAATATTAGCGATAAGCAAGCCCGATTTGAAATATACAACTCGTTACTAAGCGAGTATGCTGTAATGGGTTTTGAGTATGGCTATTCTATGGCAACACCTAATAGCCTTACTTTATGGGAAGCCCAATTTGGTGATTTTGTAAACGGAGCGCAAATAATAATAGACCAGTACCTAAGTGCTGCCGAAGCCAAATGGAAAACCTATAGTGGTCTAGTACTGTTATTACCACACGGACACGAGGGACAAGGCCCCGAGCACTCATCGGCAAGGGTAGAACGCTTTTTGCAATTGTGTGCCAACAACAATATGCAGGTTGCCAATTGTACCACACCAGCAAGCCTTTTCCACTTGTTGCGTCGTCAAATGCACCGCAATTTCCGTACGCCCATAGTATTAATGACTCCAAAAAGTTTGCTACGCCATTCGCAGTGCGTTAGCAAGCTGGAAGATTTTACCAAAGGCAGCTTTATGCCTCTTATTGATGACAGCGCAGCCAAAGCTGCAAGCACAAAAAGAGTATTGGTATGTAGTGGTAAAATATATTACGATTTGTTTAACCGTCGCGAAGAATTAAAACGCAACGATGTAGCCATAGTTCGTTTAGAAGAATTATATCCATTGCCTGAGGCTGAACTGGAAGCAGTGCGTAAAAAATACAACAAGGCACAGTTTTACTGGGTACAAGAAGAACCCAAAAACCAAGGTGCATACACCTACCTGTTGCGCTACGAGGATAACTTTGATATGAAGGTAATAGCCCGCAAATCAAGCCCATCACCAGCCACAGGGATAGCCAAAATACACGCTAAAGAGCAAGAAGAATTATTGCAACAAGCATTTGCATAGTGTTTTCTTCAAACCTAATAAAACACAAAAGGCCTTGTTAGAGGCCTTTTGTGTTTATAAACGATATAATAAGTGTTGGCAGGTTAATCCTCGTAGCCAAACTCTTTTAAAGAGCTTTTGGTGCTACGCCACTTCTCTTTCACCTTCACCAACATTTCTAAAAATACCTTTTTACCAAAAAAGTTCTCCATTTCTTTGCGGGCGGCTGTACCTGTATTTTTCAGTGCAGCACCTCTTTCGCCAATCATAATACCTTTTTGCGATTCGCGCTCTACCATTATTATAGCTCCAATGCGCAGCAGTTCGGGCTCGTCTTTAAAATGCTCAATCACTACCTCGGTGCTATATGGTATTTCTTTTTTGTACCTAAAAAATATTTTTTCGCGCAAAATTTCGGCGGCAAAAAACTTTTCAGGTTTGTCCGTCAACTGGTCTTTAGGATAGTAGGGGGGAGATACGGGCAGGTAGCTTACCAACTCGGCCAATAAAGCCTGTGTATTAAACTTATTTAAGGCTGATATAGGTACTATCGAGCTAAAATCAAACAAGTTCCTCCAGTATTCAGCCTTTAGCTTAACTTCTTCTTGATCTATAGTATCTACCTTGTTTAGTGCCAAAACCACAGGTGCTTTGCCTTTTTTCAAACGGCTAAGGGCTTCGGCGGGTATATCTTTTTCGCCAACTTCGGCTATATACAATACCACATCAGCACCTTCAAGGCTTTCATCAACAAAGCGCATCATGCTTTTTTGCAAACCATACTGCGGGTCTATAATACCTGGGGTATCGTTAAATACCACTTGGTACTCTTCGGTATTGATAATACCCATTATTCTGTGGCGGGTGGTTTGCGCCTTTGGGGTTATTATAGATAGCTTCTCGCCTATCAGCGCATTCATCAAAGTGCTCTTGCCCACGTTGGGTTTACCAATGATGCTTACAAAGCCTGCTTTATGTTCCATTAACATTTTTTTAAAGTAATGTTGCAAAGGTCGACAATTAGTTATACTTTTGCACCTCATTATTGCGGGATGGAGCAGTGGTAGCTCACCGGGCTCATAACCCGGGGGTCGTTGGTTCGAGTCCAGCTCCCGCTACAAAAATTAAAAGCCTTTACAGAAATGTGAAGGCTTTTTTTGTTAAAGGTCAACTTGGAAGAACAAGACATTATCTAATTCACTTTATTTAATGCTCTTACAAAATTCTCATTTTCCGATTTTTTAAAAATTTTTTTGAGTTTTGTCCAATATGTTTTTGGTACAAGTTTTGAAATTTCTGTGCAAAGGACAAAAGCAAGATATTCTTCAAAGTCAAACCATTTTTCGCTAGTAATAATTTCTGTCCGCGGAGAGTTAAGGTCTAGATCTCTATTGCCACAAACGTCAACAACTAAGACTAAAGGAAAAGGGAAAGATATTTTTACTTGATTATCCTTCCTCTCCCAAGATTTAGGAAAAAGAGAAGAAGGGACTTCAATACCGTGTAGAGATAATCTTGATTGTGATTTAGCGAATTCACTTATTGAACTGTCTTTGCTTATCCCCCCATCATCATTTACAGTAATAGAGTTTGATTCCTGCGTTATTAAATTTGTTGAAACCCATAGTTTTTTTTCTAACGTATAGCTTTCATCTTCAACAGTAATTTCTATTGATGTTAAGTCCAGTTTTTCGACGGGTTTTCCATGACTTTCTAAAATTGCGACCAAGGCCGAACCAATTATTCCATTCTCTTTTTTGTTTAACGGGATTTCAATAATCCGTATATTTTCATGTTTATTCCATGTATAATCTTTTAAAGAGGCTGCAGTAACTTCACTAAAACTATTTTCGTCCCTTACTTTTTGGTGAGAAGTAGTTAAAATATTAATCTTAAATGGCGGATTTGGAATTACATTTTCAACTGACTCGATAAATCTGTTCTCTGTCATTTTCTCCCAAGGATTTTTAGTTTTCCTTAGAATTAGCCTTGTTGTTGTTCCAGGTAATTCTCGTTTACCTTCTCTAATCCAAAAAATACTTTCTTGCCCTTCAACGGTAATATTTAAAGCATCGCTTGATTTGTGCTGCGCATACACTCGTTTTGTTTCAACGATTAAGGTATCAGCAACCATAAAGCATGACAAAATACCAATACCAAATCTTGATGTTGGAGTAAAGTCAGCATTTGTTTCAGATTTTATGTTATAGAAATCGGAGGACTTATAAAACGACGACCCAACCTTTGAATAATATTTGTCTATAATGTCTTGATCCATTCCAGTACCATTATCTTCAATTTCAAGAATAATATCTTTATCCTCTGTGTAATACCTAACAAAGATTTCTGGTTGATATGGATTACCCCAATTTTTTTCTTGTGCTTGCCGAAGAAGGCAGGCGTCGATAGAATTTTGCAAAAGCTCTCTAAGCGCAACTTCGGGATTTCCATAAAGTTTTGTCCCCATTAAGAGGTCAATGACTTGACGCTTACTTAAATTGAATTGTGTGTCCCGATAAATATATATAGGTTGATTCTGAATATTCTTTTTTGTTATTATCTTATCCCGGTTTACCTTAAACGGAAATTTAACAGCGATATCTCTATTCTTACTTTTGTTAAACTCATTCAAATTAGAAATTACATTATTACAGACACTCAACTCATAATCTATAAAATCACAAAATTTATGTATTGAAGCCTCAATAGCTGGGTGTGAACACTTTGCATGAAATTGAATTAAGTCAGGGTTAATTTCCCATGCCTCAACAGATCTGTGTTTATCCCATTCTTTTAAAGATACTGGATTTCTAACATACAGGTGAGAATATAAAATTGTAGGCGTTCGTTTTGCATCAAAATCTAAGATATCCGATAATCTTAAAATCACTCCGATTAAAGGCAAGCAAGCAAATGTATTTTCAGCACATAAATAATTTTTATCGAGGTCTAGAAGGGTTAAAGCATCTTCGTTATGGCTGAAACAAATTTGCGCCAACTCAACCGTTAAATCAGTATCACGATAAAGGATTTTACTGCTCCAATCTTTTTCTATTATTTCTCTTGCTCTATCGGCATGTGTCTGTCTAATAAACTCTGTTACTAAATATCCTTTTATGGTTTCTGCATGTGTATTCTTGCCTTGATTAATTAACATGGCAATAACTTCTTGTTGGTCAGGCCTTGCAGAATAAAAACGTTTAAATTCATTAAATTTTTTTTCTTCAGCGGAATCAATTTCAGGTTCATTATCCCAAACTTTTCTCCAAATTAAAACATCCTTTTCGTCAGGAGCCATTCCAATGTCGTGGAAGAATGCGCTTAAAATCAAGAGCATTAATTCTGGTGAAGACAAGTTTTTAATTGTTTGTTCAGGAATTAACTTTTCCATTAAGTTCAATACTCTGAAAAGATGGTCGCTATCATGGAGAGTAAATTCTCCCATGTGTTTAATTATTGTCTTGGTTCGTTGAACTGCATAAGAAACTGAGCTGTCAACTAATGCAATAACATCCGTGTCCTTGCTTTCACATTTCGTTTTTAGAGTATTATAAAGTTCACTCTTTTGAAGTCGTAGTAAAAACTCATCCTTATAATCATCTGCCATAAGTTTGTTTTATATTAGGTTTTGATAGTATCGTTACCGAATAAAAGTGTTAAAAACGCTCTTTAAATCGATTTTGCGAATATAAGAGTGTTCATCAAAAAAGGACTTATCTATTTAATACATTTAATTATAGTCAAGTTTGACAAGTTTTTTATCACAACGCATTCACCACAACATTTCCTTTTTTAAAAAATTGTATGCCAACTTAGGCTGCGATTGGCGGATATTGTGTTTAGCCGCCTAAACTTTGTCAATAAATCCCTCAAAAAAGTCCAACAACCTGCTTGTTAGGGTTACAAAAACCAAAACCCCTTTCCATTTCTGAAAAGGGGTTTTATTTAAGATACGGTAATAATTTTAACTCTCCTTCACCTCACTTGTGCCGTCTGCATATTTGGCAAAGCGGGTGTTGTTTCGTGCATGTACTTGGTCGTGCTTAGGCCAAGGCCAACCGCCAAATTGGGTTTTGTGGTAATCTTCAAACGCATCGTGTATTTCTTGTTTGGTGTTCATTACAAATGGCCCGTATTGTATCACAGTTTCACCAATGGGGCGGCCTTGCAATAGCAATATTTTAGCGGGTTGTGTGCCCACTGTTATAGTAATATCAACATCAGCCAGCAACTCTACCGAGTGGTATTTTTGCACCGTAGTATCAGCCATCGTAATTTCATCACCCTCGTAAAAATAAATAGTGCGGTTTATACCTTTTGCAGCTTTAGGCAGTGTAAAAGTAGCCCCAGCCTCCATAGTAAAATTCCAAATGGCTACTTCGTTTTCTGTTTCAGCCGCCCACGAATCGGGGGGAGGGGTGGGTGCTTTTGTGTTTTTTAGTTCGCCTGCAATAACCTCCACTACTGTTTTTTTGTTATTAGCATCTTCGTACACAATATTGCTTATCGATTCTTTCCAAAACATTTTAAAATGCGGCTCTACCATTTTCTTTTTTGCAGGCAGGTTTAGCCATATTTGGAAAAGCTCCATCGGGTTTTCTTTATCTTCATGTATCAGCGGAAACATTTCAGAATGTTGCACCCCTTTGCCTGCCGTCATCCACTGTACATCACCATCACCATATCGTCCTGATGCGCCCATAGAATCAGCGTGGTCAACAACACCTTTTCGTACTACGGTAATTGTCTCAAAACCACGGTGCGGGTGGCCGGGGAAACCGGGTACTGTTTGCCCGTGGTACATTCTAAAGCCATCTTTTATAATAAAATCTTCTCCCATGTGGCGGCCTTGCAAGTATTTGGTGTCGGGTGCCATGTTTTCATTTCCCTTAGGAAAAGCATCTTCGTGGTGCACGCAGAATAAAAACGGGTCGGTAGTTTCCCATATAAAGCCAAGTGCTTTGGTGTTAAGTATAGGGTTAACGGGGTTGGGCGATGGGTTTTTAGTATTCATAAAATTTCGGGCAAAGGATATTGCAGGGAAAGTAACGGAAGAGGCCACCAGTAGTAAAGCTCTGGTTAAAAAACTTCTTCTTTTGATATTATTTTTCATTACTGCGGGTTTTAAAACAACTTCTAATATACCAATTTTTATAGTTGTTGATACAACTATAAAGGCTGTTTTGTTTTCTTTTAAGCTTAAAACTATATCTAAAATTTATTTTTTTGGGCATTGCTGATGTTAAATTTTTCGGTAAAGCGTTGCGATTTGGGTTTAATGGGGTAATTAATAAGGATGTTATTTGTTTAATACCCAATTTATGTAATTAAATATTAAAGTTAATAAGGTATTGTTTTTAGTTTTTTAGTATTTTGAAATAGTATTTTTAGTTACTTTTTGTTTGTAACAACAAACATAGTATGGGTTACATGTGATAATATGTATTGTGTTCATTTTTAGAAAGTTCTAAGTTTAATAATTGTTTATTGTTGATTTAACAAAATATTTTAAGTAACATTGTTATACTATCAAGGCGTTTGCAAAAGGTTTGTAAGTACTTAAGTTTCAGTAAAAACCTTGTTTGTCAATGAAAAACTCTACAAAATGCATTATTGTTGATGGAAATCAACAATCTAGGGAAGGTATTGCCGCTCAATTGGCTACTGTATTATCCAATTATACATTGGTAGGTACGGCTTGCAATTGTACTGATGCCGTATCTTTAATCAATCAATATTCTCCTGATATAGTTTTTGCAGATACAGATACTTGTGGTAGCGATGTTTTGTCGGCTATGCGCCAGTTTACGGAAAATAAACTTGCTTTAATAGTAACGGGTAGTGATGCAAAGTACGCACTACAAGCTATTAAAGTTCAAGCTATTGATTATCTGTTAAAGCCGATAGATAGTATCGAATTGCATGAAGCTTGTATGAAGGCGTTAGGCTTTTTGGGAAATACGTTGAATGGTGTTGCTCGACGGGCAAACCAGCCACAAAAACCGTTGACATCGGCAAATGATGAAAAGCTATCTATTAAAATAGGTAGTTTTTATGAGTTGGTAAGTGCAAACGATATTGTGTTTTGCAAGGCTGATAATAACTATACTGAGATATGCCTTAACGACAGGAGAAAGGTTTTAATTTCTAAAACCCTAAAATATTATGAGGGTTTGCTTAGTGGGCAAAATTTTTGCCGAATACATCAAAGTTTTTTGGTGAATATGAATTTTGTAAAATCAATTGAGAAAGGAAAGGCCAGCCATATTGTGCTAAAAGATGGTACTACGCTTGATGTTGCACAAGCTAGAAGGGAGAGCGTTTTTAGAATGCTTGGGGTTTAAAACAAAATACTCAAATTCTAAAAAAAAAGTCTCGAATTCTAATAATGGTCTAAAGGTGTCAACAATCCTCTCTTAATTTATACTTCTCATTTACTCTACTGTTCTTTTTAAGAAAAACTAATCAATTATTTTAACTAAAAACTATCGCAAATGAAGCAAAAACTTACTCTCTTTCTATGTTTGTGGATGTTGTTTGCCGGCTCTCTATCATTGTATGGAGCTGCTGCGAACAATCCAACAACTGCCGATGAGTATCTCTCGGTAATGGAATCCCCGCCAGCTGCGGGTTTCACCTATGTATCCAATGGGGGCTGCGCTCCTGTTACAATTCAATTTTATAGTCAGCTAAATGGCCCGGGTTATTCTTGGACTTTTGGTGATGGCGGTACTAGTACAGATTGTAACCCTATCCACACATACATTACGCCCGGTACCTATACGGTAACTTTGGTGGCAACAGGAGGCACTTATACTACAACAATAACTGTAGGAGCTGTCCCTGTGGTTACTTTTGCAGGTGATTCTGTTAGTTGTCAAAATTCTGTGGAGGCCTATACAGTTACAAGTACTATACCTGCTGCATCGTATAGCTGGTCTGCCGATGGTGGATCGGTGTCGGGTGCTACTGCAGGTGGAGCAACGATTACTTGGTCGTCGTACGGGGTAAACTATGTAAACTATACTATAACTACTGCTGCAGGTTGCAGCAAAACCTTTAGATATAAAGTAAAGGTAATCCCTCCACCCATGGTAAACTTACCATGTTGTGATAAGAGGCAAACAAGCGGTGAGGGTGATATAAAAAGCAATCCTCACGGAAATGAAGGTGTACCTGGGGGTCAAGCTCCTTGTACTGTTTGCGCCAATGGCTACAATTGTTATGAAGCCACTATTGATCCATTGTTTGGACTTGCTTCTGAATATACTTGGAGTTGGACGGTAACTAATGGTACTGTTACTTCTCTCAGTACTGATTCTACTAAAATATGTGTTGTGTGGGGTGCCAGTGGTATGGGCACAATTACTTTAACTGCTACACACAAAATATACGGGTGCCAAACTGTGAAAGAGTGCGAAATTCTTATTAGCCCCGGTACTACACCTGCATTAACTGTTACGGGTACTTGTGTTAGCTCACCTGTTGTTTTTGATGCTTCGGGTACTTCGCCACTTAGCAGTGTTTCTAGTTATTTTTGGGAATTTGGTGATGGATATACTGAAACTACTACTTTGCCATCAACAAGCCACTTGTATTCATTTACAGGTTCGTACACAGCTACTTTAACTATAACTACTTTAGAAGGTTGTAAATATAAAATATCAAAAACCTTTGTTTTAATATCTGGTTCTAAGCCTGAAATTGAATGCCCCGGAACTACTTGCGAAGGAAGCAGACAATGTTATAGCACAACAGCTATTGGTGGTGCATCTTATGCTTGGACTATTACAGGCGATGATATTTCGCAAAGGGTAATTACAGGTAATAAAGTTTGTGTTACTTGGGGTTCAGGCCCTGTGGGTACTTTATCGGTTGCCGTAACGGGCGGTGGTTATACTTGTACTAATACAGCAACTGCGGTTATTGCTATTGTAGGTAATACTGTGCCTATTTATGGCCCTGATTTTGTTTGCCAAAGTTCTTTTTACGAGAAGGTGTCTACTACCAATTATACAGGTGCTTGTTATAAGTGGTTTGTTAATGGTGTAGCTCAGGCTTCTACTATTAATGAATTAAGCTTTAACCCTTCAATATTAAGCAGCCCTATCACAATAGATGTAGAGGTTAATTTTGAACTAGGATGCTGCAAAGGCACTGGTCAAAAAATAATAAAAGCATTGCCAGAGTATAATCTAAACTTTTATACCAATACTGTTTGTATAGGTACTACGGTTACCTATAATATGATATTTCCTGTAGGTGCACCTACGATTCCTGTATCGTGGAGTGTTGAGGGTGGAATAATTAATAGTTCAACTCCAACATCAGTAAATATTACTTGGAATACTGCGGGTATTGGAACAATTACAGCAGGAAATAATAGCCCTACGGAGTATTGTAATGATGCTTCAAACAATACATGGAGTGTTAATGTATTGGCTAAGGCTACGGGTGATGATATTTTTGGTGAAGCTGTAGTTTGCCCGGGTACTGTGTATACTTATTACCATGGTTACCAAAGTCCAACTACATCAGCTACTGTTACTTGCCCAGGGGCAACAGTAACACAGGGGCCTTTTTCATCAACAATTGTTTTCCCTGCGGTAGGAACGCCAACTACATTTACTATTTCAGTTTTTTATGATCAATCAATATTGCCCGGTTGCGGAACTACAAAAACTTTACCAGTAGTAGTTGTTCCTGCAACAATACCTGCATTTACAATTCCACCTGGAAATGTGTGCGAAGGCGATATAGTTACTTATACCTGTGCCATGTCAGACCCTCAATATTATGAGTGGAACGTAATTGGTGGTAGTATAATTTCTGAAAGTTACTCGGCGGGCATACTAACCATACAAGTACAATGGAATAGTACTGTAACTAGTAGCATAACAGTAACCAATAAGACTTGTGGAACAACAGGTACACAACCTATTATTGTAAATGGAAAACCAGTGGTAATTATTACCCCCGGTAATATTGTGTGTACTTCATCTAGTTTAGGTTTAAGTGTAGCGCCTGTTTGGACTAGCTATCTTTGGTCTAACGGTGCTGTAACACCAAGTACTTCTGTATCAACAGCGGGTACGTATTCAGTAACGGTAAGTAACGGGGTATGTGAAAATACTGGTAATATATATGTGCCTGTGGTTACCCCAACACCTCCGGTTATTAACTCGTTTACGGTTACTTCAGGCACTGGCCCTTATTGCCCTATTTATAATCAAATTTGCCCTAATATTACTGTAGGTTCGGGTACAATTGTAAGTTATAACTGGAGTTTTACAGGGTTTAATATAAGCTCATCAACAGCTACTTGCCCTTCAGTGGCACTGCCATCAACAGCAGGTTCACATACAGGTAACTGGACTTTAGTTATTACGGATAGCTATGGATGTACACATTCACTTGGTGGCTCTTTAACTGGAAGTTGTATACCTGATACTACCACAGGAGGTTGCACTCCAATTTCAACCTTTAATGTTACGGGCTACGACCCTTGCTCAGGCTTGTTTAGTACATCAGGCACAAACTTCTCTTCTGTATTTTGGGATTTTGGTGATGGCTATGTTGGTAGTGGTGCAACCCCTACACATTTATACAGCAGTGCTTGCAACAAAACAGTTACTTGTACTGTATGGGATATTAATGGTTGTCCTAAAAACTTCACATTTACTATAAGTGTTCCTTATGTAATTACAAATCCAAAAATAAATGTTGTTAATGCAGCGTGTACAGGTGCTTCAACCTTAACAGTTACAGGCGCATCAGTTTGCTCTGGTGTAGGCCCAACTTATAGCTGGACAATTACTCCTGCTGGCGGTGGTGCTCCTGTGTATACAGCAACTACAACGTCAGCTACATTAAATGTGGGCTCGCTTGCTATACCTGATGGTAATTATAATGTTTCTGTACAAATTACTATTGCAGGATGTACTAGAACAGTTACCGAAACCTTTAACAAAGGCGGCTTATTAGCTTATTTTGTTAGCTGCGGAGGTTGTGCAGGTTCACCACTTACATTTATAGATCAGTCGGTGCCGTATAACGACCCTTTGATTAAATGGGAGTGGACATTTAGTGGCCCTGCTACTATAACTTCTTTCTTGCAAAACCCAACAGTTACGTTTGCCACATCCGGCACTTATACTGCTCAGTTGATAGTAACAGATAATAGTGTTTGTAAGGATACATTTACCACAACATTTACTATTAACCCACCGCTTGCACCGGGTAATATTAAAGTAAATGGCGTATCAACCGCATCAGGAACAATAGTAAATATTTGTCCCGAAAGTACTACTACGCTAACTGCACCTGCAGGAAGTTATACTTACAGATGGTCTACAGGAGCTACTACCGCTTCAATACCTGTAACGGAACAAGGCGATTACTATGTAACTGTATTTAATGCGTCAAACTGTGCCGCAAAAATAGGTCCTATTAAAATTAAGTATAAACCAGCGCCAGAAGCCATTATAATAACATCTAGCAATGCTTGTTCACCACGTTTCTTACGTGCGTTTACAGGTACAGGTTATACTTATAACTGGACTTATCCGCCATCAAACACATCTACGCAACCATACATTTATTTGTATACTGCGGGAAGTGTTACCCTAACTGTAACTAATGTTCACGGTTGTGTTGCTACTACTACACAAAGTTTTAGTATTAACCCATCTCCTTCAGCATTTGCTAGTTACTCTCCTCAACCTTTCTGTCCCGGTAATACTGTTACTGTAACAGGTACACCATCAGGCGGAACGCCACCTTACACTCATATATGGAATAATGGTAATACAACAACGTCATTCCCTACTTCAACACCGGGTACATATATTTATACCGTTACCGATGCAAACCAATGTAAAGCTAGTTCTACACTTTCTTTACAACCTGTATTGCCTTATGGTTTAGATAAACTGCCCTACGGTTGTTATGATGTTTGTAATGATGTTACTTTTTGCGCAGGCACATATATGCCTTATGGCTGGACAGGTCAATGGTATAACGGTGCTAGCCCTTACGGTGCAGTAATACCGGGTGGTGGTAGTGTATCAGTTGTGTTTACCACATCAGGTACATATACATTACATTATATACCTAATGATGTAACGGTAAGTTGCCCTGCAATATCAAAACCAATAACCATAAACTATATAGCAATACCTCCTATTACTATTACAGCATCAAGCTCACCGCTTGTTCTGTGTAAAAACTCAGGTCAAAGCATATTGTTAACTGCAAACCCACAAAGCACAGAGTATACCTACAATTGGTATCACGATGGTGTTTTTGTAGGCACAGGTTATACCTATGCTGCTACCGGTGCAGGTTCATATACTGTGGAAGTAAGCAAAAATGAGTGCTGCAAAAAAATAGCTAAGATTATTATAGAAGAAGTAATATGCTGTTTTGAAAACCCAGGTGTACAATTCACGCAAATACTTTCTGATTATACTGTTAGCTCAAACCAATTCTGGCAAGACAAGTACTACATAGATGCTACTGTGTTTGTTGTAGGTGCAGCTGAGTTAGATTTGACCAATGTTGATTGTGTATTTGGCCCTAACGGACGAATAGTTGTTCAAGATCAAGCATTCTTCCGTTGTAATAACTCTGTACTTCGTCCATGTAAAAAAGACGATATATGGAAAGGGTTAACATTTACCAAAAGCGCATCGGGATGGATAAATACTACCACCATTAAAAATGCTATAGTTGCCGTATTTATTTCAGGCAATAGCAGGGGTGTTAGACTAACAGATAACTCGTTTATCAAATGTCAAACATCAGTATTTATAAGTGGCTCTGCAAATCAGCAATCAATAAGTGGAAACACTTTTGAAACTGATGACACCTACCTTCCATACACTGTAAATCCTACTGAGTATTGGGCAATAAAACTAAGCGGAGCTAGAATGAATGGCATGATAGCGCAAAACGAGTTTAGAAATGTGCGCCCACAAAAAGCAGGAAACAGGTATTTTGGTATCTATGCCGAATCGTCAAACTTCACAGCCTCTGAAAACAGGTTTGATGATATGTATAGGGCAATAGATGTTTACAATAATGCCAACGTAGTTGCAATAGAAGATAATAAGTTTAAAATTAACTTCTTAAAAGAAGACTACGATGTATACCAAATACGTGTTAGCGATTGCTTTAACCCTGTATTGATATATGAAAATGATATGGATAACGGTTTGGGTGATAACTCAAGCGCAGGAGCAATATATTGTTCTAATACCTATCGTACTCATATTAAAGACAATGTTATTAATGGGTACTACTCAGGCATATTTGCTGATAGAACTCAAGCAATACACATTACCTCAAACACCATTACCAGTAGTAGCAGTGTAGGTATTACGATTAACGAAGAAAGCGAACGCTCAATAGTATCGTGCAATACCATCAACTCTATGGTTACAAATGCCTCACAAGCAGGTTTACCTTTGTATGGTATACTAGAGTGGGGTGGTAACGGAACATCAGAGATATATGCAAATTGTATATTCAATATGAGTACAGCTATATATCTACGTGGTGGTGGAAACTTACCTGCCTTGGTAAATAACTACTTGTATAACTATAAAGACAACGGTATTTATACTGATGGTTATAGTGGTTCTATAGGTAACCCCGGTGGGCCATTAAATGGAGGTCGCAATACCTTTATGAGTAATAATGGCGGTACAGGTGGTGCTACTATTGATATCAACTCGACAATACCTATTAACGAGGGTGGTAACTTTGGTGTACTATTTACCAACAACGTTGGCTCTACCACAGGTAGAGACGAGTTTTACTCAACAGCAGCATGTGGCCATCAAATACAAGGCACATATCCTAAAAATCAGTTAGATAAGTATAACGTTTGTGATATTTATAACCTAGATGAGTGGGTATTTAAAAATGCTGATGGTGGGTTTATACTTAAAGACCCTAAGGTGGCAATAGCTAGTGGTACTGTAAACGAGTTTGTAAAAGCCGGAAAAACAGAACTACTGGGTATATTAACTGCCAAAATGCAGAAAGGCGAAGCCGATGCTCAAACAGCTGCTGATGCCGTGCTTAATTCAGAAATGGATAAAAACCTTGCAGCACGTGTAATTGTAGAGAATAGTTTGGCAATAGCTCAGCCTCAAATGGCAGCTACCTTCTTGTTGTCGAAAGAATTAGCAAATATTGACGCTGATTTAAGAGACGTTTTGGCCACACACATTGTATGGACTTCAAACGGTACGTTTACTGCCGCACAAAGCCAAGCCATGCTAACTATTGATAATAAAAACAATATGTATAGCTCAATGGCTAGGGATATGGTGCAAGTAAACGAAGGCGGACACGATTATAAATTTAAAAAAGTGCCTTCGCTTGAGTTTAAAGAAGCAACAAATACAATGCAACGAATAAACAACAGCATTAACGTTTACCCTGTACCTGCCATTAATGGTGTAACAGTTGAGTATAACGTTACTGATGCCAAAGTACAAGCCGTTAGGGTAATATCAATAATTGGTGCCGAAGTGGCCAATTTTGAGTATACTCTTCAAGCGGGTGCAGTTGATATTAATATCGCTGCTCTTGCCCCTGGTATGTATACTGTAATTTTGGTAACTGATAGCAAAGACAAACCAATGATGACAGGACGCTTTATTAAGCAATAACAAAACCTGCCTACACTATAAAAGCCTGCCCCAATTTTGGGGCAGGCTTTTTTGTTGCTAAGTGTTATTTTTACAATAAGTGTACTTCTAAAAAACCAATCCACTTACCTATACGTATATTATCTATAATCCTGCCTGATTTTGAAAAGATTTGTACATACACTCATCGCTTTGTGTGCCTCTGTAATAGTACAAGCACAAACTTTTGTTTTTAATGATAGCATTAGCGCATTAAATCAAATTGATATTGCCCCTTCTGCTCAGTTTGCCAATGTTGGTGATAATATATATACTATTCAACAAATAAGCAGGTTACAAAATCAACTCCCTTTCCAGCAAATCACACCGAAAGACCAAAACATCAGTTTTACTGATGCTAATTATTGGGTGGTATTCTCGCTGCAAAACAAAACACAAAAGCAACTTTCGTATTACCTAGAAACCGCCCGTCCAATTACAGACAATGTTGATTTGTATTGGCAATTGCCCAATGGCAATATAGAAGAACAACACAGTGGTGATAATATGCCTTTTGAACAAAGGCCTGTTCTACACCGTAAAATATTATTTAGGGTTTCATTAGAACCAAATGAAACCTATAAGGTATTTATTCACTATAAAAGTGATGGTGAGGTGCTAAGCCTTCCTTTATTACTTTTTACTCCTGAAAGATTTTTAGAGCGTAGCTATAACGAACAGCTTGTTTTTGGCCTTTTTTATGGCGTATTACTTTTGGCAGCACTAACATACCTATTTTTTTATGTAGGTATGCGTGATAAAAGTTTCCTGTATTATGGCATATATGTAATTTTTATAGGTTTACTTCAATTGTCTCTTGATGGACTTTTGTACCAATACATCATGCCTTCGGGCGGATGGTTATACTTGTGTTCACTAATGCTTATAGCAATACTTGCTCCTTTTTTTATGAGCAAGTATGCGGTAAAGTATCTTTTTGGTGATGGAGGCACAAGCGGTGCTCCAAAACTATTTAAAATTGTAAATGGATTATTGGCCGCCCTTTTTGTAGTAGTACTTACTATTCCCGAAGGATTGAAGTACAGTTATCCAACGGCAAACATACTTGGTTTGGCAGTGCTTGCGCTTATAATAACAGCAATAGCAAACAAGTGGCGTAAGCAACGTAAGATGGATATCTTTTTTACACTAGGCTTTGCCTTTCTTGTTATTGGCTTTGTAATATTTATACTCAACAATTTGGGGATATTGCCCAACTCAATTATCACAACAAATAGTACAAAAATAGGCACAGGATTAGAAGTTGTTTTTCTATCACTATCAATGGCAAACCGCATTCGGTTGTTAAAAAGTGATAAAGAAAAAATGCAAGGTTTGGCACTACAAAAAGCCGAAGAAGCCAACGAATTAAAAAACTATTTTATGTCGAACATGAGCCACGAGCTACGCACACCCCTTAATGCTATTATGGGTATTGTTGATGTGATGTTTAGGGAAGAGAAAGACGAAAAATACAAAGCCAATTTTGAGTTGATAAAAAACTCTTCGTATAGCCTGTTAAGTTCAGTAAACGATGTGCTAGATTATTCTAAGATTGAAAAGGGGGAGATAGTTTTTGAGCAAGAAGATTTTGAGCCAAGCAAAGTAATAAACCAAATAAAAGATAATTGGGCAAAGCAAGCTGAAAATAAAGGGCTAACGTTTAAATACAGACCCTCTGATGTTAAACCTTTTATTGTTACAGGCGATAGTTTACGGTTAAGTCAGATAGTTAATAATGTATTGGGTAATGCTGTAAAGTTTACCAATAGTGGTGAAGTAGATTTTGTAGTCAATTGGCATAAAACAGATGATACAAATGTGCTGATACAGATGACCATAACTGATACGGGCATAGGTATACCAAAAGAAAAAATGGAAAGTGTATTCAGCAGTTTTTTACAAGAAAATATAAATAATAGACGTAAGTATGGCGGTTTGGGCTTAGGCTTATCAATAGTAAAAGAGTTGTTGCGCCTACAGGGTGGTAAAATAAAAGTAGAAAGCGAAGTAGGTAAAGGTACCGAGTGTTATATAGAAATACCGTACAAATTGGCTGATGTGCAAATACAACCAAAACGAGAAACATTGTATCCCAAAGATGAGTTTGACCTTTTGGGTGCAAAACTGTTGATTGTTGAAGATGATGATGTGAACCAGTTTATAATGAAAACAGTACTGTCGCGCTGGAAGAATACCGAAATCACTATTGTGAGTGATGGAAGTTTAGCTTTAGAAGCCCTACAAAATGATGCGTTTGATATTGTGCTTATGGATTTGCAAATGCCTGTTATGGATGGATATGAAGCCACCAAAGAGATAAGGCGGGGTAGTGCCGGCGAAGCAAATATCCATATACCTATAATAGCTGTTACAGCTGATACTATGGAAAGCACGCGACAACATACTAGGCAAATTGGTATGGATGACTATATGACTAAACCAGTTGATCAAAAGTTGTTGTATGAAAAAATCACAAACCTACTGGCCGAAACTGTGAAGGCTTAAACTGCTGTTAAGTATGTTATTTGTTTGCGCTGTATAGTATTTTGTTGTAGTTTTTTTCGCTAGAATGAGTCTCAATTCAAAATTTAAAGCCTCTTTATGAATCATCTTTTATACTTCATAAGCTTTAGTGGCAACTAACTATTGTTTTTGGTGTATATATGGCTTTCTATACACAAGGCTAAGTTTGGGTGTATAGCATCTAGTATTTATTGCTCCTGTGAATACTTACTTTTCGTTTTTGAGCAAATACTTTTTGTATTTCATTGATAATTAGATGATTATGTGAACACAAATAATTTTAAGTTTTGAGTATTTTTATTTAAAAAATAGTTGCATTTGTGCAAATGGATTGTATATTTGTATTGTCAATCAAGGTTATTAACACTCTTGTAAAAGAGTGTTAATTACTTTGTGTGAAGTAAAAAATTAGCTTTGTTGACGGAAGAGTAAATTCTTCAGTAATATTCCTAAATAGCACAAATAGCCTGTCGGGAGACGGGCTATTTATTTTATATACTATTTGGTTTAAAAAAATCCTTCCTCTTGCTGTTATCTTTTAATAAAAAACTGGGCTGCTTGGCCTTTTTTATTCTCAAGCCTTAGTAGGTATGTGCCTGCTGGCAAAGCATTTACAGGTATAGTAGTAGCTTTTTCGCCCCCCTTTGTTTCAAACAGCAATTTGCCACGCACATCAAAAATGCGGTAATGGGTAGTACCCTCAAACACGGTAGGTAAATCAATAGTAATATTTTCAGTAGCAGGGTTGGGGTATAAATTAAATGTAAAAGTTTTATCCGTTCCCTCAATACCTGTTAAATGGTAGGGACGTGTTATGTTCGCAGCATATACACCCGCTCCATGTGTTGCCAAAATCACTCGCCCATCACTACGGCGTATTTTTATCATTTCGCAAATAGCATTACCAATACCGTCAGGACTTTGTTGTACCCAAATAGTATTTACACTATCAAGAGCCGCAGTGCCATACAACCCCACACTTGTAGCCACTAAAACCCCATAATCAGTGCCTGTTTTTATAAACGTAGCCCAACGGCACGAAGGGCCATTACCGCTACCATTTACATTTTGCTCTAAATTGCCCGATATATCCGTCCAGTTTTGGCCACCGTCTTCAGTATAAAAAATACTGCGAATACTGTAGTTAGTCATCACCACAATCAGCTTGTTTTCATCATCAGGGTGCACACATATATTGCCCACATTACCCGATGGAAAATTTACCCCCGTTATATTTTCGGGTGTTGGGTTTGTAGCGGTAGCCGCATTTTTTACACGATATACCTTGCCAGTGCTTGTGCCCACAAACAATGAGCCCGAGGCATTCTCGGCCATGCTGATAGCCGAAAACACATTTTTCGATGGTTCGGTAAACAACGTATCCCAGTGGCCACTCTCGCGTGATGAATCTAAAAAATTATCCAAAGGTATTTGGGTAATATCTTTGCAGCGCAAAACCACATTACCTGCAAGCAGGTAAATTTGTTTATCATCTTTAGGGTTTACACACCAAGGATTAATAAACAAATAATTAAACTGACCAGGAGGGTCTAGTCGGGCACTTTGGGCGCGTTTATAGTTGTTATCTAAATTTATGCGGTATAGTCCTGCTTGTTGCTTGGCTACATAATAATCTTGCCCATTATTGGCTACGTGGCAGAAAGCACCATCGTAGCTAAAAATCAAGCCCCACGGGTTTTTAGCATCATTTTTATTGGTAAACAACGTGCCGTTATCCTGCAAACCACCAATAATTACATTATCACCTGCTTTGCTTTCGTTTAAAGCAACAGTATAAAACTGAGTAGTTACATAACCATTGTTTAGCGATTGCCACTGCACAATATCCTGTTTAATATTTGTGGTGATAGATATACCCCCATCGTGTGTTGAGATTGCCTTATCAGGATTTGAGGGGTAAAAAACCATATTGTGTTGGTCGGGGTGGTGATTTTCATATATCTGAAAATCAGGACGCTTAGTGCCCACAGCATAGCCTCCAATGCGTTGTGTATTATTTAGAGACCTAAAAGCATCTTTTGAGCGAAAAAGGCTTGAACCACCAATAATCACTATGTTAGTGTCTTTAGGATGCACACGCACATAATAATCATATCCGCCTTGTGCATTAAAAGGTTCAAACTCGCCCGCACCATTAGGAATACTTTTTGAACGGTCTTCCCACACCCCGCCACTGCCTGTTCCATCACCCGATATATATGTGTATTTCCACAAACTGTTCCCTTCCTCAGTCCCTTGAAAATCTTTTGTTATTTGGCCACTACCCGGGGTATGCGCCAATATGTATACTTGGTTTTCAAACTGGGGTACAATACCAATCACCATACGCTCATATGTTGTGGGAAAACCTGCGGGAGTAATATTTGCCCACGTATCCCCATTATCATCACTGCGCCAAATGCCTTTTTGCGGCCCTACATTATCAAGCGTAGCATATAGTATACCTGTGGTGGTAACGGCTATATCTGTATATTCTGAAAAGCTGCCTGCAAAACGACCGCCACGTACCCTTTGCCATGTATCGCCGCCATTGGTACTGCGGTATACACCGCCATATATTGCAGCAAAGACAACGTCTTTATCTGTTATAGCTGGGTTTACTAAAATATTCCAACCCAAATCGTAATCCACATCAAACTGAGGCGTATTAACTGCTGTGGCCGTTAGTGCGTTCCAGCTTTTACCCCCATCAGTCGATTTTAAAAATCCGTTTCCAGCAAAAAATGCTCCTGTTTTTGAAGCACTCGCCCCCAAACGTTCGCCAGTAGTAGCATACCAAATATTTGTTTTGCCCGCGCGGGTATCTTGCGTTAATGAAGTAATAGTGTTGGTTTGAGTATTGGTTGTGGTTTTAGTCCATGTTTTGCCTGCATCTTCGCTACGCCAAACACCTCCTGTAGCAGCGCCTGCCAATAAAATATCTTCGTTAGTGGCATCAATGGCTATGGCACGGGTACGCCCGCCTACGTTCCAAGGCCCCATATTTTCCCAAATATCTCCACTTTTTCTAAAAGCATCAGCTTTGGGAAGGGTAGCCGCAAAAGCCAGTTCCTTTTTGCGTATACCGTCGGGTATTTTACCTGTGGCAGGATCTTTCAATCGGTCAAGCTCCCATTGTTGGCGTGCGCTAAGGTTAAAACTCATTGCCCCAGCATCGGGTAGGGTTTGGGGTGTATTTACCGAAGGAACAAAATTGATATACGCTATAATGGCAATGCTGGCAAAAGCAGCAGCTATTGCTATAATTAGTAGTTTTTTACGTTGCATAACTATTTCAAATATATAAAATATGGCAACGGAAAGGGCAGCATGGTGTATAGGGAAGTGTTTTAAATTATCTTTGCCTCCTTTATGGCCTTATGGTACAATGGATAGTACGTAAGTCTCCGGAACTTAAGATCCAGGTTCGATTCCCGGTAAGGCCACAAGATTTTTAAATTGATTTTGCATTTTATTTATATGGCAATTTATGGTGTTGGTGCTTATTATGAAGATGGAGACGTTAGTCTTGAATTCATTAACAAAAATATTATTGGGACAGGATGGGGCATAGATAAGGCTCCTGAACTACATGGGTATTTTAAGCCTTAAAAGCAGGTGATATAGTTTATATAAAAGCAGCAAATTTTGGTAAGGATATCACAGTTAAAGGCATAGGTATTATTGTTGACGATGCAATTCTCAATTTAACACACCATTACCTTACAGCAGTAGGTAAGAATGTCAAATGGATAGATACAACTAGATTTACTATTAAGCGTCCTTTTGAGAAGAATAATGTTCGTTCTAATACTCTATACGAAGAATTCCATGTGGTAGTTCAAAATGAAATAATAAAAAGGATAGTGGGTTAATTAGATAACTTTTGTTCTTTGCAATACCTAAATTATCTTAAGATGGAGACAGTATTTGAGTTTGTCAAAAATTATTCAACAACATTTATCACAATAGGATTGAGTATAGTTGTAACTATAGTAACTTTTTTAATTTCGACATATTATAAAAATAAAATAGTACTAAGACCAAGACTATTTGTTTCGACTACTAATCCATTATTTAGTCAAAGGAATCATAATTATCAGTATTATGAGTGGGGTTGGGAGCTAACAATTAAAATAAAGAATAATTCAAGTAATACGGCTTACCACGTCGAATTAATATTTCCAAAAGGACAAAATATTGATGAAAATAAAAAAGCACAATATGTCTTGAAGAAAAATAATGATTTGCCACCAAATGCAGAGTTCATAATTGAAGAAGTCAGGTCAAGTGTAAAAAGAAAAATCGATGAAGTTCTAAATTTTACAATAGAAGATGGGGTAAGAGTATTTACACATGGTATGAAAATTTTAAACCCAAAAGAATCTTTGAAACCTAATAAAGTTGATAATATTAAACTTTATATAAAATATAAAAATGAACAAGGAAAAACTTTTTACACCCGCTTTACTAAGGTAAATAATATAGAAAAAAATAAGCTGTTTATTATCAAGCCTTTTTTATGTCTCTAAACCCTCAAATACTTATAGATTTAGTAAAAGTGCAAATGCCCTTTGGTAAGCACAAGGGTATTGTTTTGTGTAACTTACCCGTTTAGCATCTCGAGTGGGTTCATCGTAAGGGTTCTTTGTTTTTTACTTCATACCTCCTTTTCAATGCGGATATTCCCCCATTGTTCTCGGACTCTTATTAGCTCTAGTTGTTTCATTGCAATATGAACAGGACTTTTGTTATTCTTTTTTGAAATGAAATATTTTAATATTTTTTATACTGTTCTTAAAATCTTTTCCATCTTTTTCCCCTTCGCCAATTCGTCAACCAACTTATCTAAATACCGTACTTTTTTTGTAAGTGGTGTTTCAATTTCCTCTATTCTATAACCACATATTACACCCGTAATTAGGTTAGCATTTGGGTTGAGTTTTGCTTTTTCAAAAAAAGTTTCAAAAGTAACTTTATCATTATTTAGCTGTTGTAACATTTCATTATCAAAGCCGGTTAACCATTCTATTACTTGGTGTAATTCTTCCTTAGTTCTGCCCTTGCTTTCAACTTTTGTAATATAATGCGGATATACCGATGCAAATGTCAATTTTGCAATCCGTTCATCATGCTCGGGTGTTGTTGTCATATTTGCTTAAAATACCTTGTTATAAAACAAATGTATAGAAATGAGTTAATAATAAGGAGTTCATCCGGTTCACGTTTTAATATTGCTTACAAACTTCTAACTTGCCACAATGTCGCTCAACCCGCAATTGTTGTTAGATTTAGTAAAAGTACAAATGCCTTTTGGTAAGCACAAGGGTATTGTTTTGTGTAATTTACCCGTTTCGTACCTCGAGTGGTTTCATCGCAAGGGTTTTCCTACAGGTAAGTTGGGCACACAACTGCAAACCTTGTACGAGATAAAACTAAACGGATTAGAGTATTTGCTAGAACCCTTGAAAGGCAAGAAATAATGAAGGCAGCCACCCTAAGCGAGATTAAAAAAGAACTAAACGCACTGCCGCCCGAGCAATTGGTAGAGCTTTGCCTGCGACTAAGCAAATATAAAAAAGAGAACAAAGAGCTGCTAAATTATTTGTTGTTTGAGCAGCAAGACGAGGCAGCATATATAAACGGTGTAAAGAACGAAATGGACGAGCAGTTTGCCGCCATTAACCATGCTACTATGTATTTTATTAAAAAAAGCCTGCGCAAAATATTGCGGACTGCCAATAAGTACATAAAATACTCAGGCAATAAACAAACCGAGGTAGAGTTATTGCTATACTATTGCCAGTTGTTCAAAGATTTATCTTTGCCTATGGATAATCATATTGCGCTGCAAAATATTTATTACCGCCAAATACAAAAAATTAAAAAGGCACTTGGCTCCCTTCACGAGGATATTCAGTACGACTATAAAGGCTTATTGGATGATTTAATTATTTAACAACAAAAAATTGCTGAATATTGAGAGCGAGGGGCTATCATTCCCTCAAAAGAGTCCAGAATGCTTTCGGGAAGGGTGTTGGGTAGTGCTTTTCTCTCGTCCGCGCGCAGATTCCCATTCAAGATGGGAATGACAGGCAGCCGCACAACATAGTTTTTTAAGATTATTTTTTCTTTATTTAATTCATACTATCTAATACCCATCAATAGTCCAATTAAATTCTTTTTGTAGCAAGGGCAATTGTTGAAGGTTTATTTTTTTTGTTTTTATAAGTACGGTATCGCTATCCAAAATCCCCTCAAATTGCTGGGTTGAGTCTGTTGTTTGGGTATATGCTAAGCTACTTTGTGCATTAGTGTAGTAGTCGCTTATTTGCAGGGTATTTCCTGCTGAGTAGCTCAACTTATAGTCCATCATTACATTGTTTGCCGTTTGGGTGATAAAATAGCCTGCGCGGTTTATAAATATCCGTTTAATATATTTTTTATCACTAAGTAATGGCGCAAGAGTGTCGCCGTTTTTAATAAATAATGTGGTTATGTATGCCCCATGCAATGGCGGGCGTTGTTGGGCATCATCGTTAAAGTTTTGGGTGATAAAATAGGGCGATAATACATCAAACAGCAACACTACTATTAGTGCAGCCTTGGCAAATACATATATTTTATTTTGGCGAGGGGTATAAACGGGTTGCCAAAGTTTTAATTCAGTTTTTTGCTGATAAATAAATAGCTGTGCTAATAATTTTACATAGGGTGAAATTAAAATCACACATAATAGTAAAAGAAAAAGCGAAAATACTTTTACCGAAATATCGAAGCTAAAATTAATGGCTACCACATTAACCATTACTCCGCAGGCTATAATGGCGCCCAACAATCGGGTACGCTTAAACAAAAGCATAAATGCGGGTATTATTTCTATTAATCCTGAAAAAAAGGTATACGGGTACGATGTACCCATAGTGCTCCAAAACAATAAATCTTGGTGGGTTTGCCCCAAAGGGGTAAACAGCGTATTAGGTTCAGGTAAATAAAATTGCCATTTAAATATTTTATTAAATCCATAAATAAACAACTGCAACGATAGGTAGTAGCTTACCAATGTATTAAACCAATAGCCCAAGCGTTGATAGTTTGTATTTTTATCTTTTAATCCCCACAAAAAACTACCTGTAATGGCTACTAAAAAAACATGCAATAGGTGTATGTATAGCCCAGTAGAATCAGACAATAGTTGGTAGGTATTGCTTATAGATAAGCCCAAAATATGCAGTGCCGTCCACCGTGCCCATTCCTCAAATAGCGGGGCTAAAAATGCAGGAATATTGGGTATATAATTAAGCGTAAACGGAAAGGTGAGAATAAACAATAGCACAAAAAGGCTAATTAGCCTGAAGCTAAATTGTTTTATGGCGCATGGCAGTTGTAAAAACATAGTATATGCATTGCAGTACAACAAATTACATTAAAAGTTCAATGCGTTGAACTTTTAATGGGCGGTGCGTGTACCGAAAAGAAACGACCATGAAAAAGATTGTATTTATAGCCCTTTGCACAGCCTTTGCCCTAAGCGCAATGGCGCAAACCAAGCGCATAGCCTACCGCAGCCATAGCGGTAGCAATACTGAGTTTGCTTTAATAGAAGATGATAATTTGGGGGAGAATCCTGAAATGATAAAAAGATGGAGGCTTGAAGAATTGAAGAAAGATTCTTTAGTGTGGGCAGACAGCAATAAAAATAATCAACTGAAAAAGGATAGCCTAAAGGGTAAGCGTAAACAACCTATAAAACACATCCCTACCGATACTTTGCAAAACCAACCTAAGCCCCAAAAAATTGATAAAAAAAAAGGCGAGGTAATAGAGAGCGGCAAAGCTGATGAAAAACAGGGTAGTTTCCCTGTACTTTTATTAGTAGGCTTATTAATCCCCACGGGCGTAGCTACGGCTATTGCTTTGCGCAAATAACAAACACTAAAAAAAGAAAAGACCATGAAAAAGATTGTATTAATAGTTCTTTGTACAGCCTTTGCCCTAAGTGCGATGGCACAAACCAAGCGCATCGCCTACCGCAGCCATAGCGGCAGCAATGCTGCATTTGCTTTGCTTGAAGATGATAATTTGGGCAATCCTGTAAAAACTCTTGATATTGACGATAGTATCCATGTAGATAGCTCTTTAAGGGTTTGGAAAGATTCAGTACAGCTATTTTGGAAAACATATAATGATAGTATTGCTAATCCTAATAAGGCAAAAGAAAAAATGCAGCAAAAAACTATTAAAAAAGATTCTGTAAACAAGGAAGACACTCAAAAAATTAACAACAAAAAAGGTGAGGTGATGGATAGCGGCAAAGCTGATGAAAAACAAGGTGGTTTCCCCGTTGTGTTATTAGTGTGCTTATTAATCCCCACAGGGTTTGCGGCTGCTTTTGCTTTGCGCCAATAGTTGTTACTTTGCAGTAACAATTATCCGCAAAAAATGGAATTAACTACCCCCGCACTTTTGTTTAGCACCATTTCGCTATTAATGTTGGCCTATACCAACAGGTTTTTGGCTATTGCCAAGCTTATCCGCGATTTGCACGACAAGTACCTTAATACTCATAGCGAGCATATACTTAGTCAAATAAAAAACCTGCGTTTGCGCCTAAATTTAATACGCAATATGCAATTGCTTGGCGTACTAAGTTTATTACTTAGTGTGGTGTGTATGATAGTCCTTTTTTCACAAGATGAATATTGGGCAAAAATATTGTTTGGTGCAAGTATGACCATGATGGTAATATCGTTAACGCTTAGTGTTTGGGAGATAACCATATCGGCACAAGCCCTAAAAATAGAGTTACAGGATATTGAGGAGAAAAGCAGTTCTTTTCTTGAGAAAATCTTTAAGAAAGAAGAAAAAAGTTAAACCTGAGCTTGGGGTTCTAGTTCAGTTTTGTGTGTTTCGGTAGTATAGGAAGAGGTATCGTTACTAATTATTTTGTAACCAATGTATATTAATAGCAATCCCAAAAACTCGGTTACGTATAGTACTTCGGTATGTCCAAATTTTGAGAACGAGCCGCCAATACCCGGCAGCAATCCACCAATGCCAATATAAATATTACCTATAAAACGTTTGCGCTTTTGCGAGGTGTATTTATATGCCGACCATATTGCACCGCCCACCAGAAACACAAAAGCATATAGGTTTATAAAAGGAGTCATTAGTCGTACCCAATACCACTCTAAAACTTTGCCCGATAGTTTGCCTGTGGGGGCTAGGTTATAATCAACGGGAGAAAGTATAACGAATGTAGCAGCAAGCAATATCACGACTATTAAGAGTATGGATAATCTATTTGCTGTTTTAGGTTTCAGCAACAAGTGCACTGTGCCTTGTGCCAATGGTGCACCGCCCAACAATGCGCCTAAAATATACCATGCTTTAAAAATGGGCTCGCTCCAGCCATAAATAGTAAACATACTTTCAACCAAAGTGCCCAAACCATAGAACAATACACCTACTGCCCACCACAATATGTAAGCCGATTTTCGTTTGGTAGCATAGTGTTGCACCAGTTGATACAAAAAGAACGCAGAGAAAATAGTGGTAAGAAAAGGTATATACGGAATGATACTATTCATAATCAGGGGCAAAATTAATTTTAGCTTCAAGTAAACCCATAGCTAACTGTCATAAAAATGTCATAAAACGATAGCTGTTTTTTGTCAACAAGTGTGGAAACAAAATAGGGGGTAAACCTGCTGTGTACAATTAATTTAGCCGAGTGAAGTTCGCCGCCGTTGATATAGGTTCTAATGCCATAAGGCTTCTTATTAGTAGGGTTATGCCTACTGAAAACCTTGATATACAATTTAAAAAAGTAGAATTTATACGCATTCCTTTGCGCTTAGGCGACGATGTTTTTGGTACAGGGAAAATTGGCAAAGAAAAACAAGCGCTTTTTTTGATGACCATGAATGCCTTTAAACTGATATTGGATGTACATGGTGTAAAAGAATATATGGCCTGTGCCACAAGTGCCATGCGCGAGGCAAAGAATGGAGCGGCCTTAGTAGCCAAAGTGCAAAAGAAATTTAACTTTAAGGTAGATATAATATCAGGCGATAAAGAATCAGAATTGATACTAAAATCGGTAATGTCATCTTTCCCCAGCAAGGGCAACTACGTAAATATTGATGTTGGGGGCGGCAGTACAGAAATTACGGTAATAAGAGACCATGAGGTGGCTTGCGCACAATCATTTCCAATTGGTTCTGTTAGGTTAAAAGAAGGGAAAGTGAACCCTAAGATATGGATTGAGATGGAGCTGTGGGTGAAACAAAATAGTAATATAGAGAATAAAACTATTGCCATTGGCACAGGGGGAAATATAAACAAACTGTACAATATGGCCGATAAAGGCCAAAAAAAGGCAATGAGCTTAGAAACGCTTGAAAATCTTTATAAAGAGATTAGCCCTATGAGCATTAACGACCGTATTTATAAGCTAAAACTTAACCCCGACCGTGCGGACGTGATAGACCATGCCGCCAGTATATATATAGCGGTGATGGGATGGGCAGGAATTAAGCAAATATACTCTCCAAATGCGGGTCTAAAAGACGGTATGATAATGGAATTGTGGGATACCCATAAAAACATTGTACGCTAATAGAACTATTGCCTTCTTTTTTTTGTCTTAGTAAACGCATATCCAAGTTTACAATTTATTTATATTGCGAAATATGATTATCCGTATGAGAGTGTTCTTAGTGTTTTGTTTTGCCCTTTTTTCTGTACTTGTTTCAGCACAGACTCTGCATAAAAGTCAAACAGATGGTGAGATATATGTTAAGTATAGCAATGAATATCCTGTTGATAACAGGAGTTTCCTTGAAAAAATTGATAATCTTGCAGAAGGAGAAATACCCGTTTTACCCGGTCTTGATAATGAGTTCAGTCAAAAATTTGGTATATATAAAGTTACCCGTCCTTTTATTGCAGCAAAAAGCAGGACTTTACATCAAATATTTAGAGTATACTTTAAGCAACCTGCCGATGCGGAGAACCTTATAAAAGCACTTTCTACATTATCTTATATCGATTATGCCGAACCTGTTCCCTACAATACAACAGGCTATCAACCCAACGACATGGGGGTTAATAGCGGTAATGGACAGTATGGCCTATGGATTATTAAAGCTCGTGAGGCATGGGATATTGCAAAAGGAGACTCTACCATCAAAGTAGCCATTGTTGATGATGGTGTAAGTATGTTTCACCCTGATTTATTTGATAATGTATGGCGCAACCCCGGTGAAATAGCGGGTAATAAAATTGATGATGATAACAACGGCTATGTTGATGATGTATATGGCTGGGATGCAGGCGATAGAGATAACGACCCTGTACACCCCAATACCAACTTTACGCATGGCACACACGTGGGTGGTATAGCAGGTGCAGTAACCGATAATAATTTAGGTGTAGCGTCTATTGGGTTTAATATTTCTATTATGCCTGTAAAATGCACCTTCAACAATCAATCATCACCTACATCAATACCAATGGGTTACGAAGGTTTGACGTATGCTGCAAATGCAGGTGCAGATATTATAAACTGTTCATGGAGTAGTTCACAGTTTAGCCAAACAGCGCAAGACGTTATCGATTATGCAACATCAAGAGGCTGTATAGTGGTTGCTGCTGCGAGTAACGATGGGGTTGAAGAAATACGCTACCCCGCAGCATATAATGGTGTAATAGCAGTAGCCAGTACCGATGATAGCGATACTAAATCGGGCTTTTCAAACTACGGCTCGTGGGTTGATATTTCAGCGCCGGGTAGTGCTATACGCAGTACTATTGCCCAAGGTAATGGGTATACAGGTTTTAGCGGCACATCAATGGCCACCCCAATGGTTGCTGGTTTGTTGGGTTTAATGAAATCACACAACCCTAACCTTAGCAATGCAAAACTTGAGCAGTGTTTGTTGGATAGTGCTGACAATATTTACAATATAAACCCAAGTTATGTGGGTAAAATGGGCAGTGGTCGCATCAACGCTCAAAAGTCGTTACAATGTGTAGACCAAACCCTAGTAGCCAAGCCCAAAGCGAAAATACAATCTGTTCAGAACCTTACTTGTCCAGGTGTGCAAGTGCAGTTTCAGGGTAGCTCTACTCAGGGCAAAGCCGATACGTACAAATGGTATTTTACAGGTGGAAATTCTTTTATTTCTACTGTGTCTAACCCCACTGTAAACTACAATGCCATTGGCAAGTATGATGTTAAATTGGTAATTACTAATGCACAGGGTAGTGATTCTATTACCCTAAATGATTATGTAGAAGTTGCCGCCCGAGGCCGCGAAACTATATTAAGTGAAAATTTTGAAACAGGCACTTTGGCAGATATGGGTTTCACTATTGAGAATCCTGATAATAGCACCACGTGGGCTTTAGCAAATGTGAATGGAGCCGAAAATGGTACACGAGCTTTGCGCATGAATTTTTATAACTATGCAAAAGCAGGAGAACGTGATGGTTTAATTACGCCAGTGTTTAGTCTTAATGGAAATTCGGGTACCGAACTTTCTTTTCAGCACGCATACCGACCACGTAATGCCACAACAAGCGATTCATTACTTATTTATGTTTCTATTGATAGCGGGCAGACATTTCCATATAAAGTTGTTGCTTTTGCTGAAGACGGAAAATCAAGTTTTGCTACAAAATCATCGTTTCAAACTTCCTCTTTTTCACCTGTAAACCCTACCGAATGGTGTTATTCAACCATTAGCGGAAAAGGTTGTTTTGGGATAGATTTAAGTGCTTTTGACGGTGAACAAAATGTAGCTGTAAAATTTGAAACTTATAATGCAATAGGTAATAACCTGTATATTGATAACATGGCTATAACTGCTTTTTGCTCAGGGTATAATACCCAAAAACCCAAAGCTGCATTGGCCAATAGCGATACAGTGTTTTGCCTTCCACAGACAGTAAAATTCAAAGATAAAAGTGAAAATTTCCCTACCACTTATCAATGGATTTTTGCGGGTGGCACACCTGCTACATCAACCGACAAACAACCCGAAGTAACCTACAACACAGCGGGACAATACGATGTTACTTTAATAACAAACAATACATTTGGTTATGATACGCTGGTGCTTACTAATTATATAGTGGCAGAGAACAATCCAACAGTTGATATCGCTGCGGGAGATACAATTTTATGTAGGGGAAAAAGTACTAGCCTTATAGGTACAGGAGCTGACGGTTATGTTTGGTCGCCAATATTTGCTATTAGCTCTACCGTTGGCGATACGGTATTAGTAAATCCGCCTAGTAATGTAACCTACAAAGTAGTGGGCACAAGCATTAATGGTTGTAGCAATACAAACAGTGTATTTATTAAAGTATTACCGGGGCCGAGTACAACCACAATAGCTAAAGTGGGCGATAGTTTAGTGGCTACAAATGCCAACCCTACAGTAATCTTTCAATGGTTGCTTAATGGTAATGATATAACAGGTGAAAGGGGTAATAGGTACAGACCTACCCAAACTGGTAACTATGGGGTAAAAGTTACTGATACATCAGGTTGTGAAGCAAACTCTGCAAACTATTATTTCTCTACCATAGGTATTGAAGATGTTGCAGGCAGCCCAATAAAAATATACCCAAATCCTGCCAGTAGCAGTTTATATATAAGTGGTTTAGTTGATAAGATACCTGCAAAGGCACTTATTACCGATATGATGGGTAGAAAGGTATTTGATACTGCTATTGATAATGGCAGTATTGATATTACCAACCTAAGTGCGGGTTTATACTTTATTACTATTAGCCAAAACAGCCTAGTAGTAACTAATAAGATAAGGGTAGAATAAAACCTACTGACTAAGTATTTGCAAACTGGTAGTTATACAAACGTTCGTAGTAGCCTTTACCTTCAAGCAGTTCGTCGTGCGTACCGCTTTCAACTATTTTGCCTTTATCCATCACCAAAATATGATCAGCGTGTTGTATGGTGCTTAGTCGGTGGGCTATGGCTATACTGGTGCGGCCTTTCATCAATATTTCAATGGCGTTTTGTATCAACTCTTCGGTTTCAGAATCAACACTGCTGGTAGCTTCGTCCAAAATCAAAATTTTAGGGTCGGCAGCCAAAGCACGTATAAACGATATCATTTGGCGTTGCCCTACCGAAAGTTGATTACCGCGTTCCATCACATTAAAATCATACCCGCCGGGTAGGCGTTGTATAAAGTGATGTGCACCAATCATTTTAGAGGCTTCAATAATTTTTTCTTTACTTATTTTATCGTCGTACAGAGCTACGTTGGATGATATACTGCCCGAAAACAAAAAGACATCTTGTAGCACTACTGCTACTTGTTCGCGTAGCTTATAAATATCAAACTCGTTTACATTTACATTATCTATCAAAATTTCACCTTTATTTATCAGGTAAAATTTATTTATCAGGTTGATAATAGATGATTTTCCCGCACCCGTAGCACCAACAAGCGCAAGCGATTTACCTTCTTGTACTTTAAACGAAATATCTTTTAGCACCCAATCTTCATCGTTGTAGGCAAACCACACATTTTTAAACTCAACTTCGCCTTTTACTCTTTCAGGTATGTAGCTGCCACTGGGCTCTTGCTGTTCTTTATCGTCAATCAGTTTAAATACACGTTCGGCTGATACCATACCCATTTGTAGGGTATTAATACGGTCGGCCAATTGGCGCAGCGGCCTAAAAAACTGGTTGATATACATAATAAACGATACTATGATACCAAAACTAATTGTGCCGCCAATACTTTGGCGCAGGCCATACCATACTACTAAACCCGTTGCTACGGCAGTGATAACCTCTACTACAGGAAAAAACACTGAGTAGTACATTACCGAGCGTATGTGGGCATTGCGATGCAGGGTATTAATGCTTTTGAAACGTTGGTATTCTTCTTTTTCGCGATTAAAAATTTGTACTATTTGCATACCTGTAATATGCTCTTGCACAAAGGCATTTAGGTTTGATACGGCATTACGTACCTCAGAAAATGATTTTTTCACCTTTTCTTTAAATACATAAGTGGCAAATACCAACAGCGGTAGTACCGAAAGGCAAACTAGGGTTAGTCTCCAATCGGTAGAGAACATCAGATAAAGGATAACGGCTATTTGTAGCAAATCACCTGCTATAATAATTAGTCCTTCTGAAAACACATTTGATAGTGCTTCAATATCACTAACAGTGCGGGTAACCATTGTACCCACAGGTGTTTTATCAAAGTATTTTAGTTTTAACTTGGTTACAAAGTTGTATACCCTTAGCCTTAAATCTTTTATTACCGATTGGCCTAAGAGGGCAGTAATGTATGATTGACCAAAGTTGACAAAGGTGTTTATTATCAAAAGCCCTACTAATAAAAGGCTAATGTTTATCAACCCTTCATAGTCGCCCTTAGCCACATGGTTATCAAGTGCCAATTGTATTAGTTTGGTGCGAACGGGGGTAAGCACTGCACTTGCCAGCGTTAATATAACTGCACCAATCACAAAACCCTTATAAGGGCGGGCAAGTCCAAAAATGCGAACTATAAGTGCCCAGTCGTACCCTTTTTGTTTTTTATTTTTTGAGTCTTTATCACTCATCTATTTTTTCCCACTTAGTTTTTTCAAAATCGTATCCTATATCGGCCAGATATAAGGCGTGCGCGGGTACAGATTTCCCTGCTTCCGAACGGTTTTTACTTTTTATTATGGCTTCAAAGCCATTTATATTTATTCTGCCCGTGCCTACCTCAAGAAGTGAGCCAACTATTGCACGTACCATATTGCGCAAAAAGCGGTTGGCTTGTATGCTAAACATCCATTGGCTGGGGGCTGTATTTTGCCATTGGGCGTGCATTATGGTGCAATTAAAGGTATATACATCGGTATGCACTTTACTAAAACATTCAAAATCGGTATAGTTTAGTAACAGTTGTGCAGCGTGGTTCATGGCCTCAAAATCAATAGCTCCGTAGCGGTAATAGCTGCGGTTGTTGCTAAAGGGATTAAGTTTTTGATGCAAAAAATAATGGTATAGGCGGTATGTGGCATCAAAGCGCACATTAAAATCAGGGTCCACAGCATATACTGCCGTTATGGCAATATCGTTGGGTAAAAGATTGTTTAGTCTGAAACTAAAACCTTTTCCAATAGGGGTTTCGCTATCAAACTGGGCAAAAAATCGGGTGGCGTGCACTCCTGTGTCAGTTCTGCCACATCCCAGCGATTCAGTTGGAGTGCCTAAAAGTGTGCTTAGGGCACAGTTTAGCTCGCCTTGTACGCTGCTGGCATTTTGCTGCACCTGCCAGCCATGGTATTGGCGGCCATCGTATGCCATTTCTAATACAAAACGCATTGTGAGGTGATTAGCTGGTGTGGTCGGATACTATAACCCAGCTATCGTTTATTTTTTTAAATATTAGTGTAAAATATCCTTCTGCGGCTTTTACAGTTCCGCTTGTTTTCCATTTGCCCACAACCATATATACCTGTTTTTTTAGCGGGTTGGCGCCTACGGCATGAAGGTCGGTTTTTCCCAGTGGTTCAATAGAAACAATATCAAAAGTAAGCGTACCCATTGCTTCTTTGTTGGGGTAGCTTTTTTTGTAGTTGTTATAGATGTTTTGCCAACCGTAGGTAACGCCGTTTTTACTAATAAACTTTAACTGGTCATTTTTCCAATAGCCTTGCATAAAACCATCAAGATTGCCGTTATTCCATGCGGTTTCTTGCGCATCCATCACTTTTTTTATCTCGTCACTGTCGTTAGAATTTGCACTAACTGCCAGCGAAACCAATACAAACAGTAGCATTATACTGCCAATGCGGAATATGTTTTTATATTGTGCCATAGCTATTGGGGTTATTTAAGGTCGCGTTGTTTTTTTATTGCCTCGTAGGCCGAGTTTAGTTGCTGAAATTTTTCGTGTGCTCCTTTTGTTACTTCTTCGCCCAAATGTGCCACCTTATCGGGGTGATGTTTGGCTGCCATTTTTCGGTAGGCTTTCTTTAGTTCTTCATCACTAGCTTCGGGGGCTATTTCTAGCACTTTATACGCACTGTTGGTATCGTGCTCATACATGGCGCGTACCGATTCAAAATCGTAATTGCTAATACCCAAATAGGTGGCTATTTGTTTTAGTACATCAATTTCAAAACGGTCAATAGTGCCATCGGCTTTGGCAACACCTATTAAAAAGTGCAGCAATTGTAAGCGGACAGGGTGGGTGAGGTTTGCTTTTATTTGCAAGCAAACTTCGCGCAACGAGAAGGGTTTATCTATTGTGTCGCGCAGCACTATCATCAACTCTTGGGTTTTTTCTACGCCATAGTTATGTTTAAAAAATGCTTTTATATAATCCAGCTCACTTTTTAGTTTTTCGCCGTTGGCTTTCATCACGGCGCCTGCCAATATTACCAAGCTAATGGCAAAATCGCCCGATTGTGTTTGGCCGTTATATGCGTCTTCTTCTTTTTGGTCGTCTTCACTTTGGTCGAAAAGCGAACCTACAACAAAGCCCACTAAGCCACCCACAGGGCCACCAAAAGCCCATCCCAAACCTCCACCAATCCATTTTCCGTATTTAGACATTTGCTTCTTTTATTATAGAGAGTATTTTTTCTCTATCATTTACATCTATTTTGTTGTCAATTATGGTTTTTAACACTTTATCGTTTTTCTCACCTTGCTCCATTGCTTTACGGTAAGGCTCGTTTGTAAAGGTAACCAGCTCGTATTGCGATTTAAAAACTTCGGGATATAACTCGCAAAGTTCGTGCTCAACGTGTTTTTTCTCTAAAAAATCGGGATGACCTACTAAATCGCGCATTTCAACAAAGTTTTGCAAAGCCAAATCGGCAATAGCATCAGCATTTGTTTTGCGCAATTCTTGGTAGCTACTAAATATTTTGTGCCAATCATCTCCATATTGCTCTATACAATCATCCAATACCACACAATCTTCAAAACTGCAATTCATACCTTGTCCATAAAAGGGAACAACAGCATGGGCAGCATCACCCAACAGTGCCAGCTTATCTTTTTTTACCCAAGGGAAACAACGCACAGTAACTAATGATGAAGTTGGGTTGCCAAAAAAGTCATCTAATAAACTAGGCATCATAGATAGTGCATCAGGAAACTGGTGCTCGAAAAATGCTTTTGCCTTTTCAGGTGTAGTAAGGTTGGCAAAACTGTATTCTCCACCTTCAAAGGGTAAAAACAAGGTGCAGGTAAAATCGCCGGCAGGGTTAGGCAAGGCAATCATCATATAGTTGCCGCGAGGCCATATATGCAGGGCATTTTTTTTCATCATAAAAGCCCCGTTTTCTCCTGCCGGAATTTCCAATTCTTTATAGCCGTGCTTTAGGTAGCTTTGCGAGTAATCAAACCTGTCGCTTACTTGCATTTTACTTCTAGTGGCTGCATAAGCACCATCAGTGCCTAAAGTCCTGTCTGCTTTTGATGTAATTATTTTCCCGTTTTCGTCTTGAAAAGTAGCTATACCTTCATCGGTATTTACATCAATACATTTGTGGTTAAAGTATAGAGTAATATTGGGGTATTCATCGGCCAATTCAAGCAAACGTATGTTTAAACGCCCACGCGAAACAGAGTATATCGCCTGTCCTTCTGTGCCATAGGGCTGGTAGTTTATTGTGCCGTCTATACCGTGCATCATACGGCCATACATGGGTATTCCATCACCCAAAATATCATCATCAAGTCCCACTCTTTTTAAAGCGCGGATGCCTCTTTCAGATAGTGCAAGATTTATGGAGCGGCCTGCGGTTAGTTTTTGCTCTCTCATATCAGGTCTGCGTTCAAACAAATGAACATTGTAACCTCTTTTTGCCAGATAAACTGCCATAAGTGAGCCTGAAAGCCCGCCGCCAATAATGTTTATTCTATCCATAATTTGCACAAATTTACATTAGGTAGTGTAAAAAGCTGAACACTTTGCCAATTAATATTGTTTTTAATAGGTATAGTGGTAAATAGATAAGAAAATGAGTCAAATTATTATACCAAATTGCCGAAAAATACCTGCTCAAAGGTGTAATTATCATATATTTGGGATTGTATTTAACCTTTAGGCAACCTTTTTTAAACTTAGTTTGTCTAATTAGTAACATAAGAGCTGGTGCGTAAGCAATTTTTAAAATATAGTTTGCTAATTCTCCTGTTGGGGATGGCGTTTTCGTCATTTTCTCAACGGTTTGCTCAGTATTGGATGTTCGGTAAGAACATTGCTATGGATTTTAATTGCGATCCGCCAAGGTTATTTAGGCAAGGTCTTATGAAGGTAGATGAAGGCAGCTCGTGTATTAGCAACGAGTGCGGCGACCTTATGTTTTATACCGATGGTGATTCGATATGGAATTTCGGAAATTTTGCTTTTAATACTCCGCCAGTGCCTTTAAACGGCTCTAAAATGGCCACCCAAAATTCTGTAATACTGCCCAGCAGAAACGTTCCTGGTAAATATTATTTTTTTACTGTTGATGATACTTTAACCCAGTTTAGTAAGGGAATGTGCTATTCTGAATTAAACGGAGCTTCGGGAGGAGTGGGCACATGGTCGGTTACTAATCAGACGTTAGTAAAAGGCACAAACGAAATGATTGCTGCGGTAGACCATGCCAATGGTAAAGACTATTGGGTGGTGGCAAAAATTAAAGATCAATCAGAGTTTAGGGCATACCTTGTTTCGAGTGTATTGGGGGTAGATACGAATGCCGTAATTAGTATGGCCGGTGTGAGTTCAAAAGAGTCAGGACAGATGAAGTTTTCTCCCGACGGAAAATTTTTGGTTATTGGTCGTCCTTTGCAGATATTAAAATTTGATAATAATACAGGTGAGATAAAAAACTATGCTGCCTTTACTGCTTCACCCGATGATGCTTGGGTAGGCAAGGGGGGAAGTATTGCTTTTTCTCCTAGTGGCCATTGGTTGTTTTTTAACAATTACGGTTTTACAGGTATGCAAAGTGGGCAAAATGGCATTTTTCAGATAAACCTTTGGGCTTCAACTTTACTAGAATTGAAAAATACAGGAGTATCTATTTCTTCTCCTTTTGAACCTAAAGGAGGTATGCAGGTAGCCCCCGATGGTAAAATATACATTATAGAAGAAGCTAATAGCTTAAAGCTATCGCGGATAAATGAACCCGAAAGGGGGGGGAGTTCTGTGATGTTAGAACGTAATATTGTAGATGTGCCAGGCAATGTAGGTACTTTTTTCCCAACCTTTAATCAAAGTTTTTTTCACCAAAGGCAGCCTTTTACTACTACTCAATTGTGTTCAAACGATTCTACTTTGTTTGAGGTAAATATTTCTGATTGGCTTGATGATATAGGTAGTGGAAAGGTAAATAAAGTTAAATGGCTTTTTGGTGATGCTTCATCGGGAAACAATGATACCAGTACTTTGCAAAGCCCTAAACATAAGTTTACCAATCCGGGGTGTTATTACGTATCGCTAACACTTACAGTTAATGGGTTAGATTTTACGCAGGTAAAACAAATACGTATAAACAAAGCACCTACATTAAATTTTCCTTCTAGGGATACCGTACTTTGTTCTCGTCCAAGAGTTGTTACCCTCTTTGCTTCAACGGCTGATAACCCCGATGCAACATACGCGTGGTACTATGATACGCTGGGGGCACCGCCTTCACACCCTGATTTGAATCCTAAATTTCCTATTGCATCGTCAGACTTTTTTAGGGCTGATATTGAAGGGATGTATTGGATAAAAAAATCTTGGAAATGTTGTGATGCATGGGATACTATTACTGTGAAGTTTGATTCATTAGTACCTCAGTTTAGAATTAACGATAATTTACAGTGCTTGTACGATAACGAGTTTATTTTTACTAATGTTTCTTTACCATCAATAAAACCGGGAACCACTAAGTGGGATTTTGGCTCGGGGGGTAAGCAAACGGGTGATATAGTTAAAGTTTCGCTACACCAAAACGGGGCGTATTATCCTACTATGACTGCCACAAGTGAAAAGGGCTGCAAGGGTACTTTGAGCCGTATAATATTGGTGGTGAAACACCCTGAGGCAAGGTTTTTTACTGATACTACCGAGCAGTGTCAAGCAGGTAATGTTTTTAAAATACGAGATAGCTCAACCATTGAGTTTGGGCAAGGAGGGTTGCAAAAGTGGATGTTTGATATGGGCGATGGGTACCAAACCGGTTTGAAACAGTTTACCAAAAGTTATAATGCTCCGGGTACTTATAATGTATCGTTAGTAGTAACATCAAGTCAAGATTGCAGGGATACTGCCCGAACGGTGCTGCGTGTATACGACCAACCTGATGCAGGGTTTACCGTTAATGATACCAGCCAATGCCTTTCGGCAAATAAATTTTTATTAGATGATACTTCAAAATCGCCCAAAGATTCTATAAACTTTAGGCAATGGTTATATGGCGATGGTAGCCCTGTTGATGATAGAACTGCTTTGCCTTTAAGTTTTTCTAAAACGTATGGTAGTGTCGATTCATTTCAGCTTTCGCTAAAAGTGGGTACGGGTATTGGTTGCTACGATTCGGCAAAACGATATATATATGTGCATGGCGATCCGTATGTGAACTTTTTTATTGATAGTGCTCAGCAATGCCTTGATGGTAATGTTTTTAATTTTACGGATACTACTTTTACCGAAAAAGGTTTTGTGCAAACCCGTATATGGAATTTTGGGGACAGCACTCCTACGTCGTCTAGCGGACTGAATAAACGCTATGCTAACTACGGAGCATACAATGTAAAATTGCGTGTAATAACTAATGATGGTTGCACCGATTCTACTGATAAAAATATACTTATACACCCTATGCCCAATGCGGCATTTACAGTAAACAAAACTATTACTTGTTTTAAAGATCACAGGTTCGATTTTTCAGCGGCGGCATCGTTTATACCTGTAGGTACTATAGCCAACTATACTTGGAATTTTGGTGATTCTACAACATCAACGCTAAAAACACCTGCAACAAAAATATATTCACGAGATGCTGCCCATAAGGTATTATTGGTTTTAGTTTCAGATAGAGGCTGTGCCGATACCACCCAGCGGGTAGTTCAATTTTATCCGACACCTGTTGCTGTAGCATCGGTAGACAAGGCAGTGCAGTGTATAGAAGAGAATTTGTTTAATTATACTGCTGACGGTTCAACAGCCAATGGTGGAAATATTGCAGAGTATTTGTGGCAATTTGGTGATGGTACTATCGATTTGGGCAAGGTGCCCGGTGGCAAATTTTATGTTACCCCTGATAGTTTTAATGTATTGCTGCAAATAACTACTGATAATAATTGTACCGATACTGCATCGCTAAGGGTGAGGTTATTGCCTTCGCCTATTGCCAACTTTACGGTTGACCCTACTTGTTTATTCCAACCTTCTAAGTTTCAAAACAAGAGCTATAGCATACCGGGCAATATTACCGATTGGCGCTGGAAACTTGGTGATGGCGCTGCATCAACCGATAGTACACCTGTACACACCTATAGCAATACAGGCAATTATACTGTTACGCTTAATGTACAATCAAACTACGGTTGCGAAGCATCGGTAACAAAAGTAAATGAGGCTATTGTGAAGCCATTGCCACAAGCTCGTTTTGGGGTGATAAAAACAGATTTTGACGAGAAAAAGACAACTATACTTTTTTCTGATTCATCTATTGATGCCGACAATTGGTTTTGGGATTTGGGCAAGGGTAACCTTAGCACGCAACAAAGCCCACTGGTAGTGTACGACGATACGGCTACATTGCCCGTTACCCTTATTATTAGTAATGCCGAAGGGTGTTATGATACATTAAGTAAAAGTGTATTTGTAGCCCCTGATTTCTTTTTTCATGTGCCTAATGCGTTTACACCCAATAGAGATATTTTAAACCCCACTTATGGTGGCGAGGGTACTTTATACTTTAAAGAGTATAGCTTAAAGATATTTAACCGTTGGGGGCAAAAAGTATTTGATAGTGATAGCCCGCTTAAAAAATGGGATGGCACGTATGAAGGAAGTCAATGCCCTGATGGACATTATACATACATATATCTTTTGCGTGATGTGTATGGGTTTTACCACAACTACAAAGGCCAGCTTACTTTGATTAGGTAAAACAAAAAAAGCGGCCTAAGCCGCTTCTTCAAAAAAAGTATTACTCTGTGTTTTCTTAGTTTAACATGAGTCTAATGGAACTCACGTTAGTTTACTATTCGCCATCGTCTCACCACATCAGCAGCGTAGAAAAAGCCTACTGCGCCGCCTTTAATGTTTGTAGGTGGATTAGCAGGGGGTGCTTGAAACAAACCCGGTATATCGCCATTAAGGTTTCCAAGTGCGAATAGATAGTTATATGTATACACATCAATACTGCGGAAAATAAGCATTACCGAATCGCCTTTTTGAGGACGGAAGAAGGGAAGCTCGAAGGGTTGTGGCTGATTGAAGGGTATATCTCCATTATCAAACAAAATGTCTCCCTCTTCTAAAGAGTCGTTTTTGCCATATTTAAACCAATAGTATTTTTTTGGTGCTTGATTATAGTTGCCCCAATAGGTGATGGCATACCCTTCATTAATAAATCCTTGTTTTGGTTTAAATTCTTGTATCAGAGTATCAACCACATCAAACATTGGATATAGGTACGATTGGGCGGTGTATTCTTTGCCATTAATCACAACTTTTATGCTGTAGTTATGGTCTTTTTTGCCCACATACCCTGCTGTAGGTTTGTATATACCTTTACCCACATGATTAAATAACATAGGGGGCTCATTATCCATTGTTACCTCTACAGTAGCGTTGATTATTGCAGGTGGTGCTTGGTTTGAGTTGTAGGGAGCTGTAAACGTAAGTTGTATATAAGAGCTATCAGTCTCAGTAGTTACCCTACCTTCAATTACCGGTTTTTGTCCTTCTGTGCTTAAATCTAAATCAATTTTGTCTTCGCATGCGCTAAATAAAACCACAAGCGCAAGGGCATATATGCTGTTTTTAATATTTTTCATTGCTGTGATTAAAATTTAAAGTTGTAAGTAACTGATGGTACTATGCGAAACAGATATGTACGGAAAACGCTGTTTTGCCCATTATCATCGGGTTTAAAGGCAAGAGAAAACCAGTTTTTGCGGGCATATACGTTGTATATTGAGAATACCCAACTGCTTTCGTTTTTATATTTTTTCTCTGGATTTTTTTTGCGGTATAATGTTACTGATAAATCCATACGGTGATAATCAGCCATGCGGAAACTATTACGATTACTGTATAGCGCAGTGTTTTGCCCGTTAACATTATAGTAGCCAATAGGCACAGTAACTGCTTCGCCACTGGCATATACAAAGTTAGCACCTATGCTTACCCTATCGCTGGCATCGTAGGTTACTACTGCCGTACCGTAATGGCGACGATCGAAACGGAAAGCATACCAATCGCCGTTGTTTATCCCTTCGGCTTTGCGTTGGCTGCGGCTAAGGGTATAGCTTATCCAACCGTTAAGACGACCTTTTGATTTACGAAGTAAAAACTCCACACCATAAGCTCGGCCTTGGCCTTGCGCCAATTGGCTTTCAATAGGTTCTGTGTTGTCAAGAAGGGCATTGTCTATCACTTCAACAGTGTTTCTCATATCTTTATAGTATACCTCTGCAGATGCTTCTAGCTGATTATCCATAAAATTTCGGAAATAGCCTACAGCCACTTGGTCGGCACGTTGGGGCTTTAGGTATGGGTTACTAGGTATCCAAAACTCTTGCCCTGTGCTGGCTGTTGTATTTTGTACCAAGTGCATATATTGAAACATACGGTTGTATGATGCTTTTACACTACTTTTAGAATCAATACGATAAGCCATATTTAAACGAGGTTCTATACCTGCATACGTATTATAAAATTCTCCTGATTTGTAGTTTAAAGTATCGCTGATAAAATTTAGTGATGAAGTAACAACACCGGGGTTTGCGGGGTCGATGTAAGTTGGTGAACCGTTTGAGTATTTAAATTCGCGGCCTTCGCCCACGTTTGAAAATACTGAAAGGCGCAAGCCGTATTCAACATTTAGGCGATTGGTAACATCTATTTTGTGGCTTATGTAGTAGGCTTGGTCAAAAGCTCTTTTGCTAGGTAATGTGTCGCCTGTAATAATAGATTCTGAGGTGATGGGAGCGGTTTCACCCGGCCTAAATTTGTGAAAGGTATTAAAAAACCCAAAACGTACGGTGCTTTTTGGGTTGATATAATAGGTAAAATCGCTTTTCACCCCATAATCTTGTATGTAGTTATTACGTTCCATATTTAGGTTGGGCGATATATTAAATTGCAAGTTGTAGTTGTAGCGGCTAACAATGGCACTAGTGTTTACAAACATTTTGCTATTTATAATCCTATTCCAACGTACTGTTCCTGTGGTGTTTCCCCAGCCAAAACCAAAAAGGTCGCCAAAACCCAACTTATCTTTTCCTGTGTAAAATGATATAAAAAGACGGTCTTTTTTGCTAAGGTTATAATTGGCCTTCACATTCAAATCGCCAAAATAGACTTTGCTGTTTTTTGTGCTTGGTGAAAGTGGAAAAAACAAATCGAAATAGCTGCGACGGGCTGATACCATAAACGAACCGACATCTTTTTTTATCGGCCCCTCTACTGTAAGCCTTGATGATAGTAAGCCTATACCTCCATTTACTTCATATTTTTTGCTGTTACCTTCTTTCATGCGCACATCCATCACACTAGCCAAGCGGCCACCATATTGTGCAGGTGTACCTCCTTTATATATTTCAAAATCTTTTATGGCATCTCCATTAAAAATGGAGAAAAAACCAATTGCGTGTGATGGATTGTAAACCACAGCCTCATCTAGTAATACTAGGTTATGGTCTATATTTCCGCCACGAACAATCATAAGCGTATTACCATCACCGGCTGCCTGTATACCGGGTAGCAATTGTGCTACTTTTATTATATCATTCTCGCCAAGCAAAACAGGTACTTTTTTCACTGTTTTCAAATCCAGTGTAATAGCACTCATTTTGTTTTCGCTTACATTTTTGTCGGCTTTTTCACCTGTAACAACTACAGCACCCACCTCTACGGCGGTTTCACCCAATTCCATATCAATGGTTTTGTTGGCATCAAGTGTTATTTCAACAGTTTTTGATGTATAGCCAGTGTAGCTGTATATAAGTTTGTACGTGCCTTTGGCAAGGCTAAGTGAGTAGAAGCCATAAACATTTGTGGCTATACCTGTGGTAGTGCCATCAACCAAAACGGTGGCACCAATTAGTTCTTCTCCGTTAGCAGCATCTTTAATTGTACCACTGACGGAGAACCTCTGCTGCGCACTTGCCCAATGGGAAGCCGTAAACAGGATAAACAAAAAAGCTAGTATATTTTTCATAGTTATTAAAAATCAGCGCAAAACTAAGGCTATCCATGCTTGTAGGCTTTAAGTAATTATTTCAACAGTGTTATTTATTCGATGAAACTACATTGGCAAACCATGAAACGGATACTGTTGTTTTTAAAGCAAAAAATTTGTTTCGCTATACTCTATACAACATAATACAGGGATACCCCTAACTGGGTTTGAAAAAAATAGTAATTACTCAATAGAGTACTCATCCTAATGCAATGATTTTAATTGAAGGATTAACAGGCTACTTATTGTGCAATATGATTTATCGCCCATGTTTTCTTCTTTCAGGAGAAAAGTTAAAGGTGATGTTGTTTAGTACAGTTTGCGCTTAATAGTAAAAGGGTAGTATACTGGTTAACCAATATACTACCCTTTTTATATGCTAAATGAAAGCTTTATTCGTGGGGAATAATATCTATAACTACTGTACGGTTATAGAAACGTTGTTCGGGATATTTATTTTCAAAAGGGGCTAAACTTTCGTCTTCACCATAGCCATACATTTCAAATTTCACATCTTTTCGGCCTGCTTTAGCTAAGCTGCTTTCAAGTATGCTTTTTACATCGTTTGCACGAGCTAATGAAAGCTTTTGGTTGTATTCTGCATCTCCAATTACATCGGTGTAGCCGTGTATTATCACAGTTCCGTTTTTAGGTATTTTTGGGGTTACTACTTCAGTAAGGTATTTTTCATACATGGCTATAGCTTTTGAGTTATTAAACTCATATATCACGCTAAACCTCGTACCTTCTTCATTTTTTGGAGGCGTCCATAATACCATGTGCACTGTGGTATCTGTACTTACTTTTTTACCACTTGGGGCTGTGCCAGTCATGGTTACTTTGTAATTACCTTGTGCGCGGGTACCTAATATGGTTTTACCGGGGATGCTAATTTTTTCTTGGGTATAAGGGCCAAAATTTTGCACAACACCTTTGTCGTCTTTTATCTCCATAGTCCAAGAAGAATATTCTTCTTTTCCACCGCCAACATCAAATGTTATGTAACTATCCAATGGGGCTTCTTGTATAGCAGCAGCTTCTATCGGTGCTTCGGGGCCACTTTGGAATTCCATAAGTAGAACCGCTGAATTACTTTCTATAGCTACCTTACGGTCTCCATCAACAAGTAACCCATTTTCTTGTGTAGCTCCCGGTTTTTCAGAAGGTATTTTTGGTTTATCTCTACCTACTGTGGTTATTCTTGCTCCATTAATTCCAAACACATCTACCAGATATTTTTTAATAGATTCGGCCATTAATTTGCCATCCTCAGGGTTGTTTGCTGATGAACCCACCAACGTAATAGTTGTTGAAGGATTTTTTTGCATACGGTTGCCCAGTATATTCAGGATGTTATAATAAACTACCATTTGACGTTGTGAACGGCCTGAGAGTGTTTTTGGCTGATTCACTTCAAGTTGAGTTTCATCAAAATTTTTCACTTCACTTTTATTAAGCAAAACATACCTATCTGATATTTTAGTGCTGCTATTATCAAAAAACACATAGTTGCGTAGCGGGAATGTTTCTCTTACCCTACGTTTTACAGGAGCATTAACGGGCGCATTAACAGATAACCGAGCTTCGGGGTTGAGTACTATTGGTACAACAACAGCGGGTTTTACTTTTTCCAAGGGTTCGATAAGACTACCACGTCCAAGTTTAAGTGCAATACCAGCTCTTAGTGTAGTTACGTTCCATGTTTCTATAGTACGAGGCGCTTGGCCAAAATAGGGATGGAAAGCGACAAAGGGTGATAGTATAAACTGGGTTTGGTTTGCTTGTGCAGAAAGTGGGATATCATATCCGGCACCTATTTGCATAGAAACGAGCATACTGTTTGCATCACTTACATCACCTTTTTGGTCGGGGTTTTCTGCTTGATTGGGATAATCAGGGTTTTTACCCACTTCATAAGTGAATGATTTTGACATATTAAATGCCAACCTTGGGCCACCAAACAAATAAAAATTCGATTTGAAAGGGGCAAAGCGTAAACTGGGTTCAATAGTTATGTAGCTAAGTTTGGTACTTAAATCAGCAGGGCAGTTGCACGGGTTGATTACCTGATTAAATTTACCGCTTCTGTTATCATACCCTACTTGCAACATTACACCCCAGTTTGATGTTGGGCGATGGAATTCTATAAGGGGGGCAACGTAAAGACCAATGCCCTTACCATCTTGAAAGGATTTTGGAACGGTTAAGTCTGAATTTAATTTTTGGGCAGAGCCTGTATAAAAGTTAAAATTGGCACCTGCCGCAACACCAAACCACCATGAAGGTTGAGAGAATTTGGGTGTTTGACCCTGAAGAGAGGTTAGAAAACCGACAACAATCAGAATACTTAAGGAGATGCGTTTGAGTGCGAAAATATGTGAAAACAAGGCTGTACGCAGTGTTTTGGTTAAATGTGTATTCATAGTGTTATGATTAAGGTTTGTTTATGGTGTTTGTACTGGTTAAAACTACAGCTCCATTTATACAAAGCACTCTACCCACCAACGTTGCATTAGAATTAAGGGTTATAGATGTTAGTGCCATTATGTTTCCCTTAAATGCTGTAAAATCTCCAATGGTGGCAGAACTGCCTACTTGCCAGTAGATATTTTTAGCACTAGCACCGCCGCTAAGTATAACACTACCACCTGCACCGCCTATGGTTGTGAAGCTTGAAGCTATTTGGAAAATCCAAACTGCATTCGGATCACCTTGGGCATCAAGGGTTAAATCGCCCGATTGAATTGAAAGCGTTGAGGTTGTTTTGTAAATACCCGGGGCAAGTGTTTTACCTCCCTGATCGCCTGATATAGTTGCAGGTGCAGGGGTACTTGCTCCCTCTGCAAAAAGGTATGCCGCAGTTAGGTCTGCTTTGGCCTGTATAAGCATTGCAGGAACTGGGGCTGCATCATCAGCTGCATAAAGAGCTCCGTTTACAACAATTGCAGGTGGAAACCCTGTTATTGATGAACGTGCACCGGGACTAATGCCCACGTCCATATCATTAATTACACTAAAACCGGCGTTGTTGCTCACGCCCACACCTGCTATAATACCAAAGCGTGCAACTGATTTAAGGTCGGGAGGTTGAGGTCCCAAAGGTGCTTTGGTGGCAAATGTCCAAACATAATTGCTTACCAACGCGATGCCTGATTGGTTTTTGGCTCCGGTGGTAATTGTAGCAGTATACGTTTTACCAGATTGAAGATTGGCAGAGGGTGTGAAAGTAGCGGTTGAACCACTATATGAAACAGAACCGGCAACTGCTGCTGCACCTAATTTTAAAGTAAAAGTTGATGTAGTTATTGTTGCGGCATCCATAGGCACACTAAATGTTGCGCCCACTATTTTATTAAGTGCCACACCTGTTGCATTGTTTACAGGATCTGTAGAAATTACAGTAGGAGGTGGAAGAGCTAAAGTAGTAAATGTCCAAACGTAATTACTTGCCAATGGAGTGCCTAATGTGTTCCTCGCTCCAGTGGTTATAGAAGCAGTATAAAGCGTGTTTGATGCAAGAGGGTTGGCGGGCGTAAATAACGCTGTTAAACCACTATATGAAACTGAACCGGGAACGGATACTGCACCAGCTTTTACTGTAAAAGTTGTTGTAGTTATTGTTAACGGATCCATAGGCACACTAAATGTGGCACCCACTACTTTATTAAGTGGTACTCCTGTTGCATTATTTACAGGGTCTGTAGAAATTACAGTAGGTGATACAAGCATTACGGTAGTAAATGTCCAAACGTGGTTACTTGCCAATGGTGTACCCAATGTATTTCTTGCTCCAGTGGTTATGGTTGCAGTATAAAGTGTGCTTGGTGCAAGAGGATTGGCAGGTGTAAATAATGCCGTTGAACCGCTATATGATACTGTACCAGGAACGGATACTGCACCAGCTTTTACTGTAAAAGTTGTTGTAGTTATTGTTAATGGATCCATGGGCACACTAAATGTGGCACTCTCTACTTTATTAAGTGGTACTCCTGTTGCATTGTTTACAGGATCAGTAGAAATTACGGTAGGTGATACAAGTATTAAAGTGGTAAACTTCCATGTATAATTATTAGTCATAGATATACCAGCCTTATTCTTAACCCCGTTTGTAATGGTGGCTGTATAAAGCGTGTTTGATGCAAGTGAACTTGCGGGTGTAAACAAAGCCGTTGTATCCGTATATGTAACTGTACCTGCAATTGTAGTTGTTCCCTGTTTTAGGGTAAAGGTTGTTGTAGTAATGGATAAAGGATCCATAGGAACACTAAACTTGGCACTTATTTGTTTATTAAGTACAACTCCTGAAGCATTATTTATAGGATCTGTTAAAATAACAGTAGGGGGCAGGGTGTCAATTGTTTTAAATGTCCACACATAATTACCTCCCAAAGGTATTCCCGACTTATTTTTTGCACCGGTAGTAATGGTAGCAGTATAAAGCGTGTTTGATGCCAGTGTACTCGTAGGACTAAATGTTGCTACTGTTCCGCTGTATGTAACTGTTCCGTTTACAGGTACTATACCATTTTTTATAGTAACGGTTGTTGAGTTAATGCTTAGTGAATCCATGGGCATACTAAAAGTAGCCGTAACTATTTTATTAAGAAGCACACCAGTGGCATTGTTTACAGGGTCTGTAGTAATAACCATTGGCGATAGCGTATCACCCGTGCTAAATGTCCATATATAATCAGTCTGTAGTGCACTACCTGCAAAATCCCTTACAGGAGCCACAACTTTTGCCGTATAAGTAGTGTTTGGGGCAAGTGTGGTAGTGGGTACGAAACTCATTGTTGCATTAGCTTCATTATAGGATAATGTACCCGGAACTACAGATAACCCACGCAAAACAAAAGAGGATGCGAGAATAGAGTTAGGATCCATTTTCTTATTGAATGTTACGGTAATAACCTGAGCTATAGGAACGTTAGTAGCAAGATTCACAGGAATAGTAGACTCCACAACTGGGCAAGCCCCAGGTACATCAGTGTAAGTATCTTTTTTGCATCCTCCTATTAAAGCTATAAGCAGGACAGAAGCTGTCATTAACCAAATTATTTTTATTTTCATATTACTGAGTTATTCGCGGTAAAAGGTTCTTTACCAACAACAAAGATGGCCTTCTTAATAACAAACAGTATTACATAATGAAAGGTTATTGTTACATAATTCACTTATTTTAAGCAATTAACAATAATAAATATTTAATAATATACAGATTTAATGCTGCCTTAGCCTAACAAGCAATTGCTTCATTTGATAGGCACTAAGCAGTACAAACAAACTCAAACTGATATAAAAAAGCATTTGCCATTGGTTACCGCTACCGTCATTGTTTTTGGGGGCAGAGAAAATAGGTAGTACATTGTTTTTTTTCTCTTCGGTTTTCTCCTCTTTTTCCTCGTCAGGAGCTAGGTTTTGTTGTTTTGGCTCGGATTTTTTCTTCATCAAATAGTCAAACTCCTCAGGGTAGTAGCCATATTTATTAACGTTCCAACCTGTTAGCACGGCTAATTCTTGGTTTTCAAGTTCGCGGCGATTGTGTAAATCACTAAGGTAGCTTTGTCCGGCAGTGCAGCTAAAACTACCTGTTGCAGGATGGGTAATAATATACCTGCCCTGAAAATGCTCTTGGTTGCGGGTTTCCATCAGCATTAAATCTTGCGGAAATTTACCGCGGGTGTAGCGTACGTGCAGGCGGGTAAAAAACACACTGGCATTTTGGTTTAGGGTATTGCCGTTTTTTAGCCAATCAGCACCTGCGGTTACCATATCATTAAAATCGGGAATTTCGCCCACACAAGGGTCGCACTTTACATAGTTGCTTGGGCTTAAATTCCACGCATACTCTAAAAAGACAGCATTACGGCCTTCGTGTTTATAGCTCTTTTCAAACAAATCAGCATAAAACTTGTCAAAACGACGTTGCACATACAAAGGTACGTTACGGTCGCTGGGTACTTTTACGGTGCGGTAGTTGGTGGTTTCTATACGTCCGTAGCGACTAAAGGTATATACTATCATATCTTGCTCGGCTTTGGCATTGGCCATGCCTAGGCGTATGGGTAGCATAAATCTTTCGTGTTCAAATTTTATTTGCAGAGGGCGTAAGTACCCATTGGTAAGATTTTTCTGTTTTTCAAGATTCACCTTCACCACAAAAAACTTCATATTGTTTTTTATGTAGGGTTCAAGTACCTCCTCAGCCTTGTCGGGAATGCTATATCCATTATCGGTGAGCCAACTTTTTAGTCCGCCCGATTCTTTGGCCGATAGTATTAAAATATCATACTCATCCACCGAGTATCTAGCTTCTATAGTAACTCTGTTTTCTTTTTTTTCAAAATTGCGGTCCATTTCCAAATCCTCTGTTGCCACTTCCATAGTAGTAGGCGCCATTGCTTTGTATACTGCATTAACCTCGCAGGGGTTATAATCGTAATACTCTACCATGCGGGGCGCGCTATAAGCATCCAGCTTGCTAAACAATTCATTGGGCACTACCTTTATGTCCTCACGCTTTAGTACCACGGGCACAGGCACTACCATTGCAAAATCTTTCACATCGCCATTAAAATCGCTGGCCATAGTAATAGTGGTTTTGTTGCCATCGCGTACCAGTATCACTTGCGATTTGTTGTTAAACAATTCAGTGCCTGCCTTCGCTACATAAAATCCGCAAAATGCCCATATATTTTGCGTAACCAGAGTGCACAGCAGTACTACGGCTATTAGTTTTTTATTTACGTTTTTCATAGTGGTATGTTTTTATTTGGTTTTACTGTTTGATAAATTCCAATTGAAATGCTGGGCAGGGAAAATCCTATCGAGCAAAAGGGTAAGTGGTGAAAGGAAAAACAAAGCCCAAACGGGGGCTACTTGCACAAAAAAGTAATTGCTCAATACAAACGAGAGTATGGCTATGGCTACCGAAAAAACAATGCGCCCTTTGCGGTGTGCAGGTGTACTTTTAGGGTCGGTAATCATAAAAAAGGTAAAAAGCATCAGCGAGCCGTTTAGCATTTTGTGCCAAAAGAAATCGATAGGCCAACCTTGATAGACTACGCTGCGCAAAAACTCCAATCCCCCGAAGGTGAGTAAGAAGGGGAGGGCTAAATCCAATCGGCCAACTTTTAGCAGCACCATTAGGCCTGCTGCGCCAATCATAAAAAGTAGCACGGTAGTATTGCCCCATTGTCCGGGCGAAATCCATGCTTCACCTGTTACCAAAATAGCGGTGATAATGCCAAAGTTGGTAGGGTTTATAATATGCTTGCCTTTGTAGCGGATAATAAATTTTGAGGCTATGGCCACAAAAGCCGCAAAGGCATAAACGCCTGCATTGCCTGCCCGTAGCAAAATGGTAAGCCCCAAAATGGTTATTAATGCACTTTTTATACTGCTAAGCGGCTGATGGGTAATTTTTGCTGCCGCTATTTGTGTAGCTATGCCAATAGCAAATGTGGTGATGAAGTTGAATGCCGAAATTTCCCAACCTAGTTGTGCTATGCCATAAAACAAAAAACAACTTAAGTAGGTAATTTGCAAATAGCGTGCATCAGCAAGTTCGTGCTTTATGCTATTAGTAAGTGAAACTACACGGCTAGAAAGCAATAATGAATGTGTTATGTGTGCCATCATAACCAGCTGTACACCGCATTTTTAAAAAAGTTAGTAAATAGAGTGTCTTTTTTTAGATTTTGTATTTAAACTAACGTGAGTTCGTGCCGAAAATAATTGAGCGTCCTCTCGATAGGTTAAAACCTAACGCTATTCATACCCTATTGGGATTACCGTAAGGTCTGAATAGAATCGGTTTTTAAGCCGAAGGCACAAAAGTTAAATCTCTCAAATTCATTCAGCTACTCAACATTTCCCTATCTAAATAGATAGAGGCACTTTATGTGATTCCGACTTCTTCATAAAACTGGGGTGAGTTAAAACCCAACTATTATATTTTAGGTAAATATGTTTTTTTTAACCCGACGTTAAACTATTTCGCCCTATTTGTCTCTTGGCTGACATTTGGGGCTTTGCACACTTTCTATCTTTGTACTTATAATCAAGAGAACCATGAGACAACTGGTATTAATTTTTAGTGTTGCCCTATTTGCGCTATCGGCAACCTACCCCATGCAAGATGACGGTGTGCGCAAAAAACACTATAACCACGAGGATGGTTTGGCTATTGAGGGCTACGACCCTGTGAGCTATTTTTCTAATAACCCAAAAGAGGGAAGTAAAAAACTTAGCTACACCTATAAAAGCATTACTTACCGTTTTGCAACGCAATTTAATTTGGATGCTTTTAAGAAAAACCCTGAGAAATACGAGCCACAATATGGCGGTTGGTGTGCTTATGCTATGGGAAACGATGGCAGAAAGGTAGAGGTTGACCCTGAGACTTATACGATTGTGGAGGGAAAGTTGTATCTTGTCTACAACCAATTTTTTAATAATACCAAAAAAGATTGGGATAAAGATGAAGCCAGTCTAAAGGCCAAAGCCAATAAAAACTGGGCTAACCACTTAAAATAATACTACCACTATGAGTAAATCTACTAACATCATCCTTTGGATATTGCGCATTATAGCCGCGCTTATTATGCTTCAAACCTTGTTTTTTAAGTTTACAGATTCGCCGGAATCTATTTATATATTTACTACCATAGGTATGGAGCCCGCAGGTCGCTATGGCAGTGGCGTAGCTGAGTTGATAGCTTCTATATTATTACTTATTCCCTCAACATCATGGTTGGGCGCTTTAATTGGTTTGGGTGTATTATCGGGGGCTATTTTTTTTCACCTCACCACACTGGGTATAGAAGTACAGGGCGATGGCGGCTATTTGTTTGCCCTTGCTATTGTGGTTTTTGTGTGCTGTGCTGTAATTGCTTTTATCAGCCGCAAACAGATACCTGTAGTTAATCGTCTGTTTAAGTAGACTTTAAGTTTAAACATAGAATTTTTATGAAACGATTTATAGTAGTGCTTTTTGCGCTGGGCTTTGCCATGGGCGCAACTGCACAAAAGAAAGTATTGATAGAGCATTTTTCTAACGCCAGTTGCAGCATTTGTGGCGTGTATAGTCCACAAGTATTTTCTTTTGCCGAGCAAAATAAAGATAATGTAGTGGTGCTTAGTTACCATACCCCATTTCCTTATTTGCACGATTCATTGCATTTTGAAAACCCTGCCGATGCCAATGCACGCATCAATTATTATGGAGTTACAGGCACTCCCTATTCTATTATGGAAGGAAATTTTTTAAGAGATGCTTCGGCAAACCTTATCAGCAAGTTGCCTGCAAAAACTACCGAAAGACTAAACAACGCGCCTGCTACATTGCCACAGGTTTTAATTTCTGATTTAAAATTAGAAAACGGCACGGCTACTGCCACCGTTGTTTTTATTAGCACCGATGATATAAAAACCAGCGATTTGCGCGGACACGTTGCCCTTGTTGAGCGTGTTGTACCCAAAACAGCGTATTTGGCCTCACCGGGTACAAATTCAGAGCAGGAGTATAAAAACGTAATGCGCCGTATGTATATGCCGCAAACAGGTTTTACTCTACAAAATAAAAGCACAGCAACAGGTGATACTTTGAAAGTGAGCTTTGCAACCAATACGGTTAAAAACTTAAACCAAATACGCATTTTAGCTTTTATACAAAACCACACCACCAAAGAGGTGTATCAAGTCCAAACCCTTGATGCACAAACCGACCCATCGAGCATACAGAAGATTGAGAGTATAGATGCCGTATGGGCATACAACGTACAACAAAAACAATACAGTGTTACTTTTAGAAAAGAGATAACAGGTAGTATAACCATTAGCGATATTTCAGGCAAAACCTTACAGACCATTACTATTGATAATGTCAGCCAGCAAACTATAAATGTTGAAGGATTAGGCAGTGGTATTTATATAGCCATGATTAACAACGGAACAGCGCAAGCGGCTGCCAAATTGATTGTATACTAACTTGATGTAAAAATTTGTAATCCGTCCTCTTTACTTAGGTCTACAGAGCAGAACAAAGCTCTCACCATTACTCTAAACATATTTGCCAAAAAATTTAGCACTGCATTGTCCCCCTTGTGGGCTGCCATGTTGGGCGGAGTCGAAAAATAAGTGCGTAAGTGAAGGGGTAGGGGGATGAAAAAGACGAACCATTGCATCACATTGCCGAGCGGACGCTCTATCATTTTTGGCACGAGCGGACGCGCGCGCCAGCCTTCAATAGGGTAAATATTGTTATTAAAACACGAGTTTTTGCGTGCTTTCTTGCCCCGAATGTTAGTTAACGTGAAGAAAGTTCACCCCCCCTATGGATAGGGGTGCGTGGACTGTTATCCTGATCCCGAACACTTTCGGGACGAAGGGTGAATGCGCGTTTGGCCTGCCCCGCCATGCTTCGAGAGCCTCAACATAACAACAGCCGCACTCCAACACATTCATTTTGAGTTAGCTTTATTCCGAACTCATGTTAGTTATGGTTTTGAGTAGTTGGGGTTGGTAGCAAGGGTATGGTCGGTAAGCGTTTTCAAAAAGGCTACCAACTGTTGTTTCTCCAAATCGGTTAAATTCAGTTTTCGTATCCCGTTTTCAAAAACACGTTGCCCACTATCGTCTTTTACCCCCATATTTGCATCAAGCGTAGCTGATGCGTGCACACCTGAATTATAAAACTCTATTACTTCTTCTAAAGTATTAAAACGGCCATCGTGCATATAGGGTGGGGTAATTTCTATATTTAGCAATGTAGGTGCTTTAAACTTGCCATTATCGTTGGGGTTTCCTGTAATTAAGCCCCTGCCTGTAAGTAGTACTCCTGTAGGCGGGTTGGGGTCTAGCCCGTTGTTATGAAACCTTTGCACAGGGTTGTCAATAAAATTATCAGTCATTAGTAAACCAACAGGGGGATGGCAGTGGAAACAATCGCCCTTATCGGTACCCATAAATATATTAAAGCCTGCTATTTCATCAGGGGTAAAAAATAGGGTGCTGTTTATGTTTCTATAGTTTTTCTGAAATTTACTTTGGCTTGATACTATTGATTTCACAAACTGGGCAATGGCTCTAGCTGCCAATAAAGAATCAACAGTTTCAGTGCCAAATGCTTTTTTAAACAAAGGGGGATAGCTGGGGGTTGTTTGTAGTTTTGCTATGGCATTTTTCCATTGCTCGTGCATTTCTATCGGGTTTCGCACTGGCTCTAAAGCTTGTTGCTCTAGCGAGGATGAGCGTCCGTCCCAAAAAAAATCTCTATTCCACGCCATATTTACTAACGACATACTGTTTTTATTACCCACCATACCGTCAATACCTTCGCTAAACTTGTTGGGTGCATCGCTAAATGCAGTCGCAGGGTTATGGCACGATGCGCAGGCTTGGGTATTATCACCTGATAGTATGGGGTCGTAAAATAGTTTTCGCCCCAAAGCCACTCCATTTATAGTTAAGGGATTGTCTTTATTTACTGATGGAGCAATAAAACCCGCAGGAAAAGTTATCGTATAAGGGTCGTCAGCATAAGGCTCTTCAATGGGTGTAACCTTATCATCAGGCTTGCATTGCGACATAAATAGTATAGTAAATGCGCATAAACCTGCTGTAAGTAGTGTAGTTGCCTTGTTGCCTTTCATGTCTAATTCTTTTTTTATTTTAATTTCATACTCGCCACTAGGTTATTGGCTATTTTTTCAGCCAAAGTATAGTTGCCGCCAATGGTATGGCTTGAGTGGTCATTTTTAAAATTTATACCGCTAAGCAGCTTATCAATATCAATTTCAAAAGTCATTTTATTATTAGCACCTTTGGTGGCACTGGTATAGTCATAACTTATAAGATAGCTTTTCTCTCTATACAAAGGGTTAGTGCCCGTATGCACCACAAAAGGTTCGCTTAGCGAATCGTTCATAGTCGTGTCCATTTTGCCTTCCATTAAAAAAAAGCGGTATTGTGATGACATACCCCAGTACGTACCTTTTGTAATAGATAGTGGGCTGGTTTCTCCAAACACCGTAGGATCCATCATGTTTGTAGCAGAATCAACACCTATACCAAATTTTAATTCTTTATAGTTGCCATTTGGCACATTAACTTTAATTGATAAATGCGGTGCATCAGTTCTAAAATCAATCATATCAATATTTTTTAGCACAAGCTCGCTATTATCATCTCTTACCAAACGCAGTTGAGATATGTAGAATTTGAACAAACTAAATTTATACCGAAACCCTTCGGTAGTTAATTCGTATTGCTCATCAAGCTTAAAAGTTTTTGCATTAGCCGTTGCCGAAAAAACAATTTCTAAACTATTATCACCCGTTCCGCTAGGTACAGAAGGGTTTTCTTCTTTGCAGCTTTGCACAAAAAGGGTAAGCGATAGAACTGCAAGCAGTAGCAAAGCAAGGCTAAATTTATTGCGGGTAGGTTTTACTTGCATTTTAATTAACAGTGTATATACTTATAAAGACGCTTTAGGTATGGGTTTTGTTGCCCAAAATACAACATAAACTGTCAAGTTAATTTACCCTTCATTCCAAAATGAAAATTAAAGATTAACTTTGCGCCCGATACTAAAAAATGTCAGTTAAAAAAGTAGCCGTTGGCAACATAGAATGCGGAAGTGATAAGCTTTTCCTTATCTCAGGTCCTTGTGTTATCGAAGACGATAATACAATGCTTAAAACCGCCGAGTACCTTAAAGAAGTTACCACCCGTTTGAATATTCCTTGGATATTCAAATCATCGTTTCAGAAAGACAACCGCAGCTCGGCCAAATATTACGATGGCCCGGGTATAGAAAAGGGTGTTCGTCTTCTTGAGCGTATTAAAAAAGAATTTGATGTACCTGTATTAACCGATATACACTACCCTGAGCAAGCAGCAATTGCTGGCGAAGTGGTAGATATATTGCAGATACCTGCTTACCTGTGTATGCAAACTACATTGGTAACTGCTGCCGCCAAAACAGGCCGTGTGGTAAATATTAAACATGGGCAGTTTCTTGCGCCTGAAAACATGATACACCCTACCCGCAAGGTGGAGGAAGCAGGTAACGAAAATATTATACTAACCGAGCGTGGTTACACTTTTGGATACAACGATTTGATTGTAGACCCACGTAGTATGCACCACTTACGCCAAATTGGCTATCCTGTGGTGTTTGATATTACCCATAGCATACGTAAATATGGTATACCTAGTGCCGACCCTAAAGGTGGTGCAAGAGAATTTTTACCAGCTATATCGCGTGCAGGTGTTGCCGCAGGTGTTGATGGTGTGTTTATAGAAACCCACCCCGAACCTGAAAAAGCACTTTGCGATGCCGCAAGTCAATTGTGTGTGTACGATTTAGAAGAATTTATCAAGCCATTGCTTGAGATTCACGAAGTAAACAAGAAATATAAATTTTAACTATAAAACACCCTTTATCTGCCAACATGGAATTATATTTAGATTCAGTAGACTTTAAAGAAATAGAAGAAGCCCTTAAATTGGGTATTATAGACGGGCTAACTACTACGCCTACATTTATGCACCGTCATGGTATTACCAATGTAGACGAGGCCATACTTAAACTATCTAAAATGGTTAATGTATTGCAAGTAGAAGCACTGGGCGATACTCCCGAAGAAGTAGAAAAAGAAGCCGACCGTCTTATTGCGCTAGGTCTTGACCCTAAAAAAACCGTATTTAAAATACCCGTATCAAACATTGGTATAGCCGCTTGCAAACGCTTGCGCGATAAAGGTTATATGGTAAACGTACACTTGGTATACACACTTGCACAAGCTTATATGGCTATGCAAGCAGGTGCTACATATGTGTGCCCATTGGTAGGTCGCTTGCAAGATCAAGGCCATGATGCCGTTACCCTTGTTGAACAATGTGTTGAGGCTGTTGAATACTACGGTTACGATACCAAAATAATGTTCTCTTCAGTGCGTCATGCAGAGCACGTACGTACCGCTATTATGAGCGGTGTGCATACCATTACTGCTCCTTGGAGTGTGATGAAAAAACTAACCGAAAACAACCTTACCACCATTGGTACTGATCAGTTTGTAGAACATACAAAACTGATGACTATGAAGGTGAATGAAATAATAGCACAATACAATCCTCGTATCACTGTAAGCGAAAGTCTTGTTGATACAGTTGTTGAAATGAACAAAAGCGGATTGGGTGCAGTATCGGTAGTAGATGCTAATGGCACTTTAATAGGTGTGTTTACTGATGGCGATCTTCGTCGTAAAATTACCAACGAAGGCAAAGCCGTTTTAGATAAAAAACTAAGCGATTTTGATTTTAAATACCCCGTAACTATTGATAGCAACGCATTGTTGTATCAAGCAGTTGATTTGTTTAAAAAACACGAGGTAGACAATATAGTTGTAATGGAAAACAACCAACTTTTCGGAATGCTTGATATTCAAGATTTTGTTAAGTTGAATTTGATTGGATAATACTTTTGGCTTTTAGCCTTATGCCTTTAGCTATTGGTTTTTTTGTACTTGGCAAACATTGCTAATTGCCTAAAAACTGATTTCTAAAGGCTTTTTTTATTATGGAGAATATAGAACTTACCTTTAAAAATATAGGCGGCCAGTTTATTACCCCTGCCGAAGTAATTGCTCAAAAGCTAAAAAAAATTAAAGTTTTTGCTTTTGATTGGGATGGGGTTTTTAACAATGCCATAAAAAGCACAGGCCACCCCAATGGCTTTAGCGAGGCGGATAGTATGGGGATAAACCTGCTTCGCTACGATTATTTTTTACGTAATGGCGAGCTACCTATTGCTGCTATTATTACAGGTGAGGAAAACCCTACTGCACTTGATTTTGCAAAACGAGAAAGTTTTTATGCTCTTTATTTTAGAATAAAAAACAAAGGCGAGGCATTAGAACATTTTTGCAAAACCTTTAAAGTAGAACCTGAAAACATAGCTTGGTTTTTTGATGATGTGCTTGATTTGAGCGTGGCCAAGCAATGCGGCGTACGTTTTTATTTAGGCAGAAAAAGCCAACCCCTAACCACGCAGTTTATATTGGACAACGGTATGGTGGATTATATAACTGCCCACGAAGGCGGGCAAAATGCACTGCGCGAGTGTGCCGAGCTAACAATGGCACTGAACGGCACTATTGATACTGTGCTGAACCATCGACTTGCCTTTGATGCCAACTATGCCGACTATTTTGCTAAACGTAATAGGGTGAAGCCCGTTATTTTTACCAAAAGCGGTGATGTTATACAAGCGGTGATTAGCTAACCCAGCAAATTTTATAAGCGATAAATCATATTTTTTGAATAGAGTATAAAACCTTCTATTCTTTATAATTACAGTGCAACACGGGGTTTTAAACCCCGTGTTGCACTGTAATTAAATAAAGCGGTGGATTTCAAATCCACTGTGATGAGTTAGCGAAGAGCATACGTTATTGTTATTTGCCAAATAACCTTACGCCACCAATCCAAGTTTCTAAAATTTTAACTTCTGCTAAAGTTTCATCCGTTAAAATATCTTTATTTAGTATTGTAAAATCGGCATACTTACCTTCTTCAATACTGCCTTTTTCGTTTTCTTCAAAATTGCCGTAAGCAGCCCAAATGGTCATGCCTTTTAGAGTTTCCATTCGGGTAAGAGCATCTTGCGGCTGAAAAGCCTTTTTAGCAGGCATAGAGTCTTGACCTTCTATATACAAGGTAGAACTCATTATTAAATTTTGATAGGTATCGCGTTTAACGGCTGTAAAAAAAGTAGCCAGTGGGCTAACTCCTTCAACGGGGAAATCAGTACCCAAAATTATTTTACCGTTTTGCTGTAAAAGGGCTTTTAGGGCATAAGCTGTTTTTAGTCGTTCATCACCCAAGCGTTCACCCGCCCAGCCCATGTCTGATGTGGCGTGTGTAGGCTGCATACTAGGTAGTATGTTATATTTGCCAAATTTGGCTACATCATCGGGTTGCTGCACTATTTGTGCGTGTTCAATGCGCCAACGGCGGTTATTACTCTCGCCCAATGCCTCGCCGTAGCTATCAAGCATAAATCTATTGGCCGAATCGCCAATGCAATGTGCATTTAACTGAAAATCAGATTTAGCAACACGGCTGATAATGCTTTTATATTTTTCGGGCGTTTGTAGCAAAAAACCACTTTCGTTAGCATCATCGTGGTAGGGGTGTAGTAAACACGCTCCGCGCGAGCCTAAAGCACCATCGCCATATACTTTAAACGAGTTTACATTTAGCGTTGGCGTTTTTATCTTTCCGTTCTTTAGATAGTATTCCAATTCAGGCTCGTAGGCACTAATCATCACATACAAGCGTATTTTCAGTTCGCCCGCATCGCTCATTTGTTTAATAATATCTATATAGCGTTTCTCCAATCCGCAATCCACCACAGTAGTCAATCCATTGGCTAAGCAGATATCCTGTGCTTTTAGTAAGTAAGCCCTCACTTGCTCATCAGTAGGTTGGGGTATTATACGCTCCACCGAGTCGGCAGCATTATCTACTAAAACACCCGTAAGTTGTCCGTTTTCAGTTATAATTTTACCACCGCTAATTATCGATTTAGTAGTGATGCCCGCCATATCCAACGCTTTTTGATTGGCTAGGGCTGCGTGTCCGTCAACTCGTTTTAGAAATACAGGAATATCAGGAAACAACTCGTCTAGTTTAGCTTTATTAGGAAACTTCTTGCCTTCCCATAAATTCTGATCCCATCCTCGGCCTTGCAACCACGTTTCGGTATTGCTAGTTGCAAAATTTTGAAGGCGTTGTATTAATTCATCAAAACTGTTACTTCCTGTAAGGTCGGCACGGCTTTCAAACATCCCTAAACCATAAAAATGGGCGTGCCCGTCGATAAAACCGGGGTACACGTATGCGCCTTTCAAGTCTACGGTGTTTGTGGCAATATATTTTTCTTTTAGCTCCTTGGCAGTGCCAACGGCTATAATTTTGTCGCCTTTTATGGCAACAGCAGTAGCCTGTGGTTGGCTATCGTTAAGAGTATAAAAAGTAGCATTGTATAGCAGGGTATCGGCTGTTTCTTTTTTGTTTTGGCAGGATAAAACAAAACACATAGCCAATGCTAACAGCAAAGCGATTTTAACTTTCATAAGTATCAAAACTAAATAAAAAACCCCACACCAATGGCGTAGGGTTCTTAAACAAAAAAGTTACCTATCAAAAAAAATTGCTCTTATTCTTATTTAAGGAGTAATGGACAAAAATTAGGCTGTTTTTGATATCATTTCTTTCTAATGGACATTTTTTAGGCTGTTTATTTTTGGGCTTCCTCGGTTTTGTGATCATTAACTTTCATTTTTGCTTG
>JBBKVO010000006.1:0-29169 GCA_037968475.1 Bacteroidia bacterium
GGTTTATTAAAACCCTAAAAGAGCGAAAGGTAATGTTTTGGAAAATGTTCTCCCATTTTTTAAAACCAAACAAAGAACTAATGATTGTTTGTGAAATAAATTATTAGACTCTATGTAAAACAAAGATTAGTAATGAAGATACTAAATAGAATTTTTTAAATTCTATAGATAATTCAACAAGGGTTTTATCAGTTTGTATTTTTGATTTCTTTTTTGGGAAGAAGTAAAACAACAGACCAAATAATACTGCTTGAAGACTTATTGAAAGTAATTTTTCAGACCACCAATTCATAGTTAAGTTGATAATGTAAACCCAACGGTTTTGACTCTTTTTGTGTTCACTCCGTCCATATCTTCTTCTATCACCATTGCTTGCGCTTGTGGGTTTTCAAATACCTGTTGCATATTTAATATTGCACCTGCGGGTACTTTAGCGGTTTGCAGTTGAAGTAATAAATCATCACCAGCGAAGTTGGCCGATAGTTTATTTAACTCAGGTACTAACTCGGCACGGTGTGTTACTCGTTGTGGGTTGGTAGCAAAACGAGGGTCTTGCGCCAGCGTAGTATCGCCTAATATTTGGCACAATACGTCAAACTGATGTTCTGTACCTGCGGCTAGTACTATTTTTTTACCGTCAGCGCATACCAGTATATCGCCATAAGGGCAAATATTGGGGTGTGCACTGCCTATGGGTTGAGGAATATGCCCTGCCATTAGCCAATTGGTAGCTTGGTTGCTAAGCATTGCCAAGCCTGCATCAAAAAGGTTGGTGCTTACGTGGCAACCTTTTCCTGTTTTTTCTCTTTCCCAAAGGGCAAGCAGTATGCCTTGTTTCAGTTGATGGGCTGCCAGTAAATCCATAAGGGCTACGGGCATTTTTAACGGTGCGCTTTCAGGCGTACCATTCATATACATATAGCCTGTTTCGGCTTGCAGTATCACATCAAAAGCAGCGCGAGGGTCGGTGTTGCCATACCCAGTAAGTTCGGCAAATATTAGCTTGGGATTAATGGCCTTTAAGGTATCGTAGTCCATACCCAGTTTCTTTGCATCACCTGGTTTATAGTTTGCTACCACAATATCAGCCGTTTGGCACAATTGGTATACGTGTTGTTTACCTTCTTCGGTTTTTAAATCTAAAAAGATATATTCTTTACCCCAGTTTACTGCGCAAAAGTAGGCTGATATGGGACTGTTAGGGTCTTCTGTAGGTAGTTTCCAATTTCGAGTAACATCACCGCCAGTATTGGGATTTTCTATCTTGGTTACTTGCGCTCCTAATTCGGCCAAAAACATACCAACGGCAGGGCCTGCCAATACGCTGGCCAGTTCTACAACTTTTAAACCTTGTAGTGGCTTATCCATTGGTTGCTACTACTCCGTAAAAATCGTAAAGTCTGTATATGTATAGAAAAAACAATACAAGGTTGGCTATAAGTATACCCACAATTTTTGAACGGGTGTATTTTATTTCGGCTCTGTATTGTTGTTTGGTAGGAAACAGCAGTACCAAAAAACCTAATAACGAACCCGCCATTACTGCCCCCCAAAACGGAAAGGTGATATAGCCAATTTTGTAAAAGGTATTATCCCCCTCACTGGGCACATAAGTGGTAGATGCCACATACATATTAAAGGCAAGCAGTGCCAACGATATGTAAATAAACTTTTTGGGTATTCCAAAATCCATACAAAAGGTGTTTACTAAAAAGAGGGGCAAAAGTACATTTTTTTGATAGGAGTTAGCCCATTGTATTAGGGCTATTATATACGGTTTTTAGGCTAGGGCGGGTATACCAATGTTTTGCATCAGGCTACTAAAGTAAGCGGGACTGTGTTGCAGGCGGCTGCCGTACCAGCTAAACATTTCGCCATCGGCTAAGTGTATTCGGGCATTGGGCAAGGCTTGTGCTATTTCGGTAATGTGTTTTTCTTTAAACGGAAAAGGCTCTGTTGATAATAGCACCACCCCAGGGTCAAGCTCTTTTAATTCGTCAATTGATAACATTGGATAGCGCAGGCTTTCTACATCGTTCGCTTTTACTTTTGGTGTAAAACCGTCTAACACATTAATCAAACCGCACTGTTTCATCATTTCATCAATAAATGTGTCGTTACTAACGCCCATATAGGGGTTGCGCCAAATAAGGTATGCAGCACGAGTATTTGCTGTATTGGTTTGGTTGTATAGTTGAGAAAAACCATCAATTATTTTTCCGCAAAGGTCGTGTGCCTCCTCCCCTTTTTCGGTTATCTCACCCAACATTTTTATCATCAACAGGGCATCATCCAGATTTTTTATATCGCTCATCCACACAGGGTAGTGTTTCTCAAGCTCTTCTATTTGACTTTTTTCGTTCTCTTCTTTATTACCAATAATCAAATCGGGTTTTAGCGCAGCAATGCGTTCAAAATCCAACTTTTTTGTTCCACCCACTTTAGCGGTTGCATTAAAATGATTGGCGGGATGTATGCAAAACCAAGTAATACCAACTACATCATTGCTTAAGCCTAAATCGAAAAGAAGTTCAGTTTGACTGGGGACTATTGATATAATACGTTTGGGTTTGCCTTTTAACGGCACTTTTCGTCCCATCTGATCGATAAATACTTCAGGCATACAGGTTGTTTTTGTTTGGTCAAAGGTAAAAGAATTGATAGCGGACACTAAAAAATAAGCGTTAAATGTTTGGTTTTGTACGATGAAACGTTAAAAAAAAGCACCGAACCGAAATACAATACAACGATTGGCACAATAGTAGCTTCTTACAAAGTATATGGGGATAAGTTTTTTACCAAAAAACTACATATAAAAGAGTTGTATTTCTGTTTTTTTCGATAACATGCAGCATAGTTAATACGTTAATAGTCTAAGGATATGATAGAGTATAAATTGGTAACGCCCAGTGCAGGTAAGCTGCTAATTGCAGAGCCTTTTATGCGCGATGGGAATTTTAAAAGAAGTGTAGTACTTATAAGTGCTTACGAGGAAGAAGGTGTGGTGGGTTTTGTATTAAACCGTCCTACCGAATTTAATATGCACGATTTGATGCCTGAGTTTAGTAACGACTTTGGTTTTGATCCGCATATTTTTTTAGGGGGGCCTGTACAGCCTGATACGTTGCACTTTATACACAAACTGGGAAGCGAAATTGAAGGTGCGGTGAAAATTGGCGAAGATATTTGGTGGGGCGGCAATGCCGAACAACTATCAGAGAAAATAAAGCTAAATTTGGTGAACGAGGATGAAATTCGCTTTTTTATGGGCTATAGTGGCTGGGGAATTGAGCAGTTGGAAGAGGAAATTGAAGCCAACACGTGGATTGTTGCCAATAGTTTTGACGATTTGGTATTTGACGAGGAAGCGGATAACGACTTTTGGCGCAAGGCCATGCAAAAACTAGGAAATGAGTATAAAGAAGTATCTAATTATCCGGAAGACCTGCAATGGAACTAAAGCCTACGGGCTAAAACTGTTTTGCGTTGCTTGGCTACTATTTTTGGGTAGCAACTTACATTCTCAAGATATTATCTTTTTTAAAAACGGTACTAAAGATACCGTGAAGGTGCTTGAAATTGGTACCGAACTTATTGCGTACAAAAAACATATTCATCCCACAGGCCCAACATATAAGATACTAGCAAGCGATGTAGTATTAATAGAGTTTAGTGATGGTACTATTGAGGTAATAAAAACCATACCCAAACCTGTTGATTATAACAGAAACTTACCCCGTAATATACTTATGGGCAATACACTGGGACTATTGGCAGGCAATATTCATTTAGGATATGAAAGTATATCGGCTGATGGGTATATGGGTATACGGATAAATTTGATAGCCACTGTTGTTAACGTTTTAGACCTCGGTTTGATTAATACAGGTGTCGATTTTAATTTTTATCCAAAAGGGCAAGGCAAAACCCGATATTTTATAGGGCCATCATTAAGAGTGGGACTTTTTGACTACGAAGATAGATTTGGTGCTATATTAATAAATAATGGTGTGGCACATACCACAAAAAACGACTTATACCTAGGTGGGCAAATTGGCTTAGGTGTGGGTATAATTAATACTTCTTTAACTCCCTATGCTTTTTTGATGTTTAATATTGGGAAACGCTTTTAAAAAATAGGCTTATGAAACTACATACTACTTTAGTGCTTACACTGTTTTTGCTATTCTCTTCAACCTTGTTTGGGCAAGATATTCTTTATAAAAAAGATGGCACAAAAGATAGTGTGATTGTGGAAGAGGTGAACCCTACGGAAGTGGTATATAAAAAGTTTAGCCGACCCGATGGCCCTTTGTATAGACTGCCTAAAAGCCAAATTTTGCTTATTGAGTATAAAGATGGTGCTATTGATGTTTTTGATGGCGCACAAAATCTTAGTGATGAGGAAAAACGTGCTGCTGAAAAGAAAGTCTTTGCTGAAAAACTGGGACGTAATATTATAAGTATAAACTACTTGAATTTGCTAAACGGCAATATACAATTTGGCTATGAACGTATAATGGGCGACGGAATGGTGGGGTTGAAATACAGTTTTAACTACAATATTGAGGATGTAGAAACTGATATACTAAACTACCTGCGTTTATGGTCGACAGGGTTTGATTTGAATTTGTACCCCACTGGGCAAGGAAAGATAAAGTACTTTTTAGGCCCTTCGTTTAGAATAGGTGCTGCACGCGGCTATAATTACGATTATCTTACAAACCGAAGCACTTTACAAGACTATAACTACTTTTCTATATTTTTTAGTAACGGCTTTTATGCCCAGCCTACAAAATCGCTATATTTAGGTGTGCTAGGCGGCATAGGCATGGCTAGGTTTAAAAGTAAAACCACATCAACACACTTTGCTGATATTGACGGCATTTTTGCCTTTAATATGGGTTGGAGATTTTAGTTATTAGGTTATCGGTTTTATCCAATAGCCTTTATCACATCGTATTTGGTGATGATGTGTAAGTTTCCGCCCCAATCGCGAACTAAAACAGCACTATTGTCTCTGGTTATCAATTTAGATACTTGGTCTAAACGTGCCTGTGGGTCAACAAAAGGAAAAGGTGGCTGCATCAATTCTTCTACCTTACTTTGTTTTAAATCAGCATTGGCAATTAGCTTAGCATACAAATGATTGTCGTTAAGACTACCTACAAACTCACCACCACGTGTTACTGGTATTTGAGATATATCGTACTTCTGCATCAAAGCCAAAGCATCATCAACACGGGCATTAGCATCAACAGTAAGTAGTTTAAGATTTTTGTGGCTTTCGATTAGATTAATGGCGGTTGGGTTCTTTTCTTGCATAAAACCACGGTCGCGCATCCAATCATCATTAAACATTTTGGCTAAGTAACGTGTGCCGTGGTCGTGAAAAATCACTACTACTACATCACCCTCTTTAAACAAATGTTTCATTTGCTCAAGCCCAGCCATTGCCGATCCTGCGCTATTACCTGCAAAAATACCTTCCTCGCGAGCTATACGACGAGTATAGATAGCGGCATCTTTATCGGTTACCTTTTCAAAATGATCTATTAGGCTAAAATCAACGTTGGCGGGTAAAAAATCCTCGCCAATACCTTCGGTGATGTAAGGGTATATCTCGTTTTTATCAAATATGCCTGTTTCTTTATATTTTTTAAATATTGAACCGTAGGTATCAATACCCAAAATTTTAACGTTGGGGTTTTTCTCTTTCAAAAACTTAGCAGTACCACTAATAGTACCACCCGTACCCACACCTACAACTAAGTGCGTTATTTTTCCATCGGTTTGCTCCCAAATTTCAGGGCCTGTTTGCTCGTAATGCGCTTGGGCGTTTGATGGATTGTTATACTGGTCGGGTTTCCAAGAGTTTGGAATATCATTTACCAATCGGCTAGATACCGAGTAGTAACTGCGAGGGTCTTCAGGGTCAACATCGGTTGGGCATACAATCACCTCAGCACCCAATGCTTTTAGCGCATCTACCTTCTCTTTCGATTGTTTATCGGTAGTAGTAAAAATACACCTGTAGCCTTTTACAACTGCTGCAATAGCCAAGCCCATACCTGTGTTTCCACTTGTACCTTCAATAATAGTCCCACCGGGTTTAAGGTCGCCACGTTTTTCGGCATCTTCAATCATTTTTAAGGCCATACGGTCTTTAATGCTGTTGCCGGGGTTAAAAGTTTCTACCTTAGCCAATACAAGGGCGGGTATATCTTTTGTAATGGCATTAATTTTTACAAGGGGCGTGTTGCCAATGGTTTCTAGTATAGTGTTGCTATAACGCATGGCGCAAAGGTAAAAGATTTTTTTTGCAGGCAATTTAATTTTCCATAGGATTTGAAATCCTATTCTATTAAAATTACAACGCATAGAGGGACTTAAGTCCCTCTATGCGTTGTAATTTGCACAAATGATGTGTTTTAGGCCTATTTAAAATACTTAGAAAGTGAATTGAATTGCCCAACACACATCAGTTTATTTCTTTTTAAGAATAAGGGCTGCTAATAACGATGCCACAATACCCACAGGAAGATACTCTAGCATAGTAAAGAGAAACTTAACTATGGGATTACTATACATTTCCATTTGAGCTTCCATGCTGGTTATTTTCACGTGCTTTTGGTCTAAGTTAAGAGTAGAGTCGCTGTTAATCTTGTCCATCTGCATATTGCGATAACTCTCTACAAAGGCTTCGCCTGAAAGCGCATCAGCTATTACAAATACCAATGCGTATATGGCTGCTGCAATAAGGGTAATGTACAACCCTATAAGAAATGCCTTGCCAAATTTTATTTTACCCTCGTTATATTTATCTCTAAAAGTTTTTATGGCTATGAAGATGGTTGATACTGACAGTATCATTGATACATAGCCAACAAGCATCGATAAGCCTTCATTCTCTTTACTTAAATTGTTCATTAAAGGCAGTGATAATAGCATAAGTACTGATACAATGGCACCTGCTATAATTCCGTAGCGAATGATTATTTTTTTCATTTCTTTTTTATTTTTAGTTTAGGGCAAATGAACGCCAAAGCGCTGTATTGATGCATCACCCGTTTGGGTGATTTTAGCAGTATCAAAGCAATATCGGTTTTTTACACAAAAAAATTAGGGCAAAATATTTAGCTCTTTGGCTCGCTGAATGGCTTGGGTACGTCGGTTTACATCCAGCTTGGCAAACAAATTGGCCAAATGGGTTTTTATGGTATTGGGCGAAACGAATAATTTATCGGCTACCTCTTGGTTGGTATGGCCTTTGGCTATCATTTCCAGCACTTCATACTCGCGTTTACTAATACCCAATTCGCTAATTATTTTTTCATCAGCCTTAAAATCGATGCCGCCTTGCACCTCTACTACTATTTTTTTGGTTCTATTGGGTTTAATGTTTGCGTATTTTAAACCTACCCAAATGCCTACTGCGCAAAACAACACAGCTACTATGCCTGCATATACCTCAAACACATTGTTGCGTATTACCAAATTAAACTCTAGCAGTTTTAGTACAATAAGCAATGCACCCAAAGCAATGCCATACAGAACTATTTGTTTAATAAATGATATTGACACGCCTTTTTTTGTAGCCATTACATCTGCAAAATAATGCTTTTTACTGCGGCCAACAAAAAAACGCCGATTGTAACAATCGGCGTTTCGAATTTTAAAAGTACCTCGCAATGTCAACTATTCACAAGCAGTTGCCCGTAAGTATTTTCGTATCTCCTCAGGGCGGTATGGAGCCAAACTTTCCCAAAGGTTTATAAAGGTTACTTTGGCATTGGGCATATATTTATTAGCACCACAAACAGCACTTGGAAAAACATTATTGACAAATTTTGTGGTATCGTTAAACCATAAATTATCGTTTGTGCGCGACAGATGGCAAGTGCGGCACGATGGCCCTACTACATGAGTATAAAACTCTTTTGGTACAACATTGCCACGTGAGGCATTAGCTGCATTTATATTCCAACCACTCACGGCAGCATTGTCGTTATATGCCGTACCTGCCGTTTGGGGGGTATTATTATAAAAAGTGCGTACATAATCTTTTATAGCTTTTGTGGTTTGTGTACTTAATAGGGCATTGTTTAGCTGTCGCAAAGAATCTTCCTGTGCAGCACGTGAGTACCCTAGTATTGAAGAATAGCTGAATGATACAGGGTCGAAAGCTAAAAACTTAGGATTACGTGGTCGTGGATTATTTACGGCATCGCTCCCTACATTATTATAAAAGGCTTGCAACTGTGCAGGTGTTGTTACCACTGCATTGTCGTATGCCTGACCGCCATGACAAACGATACATAAACCGGGTACAAATTTAACTCCACCACCATCAAGGTCGGCAAAGTTCACCAAATCGCCTGCCCCATCAAAAACATAAAATTTAATTACAGGGCTATCGCTTGCTACTATGGGGCTATACTCCATACACACCGTAGCAATAATATTACTGTTATTTACGCCATCAACATCGCTACCAAAATTTGATACATAGTAAGCCACATTAGTGCCTTGTGTTTTTTGGTGCATACCTCGCCAAAAACCCAAATCGCCCGAATTAAAATATAAGGCACTGGCATCATCAGAAGCAAAACTATTGGGGTTAAAAAAGTTACGTGCTTTCCATTGGGCAAAGGTGATAGGGTCGTTATTATTCCCGTCATTATTAAAATCTAATGCACCTATCAAACGGTAATAATCCATTCCATAAGCAGAGTCGTTATCTATCCTGTTTAAAAACACCTGCCCGGGGTTTTCAGGTAGTGGTGCATCGGGCAATATGTATAACTCTGTGCAGCCCGTATAGGGTGGCTGAGGGTCTAAGTTGGCAGGGCCGGGTATTGCACCACCAGTGGTAACATTATGTACCCTTATGGTAGAATCGTTACGGATAACCTCAATAGTAATGAGTGTATTGGCAGGTAAACGCACTATTACTTGTGGCAAACTGTTTATAGCTGTAAACAGTTTTACTTTTGGTGCTCCGCCTGATGTTGAAGGAACAGTTACGCGTATATCAATTTCATTACCGCCTGTAAATACAGGCCGACTGGGGTTATCTTGTAAAACTAAACAAGTAGCATCGTTAAAGGCAACATCGACATTAAGTGCTGAAAATTTGTTGGTTTTTGCTTTGTATATATTCCCCACTTTGTTGGCTACACCTATTTCTAGCCATACCCCTTCTCTTTCATCATAATCCCACAAAGTCATAGAAGCCGGCGAAGTGCCTTGTATAGCATTAAAGATCGGTACTTCTATATCAGCCTTTAGTGCAGGGTCTATTTTATATTTCTTTTCGGGATTAACCTTGTCGCGTATTTGCACATCAATAGCACCATAACTTTCCAATATTTTTTGCTGTCCGCCCTGTTCAGCACCAAAATCACCGGGCATCAATCCATAAGGACTATACAAATCAATAGTTCGCAATGATACTGTTACATCACTTGTTACTTTGTTGCCATCACTATCAATAATGGCATTGGCAGGTATGGTAACTTTTGCTGCAACACGATAATTTCTTTGTCTGTCGTCTCTAAATCGGGTAAACTTATCTTCTTTCTCTACTATTACAATAGAATCTTTAGGGTCAAAAGTTTCTGTGGTAGAGGGTACTAAAACATACTCTTTGCCTACAGCATCATTAAAGTATATGCTTGAGTGTAGCGAGTAGCCTACCTTTTCAATATTTAGTACATATCTGTACGCTGTACCTTGTGGTACTTTAATACTAAAATAGCCTTGTGCATCGGTTTGTGTAGTTTGTGCTCCGTTTATGGTAACTAGGGCATTAGCCACGGGGATTTTGTTTGATACATCTTTTACAATTCCTGTAAACAATACTGTTTCATCACCCGCCACTATTGAATATTGTTTGAAGGCTACACCCCCAAAATCATCAGTAATAATTGCATATACAGTGTACCTGCCTGCCCTATTGGGCAATTGCCAGTTTACAGTGGCTGAGTTCGCTCCTACAAAACCCGAGTTTTTTTCCATAGCAAACCACTTATAAGTAAGTGCATGGTTTTCGGCATCGGTAGTTTTTACTTCCAGTTTTATTTCTGCACCAGGGTGGGTGCGTAATAAGCCTTTGCTACTTCCCGCATCATAGGCAGTAAGACGTTTTATTACAGGGGTTGTATTGGGCAATGTAAAATTGGCCACATTGGTATTATTAGTAATGGGTAAATTAACTACGGCATTTTGGCAAGTAGCTGTTATCTCGTAGCTTTCTTTCACTTTTACCCCCATTAGCAGGTATTCGCCAAAAATATTGCACACATCTTGTATTTCAGTTCCATCTACCGCACGGGCAGCGATATCTGTATGAAAATCGATACCGAATGCTATTTGACGATAAAACCCCGGTAGTTTATCTTTTTGCAATACTGTACCATACAAATAATCGCGGGTATCATAGTTTATACGCAGTGGCCCAGGGTGATTGCTAATATCGTTTACTTCAAAATCATAACAGGTAACTACAAAGCCATCTTTTTTAAGGCATATTTTATACTTGCCCTTGGTTAAAATTATTGTGGTATAGCTACCGTCATAGTCGGTGATAGTTTCGTGTACAGTAGCACCTGTTGAGTCGTTTATCTGAACTTTGACTTTTGGTAAAAAGATTTGCTTTTTGTTTTTACTTTCTTGCCCTTTCACCTCAGCATACACATAGCCGCGTATACTTCCATCGGTTGAGGTTTTAATGGGCTTTGGGGGTTTGCACATCTGCAGCACAAAGGCTGCTGAAAACAATAGGGCAAACAGCAACAGAGTGATGTAACTTTTTTTCATAGCAATTGATAGGTTAGGTTAGTAATACAAAGATATTAACACATACTCTATTGTAAAAGAGCGATTTAACTTAAAATCAACAAGGTGTTTTAACGGTATACAACTATTTAAATTACCACTAAAAATATATTTTTTTGAGGTATAAGAATATTTACAATGTTTAATAAATAGTTTTGCACATGCCGTAAAATGGCACTTATTATACAAGGTGTTCATTGTAATAAAAGATGGAAAATGAAAATATATACTAGAACAGGCGATGCAGGCGAAACCAGTTTATTGGGTGGCACACGTGTGCCCAAACACCATTTGCGTATAGAATGTTATGGCACGGTAGACGAGCTAAACTCGTGGGTGGGTTTGGTGCGTGCAGGTTTTACAGATGTTGATGCACAGTTGATATTGGATAAGATACAAAACAATTTGTTTGTGGCAGGTTCGCACTTGGCTACCGACCCTACCAAAACCAATGTAAAAATTCCACAACTGAAAGAAGAGGATGTACTAGAGTTGGAGAATGAAATGGATGCTATGGATAAGCAGCTACCCCCATTAAAAAACTTTGTATTGCCGGGTGGTTCGGTAGAGGTGGCACATAGCCATTTGGCACGTTGTGTTTGCCGTAGGGCAGAGCGTTTGGCCACTCAACTATCGTATAATGAAACGGTCGACCCTATAGTGCTGCGTTATCTAAACCGACTTAGCGATTATTTGTTTGTATTGGGCAGGTTTATAGCCCATACCAATAATGTGCAAGAAATACCTTGGAAACCCAGAGGATAATTTTTTTATTGTATAATAACACAAAGGGCAGGCTTTATATAAAGCCTGCCCTTTGTATTTATGAGTATTTAGAGAGATTATCTGGCTCCGTTTCTTATTTGTTTCAAATCTAAAATTGCTTCTGCTGCTGCTTTAAAAGTAGGGTCTACTTTTAAAGATTGACGGAAATAACTTTCAGCAGTGTCATAATCTTTAAGTTCAACATTCAGTTGTCCCATAAGCATCAAACACGCTACTTTAATTTTTAGCTCTTTTTGCACTTGTCGGCCGTTTTCAAACACGGTATAAGGCACTTTTGCTTTGCTAGAATTAGGATCGTCTATTATAGACTGCAAGGTGCGAATACCTTCATCCACTTGATTGCGTTGTAAAAGTGATTGACCATATTGAAATTTAAGCTGTAAGTTATTGGGCTCAAAATCAAGTAGCTTTTTTAGATTATCAAAAGCCAAATCAGCTACACCCAGTTGGTAAGCCATTGATACATTTATTTGCAAAAGCAAAGTATCATTAGGTCTAACCTTTAGCAATTCGCCACTTAGCTTAAACGTAGGAACGGCTTGCTCTGTTTGAAGGTACATTTGTAACAAAGTATCTTTATATTCTATTTTAGATGAATCTCTCATCAAAAAAGAACTTAGCGAAGATATTGCTGTATAAGCATCTCCACGTTCTAACGACCTTTTGTAAACCTTCAAGTCATGTTCGGCAAGTGGGTCAACAACTTTTTCAGTTTCTCCATCTTTGGTTTCAGTAGTTTTTTTGTCTTTGCAAGCAACGGCTGCAAACAAGGTAATTACCAGTAGTAGTGCTGATATTTTTTTCATGGTGTGCAAAGGTATTTTATTTCTATTATTATTTATAAGGGCTTTTGTCGTCTTTATTTCAAACTTTCAATATATCCCGTGTCAACCAAAACAGCATTGTTATCGGCAGCATGGGTAGCCAGTTTATCACAGCGTTCATTTTCAGCATGGCCTGCGTGGCCTTTCACCCAAAAAAAGCGTATTTTATGTTTTTTGTACAATAACGCAAAACGTCGCCACAAATCAGGATTCTTTTTATCTTTAAAATTTATCTTAATCCAGTTCCATAGCCAGCCCTTTTCCACCGCCTCGCATACATACTTGCTATCGGTATATATCTCAACCTCTACCCCCTCTTTTGTAAGGCTTTCAAGGGCTACAATAACCGCCATCAACTCCATACGGTTGTTGGTAGTACGTTTATATCCTGCCGATAATTCTTTTATATGATTGCCCCAAACTAATAGTGCCCCGTATCCCCCGGGCCCAGGGTTTCCCCTTGCCGACCCATCGGTATATATTTTTAATTTCAAAATTCTTCTCCCCTATCGTATCACTCGTTTATAATAGCCCGTATACGAGTCGTCTTCCTTCCCGTCATCGTCAAAATCAATTTTACTGTTCAAAAACATTGCTGTATCAGTTATCATAGCCACATACCTATCGGTAATAGTACTATCCATACTGCGTAGTATTAATGTATCATAATTAAAACCCCATAAGCCCGCTCGACGAAGTTTTACATCATCATTATAATCTTTCAGTACAAATAAATAACTTCCTTCAGCACCATATTCTACCTCGGCAGGTTTATAGCTAAAATCGCGGTATTTTTTTGTTTCGTCTACCACAATAGTATCTTTTTTCTCCTCATTAAAGGCATTTAGTACCGAAGTTTGCTTTTGCAACACCCACCTACCCACAATTTTTTTTGGATACTCTTTTACCCGTGCGTCTTTAGTGTTGCATGCCGCCAAGCAAACTAACAAACCACTTGCATATAGTATAATAGCTGTTTTACCCATAAACTTAATGTGTATAAGCAGCAAAAGTGCTTATTTTAAGTTAATTTTGCGAAAATTTTAATTTTCACCCTTTTAACCTGATGAATATACGCAATATTGCAATAATTGCCCACGTTGACCACGGAAAAACAACCTTGGTAGATAAAATTTTGTATCAAGCCAACCTTTTTCGCGACAACCAAGAAAGAGGTGAGTTGATTTTAGATAATAATGATTTGGAGCGCGAACGCGGCATTACCATTTTTTCTAAAAACGTTTCGGTACATTATAAAGATGTTAAGATAAACATTATCGACACCCCTGGTCACTCGGATTTTGGTGGTGAGGTAGAACGTGTGCTAAAAATGGCCGATGGTGTACTACTATTGGTTGATGCTTTTGAAGGCCCTATGCCACAAACTCGTTTTGTGTTGCAAAAAGCTCTTGAACTTGGCCTTCGCCCTATAGTGGTAATAAACAAGGTAGATAAACCCAATTGCCGCCCTGATGAGGTGCACGATAGTGTTTTTGATTTGTTTTTCCAATTAGATGCTACTGAAGAACAACTTGATTTCCCTACGGTATACGGTAGTTCAAAACAAGGATGGTTTGGCCCCGATTGGAAAAACCCAACCGAAAATATATCATTCTTGCTTGATGCAATATTAGAGCACGTACCACAACCGGTTATACCCGCAGGTAGCTTGCAAATGCAAATTACCTCTCTTGATTTTTCAAACTTCTTGGGTCGTATAGCTATTGGTAAAGTAGCACGCGGCGAAATACGCGAAGGTATGCCTGTGAAACTTTTACGCTCAGACGGTAAAATATTACAAGCACGTATTAAAGACCTACAAACGTTTGAAGGTTTGGGCAGGAAAAAAACCGACCTTGTTTTGGCAGGTGATATTTGTGCCGTTGTGGGTATGGAAGATTTTGGTATTGGTGATACCATTGCCGATTTTGAAAACCCTGAGGCTTTGCCTTTGATAAAAGTAGACGAGCCTACCATGAGCATGATGTTTATGATTAACAACTCGCCATTTTTTGGACAAGACGGTAAGTTTGTTACATCACGCCACTTGCGCGACCGTTTGATGAAGGAAACGGAAAAAAACCTAGCCATGAAGGTGGTAGAAACCGATAGCAGCGATAAGTTTTTAGTATACGGAAGGGGCATTTTGCATCTTTCTATACTTATAGAAACCATGCGTCGCGAAGGTTTTGAGTTTATGGTGGGACAACCGCAAGTATTGATAAAAGAGATTAATGGTGAGAAATGCGAACCTTACGAGATATTGGTGGTAGATGTACCTCAAGAATCGGCAGGTAAAGTAATTGATATGGTAACCGTAAAAAAAGGCGAAATGCTGATTATGGAAACCAAAGGCGATAGGCAACACCTTGAGTTTAAAATACCTTCACGCGGACTTATTGGTCTACGTAGCTCAATGCTAACCGCCACCGCAGGTGAGGCTATTATGGCGCACCGTTTTAGCGAATACCAACCTTGGAAAGGCCAAGTACCGGGACGTAGTAACGGTGTATTGGTATCAATAGATAGAGGTATGGCAACAGCCTACTCTATAGATAAACTGCAAGACAGGGGTATATTTTTTATTGAACCGGGTGAGGTAATATATACAGGCCAAATAATTGGCGAAAACAACCGCCCTGCTGATATTGGTGTAAACTTGGTAAAAGCAAAACAGCTAACCAATATGCGTGCATCGGGTAAAGACGATAGCAGCAAAATAGCTCCTAAAATAGATTTCTCGTTAGAAGAGGCAATGGAATACATACAAGAAGACGAGTGTGTAGAAGTTACCCCTAAAATAATACGCTTGCGTAAACTTATTCTTGATGAGAACGAGCGTAAACGCCGAGAAAAATCTGTAGCTTCGGCATAGTTTAGTGGTTTGTTATCGGTTATTACGTTAGTAGTAAACACTACTGACGTAATAACCACATAACCCACACAGTTAATTTATAATAAAGAACCAAATGCAACTATTAGACGGGAAAAAAGTAGCAGCCAAAATAAAAGCCGATATAAAAATTGAGGTGGATAGCATACTTGCGTCAGGTAAACGTACCCCTCATTTGGTAGCTATATTAGTTGGGCACGATGGTGCCAGCGAAACCTATGTAGCCAGTAAAGCTAAAGATTGCCAACAATTGGGCATGAGTAGCACTGTTATACGCTTTGAAGATACCATTAGCGAAGCTGAACTATTAAACGAAATAGAACGCATAAACAACGATGCGCAATACGATGGGCTAATAGTGCAAATGCCATTACCCAAACATATAAACGCATTAAAAGTTACCGAAACCATTAGTCCCAAAAAAGATGTAGATGGTTTTCATCCCTACAATGTAGGGCTAATGTTTAAAGGCTTACCCGCCTTTTACCCTGCTACACCCTACGGCATTTTGCTAATGCTTGAAGAATACAATATACCTACCGAAGGCAAACACTGCGTAGTAATTGGTCGTAGCGATATTGTAGGCAAACCTATGAGTGCTTTGATGGCACGTGCTGCCTACCCCGGCAATTGCACAGTAACCCTTTGCCACAGCCGCACCCAAAATATTGAACACTATACCCAACAAGCCGATATACTTGTAGTAGCACTGGGTAAACCTGAGTTTGTAAAAGCAAACATGGTAAAAGAAGGTGCAGTAGTTATTGATGTAGGTATTACCCGTGTTGATGCGCCTGAAACCGAAAAAGGATATGTAATAAAAGGCGATGTAGCCTTTGATGAAGTTGCTGAAAAAGCATCATACATTACCCCCGTACCGGGTGGCGTAGGGCTAATGACCCGTATAGGATTGCTAAAAAACACTTTGCAAGCCTACAAAAACACAAACGCATAAGTTTTAATAAATGAATCACACAGCACCACATACGGCAACAACATTGCCCGTTATGGAGCACTTTTATACCGTACAGGGCGAAGGTGCATACAGTGGTGTGCCTGCCTATTTTATTCGTTTGGGTGGATGTGATGTAGGTTGTTTTTGGTGTGATGTGAAAGACAGTTGGGATGCTGAAAAACACCCTAAATATAGTATCGAAGAGATTGTAAGTTGGGTAACTAATACTGCGGCTGCCATAGCCGTAATTACAGGTGGTGAGCCGCTAATGCACAATTTGGACGAGCTTACTGATGCACTGCACGCCAAAGGCATACGTACCCATATAGAAACATCGGGTGCACACCCGCTTAGTGGCAATTGGGATTGGATTACCTTTTCGCCAAAAAAATTTAAAGAGCCTCATACCGATATTTTTGACAAAGCGCACGAGTTAAAAATAATAGCCTACAACAAACACGACTTTGAATGGGCAAAACAGTACCAACAATTAGTAAACCCTTCTTGTAGCCTCTACTTACAACCTGAATGGGATAAAAGCGAGCAAATGCTGCCTTTAATTATCGAATTTGTGAAGCAAAACCATCCGTGGAGAATTTCCCTCCAAACACATAAGTTTATGAATATTCCATAAAAATTGGTTAGGAATTGACACTATAATTTGCCACATTGCGTACGCTCAAATCAATTTCTAAATTTTACACCAATTATAGAGTGAATAACAGCCTAAACGATTTTTTTAAGCCTATTCTCAATAATCTATCCAACAGCGTAGTGCTATTGGATGACAAACACACTATAATTTGGCTTAATGATACGGCTGTTTTATATTTAAAAAAACTTTTTGGTAAGGCTCTTTCTGTTGGAGATAGCTTTATAAATATATTACCGCCCAAGCAACAAGAGGCTCTCATAAAAAATGTACAAAGTGCTCGTGCACATGAAAAGGTTTACAGAGAAACACTTTTGGATATTGATGGCAAACCTGTTTGGTATGCCTCAGAAGTAAAAGCAATAGAAAGTGAAAATCAGTTTATAGGCATACTTATAGAAGCCTATGAAATTACCAAAGCAAAAGAAGTGCAAACCGAAAACGTTTTTGCCGGTGCTACTTTAAATGCAATAAAAAATACTTCAAACGATACATCAGTACTTATTAGTGCTGATAAAAAAGTACTTTGGTTTAACAACCTTTTTGAAGAAAATGTTAAACAATTTATTGGTATTCCTCCAGAAATAGGGGGAGATATGACAAGCTATGTAGTTGATGGCGCAAAAGAAATTTTTGCTATCAACTTTGATAAAGCCTTAAAAGGTGAACACATAGAAATAGATAATGAAATAGTTGTTTCACCCAATGTTGCCGAATGGTTTAGCCTAAACTTTTATCCTGTATATAGCCACAATTCTAACCTATTGGGTGTTTTTTTTAGTGCTCGGAACATAAACAACAGGATTAGAAATAAAGAAAAGATTTTAGACACAAATACCAAACTAAAATCAATATTAGACAACACCACCGACGACTATATACTTTTTGATAGTAACTTAAATATAATACTGGCTAATAAAAGCGCTAACCAAGCAGCAATCAATTTGCATGGCAAGCCATTAGTAGAAGGTGCTAATATTACAGAGTATTATCTGCAAGGTGTAACTGAAAGATTTATCGAGAATTCGAAAAGAGTTTTTGAAGGTGAAACAATAGAGTACGAAGAAGAAATAAACTTTAATGGAATCCGAACTTGGGAACAATTCAGACTTTTTCCTATAGATAATGAGCGTGGACAGGTAAATGCCTTAGCCTTTATTTCAAGCGATATAAGCGAGCTTAAAAAGAACCTTCACGAGTTGCTTACCGAACGGAAACTATTCAACCAAGGGCCTGTGGTTGCCTTTAAATGGACGTTGTTTACCGAAGGTTCTGTGTCAAAATACGTGTCGGCAAATATCCAAGATGTTTTCGGATATACCATTGACGAGATAATGGATAAATCTTTCCTTGATTTTTTACATCCTGATGATTTAAAATGGCTTGACAATTATGTTTTAAACCCCGACTGGAACTATTATGTTCATAAAGATGACCATGTAGGGCCTTATTTAGATACATCGTACAGGGTAAAATGCAAGAATGGCGAGTATAAGTGGGTAAACGACTATTCTTTTCTTGTCGAAGAACCTAACGGCGAAAAACTGGTGTGTGGTTATCTGATAGATATTACCGAAAGAAAAAAAGCACTTATTGCCCTTGAAGAAACCAATAGCCAGTTAAAAAATGCTTTAACAAGAGTAAACACACAATCAAAAATTTTAGAGGTAACCACCAATATTATTGTTTTAACTGATGTTGAAGGTAAAATTACTTGGGTAAACGATGCTTTTGAAAAATGTACCGGTTATACTTTCGACGAAGTATTTGAAAAAAAACCGGGTGAGGTATTGCAAGGCTTCGAAACTAATCCTGCAACCGTTGAGTTTATTAGCGATAGCATTAAAAAAGAGAAAAAACTAAAGGTTGAAATACTAAACTATAAAAAAAGTGGCGAGAAGTATTGGGTTGAAATGAATATAGAACCCATATACGATGAAAAAGGAACACTAACCGCTTTTCTAGCAATTGAAAATGATATTACAACAAAAAAAGATATTGACCGCAAACTTAGAGAAAGAGACGAGAGGCTAAAAACATTCTCGTTTATTACCTCACACGAACTAAGGCACGAGTTTGCCAAAATATTATTATTGCTTGAAAATAAAGACCTGCTTCTTGAAGAAGCATTTGGCGAGTTGGATGTACTTACAGAAATTGAAATTGCAGCAAATGCAATGAACGACATCATTTCTAAAATGAACAGCCAATTATATATAAGCGATGTAACCGAAGATAAATTTAGCCATTTATCGCTAGACACTGTTGATGAAGTTTGTTTGGTTGATGATGATGAGATTGTATGTTTTATCAATACAAAACTTATAAAAATGTCGTTACCCAATAAAAAAGTTGTGGCCTTTCAAAATGTTGATACAGCATTAAACTATATACAATCAACCCCTGATACAAAACGTTTTATATTCTTAGATTTAAATATGCCTTACAAATCGGGCTGGGATTTTTTGGATGAATACAAAGCTATCTCAAACCCCTCTCCTGTAATTTTGCTTACCTCATCTATTGATGATGTAGATAGAGAACAATCAAAACAATATCCACAGGTAATCTCATTTTTATCTAAACCTCTTACTTCAGAAAAACTCGACGTTTTTATACGTTAGGTTTTCTATGGCTTTGTATTATAAGGTGCGTTGCATTATTTTGGCACTTTATTCGTTATATTAAATCATAAAGCCAATAGTACAAATGCGAAGTATAGCCAAAGTAGTATTCATTGTCATAGCCCTTTTTTCATACTCGTGTGCAAGCTCGCAACCTTTACCCAATAGCAGCACAAAAAACAAAAAAGCAAAAGAGTATTTTAATACCGCACTTTTTCATTTTAACTCTTATCAAACCGAAAAAGCATTAGAGTTGGTTGATAAGGCCATTGATAAAGACGATAAATTTATTGATGCCTATATGCTGAAAGGGGATATTCTTGGCATTTTAAACAGGTACGATGAGAGTGAACAAACTTTTGACAAACTACTTAGCTTTAGCCCCGAGTATGTAAAAGCATACTATAGCAAAGGCCAAATGCAATTTAGAGCACAACGCTATGCAAAAGCCTTAACCAATATAGAAAAATTTTTAACCTACCCTTACGCACAAAAAAACTATAAGGCCGAATGTGAATTGATGGTGAAAAGTTGCCAATTTGCTGTAACCCAACTAGAAAACCCTGTTCCCTTTAAACCCATTAATCTGGGGCCAAATATTAACAGTGTTGAGAACGATTATTTCCCTGGGCTTACGGCTGATGAACAACGCCTATATTTTACCCGTTTACTACAAGGCCGTAACGAAGATTTTTACCAATCGGTTTTGGTAGATAGTGTTTGGCAAAAAGCTAAAAACATGGGTGCACCAGTAAACACTGCTGAAAACGAAGGTTTTGTATCCATATCAACCGATGGGCAGTATATATTTTTTACAGCCTGCAATCGCCCACAAGGTTTGGGTAGTTGCGATTTATATTTTTCAAAACTGGTAGGCGACCAGTGGAAAGCCCCTATAAATATGCAAGCACCTGTAAACACAGGCGCGTGGGAATCTCAACCCTCATTATCATTTGATGGTAAAGATATTTACTTCTCCAGCAACCGCCCCGGAGGCTATGGCGGTAGCGATATTTGGGTAACCTCTTTTGTAAACAACAAATTTACCGAACCTCGCAATTTGGGTCCTACTATAAATACTGCCGAAGACGAGCAATGCCCTTTTATACACATGGATAATAAAACCCTTTACTTTTCATCAAAAGGATGGCCGGGCATGGGCAATAGCGATTTATACTTTTCTAAAAGAGATGCCGATGGCAACTGGCTACAACCTACCAACTTGGGCTACCCAATAAATACGGGTGCCGATGAAATAAGCCTTATTGTAAACCGCAGGGGCAACTGGGCATATTTTTCAAGCAATATGGCTGGTGGTTATGGCGCATTGGATATTTACGGGTTCGAACTGTATGAAGGTGCACGCCCCGAAGCACTTAGCTATGCAAAAGGTGAAATATACGATGCCGAAACAAAACAAAAACTAGAAGCCAATGTAGAACTGATTGATTTGGCAACAGGCGAAGTAGTGATGTCATCGCGAAGTAATAGCAAAACAGGCGAGTTTTTAATGGTGCTTCAACCCCACCACGATTATATGATGAATGTGAACAAAGAAGATTATTTATTCCATTCTGAAAATTTTGCTTTAAAAGAATTTCCGTCAGATAAGCCTTTTCTTATTTCAATCCCTCTTAGTCTTATAAAAGTAGGCGAGAAAGTTATTTTACGTAATGTATTTTTTGATACTGACCAGTTTGATTTGAAAGAGGAATCGAAATCGGAACTTAAAAAATTAGTCGACCTATTGAAAAGTCAACCCAAACTTAAAATTGAAATTGGCGGGCATACCGATAATACAGGTAGTAAACAAAAAAACAACGCACTATCACAAAGTCGTGCTAAATCGGTATACGATTTTCTGCTAACACAGGGTATAACGGCTGATAGATTGAGCTATAAAGGCTATGGCGATAGCAAACCTATTGCTGACAATGCCACACCTGAAGGCCGACAAAAAAATCGCCGTACTGAGTTTACTATTGTAGGCAATTAACATTCAACATTTACAGGATTTGAAATCCTGTTCTATATAAATTAAGCGCAAAGCGGGACTTAAAGTCCTGCTTTACGCTTAATTTTAAAACGGTGGGTTTTAAACCCATCGAAAACGCCGAAAAAAACAGGGTGCTCACTCGGCAGTGAAGTGTTATTGGTTGTTTTTTCTCTACTCCCTTCGCTTACACACTTATCATTCGTCCCGAATACATTCGGGATCAAAATGACAACCCGCAAGGGAGACAATGCAGCGATGTATTTTTAGCAAAAGATGCAAAAGCCAAAGGGCAGTGGCGTGGCTTCCCTCCTTGTAGGGCTTGTGTGTGGCTAAGGAGGGACTGAGGGTGGTGGATAGTTGCCTGTTAATTTTATATTTCTTTAAACCCATCGAAATAAAGTAAGTGTTCACTCACTTTTCTATATTCTAGCATGAAAAAGAGACTATTTCAAATAAAAGTAAGTGAGTACACACTCACATATAAACAACAAAGGCAAGTATTACTACCCGCCTTTGTCGCTTTTTTGAAAAAACTATTACTAACCTGAAACCTTCGTTATTTAAGTAATATATTAATGGTACGTCCGTTAGGTAGCGTTAAAACTGCCAACCTATCACAAGTACCGCTACCATAGTCAATACTACTGGTTCGATTGGTACGACCTGTGCGAGTGAAATCAATAATACCGCTTACTATATTGCTGCAACTAACCTCTATGCGTAATGCTGTGCGAATGTTAGCTTCAAACTCTTCACCTTTGGCATTTATGGTTTTGGTATTGCCTTCAATCAAATACACATCATCAGCAACTATATTGGTGTTATAACCTGCTATCCAAGTACGGGTGCGGGTGGCGTGATGTTTTATAATCCCCTTGCCGTTTGCCAATACTATGCTACCGTTTACTTCTACTTTAAAAGTAGGATGACCGTGTGAGTTTGGCCCTAAATTGGTTACTACACGAGTACCCCTTATTTGATTGTCGTTTACAAAATAATCAATAAAAGTAGTGGTGATAACAGTACCCATATTGCGGTAACGACTATTGTAGGTTACTACTATTTTACCCCTACGGTATTTACCATCGCGGCAAAGGCAATTTGTAGTACCAAAATCGATAATTATTTTTCGTGGGGTAGAAGTTGAGTCGTGAGTTACCGTACCACAACCGCCTTTGTACGATGATAATTCACCTGATGCTGCTTCGTCGGTAATATTACCTACATCAGTATAGTCGGCCTCACTTATAGCCATATTTTCACTCATTTCTAGCTCAGTCGCAAAATCGTCCTCTACTTCCTTATCTTTTTTACATCCAATAAAGGTGGTTGTGGCAAAAGCTGCTAGAGCCATCAACAGTATGCTAAATTTTTTCATGGTAGTGTTTATTTAAATTTATGCTGTGTTATTTTTATTTTTCTAAACCGGTTCGTTTGCCTTTTTGACGGAGCTTTACCCATTAGGTTTGAAAAATAGTTTGAAAAAAAATCAAAGAACAATACAAACACCTGTATATCAGTATAATAAATAATTACAACTATTACATTCTAAAGTATTTTATTTACCAAAGCCGATAAAAAATGCTTTGTTTTGTAGCCTATGTTTAATGTAACCACACTAATAATTGTGATAACTGTTGGCGTTAGCCTATATGCCTTTGAGCGAAGGGATATAATGAACAAGCTAATTTTTAACCCCTACGTTATTAATGTACGCAAGCAGTGGTACAGGTTTATATCGCACGGGTTTATCCATGCCGATTATATGCACTTGGCCGTAAATATGTTTGTGCTGTTCTTTTTTGGTAGATTGGTTGAAGACTCTTTTAAAGTATTGTTCGGTGATATGGGCATTGCAGGCTATATACTGCTATACCTTTCAGCTATTGGCATAGCTTCTATTAGCTCTTACATGAAATATAAAAACAGCCCTAATTATAACTCGTTAGGTGCATCAGGTGCTACTAGTGCAGTTTTATATGCCTCTATACTAATAAACCCGTGGGGAGAACTGTACCTATATTTTATCCCCTTACCGGGTATAGTTTTTGGTGTGCTGTATTTAATATACTCATCGTATATGGGGCGCAGGGGTGGTGATTATATAAACCACGATGCCCATATATACGGAGCAATTTTTGGGTTTCTATATCCTATATTGCTAAAACCACAATTAGCTATAAGGTTTGTTGATTTGCTTTTAGGAAGATTCGGAATCACCCTTTAAAAAATAGAAAAACCTGCACGTATCACCCAAGGTGATGAGTAAATGGTTCTGCCATTAGCCCCTTTCCATGTAACATTATACATCACTTGGGCAAAAATACCTTGAGGACTGTAGTAGCCGCCACCCAAAAGTAAATTCTGCTCAGAAAACTTAACTTTTTCAGTATAAACAGGCTTTATCTCAAAATTACCATTTAAAAACTCGTATTCGGCCTGTACAAAAAACCTGTCTTTTATAGTATGACGCACAAAAGGTGATACACCAAAAAGATTGAATACTTCAGTATACCCGTTATACTTGTATGTAGAGTATTGATATGAAAACATAACACCCGGCACAAACCTATCGGTTACTTTATAGCCCACAAAAGGATTTGCAGTAACAAAAACACCCGTGTTTGATATAAACGGAAACACGCTGCCCCCATATACCACCTTGTCCCAATCAAAACCACCACTCTTTTTTTGTGCGCTTGCAACCCCTGTAATCCCTATCATCAGTATAGAAACTACTACACTTTTAAAAATCGTTTTCATAGTGTTCAAATTTAAGCCTTTGGCTTTTCTTTTAAGTAATATAAATCCCCTAAATTTGCAGCAAAATCTAAACCAAACACCATGAGTAAAGTTCACAATTTCAGCGCAGGCCCTGCAATTCTTCCACAATCAGCCATTGATGCCTCTATTGAAGCCCTCAAAAATTTTGGAGGTACAGGCTTATCATTAATAGAAGTTTCACATCGTGGAAAAGAATTTGTGGCCGTTATGGATGAAGCTCGCGCCATTGTAAAAGAATTATTTAATGTGCCCGAAGGTTATTCTGTTTTGTTTCTGCAAGGCGGTGCCAGTACCCAATTTACAATGATACCCTGCAACTTGCTAAACGATGGTGAAACTGCCGCCTATATAAACACAGGTACTTGGGCAACAAAAGCCATTGAAGAAGTAGCTATATATGGTACTGCTAATATAATAGCCAGCTCTGAAGACAAAAACTTCTCATACATACCTAAAGGGTATACCATCCCCACTGATGCCAAGTATTTCCATATCACATCAAACAACACCATATTTGGTACACAGGTACAAGATTTTCCTGAGTCTCCAATAGATGTAGTATGTGATATGTCGAGCGATATATTTAGCCGCCCTATTGATGTATCAAAATTTGCTTTGATATATGCAGGCGCACAAAAAAATATGGGCCCCGCAGGTGTTACCCTTGTTATCGTTCGCGATGATATTTTAGGTAAAGTAACCCGCAAAATGCCTACCATGTTAAACTACAAAACGCACATAAAAGGCGAGTCTATGTACAATACACCTCCAGTATTCCCTATATATGTTTCATTACAAACAATTAAATGGGTAAAAGAAATGGGTGGCGTAGAAGCAATGGAAAAACGCAATAGCGAAAAAGCAGGCACTTTATATGCTGAGATTGAACGCAACTCTTTGTTTGAAGGTACTTGTGCTGTTGAAGACCGCAGCAAAATGAACGTTACTTTTGTATTGAAAGATAGCAGCCTTGAAGAAGAATTTTTAGCCCTTTGTAAAACAAACAAACTTAGCGGCCTTAAAGGTCATCGTAGCGTGGGTGGTTTCCGTGCATCACTATACAACGCTCTTGAGCTTGAAAGTGTATTAGCACTTACTGCCACCATGAAACAGTTTGAGCAAATGAAAAACGGTGCTTCGGCATAGTTTCCAGTTGTTGGTTATTAGTAAATAAAATTACAACGAACTAAACGCCTGCTCACCTGTTATATACATTAACCAAAAACACATTAAAACCCAATAAAAAATGCCAAGATTACTTGCCAACGACGGAATAGACCCCATAGGAAAAAAAATGCTTGAAGATGCAGGTTTTGAAGTAGTTACTGAAAAAGTAGCTCAAGAGAACCTTGAACAAGAGCTTAAAAACTTTGATGCAATTACCGTACGCAGTGCCACTAAGGTGCGTAAAGACCTTATTGACGCTTGCCCCAATATTAAACTTATTGGTCGTGGTGGCGTAGGTATGGATAATATTGATGTTGAGTATGCACGCAGTAAAGGTATTAGGGTAGTAAATACTCCCGCAGCATCATCAGTATCAGTAGCCGAGTTAGTTTTTGCTCACCTGTTTAGCATTACCCGTGGTTTAGTACAAAGCAACCGCCAGATGCCGACCGAAGGTATGGCCAAGTTTGGCGATATTAAAAAAGCAACTTCGGGTATAGAACTACGCGGAAAAACAATGGGGATCATTGGTTTTGGCCGTATAGGACAAGAAGCTGCAAAAATTGCCTTAGGTATGGGTATGGATGTTTTAGCTTTCGACCCTTATGTTGATACTATTGAACTAAGCCTATATATTGGTAAAGAAGGCGGTAACGGCATTCGTGTAAAAGTACCTGTGAAAACGGTGAGCAAAGAAGAATTACTCAAAAAGTCTGATTTTGTATCACTACACGTACCTTTTAGCGATGGCGATAAACCCATTATTGGCGAGCCAGAAATTGCCATAATGAAAGATGGTGCAGGCATTATAAATTGTGCACGTGGTGGTGCGGTTAACGAGCCTGCCCTTATAGTGGCACTTAATAGTGGTAAAATAGCTTTTGCTGGTTTAGATGTTTTTGCAAAAGAACCCCCTGTTGATGATACCTTGCTAAAACACCCAAAAGTATCAGTTAGTGCACACGTAGGTGCATCAACTGCTGAGGCACAAATAAAAATTGGCAGCGAGTTGGCCGATAAAATAATTGATTTTTTTGCTGAATTAGGTACAACGGCCTAATTCACTCAAAACAAACAACATATAAAAGTCGGGGTATATCACCCCGACTTTTTTTATTAATTTTGAATTACTTATGAAACTAAGGGTATTGATGACGGGGGGCGGCGCACCAGGGGCAGCAGGAATATTAAAATGCCTGCAACAACACCCTAATGTTGAAATTGTAGTGGCCGATGCCAACCCCGATGCAGTGGGACGTTACCTAAATCCCATATTTGAAGTAATACCCAAAGCTACCGACCTTGATTTTATTCCAGTCATAGAGACTTTGTGCCAAAAACACCAAATACAAGTAATACTTCCTTTAGTTACCCGCGAGCTTTTCCCTTTTAGCGAACATAAAAACAGCTTTGCCCAAAAAGGCATAAAAGTAGTAGTATCAGACTACGAGCAGCTAAACATTGCCAATGATAAAGGCAAGCTATACCAACTATTGCACGATAATGGCATACTTACTCCACAGTATATAATAGTAAATACCGTACAAGAGTTGCACGATGCAGTATATCAATTGGGTTACCCCAACAAAACAGTGTGTTTTAAACCCTGTGTATCAAACGGTAGCCGAGGTTTTAGAATTATTGATGAAACCAAAGACGAGTTTGACCTTCTGTTTAATTATAAACCCACATCAGAATATATAACCCTTGAAAAAGCTGAAAGTATACTAAGCCAACAGCCCTTCCCTCCCTTATTAGTTAGCGAATACTTGCCTGGCGAAGAATATACCATTGATTGTTTGGCACAAGAAGGTAAATGCTTATTGGCTATACCACGCTTGCGTAAAAAAATGCTGCAAGGCATATCAGTAGCAGGTGTGGTTGAAAAAAACACCAAAATTATAACCTACTGCCACCAAATTGTGGATTGCTGCAAACTGCATGGCCCTGTGGGGGTGCAAGTGAAACGTGCCGAAGACGGAACATTTAAAATATTAGAGATAAACCCCCGTGTGCAAGGCACTACCGTTGCCCTATTGGGTGCAGGCATTAATATGCCGTTACTTGCCCTGCAAATAGAATTGGGTGAAACCATTACCCCAGAAACTATGGATATAAAATGGGGTACTGCATTTACCCGCCATTGGGTAGAAGTTTTTCATTAATACTAACTGACTCTCCTAGACTTGAACCATCCCTAAGAAACTACATTTATTTTACTTTTAAAACCAGTGCAGCAAATGCAATGTTTGGGTTCAATTTCCGCCCAATACAGTATTTAAAAATATACTTTTGAAGTAAACATACTTTTATTATATGAAATTAGCGATAACAGTTGTATTGGCTATCTTGTCATTTCCACTTTTTGGAAATGACGGGGTTTATTTAACCCGTGGCGGACTAATTTATCCCACCAAAGAGACTAAAATAGCCTTAAACAAAGAAATTCTTTCTTTTACTGTAAGTGCCGGAATTTGCCAAGTAAATATTCATTTTGAATTTAACAATCCTGAAAACCTTGAAAGAAAGCTGCTAATTGGTTTTCAGGCACCCGCAGCTACGGGCGACGTGCCTGATGAAATGAACAATATCAACCAAATTTTTAATTTTTGTATTTTAAAAGACGAACAAATACTACCGTATAAAATAAAAATGGCTGAATGTGAAGACTGTGAACTGAAAGAAATGAATGAATTACGTTTCTCCCAGTTTAGTCTAGGTGTTTTCGTTTACCTGTTTGACGTTACTTTTAAACCTGGTATAAATAAAATAAATCACAGTTACTCTTTTCCTGCAAGCTCAAACGTAAGCATCGATCAATTTTACAGTTACATACTCACAACAGGAGCCAAGTGGGCAAATGGAAAAATTAAAGATTTAACGGTGCAGGTGGATATGGGAGCAAACAAATATTTCTATGTGAGTGATATTTTTGGACAAAAAGCAGATTGGTCAATTATTGGTAGTGGTAAAGTAACAGGTAAAAGATTTGATTATGGTGAGGATACCGGCAGAATGGTAAGAATTATTTCGGGGAAATTACAAATAGGTATTAAAGATTTTAATCCTGCACACAATATTGAGTTTGGTATTATCAACGAAGATTCGTTTATCAGTACGCCTACTGATTGGAAGGAAATTAAAATCGACAATATTATTGGATTGAGCCGTCTTACTTTAGAAGGAAACTATTCAAAAGAAGAACTGAAACTATTACGAAATACTGTGTATGCCCAATATGGCTATGCCTTCAAAAGCAAAGATTTACAGGATTATTTCTCGCAATTTGAATGGTATATGCCCGATCCAAACCTAGCAATGGAGCATATAGTTTTAACAGAAAAGGAAAATAAATTTATTGCTGAAATAGTGAAGAAGGAAAAAGAATAACACAATAGCCTCTTCATAGTCAAATTCTGCGTTTATAATTAGTGCGAGGCAAAAATCTATTGAATGCTGGCTCGAGTGTCCACTCGTGCCAATAATAATAGAGCGTCCGCTCGACAAAAACATTTATAATATAAACAGAGACAGACTTTTAACTCCTCATTGTATTCTTGTCTGCTTGCAGACATAGCGACTTAATCTATCCTAACGCTATACCTTAAAGGTACACGTACTTGCACATAATGTAGCTTACCAACTTTGC
>JBBKVO010000007.1:0-45955 GCA_037968475.1 Bacteroidia bacterium
CGCTATTTATACCCTATCGGGGTTGCCGATAGGTATGAATAGCATCGGTTTTCAAACCGATGGAAAAGAATTAAATCTAAAAGTAAAAAAGAAGGGAAATTTTGAACGTTGGTACTAAACGCACTATTTGGAGTGAGTCAACTAAAAATTACCCACACGTGTAACAAGGTATAGCCCCCCGCAAGGGGGACAATGCAGTACTACATTTTTAGCAAAAAAAGCGAATTCCAAAGGGCAATGGCATGGCTTCCCTCCCTGCTCTGTCATCCTGAGCGAAGTCGAAGGAGTGTGTGCAGATAAGGAGGGACTGAGGGTGGTAGAAGTTGCCTATTGATTTTATGCTTTTCGTAACTCAGGTTAATTAAATAGCTATTTGATAGGATTTGAAATCCTATTCTAACAAATTATAGCGCGAAGCGGGACTTTAAGTCCTGCTTCGCGCTATAATTTCAAAACAATGGGTTTTATACCCATCGAGCAAACACTACTCAACAATAAGTTTTTGTGTAAGTCCGTTAGCTAGGCTTACGTAGTATATGCCACTAGCCCACTCTAGTGTATCTATCTCTACAAAGTTCTGGCCTGAAAATAAAGGTATAGCATGTATGGTTTTACCTGAATTATCCATCACCTTCAATTCAGAACTACGGTATACATCATCAAACTCTATTTTCACCAAACCCTCAGCAGGGTTAGGATATATATTTAGTTTGCCTTGTTTATTATCTTTTATAGTGTTGTTAATGCCCAAAGTACGGTCGTACATGGCCAGTACATACTCGCCCTTTTTCAAGCCGTTTAAAGTGATATTGCCGCGTTTATCATTCACATTACCAGTAGTCTTTTGGTAATAGGGATATATAGCCCAATCGCTGCGTGGGTCGGGGCGATAGAGCAATACCAGACTGTCTTCTGTAATTTTAATAATATCATTGTCCAACCAACCCGATGAAAAACCACCCGGAGTACTACCATCGTATACTATGGTTGCTTTTACATCCAAAAGGGTATCGCTCCATGGCCCTAACACTCGCCAATAGCGACTGCTTGAAACATACAGATTGGGATATGGTATTGCTGATGGTACAGGGGCAGTCCAATGGTGTTCCACCCTTACCAAAGTGCTATCGTTAGTTGTATTGGCAGTAGTATTAACATTCATTAATGCCCAATTAAAGTTGTACTGATTGTTGTTTTTAAGCCAAATTTCATTTTCGGTTACAGCATCGTTAATTTCATTATTCCTATCAAGAAAAACTGCCACAGGATTAAAAGGCACTCTTATCACCACCACAGTATCGGTATTAGTCATCAAAAAATTCCAGTAGTAGGTATTGAAATCATATTTACTTCTTAAAAAATGGGTACTTACCAGCAAATTTTTGAACGGCCTGTCGGTAAACCTAAGTTGCTGATGAACTCGTATTGAGCAATTGAAATTTGACCCTGTGCCTATTTGTGTTACACCAACTATATAGCCCGAAATTGCAGGAAAACCTTTGCCATACACCCAGCTATCAAAAAAATCATCCATGTTATTAAACGAATAGCTTTGGTGTTTTTTAAACATGGCCTTTAAATCTTCGCTGTTTACATTGTTATACTTATAACTTTCGTGAAAATCTTTGGCAGTATTAGAAAATGTTGAGTCGCCCACATAGTTGCGCAAAGTATGCAGCACATCAGCTCCCTTTTTGTATACGTGGGCTCCATAAGTATATGCGTGTGGTATGCCGCTAATAGGCCACGGTTGCCCATCACGCAAGTGTGCCCAACGCAACACTTCAAAATGATTGGCCATTACATTATCCTTATAGCGTTGTTTGCCGTATATCTCTTCTAAAAATAAACTTTCAGAGTACGATGCCCATCCCTCATTTAACCACATATCCTCAGGAGTGCGGCAAGTGGTATTATCGCCCCACCAGTGGTGGCTAAACTCATGTGCCATAAGAGTTTCTTGTCCTGTTGTACCATCAATAGCATAATTAGGATAAGCAATATTAGTAGCGTGCTCCATTGCTCCTGCGTTAAAGGGTACGCCATTAAATCCAACCCGTTCAAACCTGTGTACACCATACCATTTTTCAAAAGCTGAAAAAGCTCCTTTAAGGTTGGCAAATGAGCCTTTTAAAGCATTTGTATCGCTACCCGCTAGAGTTATGGGGGTTGTTCCGTTTAATCCGTTATAACTATCGTTAACAACATTATAGGGCGCAACAGCAACAGACGACAGATAAGTAGGTATGGTATTGCTTAGTTTCCAATGCCATGTTTTACTATTATCGGGGTTTGTGGTTTCGCTTTGCAATAAGCCATTACACATAGCGCGATGATTGGATCGGGTAGTTATAGTATACTCGTACGTTGAACGACTTTTAAAAGCATCAACACACGGAAACCAAACACGTCCAAAATTATGCGGATTAGCATCAAAGCCAACCCCCATGTTAAAGGCATACACAGTTGAAAAATAGAACCCTCCCCACGATTTATCTTGTTGGGGCTTGCCTTCATACTCAACCCTAATAGTAAAGGTATCATTAGTATTGCGAGCAGTACCTAAATCTATAAGTAAAACAGTATCGTTATAGGTATAGTTTAGGGTAGTTTGGCCTATACTAATTTTATTAACTAATAACTTTAATAAATCTAACCTAACATTTTGTAAACCATTTACTTTTGATTGAATACTAATATCGGTATATCCACTAATTTTTTGCCCAAAAAAATCCTGTATGTCAAGATTTATATGGTAGTGTTTTACATCAAACGAATCGGTGCGTTTATCCTCTACCATTACCTTTTTTACCCTTTGCCTTTGGGTGGGCTTAAAATGGCTACAAAACGATTGAGCATTTGCAACTATGCTCATCACAAAAAATAGAATTACTATACTATACCTAATCATATACTGATTTTATAAAAAGTAAGGGCTAAAATATTTGCAATATAGTTATTTTTGCACCTTCTATGAGCGAGTACCTACTGTATATAACCACGCCCCTGTATGCTATTTTTATTATAGGTGAGATTTTGTTAAGCCGTTTACACGGTCTAAAATTGTATACTGGCAAAGATTTTTTCACCAACCTTGGTTTAGGCCTTTTGGGTGCCTGTTTTGATTTATTAATGATAGGTGTGTGCTTTAGCGCATTAAACTCCGTAGCAGCAAACTATGCCATAATAAATATACAAAACCCTACCCTACGCTGGATAGGTGTATTTTTAGCACAAGACTTTTGCTTTTATTGGCTACACCGTGTAGAGCATTATTGCCGTTTCTTTTGGGCAGTACACGCCAACCACCACAGCAGCAACTTGTTTAACTTTTCGGTAGCCTTACGTTCTTCAGTAATGCAACCCCTGTATCGTTACGTATTCTTTTTGCCTTGTGGCCTGTTAGGCTTTACAGGCGAAGAAGTAATGTTTATATACGCAATTAACCAAGCCTACGCCTTTTTTGTGCACACCAAAGTAGTGAGCAAACTAGGCTGGATAGAAAAATTTATTGTTACCCCATCGCATCACCGTGTGCACCATGGTAGTAATACTGAATACCTTGATAAAAACATGGGGCAAGTACTTATTATTTGGGATAAGATTTTTGGAACTTATGCTGAGGAAAAAGAAGAAGTGAGTTATGGCTTAACTACTCCGTTATCTACCTTTAATATACCCCGCGTGGTATGGGGTGAGTGGAGCAAAATATGGGCTGATTTGAAAAAATCGCCCAAACTTAAAGATAGGCTTATGTACATTTTTGGCCCTCCAGGGTGGAGCCACAATGGAAGTACACTTACTTCGGCGCAAATGCGAAAAGAAATGTATGGCGGCGAAACTGTGCAGCAAAACATAAACAAACAAGAATTGTTAACCAAAATATGAGTACTTTAAAAATTGGCGATAAAGCCCCTGACTTCAAGCTATACAGCTCTGATAAACAAGAAATCCATTTAGAAAACTATAAAGGTAAAAACGTAGTGTTATTGTTTTTTCCATTGGCTTTTACCAGTGTATGCACTGCTGAGCTTTGTGGTGTACGCGATGATATTGCCAACTACCAACACTTTAATGCTGAGGTATTAGGTATTTCAGTCGATACACCTCACACTCTTGCAAAATTTAAAGAAGAACAAGGATACAACTTCCCTCTTCTAAGCGATTTTAACAAAGAAGTATCAGCAGCTTATGGCTGTATATACGAAACCTTTATTTTGGGTATGCACGGCGTATCAAAACGCTCAGCCTTTGTTATTGATAGTGAAGGCACTATACAATATGCCGAAGTATTAGAAAACGCAGGCGATGTACCTGATTTGACTGCCGTAAAAGAAATATTGGCAAAGCTAAATACTAGCTCAGCTAACTAAACTGTAGATCACTCAAACTTAATAAAAGCCATATTTCTTAACTAAGAAATATGGCTTTCTCATTTAAATGACTAAACCTTTAGTTGATGTTTATTGTTATGTTTCCCATTACATCATACGTGTAGTCCACTGTAACTGAACATGCGGGGCTACCACCTCCAAAAAAAGTTTGACTGCTTGTATACGGGGTTGCCCCACTACAAGGAACATTTACAGTTATCTTACCCGTACAAGGTGTTGTTACACTAATAAAACAGGGCGCTGATGTGCATGTTGATGCTGTTGTATAAATCTCTCCGGCAGCAAGTGTTTTAAGTGTTGAACAAAGTTTTACCTCTACATTTGCAGCAATATTATTTTGCATAGTTATAGTTCTTTGTGCAAACGACTCGGTACTGAAGCCCACTATGGCTATTAGGGTTAAAGCAAGAATAAAGATTTATTTTTTCATTTTTTGATAATCGGTTTAATAAAAATGTTTTCCTACTCTTTAAGGTTTTCGGATTCCCCTGCAACTGATTTTGGCCAAATAGTTAATCAAGTTTATCTCTATTATTTGTTTGAAACAAAATATGGCTTGCTTATTTTCATCAACGTGTATGGTTTTTATTTTAACGTGCTTAATAGACATGTATGGTGATATTCCCACTTGCATCATATAGGTAATATACAGTAAAACCAGCACAAGGTGGAAAACCTGTACCAGGAAAATTCTGAGTGCTTGTAAATGGGCCTGACCCTCCGCAAGGAACATTTACTATTACTTTACCCGTACAAGGTGTTGTTACCTCAAAAAAACAGGGAGCTGATGTACATGTGGATGCTGTTGTATAAATCTCTCCAGCAGCAAGTGTTTTAGGTGTTGAACAAACAAGTATATCTACGTTTGCAGCTACGTCGTTCTGGAAGGTTATAGTTTGAGCAAAAGACTGTGTTCCAAAGCCAATTACAGCAAATAAAGTTAAGGTGATAATTAAAATTGATTTTTTCATTTTTTGATAGTCGATTTAAATAAAATGTTTCCTACTCTTTAAGGTTTTCGGATTCCCCTGCAACTGATTTTGGCCAAATAGTTAATCAAGTTTATCCCTATTATTCGTTTGAAACAAAATATGGCTTGCTTATTTTCATCAACGTGTATAGTTTTTATTTTAACGTGCTTAATAGAAAACCCATATCTTTGCTAGGCTAAGTTAAAAGCCAATTTTTAGTTCTAAAATGAGCCTAGGTGTAATAATTCTTCTTATCGTATTGGGTATAGTGCTAATGGTACTAGAAATATTAGTAGTGCCCGGTGGTATATTGGGCATTGTGGCTCTTGGCATGATTGGCGGTGGTGTTTATGGTGTATACGACAGCTATGGAGCTACACAAGGGCATATTGCCTTGGCTATAAGTACTGTTGCTACTATTAGCGCTGTATATATAAGCCTGAAATCAAACACTTGGAATAAGCTGGCTCTTCATGATGAACTTACAGGAAATGTAAATAGCGGTAATGCTTATATACCTACTATTGGAGATATTGGCTTGGCTCTCTCAGATATAAGACCAATGGGGACAGCATTATTTAGTGATGAAAAAGTGGAAGTGAGCAGCGAAGGTGAAAAAATACCTGTGCACACACCAATAATAATCCTTCGTGTAGAAGGCAACAAAGTATTTGTACAAAAAACTGATAAATAAACTACTATGACTGATGTAATGATTATTTTTTTTGCTGTTGGCGCCCTTATTGGCCTAATAGTACTCACCTACTTTATCCCCGTTAGACTTTGGTTTACGGCTAGGATATCAAACGTAAGAGTTAGTTTGGTTCAATTAGTGCTTATGCGCTTTCGTAAAGTTCCACCCTCATTAATAGTTAATGCTTTAATTACCTCTACAAAAGCAGGCTTAAAAATTACTCCTAACGAGATGGAAACCCACTATTTGGCAGGTGGTAATGTTAACAATGTGATAAAAGCCCTTATTAGTGCAGATAAAGCAAATATCCCTCTTGATTTTAGAATGGCTACCGCTATTGATTTGGCTGGTCGTGATGTATTTGATGCCGTAAAACGCTCTGTAGATCCACGTGTGATAAACACCCCTCCCGTAGCTGCCGTGGCAAAAGACGGTATACAACTTATTGCTAAAGCCCGTGTAACTGTTCGTACCAATATTAAACAATTGGTGGGTGGAGCAGGCGAAGAAACCATACTTGCCCGTGTAGGTGAAGGTATAGTTACCACCATAGGTTCTGCGGTTAATCATAAAGAAGTGATGGAAAACCCCGACCGAATATCAAAAGTGGTTTTAGAGAAAGGTTTGGATGCAGGTACTGCATTTGAAATATTATCTATTGATATAGCTGATATTGATATTGGAAGTAATATTGGCGCAAAGCTACAAACCGACCAAGCTGATGCCGACCTTAAAGTAGCTAACGCCCGCGCTGAAGAACGTCGTGCAATGGCTGTGGCTGAAGAGCAAGAGTTTAAAGCTAAAATACAAGAAGCCCGTGCCCGAGTTATTGAAGCCGAAGCACAAATACCTTTGGCTATGGCCGAAGCCTTTAGAAGCGGTAACCTTGGTATTATGGATTACTATAAAATGCGAAATATACAAGCCGATACTGATATGCGCGAAAGCATAGCAAAACCTGATAGCGGCAAAACCGATAAAAAATAATACCTAACAGTATATTATATGTAAGCCCTGCCAAAATTGGCAGGGCTTTTTTTATTCATCAATTTCAATAGACAAATCAAGTTTTATTTCTAAGCGTAAAGGGTCGTTACTTATTCCACAAGTAATACCATTTACAAAAGACAGATTACAATACCTTACTATCATTTCATCTTGACAACGGTTATTCCACAAGCCATCTTTCTTCTCCTTAATATAATAGCGACATAGAAAGTATTTCTCTTCTTTAAAAACTACCTGCGGAAACTCGAAATATACTGCTACACTATCACTAAGTTTTATAATAGGGCTACTTTGTCTTATTACTTTCTCACGTCTATCAATTTCACTCTTATGCCAAGCACCATTATAAAACACTTCACTTAACTTCAATCTAACATAATGTTGTTGGTCAAAACTCTTAATAGTTTTATAGCTCATTGAAGAGAAAAAATCATTGCCGCCGTACTCGTAATCGCCCAAAAGAAACTCTTTGCTTAATATTACTTTTTCACCAAAAACCTGTTGTATTGCCGCTCCTTCATACCCACAAGGCTTTGTATATTTTGCTTTTTTCAGAAATATTTTCCGCATAAAAGTATATATTGAATCTTCTCCATAAAACTCAACACTCAGCAATTCACCTGTCGAATCAATAAAAACACTCACCTGTACAGTTTGATTATTTAGCAGTTTCCGCTTTTTTGCAGCCGTATAAATACTCTTAAAAACCTTCTTTTTATTGGATAGTTTGGCATTCTCAATGTATTCGTATTGATTAAAATAATCCACATCGTTTTCCACATCAAAAACATCAATACTGGGCTCAAATGCAGTATCAGCTTCGAAACCAGAAACTTGCCCAAACATTATTTGTTCAAACATTAGCAGTAAAATTAAGAATAGTGTTTTCATAATGTCATAATACACGTAAGTTGTATAAAAGAAATATTAATCCTGAAAAAAGCTAGTATTTTGCCTGCTCAACAATTACTAAAATATGACAAAACACTCTACAATAAAATAATTACACTTTCGTTTATCCCTAAATTAGTTATAGTTTCTTTAAATTTACGTAACAATATCTTAACTTATGAAATGTCCGCACTGTTTAGTTCAAATTAATGCAAATGTCAAAGAAATTAGCCTAGGATACGATTCAGAATTTTACTGGAGGGCTTTTATTTCATTGTGTCCCAACCCCGACTGCAAAAAACTTATTATAGATTTAGGCAAAGGCAATGTATCTCAAGATGAGAATGGTAACTATTTATTGCACAATATAATATCAAAACAAACTGTATACCCACAAACGTCGGGCAGAACAGTAGCTCCACTCGAAGTAGAAGAACAATATGCCAGTATTTATAAAGAAGCGTGTTTAGTGCTTCCATTTAGCCCACAAGCTGCCGCAGCACTTGGGCGTAAATGCTTGCAATTGATATTGCAAGATAAAGCTGATATTAAACCCAGCAACCTTAGCAAAGAAATTGACGAGCTTGCTGCAAATAAAACAATGCCACCTAGTTTGATTGAGAGTATTGTTGAAATTAAAAATTTGGGTAATTTTAAAATATATCCCTCAAAAAGCCTTTCTACAGGCGAGGTTGTGGATGCAACACCTGAAGAGGCCGAGTGGGTATTGGATGTTTTAGAATCGCTATTTGATTTTTATTTTGTACAACCTGCAAAAATCATGGCTAAACGCGAAGCATTGAACAAAAAGCTATCAGACTTGGCTAATGGCGACAATGCAACCAACGGCTGCTAAATTCTTAATTCATAGATAAGATAAAAACTATTTACATTTGCGGCATATACGCCGTTTATGGAACATATTTTTACAGGTGAAGGCCTAATGGCCTTATTTACGCTTACTTTTTTAGAGATAGTATTAGGTATTGATAATATTATCTTCATTTCTATTGTTACCAATAAACTTCCCCAAGCTGAACAGCCACGTGCACGCACCATAGGCTTAGCGCTTGCTTTACTTATGCGTATTGCTATGCTAATTAGCATTACATGGATAATGGGCTTTAAAGAGCCTTTATTTACTATTGATAGTTTTAAGTTTTGGGGTATAGAAATTGAAAACTTTGGCTTTAGCGGTCGCGATTTAATACTACTTGCAGGAGGTATATTTCTTTTAGCCAAAAGTACCAGTGAGATTTATGGTAAAATGGAAGGGGGAGAACATAGTGAAAAAGAAAAGGGTGGTAAAAAAATCAGCTTTGCCAACATACTAGTACAAATAATGTTGTTGGATATTATTTTTTCTTTCGATTCTATACTAACTGCTATTGGTATGACGAATGATTTACCCGTAATGATAACCGCAGTTGTTATCTCTATTATTATAATGATGGCATTTTCAGGTAAAATAAGTGCCTTTATAAACAACTATCCCTCACTACAAATACTGGCCTTGTCTTTTCTTATAATGATTGGCTTTATGCTAGTATTAGATGCTTTTCACCAGCACGTACCTAAAGGCTATATCTATGCAGCGATATCATTTTCACTTATTGTTGAATTGATAAATATGCGCTCGCGGCGTAAAAACAAAAAGGCCGCCTAATGGCAGCCTTTTAAATCTATTTTTTTGTACGAAGAAGAGATTACTAAAACTCAACTTCCATATCCAATAGGGCATCACCGCGTTTTATTTTAACAGCAGTTTTTTGCCCTTTTTCGTATTGTCCTAAAGCCTTCATATAATCCATTATGCCTATCAAATCCATATCACCCATAGCCAATATAATATCACCTGCAATAATACCTGCTTTGTCGGCAGGCTTACCTTGGGTTACTCCATCAATTTTTAGTCCGGGACCGTCAAAAGTGTAGTCGGGCATTATACCCAATGTTACTTTAAAACTAACTCTGCCTTGATCTTTAGAAACCGTTTTGGCAAACTCAATTTTTTGCATCTCAGCAACATCATCAGTAATGTTAACTACGTATTTAAGCACATTTTCAATCCCATTATAGTTTATCAAATTTTCATCATCTTCAGGGGTGTGGTATTGCTTATGCTGTCCTGTAAAGAATGACAATACAGGCACATCTTTAAGATAAAAACTAGTATGGTCGGTTGGGCCTGTTCCCGATGAATCAACTGTAATAGATATTCCTTTTGGAATATATTTTTGTACAATATTTCCAAATACAGGGCTTGTACCTATACCATAAACCAATATCTTTTTGGTGCTATCGTTTAGGCGACCTATCATGTCCATATTTATCATACATTGGGTTGATGTCGCATTAAAACCTGCATATTCAGTGAATTTTTTAGACCCTACTAATCCTAATTCTTCACCCGAAAAAGCTATAAAAATAAAGTTACACCCCTCTGTTTTACCGTTTTTGGTATAGTAACGCGCAAGTTCCATCATACCTGCTGTGCCTGATGCATTATCATCAGCACCATTGTGTATTTTGCCTTCAGGGTTAGCATCTCGGCTGCTGCCCATCATGCCTGTTCCCAAATGGTCGTAATGGGCGCCTATAACAATAGTATACTCAGCACCATTATCAAGATATGCCACTACGTTTTTACCTGTTTTAGGTATGCCCTCACCTTCTCCGTGTGGGTCGCTCATACTTGTTTTATGGAAAGTAAAGGCAAAGTGTTGGTAGTATGTACCACTATCACCAAATGGCTTTAGTTTCAGGCTTTTAAAGTAATTGCTAATATAATCGGCAGCTAGTTCCTCCCCTTTTTCACCGGTTCCTCGCCCCAAAAACACATCACTACTAAGGGTTTTAATGTGTTTTTTTACTGTCTTTATTTTGATGTTTTGCCCCATTGCAACGGTAGCACAAACACTAAATAAAAGTAAGGGAATTATTTGCTTTAGACGCATTTTTATATCTGTAAATCAGTATGTTAATTAAATTTTTTGTAAACAATTACTCTACCCAATCAGCAATAAAAAGATTGGTATCGCGTGTGCCGCCATTGTTACGGTTGCTACTAAATATCAGTTTTTTACCATCAGGTGAAAACATTGGAAAGGCATTAAATATGCTGGCATTGGTTATTTGTTCTAAACCTGTACCGTCAATATTTATCATATATAACTGAAAATCGTATCCCTTATCGCTGTGGTGGTTTGATGAGAATATAATTTTGTTTCCGCTTGGGTGATAAAATGGTGCCCAGTTGGCTTTACCCAAGTGGGTAATTTGTTTCAAATCACTACCATCAATATTGCAGGTATATATTTCCATATTGGTAGGGGCTACCAAGCCTTTTGATAATAGTTCTTTATATTCTTTTACTTCTTCATCAGTAGTTGGGCGCGAAGCACGAAAAACCAATTTAGTACCATCAGGAGAGAAGAAAGCACCACCATCGTATCCTAATTGATTAGTTATTTGTTTTACATTGCTACCATCAACATCCATAGTGTATAGCTCTAAATCGCCACTACGGGTACTGGTAAATACTATTTTTTTACCGTCGGGAGATACAGTTGCCTCAGCATCGTAACCTTTGGTTTTGGTAAGTTGCTTTTTAATTTTTCCTTCTAAATCGGCAGTAAAAATGTCAAAGCCTTCATAAACAGCCCAAAGGTATTTACCATCCTCACGAGGTTTTGGTACTGGAGGGCATTCTTTATCATTTAAATGTGTACTAGCGTATACTATATTTTGATCACCTCCTAAAAAGTATGAGCAAGTGGTGCGTCCTTGTCCTGTACTCAACATTTTTGGACGCATAGTAGTATCGGCCAACATACTTTCTATATCAAAATAGAAAATTTGGTCGCATTTCAAATCCCACGCAGGGTTTTGACTTTGGAATACTAACTTTTTACTGTCAAAGCTAAAATAGGCTTCAGCATTGTCGCCACCCCAAGTAAGTTGATGCAAATTGGCAAGATGTTTTTCTACTGGAGCAGGTGCAACAGTACTGCTATCGATAGATGAACTATCTGCATTGCTATCATTATTTGGTGTAGTAGTGTTTTTACACGCCGAAAAGGCTATTACTAGTGCTGCTAACTGTACCGAAATACGCATGGTTATTAGTGTTTTTTAATGTGGCGCGAATATATTACTTAGAATCATTCTAAACAATGTTATTGCTCATAAATTATATACCATTTTTATAAAGGGATTTGCTTAGTTTTGGTATACTAAAAATTGTAACAAATGGGAAAGGTAATTGGTTCTATTTTTTATTCGCCAAAAGATATCTTAATGGATGTACATTATGGTGATGTGGAGGCTACTATAACTGTAACAGCACCCGGCGAGGCCAAAATTGAGGCCGACAATGTAAACTTAAATATTAATGGAACACTAAAAGTGTGTGTAAACCTAAACGGCACATCGGGCGACCAGTTTAAACACTATGTGTTGTATGAAGATAAAGAAATATTTCCCTACCCATATTTTAGGTATGTACCTTATAACGATTGTGAGAACTTTACGTTAGAATAAAGAGTTAAACATTTTTTATTCAACAGCTAGTTTTGATACAAAAAAACTTATACAGTTGTTCAAACCTTCATCAGTCCTTTTCAGATTGTATTCAGACGTAACTAGTCCATTTGGATTGACACAAGAGTTTAATCGTACTGAAACGGATTTGTTGTCAAAAAAATGGTAGTTTGTGTAATCTATGAAGCCAGGGAAATCACCTTTTAAAATAATTTTATCTACAAGAGCCTCACGATTATTATAATGATAATTTAATTCCCATTTGGCAATTACTATCTTTTTTGTTTTCAAGTTAACCAACCTAAAGTTTCTATCAAGATATCCTTTATTATGGGAGACTATATATATAATACTATCATTAAGAAAACCTACGTTAATATTATAGCTTCGTTTCTCAATTGAGGGTGCTAAAAGACCTATTACTGAGCCTATATCATCTTTAGACTGTTTTTCAATTTGATTTATTAACTCCTTTGATGTTTGCGTCCAATAACTTGAATTACCAAAATTTAAACTATCTACCTTATCTTTAGCGTATAACAAATAAAAGTTAGGGTACATATTTTCAAGAACAACAATTTTATTATTATAAACCGAAATTAAGTTATTGGGTTTAAAAACAGAGAAAAGATAAGATTCTATGTTAAAGAATTTATCAATGGCTTGGAAATTATAATTTGGATCAATTTTAAGTATTTTACTAAACGAATTTTTAGATTCAAAATTAAATGATGATAGAAAAATACTTCCATCATAATCTACCTCAATTTTGTCATAAATAGTTGCATCTTTAATTTGTATACTTTTTAATATTTCACTTGATATTGAGGAATATATACTTACACCTTGACTAGTAAGTACATAAAATTTATCACTTGAGTAAGTAATATCCGAAACACTATTATTTTTAAATGTAAGAGTTGTATTAATTTCTCTATAAGAATAGTCATTTAAATTAAACAGTAATACTTTCTTTAAATCAACAGCTTTACTGCCATTGTATACAAGTAAATTTTCCTTTGCTCTTATTAACTTAAGATCATTATTATTAAAAATATTTAAGATTTTGTTTGAAATAAAGATACTACTATCATGTAAAAAAATCTTATTAATTTTAAGAGTATCCTGACTTTGTCCATTGATAGAAAAAAGAACACTAATAAGTAGGTATAGAAAAAACTTGCCTTTCATTGATTAATAAATTAATAATTCATAAGTCTAATATTAGACTTATGAATTATTTTTTAGCTACAAACTACTAGTAAATATTTACTCTATCAACTTCAACTGTATTATTTGCAGCATCTGAGCCCGACCAAGTAACCGTATAAACTCTCAAAAAAGATTCACTAGCCACTTGTACCGTTACCTGATAAGTTCCTGATAACGTGCTATTGTTAATCTGATTATCAGCATAGTTTAATAATGTTGTCCCTTGCACTTCATCAACATCATCATAACCATTACCACCAGTAAATGTAAATGGCCCTTCTTTTGGGCAAGATTGAAAGCCGTAACCTGAACAAAAAATATCCCAACCTGTCCAAGTAACCTCTACTCCATTCAAAATAACAGTTCTAGATGTTAATTCAGTTGAAACTGTGTTAAATCCTGCTCCGGCAATGCCTCCAGTCTTAGTTCTTTTTATTACAGGCAAATTTGCAAATGAAAACAAAAAAGCAGTAATAAATACTGCAAGTAAAATAGATTTTTTTAGCATAATTGAATAAGTTATTTTTTGCCTACTATATAAAGGTTTTCGGCTTCTCCTATAATTTTCAACAAAAATAACTAACTATAACTTTCTCATCAAATTAATTTCGACGAACTTACTTTTATATTAATAAATATAACCTACAACCTTTGCATTTCAAAAACGGGTGTGCCTTTTACGCCGTTGCTATCGTAGTAGTCTATAAAGCGAAGTTTATAATAATAACCTGATATGGTTTTTATTATATAGGTGATATTACTATTAACAGTATAGCGACCTGATGTTTGGTTATACTGTTTCCAATCATAGCCTATTACATCAGCATCATTACTAAATTTTATACTAAGGGCATAGTCTAAATCAATATCGTTAAAAGTACGTTTGTTTTCTTCGTATGCTTTAACTCCGTTACCGTTTAGCAAAACGCCTGTAACCAAATAAGGCAAAGGTTCAAGACCTTGATCGTAAAAAACATGGCTGTAACGGGTAAATACTAAATCCCAATCGTCTTTGGCAGGCTCCATATCTGCCTGTATTTTTCCTGTGGTTATATCCAAATAAGAGAAATTACGAGTAGGGTCTTTAGGAATAAAGTAGCTGTTTATATTGCTGCTGTTCAAATCACTAGTTTTAACCCAAAAACCTGTTTCGTCAGCTTTTACTATTTGTATTTTTTTGTAACGTTCACCCTGTTTGTAGTTTACCGTCATGTCAACTACATATACAATGTTTTTTGATATTCCGTCAGTTCCACTCCACCATTTTCCCACAGCAGTAGAGTCTTTATTTCCACTGGGAACATCATACCTCCACTCCATTCCATTAACAATAGAGTATGGGGCGTTAATGTCCGTCAAATTGGTTTCGTGCACCAATAATCCTTTTCCTGTATTAGTTACCACATGAAACTCAGTCGCTCCTGCTTCAAAACCCAAATCCCAGTCTTCTAGGTAACGAATCATAAACTCACGTTTATCTACATTAAAGTAAACAATTTTATCGTAGTCGGCACCCAAGCTAAGTTCTTGTTGTAAAGTACTGCCACTGGGGGGAAGGTGGTAAGCATCATCATCCTTCCAGCACGATGAAAGTAATAGTGTACCTACGCTTAATAATGTTAAAATCTTATTCCTCATTTATTTGGGTTAAATAAGTGTATCCTTATGTTAGTAAAAAATGTGCGACCCATGCCTATTGCCATGCTGTTGCCACTGCCGCTATGTGCACCAACAGGTGCATTGTAGCTAATATTGCCTACGTTTAGTAGGTTGCGCGCACCTACCACTAGGGTAATGCGTTTGTTTAAAAAACTTTGTGATACCGATACATCGGCCATTGAGTAGCTCTGTACAAAGGTTTGTATCACTTCGTTATTGCCATTTAAAGCATAACCGGGTACTTTACCGTTGTATTTGTAGAATAGATTGAAACTTGTACCCCATTGTGGTAATGTGTAGCCAAGGTTTGCCCTATACTCTTTAGTTGTATTGTATTGGGATACATTAGTACCGCCAAAGTAGTTTTTTACAGCTGTTAAAGATGTACCTGCTTGCAGGCTAATATTACCCACTTTTACTTCGGCTGATAAATTAGCACCTGCATTGGTGTATTGGCCTATGTTTACATAATTATACAATTGTGATGCAGGGTCTACAACGGCAAGCGAAATCATATTGCGTATGTCGTTATAAAATACCGAGGGTTCAATTTTTATAGCTACTTTATTTTTAAAGGTAGTATTGTATTGCAGTGATACATTTACATTGTCAGACAGTTCAGCTTTTAGGCTAGGGTTAGGCTGTATATTGTGGTTTATATCAACAAAAAACAGATTTAATTCTTTTATTGAAGGTGCTCGGAAACCTCTGGCATACGATGCTCTAAGATTTAGTTTACTATTAATAGTGTACTTGGTGTTGAATGATGGGGTAATGGGTGAACCATAACGTGTATTGTATGATGCACGTATACCAGGGCGCAATACTAAACGAGATATTGGCCTGTATTCTACTGTAGCATAAGCTGCATAATCGCCAACACTTTGACTATTACCTTGTATACGATGGCCTTTACCGTTTTCTACATTAACATCGTAACCCAATTGATAACCTAGTTTGCGATTAACTTGTTGGGTATATGTACCACGAGACATAACCAGTGTAAATATTGAGGTATCATGGTCGGTGGCACCTTGTGTTTGAGTATCTTCTAGGGTAAGTAAATCGCGACGTTTTTGTATGTTGTTTCTACGAAACCACGAGTATGAACTGGTAATTTGTATGTGCGCTCCGTTTTTTAGTTTAAAATCAGAAAACAGTGAATTATTAAACCTGCGGGTATAAAAATAATTATCGAAAGCGTAAACGCTATATGGCCTTAATACGGGTTCTCCCCTATTCAGCAACAATTCATCAAATACTATACTTTGTATTCTGTGTGTTGAGTTTTTAATTTTGAAACCTATAATAGCATCAGCAAAGTATTGTTCTTTGGGTTTCCATTGTTGCACACGTCCACGTATACCTGTTTCGCCAAAACCATCAAAAAAGTTACGCCCACCGCTTACTTGCACAGTAGTACGTTTTTTGGTTTTAAAGGCTACACGTGCATCAAGGTTGTAATTGCCTACGGTTTCGTAGTAGCTGTTTACATTACCCTCAACGCTGTGCTTAGTTGTTTTTTTAGTAATAAGGTTTATCACACCGCCCAAGGCATCAGTGCCATACATTACACTCATAGGGCCTTCTATTATTTCAATACGCTCTATGTTGTTCAGGTTTATTTGCGATAAGTCTATATTACCATCTAGGCGACCTATCATAGGTACACCGTCAATTAATATTTTTATATTTTGGCCGCTAACACCTTGTATACTAAGGCTGCTACCCAAAATATTATCTTGTTTCATGCGCACATTAAGCTCGTTACTTAAAACATCTTTAAGGTTAACAGCTCCTTGTGCTTCCATGCGTTTGGCATCTATTATTTTTATTTTAGATACCGATTTATCGGCTGTGGTTACTTCGTATTGACCTGTTACCACAACTTCTGATGCTGAATAAACCAATTGGTTTAGAGATAAGATAAGTGTTGCACCGTTTATCAGCTTAGCGGTGTCTTTTATGGTGGTGAAACCATCGCCCGAAATTTCAATGGCGCATAAACCACCTATGGTAGAAGTAGCAATACCATTAATATCAGTACTAAATTGTTTTGCTAGTTTGTAGGGATTTTCTACATTTTGAGGTATTACAAACACTGTTGCATCAGCAACAGGTTGCTTACCACTATCGGTAACTTTAATAAAAAACTGCCCATTAGCACATAAAGTACTAAGGGCAGTTATAATTAGTGTTATTACAAACTTATGTAAACTACTTACTATAACAGTTTTACCCATAAAAGGTTTAGCACCTTTTACAAACTCTAATGTTATGTGTTGTGTAGTTTTCAAAGTTGTAGTTATGCTTTTAAAAATTATTCTTTAATAAGTTTTTGAGAGATTACATAGCCGTTGTTTTCAAGGTTTACAATGTAAACACCTGAAGCAAGGCTTGAAACATCAAAAGAATTGGCATGGAAACCGACAGTACTTTCAACATTGCGTTGCAATACAATCTTACCAGCCATATCCATAATTTTTATTGTGTTTTTCACCGAGTTATCACGGTTTTCAAAAACCACCTCAAGGTTTCCTGCGGTAGGATTAGGATAGATACCAAACGATGCAACAGGAGCAACAGGGTTTACACTTAAACCGGGAGACATTTGAGTACGTTTAAATATAGTTTTACCGTTTCCACTTCCGCCAAAGGCTAAAAATTCTAAACGCCATATAGCACCTGTACGGGCTTTTACATAATAAGCTAATGAATCTTCAATTTTCCATTGGAAAACATTCATATCAAAGTTTTTCCAATCAGAACCTATAATGTTTGCAGCTACTTTATAATCGTTAGCAGTAAGGGTAGTGTAATCAAAGTTAGCTATGTCAATATTTCTTGCTTCGGCAACTACAACATCTTTGTTTGCCCAAACACCCATTACCGGATAATATTCAGTATAGGTTGGAGGAATCAATTCATCGTAACGTTTAAATACTATATCCCAATCATTTAAGCTATCAGGCTCATGGTTTGGTTTTGAGCCGTCTAATACTGAGTAGTAATCCAATATTTTAGCATCAGCATTACTTGCTACTATAGAATCGCTCACTTCGTTAGAACCATCAACATCGGCGTAGCGAAAATGCCATACACCAAAGTTTTTGTCTATAATTTGAAGTTTTTTGTAAATTTTAGTAGCTCCGTTAGTTACCTCAAGTAAATACAACGAGTCTCCTTCAATCAATTTGGTAGTTGTGTTGTAAACACCCCATGAAAAATCAGGAAAAGAAAGTGTTGCACGGTTAAATGCACCAAATTCCCACGATGAATCAGAGTTGTTGTACTCTAACCATTGGTCTCTACCGGTAGTATCGAATGTACTCCAAGCTGAAATATTTCCTTTAGGGTATAAAAATAGTTTGCTGGTACGCACTGTAGCTCCTGCAACGTTGGTAGAGTTTACAAAAATACCGTCGGTACGAAAGCCAGTACGAAAGCCTAAATCCCAAGTATTGTTGGGTGATTTTTTAACCTGTCCGTTCAATAAGCTGTAAAAAATATCATTGGCATAACCTGCCTCCATCTGCACTGAATCTTTTTGCGCCGAAACGCTAAGAAAAGTTAGAGAGAATAAAATTGTAAAAATGGTGTTTATTTTTTTCATTATTTAATCAAAATACTATGCCGCAAAAATAGGTCGTAGTGTCATTATTTAGAACCTTTACAAACTAAAATGACCATAATATGACACTAATTTCAACCTGCGCTAACAGCTTGTATTTGCAACAGTTACAACACTTTTAAAAAGCATTAACCATCATTTGATAGTAAAATACGGAAATAATGAATGAAAGGTTTTACCGATAGATTTATTTGACAGTTTAATGACAGTTTTTAAGCCTGAATTTCATCGGCTTGGATATCCTTCCCATTATCAAGCGAAGCACTTTTTAATCCAAAACCTGCCAATAAAACACCTAAAAGTCCTACGCCAAAGGCTACTGAAAATAATAACGAGAAATTGCCGTGTTGGTTTTTTACTAAAACACCGCTAATCACCACAAAAAACAAAACGGCAAACTGAGTAATGGATTGTTGTATTGTGAAATCTGTACCCGGACTGCTAAGTCGGCATTTGTCCATCATAATAGTATAGATAGTAACAGTAGCAAGTCCTGACGTAAAATCGTTACTAATAATTACAGTGTAAATAGTGTTATCGGTTGCTCCTTCTTTTAGTAAAAAGAAACCCAAAAGGGCTACTACTTTAAGTAAGCCAAAGCCTACCAAACTATTTTTTCTACCCAGTTTGTTTATTAGTATACCACCTAGTATTGCTCCTATAACTGAGGCTGAATTTCCCCAAATACCTATTATAGAACCAATTTGTGTTTTACTAAAGGCCATATCCGTTAGCATACTAGGCAAAAGAGTACGCGCCAATACTTGGTTACCCATATATACCGACAATACTAATAGCCAAAAAGCCATGCCTTTAAGTTTGAAAAAAGCAGCTACATTTTTGAAACCTGCGGGTGATGGTTTAGGTATTTCTAAATCTTTTGAGGGTTTGTATAGCAATACAGGAATAAATGGTAAAAGGAAGAAAGCCATAAAGGCTATCATAGCCCAGTTCCATCCAAAACGATCAAAAATTATAAGTATCAGCGCACCGCCCAATACTTCACCCAGATAATAGCCACCTATTTGCAGGGTATTCCCTAAGCCGTGTTCTTTTTTGGGTAAAGTAAGTACAGCCAGCGCATCTACCACAATATCTTGGGTAGCAGCCACAAGGCTGAATAATAGAAAGCTAAGTGTGATAATTTTAAAACCTTCGGGAAAATCTGCTGTTGCTGCAAAGCCTAATAAAGCTGCACCAATAACCTGAAACAGCAGTATGGCGTATTTTATCTTACTTAGCTTGTTGGCGCACCACTTATCCACCAAGGGTGCCCACAAAAATTTAATTACCCAAGGCAATAGCAACAAACCAATAAGACGGCTTATATCATCGTACTGAAAATTTTGATCGCGTAGAAAAGATTGAAACCCCGTTTTTAGAAACGACAGGGGCACCGACTGCACTATGTATAGGCTAGCTAATACGAAGTATTTCTGTGATAATTTCATCGGTTCTTTTCGCACCACTCAGATATTTTACTTCTGACTGGGGGCGCGAAAATAGTTTAGAACCATTATAAATAAAAACAATATTTTACTGATTTGCTTTGGCTTTAAACAAAAACTTTCTATTGCTTTATAAACTTTGCATTATAAGTCCCCTTTGTATTGTTTACTGTAATGTAATAAACACCTTGCCTAAAATGTTCTACATTTAACTGAGTACTGCTCACAATATTTTGTTGAGCTACTACCCTACCACTTATATCTACAATTTGTATAAAAGAAGGTTCTTGAGCATCAACCGTTAGCATACTGGTGGCAGGATTTGGATATAAGCGCAGCATAGCTACACTAGTAGGATTTTCTTGTACTGATACATTGGGATTTTGAACACAAAACACATTGCTTAGTAAACTCCACAAATCACTGTCAAAAGACGACAAGGCAAAAAGCGGCGTACCTGCCGATTCGCCCATGCGCACAATAACCATATCCATAGAGGGAATAATGTATAGTTTTTGGTCGTTTTTACCCAAACCTGCAAACATATCCATGGGTGCTGTGGGTATTAAAGCACCATTGAATAAAAGCTGAAAACCGGGTGTTTTATAGGATGATTTTCCATTGAGCCACCACAAATAGCCGTATGCGGGATTAATATTTTGTGAACTATTAGTCATAGACTCAAAGTAATTGCTATCACTTAGTATACTGGTGTTATCCCATTTGCCTTTGTTTAGCACTAAAGAACCAAAACGGGCTAAATCTCTAGCACGGCTTATAAAAAGATGTTCGTACCAAAGACCATTTATCCCTGTACTATTACGCAGTTTTTGAAACGTATACAGGTTTACGTTAAATTTTGTAGCACTAATAATCACATTGTGCAGCATATAGTAGGCTGCATTGTGGTATGCCCAGCGTGTACCTGTATCAGCTTTGTATTGCAAGCATTCAGGTCTTGTGCAATCACTGGGGTTAGGCTCTTGGGGAACAGTAGGCGCATCATCCAACCCGCTTGTCATGCTTAACAAATTTTTTAGAGTGATTTTTCCTTCTTGCTCAGGCGTGCAGCTTGTCCACCCGCTGCCTAAATAATGGCTGACACTATCGTTTATATCCAACTTACCCTCTTGCTGGGCTACTCCAACTAAAAAAGAGGTAAGCGATTTTCCTACTGATGCCCAATACCACAAAGAATCTTGAGTAAACCCGTTAAAGTATTTTTCAGCAGCTATTTTACCTCCATTTAGTATTATAAAAGCCTTGCTGTGTTTTGCTTCTAAAAAATTGTATACCGTATCTAGCTTATCGGTACACCAACCTAATGAATCAGGAGAAACAGTATTCCATGTTGTGCCCGTTGTTGGTGGAAAATAATAGGTTTGTGCTTTTGCTGTTATCAAGGCAAAGACTACTAACAGTAACAGTATATATTTTCTCATAAGTGATAAAACGGCTTATAGTATAAAACAATAGTCTACCCAAAGCCCAAAGGTTGTACAACAACATACAAACATGTTAATTTTTGTTTAATTAAAACAGCATACACAAGCAGCGTATACCACTCACTACAAGTTTATTAACTTTTAAATAAAAATTGTATTAATATTAAAAAAAAGTATATTTGGTATTACTATCAATTTTTCAGTGCTATGTTTTACAAAGTTCTACCATTGCTATTTTTTGTTTTTTTTGTAGCTGCGGCAAGCTCTGCCGCTGCCCAAAAAAGTAGTTCGCCTAGCAACAAATTAATTCCCTCATCATCAAGAGTTGCACTTTTTTCAGAAGTTCTCTATTCTCCTAACGAACCATTTTCGGATGCTTTTAGAGAATTACGCTTAAATACTGACTTTTTTTACCCAAAAGGTATTAGTTTTCATACAGTATCAGAATTGGCACTAGCCAACAGAAAACTACAAAACCAGCCCCAACTGCGTTTGGCACAAGCCTATATACGTTGGCAAAAAAGCACAAAAAAAGATTCATCAGTAATTGCCTACTCCTCATCATTAAAAGTAGGGCATTTGCAATGGTTTCCACCTATTAATCAAGCACTTGTTTTGGCCGAAAATATAAACCGATTTACACAGCCATTAATTTTTGCAGGGGTGGATGAAAATTTTACACTTTTTGTAGGAAAAAAAAGAAACCTAATGATTGAGGTTGATGTTTTGGTGGGCGATACCTTGGGAACAAATTCTAATCTTGTTTTCGATTTTTACAATGCTTTTGTACGGTACAAAAAAGTAATATATAAAAACATCGTGTTTAATACACAAATAGGAAAAGCACTTGGCTACAAACATCTTGTTAACTACGCATACGTATCGTGGAGGCCAAAAAGTGAAGAACTGCAATTTGATATACAAGTGGGCAAATTAGCAGGTTATGAGCAAAGCCCGTTTGGGGCTTCATTTGGCATAGAAAGGGTTTTTAATGCTGTTGCTATTGGAGCTTTTTACCAACGACGAATAAACCAAGCTGAAGAGAAACAAATTGCAGGCTTTACACTCCAATTTCTTAAACCAAAGTGGTTGGCTACATTAACTAATACCTATTCTTTATACATCGATTTCTCTAACAGAACTGTTTTTATGAATATACCCCTACTAACAGTTGAACTTAATAAATAAGACTATGCAAAAATCACGAAACGAATTATTATACGTTTTACTATTTATAGTATTTAGCGTGGGCTGCAAGACAGCAAGCGTTAATTTTCTCGGTTTTTTTGAAAAAGACATTACTAACGAAGCAAAGGTTAAAAATAACGATACTGCTGATTTGGCTATACCCGAAAAATTTTTAAAAGGTGCTTTATCAATAAGTACATCTTTTGGTTTTGGCGAGTATTTTGAAGAACCTGAGAAAATAGCATTATACATTACCAACAGCAAGGGTGATAAAATTTTGCCCGACAGTACTACTAACAATACAGTTTTTCACTTTAATAATGTAGCGTTTGCTGAATATGTAGTAAACGTGCTATATAATAATGTAGCTGTTTATAAAGAGCCCCTCACCTTTATAAATAATGATAACGGAGCTTTTGATATAGTGATAACTACACAAGAGCAAGAAGTGCCTATTGTAAAAGATCTGTTTACTTTTGATAGTGAAGAATTTAGTGTTTTGCAAAACGGGGAAAACGCAACGGTAATTGTCCAAATACAAAACGGGGAAACTTATGAAGAAAAGGAAGGTATAGCATTTCAGCTTGTTGGGGCACAAGTATACAAAGCAATAACTGATGATGGGGGCACTGTTATTTTTGAAGATATAGCAGCAGGCGAATACGAAATAGTACTAACTGATGAGCAAAATGGAATTACCTATAATTCGCAACGTAGTAAAATTACAATACATGCTAAAAGCCAAAAAGATTTAAGCATATATACTTTTGAGGGCACTCTTACCGATACATCGCAAATTATTTATGGTGTTTTAGAAGATTTTAATAGCAAACAGCCCATTGCAGGTGCTACAATTAGTGTTTTAGGCACAAAACAAACCCACGTAACTAGGGCTGATGGTAGCTTTACTTTAAAAGTAGGTGCTGGGCCACAACAAATTAAATTTAGCAAAAATGAATACATAAGCAATTGTATTAGGTTGATAGCTGTGCCCAATACTGTGCTATCGCAATCGTTCTATTTGGTAAAGCCCTCATTGGGGTTTGCAGTAGATAAAAATGGTTTACAAAAAACAATTGCTAATAATATTCTGCTAAATGTACCCCAAGGGGCTTTAAATAACGACACCACTATTAGTATTACCTTATTACCCGAGGGGACTTACTTCATAGGTTTTCAATCAGGTATAAGCATACCTGATTTTCATATCGAACCATCAGGCCTTGGTTTTATCAAACCAATATCTCTTAGTTTTACATCAGTAGGCGATATTGATGACTACGAGGAGGGCGAAACTTTACTGATAAATGTATTTAGCAATGGAGAATCGTTGCCAAACAATAAGCTGGAGGCAAAAAAGGAAGGAAATAAGTTAGTTGTTAGTATAAACAAAATAAACTCGTCGTACTCACTATCAACAAACTCATTAATACATCCGCAAAATAAAAGTGCTCAAATTGGTGTTTGGAAAGATATCTGCAGATATTCGGATACAGTTAATTCATACGAAAGGAAATTCCCACAAATATGGTGTCAAAACAACCCATTTATGCCACAAAAAAAATTAGTTAAAAAATTTGTGTTAGCAACAGATTGTTGGGATGATAATGTTGACTGCGATACTTGCGCAAAAAAAATGCGAAAAAGAGGTGTGAAATTTGGGTTTCCTGCTACCTGTAAAAAGACTATTGACTGTGCCGCTCCCAATTGTAAAAGAAGCTACCTAGTTGTAGTAACAAACCTAGCTACTTCAACAGGTACATATCAGGAAAAAGCCATTAGACTTAAAAATGGTAACATTATATGGGAATATAGATTAATACGTGATAAGCCGTTACCAAAATGCTGGGATTGGTCTCAAAAATGGGTTAACTCAACTTGTTGCAATGGCCAAAAATGCAACGCAAAAATGCCTAATGTAACCGATAAATGCGTTGAGTGGTACTGTGATGAAGGGGAATGCAAATCGAGGCCAACGGCACTTGCTAAATATTTTGCTGAACGTTGTTACGAGTGTAATCCTAATACAGGCGAAAGGGGTATTTTTTTGTGCGATACAATATGCAAAATATGTGTTGCCGGTGTATGCAAGCCTATTAAGTTTTACCATGTAAAAACCGAATCTGTAACCACTCAATCTATACATTGCCCGCCTACTTCAAGCAGCACAAATACTGTTGTTACAGTTGCCGAAAATGAAGTGGGTTGCCCCACTCCCGAGCTACCACAAAACTCAAACAACACAAACACTATTATTGGTGCTCACGATTGTGAAAAAACAATTATTACCACTACTATTATATGGAGCATAAAACAAGTTAACCCCTAATTACAACCGTTATGAAAATAAATACTAAAATACTTATTTGTGTAGCTGTTGCAATTGGGTATGGCTATGCAGCGCGGGCACAAAACATATATGGCATTACAGGTGCAATAAAAACCCCCAGTGCCTATACGGTAAAAAGCGGCAGTATAAATATTGGTGGCTCGTACGCTTTTGATTATTTCAGGCTTTCTTCTTCGCCCAAAAACACTCAAATAGAAAATTGGAATATGTTTGCCAATATTGGCCTCCACTCAAGAATTGAAGGCGGTGTAAGAATTATTAGTTTCCCAAGTGTTGTGGTTAACTCTGCTAATTATAAAGGGGTTTATGTTGATAGAAATTTATCAGCAAAATTAGTACTTGTGAAAGAGAAAAAAATAATACCGCAACTTTCAATTGGCGTTCAAGATGCTGTGGGTACAAAGTTTTTTCATGCCAGTTATATTACCGCTTCAAAACATATAGGTTTTAGTGGTGAGAGAATGTTTATTGAGCCTACAATTGGATACGGTTTTGTGCTACCATCAAAGGTGATTACTGTAAGCGATTATACGCTAAAAAGTTTTTTTGGCAACTTGGTTTTTTCGCCACATAAATCAATACAAATACTGGGTGAGTATGATACAAAAAACACTAATATAGGTGCTCGGTATTCCATTAAAAAGTTTTTGAATTTGCAGATTAATTACTTAAATTTCAAACACATAGCAGGTAGCATTTATTTAAATTTTAAGCTCTAATCGTAAACTTTTATACTAATGTGTATAATAGCATCAAAACTGAGTGTTTAAAGTACTTTTTTGTTTTGATGCTATTAATTTACTGTGTTTATTTAACAATTTTATATCCCGTCCACATACGCACATCAATATCGTACAACCATACATAGCCGTTGGCGTAAGAAAACCTAAACATTTGAAAGGTAACGGCATTGGCAGGCAGGTTTATGGTAGCGGTTAGTTTACCGTTGTTTATATCAAACAAATACACTTTTTTATCTTCAAAATTAAGCACGCCAACTTCTTTGTGTTTAATACCTGTATATACAACTGTTGTTTGATTAATATTATCCAGTGAAACTGGTATGCTGAGCGGTATTGAACCTAGTTGGTTGTAGCTGCTTGCATCAACCTTATACAATAGCCCATTGTTGTAATATAGTATTTGGTTTTGTGCTGCATTATAAGCACCTACACTATTATCATCAGGCTTATGAGATTCATTGGTAAGCCAAGTGAAATTGCCTGTGGCCGTGCCACCTTCTGTTAATTTTAGTGTATTGATACCCAAATCGCTATAGGCATTGCTTTGCAGTGTATTTTCTTTCGTATTCCACCACAATCCGCGCAAATCAAAGCCCAACGTAGCCGTATTTAAAAACTCACCGTTTTGATTAAAGGTTTCTATAGGAAAAGATTGATTACCCGCAATGGCAGTATAGTATAAATGCTTTTGTGGGTTATACACTACCACACAGGCATTTGTACCTTTTGTTGATTTAAATTTTAAGGTAAGCGTTTCAACAGGCTTTTTGTTTACCTTGTTAGTAGTGCAAGAGGCTAATGCTATAAGTACGAAAGCCAATATAAAGGTTAGTTTTTTCATGTTAGTATTACTTTGTTTGAAAGTGAATACTAATTGAAAGTACTAAGGTAAATACCGACTACTAAATTTTTATAAAACTTATAACGTGGGGTGCGGGCTAACGTAGTAACCTGTGCCGTTGTACGGGCGCTTGCGCGGGTGCTCTTTGCAAGCAGGACTGCAAGCTCCGTCCATTTCTTCACCGCAATTTTCGCAAATAGGTACGTGCATATTACACTCGGGGTTGGCACAGTTTACCATACGGCTGGTGTGTGTGTCGCATATATAGCAAGTTGAAATAACTGTGGGGTTAACGCTGTTTACGGGCACGGTTACCCTGCCATCAAACACATAACATTCGCCATCAAAATCTTTTCCGCCTGTTTCTTTAGCGTATTTTATTATACCACCGTGCAGTTGGTATACATCTTTAAAACCTGCTTCAAGCAGCAATGCGCTTGCCTTTTCACACTTTATACCACCCGTGCAGTAGGTAATTACTTTTTTATCTTTTAGGTGCTCTAGCTCGCTTAGCTTATCGGGCAGCTCCCTAAAATTGTCCATATCCAAAGTAACCGCATTTTTAAATCGGCCTACACTATGCTCGTAGTTGCTACGTACATCAAGTACTACTACGTCTTCATGTTCTTTTAGCGATAAAAACTCTTGCCCATCAATATGTTTGCCTGTTTTCACCGTAGGGTCTACATCCCAGCCGTGTTGGCGACTAAGCCCTAAGTGTACAATTTCAGGTTTGTAGCGTACGTGTATTTTATAAAACACCAACTCATCGCTATCATCAATCTTAAACTCAGTGTGTGCAAAGCGTTCATCAGCGTGCACATACTCCATGTATTGTTGGCATTGTTCGGGTGTACCGCAAACGGTTCCGTTAAGGCCTTCATCGGCCACAATTATTCTGCCTAAAATGCCTATGCTTTTACAAAATTTAAGGTGTTCTTGCGCGTACTGCTCTGCATCGTTCACCTTTGCATAGCAGTAATACAGTATTATTTGGTATGGTTTTGCTGCCATTTTTTTAGAGGTGCAAATATACAAAGAGTTTTAAACTGAAAAATGATATTAGTCAGCTTGCTTGCCTACATAATCACGCAAGGCGTCTAAAACCGTGTTCGCTACCGCAGCATCTTTAGCGTCAATGTCATCAAACAAGGTACTTAAATCGTCCAACTCCCCTCCTATTTCCTCCAAAAGCTTCAACCCTGCATCGGTTATTCGTAGCTCTTGCATACGCCTGTTGTCTTTATTTTCGCAACGGCTTACCAGTTTTTTAGCTTCTAACTTATCCACCAAGCGGGTAATGTTTGATGAAGGCTCAAGCATACGGCTAAGTACTAAACCTACTGAAGCAGCGTTTGGGTATTGCCCGCGAAGTATTCGCATAACATTATATTGCTGATGACTAAGTCCCCATTTTTTTAATTTACGTGTTTGTAGCAGATGTAGCCAATTGCCTGTATACATAATATTTAAAGCCAGTTTTATATACTCGCTTTTAAATTCTTTCTGCTTTATTTCATCCTCAAGGCGCATATTCACGTTATAATTAACAATAAAGTTACAAAAATGTGTTTTTTTGTACAGAATTAAGAATTTATTAAACTAGATATGAAGTATATAGCTCTTATAATCCTCTGTTTATTTACTGTTTTGACGGCTTGCGCCCAAAAAAGACTGGTATTTACTGATACGCAAAATAACCATAAACCTGTTATTATAAAAGAACACGATAATGTGCGTTTGCTATACATGGGATATCTTGGACAAATACAGACTATTTACGGCAAAATTGAAATGATAAACGACTCGTTAATCCGGTTTGAGGATAACTGGACGGTAAGAACCGGTGATATTTTGGGGTTTAGACGATTTAGTAAACACCGCGATTTGCTACAAAGCGGTACACAAATAATAACTTTTGTGGGGGTATTAGCCACCATTAGTGTGGTCGCCAATAACAATAACCTATCGGGGTTTGAGCGTTTTGGTATTAGCTTTGGGGTTGGCTTGGCAGCAACGGGTATTAATAATTTGTTGTTTCCTACCCGTATTAAATATTTTATGCGCAACGGTTGGACGGTGAGAACGGAAGAAAACAGATAGCTATACTATTTGGTTGGTATTGTCGTTATGATGCATAAATGAATAATAAAATGCGTAGTAGTATATTGGTAACACTTGTTTCAGGCACAGTATTGTTGGTATTGGGCTGTAAAAAAGCCGAACGCGAGCATATATGCTACACAGCACCTTCGTTTGGGGTGTATATTGAAACTAACGATGGTGGGGCTGCTTTGCAAAACATTTATTTATACGTTGTTGATACTGCAACGGGCGATACACTTAATGGCGCTTTTATTGGAAACGATTTTAGGTTTGCGAAGCTACAAGATGGTACACAAACCTGCGAGTATGTTATAAACGATGCCGAAAAGTATTTTAGCAACTCAGCACAAGCAAAAAGTTATTACCTTATTTTTACTGATAAGAGAGGCAAAACTGATACGCTATCAAATTTTAACTGGACTACTACTAAACCACAGATGGGTTGCTACACGTTTTCTAATGTTAGTGTAGCACACAATGGTGTGCAGGTAGACCCTACAGCATCTGTTTTAAATATTCTTGAGTAAAAGAGCTTACGATACCCTACTCCAGTTAAAACCGTCTTTTCGGCGACTTTGCAAATAGCTTAATAGCTGCTGATGTTGGGGCAATTGCAGGTGCATATCTTCATCAACCAGTTTTTCGGCGGCGGTACGGGCAAGTATTATCAGTTCTTTGTCTTTGCTAATATCTGTCAGCTTCAAATCAACGATACCGCTTTGGCGCACACCTTCTATATCACCGGGGCCACGTAGTTGCAAATCAACCTCGGCTATTTCAAAACCATTGTTGGTGCGCACCATAGTATCCATTCGCAGGCGAGCATCGTGGCTAAGTTTATGGCTGGTCATCAATATGCAATAGCTTTGTTCTGCACCACGCCCAACCCTACCGCGTAATTGGTGCATTTGACTAAGCCCAAAACGTTCAGCACTTTCTATTACCATCACACTGGCATTGGGAACATCTACCCCCACCTCTATAACGGTGGTAGCTACCATTATTTGAGTTTCGCCTCGTTTAAAGCGCTGCATTTCAAACTCTTTGTCGGCAGGTTTCATTTTGCCGTGCACTATACTAATGGAGTATTGCGGTGCAGGAAATGCCCTTGTAACGGATTCGTAGCCATCCATTAGGTTTTTATAATCTAATGTTTCGCTTTCTTCTATCAACGGATATACAATGTAGGCTTGACGGCCTTTGGCTATTTCTTCTTGAATAAATCCAAAAACTCTTAACCGATTGTTATCGTACCTATGGGCGGTATTTATGGGTTTACGCCCTGCGGGCATTTCATCAATTATACTAGTATCTAAATCGCCATACACCGTCATGGCAAGGGTACGCGGTATTGGGGTGGCAGTCATAACCAATACGTGTGGCATACTGATGCTTTTGTTCCACAGCTTGGCACGTTGTTGCACACCAAAGCGGTGCTGCTCGTCAATAATAGTTAAACCCAAATTATTGAATTTTACTTTGTCCTCTATAAGGGCATGTGTACCCACCAGTATGTGCAGCGTTCCATTCTCAAGGCTGGCAAGCATTTCACGTCGGGCTTTCTGTGGGGTGCTACCTGTCAGTAAGGCAGTGTTTAGTCCCAAATCCTCAGCAAACTTGCGCACATTGTTATAGTGCTGCTGCGCCAATATCTCTGTGGGAGCCATCATACAGGCTTGTGTACCGTTATCAATGGCTATAAGCATGCACATAAAACCCACTACGGTTTTGCCGCTACCTACATCGCCTTGCAACAGGCGGTTCATTTGCTTACCGCTGCCCATATCTTGACGTATTTCTTTTACTACCCGTTTTTGGGCATTGGTAAGCTCAAACGGCAATACATCGCTATAAAAAGTATTGAAATAGTGCCCTACTTTGCTAAAGGGTATACCCGCAACATCTTTACGGCGCATACCGCGTATACGCAGCATTTTTAGTTGCAGAAAAAACAGTTCTTCAAACTTTAGCCTAAAGATGGCTTTCTTCTGCATATCGTCATTAGCAGGAAAATGCACATTTTCGAAAGCTGTTTGGCGGTTCATCAGCCTAAACTCTTCTACAATATTTTGTGGTAATATTTCATCTACTTTAAAGGCTACATCACCCATTAGGGTGCGCAGCAATTTCGAGACTCCCTTACTTTCTAACCCCTTGCGTTTAAGCAACTCGGTAGTACTGTATACGGGTTGATAACCTGCATTCCCATCCTTTAAAAATTCGTTTGCCTCTTCAATTTCAGGATGCGGAAGGCTTAGTTTACCTTTAAAATCATTGGGTTTGCCAAAAAGCACATACTCTTTGTTTGGCACTATGTATTTCTGTATCCAGCTAATGCCTTTAAACCATACTACTTCTAAAAAGCCTGTACCATCGGTAAACAGAGCTTTTAGGCGTTTGGTGTGCTTTTCGCCCTCCATAGTAAAGCCAGTAAACTTACCTTTTACTTGTATGTAGGCAAAGTTGCCTGTAAGCTCGCGAATGGCGTATATATGGCTTCTATCCACATACCTAAAGGGGTAGTGCTGCAATAAATCGCCATAGGTAAATATGCCCAGTTCTTTCTTTAAAGTATCGGCTTTTTGAGGGCCAACACCTTTAAGGTATTCTATCGAGGTATCTAAATACTTGGGCACAGTGCAAGTTTACGAAATTGGATTTTCAAATTTGAAATCTAAAAATTTTTTATCCTGAAAAAAACGGTTGGCGGTTAGTACTGGCTATTGGCTTTTAGCATTTCATCCCTGACATCACACATCTGGCATCAAAATAATAGATGATAACTGTTAAATGCACAATACAAAACCGTCCGACCGCCCAATATTTCCCATCTCTTACAAAAAAGAAAGGGGCGCATATCGTCAAGTCGACCAAAACAATACTTCGGGGTGAGTTAAACTAAAGCATAAAATCAGGTTAGAACCCGCCACTACTCATGCCCTTTCGGGATTGCCTTTTGAATGGGTTGACAGACAACAGTCGACCGTCAACCGATAAATGGAGTGCGGCGGCTGTCATGGTGGGGTTACTCGAACCATATGTGTGTTGGCCTGTACTTTTACTTTCCGACAGGTATGAGTAGAATTGGGTTTCAAACCGATGAAAAAACGGGCTGCCGTCCTGAGCGAAGTCGAAGGGCGTGCGTTGGCTTGCACACCATGTTTCAGCTCCGCTCAACATGACACCTACCACACTCCAACATCGAACATCAAAAGAATAAATGATAACTGTAAAATGTACAATGCGAAACGTCTAACTCACCCTAAAAAATACAAAACCGCCCGACCGCCCAACATTTCCCCTCTCTTACAAAAAAGAGAGGGGCGCATATCGTCAAATCTACCAAAATAATACTTCGGGGTGAGTTAAAACAATAGCCCACCACACTCCTTCTAGTTTCCTCAGGATGACAGCGTACCCCTACATTAAAAGAATAAATGATAATTGTTAAATGTACAATGGCACTATATCCAACTACGCAAAATTTGATATAAACATTATTGATATGTTGTATAAGCTAAAAACAACTTCAGTAAGTAATACTACCTTCTCACCCCTTTTTAATGGCTGGTGCAAATAGCCGTTAAATAATATGTGCGCTATAATACCTACAGTAAAATAGTTTACAAAACCAGCCAGCGATAACGCATCAATTGTTTTAACATCTTGTACCGCTATTTGAAAAACCAACAATACTATTAATATAAGGTACAGCATATCATTACCACCCATACTATCGCGCATTTTGTACAGTTTAAAAGCAAGCAGTGCCGTAAATATACCCAGAGCAATTTTACCCAATAATAAAGCTGTATCAGCATTTGGGTTGCCTATCGTAGCCATATATACTCCGCCGGCACCTGCAGTTAATCCCAAAAGTATAAGCGAAAAGTAATTGCGTAACGATACCATATAATACACCAACTGTATGCCCCATGTGATAAAAAAAGTATAGGCAATATATTGGGTATAAGGAGTAGCAAATATTGCCGATAGGGTTATGGCCGCCAGTAGAGTTACCAGCACGCCCATCATAATTTCTTCAAATAGTTGTATACGCTTCATCAAAGGCAAAATAAACATTTTACGCAATGGTATACCCTATAAAAACCAAAAGCCCCATCAAAATTAATTGATGGGGCGTCTCGGATCAAACCTACCTTATCGTTCTTCTACCAATCTTAGCTCTGGTTTAAGGAGCACGAAATACTATTTCCCAACTATATGACGCATTGATTGTAGGTAAAAAACTACCTACAAGACTCACTGTCCAATCAAAATGTTGCTTATAAAATCGAAAAAAAATAAGCAAAATGAAAAATGTAGATAAGTTGTGTATAATGACTGTTTAGTCATTATTACATTCGCCCCTACTTAAAACACATTTTTTGAATCAGGCGCAACCCGATTGATAGTATGCCCAAACCCACATTTTTAAACCTTCCCAAGGCTAAGCGCGATAATTTTTTGGCAGTTGCACTTGACGAGTTTGCCCACAACGACTACGATCACGCCTCTATTACGCGTATTGTTAAGGTATTAGAAATAGCTAAGGGTAGCGTATACCAGTACTTTGAAAACAAGAAAGATTTATACCTATATCTTGTAGATCAGGCTACCAAAAAAAGGCAGGAGTACGTAAAGCCTTTACTAAAAAACCCTCCCAGAGATTTTTACGATTTAATAGCTACTCTTTTTAGAGAGACTATGAATTTTGACATTGAAAACCCACTTTATAGCAGGCTATTGGTAAATGCCAACAACGAGCGTTTTAGTAAAGATTTGGGCAATGCCATGGTTGAAATGCGTAAAAAATCGATGGATTTTATGCGGGGGATGATAGAGCGCGAATTATTAATGGGTGGAATACGCTTTGATTTGAATATAGAACTGGCCAGCTACCTGCTAGCCCAAATGAACAGCAATATTTTAGACTATTTGGTGATACAAAACAAAATAGAAACCGATGCTTTGCTAAATACCCGAAAACTAAAAAAGGCCATCACCGAAACCGAAATAAAGTCGGCAGCTCGCCAAATAGCTGATTTTTTGCGTATAGGTATAAAAGCCTAGAAGCCATGCTGAACTCGTTTCAGCATCTCACATGAATTTTGAAATGACATCCCGAAACAAGTTTGGGATGAGGGGATGACGCTATGCCCGAAGACAAAAAAACCGCCTTGCGGGCGGTTTATATGATAAATGCTAAATGTTCACTGTAAAATGAACAACTATTTTTTCACACGCTCCATGTATGTGCCTGTGCGGGTATCAATACGAATAGTTTCGCCTTCTTCAACAAACAGGGGTACGTTTATTTCTGCTCCTGTTTCTAGGGTAGCGGGTTTTAATGTGTTGGTAGCTGTATCGCCTTTTACACCGGGTTCGGTATAGGTTATGATAAGCTCAACTGCATTGGGTGCTTCGGCTTGTAGCGGAGTGTCTTCTTCAAAAGAAACCTTAACGGTCATTTCTTCTTTCATAAAACGCAGAGTATCTCCAAAAAGGTGACTGGGTATGTATACTTGCTCAAAAGTATCGGGATGCATACATACAAGACTATCTCCATCTTTATATAAGTATTGCAAATCGCGCACTTCTACACGCACTAATTGTACCTCTTCGCCACTACGGAAACGGTATTCTACTGCTTTGCCGCTTTTTATGTTGCGCATTTTTGCCTGATAAAAAGCACGCAAGTTGCCTGGGGTACGGTGTTGGTATTCTGTTACCTGCACTATCTCGCCATTGTGGCGCAAAAACGTACCTACTGAAACATCGGATGTATTAGCCATTGGTATTAAATTTATGCGAAAATAGGTTTTTGGGGCTTAATTGGCAAAAGCTGTTTCAAGTTTAAAGTTGTAGATTTTAGGGTTAAGTCTAGGTTTAAGGTTTGTGATTACTCGTTAAGAGTTTTGGGTTGAAATAACTTACTTAAAACATAGAACCTTAAACTTGAAACTGTTGACTACTTATCAATATTGTCCATTATATAATCGGTAACTTTTTGGTATAGGTGTACACGGTCTTTTCCGCGTACGTTATGCTCGTGGGCGGGATATACAAAATAATCCATTTGTTTGCCCAGTGATACTGCTTTTTTAACGTACTCTAAGCTGTGTTGCCACACTACCACATTATCACTCGTGCCGTGTATCATTAGCAGTTTGCCTTGCAGGTTTTGCACATAGTTTAGCAAACTGTTATTCTCATAACCTTCAGGATTTTCAATAGGTGCATCCATATAGCGTTCGGTATACATTATTTCGTACATACGCCAATCTATAACTGGGCCACCAGCTATACCTACTTTAAATGTACCTGCGGTGCGGGTCATTAGGCTGGTAGTCATAAAACCGCCAAAGCTCCAACCAAATACCGCCATGCGACTACTATCAACAAAGGTTTGTTGTTTAAGATAGTTCACTCCAGCCAATTGGTCTTCAATCTCTACTGTACCTAAGCGGCGGTGTATGGCGCTTTCAAACTCAAAACCTCTGTTGGCACTTCCTCTATTATCAATACTAAATACCACAAAACCTTGTTGTGCCATATAGTTCATCCAAAGGTCGGCACTATTTAAAAAGCTATTGCTTATCAGTTGCAAATGAGGGCCACCGTATAGGTATACCACCACAGGGTATTTTTTATTAGGGTCGAAGTTGGTGGGTTTTATCATACGGGCATACAAATCGGTAGTGCCGTCGGTGCTTTTAATAGTAAACACATTGGTTTCTCCTAATTGGTAATCAGCTAAGGGATTGGACGCGTTTAGCATTTCGTATTCGGTTTTGCCATTGCTGCCATTTTTAATGCTGATGTTGCGCGGTACTTGGTAACTTGTATTGTTATCAATAAAGTAACTGTAATCAGTAGTAAATTGCACATAATGCCTACCTACTTGGGTAGCCAGCTCGGTAATATCTCCGTTTGATAGTTTAACAGCATATACTGTATTATCTAAAGGACTGCGCTTGGTAGCAGTGAAATAGGCATACTTGCCTTTTTGGTCAATACCCAAAAGTTCGGTAACCATCCAATTGCCTTTGGTTAGTTGGCTTATAAATTTACCATCGGTATTGTACAGGTATAGGTGGTTGTAGCCGTCGCGCTCACTTTGCCAAATCATCTTTTTAGCATCATTAGGCAAAAACATAGGGCCATTTTCAGGCTCAACCCAACGGTCGTTTTTCTCTTCAAACAATATTTGCTCTAGTTTTCCTGTGGCTGCATCAAAACGTTTTAGATACATTTGAGCTTGATCACGCATTACTACTGCTACGTAGATGTATTTATCATCGGGACTCCAAGTAATATTGGTTAGGTATTGCTCTAGCGGTTCGCCGGTTTCTAAATAAATGGTTTTGTTTTTTGCAGCATCGTATACACCTACGGTAACATGATGGCTTTTTTGTCCTGCCATTGGATAACGGAATGCATTGTTACCACCTGGGTAAGTACCAAAATTATAACGGGTTACTTCGGTTACTATGCTTTCATCCATGTGGTAAAAGGCTAGTTTATTACCGTCGTTACTCCAAAATGTACCTTTTACTATACCAAACTCGCTGCGGTGAGCGGCTACACCGTTAACAATACCGTCTTTCGTATCGTTAGTTACTGCAAATGCGTTTCCTATGGCGGGTTTTACATATAGATTGTTACCAACCGTATAGGCAATATTTCCATTGGTGTGTTTATCTGTATTTTCTGCACCCTCTGGTGTAGTATTCAACACCCTCATGTTTTTTTCTGAGTAATTGTATAGGTAGTAGGTATCGTCATTAGATATAAGCAACTCGTTTTTGTTTTGCCACGACAAACCCGATGGTAAGGTTTTAAATTTATCGTTGCGTTTACCGGGTGCTCCAAATACCGATTGAAAATTGGCCAATGCAAGGTTTAAATCTTGCAGGGTTATATTGGTTTGAGCTTTAGTTTTAAAGTTGTAAACAGCAAGGTAATCGCCATTGGTAGCGTCTTCTACCCTATACGATACCAATTGAGTATTGGGTACCCACGCCAAGTTTTGTATGTTTTTGGGGGCAAGGGTGGTGCCGCGTTTTAGTATGCAATCTTCAATAGTAAGTTGCTTATTTTGGGCATAAACACCCAGTGAAATAAGGAATAATAGCAGTAGTGATATTTTTTTCATCATCTGTTTTTTTACAAAGCCTACAAATAAACGTATTTTATTTTATGTGTGCGCTGTTTCAGACTATCGGCTGTTTTATATCGTTCACTCACAAAAAAACTCATCCCATCGTCTATTTGTTTTATAATGATGGTGTTATGGCAACCTTTGTTGCACTATGGAAACACTAATACAATTATCGCTTATGCTACACATTGGGGGCGGAACATTGGCTCTTTTCTCTGCCCCTTTTGCTATTTATCTGCGCAAGCAAACACCCAAACACCGCATTGCAGGCCGTATTTATTTTTATAGTATGCTGGTGGTTACTGCCACTGCTTTTTTTATAGCGGGCTATAAAGGCAATGCTTTTTTGTTTATGGTTGGGGTATTTAGTTTTTACTCTATTTGGGATGCCCGCCGTGCGTTAGCACAAAAGCTGCTGCACCAAGGGCAAAAACCTAAGTGGTACGATTGGGCTGTGATTGCCATTACGCTGTTGTTTAATATTGGCTTGGTATATTTTGGAACTAAAATGCTGCTGGCAGGCAAAAGCTTTGGGTTTGTTGCGCTGGCTTTTGGAGGGATTGGTATTGCGCTTGTAGCCCGAACTATACAGCGTTTTATTAAACGCCCTACTGACCCTAAGGATTGGCTATACCGACACGTTACGGGTATGTTGGCGGGCTATATAGCTACGGTAACGGCTTTTTTGGCGGTGAATTTAACTTTTTTACCTTCGCTAGTAGTATGGCTTGCCCCTACGGTGCTGGGCACAGCATTAATAAGTTGGTTGATGTTTAGACTAAAAAGTGGCAAGGAGGGATTTTGATTATATTTAATCAATTCTCCAATATTCAGAATTTGGATTTAGTGAAGCTGAAATTTCGTGTGATAATTCGTAATTTATTTGAAGACAATTATTATCATCAAATAGATAAGCGTTCTTCTTATAACACGTAACGACTGTATCTAACATACTTTGTAAACTATCATATATTTGAGTATATGGCGCAATTTCAGGTAGCCAAGACCCGCAATACAAGATCTCTTCTTTATTGTTTATTACCAAATACTCCCCACTCCCACTAGCAAAAAGAGGTAAACATTTCCTATCAGCAAACAAGTAAAAATCGTCAGCACCAATAATATGTGCCACATCTTCTGCTGAGCAAAGAAAATAATCATCAAAAAAATGATAATTAAGTATGGGAGTCTTTTCTGCTATCCAAGTACCATTATGCCAAGAATAAAGGCCAAAAACAGTGTTAGGAATTTCTTCAACGGGATATACGCTAGCAATTTTACGTTTAAATACTTCAGTTGTAATGCCCCCATTAAGATGAGATAATACAAAAGCATTATTCGTAATAAGTATTTCTTCCAACTCATCAAGATGTTTAAGTATTTCCATTTGACAAAACTAATATTAGCAACAGTTTTTTAAACATTACATTCTTCCGTTTGCTTCTTTTGTCTAATATCCCAAAGAAGGACTTAAGTCCTTCTTAGGTTGTAATCTTAATAGAATGGGATTTCAACCCCATAACTTAATCATCAAATTAATACATCAAGGGCAATGCGCTATACGCTAATAGTTTTTTGCGTTGGTTTTGCTCTTCATCCAAAAATTTGTTTTCGTCTTCACCTTCGGGTAGTGCAGCTATAAATAAACCCTCGGTTTGTGCAGCATTATTACGCAATAGCTCGCTTAGGTATACTGTGCCTGTGCTTTGGTAGTAACCTTTTGCGTAATGTATAACTCCATCGGCTACAAAACCCAGCTTTTTGGAAATGGCTTCATCGGCATAGCGCAGGTATACACGCAGGGCTTTATCGTTGGTATAGGCAGGCACTATGGTTTCTATTTTGGGGTATTGATAAGCATAACCTTGTGCCAATGCCAATACATCGGCGGCAACGGCTTGACCTGTGGGCAAACTGCCTGCACCCTTCCCTTCGTAAAACTGCCCATCGGCTTGGCGGGTTTGCAGCCATACGGCATTGTACTCGTTTTTCACCCCAAATAGTCGGCTTTTTTTACTCACAAAACTAGGCAGCACATAACCCCATAAACGGCTGCCTGCTTTTTGTGCCTGTGCCAGTAGTTTTATGCTATATCCTCGTTTTTCGGCAAATTCAACATCAAGGGGCAGTAATCGGTTTATGCCTATGTTTAGTATTTGAGTGGGTGGTACTACCACGCCAAAGGCTTGAGCGAGTAGTAATGTGAGTTTATATTTAGGGTCAAAACCTTCTACGTCAAGTGTTGGGTCGGTTTCTGCAAAGCCCAATTGTTGTGCTTTTTCTAACGCTTGGGCATAGGTTTCGCCTTCGGCTGTCCGAGTAAGTATATAGTTGGTGGTGCCGTTAAATATACCCTGCAAACTCAGTATTTCGTCGGTAGCAAAATAACTATCTACTGTGCGCAGTATGGGTATGCTGCCGCATATTGCGGCATCGTACAAAAAGGGTGTTTTGTATTGTTTTTGTAGGTTTAGCAGCTCTTGCAAGCGGGTGGCTATCATTTTTTTGTTGGCACTTACTACGGCTTTGCCTTTGCTTAGTGCTGTTTTCACTATTTCAAAGGCTTCATCGGCATCGTCTATTACCTCTACTACTAGGTTTATGCTCTCATCACCCAAAATGTCTTGTTTGTTATACACAAATCGATTGGCGGGTAACGGCCGACTTTTGCTTGGGTTTTTCACCACTATTTTGGCTATGCTTTGGGTTTGCCCGTTATTTTCGAGCACTTTATAAAAGCCCTGACCGACACAGCCAAAGCCAAATAATCCTATTTTAAAATTTTTCATACCAGTTTGTATTGTTTTATAATGTTGGCTATTTGTTGGGTTTCTATCAAAAAAGCGTCGTGCCCATAAATGGAGCTGACAATGCCCAGATATGCCCCTTTGATATTGCGCGCTAAAAACGACTGTTCTTGCGGAGGGAAAAGTATATCGGTTGATATACCTATTATTACTGTTTTGGCTTTCACTTGTTGAAGGGCTTGTTTAACACCTCCCCGTCCCCTACCCACATTGTGGGTATCCATACTGCGGCTGAGGCTTACATAGCAATGGGCATCAAAACGGGCTGCTAGTTTTTGCCCCTGATATTGTTGGTAGGTGGCTGCTTTATAATCTTGCAACACATTGTCTTCATCGGCCTGTGTTTGATTGTACAGATTATAATTTCTGTACGATAACATGGCTATGGCTCGCGCGGCTTCTAATCCGCGTTCGCCTGCTTGTATGGCCAAACGTTGTGCTTCGTTAAAGGCTATGCCCCATGGCGAGTGTTGCGCATTGGTAGCCAACAAGGCAAGGTTTTGTATAACATCGGGATTGATTACTGACCACTCCAGTGCTTGCTGCCCACCCATAGAACCACCAATAAGCAGGTGTATGCTATTTATGCCTAAGTGTTTGCGTAGCAATTCCCAAGCCCTTGCCATATCGCGTATGGTTACTAAAGGAAAATCTAAACCGTAGTTTTTACCTGTATTGGGGTTAATGGTTAGGGGACTTGTGCTACCATAAGGCGAGCCTATAATATTAGCACACACCACGGCATACTTATTAGTATCAAAGGTTTTGCCCTCTCCTATCAAGTCGCCCCACCATTCAGTAGCATTAGCATTGGCGGTAAGCGCATGGCACACCCAAATTATATTATTGGCTGTGGCATTAATATTTCCTTGTAGGGTATAGGCTATGGTGAGCGATGGTAATACCTCGCCGTTTTCAAGCGTAAACTGCGTTTGGGTATTAAACACGCCTATGGTTTCTTGTGCTGTAATAGTCATTTTTTCTCTTTTTTTAGGACAAAAACTACCCTGCCGCCCTTGCAGGCAGCAAGGCAGTACATTATTTATGAAAAGGATATGGTAGGTTTTCCTAAAGGATTGTGGGTTTACCTAGCAGGTAATTCGCAAGCGTTAGCAGCCTGCTGCGTATTAATGTTTTCAAAAGCCTGTTCAAAATCGGCAATTATATCATCAATATGCTCTATACCTACTGATACGCGCACTTGTGCGGGGGCTACACCTGCCGCTTTTTGCTCTTCTTCGTTTAACTGCTCGTGTGTGGTACTTGCGGGATGTATGGCTAGGGTTTTTGCATCGCCTACGTTGGCTAAATGACTGACCAGTTTTAGGCTATCAATAAACTTACGGGCGGCTTCTTGGCCTTCTTTCAGTTCAAAGTTTAGTACTCCGCCAAAACCATTGGTAAGGTATTTTTTAGCTAAGGCATTTGATGGGCTGCTTTCTAAACCGGGGTAACCTACTTTTTCTACTTTTGGGTTTTTCTCTAACCATTTTGCCAAGGCAAGGGCATTTTGCCCATGACGCTCAGCACGTAACGAAAGTGTTTCTACCCCGTTGATTAATAAAAACGAGTTGAAGGGGCTAATTGCCGAACCAAAATCGCGCAAGCCTTCTACACGGGCACGAATGATAAAAGCAATATTTCCAAAAGGACCATCTGCTCCAAATACTTCCCAAAATTTAAGCCCGTGATAACCTTCTGATGGTTCAGTAAACTGGGGGAATTTTCCGTTACCCCAATTGTAGTTACCGCCATCAATTATCACTCCGCCAATAGAGTTACCGTGTCCACCTATCCATTTGGTAGCTGACTCTACGACTATATTAGCACCGTTTTCAAGGGGTTTAAAAAAGTAACCGCCTGCACCAAAGGTATTATCTACTATTAAAGGCAAATCGTACTGTTTGGCTATGGCAGCAATGCGCTCAAAATCGGGCACATTTAATCCTGGGTTACCAATAGTTTCTAAATAAATGGCTTTGGTATTATCATCAATAAGGTTTTGTATACTTTCGGGCTGGTTGCCGTTGGCAAATTTTGCATCAACTCCTAAGCGTTTAAAGGCTACTTTAAACTGGTTGTAGGTGCCGCCATACAGATAAGAGGTGGTTATAAAATTATCGCCCGCTTGCAATATATTGTTTAGGGCAATAAACTGGGCTGCCTGCCCTGATGATACTGCTAATGCTGCCACACCGCCCTCTAGGGCTGCAATGCGTTTTTCAAACACATCGGTTGTGGGATTCATTATACGGGTATATATGTTACCAAATTGTTTTAGGCCAAAAAGGTTGGCTGCATGCTCGGTATTTTCAAACAAATACGAGGTGGTTTGGTATATGGGCACAGCGCGTGAGTTGGTTGTTTTATCTACTTCTTGGCCGGCGTGTAATTGTAATGTTTCAAATTTAAAAGGCATAGTTATTCCCTCCAATATTTTTTGGTTTTTTAAATAATAAATTAAACTGCGAAAATGTAATGAGAAGAGTTTACGGAAAAGCCCGTAGAGTTTTGTATTACCTACAATGTAGGCAACATATTGCTGCGTAAAAATTGCGTATTAAAGCCGCTAAAGCGTCCATAACTTTTTATCGATTAAATTTTGCGAAACGGGAAGTGAAATTTGAAAAAAGTAAGGGGTTGTTATTAGCAACAACAGATACAACAGCAGCACTCACTGCTATGTGCTAGCAGAAAAGAATCGAATGCGGTATGTTGTAAGAATATCATCATCGGGCACAAAGATATTTATGTTTTTCTGATTTGAACAATATTTTTTTATTTATTTTTTGTTAAATTTATGTGTAACACAAAAAGCATTGTATAGTTTATATGCAGAAGTGAACAAAACCCTTATTTTTGCTTACACACATTATGAAACTAAAACTACTTGTATACGTTTTTTTGATTGCTCTACTTGTTAGTTGCAACACTGAGCAAAAGAAACTGCAACAAAAAATTACGGCTACTGAGGCTAAGGCAGATAAAGAAAATATTGAGTCGGCAACGGCATTGGCACAATTGTATGCTGAGTATGCTGAAAAATTTAAAGAGGATGAAAAAACGCCTACTTACCTGTTTAAGGCTGCCGAACTATACCAAAACACAGGTGCTTATGCTAAAAGTATAGAGCTATTTTCGCTTTTTGCACAACGCTACCCTGAAAACGAGATGGCAGGCGATGCTTTGTTTTATAAAGGGTTTATATACGAGAACATGCTGGGCGATGTGCCACAGGCTAAAGCAGCTTATAAAGAGTTTTTGGGATTGTACCCCAACCACAAAATGGCTGAAAGTACAAGGCAAAACTTGCCTTATATAGGTAAGCTGCCTGAATGGACTAAGGATTTAGAAAAAAAGTTTAAAGACAGCACTTCTGAAATACAAGCAATGGATAGTACATCTGCTGAATAATGAGAAAAATATTTGCAGTTGCAAACGCTTCTACCAATTATAATATAGCTATTGTAATACTTAGGCTTATTGCAGGTATTGCCATGATGCAGCACGGATGGGGCAAAATACAAAACCCTTTGGGCTGGATGGGCGATGACAGCAATATACCTGCTATTTTGCAAGCTTTAGCCGCCATTTCTGAATTTTTTGGTGGAATATTTGTCGCCCTAGGTTTGCTAACACCTTTGGCTGCTTTTGGCGTTTTGTGCACTATGGCATACGCTACATACAAACACGCCATACTAAATGGCGACCCTTTTGTAGGTCGCCCTTCGTACGAGTTGGCGTTGATATATTTTTCTATAATGTTATTGGTATTGCTTGCGGGTGCAGGCAAATTTTCTGTCGACTATGTTTTGTTTGGCCGAAGGAAATAAACGCTTAGCGTTTTATCCAATGGTCTTTTATTACACGGTCGAAAAAATCCTGACGGTAACGTTCGCCAATAGGCACTTGTCTTTTGCCAACGTGCAAATTATCACTCTCTACTAACGAGATATGATTTTTGTTTACTATGTACGATTTGTTTACACGAACAAACATATCGGGCGGTAATTGACCTTCGATAGTTTTAAGGTTCATGGCGGTAATTGTTTTATCGCCATTGGTATGTATTATTGAGTAGTCTTTTAACCCCTCAATTACATCAATATCTTTAAGGTATAGTTTTACAAACTTTCTGTCGGCACGTACAAAAACGTGGTCTTCATCAGTAATCGCAAAATTATTATTAGCATCGTTAAGTCCAAGCATGGCATTGTGCACTGCGCGGGCTTTTGTTATTGCTTTAAAGAAACGTTCGAAACGGATAGGCTTTACTAAATAGTCTACCACATCCAGCTCAAAGCCTTCAAGGGCATATTGCGGATATGCAGTGGTAAAAATAACCATGGGGGCATTGGGCAGGTTTCTTAGAAAATCTATACCGCTCATGCGTGGCATTTCTATATCTAAAAATATTAAATCAGCTCCTTCAGTTTGCAGAAACTGCCCTGCTTCAACAGGGTTTGAGAAACTATTTAACAGTTGTAAATCAGGTATCTCACTCACAAGCATTTCAACCCCTTGCCTACCAAGTGGTTCATCATCAATAACAATACATTTCATTCCAGTTGAAGTTCTAGGTTAGCAGTAAATACATCATCTTTTTCAACAATATTTAATACATACCTATTGGGATAGCTTAATTCTAACCTCTTTTTAAGGTTGTCTAGCCCAATACCAGTACGGGTTTCCGTACCGTTTTTCGGTTTAGTAGGCATACTGTTTCTAACATTAAGATGCACTATGTTTCCATTTTGTGTGCTGAGTGTGATAAAAACATAACCTTTTTCTAATTTTGATAGCCCATGCTTAAAAGCATTTTCTACCAAAGCCACAAATAGCAAGGGTTCAACCATTATATCACTTGTCTTTCCTTCGACAGAAAATTGTATTTCAGGATCTTCTTTTCTTTCTTTTTCTATCCTTAAAAAATTATTAATGTAGTTTATCTCACTATCCAAAGGCACTTTTTCCTTACTGCATTCGTCCAACTGGTAGCGCATCAAGTCTGATATATCCAGTATCATACCGGGCACTTTAGCAGGGTTTGTTTTACTGGTAACGTATAGGTTGTTAAAAACGTTGAACAAGAAGTGAGGATTTACTTGATTTTTTAAGTTTGATAATTCGGCCTTTAGGTTTTCTGTTGTTAAATCTTGTATTCGCTTTTCATCGGTAAGCCACATTTTAAACATACTAAATGACCACCCTATGCCGCAAAACATAAAAAAGGTAATGCCGTTTATAATCATGTCGCGTATTAAATCAAAACGATTGTTTAGCATTATTGATAGTCCTTGCCAATCGTCGGCATAAATAATTTGCTGCACCACGTAGCCAATAATAAACGATGCGTAGGTGAGTAACAGGTATGGCCATATTTTATTTTTATATAGCAAACGAGGCATTAGCACTAAAAAGTTAAAGTATACAATAACTACATAGCTTAGTGCGTATGCTATAAGTTTTACTATTTCGGCAAATCCTTCTTTTATACTCCTATACCCAAAAGCAAACCAAAACAATAAAATAATTCCTATGTATAGGCTGTGTCTCAATAGTTTATATTGAGGTAACAGCAAATATTTCATACCGGGGTTATTGTATAATACTATACCTGTGTGTGTGTTCATATACCGAGTTATTTGTATGCAAGCAGGCTGCTTTTGAACACAAAAGGTACTAATAAGCAGGTAATTTTTGTATATCAAAAAACACAAATGGTATACACAGCTATCTTATTAACCCGTAGTGCATTATCAAACTAAGTTAACTTTAATATTGTTTATTTTTCTCCCAAAGACGAATTTATTGAGGTATTGAATAGTGGTCAAAGCGGTTATTTTGGTAAGTATCCTGTT
>JBBKVO010000008.1:0-131995 GCA_037968475.1 Bacteroidia bacterium
TAAGCTAGACTTATGTGCCTATGTATACTTATATTATTAGCACTAGAATAGGTTAAGTCGCTATGTCCGCAAGCGAACAATGCTAAAGCAATAAATACTAACACTATTAACATAGTAACAGGGGTGTTAATAGTGTTAGTATTACTTCGACAGGTTAAAACCTGCCGCTATTGATACCCTATCGGGGTTATGAGTATGGTATGATTAAAAAAGGTTTAAGAACTGATGTTTTAATTTATACTAACACTATTAGGTGTTAGTAGTGTTAGCAATGTTAGTACATAACTACTCGTGTGGGTTAAATAAGGTATACATACAAGTATCTACATACTTACCGTTAAAATAATACATATCTTTAAAATATCCTTCGCGGATAAAACCGTTACGTTCAGCTAAGTTAATGCTGCCGATATTGGCTGGGTTTATACTTGCCTCTACGGCGTGTACTTTTAATACATTAAAGGCATACTCAAGCCCTGTTTGCATCACTTCATGCATTAGTCCTTTGCCTTGATGGTCTTGGTGCAACATATAGCCAATTTCTGTACGGTGGTTTTCAGCATCAATACGCCAAAAACCAAATGTGCCGATAATTTGTGGGCTATCTTTTAGGCATACAGCCCAAGTAATTCCCTCGTTATTGGCTAGTAAACGTTTTACTCTATCAATAAGCACTTGTGCATCATCAATAGTTTGTGCAATATGGCGACTGATGTATTGCATATTGATGGGGTTAGAGCGCATGGCAAACAAGCCTTCAACATCATCATTAGTCATCTCACGCAAGTGTAAATGTTCTGTGTATAGCGTAGGGAAGGGTATGAAATTAACCGTTAGCATAGTTTTGTTTTTGCAATTATACTAACAAGATAAAATATATAGTAACAGGGGTGTTAATAGTGTTACTACTTGTTAGTATTGCTTCGACAGGTTTTCAAACTGATGTGAGTTTTTTCACGCAAAGTGTTGAAGTCGCAAAGTTGGTAAGCTAGATTTATGTGTTTACAGATATCTTTATATTATTAGCACTTGAATAGACTAAGTCGCTATGTCCGCAAGCGAACAATACTAAAGCAGGAGGTTTGAATACCATATGGTATGGGTAGCATTGGTTTTCAAATTGATGATGCGGTTGTCGGGTTAAGATTTGACTCACCCCAAGTCAATTTAAAATTATTACAGCTATCATATTCTCCCTCTCTTAAAAAAAAGAGAGGGACGAATATAGTATGTTCTGCCTTTGGTGCTATTTAGGGTGAGTTAAAACTCATTCTTGTACGACAATAAGTTAAAATCCAAATTTTAAAAACGTCCATTCCTATATTTTCAATGCTGCGCATTATCTTCGCGGGCTTATGCAGTTAGAAAACAACCAATACACCGTGGGTGGGGTAAACTTGCTTGATGTTTGCAGGCAATACGATACACCCGTTTATGTTTATGATGCTGCGAAAATTGTTTCGCAATACCATAGTTTAATCAACGCTTTCGAAGGTACTAACATAAAGATAAAGTACGCAATGAAGGCACTAAACAACATAAATGTATTGAAGCTGCTGAAGAAGGAAGGCTGCGGAATTGATGCCGTATCAATACAAGAAGTAAAACTGGCACTTAGTGCAGGTTTTGAGCCATCAGAAGTACTTTTTACTCCCAACTGTGTTTCTATCGAAGAGATACAAGAAGCTGTAGAAGCAGGGGTGAGAATTAATATTGATAATATCTCGATACTGGAGCAATTTGGAAACCTATATGGCAATACCGTGCCTGTGTGCATACGTATCAATCCGCACATTATGGCGGGAGGAAACAGCCACATATCAGTAGGGCATATCGATTCTAAATTTGGAATATCTATATACCAAATGCGCCATGTGGGCAGGGTAGTAAAATCGCACAATATAAAAGTAGAAGGTTTGCACATGCACACAGGCAGCGAGTTTTTAGATGCAGGCGTGTTTTTGCAAGGTGCTGAATTGCTGTTTGAAGCCAGTGCCGATTTTCCCGACTTACAGTTTTTAGATTTTGGTAGTGGTTTTAAAGTAGCCTACAAAGAAGGCGATGTTACTACCGATGTAAAAGATCTGGGTAAAAAAATAACCAAACGTTTTAACCAGTTTTGCAAAGAGTACGGTCGTGATTTAGAGCTTTGGTTTGAACCAGGTAAATTTATGGTGAGCGAAGCAGGCTATTTTTTGGTAAAAGCTAACGTGATAAAACAAACTACAAGTACTGTATTTGTAGGGGTTGATAGCGGACAAAACCACCTTATACGCCCTATGTTTTACGATGCCTACCACCACGTAACCAATATTAGCAACCCCGACGGTATACCCCGCATATACAGCGTAGTAGGTTATATATGCGAAACCGATACTTTTGGTTGGGACAGAAAGCTAAACGAGGTACGTGAAGGCGATATACTTGCTTTCCATAATGCGGGTGCTTATTGCTATAGTATGAGTAATAACTACAACAGCCGCCTACGCCCTGCCGAAGTATTAATACTTGATGGCAAAGCCCATTTGATACGTAAACGCGAAGAGTTTGACGACTTGGTGCGCAACGTGGTTGAAATAGAACTTTAGTATACAGTTTTAAGTTTCCTGTTTTCAGTTTTTTGGAAACAGGAAACTTTTATAAGTTGTTACTTTTTACAATAACAATTGCTATACTCGGCAATGGTTAGTTTGTTTAATCCACACCAGTATGCCTTCCAATCACTGGGTACTGTTTTGCTTTTATCTACGGTATAAAATTGCAGGTATTTCTCTCTAGCCGAGTCTTTATCACTAAATATATTTTGGGTAACATTACTTAGTGTATTGGCATTAATGCCTTGCTCTTTATACGTAGTGTTAAAATTATACTCAGGCAACCATACACTGTTACCTACATCTTCTATTCCTTTAAAATAATGGGTAATATTATTGGTTAAAGTCATATCGGTTGGGTTCCAATCAATATGCTGTATAGCAGGATTATTTCCATTTACAGGGCTTATTGATGGTGTGATATGAATAAACGATACAGGTGTGCCGTTATCCTCAATCACTCTAAAATCATCCATGTGGGTATGTCCTGCAAAGTTGGCTACTATGGTGTTTTTATATTCTTTTATAAGAGATAAAAAATCATCATTAAAACTAGCATCCCACATTGCAGATACTTTTGGGCAATTTTGAGAACCATATACATCTATACCTGGTGGTATGTGGTATGCCATCCATACTTTTTTATTTTGTGCTTTACACTTTGCTAACATACCTTTAAGCCAAGTTATTTGTTCGTTTGCAGCATTTTTTGTTGGGATTGATGTAGTGCAATAGTTTTTATGCTTATTGTTATAGTGCCCCGGCGAAAAGAAATTAGTGTTTAAGCCAATAAACACCTGTGTACTATCCCAAGGCATAGCAACGGCATAATAGCCACCTTTGCTAAAAGTATTTTCAAAATCTTGTATACCATACATATTTTGCAGCCTGGGTTTCCAAAGTTGTGCAAAGAATTTTAAAAAGCTCCCATTTGCCTCAATATGGTAATCGCCACAAAAACCATCGTTATTACCCAAAACAGGGAGAATGGGTGTATTTGGGTATTTCTTAGCCAGTTGGTCAGTAATAAAGCGCTCAGTTTTTATAATAAACTTCTTAAAACTATCAGTGTTGTTAACCCCTGTTAAATCTTGGTATACCTCCTCGAAATTATGAGAGATAAAATCGCCCGTAATTATTATGAAATCAGGATTGGCCTCAATAACAGGCATTTCGTGCATAGCACTTTTAAACAAAGGATAGTAAGTGTCTATATTATAAGCTCCAAACGATGTAACTGTCGATTGCTCAAAAATACTCTCCCATGTGGTATAGTCAGCCGCAATAAGTTTGCTCACAATAGAAGGGTCGTAAAACGGATCAAAATGAATATCCGAAAGCAGCATTCCTTTACCCGTTGCTTTGGGCAGACTGGTTTCTGCTTCAAGCACCGCAGTAGTGTCTATTTCAGAATTGGTTTTGTTTGTGTTTTTGCAGCCCCAAAACGTGCAAATAGCTATGCTGATAGTAAGCAATAGTATAGTTTTTCTCATGTTTATAGATAGTTTAGCACGGGCTAAGTTATCAAAAACAATATATTAAATGCAAACAAACAACTTTAGTTATTGCGGTTTAATGCCTTTATCAAGCAAGTCTAAAACCTGCTGTGGGCTAATATCTTTATGGGCAAGTTTTAAACGTTTGCGGCACAAAAAACCTGTGGGTAGTTTTTCTATGTTAAATTTTCGGTTCAATTCGCGGTTGCTAAGTCCAACAGTGTAGGGTATTTCATCCAATACCTTCATCGCACTTATAGTTTTGTAGTAGTCGCCAAAGTTTAACGTAACAATGTTTATACAATTGCCATACTTGCTGTGTATTTGGCTAAGGGCGGCAGTATCTTGCTCAAACGATGGGTTCTCGGTATTGTAAAAGTATATGTACAAACCTTTGCGACGGTATTTCTTTATTTTCTTAGTCGTTTTACTGTCGTGTAGGTAAAAGGTAAACTTGGGTATCTTCTTGCCAATGCGTAATGCCTTTTTCGATACTGCATCTTTATCCCAATAAAACTTTACAAAACGTCCCGCAGGGTCAATCTCAGTTATACGGTACACCTTGTAGTTCCATTCAAACTCGGTGTTCTTCATTTTCTCATCAATAGCAAAAGCAAAATCATCTAAAAATATAGTATCGCCTTGTTTTGCAACAAAAATTTGGTCGTATTCAGCATTAGTATACAAACCGTCGTAGTTGCCATCATACAATGCCAACCTAAAAGTGTCTTGTTCGCCATTGTACGTCGCTCCTCGCATATTTTGTCGGTTCTCCTTAAAACTATAATCAATACCGGCAAATACCTTGTTGCCTTGGTTTTTGGTATAGTACTCATCCATTAAATAACGGTATTTTTCATCTTTGTTTAAATCAAAACGGCTAATACGTACAGTGTAAGTTGCCGTTGGAAACTTTGGGTGAGGAAATTTTATATTTATATATGGTGTAAAGTTGCCAAGCGTATCACCAGCCCCATCATCCGTAAAATCAAGATTATTGTTGCGGTCTATATGCAAAATGGCTGGTTTACTCCAACGGCGGTAGTTGTTTAGCAAAAACGTAACATAACCTCTGTTTATATCAGTAGGCGCACCAGAGTAATATATAAAACCATAGGCAGTGTCATCAGCCCCCCTCATATCAGGAAACTTCTTTATGCTAAAGGTGTTTAGTTTTTTCTGTTCAATACCAAATTTTTCATACTCCTCAATATTATTATTGGTATATCTAAATACGGGTATTATTTGTTTGCTTTTATGGTAGCGCTCATCAAAAGCAGATTCGTTAAAATCTACTTGAACAATAGTTTGCCCAAATTGATACAATGGGGCAATAAAGAATAGAAGGATGAAAATTTGTTTACGCATTGGTGCAAAGGTAAAAAAATACAAAGGGCAAAACAGTAACGTTAATTTGTATTAGTAGATTATAATATGCAATATAATTCCGATGGATTAAAGGGCATAGGTATACTAGTGCACGGTGGTATACTATTAGATTTTTAGTGGCGATAGAATAAGGATCTGAAAACATAGTATTGGTGAAATTATGACAATGCCATGTTTTGTGTATTATTTTTTTGCTTGTATTTGATTATGAAATCAATAAATTTGTTTTATAAAATTATTGTTAACGGATAAACTCATATGAAAAAAATCTACCTTACCCTGATTGTTGTATTGCTTGCATTTGCAGGGTGTAAAAAAACTGAAGATTCATCTACTCCTGGAAATACAGGTGGTGATGGCATTACTGTTGCTGAAATAAATACTGCGTTTGTGGTTAAACACACTGGTAGTGCCTGCCCTCCGTGCGGCGGATGGGGATGGGTTGCCAATGAAGATATTCTTAGCACCAATAAAGGTAATGCGGCTTTTGTAAGCGCATATAGCCAAAACTTTGTTGCCAAATTATTTATTACTCAAACATCTACTGATTTAGATGACGCTTGGGGTGTAACAGGTTATCCTACTTGGAGTGCCGATGGTAAGCTTCAACTTGATCGCCCTAATGGTGGTGTTAATGTAACTAGTGAAAAAGCTAAAGTAAAAGCAGAGGTTGAAGCTCACAAAGCTGCTCCTGTTGTTGCTAACACTGGCTTTACAACTAGCTTTAACGGTGATGTAATGACCATTAAAACCAAAACCAAATTCTTTAAACCTGCAACAGGTGATTACCGTGTAGCTGTTTATGTATTAGAAGATGGTGTTGTTGGTGCACAAAGCGGCCATGCAAACACTCCTAACGTATCACATCATCACGTAATGAGAGGTGCTGCTAAACTTGACGGTGCTACTTCTGCTCCAACTTGGGGTGAAACAGTAGCTACTGGTAATATAACTGCTGGTACTGAAGTTAGCAAAACTTATACTATGGATGTTAAAGGTTTTAACAAAGACAACCTAGAAGTAGTGATTGTAATTTGGAAAAAAGACCTAGGCAAATACGTATTTGTAAATGCTAGCACCAACCAAAAATAAAAACTAACTCAACTAAAATATTAGCCCTCAAAGGATTACCCTTTGGGGGCTTTTTATTTTTATATTGTATATACTATGCAGCGTTTAGAAACTAAATGTTGTCAATACAATCAAAGACACACAAAAAAATACTGTGATAACCTTGCAAGACGAAGAATTGATAAAAGGCTGTTTGGCAGGCAAAAGAGCCGCACAAAACCGCCTTTTTGATAAGTATGCCCCAAAGATGTTGGGTGTATGTTTTCGTTATGCACAAACAGAACATGATGCCGAAGATATAATGCAAGATGGTTTTGTGAAGGTATTTGCCAATTTGGAAAAATTTAGAAAAGAAGCATCACTAGAAACTTGGATAAAACGAGTGATGATAAATACCGCACTAAACTTTTTAAAAGCCACCCAAAAACTACGTATGGAGGCAGATATAGATGTGGTAGAAAACAATGCAGATATAGCCACAAGCCAATACCACGATATAGACACCCAAGTACTGATGCAGTGTATACATAGCTTGCCCGCTGGGTATAGGGTGGTGCTGAATATGTTTGCTATTGAAGGTTTTTCGCACAAAGAAATTGCCGAGCAGCTAGAGATAACCGAAAGTACCTCGCGCTCACAATTTTCACGGGCAAAAATACTATTACAAAAGAAGTTAGACGCTATTACCAAATACGATAAGCACTATGAAAGACGAAGAGTTCAATAATTTTTTGCGTGAACGCGCTGACTCTTTCGAGCTGAAACCATCATCAGGCTCGTTTGCGGCTGTGCAACGCAAAATGCAACACAAAAGTAAAAGAAGGGGAATAATTATATTTTTTAGCCTTTTAGCGAGCACTTTAGTAGGTGCATACTTTATAATTTCTGCTGAAAAAATAGGCAATACCCACTCAACAGCTATAAACGCTCCAAACCAAGTGGAAACAGAGTCTAATGGCACAATCACCCAAAGTCAAGCCTATAATGCGTATAGAAATAGGGGAGACGAGAAGGCATACCACAATCAAAACAATACTGTTGATAATAGTGTTGCGGCAGCTTCGGTCAATAGTTTGGCGGCAATAGCAGCCACCCCAAGCGCACAGGGTGTAAAACAACAAAAGAAACAACAGAGTGCCCCCAAAAGTGTAACAGCAACTACATTAAATACAGGCAATAGTCAAAACGAAGGCGTATTAGATGCCGATAAAACAGAGGATTACTCTATAGCCGAAAACATATTAGAAGCCACAGCAAGCAATAATGATAATAATATAGATAACAATATCAATGAAGGTATAGAAACAGAGGAAGATGCCCCCACACAAGAAACAGTTATAACCAAGATAGATGAGCCTAACCCCAAAAATGCAGAAACTACCGATAGCATACTAAAAAAATGCAACTGTGTTGATAGCAAATGGGCGTTAAAAGCCTACTACAATCCATTTACTGCGGTTTATTTAAACCTTGCTAATAAGAAGGAGGATATAAGCAGCAGCAGTATTGCGACCAGTGATGTTGAAGAATATGCCGAAGAGCTTAAAGCAGGGTGGTCTTTAGGGCTAAAAGCTGAAAGAGCATTAAATACTAAATGGAAAATTGGCTTTGGTATAGCTTATAATAAATGGAGCATCGACCAAGTACGCTGGAATATAAATTATACCAAAGATTCCACAGAAACCTATGGTTTCGATTCATTATCAAACCAAAGCATCGTTACAGGATATACGGTTTATTCTTTACCAACGGTAAAAGATAGTACAAAGGTTAACCTATCACTACAAAGCATACACTTGCCTGTTTATGCCAATTATACATTTGCAACAAATAAGCGTTGGCAGTTTGGTGTTAATGGTGGTTTTACAGCATCTTACATTGTAGCAGGAAAGTATACTGAACTTTATGCAAAACAACCTCCATCTAATCGAGATAATTTAATGTCAAGTGGTAATACATGGCAAACCTACCGAAGGTTTAATGTTAATGTAGCTTTGGGATTTGCTATAAACTACAAAATAAGCAACTGCACCAGTGTGTTTGCTGAGCAAACCATTAGTGCACCTTTATTAACCATACAAAGCAAAAATGCCCAAGTACCTGCACGCAGACCGTTATTTATAGGTGTTGAAACAGGTGTTAAAATTAATTTTTGATGCCTGTGCAGCATTAAGTAGTAATTAATTGTCAAATAAATAATAAAAACAATAAACTATGAAAATTACAAAAATTAAAAGTCTGTTAGCAGTAATGTTAAGCATTTTAGCTTTTGCAGCTTGTAAGCAAGAACCACCTACACCACCTGCCTGCGGTCTTAATGGGCAGTTTGTTGAGCAAGCAGGTGTTAATGCTTTTTACGGCAGCTATGTAATAATGCTTGATAATGGCACAATGCTATATCCTTGTAGTGTTGATAACAACACCATAAACCGCGATGAAATATATAACGGTATGCCCATTACACTTGATTACCAAGCACTGATAAGCCAAGAGATGGCTTGTGGCGAAAGCTCAATTGCACCGGGCGGTTGTATTGTATACAACAAAGCTCGTATTACCTGTATAAGCGTAATAAGAGATAAATGTGGCACAATAGAGCCGGGTTGGTGCGGGACAAGATAATAAATATATTCTATAAATATGTATTTAAAGCCGCTACATTGTAGTGGCTTTTTTTATTTATATCTATCTGATAGGTAAGTAGTAACGTGTTTTTTTTTCAAAGTGATGCAGCAATTATAGGTTGTTTTTTGTCAATATAATATAACCAAATAAATAAAACTATGAACATTAATTTTTTAAGAAACACAAAACTAGTATCAAGTTTAGTGGTATTGTTATTCATTATTGCTATGTCGTCGTGCAGCAATCAGCCACCCATTGATGGACCCGATAAAGGCGGGGTAATTATTGACAACCCTGATGATGGAGGAAATTATCCTGGTGATGATGATAAAGACAAACCGCCTGTGGAAGACCCCAGTGATGACAAATTGCCTAGCGACCCTGCAAACCCTGATGTATGTGGCTTTGAGGGTGAATTGTTTTGGCCACTTGATGGTTGCAACCTTACAATTAAATTAGCTGATGGAACTTGGTTGTATCCAATTAATCAAGACAAATTAGCAGGATTAGAGATTGGAGACAAAATTAAATTTGGGTATGTGTACAAGCACGATGCAATTACCAATTGCATGAGTGGGTACAATATCGAAATTAGATGTATGCAAGTGATTAGCAACAACTAGAAAAGGTTAATTTAAATTGTGAAAAGCCGACTTCTTAAAGTCGGCTTTTTTTATGTGCAGCGTTTTTAAATTAAGAATTGTCAATATAGAAACAGACAAAAAAAACATGAAAACACTTAAAATTCTTCCATTTCTTTTTGTGCTTTTGTTAGCCGCGTGCACAAAAGAACCTACCAACCCGCCCAATGACAATACCAAAACCTGCGCTAAAAAAGGAAAATTTGAGAATGCTCTTTGTGGTTGGGGAGTATATGGTAGTATGTGGATACGTCTTGACGACGGAACTTTACTACACCCATGTAAATCGTCAGTAGCCTTGCTAGAAAAATCTAAAATTTACGAAGGTAGAGAAGTAGAAATTAGCTACGAAGAGTTAGCCCCTGAATCTATTGATTGTGCTAGTCCGATAGTTTGTTTAGCTTGGCCTGGAGAAAATACAACAGTAAATATTACCTGTATAAAATTACTAGGGAAAGATAAACCAAACGAAGAACCAAAAAACTGCGAAGTAAAAGGAAAAATTGAAAGAGTAGTATGTGGTTTAGGTGTTTTTGAAAATTATTGGATTAGGCTTGATAATGGCACTTTGTTAAAACCTTGCCAGTCTGATATAGCCTTAGATATCAACACTATATACGAAGGGATGCCGGTTGAGCTTAGTTATTATGGTATTAAAAGCTCTATGTGCCCTGAAAGTACTTTAGATTGCTTTGCTGAGCCTCCACCACACGAAACCGTAAGAGTAACCTGTTTAAAACCATTGAAAGAAGAAAAACCAGAATGCCAATACAAATACATGGGTGTTTTGTACGATTGGCATAACAAACTTGATGGTTGTGGTTGGATAATAAAACTAAATGACGGTACTATTTTAGAGGTATTGGATAGTGATATGGAAGGAAGAAATATAGATAACGGAACTCCTGTTTTATTGGATTATTCTGCGGCACGTAGAGGTAGTATTTGTATGGCAGGTATACCTATACTTATTAAGTGTATTAAAGTGGCAAATACTACTACTACAAATTAATATAGACATAATAAGTGCTAATAAGAACAGTTTATTTTGTGTAAAAAGAGAAGGCCTGCCACTTGTGGCAGGCCTTCTTCATTTTATATGGTTTAAGATTAATATTAATCTCTGCGGCCTACAAATATCATAATATAATATAGCAGGGTAGCCAATGATGACAATGCAGCAACTACATAAGTTGATGCTGCCCAGTTAAGTGCTTTACGAGATTTTTGCAACTCGCTATCTTGTATCAAACCCGATGTTTGCAACCAAGCTAAAGCTCTTTTGCTGGCATCAAACTCAACAGGTAAAGTAATAAAACTAAACAAAGTAGTTAGCGAAAATAATACAATACCAATACCCAGTAAGGTAGTGCCCATACCAAAATACAACGCCACGATACCACCTAAAATTAGCCACTGCATATACGATGAAGCAATACTAACAGGGCCTACCATAATACTGCGAAACTCTAACCAACTGTAGGCTTTAGCGTGTTGTATAGCGTGTCCGCACTCGTGTGCAGCCACAGCAGCAGCCAAAACGCTACGTCCGTGGTATACCTCTGGGCTAAGGTTCACCGTTTTGTTTGCAGGGTTATAATGGTCGCTAAGGCTTCCTTTAACCGAAACCACCTTCACATCATACAAATTATTATCGTGCAAAATACGATCAGCAATTTCGCGTCCGCTAAGGCCATTACTCAAGCCTTCTTCACTCATTTTTTTCGCTACCGATTTAAATCGTAAACTCACCACAATACTTGCTATAAAAGTAAGTATCATAAAAAAGTATCCTAACATTATCATTTTCGTTCTCTCTTTATTTTTTAATAGTTAACTATATTCAAAACCAATACCAAAGTCAAAATGTCAGCGTATTATAAAGCGTACTATCAGTACAATCATTGCTATTAAAAACACCAGTATAGAAATGCGGTTAATGCCGTGCATCATCCGTAAATTAAAATTATCGGTTTTGTTGCCGCTTTTGCGCCAAAAAATCATGTACGATACAAATTTCTTCCACATAAACTATATAACCGCAGTGCGGGTTTAATGTTTTTTATAGCACAAATATAGCCTTTAATCTAATTCGGCTATATTCGGACTACCAAACACTACATTTGTTTTATCCAAAAAAATAAGTTTATGAAAAATAAGCCTACAAAAGTTTTTGTACTAGCCATTGTGGCAGTAACTGCCTTAATTTCGTGCAAAAAATCAGCACCCAAGGAAGAAAAAATGACATACCCTTTAAGTAAGAAAGTTGATTCGACATTTGAATATAGCGGACATAGCGTAGCCGACCCATACAACTGGCTAGAGGCAGATGGTTCTGCCGATGTACAAAGCTGGATTGACTCTCAAAACCAATTTACACACAACTATATTAATGCGATACCTTATAAAGACAAAATAGCAGCCCGCTTGAAAGAGATATGGGATTACCCCAAATACTCAGCACCAAGTAAAAAAGGCGAGTACTATTTCTTCTCAAAAAACGATGGTTTACAAAATCAATCGGTAGTGTACTACCAAAAAGGGCTAAACGGAACACCTGAAGTATTTTTAGATCCAAATAAACTGTCTGATGATGGTACAGTGGCACTTACAGGTATGTCGTTTAGCAACGATAACAAAAAAGTGGTTATTTCTACCTCAAAATCGGGGTCTGATTGGCAAACACTTGAAGTGTGGGATATCGTTACCAAAAAGCCCAGTGGTGATAAGTTAGAGTGGGTAAAATTCAGTTCGGGAGCATGGCAAGGCAATGGGTTCTATTATACCCGCTATCCACAACCCAAAGAAGGTTCTGAATATTCTCAGGCCAGTATTAACCCAAGTATTTGCTACCACAAACTAGGTACACCACAAAGTGCTGATGAAGTGGTGTATAACGATGCCGCAAACCCATACCGCTACTACGGCACACAAATTACCGAAGACGAGCGTTTTATGTTTATATACATATCAGCGGGTACAAGCGGCACAGGTGTGTTGTGGAAAGACCTAAAAGACCCTAAAAGTAAACTGCAAACCCTGTTTGAAGGTTTTGAATACAACTACGGTATAGTAGAAAACGTAGGTGATAAAATATTAGTGCATACCGATAATGGTGCAGCTAAATACCGATTGGCATTGGTTGACCCTAAAAACCCTGCTGTTGAAAATTGGAAAAATATTTTGCCTGAAGGTGATGACCTTCTTGAAGGAGCAACCACAGCAGGCGGAAAACTATTTGCATCGTACCTGCACAAAGCAGCTACCAAAATAGTACAATACACCTACGATGGTGTAATGGAACATGAAGTAGCCATGCCAGCCATAGGCACAGCAGGTGGCTTTGACGGTAAAAAAGAAGACGGTGAAGTGTTTTATACCTTCACATCGTTTGTATATCCGCCCACTATATACACCTACAACATTGCCACAGGCAAATCAACCGTATACAAAACATCAGAAGTAAAATTCAATTTTGATGATTACGAGTCGAAACAAGTAACCTACAAAAGCAAAGACGGTACAGAAATACCCATGTTTGTGGTACACAAAAAAGGTTTAAAATTAGACGGTAATAATCCTACTTACCTTTATGCTTACGGAGGGTTTAATATCAGCCTTTCGCCATCGTTTAGCATTAGCCGTATGGCTTTGTTAGAAAAAGGTTTTGTGTTTGCCATGCCCAGCCTGCGCGGTGGTGGAGAGTTTGGCGAAGATTGGCACAAAGCAGGTATGAAAGAGAAAAAACAAAACGTGTTTGACGATTTTATAGCTGCTGCTGAATATTTGATAGCAGAGAAATATACCAACAGTGGCAAGCTTGCCATAGCAGGTGGCAGTAACGGAGGTTTGTTGGTAGGTGCTTGCCTAACCCAACGCCCTGATTTGTATAAAGTATGCTTGCCTGCCGTAGGCGTGTTGGATATGTTGCGCTACCACAAAAGCACCGCAGGTTGGGGTTGGGTAGTAGAATACGGTAGTGCCGATAGCGCTGCCGATTTTGATTATTTAATTAAATACTCGCCTTTACACAATGCAAAAGATGGGACTAAATACCCCGCTACACTTATAACCACCGGCGACCACGATGACAGGGTAGTGCCTTGGCATTCGTTTAAGTTTGCCGCTCGTTTGCAAGAAGCACAAGCAGGTGCTAACCCTATAATGATACGTATAGAAACAAAAGCAGGGCATGGTGCAGGTAAACCTACCGCCAAAATAATGGACGAAATAGCTGATATATATGCTTTTATGTTTAAAAACATGGGCATTGAGTATTAATATCCCTAACGGGGGGAAATCCCCCGTTAGGGATATTAAAAGCTGGCTCAAGCGTCCGCTTGTGCCAAAAATAATAGAGCGTCCGCTCAGGTCATATAAACTTAAGATTCATTACTTTTAGATTAGTCTAAAAATATTTTTATATTTGCCTTGATGTTTAGTTTTACCGAAGAAAATTACCTTAAAGCTATTTTCAAACACTCGCAAAAAGAAGGTGGCGAGGTAAGCACCAATACTATTGCCGAAGAACTGAATACCAAAGCAGCTTCAGTTACAGATATGCTGCGTAAACTGGCCGATAAAGGGCTGATAAACTATGAGAAGTATAAGGGGGTAACCCTTACCAAAGCAGGGCGAAGTATAGCTGTTTCAACAATACGTAAGCACCGTTTATGGGAGGTTTTTTTGTGTGAAAAACTAAAATTCAGGTGGGATGAAGTGCACGAGGTGGCCGAACAGTTGGAGCACATACATAGCGATTTGCTTATTGACCAATTGGACGAGTTTTTGGGTTATCCTAAGAACGACCCACACGGCGACCCTATTCCTGATAAAAATGGCGAGTTTCCAAAAGATGCTCAAATAAGTGTAGAAAACGCCAAAGTAGGCACAAACTACACCATTAGTGGAGTAAGCGATGAAGACAATAACTTTTTAAAATACCTGAACAAACTAGAAATAACACTTGGTTTGCCTTTTGAAGTACTGGAACGTTTTGAGTTTGACGGTAGCATGACTGTGAAAATAGGTGAGGAGCGAAGCCTGCAAATAAGCAAAGAAGTAGCCCAAAACTTGTTTGTAGCCAAAGTATGAAAGAGCAAGAACACGCCTCAAAATCGTTAAGCGAAGTACACGGCAGTGTAAATGTGCCCCATAAACGCGGTTTTTTTAAAACCCTTTTAGCGTTTTTAGGGCCTGCCTACTTAGTTAGCGTGGGCTATATGGATCCGGGCAATTGGGCTACCGATTTGGCAGGGGGTAGCAAATTTGGCTATGCGCTTATTTGGGTGTTGCTAATGAGTAACCTAATGGCGTTGTTGTTGCAAAGTCTTAGTGCGCGTTTGGGTTTGGTGCGTGGCCTCGATTTGGCACAAGCCAGCCGACATACCTACCCACGGTTTATTAATATTCCCCTGTATGTATTGGCCGAAATAGCCATAGCCGCTTGCGACCTTGCCGAGGTAATAGGCATGGCCATAGGTTTACAACTGTTGTTTGGCCTCGATTTGCTAACGGGGGTACTAATTACTCTTGCCGACACCTTTTTGCTGCTCTTTCTTATCAATAAAGGCATACGAAAAATGGAAGCCTTTATACTTTCGATGGTTACCATAATAGGTATTGCATTTTTAATTGAAATGCTGATAGTAAAGCCCGATGCAGGCGAGATGGTAAAAGGCTTAATCCCCTCATTACCCGGTGATGGTGCTTTATACATTGCCATAGGTATAATAGGGGCAACGGTAATGCCTCACAACCTGTATTTACATTCATCGTTAGTGCAAACCCGTCGTTTCAGCAAAACCGATGAAGGTGTAAAAAAAGCCATCCGTTTCAATTTTATCGATTCAGCCGTTGCTCTCAACCTTGCTTTTTTTGTCAACGCAGCCATACTAATACTGGCAGCGGCAGCTTTTCATAATCGCGGTTACTTTGATGTAGCCGAAATTCAAGATGCACACCAATTGCTTACCAATCTTTTTGGAAGCACAGCTCCTATATGGTTTGCCATAGCACTAATAGCCGCAGGGCAAAGTAGCACCATTACTGGCACACTGGCAGGTCAAATAATAATGGAAGGGTATTTAAACCTGCGCATACGTCCTTGGTTGCGACGTATTATTACCCGCTTGTTAGCCATAGTCCCTGCCGTTTTCACCATAGTTTATCTAGGCGAAGAAAAACTGGGCGCATTGCTTATTCTTAGTCAGGTAATACTAAGCCTACAACTGGGTTTTGCTGTTATACCGCTAATACATTTTGTTAGCAACAAACGCAAAATGGGCATATACGTTATAAAGCCTTGGGTACAGGTATTGGCTTGGTTGTGTGCCATTATTATTGTCGGGCTAAATGTAAAATTAGTAGTTGACGAGATAAGCAGTTGGCTACAAAGCGCAGGTGATAGTAGTATATACATTTACATATTTGTACTACCCATTATTGTGTTGGCAGGCTTACTGTTGATATACATTGTTTTTAGTCCGTTTATAAAACCAGATAAAAAAGTAAAAATAAGTAATATGCCGCACGGACAGGCTTTAGACTTGGGAGAATTGACCCTTAAAGAATTTAAAAACGTAGCCATATCCATTGATTTTTCTGATATGGATAAAACAGCCATAGAAAATGCCATATCTCAAGGTGGGAAACAAGCCCATTATACACTTATACATATTGTAGAAAGTGCAGGCGCAAGTGTAATGGGCGCGGATATACACGACCATGAAACTGAACAAGATATTGAAAACCTAAGCAGCTATGCTACCTACCTGCAACAGCAAGGCTACCAAGCCGATGTGCAAATAGGCTACGGTAACCCCGCCAAAGGTATAGCAGGTATAGTAAATAAAAACGAATGCGACCTTTTGGTAATGGGTGCTCACGGTCATAAAACCTTTAAAGATATTTTGTTTGGCGCTACTGTTGATGCCGTACGACATAATGTGAAAATACCTGTATTGGTGGTGCGGGGGTAGATTTTTGGTAATAGATTATGAAAATCTATTCTGTTAAAATTACAGCGCGAAGCAGGACTTTAAGTCCTGCTTCGCGCTGTAATTACAAAACGATGGGTTTTAAACCCATCGCATACGACAATAGCAACAATAGCCACAAAATCTTTTACTTTTGCAGTAGATACAGCTATGAAAAAACCTTTTGCAGCAGGAGATAAAAAAATCTACACTAAAATAGTAGCGACTAATGAAACTGCCGAGTTTGAAAGCGGACAAGTGCACCCCGTATACGCTACCTTTGCACTAGGCAAAGATGCAGAGTGGAGTACTCGCTTGTTTGTGTTGGAAATGAAAGAGGAGGACGAGGAGGGGATAGGTACATTTCTTACCGTATACCATCAGTCGCCTGCTTTGGTGGGGCAAGAGGTTACTTTTGAGGCTGAAGTAGTGAAGATTGAAAAAAATGAGGTGATTTGCAAATACACTGCTCGTGTGGGCGATAGGGTTGTGGCAACGGGTGAAACAGGACAAAAAATATTGAAAAAAGAAAAAGTAGAACGACTTTTTGCAAGTCTACAATAAATGATAAATTCAGATTAGAAATTTATAATTAGAAATTAGTGGGCTGTCATCCTGAGCCTGTCGAAGGGTGCAGTGAAATAAGAGATTTAGAATAAGAAGAATATACAGTTGGAGAAACAGATAAACATAATAAACCGCAAAGCAAGGCACGATTTTTTTATCGATGAAACCTATACGGCAGGTGTTGCCCTTAAAGGTTCAGAAATAAAAAGCATTAGGCTGGGCAATGTGAATATGAGCGAGGCATTTTGCGTTTTTTTGCCCGATGGTTTGTGGGTGAAAAATATGCACATATCAGAGTTTAAGCAAGGCGGAACCTACCACAACCACGCCCCGTTGCGCGATAGAAAACTATTGCTTACCAAACGTGAACTACGCAAACTAAAAGCCAAAATGGAAATTAAAGGCTATACCATTGTGCCCTTAAAATTCTTTCAGGCCGATACAGGTTTTGCAAAACTAGAAATAGGACTTGGACGAGGTAAAAAAATGTTTGATAAACGCGAAGACCTTAAAAAACGTGATGTTGAACGTGAGATAAAACGGTTTGTTTAGTGTTATGTTTTAAGAATTAAGTTTTACAAAGTGTAGTTTTTCAATTCTTAAACCTAAAACTGTAAACTACTTATTCCAACCATCCTCGCCCAAAAGGGGCACAAAAGCAAAGTTTTTAAATACTTCTCTTTTTATTTCACCACTAGGCAGTTTGCTTATGCGCAGCATTTTTTGTGTTTCGGCATCACCCACGGGTATCACCAATATACCGCCCATGTTTAGTTGGTCAACCAATGCTTTGGGTATGGCAGGCGCGCCTGCGGTAACAATAATACGGTCGTAGGGGGCATATTCGGGCAAGCCCAAAGTACCATCACCAAAATAAAAATGTATATCGCTATAGCCCATGTTTTTAAGCATAGGTTTCGCTTTTTCGTACAATCCCTTTTGTCGTTCAATAGTAAAAACGTGCGCACCCATTTGTGCCAATACCGCTGCTTGGTAGCCACTGCCCGTACCAATCTCAAGCACCTTAAGCCCTTTTTTCACTTGCAAAAGCTCGCTTTGGTAGGCCACCGTATAGGGTTGTGATATGGTTTGCCCGTCTTCTATCGGAAAGGCTTTATCGTCGTAAGCAAAATCAACAAACTCTGCGCTAAAAAAATAGTGTCGGGGCACGTGTAGTATAGCTTGCAGTACTGTATTATCGCTTATACCCTTGCTCATTAGTAACTCTACCAAGCGTTTTCGCTGTCCTTTATGTTTATAAGTGTCCTTTATCACGATGTTTTATGCACAAAAGTTGAAAATAAATAAAATCCCGCACGGGCTTTATCATCATTTTTGCAAATGTAAACCATAAGGCATGATAAAAATCGGAGTAATTGGGGCAGGGCACTTAGGAAAAATCCACATTCGCCTGTTAAAAGAAATACCAGCGTTTAATTTGGTTGGTTTTGTAGATAATAGCGACGAGAACGCCGCCAAAGTTGAAAGTGAGTACGGTATACCCCGTTTTGCCACATTGGATGCACTACTGGATGCTGTTGATGCAATAGATATTGTTACCCCTACTTTTAATCATTACGAAAGTGCTATAAAGGCCATAAAGCTTGGTAAGCACGTATTTATAGAAAAACCTTTGGCCAACAATATGCAAGAGGCTAAAGATTTAGTTGCGCTTGCCCACGAAGCCGATGTAAGGGTGCAGGTAGGCCATGTAGAGCGTTTTAACCCCGCCTTTTTAGCTGCACAGCAGTACGAAATGAAGCCTATGTTTATAGAAACACACCGTTTGGCCGAGTTTAATCCTCGCGGAACGGATGTAAGCGTAGTGCTTGATTTGATGATACACGATATTGATATTACCCTTAGTGTAGTAAAATCAAACGTTAAAAAAATAAGTGCCAGTGGTGTAGCCGTAGTAAGCGATACGCCTGATATAGCCAACGCCCGTATAGAGTTTGATAATGGCTGTGTGGCCAACTTAACCGCCAGTCGCATATCACTAAAAAATATGCGTAAAACCCGTCTTTTTCAGCGTGATGCTTATATAACTATTGACTTTTTAGGAAAGAAAATGGAAGTATTCCGTTTAGAGGATGCTCATGGACAAGAAAATCCATTTTCGGCAGTTTTAGACTTGGGAGAAGGTAAAGGCAAAAAAATAATTCACTTTGAATCGCCAGAGGTTGAACCTGTAAATTCGATAAAACGAGAGTTAGAGTTATTTAACCAATCCATTGCTACCAATAGCAATACAGCTGTAACCATAGAAGATGGATACAATGCTATGCAAGTAGCTTATGAGATAATAGAAAAAATAAATATGATGAGGGTTTAATACACAACGGTTGTTTTTTCGTTGTCTATACCAAATAATCATATTTTTGTGCCATATGCGTAATACCATATTCTTTTTACTGCTGTTATCTTTTGGACTTGTTTTTAACTCGTGCAAAAAGGATATAGAGATACCTTCCTATATCCATGTAAAATCGCTTGAATTTACTGTAAAGAATGGTCAAGGGACACCTTTGCAAAACATTAACCATTTTGGGGTGTATATCAACGATAACTTAGAAGGTATTTTTGAAGCTCCCGTAACTTTTCCTGTATTACAAAAAGGAACTAACAGGATAGAAATACGACCATTTGTGAAACGTTTGGCACGCGAAGGTTTTGTTATTTATACAATGGCTACAGGCTATTTTAATACCATTGAATTGCACGAAGGTAAAGTAGATACCATCAGGCCTATCTTTCAGTATGAAAGTAACACGAAGTTTGCTTGGCTGGAAGATTTTAACAACAATGCAAAATCTATTAAAATAGTATCAGGTACAATGGATACTATTTTAATAACCAAAAGCAAAGGTGCAGGTGCTGATACCTCTTTGTATGCTTATATGACTTTGGGTAACGTGGAGAATTCTTTTTTTGAAGTAGAAACTGAAGATGCTTTTACTTTACCATTAGACGGACGTGATGTGTATTTAGAGTTTCATTACAAATGCAATATTCCATTTTCAGTAGGTTTGATTGAGATAAGTGCAAATGGCGATAGATATGCTTTACCTTCGGTTAGTCCTTTTGATACCAAAGGTGTATGGCAAAAAGGGTATATATACTTGAATGATGAGTTAGTTGCCGCAGCAGCAGGCACCAAATACAAAGTATTTTTTACTGCACTTAACGGCGATGCAAATATTACACCTGAAATTTTTATAGATAACCTTAAACTAATGTATCGTGAATAAAGCCCGCTTACGCTTTTCGTTCATATTGTGGGATTTTATTGCTTCGGCAGCTACGTGGACATTATTTTTTGTTTACCGCAAAAAATACATCGAATCGTCAATTTTTGGGTTCGATATTCCTTTTGAACCCAACGACCGTAACCTATATTTAGGTCTATTAGCTATACCCTTGTATTGGATAGTAATGTATACGCTAACCGGCAATTACAAAGAGGTAGTTATCCGCTCGCGGCTGAGGGATATAGCATACGCATTTAATACCAGTATACTGGGAGTGTTGTTGCTATTCTTTTTTCTTCTGTTGGATGATTATGTGAAATCGTATACTGATTATTATAAATCGTTTATAGTATTATTTGGCTTGCAGTTTTTCCTCACCGCTATACCGCGCTATATAATAGCCACGCAAATAAAGCGTAAAATACAAAGCCGTACTATTGGGTTTAATACCATAGTAATAGGCAGTAATCAACGCGCTTTTGATTTGTATAATGAGCTGGAAAATAGAAAAAAATCAGAAGGTTTCTTTTTTAAAGGTTTTATAAAAACAGAAAAAGACAGCGAGGATAAACTAAGCGGTCATTTGCCTGTACTGGGTAATGTAAATGATATAAAACGTGTAATAGCCGAGAAAGAGATTGTTGAGGTTATTATAGCTATTGAAACATCAGAGCATCATTTGCTTGAAAGCATAATGAATGAACTGGAGGGGGAGAAAACCAATATTAAAATCATACCCGATATGTATGATATTATTTCGGGTACGGTGAGGGTAAACCACATACTTGGCCCTCCGCTTATCGAAATTAAAACACAAATAATGCCTGTTTGGCAACAAACGGTGAAAAGGCTAGTTGATGTTTTTTTCTCAATTTTTGTAATGATAATGGGCTTTCCTCTGTTTTTAACAGTAGTGTTGGCGGTACGTTTTACCTCAAAAGGTTCGATATTTTATTTGCAAGAACGTGTGGGCTGGCACGGCAAACCGTTTAAGATTATAAAATTTAGGAGTATGCGGGTGGATGCCGAACAAAACGGCCCCCAGTTGGCGCGTGAAAATGACGACCGTGTAACTCCCGTAGGTTTGTTTTTACGCAAAACCCGATTGGATGAATTGCCACAGTTTTTTAATGTACTTATTGGTGAAATGAGCTTGGTAGGCCCTCGCCCCGAACGCCAATATTTTATTGATAAAATAGTACAAATAGCCCCCCAATACCGCCATCTGCACAAGGTGAGGCCGGGTATTACCAGTTGGGGACAGGTGAAATACGGCTATGCCGAAAATGTAACTGAAATGGTAGAACGCTTAAAGTTTGACCTTCTATACATTGAAAACATAAGCCTTGCAGTTGATTTTAAAATACTTATCTATACCGTTTTGATAATGGTGCAGGGTAGGGGTAAGTAGTCATTATTTTACATTTATCATTAAACAGTTAGAATTAAGCTTTCTAATTTAATTCGAGTTTGGGTTGAGCAAACACACATTTTTTGCGTTTCAATACTATTATTTAATCAATTTAAAGCTGGCGTGAGCGTCCGCTCGTGCCGACAATAATAGAGCGTCCGCTCGGCAGTGAAGTGCTGTAGGTTGTTTTTCCATCCCCCCTGCCCCCTTCGCTTACGCACTTATAGTTCAGACTCCACACAACCTCAGCCCGAATATATTCGGGATCAGTATGACAACCCGCAAGGGGGACAATGCAGTGCTATATTTTTGGCAAATATGTTTAGAGTAATGGTGGTGCTTTTGTCTTTGCTATATAAACTCAAGTAAAGTCAAAGGGTTACGAATTTTTTTGCCTCTTTATTTTATGTTTTCCTTAACCCGAATTTACTTTAATTCAGAATTTTTGTTTTTCGCTACAAATCCAGCACCTCAATAGTGTAGGTGTAGTTTTTGGTTTTTGTTTCGCCTGCAATGCTCACGTTGGTTAGAGTGACAGTGTATACATTGCCTGCTTTTACCTCATCTTCCATTTGCCATACACAGGTATTTACCGCATAACCTTTTACCACAGGTTCGGGTTTAATTTTGACGTTTTTTCCCTTTAGGGTAACTTTTATTTTAGCCGAACTGAAATCAGCATTTTCTAAAGAGAAACTCCAACGTTTGGGCACAAGTTTTATAGGACTGAAATCTTTGGGTGGCCAGCTAAAATACTGTGTTCCGTCCCAGTTAGGGGTACGGTCTTTTTCAGGATTATTAAAATATTTACCAAAAACGTATAGCGACATACTATTATCTGTGCTTCCGTGTCCGAATACTTTATTGTAGGGGTTCAAAATCCAACGTCTGTGTCCCACAGATCCATTGCCTTCACCATTATCTTCCATTTGTCCTAGCAAAGCATTCGTGCCTGCATGGCCTAATGATAAATTGCTGCTGCCTGCCGCTTTTTTACCTTTTTGGCTAAAGCATTTCCAAGTACTATCAGGTGCATGGCTTAGGCCGTTTTTGGCTTTCATCATCAAAGCGGCTTGTTGCGCCATCTCATTCAGGTCGGCATCTAAAAAGCAACTATCATACACACCTGTTTGGCGGCGCAAGTAGTTTAATAGGTTTATAAATTTTTGCTGTGCGGCAGCATCTACCTTGCCAGGTGTACACGAGGGTACGTAGCTAATCACCTTCATTTCAGCATCATCCAGTATTAGGTTGGGAGTGTAGTTGGCAGCATAGTCTTTTATCACCATTTCCTTTTTCAGCTTCATCATTTCAGGATGGGCGGGGTATAGCTCCAAACCTCTATAGGCTACGGCATAAAAATGGGCAAAGCTGTTTTGTGTTGCATAGCCTTTTAGTACTTCAACATATAAGTTTTGTTCTAACTGCTGTAGTTTTTTATTGTTGGGTGCAATGGCAGTGAAGGTTTCAGCCATATTTAATGATATTTCTTCCTTCGGAGCTTCAGCCAATAAATCAACCAACTTACTTTCTAGCGATGCCTGCATATTGCTAAGCATCTTTTTATCTTTTGGATATAACTTTTGGGCTTGGGCAATAAAATAGGCCGCTGCGCGGTAGTTTCCATCGTCTAAAATAAAACTAAAAACGTATTGTGCCACAGGTTGTCCGCCTTGTTGTGCAATGGGCGTATTATAGTGCAGTATCAGTTGGGTAAGATTATCCAAAGCACCATCAACGCGGCGTATGTCTGCTTGGTCATATAGCGAGATAAGGTAGCTGTTTATATAGCTTTGTGTATATAAATCAGCATTTTGTAATTGGCATTGAGCAATAAAGTCAAGTGCCTTTTGGCGGTTATCCAACTCAAATTTTATGTATAGCTCTAGTATTCTCTCATTGGTTTTTAGCAGCATTTCATTCACAGGGTCGTAGTCGGTATAGCTGCTATCAGCCCACAATAATTTACTGCGCAATTGTTGCAAATCTTTTTGATAGTCTGATGTGATACCTGTTTGGTACAGTTGACTTATTTGCCCTACCATTTCATCTCGAATAGAAGTGTCTTGGGGGAAAACCTCTACACCTTTACGCAATATATCTTCGGCATTAGTATAGTAGCGGCGCTGCAAATATTCTTTTGATAGGCGTGCGAAGGCTTGAGGCAGTTTATCAAAGCTATCGCCTTTTTTATAGTCACGGTATATGCCTAAAACAGTGTTTCGCAGCAATACAAAACCATCTTTGTTTTGGTATTCATCGGCTAGCATACACAGGCTTTTTTTATACGCACTGGGCGCATCATTAAAAATGGCGTTTATATTATCATACACCTTAATGGCATTGTTACATTTACCCTCTTTTACCAGTGCATCGGCCTTGGCAAAGGCTTTTTCTTGTAGTGAAGCAAAATCATCTAAATACTTGTCAAACAGAACACCTTCGGCATCTTTTCGAGTAATTTTTCTGGCGGCAGTAAGTGCTTTGTTAACGGCAGTTTTACTGTATTTATGGTTGGCATCCTCATCAATAGCCAACCAGCTTTTCATAAGGTACACTTGGGGTACAAGCTCCTTTTTTTCGCTTTTGGCATACTTCACCGCTTTTTTAATGCACTTATCGTATTTGCCTGCATCATATAGCCTTTGCAGTTTGGGGAATTCTTTGTATTGCGCACCAACTGTGGCTGCCAATAGCTGAAATATAATGATCCATACCATTTTTTGCATACGCTTGCGAAGTTATAAGAATAACGTCAGGGTGAAAATATCTATTGCTATTTATATTTTAAGAATAGAGAAGGTGAAAGAAATTAGGTCTTTTTTATGATGTAATTTCTATTTAGAATTGAAGATAACAATGAGCCACCGTAAAGCACTACTATTACCAATCTTATTATTCCTTTTTATACAGATTCAAGCCCAAAAATGGGGCTTGAGAGTTTCATATCATTCTATGAAAAGTTATAGCGATGTTTCTATAACTCAAACTAATTATACAAGTAATAATACAACTATTTATAGTAAGTATAATTTTAATGAAGGTAGGCTAAATATAGGACAAAGAATTTTTTTTGGATCATTTCCAGATATATCAGTTATTAGGGAATTTAATAATAAGCATGCTGTAAGCATTGGATACAGACCTATGTATCCCTATATTCAATCTGTAATATCTTTAAATAGTAATATAGAGGGGTTTAGAGTATCCTCAGCAATTCGTGAAGAGGTTAAGGTTCATGCTTTGAAACTTAATCATTCTTATACCTTAATAGGATCTGAAAATAAAAAATTTTCATTGAGTACCTTAGGTGGTGTGTTACTTTTCTTTCCGGCTCAGCAAGGTTTTTTTAGCAATGGTGTTTCGGGTATACAAACTGGAAGTTATCAAGATAGTTCAGGAAATACTTATCCCGGGTTATTTATTAGGAAAGAAAGAACAGGCTATTGGAAGCCTAATTACCCCGTTCCTTATGTCAATTTGGGTTTAGACTTTGGAATGAATATAAAGCGCAAATTTAAATTAGGTGTTGAGTTTGCTTCATACATAGGGACTAAAACTTTATTTATTGAAAAAAATAAAGCTAATACTAATGGAACTGAAATATTGTACGAAACTAAAATTAGACCTTATTTCTTTTCAGGAGGTCTATACCTTCAGTATATCTTTAACTAGATTTATTCTTACCAACCACTAAAAATACGGGTCAACATCAACCTGCACCAGTACTTTACGGTTGTCTTTGTTTTCCATAAAGGTATCAATACTGCGTTGTATGGTGGCTTTTACCCACTGTACCGATACTTTTTCGCGCTCTATTTTCACCATTATGTTGCGTATGTACATATTTTTCAATCGCGATATGTAGGGGGCTTGAGGGCCTAGTATTCTATCGCCTAGTTTTTCACGTAGTATATGTGCCAGTTGTGCAGCAGCTATTTCTGTAACCTCAGCATCCTTATGTTTTAGGCGTAGGTTTATAAGCCTGAAATAAGGCGGGTAATGGAAACGGTACCGCTCGCTAAGGTCGGTTTGGTAAAAACCCACATAGTCGTGCATTAGCACGTATTGTATAGTAGGGTGGTAGGGGCGGCGGGTTTGTATTAGCACTTGCCCATATTTTTCTTTTCGGCCTGCGCGGCCTGCTACTTGGCTCATTAGTGAATAGGCACGCTCGTTGGCTCTAAAATCGGGTTGGTGCAGCAGTTGGTCGGCATCCAGCACCACTACCAGCGATATATCGTCAAAATCTAATCCCTTTGCCACCATTTGTGTGCCTATTAACACATCAATATTGTGGTTTTCAAAATCGTTTATTATGCGGTGGTAGGCATTTTTGGTACGAGTATTTTCAAGGTCAAAACGTTCCGTGCGTGCATTGGGCATTATCAGTTGCAGTTCTTCTTCAATACGCTCAGTTCCGTAGCCCATCATTTCAAGGTGATTGCTTTCGCAAGCCTCGCATTTGGTATAGGGGGCGTGTTGGTAGCCGCAAAACTGGCATTTAAAGGCACGGTGGTATTTGTAGTAGGTAAGGCTAATATCGCAATTCTCGCATTTGGGTACCCAGCCGCAGGTTTTGCAAACGGTAATAGGCACAAAGCCTTTGCGGTTTTGAAAAAGTATGGCCTGTTCTTCGTTTTTTATGGTTTGGGTAAGTATATCCAACATATGTTGGGTAAAAGGGCCTTTAAGCAGGTTTTTCTTAGCCGCTTCGGCCATATCAACAGTAAGTATTTGGGGCAGTTGTGCGTGTCCAAAACGTTCTTCCAGCTTCACTAAACCGTATTTGCCCGCTTTGGCATTGTAATAGGTTTCTATTGACGGAGTGGCTGTGCCTAACAGGGTTTTAGCTTGCCACAAATGGGCAAGGTATATGGCTGCATCGCGACCATGATAACGGGGCGAAGGGTCATTTTGTTTAAAACTGCCTTCGTGTTCCTCGTCAATAATAATAAGTCCAAGATCTTGAAAGGGTAAAAATATTGCCGAGCGGGGGCCTACTATTACTTTTGCTTTTTGTTGGGCTACGTTGTTCCAAATTTCTACCCGTTCTTGCTCGTTAAAGCGCGAGTGTGATACGGCTACATCGTTGCCAAAGTGAGCACGCAATCGGCTTACCAATTGTATTGTAAGGGCGATTTCGGGCAATAGGTATAGTACTTGTTTACCTTGCTCTAACGTTTGTTTTATCAGTTCAATGTATATGTGGGTTTTGCCACTGCCTGTAATGCCGTGCATCAATACCACATCTTTTTCGGCAAAGGCGTTTTCTGTTTCTTCTAAAGCCTTTTGTTGCAAAGGGTTTAGGGTGTTTTCTATAAGCTCGGGTTGTGGCGTGTTTAGCCTATCTACCTGTATTTCTTCCTCAACAAAAACACCTTTTTTTACTAATGATTTTAAAGCGGTTTTGTGCGAAGTTTCAGGCGCTATTTCATCTTTAAAAATATCTTCTTGTTGGTGTTGCAGGCTAAAAAAGTGCATCAGCACATCCAACTGTTTAGGTGCACGTTTTTCTAATCCGCTAAATAAATCGCGTAGCAGGGGCGAGTCGTTCGCTAGGTCGGGGTTTAGGCGAATTATCGTGCGGGTTTTGGGTTTGTAACGGTCTTTTATTTCTTCGTTTATAATGATAAACCCTTTATCGAATAGCGAACGTATAACGGGAAAGGTATTTTTAATATTGAGAATATCGGCCACATCGCCTAACGATATTTCTTGCCCTTTTTGATTTTTTATGGCGAAAAGAAGGGTTTCCTCTTTTTGGGTTAGCTCGGTATCGTCCATCCCTTCGGCCAAAGCATTCCATTTTATTTTCGATTCGCTTTCCAGCTTCATGGCCGATGGTAAGGCGGCTTTCATCACATCGCCAATGGGTGCCATATAGTACTCGCTAAGCCAATCCCAAAACTTTAGCAGGGTACTGTTTACTATCGGTTCATCATCTAAAACATGTAAAATGTATTTTGCCTGATAACCTTTGGGTGGATAAATAGATACCTCTCTTACTACACCTGAGTATATTTTGCGTTTGCCAAATTGCACTATTACACGCTTACCTACGGCAACATCCTCGTTTATATCAAAAGGTACACGGTAGGTGTATGCTTTGGGTAAACGTAGGGGTAAAACTACTTCGGCAAAAAGTGTTTCACGGTCTTGTGAGTCCGTATCGGTATTAAATTGCAATAGCGACATACGTGCGTAGCAAACTTACTAAAGTTTTTGTGTGAGGGTGAAAAAAGAAAAGGTAAGCGACAATTATAGTGCCTTTTTACCTGTTTTGGCTTTCAGCTCTGCTTCTATTTTTTTGGGATATTCAAACAGAATAAGTTTGCCTGTTTTTGGGGCGATTTCTTGCCAGTTTTTTGCATCAAAATCTATTTGTACTAAGCCACTGGTAGGCATATTATCAATAGGTTGCCCGGTAAAATAATCAACAATAAGTGTAAACGATGGATTGTGCCCTACCAGCATCACTTTTTTTAGGTTATCATCTAGGTGATAAATAAGGCGTGCTATTTGCGCCACATTGGCCCCGTAAAGCTCCATATCAATTTTTATATTTTTTTCTTCGTACCCAATTCTGTCGGCCACTATAAGTGCAGTGGTCATGGTACGTTTTGATGGGCTGGCGATAATTAGTTGGGGTTTTACACGCAAAGTGCGCATATGCCTGCCCATATAGGGAGCGTTTTCCTTTCCCCGCTTGTTTAGCGGTCTATCAATATCAGAAAGCTCTGCGTCTTTCCAACTCGATTTCGCATGGCGGAGAAAGTAAATAGTTTTCATAACAAGCCTGTTGCCTATCAGGCCATAAATATAGTATTAGCAATTAAATATACTATTATTTGGATGAACTATGTGTACTTTTTCTTTTATCATCACCATTAACGTACAGGTTTCTGATAGCGTAGTATAATAAAGTTGCCCAACCTACCATTAATAAAAGACCCCCCAAAGGAGTAATTAAAAACACAATTTTCGGAAGTTTTATATCAAATACGCTACAGGCTACTATGCCATATAACGAAAAGCTAAAAAATAGTATTCCCAAAGTGAAAGATAAGTAACTAACCTGCGCAAATGATTTTCGCATTTTTCCTGCCAACGCACCAAGACCTAACAAGGCAAGCGCACCATACATTTGGTAGCGGGCAGCAGTTTCTATTTGATTCAATTGGTTTTCTTCAAGACTATCTTTTAAAAAATGTGCCCCCATTGCGCCAATGGCTATTGCCAATAAACCAAATATTGCAGCTATGGCTATTATTCTATTTTGTAAGCTTGTCATCAGTAAAAAAAGAAAAATTAATGCTGGCGCAAAGTTGGGTTGATTTTAGGGGTTTTAGATGGAATGTTTTTCCACAAATTGTTTTTTAGTACGTTAATATACAAATAATGAATTTAGCGTATTTTTGAGATTTTATATTAAGCCTATGAATAAGTTTTTACTAAGCCTTGTGCTTGTTTTTTGTGCCCTACAACTATCAGCACAAAACTGGATTGGTGTTGCAAACGGTAATTATGCGGGCACTAATGGAATTTATCTTAATCCCTCATCAATTGTTGACAGCCGAGTAGGCGGGTATATAAACTTTTTTGGTGTGGGCTCTAATATGTATAATAACTATATTAGTTATAGTGGCAATAAGTCTCTTTATAAGGCATTAAGAGATACAAGCACCAAACTTACTGATGTAAACTTTAAAGAAAACCTTAATGGAAAAGATAAGGTTGTTAATTTTTCTACTGAGTTGCGTGGCCCTAGTTTTATGGTGGCTTTGCACCCCAAACACGCTATTGGTATAAGCAGCAGAAGTCGCACTTTTGTTCAGGCAGTCGATGTGTCGCAACCTATTGCACGTATGATACGTTGGGGGTTAGATAAAAATAGTCAAGGTTTTCAAGGCCCTGATGGACTTTCTTATGAGCAATTGTATAACGAAACTCGCTTTGGTATAAATATTAATAGTTTTGCCGAAGTAGGATTTTCCTATGCCGCAGTACTATTAGATAATAAACAGCATTTTTTAAAGGCTGGTATCACTTATAAATATTTGGCTGGTATTTATTCTTTCTATTTTCAGAATGGTGGCGGCGGGGGTGTAACCATTAACGGTACAGATAGTATAACATTTACCAATACCAGTATACAATATGGTTATGTAGGCGAGAACCTATACAAAACCGATAGTAATAGCTATGGCCTTGATTTTGCCAAAGTTTTTGGCCCAAACAGAGTAGGTAAAGGCTATGGTATTGATTTAGGTTTTACTTACGAGTTTAGACCCAACTATAAAGAATACCGCTACAAACTAGATAATAAAGAACGTTGGGACAAAACCGAAAACAAATACTTTTTGCGTATTAGCGGTACGCTTATGGATTTGGGAAGAATAAAATACAGTAGCCCAAAATATGTGCGCAGCAACACGTTGGCAAAAAATAGAAATGTTACTTGGGGTAGTATAGATACGGTAGGCAAAATATTTGAAAATATTGATAATGTTGGTGTAGATGAAAGTGTGTTTGACCGTTTTGACCAAGCAGCAGGAGCTGTTTTTGGGTTTGATGATAAGAAAACTGAGTTTACATCGAAACTACCAACAGCCTTTAATATACAAGCTGACGTAAAGGTGGTGAACAATGTATATGTGAATGTGATGTGGCTGCAAGGACTAAGGAGAAAAGGAACAATAGGTGCTCGCCAGTTTTCTATGTTGGCGGTAACACCACGCTTTGAAACCCGTTGGTTTGAAGCCTCTGTGCCTTTAGTACTTAATAATGATTATCGCAATTTCTCCTTCGGGCTATTTGCCCGTTTTGGGCCTTTCTTTGTGGGGTCTGATAATCTTACAGGCTTGTTTAAAGCTAAAAATGTAAATGGTTTAGATTTTTATGCAGGTATGGCGCTGCCATTGTTTAGAAAAAATCCTAGAGATAGAGATAACGATGGTGTATCAGACAAGAAAGACAAATGCAAGCGTGAAGCAGGCAAATGGGAGTTTATGGGCTGCCCTGATAGGGATAATGACAGTATAATAGACTCTAAAGATAAATGTCCTGATGTAGCAGGTTTACCTCAGTTTGATGGCTGCCCTGATACAGATAAAGATGGTATTGAAGATTCTAAAGATGAATGCCCTGAGGTATTTGGTTTGGCCAAATTTAACGGTTGCCCTGATACTGATGAAGATGGTATTGAAGACCGCTTAGATTCTTGCATAAACGAAAAAGGTATGCCCGAATTGAACGGCTGCCCTGATAGTGATGCCGATGGTATTATTGATAAAAACGATGAATGTGTAAACGAACCGGGTTTGCCTCAGTTTAACGGTTGCCCTGACACTGATGGTGATGGTATACCTGATAAACTGGATAAATGCCCCGGTAAAAAGGGATTACCTGAATACAATGGTTGCCCCGATACCGATGGTGATGGAATACCTGATAATATTGATAAATGCCCTGATGCGGCAGGTTTACCCGAATTTAACGGTTGCCCTGATACGGATGGTGATGGTGTACAAGACTATGACGATTTGTGCCCACTTACTCCTGGTTTGAAAGAAAACAATGGTTGTCCAAAAGTTGAAGAGAAGATTGAGATACTGGAATTGGATGAGGAAGAAGAGAAAGTGCTGCGTGAAGCCTTTGATAATCTTGAGTTTGAAACAGGAAAATCAGTAATTCAGCCTGAATCGTTTAAAAGCTTAGATGAGTTGGTAGTATTGATGAATGCTAAAACCAATTATCGTATATACATAGCCGGTCATACCGATAATGTAGGTAATAATAAAGCTAACCAAAAACTAAGTGAAGACCGTGCCAATGCAGTTAAACAATATCTTATTGATAAAGGTATTATAGCAACACGTATTAAAACTGAAGGGTTTGGCGATACCCGACCTGTGGCAAGCAATAAAACTGCTGAGGGAAGACAGAAGAACCGTAGGGTTGAGTTTAAAGTGATAAAATAATTATACCCTTATAAACTATAAATAATCCCGTGCTAAAACCTTTGGCACGGGATTATTTTTTTGGTTATCAACACTCTGTGCGTGCATCTAACCTTAAAAAATTGTTATTTTGACGTAAATAAATCGCCCATGACGAAGATTTACTCAAAGCTAATTTTATTTTTCTTACTTGTTTTTCCATCGGCTATGCAGGCACAGCACTGGCTGGGGTATGCCAATAGTAGCTACGCAGGTACTAATGGTATGTATCTAAATCCGGCTACTATAGCCAACAACAAGTATAATTTCTATCTCAATTTGGCTAGTCTCAATACCAATTTATATAATAATTATATTAGCCTTGATTTACCCTATAGTGCTTGGCGTGTGCCTTTTGGAACAGTTCAAAGTCAATATTTAGACGGTAGCGGAAACCCCACTTTTGAGAATAAATATCTTAAAGAAAACTTAAACGGGAAAAATAAGGACATAAGTTTTATGACCGAGGTTAGAGGACCTTCGTTTCTATTTTCTATTGGCCCCAAACATACAATAGCCTTTGGTACTCGTGTACGGGCAGGTGTACAGCTGTTGGATTTGAATGAGAACCTTGCACGTATAGCTCGTTGGGGAACTGACCCAACCGAGCCCGCTTTTTCAGGCCCTGATAGTTTGGCTTATAATACCCTTTACGGACAAAACGATTTTACACTAAATGCTAATGCTTTTACCGAATATAGCTTTACCTACAGCGCTTTGGTATACGAGGATAAAGAACAAGCATTTAAAGTGGGCGTTACTGCAAAACGCCTTACAGGTTTGTATAGCTCATACTTTCAAAATAAGCCCAATGGTGGTATTATAGTGTACAATGGCGATAGTATGGGGTTTGTAAATACCAGTATACAATATGCCTATGTTGATGAAAATTACTATACGGCCAACGGTGCTGATTTAAGCCTATCGCGCATATTGTTTAAAGACCCTTTGGGTAAAGGTTGGGGATTTGATATTGGTTTTACTTATGAGTATCGCCCCGATTACAAGGACTTTAAGTATACTATGGATGGTAAAAAACGGTACGATAGAAGTGCTGTTAAACATAAGTTTAGAATAGCCGCTGCCCTTACCGATTTAGGAGGTATAAACTATAATAATACCAAATGGGTAGGAGAGAGAGTGTTACCTCAAAATCTATCGGTAAATGTGGGGCAGTTTGATACTCTTAGACGTATGTTTGACGATTTTGGGCAAGAAAACGGTGATTTAAGCGGGTTTGATAGGATGAATACCTATATAGGTCGTTTAACTAATGGGTTTCAATCAGCCAATAATTCATTTCGTGCAAAGTTGCCGGCAACACTTAATCTTCAGTTTGATTATAATATATACCGCAACTTTTTTGCAAACGTTACTTATATACAAAGTTTGCGTAAAAAAGGTGGAGTGGGTATGCGCCACTTTAACCAACTTTCTGTAACCCCTCGGTATGAATCAAAGTGGTTTGAGGCAGCAGTTCCATTAGTAATCAACAACGATTTTAAATCGGTAAACTTTGGTTTGTTTTTCAAATTAGGACCAATGTTTATAGGGTCTGATAGGGTAGGGTCGTTACTATTCAAATCACGTAACCTATACAGTATGGATGTATATGCAGGGGTAGCTATACCTATTGCTTACAAAAAACCGAGGGATAGAGACCATGATATGGTATCGAACAAAAAAGATAAGTGCCCTGATGTGGCGGGTGTATGGAAGTTTAAAGGCTGTCCTGATACAGATGGTGATGGTATTGCTGATAGTGAAGACCGTTGTCCAGATGTGGCAGGTATTAAAGCACTAAAAGGATGCCCTGATACTGATGGAGATGGTGTTACCGATACTGCCGATAAATGTCCTGATGTAGCGGGTGATAAGAAGTTTGACGGTTGCCCCGATACAGATGGTGATGGTATAGCTGATAGTGAAGATAGATGCCCTGATAAAGTGGGAACTGTTGAAATGAGTGGTTGCCCTGATACGGATGGGGATGGCGTGGCAGATGATGAAGATGATTGCCCTAATGTAGCAGGGTTGAAACAATTTGCGGGCTGCCCTGAAGTAGTAAAAAAGACTACACCAACACCAACACCTAAACCACAGCCAAGAGCCGAAAATGAAGATAAGGTATTGCAAGAAGCATACGATAATATGCAATTTGCTACTGGTAGTGCTGTGATAAAAGAAGAATCGTACGAGGCACTGGATAAATTGGCACAGTTGCTTACTGCCAAACCAAACTATTTGGTTTCGATAGAAGGGCATACTGACAATGTTGGCGACCCTGCTGCTAACCTAGCGCTAAGCAAGCAAAGAGCACTTGCAGTAAGAAAATATCTTGTGGATAAAGGTATTGATAGCAAGCGTGTATTTACTGAAGGTTATGGCGATACAAACCCTATAGCTACCAATGCTACTGCGGAAGGAAGAAAGAAAAACCGTAGGGTTGAGTTCTTAATTATCCGTGTAGCTGAGTAACTTTTTTTTAAGATTACAACATTTATTACTAAATAGCAGTCGTATAATAGTGACTCTTAATACTCATTATGAAAAAGTTATCTTTACTAACCCTCTTTTTAGCAGTGGTTGTTGCATTTTCTTCTTGTAAAAAAAATGAAGAAACAGCTACTCCAGGTAACAATGAACCCATTATAACCCAGGAACAAAAAGCTGTAGGTTTTTACTTATCAGGTAACTGGTGCGGCCCATGCGGTTTGTATGGTAAACCGGCAATGGCTTCAATTGAGGCAGTACAAGGGGATAAATTTGTTGTAGTATCTTGCCATTTAAATGGCTCAGGAATTCTTGATTCTCTAAACACTCCTGAAGCTAATGCTTTAGCAGGTGCATGGTCAGTAAAAGCAGTGCCCACTTGCGCACTTGGTGGTGCTGGTCTTAAAGGTTATAAAGTAGGTGGTGGTCAAGAAATGAAAACTGGTATTGAAGACCAAATAACAGTAATACAACGTGAAACTGCTTCTGCAAACTCATCTATTACAGCTACCCTTAATGGTACCGCACTTACAGTAAATACCAAAACCAAGTTTTTTGACGCTACTAGCGAAAAACACTTCATCTCTGTTTACATCATAGAAAACGATATTGCACTACGTCAATATGTTTCAGGTGCAGGTTGGGATGATAATGCTACACATAGTAACGTATTGCGCAAAGCGCTTACTACTAACACTACAGGTGATGATTTAGCTGAAACAGCTACAACTGGCCAAATAGTTTCTAAAGATTTCACAGGTACTATTGAGTCTACTTGGAAAAAAGACAACCTAAGGGTTGCTGTTGTAATATGGAAACAAGGTTCAACAGGCCGTGTTGTTGTAAACGGTACAGTAGCCAATATAAAATAATTCACTCTTAATCACTCTTAAAAAACTTTTTTAAAGCCCTGCTTGCAGGGCTTTTTTTGTTTCAATAAATTTCTACACTATTAGTTTTATGATAAACTAACTTGGTTAATTTTCTTAGAACTATTTTTGACTCGATGATGTGAATAACTAGCAATATTGTAATTAAGAAGAAGTAATAGTACCTAGTATAGGAGATTAAAACTAGATTTTTGATAGAAACAAACAACCATAAGCTAATGGATGAGTTAATTATAAATTATATCTCTAAATATATTTCACTTTCTGACGAAGAAATACGAATAGTTAGAGAGCAAAACCTGATAAGGCAGTATAAGAAAAATGAAGTATTGCTTGCCGAAGGAGAGTTGGCTACGGAATGTTATTTTATTTTGAGTGGATGTGTAAGGGCTTATTATTTGATTGATGGGGAAGAACGAAATACTGCCTTTTATATCGAGAACCAAACAATTACTCCTATTAGCTACCAAACTCATTCTTTTTCTGAATATTACTTGTCCTGTCTTGAAGACTGTATTATAGCAGTGGGTAGCGATGAACGAAACAAGGAATTGGTAGAAAAAATACCGAAATTATCATCTTTAATACTACAAATGAACGGTGAGCTGTTGATGCAAAAAACGGTTGAATTAGATGATTTTAAGAATTATAATCCTGAACAACGATATTTAAAGCTATTAGAAAAAAATACCGATTTAGCAAACCGAGTGCCTTTATATCACCTGGCAAGCTATTTAGGTATTACGCAAGTATCATTGAGTCGAATTCGTAAAAGAATTTCCCTTCAGCATCGCTAAGTCTATATTTATTATCAAAAGATAATTTTTCAAAAAATAGCAAACTATACTTTTGCTCTACATAATAATTAGTAGAGTAAATGGATACGGTTTTCATAGAAAAAAAGAATGATAAAACAAATGCTTCCCTTACGGGATCATTTTTTATAGTGGCTGCTATATCGTCTATTGTTGGGTTGAAGCTGTACGACCCTATTTTAGCCGATGATAATTTTATTATTTCAGGAAGCAATAATTACAGTCAAATTATTTTAGGGGCTATTAACGAATTGATTTTAGCCGTAACAGCAATAGGTACAGGAATAATGCTATATCCATATCTAAAACGATACAATGAAAGTTTAGGGATAGGTTATCTCAGTTTCAGAATATTAGAAGTTGTTTTTATTTTATTGGGCATCATCAGTGTTTTGTCAGTACTTTCAATAAGTCAGTATTATACATCCAATACTATTACCGATAAAGCGTATGCTACATCAATAGGGTTAACATTTATTGCAATGCATAAATGGACTTTTATTTTAGGTCCTAATTTTATGCTGGGAATTAATACTTTTCTATATAGCCATGTGTTTCGCAAAACTGGTCTTGTACCTAAAAAATTATCAATATTGGGTGTAATAGCCTCATGCCTAATTATGATTGCTGCTTTGCTTGAAATGTTTGGGATAATTGAGCAAATCTCGATGTGGGGCATTTTGTTGGCATTGCCCATTGCTACTTACGAAATATCGCTGGCAATTTGGTTAATAGCAAAAGGGTTTAAAGTGGTTTAGCGCACGAGGAGTTAAGCTAATAATCATCCTGCATTGTCAGTATGAAGAACTTTGTTTATATGCCCGATAATATCCGTTAGCTGTGTTGACTCAAACCAAGTGTATTCTGTATCTTTTCTAAACCACGTCAGTTGCCTTTTAGCATAATTACGAGTATGTTGTTGTATCAACTCAATAGCTTGTTTTAGCGATGTAGTACCGTCGAAATAATCAAACAGCTCTTTATAGCCCACAGTTTGCAATGCATTCAACGCTCTGTAGGGTAATAAATTTTTAACTTCATCTTCAAGTCCTGCGGCCATCATCTCCTCTACACGTTTATTAATACGGTGGTATAGTGTTTCTCTATCAGTGTTTAAAGCAATTTTTATAGGTATAAATTTGCGTGTAGTAGCGGCATTACTTCTTAGTACTGATGCTTTTTGACCTGATGTGATACAAATTTCAAGTGCACGTATTACCCTGCGGTGGTTGCTCATATCTATTGCAGTATAACTATCCTCGTCAAGCTCTTTTAGTTGCTGTGCAAGTGGTATTAAGCCCTCGTTTTGATAACGTTGGTTTAGTGTTTGGCGTATATCATCGTTAGATGGTAAATCGTCCAATCCATTCAGTAGCGCATTTATAAACAAACCTGAGCCACCTACTAAAATAACTATGTCGTGTTTTGTATAAAGTGAATTTAAAAGCTGCAATGCTTCGCGCTCAAAATCACCTGCTGTATAGGGTTGTTGTATGCCTATATGACCTATATAATGATGTGGGGCAGCCGCAATCTCATCGGTTGATGGTTTTGCTACCCCAATATTTAACTCGCGGTAAAATTGCCTTGAATCGGCAGAGATAATCTCAGTAGTATAATGTTGGGCAAGTTGTATAGCTAGGGCTGTTTTGCCAATAGCCGTTGGCCCAGCCACAACTATAAGGTATTTTGGTTTTTCAAGTGCCAAGGTTTAGTCCTCGTCCAGTAAGCTCAAGTCTTCATCTCCGCCTAGTTCGTCATCTTCTTCCTCGCTATTTTCATCGTCATCAGTGGCATCACCAAAACCTTCGTGCTCTTTTAGCTCTTCTTCGCTTACATCACCTGCCAATAAATTGCGGGCTATGTATTCAAACTCATCTTCTTCAAGCCCTTCGCCAAATTTTTTATCATTGGCAGCATATTGTTTGGGTGGTTTGCCCGAAGTTTTAAATATATTGGGATAATCGGTAGCGGGGTTCTCGGTCATTACTATACCTGCCAATTCGCAATTAAACCACCATTGCCCATCGTATACAAAAAGTATTTTTTGGTGCGGGTCGTTTATAAAAGCATTTAGTTTGGCATCTTTCATCACAGGGTTTTCGCCCTTTTTCTGTTTATTTATTTCCTGCCCTTTTCTCCACAAGTCATCACTCATGAAAAAAGTAGCATCGTGTTGATTATCAAATCCAACAGATTGTAAAATAACATCGTGAAAGTGGGTGAATGTTTGTCCGGGTTTAATTTCAATTACCCTGTATACATCCTCGTTGTCTTCAAAGTAGACTTTAAACTTATATAGTGGCATAGTGTTTCTTGAAAGCAAATTAACTAAAAAAGCTAATTGTACTAAAATTTTAGTGTTATTTTGATTTTAAGCCCATTTGTTCCGCCGTCTTCAACATTAATTGTAATGCCTCTTCGCGGTTGTTTTTTATTTCGCCTTCTAAAATGGCTTCACGCACCACATTTTTTATCTCACCAATTTGTGTATTGTTTTGCAACTCTATGGCTTCCATAATATCAAAACCTGTGATGGGTGGCTGAAAACTGCGCAGGTTATCACGTTCGGTAACGTCTTCAATTTTTTGACGAACGACTACAAGATTAGCCAAAAACTTTTTCACCTTAGCCTCATTTTTCGATGTAATGTCGGCTTTGCAAAGCGTTAGCAAATCGCCTACATCTTCACCCGCATCAACAATAAGGCGGCGTATGGCACTATCGGTAACCACTTCTTGCGATAAAACTATAGGGCGAAGGTGCAAGGCCACCAACTTTTCTACATACTTCATCTTTTCATTTAGCGGAAGTTTGAGGCGGGTAAAAATCTTCTTCACCATTCGTGCGCCTTTGTCTTCGTGTCCATGAAAAGTCCAGCCATGACCGTTCTCAAACCGTTTTGTTAGTGGTTTGGCTATATCGTGCAATATAGCTGCCCAGCGCAACCAAAGGTCGGTAGTATCTTGGCTTATATTATCCAACACTTGCAAGGTGTGGTAAAAATTGTCTTTATGTCCTTTGCCGTTTATTATTTCTACGCCCTGCATGGCTACCAGTTCAGGAAAAATAATTTTTAGCAAACCTGTATCGTACAAGTATAAAAAACCAGTGGATGGGGTAGGTGCAAGTATTATTTTGTTTAGCTCGTCGCTAATGCGCTCCATCGATACTATTTTTATCCTTTCGGCATTGCGGTGTATAGCTTCAAGTGTTTTAGGTTCAATAGTAAAACCCAGTTGACTTGCAAAGCGTATACCACGCATCATGCGCAAAGGATCGTCGCTAAACGTTATATCGGCATCTTGTGGTGTGCGGATAATTTTGTTTTCTAAATCTTTTATTCCGTCAAAAGGGTCAAGCAATTCACCGTAGGTATCTTTATTTAGTGAAATTGCTAAGGCATTGATGGTGAAATCGCGACGGTTTTGGTCGTCTTCCAATGTGCCATCCTCAACAATAGGTTTGCGCGAGTTACGGTTGTACGATTCTTTGCGTGCGCCTACAAACTCTATATCCCAACCGTCATCGGTTTTTAGCATGGCAGTGCCAAAGTTTTTAAAAAAACTAACGTGTGGGGTATTGGGTAGGTTGTTGGCCACCTCATGCGCTAAATCAATACCACTGCCAATGGCAACTATATCAACGTCTTTACTATCGCGACCTAAAAAAATATCACGTACAAAACCGCCAATAGCATAGCACTCTACACCAAGTTTTTGGGCAGCTTGACCTATTACTTCAAATACGGGATGGCTTAGGTGCTGTTTCATTTTACGGGCGGCAAAGATAGGACACCAATTTGAAAATATTAGGAGTTGAAATAGTGATTTTCTTTTATACTGATGCTACTGTATAGCATCCACCATTTTTTGCACATCAATAGTTAAAGCGCATTTAAAATGCCCTTTAGGGCAGGCTTTATGACCGTGTAGTCCACAAGGGCGGCAATCCAACAGTAAATCAGTTTCTATAATAACGCTATTGTCGCTTAGTGGGCCAAAACCAAAGCTGCTTACTGTGCTGCAAAATAGTGCCCGTGCAGGTGCATTGATGGATGATGCTAAATGCAATGGAGCTGAATCGTTAGTGTAATTCATCACAGCATCGCGCATTAGGGCGGTGGTTTTTAATAAACTAAGCTGCCCTGCAAGATTGGTGCAAGATGCGTTGGTATTTGTAACTGTGTTTATTATTTCGTTGCACAATGTGGCATCATTTGGAGCGCCTAATAAAAACACATTAATGGGCGAGGGGATAGCATTAAGAAACTCTACCCATTTTTCTTTGGGAAACTGCTTGGTAAACCACACTGAGGCAGGTGCAATACAAATGTACGGAGCACTTTTATACCCTTCTACTTTTTGGTAATCGGTAGGCGAGGGGTATAGTTTTGGATTTGCAGCCTCATCATCAGTAATCGAGCTTATTAAATAATGGTTTCTTACAATCTCGTGGTGGTTGTACTGGTGTTGTATTTTTTGGGTGAAAAGAAACGACATCGGATTTTTACTAAACCCTATAGTTTTTTTGGCTTTTGAGAATGCTGTAAGAAAACCCGATGCTGCAAAACGCTGTAAATTGACTACTAAGTCATGTCTGTTGTTCCTGATGATTTTCAATGTGTTAAGTAGGTTTTTGTATTTGCCGTTTTTCTTATCCCACACCAACAACTGATGTATAAATGGATGTTGGGCAAACAAACCCTCGTTGCCTTTACGAACCAAAAAATCTATTTGAGCAGTGGGGTAGTATTGGTGCAGTTTTTCAAGAATACCTGTGGCCAAAATAGCATCGCCAATAAAAGCGGTTTGTATAACAAGTATTTTATTTAGCTGTTGGGTTGCCATTGGGGCAAAGATAATGAAGATGTTATTGAATAAACTTATTGGTATACCTGACTTAACATTTCAGAAAGGGTAACTATATCATCTTTTCTTTTCAATTGGGCTAACCAATTTGCAGGTATGTCATTTACAGTATACAAAAGGCCTGCTAAACCTCCTGCTACTGCTGCGGTAGTATCGGTATCATCTCCTAAGTTAACCGCTTTTAAAGTAGTTTCTTTATATGAAGAGCAAGTGAGTAAGCACCACATTGCAGCTTCGAGTGTATGAACTACATAACCAGATGATGATATGTCTTTTTCTTCAAATAAATAAATATCGTCATTCAATAAACGGTTAAAGAAAGCTATCTCATTAGTATTAATGCCTAACTGGGTAAGAAAAGAGATGATATTGTTTTTGTTGTTATTATAGGCATCAAGTGCGGGTATCCCTTTTAAAAGCTGTAGCGCAAACTCTGTATAGTAAAAGCAGGCTATAACAGAACGTATATGCCCATGTGTTATGGCAGAAACTTGTTTAACGTATTCGTATCTTTCAGCAATGGGTTTATCCTTAATGAAGAAAATTAAAGGAAGAATGCGCATTAATGAACCATTACCGTTTGTATATTCAAAAATGCCTCCAGAAATTAAAGGCGAGACACCATCTTTCAGTCTATCAATAGAGTTTCTTGTGGCGAAGCCAACGTCAAAGACCGAGCCAGTTGCTGTCCAATGATTATAGTATAACCAACTTATAAAACTCTTAGCAATATTATTAATATCAAATCCACTAAGTAGGCTTTCGGCAAGACATAAAGAAAGAGAAGTATCATCAGACCAAACTCCTTTTGGCATTCGGTGGGAGCCAAATTCATCCATATCCGTTGCAGGATTGGCCTTAAGAATTTCACGACGTTTAAATTCGTGTGGTACTCCTAAAGCATCCCCAACAGCAAGTCCTAGAAGGGCGTCAGTTACTTGATTAGTCATCTACAAGCAATTATACAATTATTTGTAGAATGATAGTCAGTTAATAATAGTGTCAAGAGCAAACTTTTGATATTTTAATTCTCCATAATCTAACTGCAATTTAAAATCATAATTAACTAATAAACTATCAGTTTGTGGTACAGTTAGTTGGTAAAAATCTTTATTATAAGTGTTTTGTGCAGCTTGTTCCAATGCTTGTGTATATGCCGATAGAATGGTTTTAATGACATCATTGAAATACCTTTCATGGGTTTGATAATCCCATATGATTCGGGTATTAGCTTTAAGAGGTGAGTCAGAATATTCAGGCTCTTTTCCATAGTTTGTAATATGTTTAATTACCATTGCTTTAACGTTTGCTGTGTCTTGGTATTCTGCTTCAACAAGGTATTGACCTATCGAGTTAATTCTTATATCTAATCTATTTTTAAAACCACAGTATGCGGGGAGGTAAACAGGAAAAGGGTTCCTAATAAAAACCTTTAAATAAATAGGTGATTTTCCTCTATCAATAGTGAACTTAATCTTGAAAAATACAAAATAATCTTGCGAAGTTGTGGTTGTATCAATCAAGCGAGCTAACCGCTCTCTGATTAAAGCGAAACTGTCACTATACTTAAACTCAATTACGGGTAAACTATCATCACCACTAAAAAATGCTTCTAATTGTGGCGAACAGAAATAGCTTTTAGGCTCTTCTTTTACAAGGCTTTGTCTGCAAGCCACAAGTACTATACAAATAAATAAGCCAATAACTGTTTTCATATAAGTATGAACGCTAAAATGCCAATATAGGTTGTTAATAATATTGATAGGATTTGAAATCCTATTCTGTTAAAATTACAATGCGAAGCAGGACTTAAGTCCTGCTTCGCATTGTAATCGCAAAAGCGGAGGGTTTCAACCCTCCTTAATATTGTCTGCCCACTTCTTCAACTTCGCTCAGAATGACAACACGCTCGTTTCCCCGTCATGCCGACGTAGGTCGGCATCTCACTCTGTATTACACACAAATGGTAACATTTCACATCCAGCCTGCATTCATGGCATCCGACATCACACATCCAAAATAATAAATGCTCAATGTCTAATGTCCAATGCCAAACGTTACACCGCTACGCTATGCTCGCGCAGGGCATCGTTAAGGCTGGTTTTAAGGTCGGTGCTAGGTTTTCGGCGACCAATAATTAATGCACAAGGCACTTGAAAATTGCCTGCGGGAAAACTTTTGGTATAGCTGCCGGGTATTACCACACTGCGTGCAGCTACAACCCCTTTGGTTTCAATAGGGGTATCACCCGTTACATCAATAATTTTAGTACTTTGGGTAAGCACTACGCCCGCACCCAAAACGGCTTCTTTTTCAATTCGCACACCTTCAACCACTATACAGCGCGAGCCTATAAATGCACCATCTTCTATAATCACAGGGGCGGCTTGTACTGGCTCTAAAACTCCACCTATACCAACACCACCGCTTAGGTGTACATTTTTACCTATTTGCGCGCAACTGCCCACAGTTGCCCAAGTATCTACCATAGTGCCTTCATCAACATACGCGCCTATATTTACATAGGCAGGCATCATTATCACACCTTTGGCAAGGTAAGCACCGTAGCGGGCTATGGCATGGGGCACAATACGCACTCCAAGTTCAGCATAACCTGTTTTTAGCTTCATTTTATCGTGAAACTCAAAAGGGCCTATTTCAATAGTTTCCATTTGGCGAATAGGGAAGTATAATATCACAGCCTTTTTCACCCAATCGTTCACCTGCCAACCGTTTTCGGTAGGTTCGGCAGTACGCAAACGGCCTTTATCAATCTCTTCAATTACTGCATTTATAGCATTTTGGGTTTCGGTTTCTTTTAGCAACTCGCGGTTTTCCCAAGCGGCATTTACTATATCTTTAAAATTTTGCATTGTATTCAACTATTTGTGCAGCAAATTTGTTATATTATTTCGGTCACACAAAATTTTATAACAACAACCCCCTTTTATGTCGCAAATACGCAGGTCGAGAAAACCCAGATTAAAGCAGCGAAACTCTACTCCCGATGATTTTAGTGAATTGATAAAACTTTCAAAAGTTTGTTTCCCTGAACATAAACCTTGGAAAATGGAAATGCTGGAAAGTCAGTATACTCTTTTTCCTGAAGGAATGCAGTTGATAGAGTATGATGGTGAGATTGTAGGTAGTGCTACCAGCTTGATTGTGAACATGGAGGACTATACCGATAATCATACTTGGGCTGAGATAAGTGATAACGGATACATCACCAATCACGACCCTGAGGGCGATACTTTGTATGGTATAGAGGTAATGGTACACCCTGAATATCAAGGGTTGAAAATTGGCAGACGTTTGTACGAAATGCGTCGCCAATTGTGTGAGGATTTAAACCTAAAAGAAATTTTAATAGGCGGACGAATTCCCAATTTTCATAAATACGAAGAAGAGTTTGGAGCACGTGCCTACCTAAAAAGGGTATTGGATAAGAAAATTAAAGATCCTGTAATAAATTTTCAGCTATCGCAAGGCTTTCAAATTCGTAAGATAATAAAAGACTATTTGCTTAGCGACTGGGAAAGTGGCGGGTATGGTGTGTTGATGGAGTGGAACAATATTGACTACGTGCCTGAAACGCCTGAGCGTAGCGTATTGATGAAAAACATACGTATTTGCTGCATACAGTATGAGTTGAGGAAAATAGAATCGTTTGATGATTTTGCTACACAGTGCGAGTTTTTTACTGATGTGGCATCCAACTATAAATCAGATTTTGCGTTGTTTCCAGAGTTATTTACCACGCAGTTGCTTTCTTTTATGGATTCATCAAACATAAGTATTGAAGATAGCATACGTAAGTTGGATGATTATACGGGCGATTATATCAATTTGTTTTCGCGTCTTTCATTAGAATATAATATAAATATTATTGCAGGTACACACCTTGTGGTTGAGGGTGGCGATTTATACAATGTATCGTTCATATTTAAACGCGATGGTACATTTGAGAAGCAGTATAAAATACACGTAACTCCCAACGAATCGAAATGGTGGGGAGTGAGACCGGGTAACGAGATAAAGGTGTTTAATACCGATTGTGGTAAAATAGGCATCAATATTTGTTACGACTCTGAGTTTCCAGAGATTGCACGCATTATGGCTCAAAAAGGGGCAAAGGTAATTTTTGTGCCTTTTTGTACTGATGAGAGACACGGATATTTGCGCGTAAAACTATGTTCACAAGCTCGCGCTATCGAAAACCAAATATATGTAGCCACAGCGGGTACTATTGGTAATATCCCTTCGGTAGAAAATATGGATATAAACTATGCCCAAAGTGGTATATATACCCCAAGCGATTTTGCATTTCCGCCTGAAGCTGTTGCAGGCGAATGTAGCCCCAATTTAGAAACAGTGGTTATAGCCGATTTGGATTTGGCCACGCTAGAGCGTACCCGAAAAAGTGGTACAGTTACCAATTGGCGCGATAGAAGAGATGATATGTATAAAGTGATTGAGGTAGAGTAAACACTACATAGTACTGTAAAAGCCCATTGTGTAAACACAATGGGCTTTTTTTTACTTTTAACGTAGTTAAATAGTTTAAAACGGTACTTAGTAAGGTTATAAAGGTTTTATTTGTACATATTTTAGGAATTGTACTGTATGAAGAAAATACTTATATACTCGCGTTATTTTACAGAGGCTATATCAAAAGGCAATATACCTTTGCTTATAACCGCCCTACGGTTTGCATTTCAGAAAAAGCACCCTTCAAAAGATTTAGTAATTAAGAATCCCAAAATGGGAACGGTGCATTGCCGAAAAAATACTACTGATTTTATGTTTAGCTTTTATGCTTATGAGTATAATGTGAAAGAATTTTTAATGAAACACAAAAACGACTATACCCACTTTTTAGATATAGGTGCTTGTATAGGTGATTATAGCTTGCTTATGGCTAAACACGGAATGGCGGTAATTGCTTTTGAACCAGTTGAAGAAAACTATTTGCAACTGCAAAAAAATATAGAAGTAAACGGGCTTAGTGGAAATATTAGTGCACAAAAACTGGCGCTAGGTAAAGAAGAGGGCACAACTGTGTTTAATGTAAGAGAAGATAACAAAGGTGCATCAAGTAGGGATAATGACTATAAAAGTGCTTATACATATACCGTTCAAGTAGATACTTTAGATGCTATAGGCTCTTCGTTAGGAGAAATTGAAAACTGCATACTTAAAATTGATGCTGAGGGTATGGAGGTAGAGGTATTGTTGGGTGCAGATGGTTTTATTAAAACCCTTAAAAAAGCACTTATAATTATAGAAGTTACTCTTACGCAACGCACTGAGATTGAGACAATATTAAAAGGGCATAAAAACCATAGCATTGTCCCTATCGACGAGTTTAATATGGGTATATTTATTAATTAACGTGAGTTCCATTAGATTGTACCTACTAAAACCAAAAGAGCCACTGCATTTGCAGTGGCTCTTTTGGTTTTAGTACTTTTTGTATTGCTTAGTGGTCGTGTCCATCATGGTCATCGCCATCTTTTTTAGGCGGGGCTACATAATCTAATCCCAACTCGTTATACAAAATTTCTTTTAGCTGCTCGGCACCAAGGCGTTTAGCCAATATTTTCTTGTCTTTATCTAACAAAAATATTTGTGGGGTACTGTTGATATTATACGACTTGCGGAAACCCGAAATATTCCATGAGTCTATAACATTTATCCATTTCAGTTGGTTGCTGCGTAAATAATCAATCCAGTGTTCGGTATCTTGTTCTACACCTACGGCATACACTTCTACACCCAATTTTTTCACAGTATCGTAAAAGCCTTTAATTACAGGCATTTCTTTTTTACAATGTCCACAGTCTGGATCCCAAAATACCAAAACAGTATATTTAGCGTCAACAGCATACAAATCGGTCGATTTTTCGCGGGCAAGCAATAAACCTAAATCGTTGGCTCTCTTGTCCTCGTCTTTTACCGCATCTACTATTTTATCAATTTTACGCTCAAGCGTTGAGTCAAACATCTTCAACTCAGGAGCAAACAAATTACACAGCGTAGGTAAAAACGATTCGGCATTTGCTCTTGTGCGCATTATCTCGGTAGTGTCTAACCAAAAACAACGCTCTTTGGTGTAGTATTTCACCGCCAAGCGAACGGGCACAGCATCCATACAAATAAATTTCGATTTCTCGTATTTGTTCATTATCCATATCAACGTATATCTAAACATCTCTTTGTTGGCCAATGTTTTATCAATAATAGCTACGGCTGAGTTGTATATAGAATCAGGATTTTGAACGGTTAGTTTTTCAATATAACGCTCTAGTTTGTTATGGAATACAGGTGAGCGAAGCACACAACCCGAAGTAAAGTTTACATTATCCCAGTAGTGGGTTTTATACCAAAAAAACTGCCAGTTGCTATCAATAATATTTCCGTTTTCGTCCGTTGGTGCATCCGGCACTTCGGGCTCTTTCATCGAGTTAAATATTTGAGTAAGCACAGCATTAGGATAACGTTCCATAAACTCCTTGCGGTAGTTATACATTTCTTGCGGAATTTGCTTTAGCTTTTCTTGTATTTTCTTTACAGAGTCTTGGCGAGAAGGGTCGTTTGCCCATTGTTTCGCCACTTGCTGCAAAGTATTCTCTTCGATACTAATTTTATAAGCGTGTTGCTGAAACTCAAAAAATATTTCATTTTCTTTTGAGTTTTTTATCTTCATGCTCATTAAATAATCAAGCGTATCGGTTTCCAACTCAAAATTGGTTTCCGACACTACAAACTCAAACAATTTTACTCGGCCAATAGCCAGCATATAAATGCCACAGCCCAAAGTAGTATCACGCTGAAAAACAGCGATACCTTTATTGTTGATTTTTGCCGAATCGACCAAGTAAGTATCCTTGCCCAAATAATTGGCCAAATACACCATGGTATCGCTAAGACCTTTTATTTTGATTTTAATGTTGTAGCCTGCCGGAGTTTTACCCGCAAAGGCAGTGGTAGGAAGTGTGAAAATTAGTAGTGATACACTAAATAGTAAAAGTAACCTCTTCATCTATATCTTTTTGGTTTTAAGGTAAGATTATAATTTGTTTGTATACGTTGCTTAATACTAAAGCTACAGCAATTTTTTTGCCAAATGCAATTATCGGGGTTTAAATGTTAAAACGAACAAATAAAATATTTGTAACAAACAAAAGCAAACAGATGTTAGTTAATACCTTAATCGAGTATTATTATGGCCTTTTATCAGCTAAAAACCCGGCAATGTTTGCCCATTGGTCTTGATGAAGCGTGGGATTTTTTTTCATCACCTGCCAACTTAAAACAAATAACACCATCACACATGGGGTTTGATATTACATCGGGCTATACAGTGGGTGATAAAATGTATGAGGGAATGATAATTACCTATAAAGTAAAACCTGTTTTGGGTATACCGCTAAACTGGATGACGGAAATAACCTATATAGAAAACAAGGTGTATTTTGTTGATGAGCAACGTTTTGGCCCTTACGACCTTTGGCACCACCAACATTGGTTTAAAGCTATAGATGGGGGAGTGGAGATGCAAGATATAGTGAACTATAAAATACCGTTTGGTTTTTTAGGTGCTATTGCCAATGGGTTGTTTGTGGCTAAGCAGTTAAAAGGTGTTTTTGATTATAGGTTTAATAAGTTGGAGCAAATGTTTGGTAAACTTTAAATATTTGGCCATTTAATAGCTATCATTTATCAATTAAAAGCTGGTGTGAGGGTCCGCTCGTACCAAAAATATATAGAGCGTCCGCTCGGAAGTGAGATCTTCATCCCCTGCCCCCTTCACTTACTCACTTATGTTTCGACTCCGCTCAACTTGATAATACACAAGAGGGATAATTCAGAGCTATATTTTTGACAAAATACTCAAAAACCAAAGGACAGTGGCGTGGCTTCCCTCCTTGCGCCGTCGTCCTGAGCGAAGTCGAAGGGTTGTGAGTGGATAAGGAGGGACTGAGGGTGGTAGAAGTTGGTGGTTATTTTATTATTCCTTACAGTTAAATACACACGAGTTATCAAGTTTCAGTTCGACAGGCTGATTGTCATCTTCAGTCTTTAATTTTTCATTCTCTGTTTTTCAGTTCTTGTTTATTCAATAGCAATAATGCAAATTGCCTGTAATGAAAATTGAGTTTTTTGGGGCTGCGCAAGTGGTAACAGGTAGCAAACACCTTATCACTACACAAGGCGGCACACGTATATTGTTAGACTGTGGTTTGTTTCAGGGCAGCGACCAAGATAGTAATTATATGAATCGCCATTTTGGCTTTTCGCCCTCAACCATTCACTATGTTATACTATCGCACGCACATATAGACCATAGCGGGCTATTGCCACGCTTAGTTTCCGAAGGTTTTACAGGGAAAATATTTTGCACTCCTGCTACAAAATCGTTATGCGAAATAATGCTACTGGATAGTGCGCACATACAAGAAAATGACGTGAAGTATGTGAACAAACGCCGTAAAAAACGAGGAGAGGAGCTATTAGAGCCTTTGTATGATGAAAACGACGTACAACGTACATTGGCATTAATGCACCCTGTGCGCTTGCATACAGATTTTACTATAAACGATGAAGTAAGTTTTCACTATACCGATGCAGGGCATATATTGGGTAGCACAGCCGTGCATCTTACTGTAAAGGAGGGCGAAAGAAACATAAAATTGAGCTTTACGGGTGATATTGGTCGCCCCGGAGATATAATATTACGCTCGCCAGAAGCCTTTAGGCAAGCCGATTATATAATTAGTGAAAGTACCTACGGCGATAAACTGCACGAGCCTATTGGCGATACTCAACGCCGTTTGATGGAGGTGGTACACCATACCTGTGTAGAAAAAGGCGGTAAACTGATAATACCCGCTTTTTCTGTTGATAGAACGCAGGAACTTATTTACCAGCTTGACCAACTATATAGCACAGGCAAATTGCCTCAAATAAAAGTGTTTGTTGATAGTCCGCTATCGGTAAAAGCTACTATGGTGATGAAAGAGCACGAAGAGTGCTTTAACCCCGATATATTGGCCTATATAGAAAAAGATGGCGATGCTTTTGGTTTCCCTAATCTATACTACATATCAAAGGTTGAAGAATCTAAGAAGATTAATGAGCTAAAAGAGCCTTGTATTATAATATCATCATCGGGCATGGCTGAGGCTGGCCGCATAAAACACCACATAGCCAACAGCATACTAAATCCTAAAAATACCATTTTAATAGTAGGCTATTGCACGCCTACCAGTTTGGGTGGTGCGCTAAAACGTGGCGACAAAGAGGTGCGAATTTTTGGCGAACAATACCCTGTAAAGGCCGAAGTAGAAACGATGGAGGCCTTTAGTGCACACGCAGACTATAGGGAAATATTAGAGTTTTTGAGTTGCCAAGACCCAAAGAAAGTGCGCAAGGTATTTTTAGTACACGGTGATTGGGAGGCGCAACAATCGCTAAAAGAAAAGCTAATTGCACAAGGCTTTAAACATATTGAAGTACCCGAAATGGGTGAGGAGTTTGATGTGTAAACTATAAATACGAAACTCTAAATAAGAAAAGGAAAGAATATAGTGTTATAAATTTATTCTTCGAATGTGTTATCCCAGTATTGATGGTTTTCAGCAAACCATGATAAGTGTTTTGATAAACCTTCTAGGTCGGGGAATAATGTTAAATAGTTTACACCATATTGATTTAACATGAATGTGATTTCAGTTTTGAGTTCGGCTTTAATTATGATTCTTTCTAAATGACCTTCTTTAGTTTGGTCATTTAGTTCTGTGGTAGGTAGTGCATGAACTGAAAAATGTCCTAACTGATTAATAATCCTATTTGAAGAAGAAATTGGGTGATAAAAACCAACCTTAATTTTTCCCTTTTGAAGTTCAAAAGGGGTGATTAGGTTTGTATTTAAATGTTTATCAGGTTTATAGATATAAATAGCACCATCTTCAGTTTTGTTGTCGACTGTAGCAAAGAAAGTGGCTACTAATGGATTATGAGTCCAATCTAATAACCTTGTTGGGAGACCAGTGTGCTGTGCGATTGAAAGTAATTCCCAATCAGATAGCAATTCTTTTTCTATATAAGCAGGAGATCTTCTTTTCCAATGTTTAAATAAATCTGTATCATCAAAGTTGTTATATGGATTTCTTCCAGCTTTTGGGATTAAACCCCAATTGCAGTTTGCTTGTCCTCTATATTTGTAACGACTACTTTTTCGATACTTATTTAGTATTGAGTGGAAATCATTAATCGTTGAGATTATTTGCTCTTTCATTTAAATTTAAAATGGAGGTTCCTCATAGTCATTATCATTCATGCGAGATTGCAGGGTGATAGTTTGTACACCTTGGTCTTCACTAAAGCTAAAGTTACCACCACCTTCGGGCATACCGCCCATACCGTCAATATCGGTAAACTTAGCAAATTCGCCCTGAAAGCGAACCCTAAAATCGCGTACAGCACCGTGCCTGTGCTTAGCCAGCATTATCTCGGCCAAACCCTGTGTAGGCATACCATCTTCAAACTCAGTTATTTGGTAGTACTCAGGTCGGTATAAAAACATTACCATATCCGCATCTTGCTCAATAGAGCCCGATTCCCTCAAGTCACTAAGCATGGGTTTTTTAGTTCCACCCCTTGTTTCCACCGCACGGCTAAGCTGTGCGAGTGCTATAACAGGTACGTGTAGCTCTTTTGCCAAACCTTTTAGCGACCGTGATATATAACCAATCTCTTGCTCACGATTACCTTGTCCTTTGCTGTCTTCACCACGCATCAACTGCAAGTAATCAATAATAATCATATCAATACCTTGCTGTGCCTTTAAGCGTCGGCATTTAGCTTTTAGCTCAAATACCGATATACCGGGGGTATCGTCAATAAAAATCTTAGCTTCCGCCAAGCCGCTAATTTTTGTATTCAAGCGTTCCCACTCTTGCGGAGTAAGGTCGCCATTACGCATTTTTTGACTTATAATTTCTGTTTCGCCCGATATAAGACGGCTAACCAATTGCTCGCCACTCATCTCTAACGAGAATACTGCAATAGATTTGGCAAAGTCAACCGCAGCATTTCGAGCCACTGTAAGTGCAAATGCCGTTTTACCCATACCGGGACGGGCGGCTATAATTACCAAATCCGATTTTTGCCAACCGCTTGTTTCCCTATCCAACTCAACAAAACCCGAAGGAACACCCGTAAGAGTATTCTCGTGGTCTTTTATCGCCTCAAGATTTTTAATGGTTTTTTTCAGTAAGTCGTCAATCTTCTCTACATCACGGCTAATAGTACCCTCGCTCACTTCAAAAATCTTTTGTTGGGCGGTATCTAACAAGCCTAGTGCATCCGCACCGTCTTCAAAAGCCTCGTCGTTTATTTCTCGGCTAATGCGTATTAGCTCACGCTGTATATGTTTTTCAGATATTATACGGGCGTGGTACTCTACGTTGGCCGCCGATGCAATGCGATTGGTAAGTTGGGTAATGTAGTATGCACCGCCTACGCTTTCAAGTTCACCTGTTTTGCGCAATTCGGCAGTAACGGTAAGAATATCTATGGGGTCGCCACGCTCAAAAAGCTCACGGCACGCCCTAAAAATAATTTCGTGTTTTTGTTCGTAAAATGCTTCGGGTTTTAAAATTTCAAGTACCGATGTGTACGCATTTTTTTCCAGCATCATGGCGCCCAAAACTGCCTCTTCCAAATCAGGGGCTTGGGGTGGTATTCTGCCGCCTTGCAACTGGTCTTCAGTGCCTAATCGTTTGGTATTTCTACGGGTAGTTGTTTGTTTCACCATCTCTTCACGGGTCTAAAAATTCAAAAAGGGGAGCGAAGATAATACATCAAAGCTGCACCAGTGAAATTAAAATATCCTTTGTTTACAATGCCCTTTTATATGATAACGTACAAATAATTGAAATAATACCATGACAGTTACCCACTTGTTAGTTTGAAATAGTGTACTACTTGTTGGTAAATTTCTCAAGCCTAGTGTTATGGATAAAAAAATGTGCAAAACAATAAAATGTCGCACTCACTTTTTCAACAAACCCTTATTGTTACTAGGTTTATTGTTTTGCGCTTCAATGTGCTAAATTTGGTTTTTTGCCAAGAAAAGGGTATAAAAGTTTGGGTGAGATAAAATCAAATTCTAAATCCCCAAAAACAATTCTCAAATCAACAAACCAAAAAAAATAACGTATTTGCAGGCTATGAAAGTAACAGGCTTTTCTTTTGTGCGCAATGCTGTAAAGTTTGATTATCCCGTAGTTGAAGCCATAAAATCTATACTGCCTATTTGCGATGATTTTGTGGTAGCCGTTGGAGACTCGGAAGACGGCACAGAAGAGCTGATAAAAAGTATAGCTCCTGATAAAATAACTATTGTGCCTACCCTTTGGGACGATAGCTTGCGTGAAGGCGGAAAAGTACTTGCCATAGAAACCGACAAAGCCATACAAGCCTTGCCCAATGATAGCGATTGGGCTTTTTATATACAGGGCGACGAGGTGGTACACGAAAAGTATTTGGATAATATAGTAGCTGCTATGCATAAGTGGAAAGACGACGAACGGGTGCAAGGCCTTTTGTTTGATTATAAACACTTTTACGGTTCTTACGATTATATAGGTTCGCCTGTAAATTGGTATAGGCGCGAGATACGAGTGATACGAAACGATAAGCGCATACACTCGTACAAAGATGCACAAGGGTTTAGGTATGATGGTACAGAAAAGCTAAATGTAAAACATGTTGATGCCGAAATATACCACTACGGCTGGGTGCGTAAACCCGAAGCCATGCAAAAGAAATCGGAGATAATGAACCGCTATTGGCACAACGACGAATGGATTGATAAAAACGTGAAAAAACGCCAAGAGTACGACTATGCTGAGGAGCATCGCAATTTGTACCCTTTTACTGATAGCCACCCGCAACTAATGCTTGAGCGTATTGAGCGTTTGAATTGGGAGTTTGAGCACGATACAGCAAAAAACAAATACCCATTTAAAAAATGGCTTAAACTAAAGATATTTGAACTAACAGGTTATATGCCTGGTGAATACAAAAACTATAAAGAAATATAGGCTATGAAGGGATTATTTAAGTTTTTAAAATGGTTTACCATTATAGTTGTTTTGTTGCTGTTGTCGCTTTGGATAACAGGTAATACACATCTCATAAAAGGCGTTTCGCTTACCTATCTGCGCGGTAAAACAGGCCCAACAATTGATGATTATACCCATTTTAAAAACAATCCTGTACAAGCCTCTACTTCCCCTCAACTTTGGCCTATTGCATCAACGTATAACAAAACGGCTTTAAAGGCGGAGGACGAAGCCTACCACCAACAACTGCAAAGTGTAGCCTACTTGGTGATAAAAGATGGCAGCATAGCGCACGAAAGCTATTGGGATGGGTATAATGATAGCTCACTTACCAATTCATTTTCAGCAGCAAAAAGTATTGTAAGTGTTTTAATAGGCTGCGCTCTGCAAGATGGCTTGATTAAAGATATTAACGAGCCTGCGGCAACTTATCTCCCTGCATATAAAGAAGTATTGGGCGATAAAATAACCATACGCCATTTACTCACCATGAGTTCGGGTATTAATTTTGACGAAAGCTATGGCGACCCTTTTGGCATGATGGCAAAAGCCTACTATGGTGCCAACATACCCGATTTAGTAAAAGATTACCGACCTGAAACCGAAGCAGGCAAACAGTTTAATTATTTGGGCGGTAATACGCTTTTATTAGGTTTTATAGTAGGAAAAGTAACGGGCAAAAAACTGGCACAATACGCTACTGAAAAGCTGTGGCAACCTATGGGCGCAAAAAACACCGCCCTTTGGACAAGTGATAACGAAACAGGCAGCGAACGCTCGTATTGTTGTTTTTATAGCAACGCCCGCGATTTTGCACGCATAGGTAAACTTTACCTTGATAGCGGTAGATGGGATGGTAAACAAATAGTGCCCCAGCATTACGTTTTAGAAAGTACAAAACCAGCAAGTGATATACTAGATGGCAATGCACCACTTAGTGTGTATGGCTACCAATGGTGGTGCTATGATAATGGAGGCGAGCATATATTTTATGCGCGTGGCATAAAAGGGCAGTATATTATTGTTCGCCCTGAGAAGAATATGATTATAGTGCGTTTAGGTCGCCAACGTGATAAAGAAAAACAAAACGGCACTCCCTTAGATGTTCCCCGTTGGATTGAAATGAGTGATTACTTACACTAAAAAAGCACAACCGAATGATTGTGCTCTATATTACTTAGTGTCCTTTTAATTGAGAATTAAGACATTGACCAACCCACAGGCACTAAACCGGTATCGCGTGGTACTATACACATTACAGGCACGCTTGAGTGATAATTAACAATTTGTTGTGCATACGAACCTAGTAAATACTCGCTAAAGCCTTTTTCTTGTTGAGTCATTACCATTATAAGGTCGGCATTAATTTCATCGGCAAACTGCAAAGTATCCATATAAAACTTGCCGGGATATTTTTCATCGTCCAATACTTTAGTGGTAAATTTCACTTTGTTTTTGGTTAAAACCTCTTCGATAGATTTTAGGTTAGCAAACAATTTTTTGCGTAAAAACTCATCGTCTTCATGCTCGCCAATAACGTGTATAGTTGAGTCGAATTTTTGAGCCAAATTTATAGCCCACCAAGTTTTTTGTTTGCTTTCAAGAGATAAATCAACAGGGAAAACTATGTCTTTATATCCCGATCCAATTTGTTTTTCTTTAACTACAACAACAGGCACGGGTGATTGTGCAATAACCCTTGATGAGTTACTGCCCATAATTTGTTCAAAACCCTCAGCACCGTTGGTGCCCATTACAATACTATCCAATTCAGCCTCTTCGGCAGTTTCTAAAATAGTTTTGTAAATACGGCCTTCTTTTATAATACCTTTTGCAGGTACACCGTGTTTTTCGGTAATACTTTTACAAAGTTCGTTTAGCTTTTCTTGAAGCATTTGCCCAACTAGGCCACCTTTAATGTTTTTTCCGCCAATAATAGAGCTTAAAAATGTAGCCTCTACAGTATGTAGCAGCAATATATCATTACCATACGTTTTGGCTATTGCAACAGCGTGGTCTAATGCGTTATTGGCTACGTCAGAAAAATCGGTGGGAACTAATATTGAGTTGTTACTTTTAGGAGCTTGCATAATGATGTTTTTTTGTTTTGTTTGAATTGTGCGCAAATTTACAGAATTTACATCGGTATAAAACATGACAAATCTCAGCGCATCAGAACTAATACTCAATCCCGATGGTTCAGTATATCATTTGCACCTTGTGCCACAAGAGGTAGCACCCATTGTTATTTTTGTGGGCGACCCTGAAAGAGTCGATAAAGTATCAAAATATTTTGATAGGGTAGAGGTGAAACACCGCCATAGAGAGTTTTTTTGCCACACAGGCTATATAGGCAGCACACGTTTATCAGTAATAAGTACAGGCATTGGTACCGATAATATTGATATTGTGATGAATGAGTTGGATGCTTTGGTAAATATTGATTTTGAAACCCGAACTCCAAAAGAAAAACACACTACACTTTCTATTATCCGTTTGGGAACATCGGGCAGTTTGCAAAAACATATTGATGTAGATAGTCTTTTGATATCAGAATACGCGATAGGCTTAGATGGTTTACTCAATTTTTATGATTACAAAAGCGATGAAAGCCTTTTAGAAACTATTAAAAATCAAGTAAATGAGTTGTGGGATATTAGTCATTTCTATACCTCAAAACGAAGTTTGCTTTTGAGTGATGAAAGCGGATTTGAAAAGGGTATCACACTAACTTGCCCCGGTTTTTATGCCCCACAAAACCGTAGTTTACGCATAGAAAGTAAGTTAAATTCTATGTTTGATGCTCTTACTGCTATTAAGTGGAATAACCTGCACCTAAGTAATATGGAAATGGAAACAGCAGGTATATATGGTATGGCAACAATGTTAGGGCACAACGCCATATCGGTAAATGCAATACTAGCCAATAGGGCAACACATCAATTTTCTACTAATCCTGAAAAAACAGTAGAAGGTATGATAAAGAAGGTGTTAGAGATGATTACCAGTGGCTAAATAAATAGAAGTTGGATTTTAACTCACCCCTGTTTTATGGGAAAATCGGAATCACATAACTGCGCCCCTCTCTAAAAAAAGAGAGGGGAAATTATGAACGCCTGTACTGAACTCATTATTTGGGGTGAGTTAACTAAAAAATTATCCATACGTGTAAACGGGTATAGTGTCCCCCTATGGGCTGTAATTGCAAAAGCGGTTAATTTCAACCAGTCTAAAAATAACTTCTATTAATCAGCGCCACTATTAAACCCTTCTTGCTTAAATTCGTCAAACAAAAAAATCTTTATAAAAAATTCCAACCTTCTTTTACTTGTAAAGACAAAATAGTGTTGAACCTAAGTGTGGAATGATAACGATATAGTACGCGGCTGTGTAAACAACGACCCGAAAACACAACAGGAGTTGTATCAAAGGCTTGCACCAAAAATGCTAGCCATTTGTTACCGCTATTGTAATGATGGGGACGATGCCAAAGACGTTATGCACGAAGCATTTATGAAGGTGTATACCAACATTGGCAAGTTTAAGTTTAACAGTAGTTTAGAAACGTGGGTAACACGGATAATGATAAACACGTCGATAGATTTTTTTAAGAAGAAAACTAAGCTAAGCCGACTGTTTGATAACATGAAAGACGGTGAAGAATATAACGAAGAGTATGAGGTAGACGACCCCGGAACAGATGTGAGCGAAGAAACCCTGCTGAAATTGGTGGATGAATTGCCCAAAGGAAGCAAACTGGTGTTTAACTTATTTGCTATTGAGGGTTTAGGGCACAAGGATATAGCACAAATGCTGGGGATATCAGAAGGGACATCAAAGTCGCAATTATCGCGAGCCAGAGAATTACTAAAAAGAGCACTTAAAGAAAATAAACTAATTGAGTAAAAAGAGAATACATATTGACGAGCTTTTCCGCAGGGGATTGGGCAATATGCAAATGCCCGTTGCCGGCGATGATTGGGCAGTGATGCAAGCCCAAATAGCCGCTGCACAAAAAGAGCGTAAACGTCGCCGTGCTATATGGTGGTGGCTGTTTGGGTTGTTGCTTGTTGCGGGTGGCTCACTATCGACATATTCAATTTTAAACAGTAAAGAAAATGCAACTTCTCCACTTGTAGTTAAGGATACACCTGTAACATTACCTCAAAACAATAGGACTAATGGAATAACTAGCGGTACTGAAAACGAAACTTTTGACATACAAAATACAACCACCGCAGAAGACGGGGCAAACGAAGGGCAAAACAGCGCCAATGCTAATAATACAAATAATTCTTTTGCTGATAATACTAATCGTAACAATACCTCAACATCAAGCAACGGCAGGCATAGCAATGTTAATAGGACTACTGCCACTGATAATGGTGAGCCGCAAAGTGCCACCCAAAGTGGAGGTGATGATGAAAATAATACCTCTACTCAAAATGGAGAAGGTACAGAAACTAATGCTGCTGATAATGGTACGTCAAGCAATGGAAATACTCCAAAACCAAACGATGAAAACCCTATACCGCCAGCACCAGCCGCAACCCAACAGTCAGCAGTAAATACAGCTATTGATAGTGTACCCGATGATGAAAATAATGGTGAAGAGGCAGAACAAGCAACAGCAAAGGAGACAGCAGTTCCTCCTCTTCCTACAAAAGCATTAAAAAAACTATCTATTATACAGTTGGGTTTAGGCTTTGTTCCTACGTTTGTCCACTGGCAAACACCGCAAAATACCCGCTATGGGCAAATACTAAAACAAGGCGGAAAATCAACATCAAGCAGCGGAATTAATTTTTCAGCTGATTTTAGGATAACCAATAAATGGTGGATAGGTTCGGGTGTTGATATTAGCAATATAAAAAGCAAGGGAAACTATAAATATACTCACCAGATATACGACTCTATACCAGTGCTTGGGACAGGTGGCGAGATTAAAGGATATTTTCACACTAATTTTAGAGATACAAGCCACAATTATTATCTACAAAGTACCTATACCTTTATCTCTATACCTATACAAACTTGGTATAATTTCCCGCTAAATCAAAAAACAGGTATATTGTTGGGTAGCAATGTGCAATTTCACTACTTGGCAATGGCTAGGGGAGAATACATTAACCCCAATACATTGTTTAGTCAAAAAGCTACAGCAAATAATGACCAGTTTAGAAAACTAAACTTTAGTGTGGCTTTACAATTGGGCTATTACTACACAATAAGTAATAGGTGGCGTTTTGAAAGTGTAGTACAACTGCAGCAAATGGGCAAAAGTTTGTTTAGTGATAATGTGGGTGCTAATGTTCGCCTACAAAGCATAGGTTTAAATATGGGTATAGTGTATAATTTAATGCGTTAAAAAGGGAATGAAAATGAAGAGCTTGAAAATAGTTGTAGCCCTATTGGTTTGCTGGGCGGCCAAGCCCCAAACTCTTGCCGCACAAATATGGAAACCTTTGGGACAGGGGTTTGAGCAAGTGCCTGTGGCAGTTACTTCAACGCCTGATTATATGTACTTTGCCTTTGTTGATTCTACATCATTTGGCGGCAATGCCAAAGGTTTTTTGGTAGCTAGGTGGAATGGCTTTTTCTGGCAAAATATATCCACTTTTATAGCAGGGCAAGGCTCGCAGCTTACTACAATGGCGTGGTATAAAAACAAACTATATGTAGGCGGTTTTTTTGATACCGTGTTGTTAGCATCCTCTCGTACGGGTCTTTTAGTTCTTGAAGATAAAAAATGGAAGAATATAGCCAAACGCCATATTGATGATTTTAGCCCACTACGCATAAACGATTTAGAAGTGTTTGACAATCAATTGTATGCGGCAGGTGCATTTAGTCGTATAGATACTACTAGAGCTAATGGTTTGGCGGTGTACAATGGTTCAACTTGGGATGTGGTAAATAATTTTCAGGGTAAGTATGTAGGCATAGCTTCAAGTTTAGAAACATATCACGATACCCTTTTTGTGGGAGGCAATTATACACTTGGCAGCATACCATCACCCATAGTTAAAATAAAAGGGACAATGGTACTACCCGATACACTTTCGCCTTTTGTTAGTATACGCCATTTGCAAGCAGGTAAAAATGAAATGATGGTATTTGGTGATGCTACGGGTGCTATAAAAACCATACACGCATACAAAAGTGGTGGGTGGTATAATCGTGAAAAAAACTTCCCTAATTTACAAACGGCAGTATTTGCCGATGCTACTTTTTATAATGATGAATTTTGGGCGTGTGGCATTATAGATATTGGAGGTAAAACCAATAATATAATTAAATGGGCTGATACTGCATGGGTGGTGCTTGACGATATAAACCTAAATGGTGTGCGTTTTATCAAAGCATTTAGAAATAAGCTGTTTGTTACAGGAAACTTTATTTATTACCAACGTATACTATTAAACCACGTAGCTGAGTACGACGAAAACTTGGCCATTATTACAGGCAAAGTATATATTGATGCAAATAATAACTGCAAACAAGATGCTGGAGAAAAACCAGTTGCAGGGCAAGTGGTACGTTTGTGGAATGGTATTTTGGTGGCATATACCGATAGGGAAGGACGATACAGCTTTGTTGTACCCAAAAGCGGCACATACCAAATAAATACTTTACTGCGTAAATATTGGACATTGAGCAATTGTGTGCCCAATCAATATTTATTTTCGCCTTCAAATTCCACCGCTATTTTCGATTCTGCTGATTTTCCTATGCACCCCGATGTTAATATTCGAGATGTTAGCGTGAAAATAGTGCCTAATACAGGTTTTAAAATCCGAAGGGGGTATACTGAAGTGTATAATCTTATTTACCGTAACAATGGCGGTCAAACCATACCTACAGGAACAATTAAGTTAAAAATTGATGATAGTTTAGATAACTTTATGTCCATACCTCCGCCATCATCCATAAACAACGGCATAGCCGAATGGAATTATACCAATCTTGCAGCTGGTGAGATAAAGGGCATATTATTCAGAGGGAAAGTAAACAACAATACAAGTAATATAGCGTTTATGGCAGAAGCCCAGAGTACTAATGATGCTTTTGCTGATGATAATTACGATACTTTACAGCAAACTGTAAGTAGTGATAGCTCACTAAGAGGTAAGTATATTTTTCCTGAACCTGCGACTGGAGACAGTATCACTATTTTTCCTGAAAAGGGACAACACGAGGTTGAATATCTTATTAGGTTTGAAAACAAAACCGCTGATACTGTAAACACGGTGGTAGTGGTTGATACGATTGATTTGAACCTTAGCCTTGAGTATATACAAGAGTTGGGCGCAAGCCATCCGTATACTACACAAGTGGTGAACCTTGCGCCGCAGTTTGGTAAAGGCATTTTGATATGGACGTTTAATAATATTAACCTACCTCCCAACCCTACCAATAGCAACGATTTTACAGACAATCGCGGACAGATACGCTTCAAAATTCGTCTTAGTCCCACAACTCCAATTGGTACATTGGTGGTAAACAAAGCGCATATATTGTACGATTATGATGTTCCCAATGCCACCAATCCTGTATTTTGTATGCTGGATAAAACCAATAGTGTAGCCGAAAATCAAACTATCGAAGGGCTTAGTCTTTACCCTAATCCGGTTACTAATCAATTAAATATAGAGTTACCGCAAGAAGCCTTGTACACCCTTTCAGTCAACACAATAGAAGGTAAACAGTGCTTACCTGTACAATACTTTATGGGCAATACTACTACCGTTGATGTAGCGGGTTTATCAAAAGGCATTTACATACTACACCTTAGCAACGGGCAACAAAGTACCTATACTAAATTTGTGAAAGAGTAGATGTTCGTAGTGCTGAACTCGATTCAGCATCTCGTTGCCCCGTCACCCTGAATTTATTTCAGGGTCTCGCTTTGTAATTCACATGAATTGAGCAACGAGATGCCGACCTTCGTCGGCATGACGGGGAAACAAGCGCGTTGTCATCCTGAGGTAACTCGAAGGGTGAGAAGGGCAGACTAACACGTATGGTTCGAGCGACCTCTCCATAACAAGCCACGCACATGGGTTTGACTCCGCTCACCATGACATGGCCGCGCACGACTATCGCCATTGCTAGAAATCCATAAAACAATTAGCTGCCCTTTTGAGGCAGCTAATTGTTTAAGGTAAGATTGAGAAAGGTTTGTTTTAATATGTTAATGAAATTTCTACTCGGCGGTTAGCTGTACGGCCTTCTTCAGTATCATTACCTTGCAAGGGGCGGGTATCGCCAAGCCCTTCTGATGAAATACTGTTTTCATCAATGCCTTTGTTTACCAAATATTCTCTTACTGCATAAGCACGGCGTTTTGATAAATCTAAATTATACGCTGCTTCACCTGTATTATCTGTGTGTCCGCTTATTTTGGTTCTAACACCGTTTAGGGTAAGTATTATAACTGCCAGCCTATCCAGTTCTTTTTTTGATGCGTCAGTTAGTTTATCGCTATTGGTTTCAAACAATATGTTTTTTGCTATCGCCGATACATCGGTTTGTGCTTGTTGCAAGGGGCTTTCGCTTTCGCCTTTACAACCTTGGCTGTTCACTTTAGTAGGGTAGGGTGTTTCGGGGCATTTATCAATATTATCAGGCACACCGTCGCCATCGCCATCGGTTTTATTTTTACCAAAATTTAGTACAAAGCCTACCGTGTGGTTTAGTATAGCATCGTTGCCGCCAATGGCAAAAGCATCAAACTTATCGTTCATAGTTAGGTTATAAGTGCTTTGCACATAAATACCAAAATTGGGCGATAGGTTTAACCGTACCCCTGCACCCAAGGGTATATTGGCAAATACTTGCCTGCCAAAACTATCGTTATTGTAGTTGTTTATGCCCATCAAACCTATACCTGCGGTAAGGTATGGGGCTATTTTAGAGTTTTCGGGTAGAATAAAACCATTATTAAACTTAATGTTTACATTAAAGTTAGCATTAAGCATAAACGAACGTATAGGGCGGTACACAGTATCGCCTGTTTCGTAATTAAAACGTCCGTAGTTTAAATTAAACCCCGCATCTATAAGTGGATTAACATAGCGGGCTACACGTACGCCCCAAGCCCCTCTAAAATCATTAAACTTTAAAAAACCGTCGCCCAAATCACCATTATACTCTCTTATATTCAAATCGACACCTACGCCCCAAGGGTGCTTACGGTTTTGCGCCGTAGCGGCAACAGTTATCAGTAAAAAAACGATTAGGTAAATTTTTTTCATACACTCTTTCTTTTTTGGTGCACAGCAAAAACTGTGTTTCGAAGTGTAAATATACTAATATTTGGTGCTTATTGTACAAAGTACAATTACTATTTTATGTTAATAACTGTAAAAAATTGTTTATCAAACATTTACATGGTTTTTACGGTGGATAAACAGCATAAAAAAAGCCGCACAGGGCGGCTTTAGCTATAAAATAGGGGAGTGGTTTGTGAAATTGAAAAAGCCGGTCTGAAAGCAAATTTCAGTACCGGCTTGTTGTAAATAGTATATAGATTAGCGAAAATGCTTCACTTATTTCACTAAAAGCATAATATTCTTATTTAGGTTCTCCCCTGTAATTTTAACACTGTACATGCCTTGGGCCATATTGGCTTTGCTTATGTCCAATGGTAACTGATTACTGCCTTTAACAAGTGTGAAATCCTCACTATAATATGTTCTGCCCAGCATATCATAAATATAAACTTTGGCGTTAACGGTAGTTTCTGATTCAATTTCGACAGTTACTTCATCGGCTCCTTGACCTAATGGGTTAGGTGAAACTATTGCTGTTTTGTCTTCATTTGGGTTTTGTTGTCCAACCATCGCTCCTCCAGTTGAAGTCCACCATGGTTCAACATGTAAGTTGGTGATGAAACAGCTCCAGTCCCCTAAATAAAGGTCAAATTTGGCCGAATAACCGGCAGGATCAGCGGGTTTGTGAAAAGGGGTTCCTTGTGTAGCTTGTTTGCCTGTTATAAAAAGTTCATCAGCATCTACAACATCAAAGTCATTTGCAATTTCGTCCGACATGCCTAAAATATTTGGAGACCCGTCTTTAGCCCTTCCACCAAAATAAGTACTGTACGCATGTGCATTATATGTTTTATTAAAAACAGATATAAAAGCGTCATTCCCATAGGGAGCTACTTCTCCTGGTTCATTAGAAGCATTTGTAGCCTGATTATAATAGTTCCCGTGCATTCCTGATACGACAGTTTTTATCGGAATTGAAACGGGGGATACTTGTGCGGGATTTTTGCGGTGTAATGAAGTACCATATATATATAAGTTATCGTAAATATCGACTTTTGAGGTCACAATATTTCCTTCTTCCAATAGTCCGAAATAACTTCTTTCGTATGCTCCGCCACCAAAATATGTACTCCATTTTAATTGTCCCGACGAGTTAAACCGAGTAATCATAACGTCCAAAGTTTGACTTAGTGGGTCACTAGCACCACTTACTTGGTTTTGGTGAAATGTATAGGTTGGAGATGGTTTATATGTAGGCCAATAGACATCGTTTACTGCCAAATTGTTAGAAGTTCCCAAGTTTGTATTTACTGTATTTGAAACACCTACGGCATAAATATCATTAGTGCTATTTACAGCTAATGATGAAAACTGTTCTGCGCCTGCACCCCCAAAATGGCTGCTCCATGCAAGTTTGAATGTATTATCAAATTTTGCAATAAATGCTTCTTGGTCGCCTGCTGTGTTATTTCCATATTGGAAATAGGTAGATCCACCTGGGTTTACAAAAGGGAAGTCTCCCGAAATTGCAGGAGACGTAATAGGACTAGAAACTGCGGGTGCTGAAATACCCGAATATTCAGACAAAGTGATACCAGCAATATATAGTGATTTTTCGCCGTTGTTATTTACTTTCACTACATCAAACGCCCTTTCTCTTTTATCCCCGCCAAATAATGTGCTCCATTCTAATGTATTGTAATTTTGGTCAATATCAAATTCAGCCACAAAAGCCTGCTCATCAAAAGTACCTCCATAACTGTTTTGATAGTACCTGCCTCCCCCTTGGCATAAAGGAAAATTGCCTGATGAAGTAGTATTGCAAGTAGCAGAAACATTTGATGTTATAGTGTAGCCTGTTATATATAGTTTATGGTCGACATCATCAACAGAAATAGACATCCCTTCATCGTTCTGTTGCCCGCCAAAATGGGTTACCCACTGTCTAAAACCGCTTGCTTTATCAAACGAAGCTACAAAAGCATCTTTTTGTCCATTATTTGTAGCCTGAACAAATGTGCCTTGGTTACTACTAGGCATTGGCAAATCCCCTCCTTTAACATATCCTGTTAAATAAATATAATCGCTGGCAGAGTTATAAGATAAAGCCATTTTAGAACAAAATTCATCTCCCGCACCACCAAAATAAGTACTCCATAACCTTTTGTATGATGTGTGTTCGAATTTTGTGATGTAAATATCCTTTCCACCGCCACCAGTTTTTTGATCACAGGTATTGCCATTTTGTACGGGGAAAAGATTATCCTTAGGTCTTACCATTGTATGGTAAATATCTTTTGTAGTTTTATCAACCCTAATTGTCCCCCCTTCTTCATGGCTAGGATTTCCTGATGGTATACTACCGCCCCCATACCGTGTACTCCAACCTGATGCGTCATTAGCAATTAAAACAGGATTTGCAGGAGGTATATCAGGGGCATCAATAAAATATAGTTTTTGGGTAATATCATAACCACCAAAATTTTGCAAGGTGGCTACGTCTCCGTTAAGCACCCAATCAGGTTTCCACCCTAAAGGGGTTAAGGTATTTGTAGCTATATCTAACTGAAAGGCTTCTAATTGGTTAAACACCATATCACCTGACATGGTGTTCACAAGAATATGCCCATCATCCAACACATCAATGCCTGACTGACCTTCAAACTTAAGCCTGATATCTCCCGGGCTTGCCGTTGTTCCTATTTCATAATAAGTAACAACACCATAGGAATTACTGCTGTATATAATATCAATATCAGTAAAAGCATCATCAATCAAAATCCCTTTATACATATCTATATCAAGTACACCATCGGGTATGTAATCGTCATAATAGTTGCCTTTTTCATCAGTTACATCAAACGCGCTGATATTACCGCACTGAATCTCTTCACCAAACCCACAATCAAATACAATATCAACCCTGCAAGACCACCTGGTGGCACTGTTTCTTTGCAGATGTGCAACTTTTGGAACATCTAAAAAGAAAATCCCCCTTACAGCATCTCCACCATGGTATAATACATCTGTAGCTAAAGTGCCATCCCAATCATGAACTTGTCCTATGTTTTCTTTAAAAAAATGGTCTGACACGGCTTCCTCTGTTGTCCAACCTGGTGGCTGAGCATGCAATCCCACCGATGTTAATAGCGCAAGCATTGCGACTCTAATGTTTAATTTTTTCATATTTTTTAATTTTTAGTTTTGATAGAAAACATTAATTGATAGTGGTTTTAATAGATGAGGTGATAAACCACACACTTGATAGTATTCTACCTTTCGACCTCTAAGTTCATGATTTTATTTGATTCACAAAGTGCCCACTTTGTGAAACTATATCTCCAATCCATCAAATGCTCTTTTGGCTTTGTGAAATAAAAAAAGCCGTTTAGGAATATTCCTAAACGGCCTTATTATTAATAGGTATTTTTATTTATGCAGTTTGCATTTAGTTTTTTCTAAAACGGGCGGCAACCACTAAATCTTTGCTGCCTGCGATATACTCGTAAAAGCCTTTACCTGTTTTTGCACCCAAGTGTTTGGCGGTTACCATGTTTACCAGTAGTGGGCAAGGGGCGTATTTTGGGTTTCCAAAACCTTCGTACAATACATCCAATATGGCTTTACAAACATCTAAACCAATAAAATCAGCTAATTGCAATGGCCCCATGGGGTGTGCCATACCTAGTTTCATCACCGTGTCAATTTCTTCAACACCTGCAACGCCTTCGTATAGCGAGTATATTGCCTCGTTTATCATTGGCATTAAAATACGGTTGGCTATAAAGCCCGGGTAATCGTTTACCAACGTAGGTATTTTACCTATTTTGGTTGATAGCTCCATTATGGCATCTGTAACCGCTTTGCTGGTGCTATATCCAGCTATTACCTCTACCAGTTTCATCACGGGCACTGGGTTCATAAAGTGCATACCAATAACTTTTTCAGGGCGATTAGTAACGGCTGCTATTTGTGTGATGGATATTGATGATGTGTTTGAGCCTAGTATAGCATGAGCAGGGGCAACTCTGTCCAATTCTTCAAAAATTGATTTTTTGATATTAAAGTTTTCTGATGCTGCTTCAATAACCAAATCAGCATTGGCAGCACCTTGTGCCAATTGAGTATAGGTAGTTATATTGCTAAGGGCAGCAGCTTTTTGGTCTTCAGTCAAAAGTCCTTTTGTTACCTGACGGTCAAGGTTTTTGCCAATTGTAGCTATTGCTTTATCCAACGCAGCTTGGTTTATATCAACCAAAGCTACTGTATATCCGTTTTGCGCAAATACGTGGGCTATACCGTTGCCCATTGTTCCTGAGCCTATTACTGTAATGTTCTTCATATAAAAAGTGGTGTTTTTTACTATGTTTTGGCGGCAAAACTACTATAATATTTTAAACAGGGTTATTCAAATTTTGATTTTGAGCAGGGAAGGGTGTAGCTAGATAAACAAAAAGCCCCTTTCGGGGGAATTATGAACGCTGAATGAACTTTTTTGATTTAACCCTTTTCTATCGGTTTGAAAACCGATGAAAGCAATCCACCCTTCGGCTTCGCTCAGGATGACAACCGCACAAGGCTTATGGGCTAGTTATTCGACTTTACTCACCCCAAAAAAATTAAAATCGCCCGACTACCCAACATCTCCCCTCTCTAAAAATTAGAGAGGGGCGCAACGACACAAATCGAGCTAAACAATATTTTGGGGTGAGTTTAAAAAAAAATCGACAGGTAAAAACCAACTACTATACTATTTTATAGATTTAACCATTACCTATATTTTGCGGCGGTTCATCAAGTGCTGGTTCGGCTTGGTCGGGTGAATTAGTCTTTTTCACTATATAATTATTGTAAATATTATAGCCTATAATAAATAGTAACAATAGTAGCATTAACCAAAACCCATACTCGTAGCCCAGTTTAATTTCTATTCCTAACGAGTCGTTGCTACCCATTCCTGCCTTACCGTGCAATTGGTTATTCATTACTACAATAAAAGTTAATAAGCCTGCCAAACCTATAGCTGCTGGAATAATAGCACCCAATCCTTTTTTTATGATGGTAACAAAGCTAAGTATTAACCCAATTAGGGCACTTACCAGTACTATTACCATAAACCAATTGGTTTCTATTTTTTCATTATTGTCTTGTGTATTAGTTTCAGCGACTGCATTTTCATTACTAGAATCATTTCCGTCCAAACGTTTGCCAAACGCGGTCATTTCCCTCACCATTGGGTTAGCTTCGGCATCAATCGTTGTTCCTACAATTAAATCGTAGCCTTTTAGCTCTACCAATTTCATGGTATTACATTTTATAGATACAAAAGGCAATACAAAGCAAATAAGTATAAGGGTAAAAGCTCCACTGTTAATGTATTTACTAATCATAGAATAGAAGTGTTTTTCATTTATAAAAGTAATTAATCGCCAGCTATAAACAATCCTTTTTCAGTTTATACTCAAAACACCATGTTTTCCACATCATTGTGGGCATTCTTTTACGTTATCAAAAGGTAAAATGAACTATTTTAGCGGCTTCGTTAAAGTAATATGGCAGAGGAGAATAACTTGAATGACGGATTGGGCGAGAAAATCATCCCAATTAACATAGAAGATGAAATGAAAACCGCATACATCGATTATTCGATGTCGGTAATTGTTTCACGTGCCCTTCCCGATGTTAGGGATGGATTAAAACCTGTGCATCGCCGCGTATTGTACGGTATGACGGAGTTAGGACTAGGCAGTGGCCGAACCTACAAAAAGTCGGCACGTATTGTAGGTGAAGTGCTGGGTAAGTATCACCCGCATGGCGATACCAGTGTATACGATGCTATGGTGCGTATGGCGCAACCGTGGAGTATGCGCTATATGATGGTAGACGGACAGGGTAACTTTGGTTCGATAGACGGTGATCCACCGGCAGCAATGCGTTATACCGAAGCACGTTTGCGCAAAATTGCTGAGGAGATGATGTCTGATATCGACAAAAACACTGTCGATTTCCGTCCCAACTTTGATGATTCTCTTACAGAGCCATCTGTAATGCCCGCTAAAATACCTAACCTATTGGTGAATGGTGCAAGTGGTATTGCAGTAGGTATGGCCACCAACATGGCTCCGCATAACCTTACTGAGGTTATCAACGGTATAGTAGCTTATATTGATAATAATGAAATTGAGATAAGCGAGTTGATGAACCATATTAAAGGCCCCGATTTTCCAACAGGGGGTATTATATATGGTTTAGGAGGTATTAAAGATGCTTTTGAAACAGGTCGCGGACGTATTGTTATTCGCGGTAAAGCACATTTTGATACTACCAAAACAGGGAAAGACCAAATTGTAATTACAGAATTACCTTATATAGTACAGCCTAACCAGTTGATAGTGAAAGCGGTAGACTTGGTTAATGAAAAGATTATAGAAGGTATATCTGATATTAGAGACGAGAGTGATAGGGATGGTTTGCGCATTGTTTTCGATTTGAAAAAAGATGCCATACCAAATATTATACTTAACCAATTGTTTAAGTATACCCAACTGCAAAGCTCGTTTAGCGTAAACAATATTGCTTTGGTAAAAGGTAGGCCGATGATGCTGAACCTTAAAGACCTTATCAGGCATTATGTTGACCATCGCCACGAGGTTGTTGTTCGTCGCACCCAATACGAGCTTGATGAGGCAAGAAAACGCGCACATATATTAGAAGGCTTATTAATAGCCCTTGATAACCTTGATGAGGTTATTAAACTAATACGTGCTGCTAAAACTCCTGATGAAGCTAGGGAAGGGTTGATTGCTAACTTTAAGCTGTCTGAAATACAAGCGAAAGCCATTTTAGATATGCGTTTGCAACGTCTTACAGGGCTTGAGCGCGATAAAATTCGTGATGAATATGCTGAATTAATGAAGTTGATAGACTACTTAAACAGCATTTTGGGCGACGAAGTATTGCGTATGCAAATAATAAAAGATGAGATGATTGAAATGCGCGACAAGTATGGTGATGACCGTCGCTCAGAAATATTGCCTGCATCTGATGAAATTAGTATAGAGGATATGATACCCGATGAGGCAGTGGTAATAACCATTAGCCACATGGGTTATATGAAACGCACCCAATTAACTGAATATCAAGTACAAAATAGGGGAGGGCGCGGTAATAAAGGAGCTTCAAGCAGAGATGCCGATTTTATGGAGCACTTGTTTGTAGCCACCACCCACAACTATCTTCTGTTCTTTACAGAAAAAGGAAAATGCTACTGGTTGCGTGTGTATGAAATACCCGAAGCAGGAAAAGCAGCTAAAGGCCGTGCAGTACAAAACCTTATAAATATTGAACCTGATGATAAAATAAGGGCATTTATTCCTGTACTTAACCTATCGGACGAAGAATACCTAAGCAATAACTATATAATGATGTGTACCAAAAACGGTATCATCAAAAAAACCACCCTTGAAGCCTACTCGCGCCCACGCCAAAACGGTATAAACGCAGTAACCATTAGAGAAGGTGATATATTGCTTGAAGCATTATTAACCGATGGTCAATCAGAAATAATAATGGCCAAACGCAGTGGCAAGGCTATTCGTTTCAACGAGAGTTTGGTACGCCCAATGGGTCGTACAGCCAGCGGTGTAATGGGAGTGAGGCTTGAGAGTGAAGCGGATGAAGTGATTGGTATGATTTGTGTAAAACCTGATACAGACGCTACTATAATGGTGGTTTCAGAAAAAGGATACGGAAAACGTACCGATTTAGAAGACTACCGTATAACAGGTAGAGGTGGTAAAGGAGTAAAAACACTAAGCATTACCGAAAAAACAGGCAACCTTGTTGGTATAAAAAACGTTACTGATGAAAACGATTTAATGATTATTCTTAAATCGGGCATAGCCATCAGAATGCACATGGCCAACTTGCGTGTTATGGGTAGAGCTACACAAGGTGTTAGATTAATAAAAATGGGTGCAAAAGACGAAATAGCATCAATAGCCAAAGTAGAGCACGAAGACGAGGTAGAAGATGAAATGCTTGAAGGAGGCGAAATTGGCGAAAACGGTGAAGTGAATAACAGCGCCGAAGGTGAAACCAATGATGTAGACGCCATTGAGCCTGATGATAACCCACAAGACAAAGTAGAATAGTATATTAGGCAACTTAAATAAAGTTTAACCCTTTAGCATAGAAGATTTAAGAAGAATGAAAAAAGCAGTTTTAACACTATTGGCCTCAGCCTGTGTTGCGCTGGCAAGTAATGCCCAAAACTACAGGATAGAAGATGCGCTTAGCGAAATTAAAAACGGGAACTACGGTGTAGCCAAAGAAGCAATTGATGAGGCCGCAGCCAACTCTAGCACTTCAAACAGCCCTAAAATGTGGAAAGTAAAAGGAGACGTTTACTACTCTTTAGCAGTAGACACCAACTTTTCACACATCGACCCCAACGCTTCTTATGTATCATTAGAAAGCTACATTAAAGCTGTGCAAGTTGAAAAACCTGAAAGAAAGAAAAAATATACACCTGATGCACTAAGCTCAATGGTATATTCGGCAGGGGCAGTATACAACAAAGCATTTTTCTTTTACGAAAAAAGCGATTTTGCAAAAAGCCTTCAGTATTTTGAAATATTGCTAACCGCATACGAAACGGATACAACCAATAATACACAGAAAAAGTTAGTTCCTAAAAACGATATAGTGCAAAACTGCGCCAATATTGCCATTAAGGCTGGTGATAACGCTAAATCACAAAAATACTTACAGGATATGATTGACGATCCTAAGTATTTAAGTGCAAATGCCTATGTGCAATTATCGTATATGTATCTTGAAGGTGGTGATACCACTAAAGCCCTTGATATTATCGATAAAGGACGTAAAAAAATACCCGATGATAAAACCCTTTTTAATCAAGAACTTAGTATATATACACAGCTTGGTAAGATTAAAATATTACTTACAAAGCTTACAGAAGTACTTAAAAACGAGCCTAATAACACATTATACTTGTTCTATCGCGGTGCTATAGTAAATGATAATGCCATAAAAATTATGGAATCAGCACCTCAATACTCTGACTCGGCCAGTGAAGCACGTAAAAACGTTAAAAAAGCTGTAAAACCAGCAGACAAGAAAAAGTATACAGCCCAAATGGATGCTTATATTGCTAAACGCGATAGTATATACACTGTGGCAAATAGTATGTTTGCTGATGCTGAGAAAGACTATAACGAAGCTTTGTTAATCGACCCTTACTATTACGATGCTTTGTTTAACATGGGAGTTATGTTTTTTAACATGAATAAGGAGTTGGTAGACAAATACAACTTTATTGATGTATACTCAAAAACTGCTGATAAAGAAGAGAAAGAAGTGAAAGACCAAATGCAGGTACTTTACAAAAAAGCATTAGATTATCTTGAGAAAGCATTTGAGATTAAAAAAGATGACGATGGTTTGTTACTTGCTTTGCAACAAACCTATTCTCAATTAGGTAATAATGAGAAATCAGAAGAGATGCGTAAGATGCGTACAGGGGAGTAACCCTCAAAAGCTATAAAAACTAAAGGGGCGTTAAGCCCCTTTCTTATTAGTATCAATTTAACATAATATAAATTATAGGTTAAAAGATGCTTTTAAAAACTTTACAAGTACATTGGTTTACATATACTTTGATATAGTTCAATCTGTGCCGTATAGTACTCATCAATTTATTTTAAATGCCCACGGTAGAAAGTCATTCACAATCTGTTAAGTTCTTGATAGTTTTTCTTAAACTTAGCCACCTTATTTATTCTGACTGTACAAATCAACAGATAACATTATTAAAGAAAAATTTGCGCAGTTAAATGACTGCGTATATATTTGCAGTCAAATAGCTGCATGATGGAATTAAGAAGAGATGTATTTCAGGCCATAGCCGATCCAACCCGAAGAACGATACTTACTTTAGTAGCCCTACAAGCATTGACACCTAGTGCAATAGCAGGAAATTTTGACTCATCGCGCCAAACAATTTCTAAACATATACAAATCCTCACTGAATGCGAATTGCTTACACAAGAGCAAAATGGTAGAGAAATTTACTACCATCTAAATCCTCAAAAAATGAAAGAGATAGCTGATTTTATTGAGCCTTTCCGCATAATGTGGGACGATAGATTTAACAAACTTGAAACTGTAATGAAAAATTATAAACCAAAAAACTAAAAGATTATGGAGCAAAAAACAAAAGTAAATGCCGAAGACGACAAACAGGAAATAGTGATTACAAGAGAATTTGATTTACCGCTTGAATTACTGTTTAAAGCTTATGCAGAACCTGAAATTGTGGAGCAATGGATGGGAACCAAAGTGCTAAAACTTGAAAATAAAAAGCACGGCAGTTATCAGTTTGAGACCACCGACCCTAAAGGAAACAAACACGGATTTAACGGGACTATCCACGAATTTGAGCCTAATAGTAAAATTACGCGGACATTTGAAATGGAGAATACGCCCTTCCCTGTCCAACTGGAGTTTTTAGAATTTGAAAAACTGGCTGATGACACCAGTAAACTCACTATGCACATAGTATATAAATCGGTGGCTGATAGAGACCAAATGCTGAAACTCCCCTTTGCCCAAGGCATAAATATGGCACACAACCGTATACAAGAAATAGTAAGCAAAATAAAATAACACAAACCCTCTCGCTTGTGCGGCTGCTTCCCCCTATTAAGGGGGAACACAAGGGGGTGTTTTACCTCAAACCCATTAAAAAATACATTATGACAAAAACACAAAAAATCATCTATTGGGTAGCTACCCTTTGGCTGGCATTAGGCATGGTATCAACCGCAATAGTACAGCTAATAAAAATGCCCGAAGAAGTGGCTAATTTCACCAGTTTAGGCTACCCTCTCTACCTTATGACACTACTAGGCGTTTGGAAAATACTGGGAGTTATAGCAGTGCTTATCCCTAGATATCCTGTACTAAAAGAATGGGCGTATGCAGGTTTTTTCTTTGCAATGTCGGGAGCGGTAATCTCACATATTGTTAGCGGACATGGTGCCACAGAACTTTTTGGCCCCTCACTCCTATTAATTCTAACTGTTGTATCTTGGTATTTTAGACCTGCGGATAGGAAATTAAGTTAACAAATAATTCAGTGAATTAATATGTGCGGCTGTCAGTCATTCTCAACTTGATTGGGAATCTGTGGGGTGGAAAGCTCAACCTTTTAGCCCTTCGCACAGATTCCTACTTTCGTATAAATCACACTCCTGCCGCACACAACCCGCTAAAAACAAACAATATACAAATGAACCCCAAAGTAGATTTCTATTTTAATAAGGCCAAAAAGTGGCAGGAAGAAATAGCCCAACTAAGAACTATTGCTCTTGAGTGTGGACTTACCGAAGAATTGAAATGGGGTTGCCCTTGCTACACGTTTCAGAAAAATAATATTGTTTTAATACATACTTTTAAAGAATACTGCGCTCTATTATTCTTTAAAGGTGCTTTGCTAAATGATACCGAAGGTATTCTCATCCAACAAACGGAAAATGTGCAAGCAGCACGCCAAATACGCTTTGCCAATATGTTACAAATAGTTGAGCAAGAACCTATACTAAAAGCCCACATATACGAAGCTATTGAAGTAGAAAAAGCAGGTCTAACGGTTGAACTGAAAAAGACCAAGGAATACACCGTACCCCAAGAGTTTCAAACCAAATTAGACACAATACCCGCCCTAAAAACTGCTTTTGAAGCCCTAACACCGGGGCGACAACGGGGCTACCTCCTCTATTTTTCACAAGCCAAGCAAGCCAAAACTCGTGAGGCAAGGGTAGAAAAATACATGCCCCAAATTATGAATGGCAAAGGTTTGGAGGATTAGTATATTTAAAGTATTTGTTATATTTGGATTAACTAAAAGCTACACATTGTCTTTTGCTCCGATATTGATTAATGAAATTGTGATGAACAGGGGTTGATATGAAGTCGCTATTTAATGTTTAACAAGGACATGAAAACTTTTTTGAAAGATTATGGAACTTTAATTGGGCCAAGTTTTGCATTTATACTGGGTGTCACAGCGATATATATAAAGTTTTATACAGATAGGCAAATTGAGAGCTGGAGAAGTGGCAAAAAGCTAAAAAAATTAATTGAATTAATAAAAAAATCCCAACCGCCATTAAAATATTACTCAAAAAAAAGCAGTGATGGTTTACTTCATGCCGATCAAGCAAGGAATCTAACCAATTTGTCTATATTTCAAAAACGGATAACTGTTATAAAGTCTTTTATTGAAACAGTTGAGAATAATATTTTAACCGATTGTTCGGTACTTGAAATTCAACAGTTTCAAGATCTTAAATTCATTATTAGCTATATTATGAGAGATATTGAAAGTTCTAAAAATAGCATCAGTTCTAGTGATTTTAATAATATACAAAAGTCATACGAAAGACTTTTAGTGATTTGTAATTCTCCTGGAAAAGAGTTCAATTATATCCAATAAGTACTTTCAATAAAACAATTTTATTCCTAGCCACCAAAAAAATTTAATGAGAAAAAAACACCCCTATTGGGTAAGCTGAATAAATAGCTATACCAAATAAAAAAGATTTATCACCCGCACAGTTATTATGAGTTATCAGAAACCTGCATTGAAGTTTTAGCCTAATTTTAACCAAAAATGCCCGAAAAAAAATCAAAACTAGCAGAGATAAAAACCAAGCCCACAGCTGCCAGTGTGGAAGAGTTTATAAACAATGTTACCAACGAACAAAAACGTAAAGACAGCTTTGCGATAGTAGAAATGATGAAAAAAACCACTGGCGAAGAGCCTAAAATGTGGGGTAGTTCAATCATTGGTTTTGGTAATAAAAGGTATAAAAGTCCTGCCACAGGCCGAGAGGTAGATTGGCTTTTAATTGGTTTCTCGCCCCGCAAAACAGGTTTATCGTTATACCTTACTATGGATATTAAAAAGCAAGTAGATATGCTTGCAAAACTGGGTAAACACAAAACAGGCGTGGGTTGCCTCTACATCAATAAGTTGGAAGATATTAATATAAAAGTTCTGGAAGGACTGATAGATATATCTCTAAAAAATCAAAAATGATGCTATTGGAGTGTGGCTGTTGTCATAGTGAGCGAAGTCGAAGGGTGTGCGTGGCCAGACCTCGCTCTGCATGACAGCCTTTGCGCATTAATTGCAATAAATAAATGAACTACCCCGCAGCAGATCTGACGGGGAATTCTTTAGATTAAAACTTTTTGTTATATTTGGGTTGCTTGCTTAAGTTCTCAATAAAAAAGCTAAGCTATACACTATACAGGAGCATAAAACAAAAATATTCAAACATGAAGTTTCACGAAAAAACACTTGAGGTTAATATCACGCATGAATTGCTAAACCTTGCAGATAGTTGGTATTGGTTTCTCACCGATATCCCATTATGGCGTTATTGGAGACCACGATATAAATTACCATTTGTCAAACATCCAAAATCGACAGCAGTTGGCTTTCACATAAATACGGAAGGCAAAGAGGATTCAACAGGAAACAATGGGGGTGGCTTTGATATTAGAATAAAAACAGGGTTTGGAAAACACCTTCTGTTTATTCAATTCAAAAGAGGCAAATTCTGCATTACAAGCCCCGACCCATCAAGTGAATTTGCAAAAGCACCACATGAACACTACATCTTTGAAATTAACAATACAAAAACAAACCAACATTTTACTCTAAGAAACTTATCAAATGGAATTGGCAAATCAAAAGGAAATGCAGTGGTTTATGCTTTTCCGTTAATAAAAGACATGGCAGAATTGGAAGCAAATGCAGGTAAACTGGTCAGAAAAACTAAATTTGTTTCTGTTACCGACATTGATTCAGAAGCAAAAAAGGCTAAGGTCGCTTTTACAATAGGAAAAAACCATAATTTTAGAGTAGGTTCCTCTGATATGAATCGTTGTGAAGTAAATTACTATTACTATTCTTTCAAAGAAAAAGACAGGTCTCCAGAGATTATTTCAGATATTATCGTAACTAGTTTCCAAAAAACACTTAATTTTTTCTTGACTGAAATTGAAAGAAACTACAAAGATTTTGAATTGTTTAATGGCTATATCCCATTTGGTCTTCAACAATCATTTATTCAATATATACGGTATTTACTTCATTATTTTGAAGTTTCACCAGATAAATTAGATATTCCTTTTTTGAATCATTATAATAAAACTTACCTTTATCAAACTGAATTTGAAGAATATAAGAGTGCCGAAAAAGACGTTCAAATTCTCACTTCGACTTTTAATGCCTTGAGTCCTTTTGAAGAGTTTATTTTTAGCCTTGACGAAAGTTCTAAACAAAATTTTAGTGAAAAAATTCCAACTTACGAACCAATATTTTTAATTCCGTCAGACGACAATGGTATTTCAATAAAATTTGAGGAGGAAGATTTACGTGAGGTAATTGAAGATATTAACTATCTTGTAGTATAGATAATTGAATACTCAATACCAAACAACCAAATAGAAATCAAAACTGGTAAATTACATTTTGTTAAATGGATGAGGAAAACAACCTTTCACCCGCACAATTTCAAGATTTGTTAGGCATATTAAAAACACGGTTTGAAAAAAACACCAATCGACATAAAGGTATAGCATGGGCTAATATACTGACAAAGTTAGAAGCTGATACTGAAAAACTGTGGAGCCTAAACGAAATGGAAAACACAGGCGGCGAGCCTGATGTAGTGGGCTACGATGAAAAAACCGACAAGTATATTTTTTATGATTGCTCGGCAGAAAGTCCTAAAGGTCGCCGTAGTTTGTGCTACGACCGTGCTGCGTTAGATGCCCGCAAAGAGCATAAACCCAAAAACAGTGCAGTGGATATGGCAAAAGAAATGGGCATTGAGCTATTAACCGAAGAGCAATACCGCCAATTGCAACAACTGGGAAACTTTGATTTAAAAACCTCAAGCTGGGTGCAAACCCCTGCCGAAATACGAAAACTGGGCGGAGCTATTTTTTGCAATTGCCGATACAATACCATATTTATGTACCACAACGGTGCCGAATCGTACTACGCTGCCCGCGGTTTCCGTGGTTCGCTAAGGGTGTAGTTTCACCTTAAAAATATGTTTTATTAAAACGGGTAAAGCCCCCTCCCTTCTATAATTGCTTCGTTTCGCACCCAATTCTAAAAAAATAGTTTTGATAACTATTTTATAATACTGCGCATTTGCATTAGACAAACAAAACAGTATTTTGCAGGCTATCAATTCAACATAAAAACTATTTAAAACTATCAATAATTATGAGCACATTAAAAAAACAACCCAACATTCTATTTCTTATTTCTGATCAACAAAGCGCAGTGCAAAGCTGGGCGGATGAATGGAATACCCCCGAAAACTTTCCTGCTATGTTTCGCCTTAAAAAAAATGGCCTAACGTTTAATCGCGGTACAATCAACTCGTGCACCTGTTCGCCCAGTCGTGTTACCCTCTTCACAGGGCTATACCCTGCACAGCACGGCGTTATACAAGTGCTTGAATTTGACGATCCTGATGGTAACAACGCTGTAAAACAGCAAATGCAAGTGCCTTTATCAAGCGATATACAAAACATGGGCAAAATGATGAAAGAGGCAGGCTACAATGTGGTGTACAAAGGTAAATGGCACCTAACCAAACCCACCAACTACATTGTTGACGATGAAAAAGGCATTAACCAACTGTATTGGACTACCGAAGATGTGGTACATATAAGCGACCGTTGGGCTTTTAACGAGTGGAATGCCCCCGATGCGGGCGACAATATGAATACAGCCAATTTTGGCGGTGGTACAGTAAACAACGATGGCCGTTTTGTGAGCGGTAATGGTGAGGCAGCTTTGTACGGAGAGCAACCAAAAGAAAAACTATATAAAGAAAGTGTACTCAACTTTTTTGAAAAGTATAATGTTGATACCGACAAACCTTTTTGCCTTATCGTATCGTTGGTAAATCCACACGATGTACTATCATACCCCGGCACCAACCTTGCCATGCAGGCGCAAGGCATACCCCCAACTTATATACAAGGCGGGTACAATCCTGATGATTTTAAAAATATACCCGTAGTATTGCCCTCAACCGTTGATGAAAACTTAGCCACCAAACCACAGGCACAGCAGCAATGGAGAGACTTTTGCAACCTTACCAACGGCAGCCTAAAAGGCGAACAAGCCCAAACCGAATACCTACAATTTTACTCGTACCTAAGCAGCTTGGTGGATAAAGAAATGAACCATGTTTTGGATGCTTTGGATAAAAAAGGACTAACCGGAGATACCCTTATAATACGCATTAGCGACCATGGCGATATGAAGGTATCGCACGGCTACCAACGCCAAAAAATGTACAATATGTACAAAGAGACGCTAAATATCCCCTTTATATTCTCAAACCCAAACCTGTTTAAAGAAGCCCAACAAACCGATGCTTTGGCCAGCCTTATTGATATAATGCCCACTTTGGCTACTATTGTAGGGCTTGCGCCTGAACAACGCAAAAACTACACTTTTAAAGGGGTAGACCTTAGCCCTGTTTTGGCCAACCCCAATGCCAGTGTGCAAGATTATACCCACTACACCTACGATGATATGTATTTCCCTGTGCCTGCGGCAGGACATATACGTGCTATTGTAGAACAAGACTGGAAATATGCGGTATACTTTGACCCTAATACGGGCAAACCTACCGAGTACGAACTATACAATATTGCACCCGATGCCGACCCTACCGAAATTTACAATTTAGCAAACCCTGCTTATGCAACCTCTGCAAGTAATGTGGAGTGGGAACGATTACACGCAAAACTTACCCAAGTAATGAACGATTTGGGCACTACCCCTGATAGTATTTTTTGGCCTGATACTTTGCCCAAAATAGGGCAAGTAGCCGCAGGCAGCTAAAAACGTACTACCTAGTATGTTTTTTATACTACCTCAAATGCACGTTGTGTTTGGGGTAGTATTATTTAACAAGGAAACATTATGAATTGCTTTCATGGCGTTGTGCGGTTGCCAGTCATTCACATTTAAAATATCCCGAAAGCTTTCGGGACTCTTTCGAGGGAATGACGTTCCCGCCGTGCCCAAGTATTTATAGTGTTCTTGATAATCTTCTCAAACAGAGCTCGTGTAAAAAAAAGTAAACCCTGATGGTTTACTATAAAATAAATAGATAATTATAATTTGATTTAAGGCTTCTTAGTAATTTGCGCCCCAAATGGCAACATTAATAAAACCCAAATCGGCACTCCCTTTTATTTTCATCACCATTTTTGTTGATGTAATGGGCATCGGTCTTATCATTCCTATATTGCCCGAGCTTATTGCACAGCTAACAGGCACTGCAATTGTAGTTGACGATGCTATGAGTATCGCATCGGGCTACGGTGCTTGGCTTATGTTTTCGTATGCCTTAATGCAGTTTATATTCTCGCCTATTTTGGGTGGACTTAGCGACCGTTTTGGAAGAAGACCCATTTTGCTTATTGCTTTGGTGGGCTTGGGCATTGATTATATTTTTCATGCACTTGCACCTAGTATAGCATGGCTATTTGTAGGGCGTATTATTGCAGGTATTTGTGGTGCCAGCTATACCACTGCTACTGCTTATATTGCTGATATTAGCACGCCTGAAAAACGTGCCCAAAACTTTGGACTAATTGGTGTTGCTTTTGGTTTAGGTTTTATTTTTGGCCCCTCACTGGGTGGTTTTATTGGCGAAGCATTTGGTTTGCGCACTCCCTTTTATGTTGCTGCTGCCCTTAGCTTGCTAAATGCACTTTACGGTTATTTTATATTACCCGAGTCGCTACCTGCTAACAATCGCAGGGCTTTTGATTTTAAACGCTCCAACCCCGTAGGTGCATTACTAAATATAAAACGTTTTCCTGTTTTATACGGGTTAATGGCTTCGTTTATATTGATATACTTGGCTGCCCATGCAGTACAATCCAACTGGACTTTTTATACCATGCACCGCTTTAAATGGTCGAAAACCGATGTCGGCTTTTCGCTTACCGTAGTGGGCATATTGGTAGCAGCGGTTCAGGGAGGTTTAATACGGATTATAGTGCCCAAATTAGGGCAAACACGCTCGGTATTTGTAGGCTTTATTCTTTACAGTTTAGGTCTTTTTATGTTTGGTATGGCCAACGAAAGTTGGATGATGTATGTTTTCCTTATCCCTTATTGTGTGGGCGGCATTGCAGGGCCTACATTACAAGGTATTATTTCAGGGCAAGTACCTCAAAACGAGCAAGGCGAATTACAAGGCACACTTACAGGTTTAATGAGTGCCACTGCAATTTTTGGCCCTTTATTGATGAATGGATTATTCTCATACTTTACAAGTAGCGCTAGCCCTGTACAATTCCCCGGGGCAGCATTTATATTGGGCGGAATACTTACTGTAATAAGTACTTTTTTGTTGATAAAACCTTTGCGCAAATTTAAAGCAGCATCTATAGCAGCCAAAAGCAAAGAATAGTTTTTTACCGTTTAAGTTTTGGATAGGCATGCCCCTCCCCTTTTGCCATAGGGTCTACGGGTGGTGGGGCTTCGGGCATATTTAGTTGTGGCCAAAGCGAAGTTTCATGTCCTTCAAAATCTTTTGCCCATTCTTTGTGGTTATATACGCAAACAGGCAAACACATACTACAAAAATTATGTTTGGCAAAATAGCTAAAGCACCTCCCTGTATCTACCACATAGCGTAGGTTGCCCAAATGGTCTTTGCCTGCATCTTCGCTTCTTTCATCAGGAATCGCATTGGCGGGGCAATAAATGCGGCACGCCTTACATTTATCACAAAAGGCAGCAATACCTGCATCAATAGGGCTATCAATAGCTAATGGCATATCAGTAATAACACTACCTAAACGAAACAAAGGCCCCATTTTAGGATGAATAATTGAGCCGTGCCTACCCAGCTCGCCAAAACCAGCTTTCAGTGCTAGGGGGATGTGCAGCACATCGCTATCGCCAATAGGGTGTTCTACCTTGCAGGCATAGCCTAGGCTACGTATATATTCAGCCAATTGAATCACTACCTCACCCAAAGTAAAATATACCCGCAGGCACTCAATAGCCGATTCTTGTGATACTACATTTTGAAACGCCTTCCATAACATTGCTTGCCCAACCACTATTGCAAACTTTTCATTTACCTCTCGCCCTCGGTATATATCCGTAGGTTCAATTTCTGCAATGCCCACCTCGCCTGCTCCTAGTTCTAAAGCCTTTTGTTTTATAGCCTGTGCAGCGTCTTGTTGTGTAGTAAAAAGTGTTTTGTTTGGGTTTACCTCGCCATCAAAGCGCGGATATTGTTCCTCTCTAATTTTTTTAAGTAAACTATCTACCTCATCAATATGTATGCTTCTGCCACCTACGGCGGCATACCAAGCATCCCATTTAAACGCAGGGGGTGAAGTTGAAGAGCCTAACAAAATAGTACTATTTATTTTTTGTATAAAACGAATATACTAAACTTATACTAAGTGTGTTAAACTCTTAAATAGCATGACTGTGCGACAACAAACCTTGCCTTACTGTATTTGCTTCTGTGCTACTGAAACGACCTAATTAACAACAAAAGCACTGCCCGTGAGCAGTGCTTTTGTATTATAAAATGATTATGTGTACTTAGTGGCTTACCATAAGTTTTTCTGAAAACAGGTACTTGTTTGTTTCATCTAAAAGCTGACAAAAGTATAGCCCGTTTTGAAGCTGGCTGACATCAAAATCAGCCGAACCGTTGAGAAGTTGCAGGGTAGCTACTTCCCTTCCGCTTATATCTGTTAGTATCGCTTTACTCGCTTGCAAATTATTGGTTTTTAGTACTACTGTATTACTTGCAGGATTAGGGTATAACGATAGCTTTAAATTACCATTTACATCCTCTATTCCTGTGGTTCTTTCGTTCACTGTAATAGTAGCACAACTATAATTATTAGCTTGGTTAGAATCTACTTTTACTCCGTTTTTACTGGTGGTAAATTCTAAACAAAAAGAAAAAGGATTAGGTTCTTTATAAGTAAAACCAAACCCATCAAGAATGTAAACACTATCACCCGGAGGAATATTACTGTGCTTTATTAACCTTTTATTGAAAGTACCTAATAAATAGTCTCCATCAATTTTTAAACTCACAAAAAACGAATCGTCAAAGTCAATCCAATCGTTACCTACATTTTTAAAGCTGTAAATAAGATTAAAAGGTTCGTTAATATATACATCTTGCCCATTTGTAGGACTTAGCAACTTAAACTCTATGTCCTTTTGTCCAAAAACAGATGTAGCCAGTAAAATCAATACGGAAATGGTAAATAGTTTTCTCATAGTAGATTAGGTTTGTATACCCTATCTAATCGGAATTTGAGGCCGAAAGGTTGGAAATAAATAATAAAATATGTGTCGTATACTATTACACAGCACAATATTTTGTCATCAAATATTATATCACAGCACAGTAAATAATAATTGATAGTATACTTTTTCATTAACTTGCACACGATGAAAACTATGTATAAATCAATAGCTTTTGTATTCGCTCTTTTTTGTAGTCTTTTACTTTGGGGACAGCAAAATATTTATGAGCCGTTAAAAAATAATACTGCCGGACCCAAGGCAATATATGATTCTCCTTTTGGCAATATCGATTCTATTGTAAAAGCCGAAAAGGTATTAAACAGTGAAAATGCTAAGTCATTTTATTCACGGTCAAACTACGCTGTATGGTCAATATTAAGTAGCGGAAAGGTATATTTTGATGGAACACTAACCGATTATTTAAATGGTATAGTTGATAAGCTTTTGAAAAGCAAACCCGATATACGCTCTAAAATAAAAGTGTATGCGGTTAAAAATTCATCAGTAAACGCAATTACTTACCCAAATGGGTATGTATTTGTAAACGTAGGCTTATTGGCAACGCTGAAAAACGAAGACCAATTGGCTTATATTTTAGCCCACGAGATAGTTCATTTTGCAAAAGAACACGCAAAACAATCTTTTGGAAAAGAGATTTTTGTGAGTGAAGCTGAAAATGGATTTGAAAACAAAAACGCTTCGGCCTATAGGCATTTAAAATATTCAAGAGAAAATGAATTTGAATCAGATGCAGCAGGTTTACAATTGGTAATAAACTCACCCTACAATGCCGAAATGGCAAAAGAAGCACTACGATTTTTAGACAATAGTGACTCTTTGATTTTTACACCAAATTTTGAGGAAATATTTAACAACGCTATTTTTAAAGTAGATACTGCTTGGGTTGCGAGTGCTGCTGACAGTATTTGGAAAAATAAGTTTATTAAACAAAATAAAAACAAAGAGTATGTTTTTTACGATAAACAAGAGGATATATATAGCACACATCCTGATATTGAAAAAAGAGTACTTGCCATAACAGAGATACTAAAGGCTAACGAATATAAAAGCCCTGCAAATAGTAGTACTGAAGGGTACAAAGCAATAAAAGAAATTGCCGAGCATGAGTTGGTATACAACCTTTATACTAACGAAAGTTATACTATAAGTTTTTACTATTGTTTAAAATATAGCAGCCTATATCCAAACGATGCGTATTACCATATTTACCTATTAAAAAACTTATATATGCTTGGTTATCTTAAAAGTGTAGACCAACTTGATGAAAGTATTTCTGATTATGGATACTCTTCAGAAAGAGGCATAAATATTACGCATTATTTTCTTGCCTCAACCAATAGCACCGAACTTAAAAAAATGGCCTATGGATGTATGAAACAGTATGCTGATAACTTAGGAAAGAATGAAGATTTTTTATTTTATCAAGCACTTCTTACAGATACCTATCTTGGCAAAGAAGCCGCTTCTGCTTATTATATTAAGTACGCTAATGCCTTTCCTAACGGGAAGTATATTGCTTTTGTGAAGAGAAAACAGACATCTATTTTATGAAAAAAGGTATAGTTTTTATTTTAATAGCTTCCATTTTTAGTGGTTGCGTAAGTGTGGTTAAAGTTCAGAAATCTGAAGACTATATTAAAGATAAGTCGTCAGTAAAAAAGGTAATATGTATTGCTCCCGAATTGGTTTACTTTAAAGGAAGTAATTTATCGGCTATTGATTTTAAAAAAACATTCGACTATCAAAGTTTTCTTTTTAAACGCTTAGAAAAGTATAGTTCGAAAGCTGCGAATTTTAAGTTTGAAATATATCACCCATTATATAGTGATACGTTGGGCGCTGATTATTTCAATAGCTTGTTGCCTCTTAAATCAGAGCTTTTAGAAACACTTTTTGAGCGCGATATAAATGTTAACAATCCACAGTATATACGCTCGCTAAATACAGTTCAAAAAAGTGTATTTGCCGAGCCACCAAAAATTTCGCCTGAATATGCTTACCTGTCAAGCATATATGGAACGCCATATTTTAGCTGGTATGGTATTGTTACTTCAAATGGATTATCGGTAGTAACGTTTGTGATTGTAAATGTTGAAACAACTGAGGTAGTTGTACGCGAAATTATTTTTGCCAACAAAAGAATTAACAAAAGAAACCTACCCCCTTTAATTTACGATAGTTTTACTTTGATTAAATAGATGAAAAAGGTATTAATATTTATATATACGTTCTTGCCGGTACTTGTTTTTGGGCAAACTACGGGTTATTTGGGTAAGAAATTTATACTTAAAACTAATGTTGTTGATGGCACTTCTTTAGGACTAAGGAATTTAGAAGCCGAGTATGTTTTTGCAAAGCATTTTTCTATAAGTTTGGGTGGAGGAATACACAAAGCCAACTATAAGCAAACCTTTGAACAGGGCGACTTGGGTTTTTTCTTGAGTGAGTATAATTTAAAAGAAACCAAATACGGTGCCTTACTTCCCTCATTGCCAAAAGCCACTATTTCATCATCATCATCAAAATTGACACTTAAAGCCTATACAGGCAAATTACTTAATAGAGCACCCAGAGGCTTTTATTTTGGGCTCTCATACGGAACAGGAATTGCTCGCATGGAGAATACCGTGCAACTTTTCGCTGTTCTTGATAATAGTAATGCAGTTAAAGAGTTTATTGTTGAAGAAGGCTATACCGTTAAAAATATTAAGGTTCAAACCTTTGAAGCCTCTTTTGGCTATCAAGAGATTTTTAAAGAGTTCATTTGTCTTGATGTTCAGTTGGCAATAAATAGAACTTCTTTTAATACCAATGGAATTTCTGAAACCTTTCACTCAACCTCACTATCAGCACCCTACTATGGGCCAAATGTATATACTATTGGCAAAAACAGTATAACACCTAAATCTTCGGATGGTGCATTTACAGGTGCCATTGGTGTTTCAGCCTACGTAAAATTAGGTTTCTTATTGTTTTAATTTAACGTGAGTTCGACATAATAGATTATATAATTCGTTGTTTATAAGTGAGTTAACATTCTTTTAAATAGTGTTGAAAACCTATTCTATCGAAAATTACAGCCCACAAGACGACTTAAGTCGTCTTGTGGGCTGTAATAGCAAAAGCAGTGGGTTTTAACCCGCTGTAAATGGAGTTTCTTATCCCGTACTCACGTTAATTTAACAAAGAATCTAATCGGTAGTATTCTGATAACGGCAGTTGTAAGCAGCTATAAATTTTCAGGTTCGCACTTCACCAACGCATTTTGCAGGTTCTGCCTAAAAACAGTAAGCACCTTAATACGCTCATCTATTTCTTCAATTTTTTGCAGCACCATTTGGTTCATGCGTTCGTTATCGGTATCGTTTTGTTCCCAAAACGACAGAAACTCTTTGGTTTCATTCAGTTTAAAGCCTAGGTTTTTACCAATGGCTACCATTTTAAGTACATCAACAGAGTTGGGTGCGTACTCTTTGTAATTATTCTCCCTGCGAGTGGGCAATACCGAAAGCAGCCCCATTTTCTCATAATAACGGATAGTGTCTCTTGATACCCCCGACTTTTTTGATAATTCGCCAATCAACATAAAAAGTATAAAAATTTTACTTGACCATGGACTATACTCCATGGTTTATACTTGTAAAAATAATACTATGGGAATGAATATTGACCTGTATTTTGAGAAATACAAAAAAACGGCTGAGTACCTTATGAATGAGGCGGATAAGTATACCGAAAACGAATTTTTAACGTCGCTGGGAGAAGGCCAATGGAGTTTGGGACAAATGTACCACCACATAGCACTGGTAACGGATAAATGCCTTACTAATATAGACGGTTGTGGGCAAGGGCTTGGCAAACAAAAGGCTTTTGCGTTGGGGCCTGCTATTTTCAGCACGATGGGTTCTTTTCCTCCCATTAAAATGCACATCAAAAAAATACCCGATTCGGTAAGCCACCTGTACCACCCTGAACCAAAAGATATACATCAGGCTATTACGGACTTGCAACAAAGTATTGAAAAAATGAAGCAGTATATCCCTATAGTATCAGCTATTGAAAAAAACCAACGTATTGAACACTGGGCAGGAGGATGGTTTACTGCTGCGCAATGGTACCAAAGTGCCGAAATGCACATACGCCACCACTTGCGCCAAAAGAAAAGAATTGATGCTTACCTTAAAAAGATATAAGACCACCCGATTTAGGTGGTCTTTACACTATAAATCAAACAATTTACTTTGTTCTGTTTTTGCAGGAGCAGAAGGTGGAGTTTTAGGGTGGTTTTTAAGCAACTCATCCAATATAGGGTCTTCCTTCACCATCTGCGGTGTAGTTTCTCCCCCATCATCATCATTACTATCGTCCTCTTCTTCCTCTATTTCTTCTACAATCTCCTCTTTTTGCACCAACTCAATCACCGATACATCTTTGCTGTTTAGTTTGCTGCCAATAGCTTTCCAGCCTTTTATGTCGTATTCAGTCAATGGCAGCGTTTCTTCGTTGCCCTCTTTCTTTTTACCGTATACCACGTGTAGCTCGGGTTCGGCATGGTCGGTTGCACCTACAATGTAGTTTTTGTTGCCTTCGGTTATGCACCTAAACTTCTTATCAATAGTTTGTGTTTCTATTAAGAAGCGTTTCACATAGTAGCTGGCCGCATCGTGGTCGTAGTACACCACAGTTAAAGCCCTATCAGCATGGTATTTCTTTATAAAAACAATATCATTAGGCTCGTAGTGATTGGTTAGCTCAAAATTGGTCAACTCGTAGTCGCCATTCTTAAACACTACTATTATCCTATCGTCCCCGTCAAAACTACCCAGTAGCTTACCGCGTTCTTCGGTATTTAGGCGGCCAATGCTGGTATCGTACCATATTTTTTGTGCTCCTAATGTAGATACACCTGCTTGTTTAAACTTAACGTTTTTAACCAAGTGGCGACTAAGTATATTGCCCTGCGAGCCTCTACCCTTAACGGCCAATGTGCTAAAATCGAAATCAAAGGCTAGTTTTTTTGCTTTTGAGTAAGCACTTAACTGTACGTTTACTATTTCGGCCTCACCATTTGGGTTGGCTGTAAAGTAAAGTACTTTAGAGTCTTTTTTACCTGTGGTTAAATCGTACTCTTTATCACGCGTTACACCACCTGCAATAAAACGTTTTACCCTTGAAGTTCCTGTTTTACCATCGCTATATATCATATTGTAAACCATGCGTTCATCTGTTTTTCTAAAAACACCCACATGGATAATATCCTTGCCTACAAATGATTTATCGGTAATTTTGGTAACTATCATTTTACCATCGTTTCTAAAAACGATAATATCATCAATATCAGAGCATTCGCTCACAAACTCGTCTTTCTTCAATCCGTAGCCAATAAAACCTTCAGCACGGTTTACATATAGTTTTTGGTTATTTACCGCCACTAGGTTGGCTTGTATGTTATCAAACGTGCGTATTTCAGTTTGGCGTTCTCGGCCTTTACCATACTTTTTAAGCAGGTTCTCAAAATATTTCACCGCATAATCCACCAAATTATCAAGGTGATGCTGCACCTCTTTCATTTCATTCTCTAAATTCCTGATGTGCTCATCAGCCTTAAAGGCATCAAATTTTGATATACGTTTGATTTTAATCTCCGTAAGCCTGATGATATCATCTTGGCTCACTTCACGTCTTAACAGCTTTTTATAAGGGTCTAAACCTTTATCAATGGCCGATAGCACTCCTTCCCACGTTTCCTCTTCCTCTATATCTCGGTAGATGCGATTCTCTATAAATATCTTTTCTAGTGATGAATAGTGCCAGTTGTCGCCCAACTCGCCCATGCGTATCTCCAACTCACTTTTAAGCAGTTGTTTAGTGTTTTCAGTACTTAAGCGAAGTATTTCATCAACGGTAACGAAAACGGGCTTATCATCAACAATTACGCAAGCATTGGGAGATATAGATACTTCACAATCGGTAAAGGCATATAAACCATCAATGGCAATACCGGGCGAAACACCGGGTGCCAGTTGTATTACTATCTCTACATCTTTGGCGGTATTATCTACCACTTTTTTAATTTTCACCTTGCCACTATCGTTGGCTTTGATGATACTTTCTATTAAACCATTAGTTGTAGTGAAGAATGGTATATTCTTAATAGCTAATGTTTTATTGTCTATCTCTTCAATCTTTGCTCTAACACGTATTTTGCCTCCCCTCTCCCCTTTTTGGTAATTGCTTACATCAATCATACCTCCTGTAAGGAAATCAGGAAACAGCTCAAAGGGTTTATTTTTCAGTAGGTTAATAGATGCCTGTATAATCTCGCAAAAATTGTGGGGCATTATTTTAGTTGCCAAACCTACGGCTATACCCTCAACACCTTGCGCCAGTAGCAAAGGGAACTTTAAAGGAAGGGTAACAGGCTCTCGTTTACGACCATCGTAGCTTAGTTGCCAATCGGTTGTTTTGGGGTTAAACACCACATCAAGGGCAAACTTTGATAGCCTAGCCTCGATATAACGGGGTGCTGCGGCCGAATCACCAGTGCGTATATCGCCCCAGTTTCCTTGTGTTTCAACCAAAAGCTCTTTCTGTCCAATACCTACCAAAGCATCACCAATAGAAGCATCACCGTGCGGGTGGTACTGCATAGTTTGCCCTATAATATTGGCCACTTTATTAAACCTACCGTCGTCCATCTCGTACATGGCGTGCATTATGCGCCTTTGTACGGGTTTTAGTCCGTCGTTTATATGCGGCACTGCCCTTTCAAGTATCACATACGATGCGTACTCTAAAAACCAGTTCTCATACATACCCGAAACAGGCAAAGCACCTTGCAGTATCTCCTTTTCGTTGGAGTCTGGTGTTTCGCTTTCGGGGTTTTCGTCGTTGTTTATATGTTCGTCGCTCATGCTGTTTGTTCCAATTTGTGAGTATCGTCCTCACAATCTTTTATACTGTTGGTCTCTAAAAATACACAGTCGGTTAATGCCAACACCTCGTGCCACACCATAGCGGGTATCTCTATCCTACTGGGCGTATTCACTATGACCGTTTGTTCATTTTTAGTATCTAATTCAATGGTTTTCAGTTGTATACTTCCTGAAATAAGTATTAAAATCTCAGGACTTTTATAGGCAGCAATACCCTTGTGGTAGTGCCTGCCGCTAATGCTGTCTTTTACCCTATAACCCAAAATAAACTCACCCGTACGGTCATTGTCAAACAATAACGTTTTGCCTCGCTCGTGCTCGGCATACAAAGTAAGAGGTGCTATGTTAACCTTTGTGTTCATTTTTTCTTTACTGTTTTCTCCCTCCGCACGTCCTTCGACTCCGCTCAGGATGACAACCCGCCTGTGCCAGTCACCCTGAATTTATTTCAGGGTCTCGTTGCCCAATTCATGTGAAATGTAGAGCGAGATGCTGAAACGAGTTCAGCATGACTGCCCACCACACTATTTCTTACTCACCCCTAATTATTTCAAAGCCGTTCGTTTGTTCAACTTTTCCCCTCTCTTACAAAAGAGAGGGGCGACTTTTAGCAAGTCAACCTATTTCATTTTTTGGGGTGAGTTAATTCTCTTAACCCCTCCGCACGTCCTTCGACCACGCTCAGGATGACAACCGCACTACCTTCTTTACCCCTAAATCCCCTAAAGGGGACTTTTCAACCGCACTATCCAATCAACCAACAACTAATAACGAGCAACCATTAAGCAACCCCCTCATACACCACGTCTTTTTCAATACGTAGGTTGCCAATAATAAACTTCTGGCGTTCCATGGTATTTTTACCCATGTAATACTCTAACAACTTACGTACTGACATTTCGGGTTTCAATATTATAGGGTCTAGGCGCATATCTTCACCAATAAACAACCCAAACTCATCGGGCGATATTTCACCCAACCCTTTAAAGCGGGTTATCTCAGGCTTATTGCCCAGTTGTTTAACGGCCTTTTGTTTTTCGTCCTCGCTGTAGCAATAGATGGTTTTTTGCTTGTTGCGCACACGGAAAAGCGGTGTATCTAATATGTACACGTGTCCGTTTTTTACCAAATCAGGGAAAAACTGCAAGAAAAAGGTAAGTATCAGCAAGCGTATGTGCATACCGTCCACATCAGCATCGGTAGCTATTACCACACGGTTAAAACGCAGGTTTTCAATCCCTTCTTCAATGTTTAGGGCGTGTTGCAGTAGGTTAAACTCCTCGTTTTCATACACTACTTTCTTAGTCAACCCAAAACAATTAAGCGGTTTACCGCGAAGGCTAAATACGGCTTGGGTTTCTACATCACGCGATTTGGTGATAGACCCGCTAGCCGAATCTCCCTCAGTAATAAATATAGTGGTGTCGTATTTCTTCTCACTTTTCGATTCATCCAAGTGCAAACGGCAATCGCGCAGCTTTTTGTTGTGCAAATTTGCCTTTTTAGCCCGCTCGTTGGCCAGCTTTTTAATGCCAGCCATGTCTTTACGCTCGCGTTCTGATTGTTGTATGCGTTTTAGCATAGCATCGGCAACCTCAGGGTGTTTGTGCAAAAAGTTGTTTAGTTCGGTAGACATAAAATCGAACATAAAACTTTTCATACTGGGGCCACCTTCCGACATTACTTGCGAGCCTAGTTTTGTTTTTGTTTGACTTTCAAACACGGGCTCTTGCACCCTCACGCTTATGGCGGCTATTATCGAGGCACGTATATCGGCCACATCAAAGTCTTTCTTATAAAAATCGCGTACGGTTTTTACCAACGCCTCTCTAAAAGCCTGTAAATGCGTTCCACCTTGTGTGGTATGCTGTCCGTTTACAAAACTGTAATACTCTTCACCATACTGGTTTTCGTGGGTCATAGCCAACTCTACGTCTTCACTTTTTAGATGAATAATGGGGTAGCGAATGGCTTCGGCGTTGCTTTTGCGTTGCAGCAAATCTAACAGGCCATTTTTAGACATATACACCTTATCGTTGAAGTGCAAGGCTAGGCCTGCATTTAGGTAGGCATAGTTCCATATTTGCTCCTCCAAAAACTCAGGGCGATAATGGTAATTTCTAAAAATGGTATCATCGGGCACAAAGGTTATAATAGTGCCGTTCTTCTCGTTGGTGGCCTCTTCTTTTTGGTCGTTTACTATAATACCACGCTCAAATTCAGCTATTTTGGTGCGACCATCACGTATGGATTGTACGCGGAAGTGCGACGATAGGGCGTTGGTGGCTTTTGTACCCACACCGTTTAGCCCTACTGATTTTTGAAACGCTTTGCTATCGTATTTACCGCCTGTGTTAATTTTTGATACACAGTCTATCACTTTACCCAAGGGTATACCGCGACCGTAATCGCGCACTACCACCTTGTGGTCGCTCACTTTAATCTCAATTTTCTTGCCGTTGCCCATTACATACTCATCAATAGAATTGTCGATAATTTCTTTGATAAGAATATAAATACCGTCGTCGGGCGATGCTCCGTCGCCCAGTTTACCGATGTACATACCGGGACGTAGGCGGATGTGTTCGCGCCAATCGAGCGAGCGTATTTCGTTTTCGGTATACGGTGAGTTATTTGGTTCTGCCATTTGTATGGTTATTAGTTATTGGTAATTAAGCTGTTGGGCAAGCGTATAGAAACCTTACCTGTGCAGCGTAACTACTGTGATTGTTGAGAAATACAACAAAAACGATTGGTAAAAATATAGCTAAAAGCCTTGTACTTACTAAGAAGTTTTGCAAGGGGTGTGGATAAATGGTGGCGGTGATTAGTCAACAGACCACAGTCAACCGTCAACCGATAGATGGAGTGCGGCGGCTGTCCCCCTGAGCGAAGTCGAAGGGCGTGCGATTTGCCTTTTGTTATTGGCTGTTAGCAATTAGGAATTAAACTTTAAGCCAATAGCCGTCCTTTTACCCCTAAATCCCCTGAAGGGGACTAATCAAAGACGTACGAGTACGGCTGTCACCCTGAGCGGAGTCGAAGGGCGTGCGGTGAACTATATAAACTCCCCTCCAAGCCAAAGGCCAACAGCTAACAGCCAAAAGCCCCTAAATGATAACTGCTAAATGAAAAATGATAACCGCCCGACTGCCCAACATTTCCCCTCTCTTACAAAAAAGAGAGGGGCGCATATCGTCAAGTCAACCAAAACATTACTTCGGGGTGAGTTAAACCAAATCATGGCAGCAGGTTAAAACCTGCCGCTACTCATACCCTATCGGGATTACCGACAGGTATGAATAGAATTGGGTTTCAAACCGATGCAAAAGCGGGCTGTCCCCCTGAGCGAAGTCGAAGGGCGTGCGATTTGCCTTTTGCCTTTTGCTATTGACTGTTAGCAATTAGGAATTAAACTTTAAGCCAAAAGCCGTCTTTTTACCCCTAAATCCCCTGAAGGGGACTAATCAAAGACGTACGAGTACGGCTGTCATCCTGAGCGGAGTCGATGGGCGTGCGGTGAACTATATAAACTCCCCTCCAAGCCAAAGGCCAATAGCTAACAGCCAAAAGTCCCCTAAATGATAACTGCTAAATGAAAAATGATAACTGCTCGACTGCCCAACACTCCCCCTCTCTTACAAAAATAGAGGGGCGAATAGCACAAAGTCAACCAAAACAACACTTCGGGGTGAGTTAAACCAAATCATGGCAGCAGGTTAAAACCTGCCGCTACTCATACCCTATCGGGATTACCGACAGGTATGAATAGAATCGGGTTTCAAACCGATGCAAAAGCGGGCTGTCACCCTGAGCGGAGTCGAAGGGCGTGCGATTTGCCTTTTGCTATTAGCCCTTAGCAATTAAACTTTAAGCCAAAAGCCGTCCAAATCCCCTGAAGGGGACTAATCAAAGACGTACGAGTACGGCTGTCATCCTGAGCGGAGTCGATGGGCGTGCGGTGAACTATAAACATTCCTCCAAGCCAAAGGCCAACAGCGAACAGCCAAAAGTCCCCTAAATGATAAATGCTAAATGAAAAATGATAACCGCCCGACTGCCCAACACTCCCCCTCTCTTACAAAAAAGAGAGGGGCGCATATCGACAAGTCAACCAAAACATTACTTCGGGGTGAGTTAAAAAACCAACCCCCTTAAACTCCCCTCCAAGCCAAAGGCCAACAGCTAACAGCCAAAAGCCCCCTAAATGATAACTGCTAAATTATAAATGCACAATGTAGCCCATCTCCAATTACAACATCAAAATATCAACTGCATGAATACATACACCAGCCCGCAAGCTGCCCTTGATGATTTGGAAGAAGTAATAAACCAACTGATTGAAGAACTACAACTGTATGCCTCACGTCCCAACCCCAACGGGGCATACATGGACAAACAAAACCGACACATACGCCGACTGACGGACATATACAACGGCATTACCGCCCTGCGCTACTACGATGCGTGGATGGCTATTGAAACCCAAATGCACCACCTGCAAAACAACGACCCAAACATTGGCGGACACACCATACACCTGCACACCCACCCCGATAAGAAATATTTTTCACTAATAAAATACAATCCGTTTGAGGGTTAGTTGTTGGTTGTTGGTTGTTGGTTGTTGTTAGCTATTGGCTATTAGCCCTTAGCAATTAAACTTTAAGCCAATAGCCGTCCTTTTACCCCTAAATCCCCTGAAGGGGACTAATCAAAGACGTACGAGTACGGCTGTCGCCCTGAGCGGAGTCGAAGGGCGTGCGGTGAACTATATAAACTCCCCTCCAAGCCAAAGGCCAACAGCCAACAGCCCAAAGCCCCCAAATGATAACTGTTAAATGCTAAATGATTAATGCTAAATGATTAATGTAAAATGAAACAATTTACCCCCATAACACCCCAGCCCATTACAGGCACAAAAACAAACACCATCCCAACCGAAGACCTACTAATAGTGCGCCCAGCCAACGAGTGGATGGAAGAAGCCAGTCGCCGACCCATACCCCGTATGCTATTTAGCGAATTTTGGCATCAAGGCGAGCTGTGCATACTGTTTGCCGATACCAACCTTGGCAAAAGCATACTCGCCGTACAAATAGCCGATGCCATTAGTCGCGGAGTGGCCATATCGGGCTTCAAGCTGGATGCCCCCAAGCAAAAGGTGCTGTATTTTGATTTTGAGATGAGCGATAAGCAATTTGAAAAACGCTACTCCATCAACTACCGCCAACACTATGCCTTTGACGATAATTTTCTTAGAATAGAAATAAACCCCAATTGCACCGATTTTGAACGCTTTGAAACCGCCCTGTTTAGCAGCATAGAGCGCGCCATAGCCACACACAACGCCAAAGTGCTGATAATTGACAACCTTACTTACCTAAAAACACAAGCTACTGAAACCGCCAAAGAAGCCCTACCGCTAATGAAAAGCCTTAAAGAGCTGAAAATGAAACACAACCTTAGCATACTGGTAGTAGCCCACACGCCAAAGCGCAGCCTTGCCAACCCGCTAACCGTAAACGACCTTGCGGGCAGCAAGCACCTAGCCAACTTTATTGACAGCCTGTTTGCCATTGGACTAAGCTACCAAGATAAAACCCTGCGCTACCTGATACAGCTAAAAGCCCGCGCCACCGAACTGCTATACAACGACCGCAACATAGCCCTGTGCCGCATAGCCCAACCCCACAATTTCCTAGCTTTTGAGTTTATGGAGTATGGAAACGAAAGGGAGCACTTGCGCCAACCCACCGACGACCACCACGAACTAAGCGAAATAGATGCAATGATTGTGGCGATGAAAGAGGAAAACCCAAGTGTTAGTAATAAAGAAATTGCCCGCCAGTTAGACACTAACCCTATGAAAGTGAAGCGTGTATTGGAAAGAAACAGTTTTTACCCTGAACAGTAACAAGAAGGGTAACAGGGGTAACAGTCTGCAATGGGTGTTACCCCGTTACCCCCAATGTGTGCGGCTGCCCGTCATTCTCAACTTGATTGAGAATCTGTGCGGTGGATTTTCTTTAGTATCGCCTACCCGCAGATTCCCATTTAAAATGGGAATGACTGGCCACCGTACCCGACTATCGTCATTGCGATAAAACCGTATTCGGACTTTATACTTTATTTACCTACTATTTTATTTTGATATCTACGTTTTAAATCCTTAAAACGCATTCTATTAACCCATTCTCTTGCTATATTAAAGTTATCTGTAGGGTTAACCCCTAATTTAGCTATAAAATCTTCGATATAATCTTCTTCTTTGAAGGTTTCATAAATATTATATTTTGTAATAATAAGTTTGAAATCTTCTCGCAGCATTTTTATAAATTTTTCTTCACAAAAGGAATCAATCTTTTCTTCTTCTATCTTTCTATCTTCTACTTCAATTATTTCCTTTGATTCATTTTCGGGTAATGCTTTCTTTAATAATACCTCTGTATATTCTTTCAACGCATTTGAAACAGCACTTAACTCATCAATTTTTGTTGAGAGGGACTTAATTTCAATTTTATCTTTATCATTTTTTAAGAAGTCTGCAAATATACCCGACCATTGTAGGCGTAGCCAGTCGGATATATCTTCAAACTTTTCAAAACCCCGTATAAAATTACCTGTTAGTTGGCTGTGTATTTCATCTATCAACTTAAATACATTTACATTTTGCACGTGTGCATATTTTATAGTCTGGTTATTTACATTCTTTTTATAAGTATCGTATTCGGCCAATACTTGTTTTTCAATAAAAATAAATACAGGTATATTTTGGTCTAAAGCAGTTCTATATTCTTGTCTTGTAATAGAATTATACTCTTTATATATATCGTCGGTATCGTTTTCCTTTACAGGTGGTTTTCTCTGCTTTGCATTCTTAGTTTTAGAAACTTCGCTTCCGTACCTACCGCCAATAATCAAAACCTGCATGTGGCAGTTCTTAATTTCATTGTAACAAGCATCGTCTAATTTTTCATCATGTTTAAAAGTTATATCACCACTTTCATATAGCACAGGCTCGTAGCCAAAGTCTTTAATAAACCTTTCTAAATAGTTTCTAATGTGTTTTAAATCGTAATACGTAGAGCTGACGAATATCCTAAGTTTAGCCATTATCTGTTTAATGATAGGTTATTACAATAGTATCATTAATTATTAATAAAAGAAATACCATAACAGGGGTAACAGTATAACAGAGGTGTTATGGGTGTTACCCCTGTTACACCTTCCCCGTCACCCTGAATTTAGTTCAGGATCTCATTGCCCAATTCATGTGTAATACAGAGCGAGATGCTGAATCGAGTTCAGCATGACTGCCCCACGTTTCCACAATAACGATAGGCGTGTGCGATGGTTTCCCTCCTTGTGGGGTTGTCATCCTGAGCGAAGTCGAAGGGCGCGCTGCTAAGGAGGGGTTAGGGGTGGTTTATAAATACCAAATCAGAAATTATAAACTCGAAACGAAAAACAAACTTCTACGCCTCCGCACTCCTTCGAGTTACCTCAGGATGACATCGCGCTTGTTTCCCCGTCATCCCGTCCCGATTGCTATCGGGATTTGGGATCTCGTTGCCCAATTCATCTGAAATATAGAGCGAGATGCTGTCCCGAACCAAAGTTCCTTCAAGCGTCTGCGCTTGAAGACTGTGATTGTAGCGTCCCGCTACTAGCAAGCGGTAACGCTTGTATATACACTCCTTAAGCGTGGACGCTTAAGGGAACAACGAACCATACGTGTGTTGGCCAGCGCTTCCCGTCCTTCGTCCCGAAAGCATTCGGGATCAGGATGACAACCCGCTTACGATAACTCGTTGTAATCTAAATCTTTACTAAAGCTTTCTTCAAGGCTAAATATGGATACTAGTGCCAATATGGTAATTATTATGCCCACAATAAGTGCGCTGTACACTATACCAATACTATCTATATTTCCCAAATACTGAAACGATAGGGTGATGGGTACTACTGCACCGCGTACAAAATTGGGTACGGTGGTGGTAACTGTGCTGCGCAGGTTGGTGCCAAACTGCTCGCTGGCAATGGTAACAAACAAACCCCAAAAGCCTGAAAATGTACCTATTAAAAAGCTCTCAAAGTAAAATTCTTCTTTTGATACACCTGTGTTAAACAAATACACCACCGTCATTATAAGGGTGGTGATAATAAAATAGGCTACTACTTTTTTGCGGTTTTTCATTAGCTGGCTAAGTAAGCCTGCCAGTAAATCGCCAAACGATAGCCCTATATAGGCATACATAATGGCTTTGCCCACCTGCACATCGCCTTGTACATTTAAAACTTTTGCAAACTCGGTAGAGAAAAACACCAATATACCTATGGCATACCAAATGGGCAACCCTACAAATATGCAGGCTATGTACTTTTTAAAACGTTTTTTATTAGTAAATAATGAGATAAAATCACCGCGTTTAACACCTGTTTTTTCTAGGTTCTTAAACATCCCCGATTCAAACGTACCAATACGCAATGCCAGTAGTATTAAACCTAAGCCACCACCCACATAATACGCCACCCGCCAATCAAAGGTATCACCCACCAAAGCAGCCACTACTGCTCCTAAAGCACCAAAAACTACTATTATCATAGTGCCGTAGCCGCGTTTTTCTTTGCTCATAGTTTCGGCAACAAGGGTTATACCTGCGCCCAACTCACCGCTAAGCCCCACCCCTGCTATAAAACGTATTATGGCGTAGGTGGTTATATCGGTTACAAAACCGTTGGCAATATTGGCTAATGAGTATAGTATTATTGAACCGAACAGTACTTTTACCCTGCCTTTTGCATCACCCAGTATACCGAAGATAATACCCCCTATCAGCATACCTGCCATTTGCATATTAAGCAGTAGTATGCCTTTGTCTTTCAACTCATCACCGCTAAAACCCAATTCTGTGAGGCTTGAGTTACGTACGATACCAAAAAGTACTAAATCGTATAAATCAACAAAATAGCCTAGTGATGCTACTATAATTAAAAGGTATAGTTTTCTTTTTTCCTTGTCCATTCAGTTCGTAAAGGTTAACGAACTGCTAATTAAACTTTTTTCCTATAAAAAGGGCAATTTGCTCAAGATAAGTTTTGTCGGTTTCGTCAAAATTGTTCAAATGCAGGCTATCAATATCTAGCACGGCAACTACTTCACCGTCAATAATAACAGGTACTACAATTTCTGATTGTGTAGCCGAGCTGCACGCTATATGCCCTTCAAATTTCTCAACATCAGGCACTATAAGGGTTTGTTTTTGTTGCCATGCAGTACCGCAAACTCCTTTTCCAAAGTTTATACGGGTACAGGCAACTGGCCCCTGAAATGGGGCTAATACTAATTGGTTGTTTTGCACAAGGTAAAACCCCGTCCACCAAAACTTAAACGTATGGTGCAAGGCAGCAACCGTATTAGCAAGGTTGGCCGTTAAATCGGGCTCATCACCAATAAGTGCTTCAATTTGTGGCAAAAGCTGCTGGTAGGTAGCTTGTTTGCCTATACCTTGTGCAATACTTATTTCTTCCATTGCACTTAGTTGTGTGCAGGGGCAGCTTCTGTATGGGCGGTGCTATCGTGTGCAGTTTCTTGTGCTGTTTCAGTAGTGCCGTGTTGTTTCACGTACTCAGGGTCAATCTCAGCAGCTTGCTCAATAATGGGGTTATCTTTATAGGTTTTATTGCGCTCTAATGAATCTTGTGCTTCTTCTCTACCATAATGGCAAGCAGTAAGTGAAAGAGTAATGGCGGTGGCTATAAGGGCAACTTTTTTCATGCTAACTATATTTTTTAAATACGGATGCGAATATATAAAGTATATCACAATTAAATACGCCTTCTTGTATGGTAAGTAGCAATGTTTTTAATATTTTTACCCGTAACAACACCAACAACCCTAATGCACGCAGGAAGATATTACAGTTTAAAGCAAACTATACACTGGACACGTAAAAGCATTTACATTTTTATTTTTACTACTACAATACCTGTACTACTGTACGAGTTTGCAGGTATAAAATGGATAGCCATACCTTGGTTTCCGATTGCTATTATTGGTACTGCCGTAGCTTTTTATTTGGGTTTTAAAAATAATGCTTCGTACGATAGGTTGTGGGAGGCGCGCAAAATATGGGGTGCTATTGTAAACGCAAGTCGCTCGTGGGGGATTATGTCGTTGGATTATGTTACTAATCTACACGCACAAGACCAACTTAGCGATGTGGAACTTAAAAAAATACATACACGCCTAATACACCGACATATTGCATGGCTTAAAGCCCTTGCACACCAAATGCACGCAAAACGTGAGTGGGAACATAACGATAAGCTATCTACTGATGCGCGTAAGTTTTTGGGTACTGAAGGTGATATTATGACAAAGGCGGAGTTTAAAGATATACTATCGGAGAATGATATTGAGTATGTTTTTACAAAGAAAAACGTTGCTGCACAGCTTATCAGCTTACAATCGAAAGACTTGAGGCATTTGAGGAAAGAGGGTTATATTGATGATTTTAGGCATACAGCTATGGAGGCTATGTTGGTAGAGTTATATACGCAGCAAGGTAAAAGTGAAAGGATTAAAAACTTTCCTTTTCCCCGCCAGTATGCTTCTATGAATTTGTTTTTTGTATGGCTATTTATTTTGCTAGTGCCTTTTGGTATGCTGCACGAGTTTGATAAATTGGGCGATTATTATGTGTGGCTTACTGTGCCGTTTAGTATTGCTGTTTCGTGGGTTTTTCATACTATGGAGATGATTGGCGATTATAGCGAAAACCCTTTTGAGGGGCTATGGAATGATGTGCCCATAAACACCATTAGCAGAGGTATTGAGATTGACCTGCGCGATATGCTGGATGAAGAAAACTTGCCTGAACCTTTACAACCTATAACCAACTATAAAGTGCTGGTATAAACTACCTTGACTGTACAAGAGCTTTTTGAAGTTTATCTATTTCGATGGGTTTTTGCAATACGCTGGTAAAGCAATTTGCGTGCTCTTTTTGTGTGCTCACAGTGGTATCGGCCGTTAGTGCAAAAATGGGTGTAAGGGTATTGGGGTTTTTGGTATTGCGTATTTGTATAGCTGCATCGTAGCCGTTCATTTCAGGCATATGTATATCCATCAATATAAAATCATACGGTTTAATCGCTGCCTTTTCAATAGCAATTAAACCATTTTCGGCTAGTTCTATTACCAAGCCCCAATTGTTTAGCAATTTGGTAGCTACCATAGCATTTACTTTATTATCCTCGACTAATAATACGGTTTTACCTATAAGTAGTTCCGGAATATCAGCAATTACCGCCTTTTTAAGTCTTGTGCGTTTAAATTGAACATCGAAATGAAAAGTGGAGCCTTCACTCACCACACTTATTACGTGTATTGCACTATCGTGCAACTCAACCAGTTTTTTAACAATAGCTAACCCCAAGCCTGAACCACCGTGTTTTTTTGTGGTAATTGATTTGGGTTGAGAGAAACTCTCGAAAATCTCGTCGAAGCTTATTTTGGCTATACCAACCCCTGTATCTATTACTTTAAACCGAAGTATATCTCTAGTTTTTAAGGCTTTTACTTTTTCTACACTTACCGTTACTGAACCAGTATCAGTAAACTTAATAGCGTTACTAATAAGGTTACCCAGTATTTGCGATATTTTAGTGTCGTCCAACTCGTAGGCTTGTGCTACATCTTCTTTCACGTCTAGTAAAAGTTGTATGTTTTTTTCTTTAGCAAGACTTTCATAAGTCAGCTTTATGCTTTCCATTAAAGGTCTAAATGCGGTAGGACTTACTTCTAATGACATTTTCGACATATCTAGCTTGGTGTAATCCAATATGTCGTTAATAATGCGTAGTAAGTGATTTGATGCAAATTTTAGCGAGCTTATTAGCTTTTGCTCCTCTTCGCTTCCTCCTACACTAAGCAAGTTGGTTATCATTATCACCGCATTAAGTGGAGTACGCAGCTCGTGGCTCATGTTTGATAAAAACTCTTGTCGTACCCTTGCGGCCTCCTCTGCCCTATTTTTTTTCTCAATTATTTCAGCACGCTCGCGTTGTAGTTTTGCTTCTTTTTCTAGCGATTCTAATTTGGTTATCAGTTCGTAGTTTTCAATTACCTTTAAGGTTTGAGTATTTATTACACCTTCTTTTTCTTTAAGGTAAAGCTCCAGATACTCTAAAGCCTTTTCTGTCTCGCCTTCTTGTTTGTGTACCCTATACAACAGGTAATAACACTTAAATTTAATTATAACGGTATTATATTCAGTGCTACATTTTAAGCCCTTTTGCAATGTTTCTTTGGCTTTCTCAAGCTCGCCCATTACTTCGTACAGCTTACCCAGTTTGTGGTAGGCCATACCCAAACCCAAATTATCGCCAACGCTGCTATGTATCTCTATTGCTCTTATAAAATCAGCCTCAGCTTGTTTAAATTGCTTTGTATGTATAAGTACTTTACCCTTTCCGTATACTGCAAAAGCATAACCGCGCGTATCACCCGTTTGGGTTTTTATAGCTACCGATTTTTCAATCATAGCTAAGGCTTTGTCCAATTCGCCTTGTTTTATATATATGCCTGATAAGGGATTATATGCGTTTGACTCGAGGTTTAAATCATTTACTTCTTTTGCGGCATCAATAGCATTTTGGTATGATTTTACAACGTTTTTCTGGTCGCCAAAATACTCGTAAATAGTTCCTAGCGATTTCTCTACTCTTGATAGGTTGTGGTAATCGTTATATTTTTTATAAACGGTACGGCAGTTTATCATATACACCAACCCCAAATGGTAGTTATTGGTGCGGTAATACACGCCTGCAATATTGTATTTGGCATCAGTTACACCACGCTCGTCGTTTAGTTGCTTAAAATGCTCAATAGCCTCGTTAGCCATATCAATGCACTTGGTAAACTCGCCCCTTATCATATAAAAAAGCGACAACATATTAAGGCTTTTGGCAATTAATAGGGTATTATTTACCTTTTTACTTATAGATAGAGATTTATTGGCAAGCTGTATGCTCTTTGCCAAATTATTTCCCCTACCTGTGTAGGCATCATGCAAAAAATCAGCTGCTTGTGTGTTTAGCTCGGATATAGAATCCTTCATAAAAAACATCCCCAATAAATTCAAATATACTGCTACACTTCAAAAAAAGTGTACAGATGGTGTTTTTAGTACGCTTTTGAACAATTAAACAACCGGGTAGTTAAATAAAAAACTAAGTATTATCAGTAATTTTCTGCAATGGCAGGCATTATTTCTCGCCAGTTAACACCTCCTACTTGCTTACCCATACGTACTATAACAAGGTTTTTGGCAGGGTTTACATAAATGTATTGCCCTAGAATACCAATAGCCATAAAATCACCATTTTTAGTAGGTAGCCACCAACTGTATTGATAGTGCCACGCGCTACCGTTTGTAGTATCTATTTTGGTTGATGTTTCAACCCATTGTTTGCTTACTATTTGTTTACCATTCCAATTGCCTTTGTTCAGATACAAACGACCCAGTTTAGCAAAATCGCGGGCACGGGCATTAACACAACAAAAGGTTTTTTCTACTCCGCCGTTTTTCTTATCCAAACTCCAACTGGCATCGTACTCCATTTGCATAGGTTGCCAAAGTTTTTCTTGCATATACTGCGATATGGTTTTACCCTGCAAAGCACCTCAAGCACCAAACCCAACAGTTGCGTATTGCCGCTAATATAATCGAACTCTTTGGCAGGAGCATTTTTCACCTTCAGCTTTTTAGATTCTTTATACAAGTTTCGCCCATAGTAAAATGATGCGGCATGACCAAAGGGATTCCAATAGCTTTCGTTAAAACGCACACCCGATGTCATTTGTATTAAATCGCGCACGGTTACCTTTTCAAAACTTTTATCTAAATAGGGTACATAGTGCAATACCGAATCGTTAATAGAAGCTATCAAACCATCGTCAACAGCACAACCTATAAGTATTGAAGCACTGATTTTCCTACTGAAAACGATGGAATTATTGATGCAGTGTCGTAGCTTTTAAAATAGTTTTCGTAGTGTATAGAATCATCTTTAATAATCAAAAAAGCCACTGTTTTATTCTTCTTTAAAAAATCATCAAAACTCATCTCTTTACCTTTTGCATTGGTAATTTGTTTTGGGTATTTTGGCTTTTGAGCATGGGGGAAAGTAAAGTGTACACTATCGGTACTAATGGTACGTTTGGGAAATTTTTTATAATCCTTTAAATCGGCCATATTATAAAACACAAACCGCCCCAACTTGCACGAGGGAAATAATGCCAGTGCACCCCAAAAAAGTAGAAAATAGATGCCGATACGTGTTTTCATAGTTATATACTTAGCTAAAATAATTAAAATTGCTTTACTAAACGCTTTACCTACTACAAATATTGGCGGTTGATTAACTTTTGGTATTTTGTGGCGCTATACTGTTTCTTTTCATCTTGAAACCCGATGCTATTGATACCTGAAGGTGAGCCAGAGAGGCTTTAAATAGCAATTGATTTTAATTGATAGAAGAAGTTAGTTGAGCAAAAAAGAATAAATAACTATGCCATTACCCCTAACCCTGCCCCGCCATGTAAATGTGGTGCGATACATTACCCCGCTGCGCGAAGGAGGCTCGTTGCCAGCTATTGCCGAGGCGGACGACGATTTTTTGTATGTGCTGAAATTTAGAGGCGCGGGACAGGGTGTAAAATCGCTAATTGCTGATTTTATTGGTGGCGAAATAGCCCGCGTATTGGGCATGAAAGTGCCCGAAATGGTATTTGCCCATCTGGATGCTGATTTTGGCCGTACAGAAGGCGACGAGGAGATACAAGAGCTTTTGCGCAAAAGCGAAGGGCTAAACCTAGGCGTGCACTACCTGCAAGGCAGTATGACTTACGACCCTGCGGTAACTGCTATTGATGCTGCCCTATCATCGCAGATTGTGTGGCTGGATTGTTTGTTGACGAATGTTGACCGCACGGCACGCAATACCAATATGCTGTGGTGGCACAAAGAGTTGTGGCTGATTGACCACGGTGCATCGCTATACTTTCATCACTCGTGGGACAATTGGGAGGAGCAGGCTACCAAGCCTTTTGCACTGATAAAAGACCATGTGCTGCTGCGCACGGCTACCCAATTGCAGCAAACGGATGCAGCGTTTAGCACTTTGCTTACCCCCGAAATAATACAAGACATAGTAACCCAATTGCCCGATGAATGGCTATTGGAAAATACTGTTGACGAAACTGCGGATAGTCGCCGCGAGGTATACAGCAGTTTTTTGACGAAACGTTTGCAAGCATCAACCATATTTGTAGAGGAGGCAGAAAATGCAAGAAAAGCACTTGTTTGAGTATGCGGTGATACGCGTAGTGCCCCGTGTAGAGCGTGAGGAGTTTATAAATGTAGGTGTGGTGTTATTTTGCAAAAAACATAAGTTTTTGCAAGTGAAGTATACCGTTAATGCACAACGCCTGCAAGCCTTTTGCAGTGATATTGACCCTGCCGAAATACTAAACTACCTGCAAGGCTTTGAGAAAGTTTGCCTTGGTGATGCACAAGCAGGCGCAATAGCCCAATTGGATATGGCCAACCGTTTCCGTTGGTTAACCGCCAACCGAAGCACAGTATTGCAAACCTCTAAAGTGCACCCCGGCCTGTGCACTGAACCTCAACAAAAATTGGAACAGTTATTTAAGGATTTGGTGGGGTAGATCTACTCTTCATCTTTCTTAAATAAAACGAGATGTTCTAATAAGAGCATGTTTTTACCTTGTGTTTTTACAGTTTCAAAGAGCTTGACTTTTGGAGGCATAGGCTTAAATAGTTCTTGAGCATTATTTTTTAAGCTTTTAATTAATTTCAAATTTATTTTTTGTGGTAACGTTATTTTGAATAAATCGTGTGATTTGATTAAGTAAATTAGCCATAGGAGATCGTATTGGTTATCTTCAATATTTTTTAGCTTATCATTCAATAGATCTTCTAATACTGTATTTATTTTTAAAAGAGTACTGCGTCTACTTACATTGTTTAAAATTATAACCTCTATTATACCAAGTATTTGGGGGAACGACTTATTTCTTCTTTCTTTCAACATCAACAACAAACTAATTGCTTTTAGCAAATTTTTGCCTTTAAAAACAAACTTAAGTTCAAACTCTTTAGTGTATAACTCACTCAAAAACCTATCAACAACTCCTACCCCATCGTATTTTTTATCGATTTTCAATGTGCCTCGAATCGAGTTTTCAAAGCGTTTATAATTAATTTTCTTTTTGTAACGTAAGGAGTATGGTATATATTCTGCTGTCCACTCTCTGAAAAGCCCTTCAGGAAGTTCATTGATTTCACTTTTCATTTCATTGAGAGTGAGATTAAACTTAAGCATCTGCTTTTGCAAAATTTTAATAATAATACTAGCATCTTGTTTAGTATGGCACAAGAACCTATAATCATCTTTAAATCTTACACCTAAGAAATCAATTTTAAGTTCACTAATTATTTTTGAGCATTCATTGTCAATCTCTGCTAAAAGTATTTCAGAAATTAAATCTGAAACAGCTGGTCCAATTGGAATTCCATTAGTGCACTTATCGTTTGAATACTGAAAGAGCCTATCCAGTATAAGTCCTACATATTTATCATAACGGTTTCGATTACCTTTTTTTCGTATTTCGGCTTTCGTGTGAATAGCCCATGCTATGCTATGTGTATATATTGATGGGTAAAAATTCTTTATATCTGTTTTCAAAATATACTTATAACCATACGCTTCTGCAACTATATCGTTTTCAGCCATCTCCAAAAACTCATAAATCATTCTACCAGCTCTTAAATCACTTAAAAACCCTACGTTTTTACTTGAGATTGGTATAGGAAAACTATAAGAATGTATCTTATTATTATTTCTGAACAATAATTTTAGAATCATATCCCAGTCATTCATTATATACCAAACGATATCGTGATAAATTTTGGGTTCAATTATCCCAAATGTTCTGTCGGTTAAGTGAGTTTTGGGAAATGAAACAGTAATAAGTTCCGAACTAATTGGTTCAAATTTTGGATTATTCCCTATTATTTTCACCTCAAAATAAGGTTTAGACTCTAATCTAAATTGTTTAGTTTTAAAACTTGGAGGGATGACATATTGTTCGGGATAATAACCTTCTTCTAATAACCACTTGGCTATTGTTGATTTAGGCACCATCTTGATCAATTTTTTAGTTTTAAGGGTGTGATCTTTAGGCAATGTCATTTAAATCGTTTTTATTCATTCTTTAGATAGTATTCCTATACTGCAATATAACCGATAATTTTATTTTTTTAAATGCCTCTTTAAGTTAATAACCTGCCGCACTCCTTCGTCATCTTTATTAACTCACCCCAAAAAACACAAAGCCGTCCGACTACCCAACATTTCCCCTCTCTAAAAATTAGAGAGGGGCGCATATCGACAAGTCAACCAAAACAACACTTCGGGGTGAGTTAAAAAAACCTTAGCTCTTAAACTTTCCTCCAAGCCAAAGGCCAACAGCTAAAAGCCCATTAAATGACAACTGTTTAATGATAAATGTAAAATGAACCAACCTTGTCGACAGGTTTCAAACCGATGATAGCAACTACCGACCACCCCTGCCCCTCCTTTCCAACGCTGCAAAACCCATAAGGAGGGGTGCCAAACGCACTCCCCATTTACAGACCAATAGATTATTGCATACCAGTAAACGAAGTTGTATCTGTCAGTCTGTGGGGCAAAATCCCCCTCCTTCGGTGGTATGTGTGTGGTAAAGGAGGGGTTAGGGGTGGTTTAATAAATACTAAATCAGAAATTCTAAACTCGAAACGAAAAAACAAACTTCCACGCCTGCACACTCCTTCGACTTCGCTCAGGATGACAGTGCGCTCGTTCCCCGTTACCCTGTCCCGATTGCTATCGGGATTCGGGATTTCGCTCTATATTTCATATGAATTGAGCAACGAGATGCCGACCTGCGTCGGCATGACTATCGACCGTCGTCTGTTGACCGAAAACTACCCCTTACGCAACGCATTTACAATATGCCACAACGCAATAGCCGTAGCCACCGATACATTTAGCGAGTGTTTAGTACCAAACTGGGGTATTTCAACCAAAACATCGCAGGCGTTTACAATTTCTTGCTCAATACCGTCCACCTCGCTGCCCGCCACCAAAGCTATTTTTGTATTGGGGGCAATTTCCCAATCGTTCAAAAACATACTGCCTTCGGTTTGTTCCAGTCCCACAATAGTATAACCATCAGCCTTTAGCATATCCACTGCCTCAATAGTCGTTTTGTAGTGCTTCCAATCCACACTCAAGTCAGAACCTAGTGCCGTTTTAGAAATTTCTTTGTGGGGCGGTTGGCCTGTTATTCCACACAAATACATAGCCTCTAAAGCAAAGGCATCGCTAGTGCGAAACAGCGAGCCTACATTGTGCAGGCTACGTATATTATCCAGTACCACCACCACCTTTATTTTTTCGGCGTGTTTATATTCATCCACACTTAAGCGGTTTAACTCAATATTCTTTAATTTGCGCACCATAAATCGTTTTGACTACAAAAGCTAAAAATAAAACCGAAACACCGCTGATGCGGCAATACGCGCAAATTAAAGTAAAATATCCCGGTGCGCTTATACTTTTCCGCGTGGGCGATTTTTACGAAACCTTTGGCGATGATGCCATTACAGCATCAAAGGTATTGGGTATTGTGCTTACGCGCAGGCACAACGGTAGTGCAAACGAAACCGAGTTGGCAGGCTTTCCCTATCACTCGCTAGATAATTATTTGCCAAAATTGGTACGTGCAGGCTACCGTGTAGCTATTTGCGACCAATTGGAAGACCCCAAAACGGTAAAAGGCATTGTAAAGCGCGGGGTTACAGAATTGGTTACCCCAGGGGTATCGTACAACGATAAAATTGTTGAGGTAAAACAAAGCAATTACCTAGCCGCTGTATACTGCGAGAAAGACGTTTTTGGATTGGCTTTTTTAGATATTAGTACGGGCGAGTTTATGCTGGCACAAGGCCATGCCGACTATGCCGATAAACTGCTGCAAGGGCTAAAACCATCGGAAATTGTTTTCCCCAAAAACTATAAAAACAACTTCGAGGCTACCTTTGGCAACCGTTTTTATACTTATGGTATGGACGATTGGGCGTTTGGTAAAGACCATACCCGCGATAAACTGCTAAATCATTTCGGTACAAAATCATTAAAAGGTTTTGGGGTTGATGATTACGAGTTGGGCATAATAGCCGCAGGTGCAGCCATACAATACCTGCAAGATACCCACCACAACGATTTAGGGCATATAAACGCCCTTTCAAGGCTAGAAGAAGACAGGTACGTTTGGCTGGATAAATTTACCATTCGCAACCTCGAGTTGGTGCGCCCCAGTAACGAAAGCGGCAAAGCACTAATTGATATTATAGATAATACCTATACCCCTATGGGAGCACGCTTGCTGCGCAAGTGGTTATTGCTGCCCTTAAAAGAACTTCGCCCCATTACCGATAGGCATAATGTGGTGCAATACTTTGTGGATAACGCCGATAAACGCGAGGAATTATTGCGACATTTAGCCCACATTGGCGATTTGGAAAGGCTAATATCAAAAGCGGCACTAAAACGTATAAGTCCTAAAGAATTAGTACAACTACGTCGCTCGCTAGAGTTGGTGCAACCCATAAAAGAACTATGCGCTGAAAGCGGATTGATGGAATTGCAACGCTTGGCCGATTTGCTAAACCCTTGTTTACTTTTAGTTGAAAAGATAGCTACCGAAGTAATAGACGAACCCCCTGCCCTTATAAACAAAGGCGGCATAATAGCCGATGGTATTGATAGTGAACTGGACGAGCTAAGGGTAATAAAATACAAAGGCAAAGACTTTTTAGCCCAAATACAGCAACGAGAGGCAGAGCGCACGGGCATTCCCTCACTAAAAATATCGTTTAATAATGTTTTTGGATATTATTTAGAAGTAACCAACTCGCACAAAAACAAAGTACCTGCTGAATGGATACGCAAGCAAACCCTTGTAAATGCCGAGCGTTATATAACCGAAGAACTAAAAATATACGAAGAGAAAATACTAGGTGCCGAAGAAAAGATATTGGTAATTGAGTACCGTCTGTTTGCCGACCTTTTAGATTTTTGTACTGAATACATTAGCCCTGTACAGCAAAATGCTTTGGTTTTAGCCCAGCTAGACTGCCTAAGCAACTTTGCACACTTGGCTACCGAAAGCAATTACGTTCGCCCGCAGATAAGTGAAAACTTTGATTTAGAGCTAGTTGAACTGCGACACCCTGTAATTGAAAAACAATTACCCGTTGGCGAAAGCTATGTACCCAACGATATATTTTTAGACAACGATAAGCAGCAGGTAATTATACTTACGGGTCCCAATATGTCGGGTAAATCGGCATTGCTGCGCCAAACAGCCCTAGCAGTGCTATTGGCACAAATGGGTAGTTTTGTACCCGCAGCAAGCGCCAAAATTGGTTTAGTAGATAAAATATTTACCCGTGTAGGCGCATCAGACAATATATCGTCGGGAGAATCCACCTTTATGGTAGAGATGCTGGAAACAGCCAGTATTCTAAACAACGTCTCTAACCGTAGTTTGATATTGTTGGATGAAATAGGGCGCGGTACAAGCACCTATGATGGCGTTTCGCTGGCATGGGCTATTGCCGAGTATCTTAATCAGCAACCACAAAAGCCTAAAACCATATTTGCTACCCACTACCACGAGCTAAACGAGTTGGAAAAGAAAACCGAGGGTGTGGTAAACTACCACGTAACCGTGCGTGAGGTTGACCAACAGGTTATTTTTCTTCGTAAGATTAAAAAAGGCGGCAGCGAAAGCAGCTTTGGTATACACGTAGCCAAAATGGCGGGCATACCCAACCGAGTGGTTGAGCGTGCCGATGAAATACTGGGAAGGCTAGAGCAAGACCGTGCTATGATAAGCGGGCGTGAAACATTGAAAAAGATACCGCAAAAAACCTATCAGGTAAATATGTTTCAGGCTGATAATCCCCATTTGGTGAAACTGGAGGAAGCATTAAGCAAGATAGATTTAAACGTTCTTACGCCCATAGAAGCCATGATGAAGCTAAAAGAACTGAAAGAGTTAACCCTGCCAAAAGAAGAAGGCAAATAGGTTTAAATGCTTTTTATCACCTTTCCTACCGTTCTTTCCTGTTTTTAATCGGTTCACTATCTTACAGCTCAAAAAAAATGATATTGAAAATGAATAACATAGGCGGTATTGCAGGTTTTTTTAGAAAAAAACTTTAAAAAAACTTCATCTACCCCTTGCGCCGAATTTAAAGAATACTATATTTGCACTCCCCAAACGGAAATAGCCTAAGGGAAATTACAAAATGCGAGAGTAGCTCAGTTGGTAGAGCGCAACCTTGCCAAGGTTGAGGTCGCGAGTTCGAACCTCGTCTCTTGCTCCAAAGAAGAACGGGTTTGAGAGAAAACGGAGTATTCCGAATGACCCTCAAACCCGTTTTTAGTTAGAAAAACGACAATGCGTCTGCCCGGGTGGCGGAATAGGTAGACGCGCAGGACTTAAAATCCTGTTGGCAGTAATGCCAGTGCGGGTTCGATTCCCGCCCCGGGCACAGTAAAAAACCGAAGTTTAATCGCTTCGGTTTTTTTGTTTGTACTAAATATTATTACAATAACAGTAGATTTGACTACACTTATTTTTGGTGTAGAAGCGTCATTTAATTAACAATCACAACTTGTTTGTTTAGTCTAATTGCTTTTTTATCGTTTAGTTTATAGGTAATAGTATAGTAAAAACTGCTCCACTATCATTTGTTACACCTATTGTTCCACCATGGTCGGTAACAAATTGTTTTACAATAGCAAGTCCCAGTCCTGTACCATTATGTTTGTCTTTGGTAATAAAAGGTTCAAAAAGCGTTCTTATAATGTCTTCGGGTATACCCGTTCCATTATCCTTAATCTCAATAGCAATTGTCTTAGTGGTATCAGCTTTCGCGGTAATTTGTATTGTTGCACCTTCAATTTTTTTGTGTTCAAGTGCTTCTATACCGTTATTAATCAAATTCATAACTACCCGTTTCAATTTTCGTTCATCGCCTTGTATTATAAGGTTATCAGGTATTGATTTTTGGATGTTTACTAATCTCTTTTCGTTTGAAGCATTAATTAGTTTTATTGATGCTTCAATAACTTGTGCAATATTTACAGGTTCTTTTTTAATAGGACTTTCTTTTATATAATCTAAAAAGTCATCAAAAATTTCAGAGGCTTGTACAGCGCACATATCTAATATATCCAGCAACTCGTTGTCTTCTCCCAAATTGCCCTGCTCTTTTATCATATCGGTAACCACTTTTAGATTTTTTATGGGCGAACGTAAATCGTGCATTACCATACCTATTGCTTTTCCCACTGCCGATAGTTTTTCTTTTTGAATTAACTTTTCGCTCAATTCGGCATTTCTAATGGCTTGTGCTGCATTTTGCACAAAAAGTTTCAGCAGGTACATCTTCTCGGTTTTTAGCATCTCCTGTTTTTTTAGCACAGCAAACACCGAGTATGAATCCATTCGGGCAAGAATAAGGTCTTCAATTTGTAATACCTCATCGGGAATAATATGTGTATTTTTAACCCTTGCTATTAACTCATCAATATTTACTCTTACTTCCATAGCCCCAATAGAAAGTATTTTCTCATAGGTATAATCGTTATGTAATTTACCTAACAAGGCCATATCAGTACCCACCGAAAGGGCTAATTGCTCAAGTATATTTTTTAATAATGAGTTAAGTTGATTTTTGCTAAGGCCAATAGAAGATATCGATTCTATTAGCTTCTCCAAATTTCGTAAACGATCGTAATCGGTTACCGCCTTTGTAGCCAATAGTATAATTTCTTCTGAAGCATAGGGTTTGCAATGGTAGCCTACATTCTGTCCTGCCTGACTAACAATATCGTCTATCGAACGGTCGCTATAAGCCGTTATAAATATAATTTCAGCTTTGTTATCATGCTTTCGTATTTCCATTGCTGTTTCAAGCCCATCCCACCCCGGCATACGTATATCAAGAAAAATAACCGCATAGGGTTTTCCTTCAGCAACAGCTTTTTTTACCAACTCTACTCCCTCCATTCCGTTAGAGGCTTTGTCTACATAAAAAACTGGAATATTGCTATTTTTAGGTTCAATTATATCTGGTTGTTTATCAAATAAAATACTGGCTGCGTCTTTGATATCACTATCATCAACCAGCGATTTTCTAGGCATTAAAATATCTTCAATATTATCGCGCACCATTTCTTCGTCGTCAATAACCAATACAGATGTATTTACATTGTTCATACTCAATTTGTTTAATGTGTGATTAATTTTCTACAGGAAATGTTATTGTTGTTATTGCACCAAGGTTTTCCCCTTTACTTTCAATAATAATAGTGCCTGCATGACTTTCTATAATTGACTTGCAATTATAAAGCCCCAACCCTGTACCTGTGTTTTTTGTGGTGTAACCCCGTTCAAAGAACTTTTTAGAAAGTTCGCTATCAAAGCCTTTTCCTGTGTCTTGTACGCTTAATTGTACTTTTTCATTATCAGAAATTAATTTTATTTCAATCTGTTTTTTGGGCGCATTCATATCAATAGCTTCAATACTATTTTTAAGTATATTTAAAATAACCTGCATCAATTTTGTTCTATCCCCTTTTATCATTATTAAGGTTTCTTGAACGTCAAAAGAAACCGTAATTCCTTTTTTATCATAAGTGGCAAATAACATCGATCGGCAATCGTGTATTACGTCTTTTATGTTTACCTGTTTTCTTTCTTGTGTGCCGTAATTGGTAATATATTGTCGCTGTATGGTAAGTATTTCTTGTATGTGGCTAATAATATTTAGTTGTTCGGTTATTGATTTGTGAATATCAACGCTGTTCTCTTTTTGCGATTTCACAATACCCGCTAACAAATTTTCAAGGGCATCTGCCTTTTGTGCTCCAATTGCATTGCCAATTTCAGTATGATGACCTTGTAAAAAGGTAATCACATTTTGAAGGTTCTCTAAATTATCATGCTCCATAGACCGCTTAATGCGTGATAGATAAGAGCCAAAGCCTACAACAGCATTACCAATATCATGCAGCACTTCTGATGCTATTTCAAACTTACCCAGTGCCACAGCTTTATCTAAATCAGCTTGTTGCATAGCCTTTTCTTCAAGGTATTTATCGGTTAAATCGTCTAATGCAAGCAACAAACAATCGTCAAACATTTTACCAATAGCAAACTGTAAATGTTTTTTTACAACATCATCAGGCGGAGGCATGGTAAAGTCCGTTATTGAATTATTTATGATATTCCCTCCAGGCTCGTTATAATTTTTAATCTTTAAAGCCATTGCAGGATCAAAACAATCAAGGATAGAGTATATATTATCCCCCGCAAGATTGTTAGCCGCTATTATCGGAGTCAATAATTTTTGTGCAACAATATTCATCAGTACTATTTTTCCACTTTGTTCAAATTCTACCAAGGCCATTTCAGCATAAATAAAAAGTGAGAGGAATTTTTGTTCAAAAGGGTTATGTTGTTTTTCCATATTAGTTAGTCGTAGTATGAAGGTGGAAATAGGCTTAGTAGGGTACTTTACCTAGAAGGTGTTTCCCAAATATAGATAATTTTTTCTCAAAAATTTAAAATTTATCTCTCTTACATTTTGTGGAAAAAGTTAATTATATAGTTTGTTTTCAACTATCAATTGTATACTCAAAACACTTTCCATCGTTTTTAGTTATATTTATATTAGTTTTAAAAAACTGAGTGAAAATAGAGCACTACACCCCATCAGAGCATTTAAAGCCTTTCATTAAAACCTTTATTTTTATTGAAAGTGAAAATGAAGCCGAAAACTTTGTTCTTCCTGATTCCTCTATGGTAATGGCTTTTCGTTATAGTGGTGAAGTAATCATTAAAGAAAATAATACGGCCAATACCTTGTGTTCGGTTGTATTGTCGGGCATACGCCAAGTACCTCGCTTTATACATTACTCAAAACAGGCTGCCAATCTATTGGTGGTTTTTCAGCCTAATGGTGCTTCTGCATTTTTTAACGAGCCTTTGCACGAGTTGCAGGGAATAAGTGTGCAAGCCAACTTTTTAAAAGGTTATATAGCTATTGATGAGGTTGTAGAAAGATTAGCTGCTATAAATGGGAAACAAGGGAAAATAGCTTTTATAGAGCAGTTTTTCATTTCAAAACAGGTAACACAGCCACCCGATTTACTTTTGATGGCAGCTATACAAAAAATACAATCAGCAAAAGGCACTATTAGCATTAAACAACTTATTGATGAGCTTGCTATAAGCCGAGATGCTTTTGAAAAACGATTCCGCAAAAATATAGGTGCATCACCCAAGCATTTTGCATCTATCATAAAACTAAAAAATGCTATCCACATTCATTCGCCACATAAAACATTGACTGAAACTGCATTTGATGCAGGCTATTACGACCAAGCGCATTTTATAAGAGATTTTAAAGCCTATACAGGCAAAACCCCAAGTCTGTTTTTTAGCAACCCTTTGTATTGGTAAAAACAATGGATTTGTACAATTATGCCCTGCACGTGCAGGGTATAATTGTATAAAAAATGAAATCAATAGTTTATACCATTTTAGTTACGGTATTGTTGGCTGGTGCAAACAAAGCAACCTTTGGCCAAACAAATGCCAACTACCCAAAAACCAATACAACTATGAAAGATACCACAAATCAAGAACAGGCTTTTATTGATAAATTTTTTGTGCCTGCTGCTGCCAAAGATGAATTTTTGCAACGAATGAAGTATAACAGAGGTTTTATACACCAACTGGAGGGGTTTATAAAAGATAATGCGTACTTCAAAACTGAGGAAAACGGAAATTTAACAGTAATAACCGTAGCCGTTTGGCGTGATGCCCAAGCCATAATAAATGCTAAGGAGGCTGTGTTTGCTGAATATAAACGCATTGGTTTTAATCCTGTTGAGTTTTACGAAAGATTGCATATACAGCTAGAACGCGGCACCTACTCCCCTATTGAGGATTAGTATGATGGGTTACGTCTTTGGCGTATTTCACCCTCATATTGTCGCAATTACACCCTTTTATTGATTTTTAGCACAGCTAACTTTGTTTACTCAAAATACAAACAAGCCAAACTATGAACAACTACACTTTGTTTTTCCGCATGGATATTACCACACCCGAAGCGCAACCAACTGCTAAACAAATGGATTTGTATATGCAGCAATGGGGTGAATGGATTGAAACCATTAGTGCTAATGAACAACTTGAAGGGGGTACACATTTATCAAAGCAAGGCAGAGTATTAAGGCCTGTGGGTATAATGACGGATGGTTGCTATGCTGAGAGAAATGAATCGATAGCAGGGTATATAGTGATAAGTGCTAAAAACATTAACGATGCTACTGCAATAGCCCAAAACTGCCCTATACTACAAGGCACGGGTACTAGTGTTGAGGTGCGCCAGTGCGTTGGTATGTAGTTAATGATGTGAAAATAAAACTATGAAAACAGTATAGCGAAGTCTAGGTTAGGCTTCGCTTTTTTTTTGTATGTAAGGGCATAAAAAAACGCGAGGTATTTGCCTCGCGTTTTATATATAAAAGAAATTTAACTAATTATTGTGCTACAAAAAACTGTACACGGCGGTTGGCTTGCAATTGCATTGCAGTAGTACCGGTAGTAATGGGTACACGCTCGCCATTGGTTTTGGTAATCAAACGTGAAGGGTCAACACCAAATTTCACTAATATTTTTTTAACGTTATCAGCACGGCGTTGGGCTAATTTTAAGTTATAAGCATCAGAGTTGCGTAAATCAGCATTACCAATTACTTCTAATTTAATATTAGGGTTATTTTTCATTGCCAATGCTACGTTTTGCAAATCAGGCAAATGTGTAGGATATGGCTCATCAATATTAGTCGCAAAAAACACTGCGGGCAAAAAGCTAATACCGCCTCTACCACCAATGCTGGTAATAATATTATTACCTTGGTTGTTCACTATTTGGTCGGCAGCTTCTTTAGACATAATGGGTATACCTTGGTGGTTTACCATATACCTAGAATCTGTATTAGGCGATAAATCTAAAATATCAGGTACACCATCACCATCTTCATCTTCAGCCATACCTGTGTTAGGGTCTACCTTAGCACCCGGAGGTGTGTTTGGTTCTTGATCGTTTATATCGGGTACACCGTCGTTATCCAAATCTACAGCTTCACCACTTCCCCATACTTTTGCACCTGCAGGAGTGTTTTCTTCTTTGTCAAACCTATCAGCAACACCATCACCATCAGAATCTTTATCTAACTTATCCAGTTTCTGGCTGATATTAGTTACCTCTTCATAAACACTGGCAATAGGGTTAATCCAATCTAAGTGTTCACGTCCGCCTTTGCCAATTTTAAAGTTTAAAACCAACTGAGGGAAAGAATAAGAATCGAACCTACGGTTGGGATGTATTGGTGCGTTAAGAATATCCATAGAGTCTGTACGTGTCCAGCGCATACCGTATTCAAACCCAATATCAAGGCTTTTATTAATATTACGCTTTATACCTATACCATAGGTAAACGCTATATGCGTTTTATTATACTGAGTATTCCGTTTAGTAGCACTTGATGTAAGCTCAAAAGTACTTTTACTTCGCATCATCACTTGCCCAACTCCCGCAAAAGTATACATATTCCACTTCCAGTGTTCTTTAAAGAAAGATATATTACCTACCGTTAAAATCAGCTGACCTTGGTATTCAAATATGTTTGAGTTTAAATCGTAATACTTAAACCCAAACTGTGATGGTTTTTGAACTGCTGAGCGTACATTAGCTACATTAAACAATACCCTTACACCTAATACGTGCGAAAGATTGTAGCGAAAGTTAGCTCCTACTGCCCATCCTGGCTTAATTTTATCAGCATCACCATGAAAGAATGATGAACCTGCCTGCAAACCAACAACCATACGTTTGGCTTCTTTAGTAAAAAGGAAACGCGCCGCTTTTGATTTAGCTACCTCCTTCTTATCGGCAGCAGTCTTTTTCTGTGCTAGTGCTGGAAGGGCTAACAATCCTATTAATACAAAGGACAAGGTTAGTTTAAAGATTGTTTTCATAAATAAGTGTAAATCTTTACTCAATAATAAGTTATTAGTATAGTGAAACATGGAATGAGTTATTAACCAATTTTGTTATAAAATCTTGGAATATGTTTTTTCTTGTATTATTTATTGTTACAATATTGCAGGGTCTTGAAGTGAAATATAATATTTTAGGTGCTTTTTGCAAGGAAAATACCTGATATTTTTAGTTTACTTGCCTATATTTCTTATTGTACACTATTATACACACCTTGCTATAACTACTGTTTAAAACCTATACGATAGACTTATGCCTAATAGCAAATACCAGTCTTTTTTATCCGGATCGCCCCGTATATTACCTTCCGGAAATTTACCCGGATTTATAAGGTTTCTAATTGCTGTTGCATCTTCACCCGAATTTTGGGTTTGCACGGCAGCTATATCAGGATATTTTGTACTAACATCATCTAAATAGTCAGTAAATGTTTTTACAAAATCAACTTCCATTTCTACAATAAAATGATATCCCAATAAAGTTTTGAAACTAAGGCTAATGGGTAGTGCTAGCTGGGTAAGGCTGTATGATTTTGTAGCGCCTATCGTCTGTCCTTCTGTACCTATTGCGTGTAAATCGTATGTCTTTCCGTTATAAGTAGCTGTTGGTTTAAAATGGAAAACGGTAAAACCTGTACTAATACTGGGTATAAAACGATTCCTGTCGTTAAACACATAGGGACTTAGATGGTACTCCAACTGCCCTGAAATACTATATAGTGGCGATCTGAAATTTAGATTTCTACGGCGTTTTAAAGCGCTTTCAGAGTGTCTGTCATTTCCACTAAGATGCCCAATATCAAGTAAACCGCGTACACTTAGTCTTTTCTTAAAATTATATCTAAATCGTAGTCCGTAAACGTAGTTAATCTCATCCCTATTAAAACCATTAGTACTTAAATCTCCAAAATAATTGGTTACACCGCTCATTACGCCCCATTCTACAGAGGTTTTACGTTGTTCCATTTCTTTTAGCGTAGGGTCAATAGTTTCAATTTCAGCAGCACTAGGCAAAGGTTTTTTCCAAAGAGCGGCATTGGCAAAAAATAAGTCTAAGTTTATTTTACGGTTATTTTTATACTGCCCGTAAATTTTATTTAAGAATAACCTGCCCAAGTCGAAACTTGGTAATTCAAAGCCTTCATTATCTGTAAGTCCACCAAGTTTTAAATAAAAAGCATGCTCAATACCCGCTACTTTTTCTATAACTAATATGGCCGTTTTGCTGCCTTTGGTGTAGTTAAATTTAAAATCGTTTATAGGCTGGCTTAGTATTTTACCGATAGAGGTATCAAGATATACTGCCAGTAGTTGTGGTTTTTGTTTGCCGTCAATTGGTTTTGAAAGATACAGTGTAATTGTTTTGCCTATATAATCTACCACAGGCGATTTTGCATTAAATACCTTTCCGTCAACTTCAACATAATCAATAAATGCTTTTGTATTTTGAGGGATTGTTTTAGCAATGGGTGAGATAGTGATTGATGGGGCAAACTTATCTTTATTAAACCCAAAGATACGCAACAGAGCTGCCGCATCATCTGTGGCATGACCCCAATAGTTGTTTTTTGCTGTAAAATCTTGTGCTGTACCTTCTAAACCTATACCTGAAAAATCTATAACAGTATCTGATTCATCATGAAAGGTATAGTTATTTATCAATACATTGTTTTCAAATTGCAATGCCGTTTTACCATCGTCATTACCCAGTTGCCCGTAAATAACATTGTTTTTGGCTCTCCCCCTATAATCGTAATACGAGTTATTGCAAAAAACGTTGTTATTAAAGTTATAGGCAATATTGTAGGTTGATAGGTTGATGATGTTGATATTGCTATAATTATCATTAAACAGGTTCGCTTCAAAAATAAAGGGCATTATCGCCCTGTTTTTAAGGTGCTCGGCATCAGCAATTAAAATTGCAGCATCGTTGGTATTAATATTTGTAAATTGAGAATTGGTAATGGTTACCTGCTTACGGTACCATTTATTATCAAACGATAACGGGCGAATGAGCGATGAAAAAACAGCATATTTAATATCGATTTCGGCAGCGTTGTTTTCTCCTGTAATGTTTATACCTATGCCCTCTTCGCCATTGTTAAGGCTGTAAATACGCACTAGTTTGTTTGGCTCGCCAACAATTTTTAAGCTGCCCAAAACTATTATTTCTGTTCCCGGATTAAATACTAATTGACTGCCTGCTTCTACCGTTAATACTACGTCTTTACCAACTCTTAGGTTTGAACTGATAAGGTAACGACCTTTTTCTAATGTTTTGTTTGAGAATATGTTACCCGAAAGAGGGATAAATGCGGTACTGTCTGTTTCGGCACGGCAAAGTTGCACCGCCAAAACAGCCCACAGTAAAAACATATATTTAATTCCCTTTAGCACTTTAAAAATTAACTTTATTTAACACTAAAAACCACAGGTGCCACATCTTTCAGTGTGCCATCAGTAGCTTTTATTTTTATATTATCTATCACCAACAAATCACCGTTTCTGGTTTCTCTAAGCAACTTTCTTGCTTCATAGGTAAAGGTTTCCCCTCTGTTTACAACTGATTCTTTACCTCTACTATGCACCCAAATCACTTCAAAACTAAGTATATTATAAATATCTTCTGCATCAATAGAAGGAGCATTTGCTACCAATTTATTTTGCACTTGCAGTATTTTTTGCGAAATATTCCCTCCTGCTTTCCCATCAAGCGATATGCTGGGTGCAGGTAGTTTTTTTACTTCGTAGGTTTCTTCTACTACCAAAAATCTTCCATCTTTATTTTTTGCATACACTTTTAAGTGTGCTAAGCCTTCAGCCGCAAAGCGCAGGTAATATTTGCCACCAAAGGGTATTACCTCACCCATATCTATTTCGGCCTCAATCTCCTGCCCTTCCAGTCTACTGGTTTGAATCAGTATGGGGTTATCAATACCCATATACAGCACTTCGGGAGTGTTTTTTTCTGTATAGGCATTACGAAGGGTGGTTACAGTAAAGTTTTGCGTGTTTGCCTTTGCACTGTCTTCTACAACAAGCTCAAATTTCCCTGTTTCATTAGCTATAAACGATACTATACCTCCATCGCCAATATTAAGTGTTTTTATAAATTTCCCACCCTTTTTTAGGTACGTTTTTATCCCGCTATAATCTCCATCACCCGAGCCTCCATTGCCTTTTCCCTTACCTTTTCTAAGTGAGTCGAGAAGAATAACCTTAAAGGCTATTTTATCTCCCAATTCAAAACTTTTTGCTGCCAGTACTTCAACTGCTATTGAGTTACTTGATAGTATGCTAATGTTCTTTTCAGCGTTTCCGTCACTAACATTATTAACTAAATATTCTATTAGCTTTAGCTTGGTATATGCTAAATCGGCTTTGATTTTTGCGAGGTTGGCACCTACAACAGCCACAGGAGTTTTACTGAAAAAATAGCTCTCCCAAGTTTTGTTTTTGCCTTTTGAATTAACGATTTTAATATTGGTAGGTAAAATAGAATCGAGAAAAGGGGTAATGTTTTTTAGATTGTTACCACGTATTTTCTCTTTAATAGCTTCTATCTGTTTTTCAAGCAAAGTGGCTCTGCCATCATCAACTAAAAGATTGCTGGCTAATAAAAAGTTTTTTGATTTGTTGATGTAGTTATTGCCATTATAGCCACCCGCACTAATCTCTAATGCATTTTGCATACGATTGATATGTGCTGTTGCTGAATCTATGGCTATTGCAATGTCCATAATGCTATAATAGTCTTGTGCCAAAGGAGTATTAAGATACAGTTGTTCGCTTAATAGACTTTTTTGGTTGGCAGCTTTCAGTGCAAATTCTCCTTCGCTCTGTTCAAAAGTACGTTTTAGGTATTTTGAAGAATCAATAAAATCTGAAGGCAAATAAATAAAAGCAAGGGTAATAAACACCAAATACATAAGATTGATGAGTTTTTGCCTTAGCTCGTTATTTGAATTGCCAAACATCCCTATTCCTTCCCCGCTATACTATTGTTTTACCTCTTTTTTACCCCTGCTACCCATAACATCGTTAAAGTCGTTGTAAAACTCGTTAACGTTATTAAGGTTACGTTTCAACTCCTTCATCTGTCCTTCATACCCATTATTGGCATCTTCAAGTTTTTTAATACTTGTATTCATGCTTTCTATTGAGTGAGTAAGTTGGGTAAAAATGGTGTTTAACTTGTCTAAGTTATCTTCCATTTGAGAAAGTTTGCTTTCAAGATAATTCGAATTGCGTTTTACAATATCGTTGTTTATACCTACTTGGTCGTAGGTGCGAAAGTCATCTTCGTTTTCATCTAAGATGCCGGGGAAAACCTTCTCCCACTTGTAGTTTCTGCGGGTATTTTTAAATTTAAATGATGAGATAAGAAACACAATTACCTCTGTGCCTAAGCCAATAACAAAAATTTCATCGGCGTACTTCCAATCCAAAAACTTAGCCATAGCACCTAATATTACTATTGCCGCGCCAACACCATAAACAAAATTTAAATAATCAAAAGTGGTCTTTACTCTTTCCATTGCACAATCCTAACCTATTTGTTGCAAACAAATTTAACAATAGGCACGAAGTACGGAAAATGATTTATTCAAATGGGGGTATAGCTATGATGAGTGGACTTTTTTGCTGATTAATATTTACCAACAGTGCTTCAATATTTTGTGGATTACTAAGGTAAGCCGCTGAAAGTATGGTATCTGCACGCTCTGCCAGTTGACCGGGTGTGAAAAACTTATTTTTTATACTTTCTATCTGTTTCAACTGATTTTCAAACTTTTTCTTCTCCAGTTTATCTAGTTTAGCATCTAGTTTTTCAAAGGTGTCAGTTATCTTTTTAAACTCGCCTTCTAAAAATGGGCGCAAGTTGTTATCTAACTCTAACGCTTTATTTTTAATGTTTTCTAGCTCGGTTTCAATGACTTTGTAATGCATGCTGTAATCAGGTGTTCCGCTGCTGTTTTTTGATACAAACTCAGCTTCAAGTTCTTTAGCATCTTGTAAAAAATCAGCAATAGTAAAGCCCATGCCTTCTATCTTTTCCGCTATTTTGGGGTTTACTAATATTATCGATTGGCGTAACTCTATTATAGGAAACTGCACTTCATTGGCATCAAAACAATCTTTTAGTTGCAGCCAGTAGTTTACCTCGGCAGGGCCACCTATGTATGCTATATTAGGCAATATTAACTCTTGATACACGGGGCGCATTACCACATTGGGACTAAAGTTTTCTGGGTGTTGCTCTATCTCGGCTTTTATTTGCTCTTCGCTAAAAGCTATATGGCTATCAAGGGCTTTGTATACCCCATCTTCAAACAACAAGCGGTAACGTCCGTTTTCTGTTAGATAGAAAAAGTTAATCTCGCGGGGATGTATTTGTGCTTTGTAGTTTTCTTCAAGCACAGCAGTAGTTTTGTTTACGGCCTCAAAGTTTTTGCCTGTAAATACATCGTTGTATATGTAAGGCTTTAATACCTGTTTCAGTTGGGTATTATCAGCGTCAATTACTACCACACCTTCGTGCCCAAATAGTTGGTGTACAATGTAGCGAGTAGCATCGGCAAGGGTAGTGTAGCGGGTATAGGCATCAGTAAACAAATCAAGTAGCTTTTTGGCTTCCTCGTCGTCGTTCAATACCTCGCGTATTTCGCCCTCTAGTTCATTTATGCTTTGCGGGGCTATTCTGCCTACCGCTCCGTTATAATCAGGCTGTTGTGGCCAAGCAAATTGCTTATAGAATAGTTGTAAATGGCTTATCTCTTCAAAATCATGGTCTTCAGTTGCCATCCAAAATACAGGGACAAACTTTTTACCTATAAATTTTTCTTCTAACCATCGACATTGGGCTATGGTGCTAAGTATTTTGTTTACTACATACAAAGGCCCTAAATAAATGTGTATTTGCTGCCCTGTGGTTACAGTGTATGTGTTTTCATTGGCAAGTGCATGTATGTTAGTAGCTACCGGGTTGTTATTACTTAACAAGTCGCCATACTGTTGTTGCAATACATCAACTAATATTTGGCGTTGCTGTGCATCAAAAGTACGTTGCTCAATTCTTTGCTTATACCCATCAAGTGTGGGTGCGTAGTGATAAAAGGGTTGTAGTTGTGGCGATTGATTAAGATAATCTATCACCGTTTTTGAATAGAAATTATCAAGGTGCCCGTTGTTGGTAGCTATAAATGGCATACTTACGTTTTTTAAGGTTTAAGCCTATTGTACTACATCACCGTAAAGATCAAACTCTTCGGCGTTGGTAATTTTTACTAGTGCAAAATCGCCCACACGGGCGTAGTTGGTTTTGGTGTCTACCAATACCTCGTTATCTACTTCGGGCGAGTCGAACTCGGTACGACCAACAAAATAGCCGCCTTCTACCCTATCAAACAACACTTTATAGGTATTGCCTATTTTTTGCTTGTTTACTTCTAATGATATTTCTTGCTGCACACCCATCAAGTCTTCGGCGCGTTGGTCTTTTATTTCTTGCGAAATATCATCGGGCAAAGTGTGTGCATGTGTATTTTCTTCGTGCGAGTAGGTGAAAACGCCCAAACGGTCGAATTTCATTTTCTGTACAAAGTTTACCAGCTCGTTATATTCTTCTTCGGTTTCACCGGGATGCCCCACCAACATGGTAGTGCGTATGGCTATACCAGGTACTTTTTCGCGAATGGTTTGTATAACTTCCTCAGTACGTTTACGAGTGATACCCCTACGCATTAGTTTTAGCATATTGTCGGTAGCGTGTTGCAAGGGTATATCTATATACTTGCAAATATTATCACGCTCGGCCATTACCTCTAAGGCATCAACAGGAAATTGTGATGGGAAGGCGTAATGCAGGCGTATCCATTCCAAACCTTCTACGTCACTAAGTGCACGTAATAAATCGCCCAACTTGCGCTCGCCATACAAATCAAGTCCGTAATAGGTACTGTCTTGTGCTATTAGCATTACTTCTTTCGTGCCGTTTTTCACTAGGTTTTTAGCTTCTATGACCAATTGGTCAATAGACTTAGAAACGTGATTACCACGCATTAAGGGTATAGCACAAAACGAGCAAGGGCGATTGCATCCTTCAGATATTTTTAGGTAAGCAAAGTGTTGCGGTGTGGTGATTAATCGTTCACCAATCAAATCGTGTTTATAATCAGCACCCAATGTTTTTAATATATTGGGCAACTCAAGTGTCCCAAAATAGGCATCTACTTGGGGTATCTCGCGCTCTAAATCCTCTTTATAACGGTGCGATAGGCAACCTGTAACGTATAACTTATCAATATTGCCAGCTTCTTTTTCATCCACATAGCGCAGTATAGTATCTATACTTTCTTGCTTGGCATTTTCTATAAAACCGCAGGTATTTACTATGATAATGTTTGAATCATCTTTAGCCGATTCATGCTCCACATCGTAGTCGTTAGCCTTTAGTTGACTGTATAATACTTCGCTATCCACTAAGTTTTTACTACAACCTAGGGTAACTATGTTTATTTTGTTTTGCTTGTGTGTTTTAGTGCGCATTTACTGCGGTATTATTTGTGATATTGGTATATTAAACCAATGCTTTATAAATTAGTTTGCGAAGCAAGGTATAAAAACCAGCTTCGCAATGTAACCTTGTGAGGATTAGTATATATTACCTCTCCTTTAATTTTATTTGCCTTCGCTAAACAGCGAATCAATAAACTCGTGTTTGTTAAATACTTGCAAATCTTCCATGCCTTCGCCTACACCAATGTATTTTACAGGGACAGAGAACTGATCGGATATACCAATAACTACACCACCTTTTGCAGTGCCATCTAGTTTTGTTAGGGCTAATGCATTAACATCGGTAACAGCAGTAAACTGGCGGGCTTGTTCAAAAGCGTTTTGGCCTGTGCTGGCATCTAATACTAAAAGTACTTCGTGCGGTGCATCAGGAATGTGTTTTTGTACTACGCGGCGAATTTTTGAAAGCTCGTTCATCAAATTTACTTTGTTGTGCAAACGGCCTGCGGTATCAATTATAGCTACATCGTAGCCGCCATCAACTGCTGCTTTTGCAGTTTCAAAGGCTACACTGGCAGGGTCTGCCTCCATGCCTTTATCAATAATATCAACTCCTACCCTTTTGCTCCAAATAATAAGTTGGTCTACAGCAGCAGCCCTAAAGGTATCGCCTGCACCTAGCAGTACTTTTTTACCTTGTTTTTTAAACTGATAAGCTAGTTTACCTATGGTGGTAGTTTTGCCTACACCATTAACGCCCACAACAAGAATAATATAGGGTTTTGTACCTTGAGGTATTTGCAGCTCGCCTGTGGTGTTTCCACCATCGGGCAATAGGGCGGCCATTTCTTCTTTCAGCATGGTATTCAGCTCGGCTGTTCCCATGTACTTATCTTTAGTAACCCTGTTTTGAATACGTTCAATAATTTTTAGTGTGGTTTCAATGCCCACATCAGAACTTACCAAAATCTCTTCAAGGTCGTCTAAAAAATCATCGCCAATGGTTGAACGGCCTACCAATGCTTTGCTTATTTTGCCCAATAAGCCTGTTTTGGTTTTCTCTAAGCCTTCGTCCAGCTTTTGCTTCTTGTCTTTGCTGAAAAAACTGAAAATGCCCATAATTTTCTGTATATAAAAAAAGCCCCCTGTTTGGTTGGGAGCTTTACTGTATTATCTTATCAATAACCTATTACGATTTAAAGTATTCTTTTACCTGATCGTTAGGTATCATTTCTTCTTTAAATGAATAAGCACCTGTTTTGGGCGACTTAATAGTTCTAATAACTTTTGCCCAATCTTTACCTGCACCAGCAGTTTTAAGTGTTGCAACAACTTTCTTTGCCATAACTCAATTATAGTTTAATAGGTTATTTAATTTCTTTATGAACAGTGTACTTCTTCATAATAGGGTTGTATTTTTTCAACTCCAATCGTTCAGTAGTATTTTTTTTGTTTTTGGTAGTAATATACCTTGAAGTACCAGGAAGACCACTTTCTTTGTGTTCTGTGCACTCCATTATCACCTGTATGCGATTACCTCTCTTAGCCATGGTTACTTATCTCTAAATTAAATAGAACCTTCGTTAATAAATTTTTTAAGGCAGGCAGAAATACCGTTTTTGTTTATCGTACGCATAGCAGATGTAGATACCTTAAGGGTAATCCACTCATCTTGCTCGGGGATATAAAACTTTTTCACCTGCAAATTAGGCCTAAACCTACGTTTCGTTTTTGTATTAGAGTGGGAAACATGATTACCCACTATTGCTTTCTTACCGGTTAAATCACAAACGCGTGCCATAGCTCGTTTTTTTTTGTTAAAAGGATTGCAAAGGTATATTTTTATTAGCTAATAAACAAACCTATCTTACTTTTTTACTTTTTTATCTTAGTGTGTCCCTTTACTAGCCTACTTATACAATAAATACTCTTGCCTCATTTTATTGTACTGTCTCAGGGGCATTTCCCAGCTTTGGTGTATTTCCATAGCGGTTTTGCCTGCCTGTATTTGTTTGCGAAGCTGGTCTGTGCCCGCAAGTTTATCAAAAAAACTATTGAAAAATTTTTCTTTATCAGGAGCTTCTTTAAAGAAATCAATCAGCCAAACTAAATACAAGTTATCGTTAAGAGGAATAAACGAGTGCCCAAACTCTGTTAGAAGCACGCCTTGACACTTTTGCCCTATATACGGGGGATTTTCTACCACACCTGCTATACGTTGCGGAGTGAACTCGTAACTGCCTTTTGCAAAGTTAGGTCGACCAATCACTTCAAAGGGCTTATCTGTTCCTCTACCCACACTCACGTCTGTTCCTTCAAAAAAACACAGCGAAGGATATAAATATATCGCTTCCATTGTTGGTAAATTTGGCGATGGCTTTATAGGTAAATGGTATAATGTGCTGTGGGTATAGCCTATACATTTTATGATGTGTAGGGTGCATTGTATTCCTTTTGGTAACCATTTTTGCCCGTTTATCATTTGGGCATATTCGGCCACCGTCATGCCATGCACCACAGGTACAGGGTGCATGCCGACAAAACTTCTAAAGTTTGTGTCTAAAATGGGGCCATCAGTGTAGTGCCCGTTGGGATTAGGTCTGTCAAGTACTATCAACGGTATTTTGTTTTCGGCACACGACTCCATTATGTAGTGCAAGGTGGAGATATAGGTATAGAAACGCGCGCCGACATCTTGTATATCAAAAATTACATACTGCACTCCTTCAAGGTCTTTTTTCGATGGTTTTTTCTTATTGCCGTATAGTGATGTAACGGGTAGTTTAGTTTTATTGTCTATTCCGCTTTGTATATGTGCTCCTGCTTCTTGGTCGCCTCTAAAGCCATGTTCGGGAGCGAAAATTACCTTAATGTTTACACCCAAACTTTTAAGGCTATCTACCAAGTGGGTTTTACCTATTACTGATGTTGGGTTAACTACCAGTGCAACGGTTTTGCCTTTTATTAAAGGTAAATACTCGTTGGTACGTTCAGCCCCCACAGTAATCTGTGCCTGAACATTTGCTAGGGAAAATAGAAGTAGTAAAAGTGAATAAAACTGTTGCATAGTTACGGCAAAGTTAATGGCTTATTATCAATTGTAAAGAGCAAGTAAAATGTTGTTTTGTTGCTTTAACTGCCTAAGCTGATTTATATCATTACCATAGCGCTAAATAGTATGTACATTTGACTCTAAAATAATTACTTTTATGGATGCTGCATACTATCATTTATTGGTGAACCATTTGCCTATTTTGGGCACTTTGTTTGGTTTACTAATCCTTGTTACAGGTTTTATTTTTAAAAATGTAAGTGTAAAACGAACGGGACTTGGTTTGTTGATTTTTGCTGCCATAACTGTATTTCCTGCCCATGTAACAGGTGAAGGAGCTGAAGAAATTGTTGAAAATATTGCAGGTGTAGATAGGAATTACGTGCACGAGCACGAGGAGGCGGCCGATACCTTTATGGGTATTTTGATAGCATTGGGAGTAATAGCGCTGTTTACACTTATTGCTGATATTTTGAAACAAAAATTAGCTACTATTTTGTATGTTTTAACTATCGTATTCTCATTAATTACTATGCTGTTTGCACTAAAAACGGGTACAACGGGCGGTGATATACGCCATACAGAAATACGAGAAAAAACATCAATACAAAATACAGAGTCAATAACTCCAGAAAAAAAATCGAATGAAGATTGATATTTGTTTTTAACAAACTGAATTAAAATAACGTGGGTTAGGGTTAAGAAAAGCATAAAATCAATAGGCCATTTCTACCACCCTCAGTCCCTCCTTATCTGCACACAAGCCCTACAAGGAGGGAAGCCACGCCACTATCCTTTAGAATTCGCGTGTTTTGCTAAAAATATAGCACTGCATTGTCCCCCTTGCGGGCTGTCATAGATATCCAGAATGTATTGAGCTATAAGTGTAGTGTGTAAGCAAGGGGGTAGGGGGATGAAAACACCTCTCCATTACCCATCACTGAGCGGACGCTCTATTATTTTTGGTACGAGCGGATGCTCCCACCAGCTTTTAATAGATAATAGAACAGTATTGAAAAGCAAAAAATACGTGTTCGCTTAAACCGAACTCACGTTAAAACACTATAAACAATAAAGGCTGAACAAATAGTTCAGCCTTTATGTTATTAATACAGGTAACTGTTACATAAAGTCTATTTATAAATTACACAATAAAAGTTTATCTTTGAAAAAATGATAAGCTATGGCACGACCAATATTAAAAGTTGGGAACTACAAACCTGAGGAGATCAAAGCGTTATTTAGGGATGATGAGCGTTATACAATAGGGATACGTTTGTATGCAGTATATCAGGTTTCCCTTGGCCAGCCCAGCAGAAAACTTGAAGACCTTTACAATACCAGTTTTAAACAAATAACTAATTGGGTGCACCGTTTTGAACAGGAGGGTATTGAGGGGCTTCGGGATAAAAAAGGCAGGGGGAGGACACCTCGCCTTAACGATGATCAGCGTAAACGCATTGGCGCTTTATTAAATGAGTCCCCGGAGGAACATGGGTATAATAGTGCAACTTGGACTGGCCCAATGCTGATAGAATGGATAGGAAAGAATTTCACTATTAATTATAAAAAGGCTCAGATATACAATGTAATAAAATCCTTAGGCTATAGCTACCAGAAAGGCAGGGGTATTTTTCCTGAAACTGATAAGCAGGAACAGGCAGTTTTTAAGGAGGCTTTAAAAAAAACTTTGCGAAAATCCTGATGCTGTGCTGTTGTACGAAGACGAGTGTTCCCTATCTAACACAGCAACAATCGGCTATAAGTGGTCGATAAAAGGGCAGCAACCACAAATAGAATGCAAGCAACGAAAACGGGAAAGGCAAACCGTTTTTGGAAGCTATAATTACGGGACAGGGCAGATAACTGTAAGTTTTGAAGATAGGGGCAATAGCAAAACATTTAAAAAGCACCTAAAAAAAGTGTTAAGGGCTTATCAGCAAGCACCAAAGATTCTTATGGTTTTAGATAATGTGGCATATCATCATGCTAAGAGGATTAAAGCATGGTTACAAAAACACCCCAAACTTGAATTATTTTTTCTACCACCCTATAGCCCCGACCTAAATGCTGTGGAAAGAGCCTGGTGGTATATGAGAAAGAAAATAACCCACAATAGGTTTATTAAAACCCTAAAAGAGCGAAAGGTAATGTTTTGGAAAATGTTCTCCCATTTTTTAAAACCAAACAAAGAACTAATGATTGTTTGTGAAATAAATTATTAGACTCTATGTAA
>JBBKVO010000009.1:0-74612 GCA_037968475.1 Bacteroidia bacterium
AAAGAATAAGGAATACTATCGTTACCGCCATCCAATGAATGCAGTTGGTCGTAGCAGATACGGGCATCAGGGCCTATATTGATAGGAGGTAAAGGACTCCATTTTACTTTTACAGTATCACTGTTATCACAACCTTCTCCATCTGTAACAGAAACCCAAAAGGTAGAATCTGCTCCGGGGTTCACCACTGTTTGTTTTGTTGTATCCCCTGTACTCCAAGTATAATGGTAGGCAGGTTTACCATAGGTGGTAACAGCATCAAAAGCCATAGGGTTACCATCACAAATAAGTGTATCGCTAGGTAAATCCACATGAACAAAGGGGTCAATATCTATTGTATCTACAAAAGCATTAACACATGGTGTAGATGTTTTAAGCGTAAGGAATAAACGGTTTTTGCCGGGTTGAAAACGGATAGTATCCTGTTTTTTACTACTGAAGGCGATACTGACATTATTACTGTCTTTTACCAGCCACTCATAAGTCAATCCCGGATAATTATTTTTCAAAGGAGTGAAATCCACTGCCACCCTACCACAAATTAGTTTTGTGGCTTGTATGGTTGCCTCAGGACTCTCCCGAACAGTTATACTAAATGAACGGATAGCCTGTCCTGCCAAAGGGCAAGCATCATCCTTAGCTGTTATTGTAAATGAGTAAGGAATATTACTGACATCGTTTTTGGTGGGTGTCCAACATACCTGTCCCGATGCTTTTTTAACCGAACCGTTATTATGGGTAAAAGTAGCTTTGGGAATACCCCTGTTCCAGTTGATACGCACCGTATCGTTGGCGTCATCGTCAGAAGATTCAACATCAATACAGACTTGCTGGCCGGAGCAGGCTATGGCACTTTGCCCCTTTATTTTAGGTACTTTATTATTGGGGCAGTTTACTACAATAATCTGCATATCACGCCGAGTTATCCCTACCTTAGTCATTATCCCGTTCATTTTTCGCCACTCCGTTACTTCTATTACCAATACGGTTACTTGGTTTTGAACGGTAGGACGAAAAGATATATCCCCTGTGGTCTCATCAAAATGAAAACCTGCGGGGCTATTAAGTCCTGCATTTGGGAATCCTAGAAATGATATAGGCTTTTGAGCACTCCATGAACCTGAATATGATATTTTAACACCAGGACCACTAAGTGGGTCAACCAGTTTGTATGAAAGAGAATCACCAATATCAATGGTATCCAACGCACCATTGTTAAATGCAAAATCCTGACCTACACAAATAAGTGCAGTTGGTTTTGAGGTAAATACAGGTGAGCTGTTACATGGGTTAATACATTTATCCAATACGGCTTCAGTATAAAAGTTTTGTCCCGCAGCACCAGTAGAGATATTTCCGTTACGGGCTTGCTGTTGCCAGCTAAGGGTTACTTCACAACAGTTTAAGGCACTTAAATCTATAATACCTTGAAAAGTATGTTCTTCTATACCGTATTGAAAACTACCACTGCAACGGCTTTGCGTAGGGCATTTAGCGTCAATACCGGTTATATCCTTTACACTTATTTTTGGTAAGCTAAGTGATGTAGACCCTGCGCTACATTTAACATCTAAATTACTTGCTTGAAGGGGTATACCATTACAATCACGATATACTGTAACTGTAACTTCGTATTTACCATTACCTAAACATTTATAAGTAATATCACTGCCCATCATGTGAGAAGCTTTTATTTTAACAGCACTTGCTGCTAAAAATAAAAAAATACAAAACGTTAATAATCTTTTCATGATGTTCCTTTAATATGGTGCGTTCTTAAGTAAGAGGACACAAGATGGTGAATTTGTTGCCTACGCCTATACTTTTTTATACAAAACCCAAGAACAAGTATAAGAATTTATAAACAAACTTACCCCCACACCTTAGTGCCTTCGGTACAATTTTTACATATATCTATGTGCTTGCGCCCTTTTAAGATTTGTTTGCGAAAGTTATGGTATTTTTCTCCGCGCCACACTTGTTTAAATGTGTAATACTTCAAATCGCCCAGCTGGTGGGTAGCGTCTTTATCAAAACAACAAGGCACAATAAGCCCATCCCATGTTATTACGCAGCTATGCCAAAGTTTCCAGCAGTGGTTTATCAAGCGGTTTTTTATAGCAAATCCTGCTGCTACTTTTTTATAGCGGCTGTATTCTTCATTCTCAGGTATTAAATCGCTGCCATTTTCATAATCGTAAATTTGCGCAGTCTTAATACCCAATTCATCTACACCATACTCTTTAGATAAACGCTTTACTTCGGGTATTTCGTGTTCGTTGTGGCTAAAAACTATAAACTGCCATATTATATGTGGCGTAGGGCTGTTTAGCTCTTTTTTCCATTTAGAAAGATTTTTCGTCCCTTCAAGCACCTTATCCAACTTGCCGCCAATACGGTATTTTTTATACGTTTCTTCAGTTACCCCGTCAATAGATATTATCACTCTATCCAGTCCGCTTTCAACTGTTTTTCGGGCATTTTCATCGCTTAGGTAATGGGCATTGGTGCTGGTAGCAGTATATATTTTTTTATCGTGAGCATATTTCACCATATCCAAAAAACCAGGGTTCAGGTAGGGTTCGCCTTGAAAATATAGGATAAGATACGTAAGGTCTTTACCCAAATCATCCAAAATACCTTTGTACAAATCGCCTTGCAACATACCTGTGGGGCGACTAAACGACCGCAAACCACTGGGACACTGTGGGCAACGCAGGTTGCACGATGTAGTTGGCTCTATGGATATACTAATGGGATTACCCCAATGAATAGGCTTTTTGGTAATTTTAGCAACAAAATATGCAGCTACTACTTTAGTAGCATTCCAAGCCCTGCGTGGTGTTAGTTTCGATACAAAATTCAGTCCGTCTCTCAGGTTGCGGTTCATCTATCAGGGTTATTTTTTAATCGTACAATTCAAAATTAATTTGTTTGCGGTTATAGCCTATTTCTTTCAGGCTATTTTTGGCCTCTTTTACCATACTACTCCACCCACATATATAAAAAGTGGCAGGAGGGGTAGCTGCAAACAAGTTTTTATATATAGGGTGCACATACCCTTTTTCGCCAGCCCAATCTTCTCGTGAAAGGGTTGGTATAAAAGTAAATTCAGCGTGTTTTTGTGCTAATTCTTCAAACTCACTTCTGTATAAAATATCTTTTTCAGTGCGGTTGCCAAATATCAAATACAGATTTTTGTGTGCTATATTTTGATTGAAGATATGGTGTAACATACTGCGTAATGGGGCTACGCCTGTACCTGTGGCTATAAGGCAAACATCAGTTTCTATATTTTCATTTAAGAAAAAGCGACCTTGTGGTTCAGATACTTTTAATGTGCTTCCTATACTAATATTCTCAAAAAGATAGGGAGTGCCTTGTCCGTCTTCTTTCAGCACCACGCACAATTCAATCACATTACCACTAGGTGCAGATGCTATCGAATAGCTTCGGGTAGTAAACTCATGCTGTATGGGTAAATCAAGCATTACAAACTGACCGGGCAAAAAATTAAAATGTTCTACCCCGTCTATCGTTAGAAAATACCTTTTTACGGTGGGCGATTCTTGAATAATCGCTGTTACTGTGCCAGTATAAAAGCCTTGTTGCATAGCAGGGCAAAGATACTAAACACTAAGCCATTCCCTAATTTGTAATGGGCTGATTATATTTGCCTATTATGATAGCGATTATGGGCGCGATGCCCCAAGAAGTTGAAGGTTTGGTAGCTGCCATGCAAAATGTAGTGGTAAAAGAGGCAGGTATGCGCACCTATTATAGTGGTACTTTATTTGGAAAAGAGGCTGTAGTAGTGTTTTCGAGATGGGGGAAAGTAGCTGCTGCAACAACTGCTTTACACTTATTGCACCAATACCCTGTGCAACAGCTTATTTTTACAGGAGTAGCAGGTGCTATACATCAAAAATTAAATATTGGTGATGTGGTTATAGGCCATAAGCTATACCAGCACGATATGGATGCCCGCCCGCTGATGCAGCAGTTTGAAATACCTTTACTGGGAAAGACTTTTTTTGAAACCGATGCTACGCATAGGCAAACAGCGTTTGACAGTACTACCCAATTACTTAATGGCAATAAACTTTTAGAAGGAATAAGCCAACAACAGTTAACGCAATATGGTATAGCAACGCCGCAAGCCTACATAGGTGATATAGCCAGCGGTGATAAATTTTTTAATACCACTGCACATAAAACCGAACTGATGCAACATTTGCCCCAAGTATTGTGTGTTGAAATGGAGGGCGCTGCTGTGGCGCAAGTTTGCTACGAGTATAATTTGCCTTTTAGCATTGTACGCATTATATCCGATGTGGCGGATGATAATGCGCATATCGATTTTCCTTCGTTTGTTACCAATGTTGCCAGCCAATATAGCGTAGCAATTATAAAAGAAATTTTTACTGGCTGACTTTTTTAAGGGCATACGCAACACTATCGGGTACATAATAAGTGTTCCCTTTTACCACTATAGGTTTTAGGTGATACAAGTAAACCGAATCATTGGTTTTTGACAAAAAAGCCATGCGCTCTTTTTTCCCGCCCCCTTTCAATTCAATAATGTCTAATTCTGTACGGGTGTTGGCAAAACAGCTACCTCCATTGCACACATTATACTGGGTGTAATTTTGCAAACCGTTTACGGTGCCGTTTTCTAAAAAAGTAACACTGTTTTCTTTTAATGAGTAACTACCCGCCATTAATACCTTATTGGTAATCGTGTTTATTAAAGCCTCTTTTTGTGTACCACGTTGCTTGCTAAACATCCATGTGTGGGCTTGTATATCTGCCTTCTCGCCCGGCAAAATATCTTCAAGTTGTAAGCTTGTCATTCCCTCATCAACAAAAAGAATTATATTCTTTCCTAAAACAATGTTTTTTAGCACAATAGAATCTTGCCTAATTTTAGTGTAGGCCGCCATAAAATCAGCGTAGCCGGTTATCAATAATGCTGAATCGCCAAAATCAGGATTAAAAATTATTTCTAAAAAAAACGGACGGTAGTTAATACCCCGCACTGTTTTACGGGCTTTCACCAAATTTATAAAATCATCGCAAACCCAATGCCCATAAATGGTTTGTTCAGCAACGTTTATCCCTTTTCCCATATTTTCAGCGGGGGGATACCAACGCTCTTCTTGAGTCGTTGTATTTTCTTCACAGGCAGTTATAAACCCTAAGGTCAAAATTGTCGTCAATAGGTAAAACCATTTACTATTTTTCATGTAAAAAGGTGTGTTTATCGATTTTATATAACAATTATTCAATTTTTTTAACAGTATTGTAGCTATACGCTTATTTATTAAACTATGAAAAAGAAAGGAAGCAGCCCCAAAAAACAGAGCTTGCCCCAAACAATAGGTTTTACCTTGTGGCAAGTGTGCAATTTATGGCAAAGAGAACTGCGAAAAGCACTTTTACCCCTTGATTTAACCCATGCCCAGTATTTACTTCTTCAATCTGCTTGCGAATTGAGTATTGGCGAAGACGACATTACTCAAATTAAACTAGCGCAAGATACCAATACTGATAAAATGATGGTATCTAAAGTGCTTAGAACTTTGGAGACAAAAAAATTATTGAAACGTACCGACTTAAAAACGGATAATAGAGCTAAAAAAATTACCGTTACGCCCAAAGGAGTTGAGATGTACGAGAAATCGAAGGTGATTGTTGATGAATTTGAAAATACCTTTTTTCTTCCTGCGGCAAAAAACGAAAAAGCACTTACCAAGGCATTGGGCAAGTTGCTAAAAAATCAAAATGAAGACTAAGGTTAAACACCTGTATAAACTTTTTACTAACCCTTAGGCATTATACCTAAGGGTTTTTTTGTACCTTACAAACTGTAACAAAATAAAATCCATTATGGCAAATGTTTTGGTTATAGGTCGCCACCCTGCCCACATGGAAACTGTATTGCATTTTTTACGTCAACACGGTTATACTGCACGAGGTGAAACACAAAATAGCGGTGTATTGGCAATTTTTGCCATTGAAAAGTTTGATGTAGTGGTAATTGGTGGTGGTGTGGGCGAAGTTGCTCGAAAAAAGTTTAAAGAAAAATTTACCCATCTTAATCCCAAGATAAAATTTATTGAACACTTTGGTGAGCATGATAGTTTACCTATGGAGATAGAACGTGCGTTGAAACGATAAAATCTTATGGAGAAACTGCTTGAAAATGATGTGCGAGTAGCTTTGGGCGAACAGAAGTATACTGCACAAGCATCTGCCCGACAACATACATTGGTAGCTGATGAACCTATTAAAGGTGGAGGCAGCGATTTGGGCTTTGCACCCTACGAATTACTATTGGCAAGCCTTGGCAGTTGCACTGCTATTACTGTGCGTATGTATGCTGATAGAAAGCAGTGGGATTTGCAACATATTGATGTGCAATTGAACATGGAGCAAGAAACTACTGTGCATGGAAAGCACACCGTGTTTATACGTCAGCTAAAATTAACAGGTAATTTGGATGACAAGCAACGCCAACGCTTGCTACAAATAGCAAAAGCCTGCCCTGTTGCAAAAATATTAGGCGGTAAAATTGAAATAAACAGCCAATTGGTATAGCCCTACAGCATCACCAAGCCTTCAATTTCTGAGCCTTTTTTATATATTTCTATTACATCCTCAGGCGTTTGCATATCTACATCAATAGTAAGGCTTTGGTAGTTTTTTGCACTTGATTGCAGGTAGCTTTTCTTCACTACTTTATCAAACCAACTTTCTACTGTTAATGCAGTGTGCGGGTCGTTTTTAAAAATAAACTTAAACCGATATAGCGATGGCCACTCTGAGTAAAGGTACAAACGGTCTAACAGCGATTTATATGCATCGTGTTCTTCTGGCATTGGGCAAAATTACAAAAAGCTAATTAAAAATATATATTTAGTAACACCGCCTTTTAAGGGTGTGGTTTTATTACTTAACGAGAGTTCGGATAAGAGAAAGTTCAAACCCCTATTCATAGGGGTGCGTGTACTGTCATCCTGATCCCGAACACTTTCGGGACGAAGGGTGAATGCGCGTTTGGCCTGCCCCGCCATGCTTCGAGAACCTCAACACAATAACAGCGGCACTACAACACATTCGTTTTGAGTTAGTTTTATTCCAAACTCACGTTAATTATTATCAAACCAATCTCGTCTTCTGTTAATTTTCAAATCTTGCAATATGCTTGATTTTACATTTAGGTTGAAAAGGAAATATTGACGAGGGCCTAAGGGTATCCAGCTCAATCTAAACTCCCAACAGTGCAGTTGGCGGTAAAAATCAATACTGGTTAGGTTCACCTCTTTACGTTTTAAATCATAACCCGAGTTAAAGGCAACTTTCCAGTTTTCCGTTAGGTTCATATCACCGCTAAACATTATGGTTTGTGTAATGGTTTTAACAGTAGTTGGTTTGTTATAATTGTAATTATAGTTTAGGCTTAAACTCCAAGGAATTTTAAAATCAACAAAATTGCCCATATTACTTAGTAAAGCCAACTCGTAAGAGGTGAGGTAGGGGTTTGATGCCAGTGCTGCACGCTGCAAGGTGTTTACCCCCGGTTGCGGCGCATTATTATCCCGCTCATCTTTCTTGCCATCAAACAAAGTAGAGTTAATTGATGTACTAATGGCTACCGAACCACTGGTGAAACGGGCAAGTTGTCCTGTTTCGTTTACCAAATATTTATCCTCTATACGCCCCGCACTATCGTAGGTATAGGGGTTAAATGTAAACCCATTTAGTAGTATGTTTAGTTGCTTAAACAATACCGTACGGGCATTGGCACTAATGGGTGAAAGTTTATTTTTATCGGCAAAAAAGTTATAACCTGCTGAAACGTTAAAACTTTCAATCAGCTTTATTTTTTTATCCTCGTACCCTGTATCGTTATAGGTGCGCCATTTAGCCTCAAGATTATTGTTGATATTAAAGCTAAGAGCTCCTTGCCTACCCGCCGATGGCCCTCCAAAAACCCCTCCCTCAAATTTTGAGTAAAGCGATTGTTCAGTCCGCGCGGTGTCCTGCTTCACTTTCTTGTAAATACCAAACTCGTCGTCCGAAAAATCAGGCCTGAAATTCACCGTTGCGTTAACAGTCATTACATGACGAATGGCGCGAAGTTTTTTTCCGTTAAAGTTTTTTGTACCGTACAACATAGTACCTAAGTTGGTACTAAAATTAAAATCGGCAGCACGTGAAAAACCTTTTACAGTATCTACTTCAACCCTATTACTATCAGCATTAAAGGTTTTGTGTATGGTTTGCAAATACCAATACTCGTTTACGCTTAATTGTGGGCTAAGTGAAAACCACTTTAGTATTTTAAATTGTGTGTTCACTGCTGCACGGTGTATGCCGCCATTTTGCATATTATCAATAGTTTCTTGGCGAAGTAACAATGAATCTTTTGTGCGAATATTGTTTTGAGCGTTGAAACTATAATTTACACCTATACTCTCGTACCAATGTTTTTCACCAATTTGTACTTTTCGTTTAAAAGGGAAAAAACGCAGCACATCAAACGTAAGTTGAGGTAATGTAAGGTTTACATCTTTGGTTTGATTGTTTTGCGATGCTGATGCGGTGAGCCCCAAACTGTATTTGCCCGCACCCATTATTTTATTATAGTTTATGCTTGAGTTTACTTGGCTTTGTATAATACTGGCAGGGTTGTATGAGTTTAGCTGTTGGTAGGTGGGGCTTTGGTAGTTTACGCTGGCATTAAAGTTAGTATTGGGACGCGCTTTTTGATCAAGCCTGTGGTTCCATACCACATTATAATTTCGTGTACGGGTAAAATCAACATCCTCAGGCGTGCCGCGCTGGTTGTTGGCGTATGATATTTGTATGTTACCGCTATACTTGTAGCGTTTGGCATAGCTACTGGCAAGGCGAGTAGCCCATGTTCCCTGTGTGAAAATATCGCCTGTAAGTGCAAGATCAAAATAATCGCTTATGCCAAAATAGTAACCGCCATTACGAAGAAAGTACCCTTGTCCGGGTGAAAAACCATAACCGGGCATTAATATTCCCGATTTTCTTCCTTGCCTCACAGGAAAAAAGCCAAAAGGAACCCAAAGTGGTGTGGGCACATCTGCAATAACCAAATTTGCCGGACCTGTAACTATTTGCTTGCCGGGCATGATTTTTAATCGCGCCGAGTGTATATAAAAATGGGGATGCTCGGCATTGCAGGTAGTATATCGGGCATCGCCCACATATATATGGTCGTGCTCATCTTTTTTCACTTTGCTGCCATATATAATCCCTTCGCCTTCTTTCATCACCAAATTGCTTATTTTGGCTCGTTTGGTTTTAAAATTATAGCCAATACGGTCGGCATTTATTTCCTGTCCGCCATCATTAAAAGTAGGTAATCCCTTCTTTGCTCCCGTACTATCAGTCGTATAATCAGCAGCTATTTCACTCTGTATAAAATCAAGAGTAATGTTTGCGCCTTTAAGATTTATTTTCCCGTAAATCACCTCAGCTTCGCCATACAAGTAGACCTTGCGGGCAAGTAAATCGATAAAAATAGAGTCTTTGGCTTTGTAATGTACTTTAGAGTCGAAAAGTGAAGGTTTAAAACCTGCTTTTTTTAGCGAGTCATTCCTGTTTATTTGGGGCAGCACGAGGGTATCCACACCCACAGAGTCAGGGGGAATAACTTGTCCCTGTACAGGTGTATTGTACAGTATAGCAGAAATTAACAATCCATATAGGATAAAATAATTTACCGTTTTTTTCAAGCCAGCGTTAAGTTGGTTATCTTGCACGTTCAATAATAATGCCGTACTTACAAGCGTTTCAAAGGTAAGGCTACAAACAATTAAATGAGAAGTGTTGTACATATATTTCTTTCATTATTAGTTCTGGGGGTATTCACATCGTTTTCAGGCAGCCCTTCTGTTAATGATACTACACTAACCATAGTGATTGATGCAGGGCACGGTGGCAGAGACCCCGGCTCTATTTCTAAAAATGTAAAAGAGAAAACTATTACCCTTGATATAGCAAAAAAACTGGGTAAATTATTTGCCGATAACATGAAGGATGTGAAGGTGGTATACACCCGCGATAGTGATAAAAGTGTTGAATTACGCGAACGACCTGAAATTGCCAACCGCAGCAAAGCTGATATTTTCATCTCGATACACTGCAACCATAACGGAAATACATCGGCACACGGTAGCGAAACCTATGTGATGGGCTTGCACAAAAGTGATGGCAACCTTGATGTAGCCAAACGTGAAAATTCGGCTATTTTGTACGAAGAAGATTACGATAAAAAAGAAGAATATGAGGGTTTTGACCCTAACTCGCCCGAAGCACATATTATTTTCAGTTTTTACCAAAATGCTTTTTTAGACCAAAGCCTTCACCTTGCTGCCAGTATTGAGGAGCAGCTTAGTGGACGTAAAAACGTGAAAAGAAGCAGGGGGGTGAAACAAGCAGGTTTTTTGGTGCTATGGAAAACAGCTATGCCTAGTGTATTGGTTGAAACCGGTTTCATATCAAACACCACCGAGCGTGCCTACCTATCATCAGAAACAGGTAAAAAAGAAGTTGCCCAATCTATATACGATGCTGTGAAAGAATATAAGGCGTATTTAGAAACTATTAAATAGTACACTTAACTAGCTGTTTACTTTCTCTTATCAAACAATTAACAAATTCTTAACACAGCGAGGTGTGTTGCGCGGTTAATTTTGAGCCGTTTTTTAGCCCCAAAGGGCAATAAAATGAGCAAAAAAAAGCACACAAAACATAAGCACGGGCAAGAAACGGTTTACTTAAACGTTTTTGAGCGCCTATTAAAAGAGCGTACTTTTTTAATCTTTATTGGTCTTGCCTTTATTGGTGCAGGCTTTGCCACCCTTAACTGGAGGGTATCAATGTGGTTTGGTTTTGCTTTTACTGCTTATGCTGCTGTTGCTAATGATAGTATACAATCGTTAGGTACATTTATAGAAAGTAATAAACACCGCAAATGGTGGGTGCTTTGGTTGTTTACAGGCGGTATACTTATAGCCACACTTACCTTTAGCTATATATATTACGATGGTGATGTAACCTACCACCGCCTTATTGATGATGCTGGCAATACCAAATACCCTCAGCCAACCCAATTTTCGTACTTTCAGCTAATAGCGCCTTTGGTGCTTATTATACTTACGCGTTTGCGTATGCCTGTATCAACCACCTTTTTGCTGTTAAGTGTTTTTAGTGCCGATACTAAAGGTATTACCACAGTAGTATTTAAAAGTGTTACAGGATATGGTTTGGCCTTTATAGTATCGTTTGCCGTGTGGGCGCTGGGCTATAACATTATTAAAAAATACTTTAAAATGCGCAAGGCGCACAATGGCTGGGCAGTGGCACAGTGGATTATTAGTGGCGCATTGTGGGCGGTATGGCTTATGCAAGACGGCGCAAACATAGCCGTATACCTGCCGCGTAAGCTAGAGTTGTATCAGTTTATAATTTTTACGGGAGTAATATTTATAGGCATGGCCTTGTTGTTTTATTTGCGTGGCGATAAAATACAAGGTGTGGTGAGTGAAAAGAAAGGTATTAGCGATGTACGCGCTGCTACACTTATCGATTTTACTTACGTACTTCTTTTAATATACAAACTATTTGTTAGCCCTATACCGCTTAGTACCACTTGGGTATTTTTGGGTATAATTGGCGGACGTGAGGTAGCCATTAGCTTACTGCGCAAAAAAGAAGGGCACGGCCACAAAGTGCAGGCCTTGCGCTTGATAGGAAAAGATTTTCTATACGCCTTTATAGGTCTTGTAATTTCGCTGGTATTGGCATTGGGGGCTAACCCAAGCATACGTGCTGAGATATCTGCATCATTGGGTTGGTAGGTTAGTTATTGAGTAGCTTTTGATTATGACACTCGTGTAATATTAGACAAACTTTAAAAGTTCGCCAAATATTTATGCTTCGCTTTAGTCATCCCGAACTTGTTTCGGGATCTCGTTGCCCAATAACCGTTAACGCAGAGTGAGATGCTGAATCCCGATTGCTATCGGGACAGCACGACGTGGAAAAAGAACCTCTGTACTTATTCTTTTTTGTTAACGTTAGATATATTTATGCTGTTTTCTAACGATGGTTTAAGCGCTTGCCAAAAGGCATTGCGTAAAACATTTATTATAGCTTCCCAAACGCTAATATCGGGCTGGTTAAACTTGCCTTGGATATTAAGCTTGGTAGCCAATTGCTCTTTATTCTGATTTTGGAAAACCTCGGCAATAGTTCCTACAAGTGTTTCCCATGCTATTTGCAGCAGGTTGCCTTCTTCTTTGTTCCATTGCACCACGTCCAAATCTTTTATTATAGGTTTCACATAGCCCTTAAACTGCCCATCGCGGGCAGCAAACTCAGTATAAAGCTCACAAGTACCTTTTTTAACATCAAAGTTTCCATAGGCTTGCAGCATATCGTTTATTTTTACCAAGTTTAGCCTTTTCAGTTGCGCATTCAAATCAAAAGTTGGGTTTTTGGCCAGAGCATCTAAATCAATATTCAAATCAAAAGTGCCATCATATATAGCGCCTGTAGCTACAATGGTTGCGGGCAATATATTTTTTGTTTTATTAACGTTTGACAGGTTGTTGGCCTCTACCCTTATACTATCCATAAAAATGTCAATTTTTGGGCTAGAGTATGGGTCTATATAATGTATTTCACCACCTATTACCTCAAAATGATTCACCGTTATAGGTATTAAATTGTTTATCAGTTTTCTAAAATCAGCCGTGTCATTACTCAAATTTTTATCGCGGTGCGTTGTATTTAAAAAATTGATTACGGGTTTGGTAAAGTATATTTCGCTAACAATCCGCCCTTTAAATAGCGATTTCCATTCTATCGAAAGATCTACACTGGGCGAGCTAAAAAAGGGAATAGTGTCGTTTTTAGAAGCCTGCTTTTGTATTTTAACAATTTTAATTTCTTTTATTTCGTACGCGCCACGGTATAAGTGTAAATCAATATCTTCAACATGGCCGTAGTACTCATCCAATTCTGATAGCGATTTGTTTACGTACCTTAAAACAACTGTTGGTAGTATTAGGCGTATAACCACCAACACTAAAATAATAGCTATAGATATTTTGCCTGCTTTTTTGCCACGGCTCTTTTTCTTATCTGGTGTTAACTTACCGGGCGCTTTCATTGTATATAAATATATTGTTGTAAGTTAAAGCAATAAGCCCATTAAGTGCTTACTTTTACTCTATTATTTTGGTAATGAAAAAACTTACATACAAAGAGTATTGGCATATACTAAAAGACACCTTTGCTGCATTTTCTGATGATAAAATAACAAAACTTAGTGCTGCACTATCGTACTACACTATTTTTTCTTTACCGCCAATGTTGTTGGTAGCAATAAATATGTTTAGCATATTTTTTGGCCAAGAAGCCATTAGAGGCGAAGTATTTACCCTAATGCAAAGCTATGTAGGGGCTGATGCCGCCCAACAAATACAAGATGTTTTAAAAGAAACTACGCTAAAGTACGATTCGTTTTGGGCTACCATTATAGGCGTGGGGGCATTGCTAATAGGTGCAACGGGCATATTTATAGAAATACAAGACTCGATAAACTTTATATGGGGTTTAAAAACCAAACCTAAAAAAGGGATTATTAAACTGGTAATTAATCGCTTGTTATCATTTTCAATGATATTAGTATTAGGGTTTGTGCTTATGGTTTCTTTGCTGCTAAGCTCAGTAGTGGAGTTGCTATTGAATAGGCTAAAAGAACAGTTTAATGATAGCTGGATTGATGCCCTTTTTTATATTGATTATGTAGTTGTTTTTCTTACATTTTCTATACTAATAGCTTTTATTTTTAAAGTATTACCCAGTGCTAAAATAGCGTGGAAATATGTTTTTAAAGGAGCTATGCTTACCAGTATATTATTTATGATTGGTAAATATTTAATTAGTTTTTACCTTACTAAAAGTACTGCAATTTCTGCCTATGGAGGCTCAGGCTCGCTAATTGTGCTGCTGGCGTGGGTGTATTACTCATCAATAATATTGTATTTTGGAGTTGAGTTTACCCAAGTATATGCGCGCTATAAGGGCATACGTATAGAACCGGATAACTATGCCGTACGAATTGAAAAAAGTGTGCAAGAAAAGACAGATGGGGAGTAATTATTTAATTAACACCGTTTTGCCCGTAGCTTCAATTTCAATGGGTATTTTTGAGATTTTATCGTTGCTTAACGTTGCGGTTAGCACTACCTTATAATTATCTTCTGCCTTATTAAAATAAATATTCCAGATTGTCCGCAGTGGTTTGTCAATATAAACAGTTAAGGGCAGGGTTATAAACGTTGATGAATTAGGCTTCACTTTTATTTGGTTCTTAAAATGTCCTTTACCGGCAATTTGTTCGCCAAACTGTACGGCATAACCAATGTTTGACAAATGCACCTCAATAGAGGGGCTATAATTAATTATTTGCAGCTCTACATCCACATCCACTGTATTTTTACGTAAGTTTATTTTTCTTCTTTTCACCTTTACCACCTTAATATCAGGCGGGGTTGGCACGTGTATTTTTTGTTTTTTAGAAAAACTAACATCCATATTCCCAAAAAAGGTGTTGCACGATAATTCAAACTGCCCGCTAAGAAAGGTAGAGTCTTGCGATTGGAGGTTTTTAATTACGTGCCGTAGCTTTTTTATAGGAATTTTGAATTCAAAAACGGCAGTATCAACCGCGCCTCCTTTTTGAGATAAGTTTAATTGGTTTCGTTCACTAATTATGGGTACAGTATCTAATAGAATAGTGTAGAAAACACTGTCGATATAAATGGTGAATGGCGATACATTGGTTAAATAGCTTTTAAAATTAATGTATGCAGTATCGTTTTTTATGCGCGCCTTTACAAAATTTTCGCCTGTAAAATCGGGCAAAACTAAGTGTAGCGCTTTTTTGGGGTTTAAATAATAAAAAACAGCGATGCCTATTATTGCGCTAATAACAACACCTATGGTAAACCTCAGTATGGTTTTTCTTTTCATATTAGGTAGCGTTATTTACCCGTATTTTTTGTAGTTGAACTTCAACTGACAGAATAGTCTCTTTGCAATTTACCGCTTTTTAAGCACCTTTTTTACAATTGCTTTGTTTAATCAGAAGTGGCCCCCAATACAAATAAAAACCATCTCTGTTTTTGCAGATGGAAAGGGTAAAACTATCAATTATTTTAAAATATAAATCTCCTTCAAGCTCTTCTCAGGGGTTAATGGCTCACTCATATAAATGTACTTTAACCACTTAATTTTTGAATGTAATAAACCAAGGATTAAGGCTTTTTTTTTATAGGAATAAACGGCGCAATTTTCTTTTTTGAAGGTAAAATTGCCCAAACGTTTTTTTATTTCGATAGTATCTAACCCTATAAAAGCTAATTCATGCAGGTCAAAATCATTGCAATGTGCTTCCAAATAAATCAACTCTTCATCAGGGTCTAAATAATCATTTTGATACTTTCCCAAAGGCTTGTAGGTAATTATATTTAAGCCGTCTTCTCTAAAAAGGGTGTCTTTCTCAATATAACAACGTCCATTTGACCCAAAAATAAAAAAGTGATAATAAATGCCTTTATAACTTGGCTTGAAATAATAATCCTTTTGCCCTCCTGCACCACTATTAGCCCCTTTTTTTACTTTTTTAAATTCGTACAAATCAAAAGGCTTAAATAAAAAACTGTCGCTATTTAACGGTTTTGAGGTTGTAGTTGGCGATATGCTTATCTCACGCTCTACTGAATCGGTCTGATTCTCAAATACTGTTTTTGGATTCTTCTGCTTACACCCAATAAAAACAAATAGGACTATTGTAGCCGAAAGGTTTTTCATTTATGGTTAACGATGAAAGTAATCAATAATATACATATCCATGTTTGACAAACTTTCAAAGTTTGTCAAACATGGATATACATCAAATCAAAAACCCTCCCCACAAATTGTGAAGAGGGCAAAAAAGGAGGTACAATCTATGAAAAATTAACGTTGCAGGTGTTTCATTACCTCATCAACATTTACGCCTAGGCCATTGGCTATGGCCATGCCCAATTTCACGTCGGCACGGAAAAAGTGGCACAATTGGCGGTTTATAATCTCGTCGCGTTTCTCGGTTTCAATGCCTTTCATGGCACCAACCACATTGTTTACCAAATGCTCTTTTTCGGTATCGTTTAGTACTTTGTTGTAAAACAAGCCGGGTTGGCTGTAGTGGTCGTCCTCGCCGGGGGCGTTACGGTCGTACCAATCAGCAGTAATACTGTCCAGTGTTTGTGCAGGCTCTTTGTAGCTTTCATCCGCCACTATATTGTCAAAACTATTGGGGGCATAGTTGGGGTTGCTGCCGCCATTATCGCCCATCTGCATTTGGCCGTCGCGTTGGTAGTTGTTTACCATGTACGGGCAACGATTCACTGGTAAGTGCTCGTAGTTTACGCCCAAGCGGTAGCGGTGCGCATCAGGGTATGAAAGTATGCGGCCTTGCAGCATTTTATCGGGAGAGTAACTAATGCCATCCACTACGTGTGCAGGGGCAAATGCCGATTGCTCTACATCTCTAAAATAATTATCGGGTACTTCGTTCAGTTCCATCACACCCACATCAATCAACGGGTAATCAGCATGTGGCCAAACTTTAGTAAGGTCAAACGGGTTGACTGGGCTGTTTTTTGCCTGTTCTTCCGTCATCACCTGTATTTTTAGTGCCCATTTGGGAAAATCGCCCCTATCAATAGCCTCCACCAAATCACGTTGCGAGTGATCCATATCCGTAGCACGCATTTGGTCGGCCTCAGCACCTGTAAAGTTTTTAATACCTTGTTGGGTTTTAAAATGAAATTTCACCCAAAAACGTTCGTTTTTAGCATTAATAAACGAGTAAGTGTGGCTGCCGTACCCGTTCATGTGCCTGTGCCCATTAGGTGTACCTCTACTACTAAATAAAAACATTACTTGGTGCAAGCTTTCGGGGTTGTGGCTCCAAAAATCCCACATCATAGTTGGGCTTTTGGTGTTGGTGCGTGGGTCGCGCTTTTGCGTATGTATAAAGTGGCTAAACTTTTTAGGGTCTTTTATAAAAAAAACAGGTGTGTTATTGCCCACCAAATCCCAATTACCATCTTCAGTATAAAATTTCAAAGCAAAACCGCGCGGGTCGCGTTCGCTATCGGCACTACCTCTTTCACCACCAACGGTAGAAAAACGGGCAAACATTTTGGTTTGCTTGCCAACGGTGTTAAAAATTTTGGCTTTGGTGTATTGGCTAATATCATTGGTTACAGTAAACGTACCAAAAGCCCCGCTGCCTTTGGCGTGTACCACTCGTTCGGGTATACGCTCGCGGTTAAAATGCGCCATATCCTCGTGCAGAAAGTAATCTTGCAATAATAATGGGCCGCGTGGTCCTGCCGATTGTGTGTCTTCGTATTCGTGGTAAGGTCTGCCGCTTGCAGTTGTTAGTTTCTTATTTTCCATAGTATTATTTTCTGTTTTGTTAATTCAAAGGTCATCAACCTATATTGATAAATCAAACTGATAAATTCTATATTTGTATAGATAAAATCTATACTTCTTAACTCACCCCTGAAACCGAAATAGCCCGAATAGCAGCAAGTCGCCCCTCTCTTATAAAGAGAGGGGAAAAGTTGAGAGAAGGTACGGCTTTTATTTTTAGGGGTGAGTTAAAAAAAAATAGATTAACCCCTACCCTAATAATGTCAATACTAAAATTGCCCAAATTTACCTTCCCCACAAGGGGAAGGCGACTGTGAAGCAAATAACCTGTTTATTAATTTGGTTGGGGTAAACATAAAACTGAAGACTAAAAACTTAAAACTGTCTCTATGAACCTACAACAACTCGAGTACATAATAGCCGTTGATACCCACCGCCATTTTGCTATAGCGGCCGAACATTGCTTTGTTACCCAGCCTACGCTGAGTATGATGATACAAAAGTTGGAGGATGAATTAGGTTTAAAAATATTCGACCGTAGTCGCCAGCCTGTTGAGCCTACCCCCGAAGGGAAAAAGATAATTAGCCGTGCAAGGCATATTTTAGTGCAAACCAACGAGCTTAAAAGCTTTGCGCGCGAGCAAACCCACGAAACTAATGGCGAGCTTAGGCTGGCGGTTATACCCACGCTTGCGCCTTATGTATTGCCTTATTTTTTGGGTAAGATGAGCGAAAAATATCCTAAGCTCTCTATCACAGTACGTGAGGCAAATACGCTGCAAATAATAGAAATGCTAAAGCATGGTCAAACCGATGTGGGTTTGCTTTCTACCCCACTAAACGAGGCACAGATAAGAGAATATCCTTTGTTTTACGAAGAATTATTGGCCTATACCGATGTGCCACAACGCCATAGCAAATTGGTGCCTGCCGACTTAGAGCCCGATAAATTGTGGTTGCTAGAAGAAGGACATTGTTTCCGTGCGCAGGTGCTAAACTATTGCGAGCTACGCAAAAATGCCAAAACCAAACCCAATTTGGTATACGAGGCAGGTAGCATACAAACCCTTATAAACATGGTGGATGGGCAGGGCGGAACAACCATTGTGCCCCAATTGGCAACACTTTCTCTCAATCCCACACAAAAGAAAAAACTACAACGCTTTACCGCGCCTGCACCCGTGCGTGAAGTGAGTTTGGTAACCCATGCTCATTTTTCGCGCAGCAAAATATTAGATGCCTTAAAAGCTGAAATACTTGAGAATGTGCCCATTAAGAATATGAAAGAGAAACGGGTTTTGGAGATATAAGACTATCTTAACACTCACCCCAAATAATTTATATGAGTCTCGCTTATTCAAAATTTCTCCTCTCTTTTCCATCGGTTTGAAAACCGATGCTATTCATACCTATCGGCAACCCCGATAGGGTATAAATAGCGGCAGGTTTTAACCTGTCGAGAGCAAGAAGCAAAGAGCTAAAAGCAACTACTATTTTTAGGCTGCATGTAAATGGATATAGTTACCCCACAAGGGGATTTAGGGGTTAACCCATCTATTTACTAATTTTGTACTGCATGAAAGCCCTTATCCATATACCCGATAACGACCTTAAAGAGGCCGTCGATTGTATTTGGTATCAAAACGAGGAGCATTGGGAATATACGTCGGTTTGTATTCCATTTTTGCAGCAAGAAATAATTATAAATTTTGGTCAGCATTTTTCAGTACAAACTGCCGCTACAAAGTTTAACTATACCAATGCAGGCGGTGTATCGGGTATTTATCAGCAACCACTTACCACAACAGTTGCGGGCAAATACAATGCTATTGGCATTATGCTAAAACCACACGGTTTACATCGCTTGTTGGGTATTAATGCTGCAAATTTACATACCCCCCAAACCCTGCAATACATTTTGGGAGATACTATTATGCAAATTGCTGCCCAAATAGAGCAAACACCTGTGGCTGCTGATAAAATCAAATTGCTTGAGGGTTTTTTATTATCGGCTGCCCGCCCTGCAAAAATTGATGCTACTATAAACGATTTTGTAGGACAGATAAGCCATCAAACATTGCAAAAGGGCAATATAAAAGCCTATTTAGCCAATAAACATTTTGCACACAAAAAGTTTATAGCACGGTTTAGTGCAGCATTTGGCCTCACCCCTCAAAAATACCTGCAACTAAAACAACTAAACAATGCCGTTGCCCAAATGGCCGCAAAGCCAAATACACCCCTTATACATATTGCGCTTGATAATGGCTTTTACGACCACGCCCATTTTATCCACACCTTTAAAGCCTACACCCATATTACCCCAACGGCCTACAAAAAAGCTGTGCTGGCAGGCAAAGTGCATTTATCGTTTCCCAACGCTATAAATGCTTAATTGCTTTAGGAATTGTGCGATGGCAGTCATCTTGAGGCTCTCGAAAGATGGAAGGGAGAAAGGGAAGTGAAAATTCTATACAATTTTTGCTGCTTTACGTTTAATTACTTTGTAGCATGAGAAAAATAATTTTAAACCTTGCCATTAGCCTTGATGGCTATATTGAAGGAGCCAACGGCGAATACGATTGGTGCATTATGGACGATGATATGGGCTTTGGTGCCTTTTTTAACAGGTTTGATGCTGCTTTTTATGGCCGCAAAAGCTACCAGCTGTTTGGCAATCAAAACCCTGAAACTTTTAGCAACGATGCTGAAAGGGAGGCTTATGAGCAAATGCAGGGCATAAAAAAGTATGTTTTTAGCGATACTTTAAAAGAAGTGAATAGTGGTGATACCCTAATACACAGCCACAACCTGATTGAAAAAGTAAACGAGCTAAAAAGCCAGCAAGGCAAAGATATTTGGCTGTTTGGCGGCTCTAGCTTGGTAAGCACTTTTGTAAACCTTGATTTGGTAGATGAATACGAGTTGGGGCTTCACCCTATAATACTTGGAGCAGGTAAGCCGCTATTTATCGACATAAAGAAAAGAGAATACCTAAAGTTGATAAGCAGCAAGCCCACCAAATCGGGCGTGGTAATGTTAACCTACGTGCCCGATAGAAAATAACACTCCCGGCATTGGGTATAAAAAGTATAAATTTGAGCAACACATTTTTATGCAAACCAAAGATTTATACCAAGAATATATTTTCCCCGCTTCGCCGTTGCGTGTATACGAGTGCTATTTGGATGAAGACGAGCATGGCGATATAACAGGTGGAGAAGCCGAGATTGAAGCTGAAGAAGATGGTATTTTTAGTGCCTATGATGGCTATGCCACAGGAACAATATTAGAGTTAGAGATAGCTTCGCTGATAGTACAAACTTGGCGGGCTAATGAGAAAGACTGGCCTGCGGATCACTTTTCTGAAATAAAAATAGTATTGCAAGATCATCCCGACGGGTGTTTGATGAAGTTTTCTCAAAAAGGTATACCTGCTACCCATTATGATGCTATTGCCAAAGGCTGGATGGAGTTTTATTGGGAACCGATGGAAGAGCACTTGCAAAACAGGTAAGTTGGGAATGTTCATAAATAACAATTGACTATATTGCAGCCTGCCCGTAATTTTGGCAATTTAAATACTATAATTTTAGCGAGAAGGTATGAAGTTTATCGTTTCTAAAACCGTTTTATTAGAGCACCTACAAGTAGTGAGTGGTGTGGTAGTTTCTAAAGCTGTTATTCCCATTTTAGAGAACTTTTTGTTTGATATAAAGGAGGGTAACTTGACTATTAGTGCTACTGACTTGGAAACGAGCATGACTACTACCCTAAAGGTTGAGGCACAAGAAGAAGGACAAATTGCTGTTCCATCAAAACTATGCTTAGACATTTTACGCTCTTTGCCCGACCAACCGCTTACTTTTACTATTGATGAAAATACCCATGCAATAGAAATAAGCTCAGGCAACGGACGTTTTAAATTGGCTGGACAACCCGGTGAAGATTTTCCAAAAATACCCGAAGTTGAAAGTGATAAATCATTCAGTATAAAAAGTGAAGTATTGCTAAAAGCAATATCGAAAACCGTTTTTGCTACAGGAAATGATGAATTGCGTTTGAATCTTACAGGTATATATGTAGAGCTAAAAAGCAACAATATATCGTTTGTAGCTACTGATGCTAACCGTTTGGTTCGCTATCGCCGCACTGATGTTGCCCCAGGTGTAGAGCAAGCCTTTATATTGCCTAAAAAAGCATCAAACCTTTTAAAATCATCTTTAAAGGATGACGATGCTCCTGTACGTGTAGATTTTAACAACTCTAATGCGTTTTTTACTTTTGCCGATATTAGCTTGGTATGTCGTCTGATTGACGAGCGTTATCCTGATTATAATGCGGTAATCCCTAAAGAAAACCCTAACAAACTAGTGATTGACCGTATGGAGTTTTTAAACTCTGTAAAACGTATCTCTATAGTATCAAACAAAACCACTCACCAAATACGTTTAAAATTAGCAGGCAGCAATATTTTGATTTCTGCTGAAGATTTTGACCAAAGCAATGAAGGCCACGAGCGTTTGAACTGCGAGTATGAAGGCGAGGATATGGAAATTGGCTTTAACAGTAAATACCTTATGGATATGCTTAACAGCATGGATACTGATAAAGTACATTTTGAAATGAGCACACCCAACCGTGCAGGCGTTTTGCTTCCGTTTGAGAACGAAGCCAGCGAAGATATGCTGATGTTGGTAATGCCAATGATGCTAAACAACTATTAATAAACACAAGCAATAGCTATAAAAAACGTCCGATGGTAATTACCATCGGACGTTTTTGTTTTATTAAACTTCACAGCTAAAGGCTTAAAAATTTGCCCCTATAATAAAATCAATGTCTTTAAAATCGAGTTTAAAACGTTCTCCAAGCGAGCGTTTTACAAGTGCCCCCTTATATATGTATATGCCTTGACGCATGGCAAGATTATCCCATTGTAAATAGTGGCGTAATCCATGCGCTTCGCTTATTCCCAGTAAAATGGGTGTAAGAATATTACTAAGGGCATAGCTGGCTGTGCGCGATACACGTGAGGGTATATTGGGCACACAATAATGTATTACATCGTGTTTACGGAAAATGGGATTGGTGTGGTTGGTAACCTCACTGGTTTCAAAACAACCGCCTTGGTCAATACTAATATCAACAATTACACTGTTGGGTTTCATTTGAGCCACCATTTCTTCGGTTACTACCGTGGGGCTACGTCTGCCGTCTTCATTGCGTAGTGAGCCTATGGCTAAATCAGCACTTTTAAGTGCTTTGGCTAATATATTGGGTACTATAATGGATGTATACACCCTTTGATTAAGGTTGTTTTGAAGCCTGCGCAATCGTGCGGGTGAGTTGTCAAACACTTTTACCACTGCACCTAAACCAATAGCTGTTCGGGCGGCATATTCGCCCACAGTGCCCGCGCCAATTATTACAACTTCTGATGGAGGAATGCCTGCCACGCCGCCCAAAAGCTCGCCTTTACCGCCGCCTGTATTACTTAGGTATTCAGCACCTATAAGTATTGATGTGCTGCCTGCAATCTCGCTCATAGTTTGTATTACCGATAGTGTGCCTTGGCTATCGCGCATATATTCAAACCCTATGGCGGTTACTTTTTTCTGTATTAGTTGCTTTAGGTATGTTTCTGATATGTTGGTGATTTGTAATGCCGAGATAAGCAGTTGATCTTTTTTCATCATTGCTATCTCTTCTTTGGTGGGCGGGTCTACCTTCACTATAATATCGGCCTTGTATACCTGCTCTTTATCGTATACAATTTTTGCCCCTGCATCGCTATAATCTTTATCAAAAAAATTTGCGTTTTTCCCGCTGTTAGATTCAATTACAATGTCGTGCCCATTATCTACCATTAGCTGCACGGCTGCAGGTGTAAGGGGAACACGATTTTCTTGGTAGGTGATTTCTTTGGGTATGCCAATATACAGGCGTTCGTCGCCCTTTTTAAGTTCAAGCAATTGTTCTTGAGGTTGCATTGAGGCTTGTTTGGCCAGCTCATGGAAAGGTGATTTGATTATATCGGCCATAAGAATACGAGTAGTGTTAGCTACCTATAAATATACGATTTTTTTCTGTTTTCTGCTTAGTATTTTCCAAACTCATACCTACGATTGCGGTAGGGGAATTTTTTTGAAAAGCGGCGGGTAAGTGTTTGTATTACTTCGTTGGCAGGGCTTTGCCAATCAGTATCAACATCAATGGTGTATTTCCACAGTAGCGAACCATCATTGCCATTTTTTAGCTGGCAATCGGTTTTTATATGATAGGTGCGCGAAACATTGCCGGGTATTTGAGGAAGGGTACTGTTTAAATCAGGATTACCTAAGCGTAGTTTATCTAATACATCTTGTGCTATAGAGATACCGAACGACTCAAGATCTGAAAGGAAACGCTCTTTTTCTACTTTGGTATATACTACGGCATCTACCCCAAGTTTTTTGCAAATTTCTTCGGGCATGGTGGTACTTAGGGCTAGGTAATTCAAGCCACTATCTTGCAGTAGTTTATTGGTTTTTTCAATAGGCTGCACTTCTATTTTAATGTCTTTTTTACCTCCGCCAGATTGACGTAAAATATTATCGTACAAACTTTTTTGGAAGGCTAAAGCCTCAGCATAGCGCACTTTTTCAATATCGGTGATACTCATGTTTTCAGGCATTTTGCCTGTATAAATCATTTCAAAAGGAAGTACCGCAATTTGCCTGTGTTTTGCTGTTTTAGCGTCAAAGTTGGGTGATGTGAATTTGGTGCCTGCACAGGCTGCAAATAGAATAATTAAAAATGTGCTAAAGTATAGTTTACGCATACAAAACGTAGTGTTTTTACAAAATTACAATATTTAATACAAGGAAGTGTTATGGGGCACTATTGCCAAGCTGCCGCAGCTTCTGATAGTTCTTCTATAAGTGTTTTGTCTTTTTCTACCGCATTGCCTATAACCACTATATCAGCCCCTGCATTCCAAGCTGTTAAGGCTTGCTTGCCTGTGCGTATACCACCACCTACTACAATAGGCAGGCTAACGGTTTTTTTCACTCGGGCAATAATCTCGTCGTTTATGGGATTAGAAGCACCACTGCCAGCATCCATAAATATTAGCTGCAAGCCTAAAAGCTCACCTGCAAGGGCGGTAGCCATAGCTATATCAGGTTTGTCTGACGGTATGGGTAAGGTATTACTAATATATTGTACGCTAGTAATTTTTCCGCCATCAATAAGCATATAGCCTGTTGGGATTACCTCGAGACCTGATTTTTTTATAAAGGGAGCACTTTCTACGTGTTTACCAATAAGCAAATCGGGGTTGCGCCCTGATATTAGTGAGAGCAGCAGCAACGCATCGGCATTTTCTGTTAGCTGTGTTGTGCTGCCGGGGAAAAGCAATACAGGTATATCGGTGTTTTGTTTTATGGTGGCAACACAACGGCTTATATTGCCTTCGGTAACCAAACTGCCGCCCACAAAAATATAATCAACCTGTGTGCGATTACATATATCTATGGTTTTGCCCAAACCGTCTTCAAAATCAGGGTCAATAAGTACTGCAAGTTGTTTAACGCCTTTTGCAGTTTTATGCTGAATGTGTTGGAGTATTGAGCTAGGCATAAAAAAAATTTGCCGCAAGATAGGCGATTTCTTTTTTACTGGCCTAAAAGAAAGACTATATTACAAATTCTCTAGGCTTTCCATTAGTTTCGCAAATCTATCTATGGTAATGGGTTTGACTATATAATCCGTTACATCTGATATTTCTTTGGCGCGGTTTATATCTAATGTTGATACTGATGAGCTAATCATATAGATAATTATTTTTTTAGATAAGTTAGGTTTTAACAAGGCAAACTCAGTCAAAAACTCCCACCCATCCATATAGGGCATATTGATATCTAAAAAGATTATGTCGGGTAAAGACTCGGGGTTACTTTGGTTTTCTGTTAAAAAACTAAAGGCTTCTTCTCCATCAGAAAACACGAGTATTTTTTTAAACCTTCTTGTAGCCTCTATGGTTTTGGTCATTGTAAACTGATAGATTTTATCATCATCAACAATGCTTATTATATCTGTTCTCATGCTCAATTGCTATATTTATCTTGAAAAATAATTTTAAATGTGCAGCCTTTTCCTTCTTCACCATATACACTTATAGTGCCACCCATAGCTTCTATCTGATTTTTTGTCATAAATAAGCCCAACCCTTTGCCTTGTTTTTCGCGATGAAACGTTTTGTGCATTTTAAATACTTTATTGCCATAGCGTTGTAGGTTTATGCCCAAACCATTATCTGAAAACAATAATGTTTTTTTATCATTTTCAACGGTTAATACTATATCTATTTTCAAACTCCGCTCAGGCGAGTGGTATTTTAATGAATTGCTCATTAGGTTTAGCAGTATACTTTCAAAGTATAATTTTGGAAATTTAATCTTTTGCCAAGCAGTATTGTCAAAATTTATTTTTGCTTTTAGCTGCTTAATATTTCCATCTAAGATTTTCTGAGTAAAGCTAACTACCTCGCCTACATTAATCTCCTCTTGCTCAATTTCGGTGTCATTAATAATTTTTACGGCATCAACAAGGTCGTTTAATAAAGTATTAAGAGAAACGTTCACCTCTTTAATATTTTCTATTATTTCACTTCGCTCGGCAGGGTCTTCGGCTTTTTCTAAAAAGTGAATAAGCGCCGTTAGGCTCGATACAGGGCTGCGTAGGTTGTGCGATACGATTTGGTTGAACTCAACCAGTTGTTTCTTTTGTTTTGATAATTGCTCAATAAGCTCTTTCTGTTGATTTTCAGCTATAATATCTTTGGTGATATCTTGAAAGGTGCCGTATAGTTTTACGGTTTTTCCGTTTCTAATTTCAGGTTTGCCAATGGAGCGTATCCAAATATTATTGCCCTTTGCAGTTATAAGTCGGTGTTTAAAATCCCAGCTTTTGCCTATTGCTATACCTTCGTTTACATTTTTTTCAACCAGTGGTCTATCTTCAGGTACATAAAAATTGATGGCTTTGCTTAGGTCGAGTTCCGTACCATAATCCACTTCGTGTATATCGTAGGTAGCCCTGCTCCAAGTTGGAATCATAGTTTCCAAATTTATTTCCCACGCTCCTATTTTTGCCATTTTACCGGCTTGCTCAAGCAATACTTCTTCTTTGTATATAATATCTAGCTTTTGCTTGTCGCTATCAATATTTGCTGATACGGTGAGCAGATACTCTCTTTCGCCTGTTTTATTTTTTACTAAATGAGTATAAGTTCTAAGCCAAATATAGCTATTGTCTTTTTTTCTAAACCTACACTCTATTACAGTAATTTTTTTATCAGAATTTAATACCGGCAAAAAAGCTTTTGTATCTATTAATTCTTTATCATCATCATGAAAAAAGTCGTGGGGAATTTTGCCAATAAGTTCTTCAGGACTATATCCTGTAATTCTTTGACATGATGGACTAAGTTTTACAAAAGAACCATCTAATTGATGTAAACAAATAAAAGCAATGCCCTTTTTTAAGCACAGGGTTTTAAACTCATCTTCGGTCATACAAATTTTAGCTTTATTTAATACACTATCCCTGTTTGCTATTGTTAACGAATGTACAAAAAACAGGATTTAATTACGCAATTAAAAATTTTCTATAATAGTATTTGACCAATGGTAAAGTATACGCCCAAACCTAGTAAATCGTTAGTGGTGGTTATAAAGGGGCCTGTGGCAAGAGCGGGGTCGATTTTGGCCTTATCAAGCAAAAGGGGTACTACCATGCCCAGTATTGATGCAAATATGATAACTGATAGTAAAGCAGTAGCTACGGTAATACTTAGGTTTTGCGGGCTACCAATAAATAGATTATAACCAAATATTACTAATGAGCATATAAGGCCGTTAATAAGGGCTACTAAAAACTCTTTGCCTAGTTTGGGCATAATATCTTTTGTGCCCATAGTATTGTTGGCCAAACCTTGTACCACTATGGCCGATGATTGTACACCTGCATTACCGCCCATTGCGGCAACTAGGGGCATAAAAAAGGCCATTTGCGGATGTATTAGCAATTCACCTTCATACATACCTACCAAACGGCTACTGGCTATGCCGCCCAGCAAACCGATAAGCAACCAAGGCAGGCGAGCACGGCTTAGTATCCATACTTTGTCGGTAAGTTCTACATCCTCGCTAATACCTGATAATAATTGATAATCTTTGTCGGCTTCATCTTTTATAAATTCAACCACGTCATCAATAGTAATACGCCCCATCAGCCTACCCAAAGCATCAACAACGGGCAAGGCTACCAAACCATATTTGTTCATCATTTGGGCTACTTCTTCTCCGGGAGTATACGTGGTTACTTCTTGTATATCGGGGTTATATATGGCTTCTACTTTTGTAGTAGCAGGAGAAAGGATAATGCTTTTTAGTGCAACAATACCCTTTAGGCGGTTTTTATTATCTACTACATATACCGAGTATACACGGTCTACATTTTCGGCTTGCTTTCGTATTTCTGCTATACACTCGGCCAGTGTCCAGTTCTGGTTCACCTTCACCAATTCTTTTGCCATTAAACCGCCTGCACTATCATCTTTATAGCGCAGCAGCGAGGTTACGTTTAGCGCCTGCTCCTCATCGGTAAGTAAGGCTATTACTTCTTCGGCAAAACTTGCAGGCAGCTCATTAAGCATATCCGCCGCATCATCCGAGTCCATATAGTCAACAAACTCTTTTGCTATATGGTCAGGGGTGTATAGTTTTAGTAGTTTTAGTCGAAGGTCTTCGTCAAGTGCCGTTAATGTTTTTACAGCTTCATCTTTTTCAAGAATATCCAGCACCTCCTGCATTTCATCAACGCTAAGGCTAAAAAAAAGCTCTGCAATATCTTCGGGGTAAAGCTCGCCTAACAAAGTGCGTAACTGTTCCATCTCCCCATCGGTAAGTGCTTGTTTTATTTCTTCCGTAAGGTTTTTGGTTAACAGGTCTGACATAGTTTGCCTTTTCTTTTAATCCATTTTATTTTGCTGTACCCATTGGGTGAGGGCAATAAATTCTTCTACCCCCAATTCTTCAGGTCGCAATTTAGCAAATTCATGCTCACCAATTAAACCATCGGGTATGTTAAATTTTTTTAACGTATTGCGCAGCATTTTGCGGCGTTGGTTGAAGGTAGTTTTTATAACGTCTTTATACAACACCTCATCACAATCTATTGTTTGTCTTTCGTTGCGCACTATGCGTACCACGCCCGATTTTACTTTTGGTGGAGGTATAAATACATGCTCGTGTACTGTAAAAAGATATTCGGTAGTGTAATAGGTTTGTAACAATACTGATAATATACCGTAGGCTTTGGTACGAGGTTTTGCATTAAAACGCTCGGCCACCTCTTTCTGAAACATCCCCACCAACTCAGGTACTTTGTTTTTAAAATCAAGCATTTTAAATATTATCTGGCTGCTGATGTTGTAAGGAAAATTGCCCACTATGGCAAAAGGTTCGGCAAACATATCAGCAAGATTTAGCTTTAAAAAGTCTGAATCGAACAGCCTGTTCTCTAATTGGGGATAGTGTTGTTTTAAGTAGGCGACTGAATCTCTGTCAATCTCAATACACCAAGTTGTAAAGCGAGGGTCTTGCAGTAAAAATTGGGTAAGTACACCCATGCCGGGGCCAATTTCTAGCGCTGTATTATAGCCTTGCCCTGTGAGGCTTTCGGCAATATCTTTGGCTATACTCTCATCATTTAAAAAATGCTGTCCGAGGTGTTTTTTTGGGGCTACCTTCATACTATATGCTTGTTACCCTAAATACCTAAAGGGATTTTGTCCTATCTATAAAAAAGCAAAGGTAGGCAGTTTATTTTTCGTTATAAATTACTTTCAGCAGGGTTTCGCCAACAGCTTGTAGCGTATTTTTGCTTATCACTTCCATATTATCGTTATGGGTGTGCCAAAAGCTGCCAAAACCGCCATTGGGTTCTATATGTATAATATCTACACAGGGTATGCCAGTGGCTTTGTACACATAGTAATGGTCATCGGTTATGCCGCCATAGTCTGTATATAAAAAGTAATTATAGTAGCCTAGTTGGTGGCCTGTTTGCCACACATTTTGCAATACTTGTGGTGCTGTTTGCCTTGATATGCCTTCCATTAAAAAGGTGGCATTGGTTGCCCCTGCCATATCCAACAATATACCATAATTGGCTTTGTAGTTGGGCGTATGTGGAGTTTTACCCCAAAATTGTGAGCCTAAGCAATACGAGTTTTCAACCTGTGGGCTGCCCCAATCTTCGGCATCAAAAAATATAATATCAACGCCCCAAGTAGGTTTGTTTATGCTTAGTTGGCGGGCTACTTCAAGCAAAATACCTATGCCGCTACCACCATCGTTGGCACCCAAAATGGGTTTGTCTTTATCCTTAGTATCTTCATCGGCAAAAGGGCGGGTATCCCAGTGGGCGAATAGAAGCACCCTGTTTTTGGCTTCGGGGTTAAACTCGCCAATAATATTTTTAATAGTGATTTTAGTATTATCAAACGTAGTAGCCTCACCTTGTTGCATCACTACCTTGTCGGCATATTTACCCAATTCTGTATACAGGTATTGGGCGCATTTGGCGTGCTGCACCGTGCCAGGTACGCGGGGGCCAAAATCAACCTGTTTTTGCACATACATATAGGCTGTATCGGCACTAAAAGCAGGGCGTGTAACAGGTGCAGGTTTTGTAACTTGGGTAGTAGCAGTATCTTTAGTTTCTGTGCCTGTTCGGGGTTTATCAGGCTTACAGCTTGCAAGAGCAATTGCTGCAAACGCTACTATGCGGGTGTATTTTAGCAAGGAAGACATTGCTACAAATAACGGAATATTAGCTTAGTTATTGGGCGATTTTTTGTGGGTGGATTATAGGGTGATGAATTTTATACTAAACAAATTACAGCGCGAAGCGGGACTTAAAGTCCCGCTTCGCGCTGTAATTTCAAAAAGGTGGGTTTTATACCCATCGAAAACACTATAGTACAACCACCGAGCGGACGCTCGGTTTTTATAGGCACAAGCGGGACGCTTTCGCCAGCATGGATATAGAACAAAGTCTTAAATTTGTCGAAAACCCTCTTTTCATAGAAAAAACTAACACTTCTATCACAAATACACCCTTTATTACGTTTACATAATGCAACTTGATGGTATGCATTACTATCTTTGGTAATACTTTTGAGGGGAATACTATAACATGACCGAAAACAGTTACGATATACTAATTGCAAAGCTCGATGAGTTTATCCGCAAGTATTATAAAAACCGCCTTATAAAAGGGGCTATATATACCATTGGCATATTGGTGCTGGCCATGCTTACTGCCACCGTTATGGAGTATTACGGCAGGCTAAACAGTGTGTGGCGCGGTATACTATTTTTTACCACAATGGGGCTTAGTGCCTACGTGTTGGTACGTTTTATTTTTATTCCATTAGCCAAGCTATACCGCATAGGTTCGGTAATCAGTTACGAACAAGCCTCGCAAATTATAGGCAGTCATTTCACCCACGTGCAAGATAAGCTACTAAATACCCTTCAATTAAAACACAATGCCGATGCTGTCCCCTCAGCACTTATACAAGCCAGTATCAACCAAAAAATAAACGAGTTAAAACCAGTCCCCTTCAAAGCAGCCATTAACCTAAACACCAATTACAAATACTTAAAATTTGCCCTTGTACCCGTACTGTTGTTTGTGGTGGTATTGTTTACCAATAGTCGCATTATTACCGAGGGTACTAACCGCATAGTAAACTACAATACCTTTTTTGAAGAGCAAGCCCCCTTTACTTTTAGCATACAAAACAAAAGTATGGAGACAATGCAGAATGAGGATTTTAATCTCGACCTAAAAGTAACAGGCGACGAACTACCCGCCGAAGTTTACCTTGAGATTGACGGCAATCGTTTTAAAATGGAAAAAAAGGATAAGCTGCACTTTGGCTATACCTTTAAAAACCTACAAAAAAATACCGATTTCCGTTTTTTCGCCAGTCAGTTTTATTCAAAAGAAAATACTCTAAAAGTAGTAGCAAAACCCTTTGTTAGCGGCTTTAAAGCTACATTGGTATACCCCGCCTATCTAAACAAGAAAAACGAAACCGTTGAAAACGCAGGCGACTTAACCCTTCCGCAAGGCACTTCTGTAAAGTGGGATTTTAGCACCCGCAATACCGATGAGTTGCGCGTGAAATTTAAAGACTCGCTGTATACCCTTACGCCCCTTAGTGGCAACCGTTTTCAGTTTAGTCGCCGTTTTATGCGCGAAAACTTTTACATAGTAAAAGCCGCAAGTAAAGAAGTAATAGGCAACGATTCGGTATTGTACAATATAAACGTAATACCCGATGCTTATCCCAGCATAAAAGTGCAAGAAACCAAAGATACCGTTAGCACCAAACTAGTATACTTTGCCGGCGAAGCTGCCGACGATTACGGCATTCACAAAATTACCTTCAACTATAAATTCTTAAAAAGCGAAGATGCCACCAAAACCCGTCAGGGTTTGCAAACCATTACCATAAGCAATGGGGCTGGCGCTGATAGGCAGTTTTACCACATTTGGGATTTAGCCCTTATAAACCTGCAACCCGCCGAAGAGTTGGAATACTACTTTGAAGTATTTGATAACGATGGGGTAAACGGTAGCAAAAGCACTAAAAGTGCTGTAAAAACCTTTAGAGCCCTTACCAAAAAAGAAATAGAAGCCGATATAGCCCAAAGCAGCGAAGCCATCAAAGACAAGATGAAAGAGGCGATGGAGCAAACCAAAAAGATAGACAAGCAAATAAAAGACCTGCAAAAGAAACTGGTAGAAAAGAAAAACCTTACGTGGGAAGATAAACAGCAAATTGACGACCTGCTGAAAAAGCAAAAACAGTTGGAAAAACAGGTAGAAGACCTAAAACTTGAAAATCTTGAAAAAAGCATAAAAGAAAACGAATACAAGCCACAAAACAGCGAGTTACTAGAGAAACAAAAAGAGCTAGACAAACTGTTTGATGAGATTTTTACTGATGAAATGAAAGAGATGTTGAAGCAGTTGGAACAACTGATGAAACAAGAGAATAAAGAGCTATTGAAAGAAGAGCTGGACAAGATGGAAATGGACACCAAAGATGCCAACAAACAGCTTGACCGTATGCTTGAGAACTATAAACGCCTTGAGGTTGAGAAAAAACTAAACGATGCCCTTGATAAGCTGGAAGAACTAGCCGACAAGCAAGAAAAACTGGCCGATGAAACCGAAAAAGCCCCCGACAATGGCGAAGACCCTAAAAAACAACAAGAGCTGCAAGAAAAACAAAAAGACCTAAACAAAGAGTTTGAAGACCTGAAAAAAGAACTAAACGAGGTTGAAAAACTGAACGAGGAGCTTGAAAAGCCAAACGATTTGGGCTTGGATGATAAAGAAGAGCAAGAAAAAGAGATAGAAGAAGAAATGCAGGGCAGCGAGAAGGATTTGGAGAAGAAAGATAATAAAGGAGCCGAGAAAAAGCAGCGTAAAGCCAAAGAGAAGATGCAGCAGATGAAGAAGAAGATGGAAACGCAGATGAAGATGGATCAGAAAGAGCAACAAACAGAAGACTACAATACCCTGCGCGAGATACTGGATAACCTTATAGAGCTTTCGTTTGAGCAAGAAAAGGTAATGGAAAACCTGCGTACCATTACAGGCTACAATCCGCAATTGGTGGCACTTACCCAACGCCAGCGCAAAATGAAAGACGATGCCAAAATAATAGAAGATAGCCTGTTATCATTAAGCAAACGTGTAGTGCAAATGCGTACCTACATAAACCGTGAAGTAGGCGAGATGAATAACAACATGAATAAATCGTTGTCGGCATTGGGACAAAGGCAAGTGCAGCTGGGTCGCAGCTACCAACAGTATACCATGACCAACCTAAACAACCTTGCCGTGATGCTTAGCGAAGTGCTTAAAAATATGCAAGAGAGTATGCAAATGCAGAGTAGCAGCGGCAAAGGGCAACAAAACAATGCCCGCAAAAAGAAAGGGAAAGGTGAAGGAAAAGAAATGGGCGAGTTGCGCAAAATGCAAGATGAGCTATACAAACGCCTAAAAAGTATGCAAGAAGGTCAAAAAGAAGGCGAGGGCAAAAAAGGTAAGAATGGTGAAAAAGAGGGTGAAGGTAAAGAAGGCGGCATGACCAGCAAAGAATGGGCACAAATGGCAGCCCAGCAAGAAGCCCTGCGCCGCAAACTAAACGAACTAGAGAAACAACTGAAACAAGAAGGCAACCAAGGTGCATTGGGCGATTTGAAAAAAACCCAAGAGATGATGGAAGAGATAGAGAAAGATTTGGTAAACAAACGCCTAACCATAGAAACCCTTAAACGCCAACAAGAAATACTAACCCGTATGCTTGACCACGAGCGTGCCGAAAAAGAACGCGAAACCGACAACGAGCGCAAAAGCAGCGAGGGAAAAGAGTTGGAACGCAAACTGCCGCCCAGTGTAGAAGAATACCTGAAAAAGAAAAACAAAGAGCAGGAGCTGCTAAAAACAATACCCCCCAGCTTACGCCAATACTATAAAAACAAAACCCGCGAATACTTTAAAGAAATTGGCGGCGAGGAGTAGGTTTTAGTTTCAGGTTTAAAGTCTCTAGTTTTAGTGTCTAAACCATAACCTTAAAAAGGTTCATTTGGTACAGTAAAACCATTATCTATTTGTCAAATTTTTAAAATTTGACAAATAGATAATGGTTTTCTTGCCACAGCAATCAAGTTTAGTATTACTCCCAATACTCAGCACTTTTAAAAGAACCTGTGCCGTAACCTGTGTTTTGCGAGCCTTTGTTTCGCGTTAATGCTATCGAAAAATAGGTTAGCCATGTTTTGTCCTCACTACTAAGTTTGGCAAATACATCCGTTGCTTTTGCAAAAAACAATGGTGTTGGGGGTAGCTTATAGCCTGATACAACAGGGTTGTGCAAGGGTGCAAAGGCAAATGTACTAACAGTGGTGTTTAGGTTATTATCAGTTTGCCAAGCATAATATATTCGTGCTTTAGTAATACTGCCTGCACTAAAAGGTGTAATTGTTACCGCGTCTACACTGTCAATACCATCATTCATATTGTTTGGGTTAGGCATTTGCGCCACATCAACATTTTTTGCTTTGGTGCTAACCTCTTTCCTTGTTAAATATTGTGATAGGGTGTAGTTGTCATACACAGCAATACTGTCATCTTGTATTGCCCAAGTATATAGTTTTTGTGCTACGGCTTTAAATTTATCAGTTGCTAATATCTTTAATGCTGAAACGGGTAATGGAGCTTTCTCTGATTCAAAAAAAGCATTTACAAAAGCAAGCTGCTCTTGGTTAAGGGCTTTCACCATTTCCTCCCATTTAAAATAAGCCTTTGCCGTATCGTTAACCACAAAAGCAAAAACATTTTTAGTTTTGTCTACCCAACAGCCTTTTAGCTGCTCAGCACTTATACGGGTATACACTAAGGTATCAATTAAATCAAAAGGATCTAGTGGAGACTGTGGGTTGGCCATTTGCACCATGTCCATAGCACTATGAATTTTTTCAAAGCCTTCGGCTGAATATTTTTCTTTGCAAGCCTCATCTTTATATGCTATTAATGAAGAATTTTCAACCTTTTTATATATCCGCTCTAAAAGCATGGTGTATTGCAAGATGCCGTATTCTTCTATTTCAGATTCCGTAAAATCGGTAGCCGAATATTTTTTAGCACCATCGCTCTCTTTTGTTTGAGAAGTGTTTGCTTTTTTACACCCCCATACCATCAAGCAAGTGCCTAATAATAAAATGGTTAGTCTTTTCATAGGATTAGTTTTATAGTTATCGCATTTTCATGCGTATTTATTGTAACTGCTATTACATATTAAACTATAAACTAGCCCTCAAAGCCTACTTTAGCGTGTGAACCATCGCAAAAAGGTTTATTGCTGCTTTGCCCACAACGGCATAGGGCGGTGGTTTTGTTTTCAAGTGTTTGCTCGCCGTTTTTGTGTTTCAGTTTTAATGTGCCGTATACCAATAGCGGGCCATTGGGCAATGCTTCTATTACTGTTTCCAAATGGACTTCCTCTTTGTTGTTTTCGGCCTCATTCATAAAATAGCTAAGGGCACCGCTGGGACATTTTTTTATTTGATCAACAATTTGCTGGGTACTGGCTCCTTCAGGCTTTGCCCATGGGCGCTCGCGCGGATTAAAAACTGTGGGCAACCCCGTAAAACATAAAGTAGAGTGTATACATTTATCGGGTTGCCATACTATAGTTACCTCACCATTGGTATAGTGTTTCGTTATTTTCTTATCCATGACTCTAGGTACAACAATTTACCTCACAAATTACGGGTTTCTATGTAAACAACAAAGGGCGGTCTTTCGTAGAAAGACCGCCCTTTGTTGTTTACTGTTAATTTATACAATGGTATGGGCTATTACTTACCCAAATATTTCAAAAACTCTTGGCGGGTAGCAGGGTCGTTAAACTTGCCGCAATACTCTACCGTGGTGGTAGTACTGGTTAAGTCGTTTATCCCGCGTGATTTCACACAATAGTGGTCGGCTTCAATCACCACTGCAATATCTTCTGTGTGCAAGGCTTCGCGCAGCTCGTTAGCTATTTGTTTGGTCATACGCTCTTGCACCTGTGGGCGTTTGGCGTAATAGTTTACTATGCGGTTTATTTTGCTTAGCCCTACCACATTGCCATTGGGTATATAGGCTACGTGTGCTTTGCCTACTATTGGCACAAAATGATGCTCGCAATAGCTAAATAGCGAAATATCTTTCTCTACCAGCATTTGCTTGTATTTGTACTTGTTTTCAAACAAAGTAACAGTAGGTTTATTTTTAGGGTTTAGGCCGCTAAAAATCTCTTCAACATACATTTTGGCTACACGTTGGGGGGTGCCTTTTAGGCTATCGTCGGTTAGGTCTAAACCTAGCACGTGCATTATTTCAGTAAAATGTTTTTGTATCAGCTCAATCTTCAGTTCGTCGTCCATTTTAAACGCATCTTCGCGCAAAGGTGTGTTGTGCGAAGTTGCTATATGGTCATCGCCCATTATATCTATGCCTTCGTCGCTATTCGCCGGAGTATTCAACATAATTTCGTTCGGTTTCATACAATGTTACAGTTAATTCTAGGTTTTTATCTAATCGTAGTCGTATTTTATTCCATATCACCCCGGCAATATTCTCCGCAGTAGGGTTTAAATTTTTAAACTCCTCAGTATCCAAATTCAGGTTGCGGTGATCAAAACATTCAATCACCTCCTCATCAATAATCGTTTTAAGTATTTTTAAATCGATAAGATAGCCACTTACAGGATCTACCTCACCCCTTACCTTCACCACAAGGTCATAATTATGTCCGTGATAATTGGGGTTGTTGCACAAACCAAAAAACTCCTTGTTCTTTTCCTCCGTCCATTGCGGCACGTGAAGGCGGTGGGCAGCATTAAAATGTGCTTTTCTAAAAGCCGATATCTTCATTTACTATTTACTGATAACCAATTTTCTTTCGTATTGTTTAATATTTAAGAAAAAAAGTTACACGCTATTAAAATTTCACAGTTCAAACATCAAAGCTTAGTATCAAAAACTATGCTACACTATAAAAATACAACTTTTGTCGTGTATTACTCCACAAATTTCTTTTTGCAGAAAATATAGCATAAAACAAAATCCAAAATCTGCATATATCCGTATATAATGTAGGGTCTGTAAAATAATATTAAGCTATTAATTGAAAACCCGAGGGTATTTTGTTAGGTAAGGCATTGTTTTTGTACTTAGTAGTGTATTCTACCCTGCTTAGTTCAACATAAAAAGATAAAAGCCTCATGCATGTAGCTTCCAAAAATCTTGCAACCCTTGTATATACAGATGTACAGGTATGTTGTTTAAACAATGTTTAATGTTTTTGTAAAAAAGTTAAACAAAAGTTTGGAAAGTACCCTGCTTGTTTTGTAATTTTGTTGAGCATTTAACAGGTAAAAGTTAAACACTATGACACAAATTGAATTTAGCCACATGGTTCAGAAAGAAAGTCATCCGTTGCGTAACTACGCATACCAGCTAACCCGCAATATTGAGGATGCTAACGATTTGGTGCAAGAAACAATGTTAAAAGCATTTACCTACCACAGTAAATTTGCTGAAGGCACTAATCTTAAGGGGTGGTTGTACACCATAATGAAAAACAGTTTCATTAATAACTACCGCAGGTTAGTAAAACGCAATACCTTTATTGATACTACTGATAACAACTATTTTTTAGATAATGTCTCTCAATCAATAGAAAATAATGCCGAACGCAAATTTATGATGCGTGATATGGAGGCGGCTATAGAATCGCTTCCGTACGATTTAAAGAAAACTTTTAGCATGAATTATAAGGGGTTTAAATACCATGAGATTGCCGAGATACTGGGTATACCTATTGGTACTGTAAAAACCCGAATTTTTGTTGCCCGCCGCCAGTTACGCAAAAAATTGGCAGGATATGGCAGAGCCTACGGTTTTCAGGAAGCATAAAAATAGCATCACCTAAACGCGTATCTTTAAACAATGAAACCCAAAGTGGTAGTAATAGGTTCAGGCTTTGCCGGCATATCATCCGCTTGCTTTTTAGCAAAAGCAGGCTATGCTGTTACGGTGCTTGAAAAAAATGCTACCGCAGGAGGTCGTTGTAGAGTTTGGCAACAAGACGGTTTTACGTTTGATATGGGACCCAGTTGGTACTGGATGCCCGATGTGTTTGAGCGGTTTTTTGCTGAATTTGGAAAAAAGCCTTCTGATTATTACCAATTGGATAGGCTAGATCCATCGTATCGCGTATATTTTGATGATAAGCATTGGGATATACCCGCAAACGTAGAAAAACTGGGTGCTTTGCTTGAAACTGTTGAGGCGGGTGCCGCCCAGCAACTAACAAAGTTTTTGGCTGAGGCTAAATACAAATACAATGTAGGCATTAATCGCTTAGTATATAAACCGGGCAGAAGTATAGCTGAGTTTGCCGATAGCCAACTATTGGCAGGTGTTTTTAAGCTTGATGTTTTTAAATCGATGCAAAGCCATGTGCGCAGCTATTTTAAGCACCCGCATATACAACAGCTAATGGAGTTTCCTGTGTTATTTTTGGGGGCAAAACCTGCTGATACACCTGCTTTGTATAGCTTGATGAACTATGCCGATATACAATTGGGTACATGGTATCCGCAAGGAGGTATGTATAAAATTGTTGAGGCCATGTATAGCTTAGCTCAAGAGTTGGGGGTTGAGTTTCTTTTCAATCACGAAGTAAAAAAAATAGAAGCCTTTAACGGTAAAGTAGAAAGAATACTTACCACACAAGGCAATTACCATGCTGATATAGTAGTGGCGGCAGCTGATTACCACCACGTTGATAAAGAATTGCTAAACGGCAGTGCCAACTATAGCGAAGAATACTGGCAAAAACGCACCCTTGCGCCAAGTAGTTTAATATACTATTTGGGCATAAACAAAAAGATAGACGGTTTGCAACACCACAACCTGTTTTTTGATGCTGATTTTGCCCAACACGCTACAGAAATATACGATGCGCCGCAATGGCCGCACAATCCATTATTTTATGTTTCGGCAACATCAAAAACTGATGCTACAGTAGCCCCGCAAGGTTGCGAAAATCTGTTTTTGCTAATGCCTGTTGCTCCTAATTTGGATGACAACGAGGCAACACGCGAACGTTATTTTAATATAATGATGGATAGGCTAGAGCAACGTACAGGCCAGCAGATACGCCAGCACATAGTGGTGAAACGCAGCTATGCCCACAGCAATTTTATACAAGACTATCACTCTTTTAAGGGCAATGCTTACGGGCTTGCCAATACGCTAATGCAAACTGCCATACTAAAACCTGCCCTAAAAAGTAAAAAGCTAAAAAACCTGTACTATACAGGGCAGCTTACTGTGCCTGGGCCGGGTGTTCCTCCCTCGCTTATATCGGGGCAAGTAGTGGCAGGGCAAGTGCAAAAAGAGTTTCCGCTTGTACAACACAATAAAACTACCAGCTATGCTAACCAAAACTACTAATAACACCGATTTATTTTTGTACGACGAAACTTGCCAGCGTTGTGCCAAAGAAATCACCGCAGCATACAGCACCTCGTTTAGCTTAGGCATATTGGCATTGGGTAAAACGCTGCAAGCTCACATACGCAACATATACGGTTTTGTGCGCTTTGCCGATGAGATAGTGGATACCTTTCATAATTACGATAAAAACGTATTGCTGCAAAACTTTCGCCGCGATACCTACCAAGCTATAGAAACAGGAATAAGCTATAATCCTGTGTTGCACGCCTTTCAGAAAACCTACCACCAATACAATATAGACATGGCTTTGGTTGATGCCTTTTTGGATAGTATGGAGATGGATTTGAACTACCGCAGCTACCAACAAGATGGTTTTGAAAAATACATATACGGCAGTGCAGAAGTAGTGGGGTTAATGTGCCTGAAAGTGTTTTGTGATGGCGACCAAACCCGCTACGAAAAACTAAAAGAACCTGCCCGAAAACTGGGTGCCGCATTCCAAAAAATTAATTTTTTGCGCGATTTAAAATCTGATTTTAGCGAACGCGGCAGAGTATATTTTCCCAATGTTGATTTTTATGGCAACTTTGATAAGACCATAAAGGAGCAAATAGAAAAAGATATTGAAAACGATTTTAAAGAAGCCCTTGAAGGTATACGCCAATTGCCCATAAGCAGTCGCTTTGGGGTGTATATAGCCTATATCTATTTTTACCGTTTGCTAAACAAAATAAACAAGCTAGAGCCTAAAAAGATAATGGAAAGCCGTGTACGCGTAAACAATAGTGAAAAGCTGCTGCTATTTGCTACCTCGTACATAAAATTTAGGTTTAACAGAATTTAGTGGGCTTTCCGTCATTGCGATGAAATCTTCTTAGGTTAACGAAGCAATCTTTTCTAAGCATTATATTTGGTGAGTAAACTGGTTTTATTGCTAAATAGTTAAATGGCTTAATTGTTATGAAAAGGATGGTATTTTGTTGTTTTCTTTATTTTCTATTTTCTTCATGTGCAAGAACCAATAAAGCTGATTTAACCGAATTAACCCAAGAAGAGGGTAAATATTATAACCATAGGAGTAAAGAACTATATACCGGAAAAGTTTTTATTGTAAAATTAGAATGTGGCTTTATTAAGAATGGCTTAATTGAAGGTAAATGGATAGAATATGATTTAACAAATGGTGTTAAGTCATTTGAGAGTTTTTATTTTAATGGGAAAAAGAATGGTAATGAAGTCCAGTACTGCACAGATGGTACTAAAGCTCGTGAATCTCTTTACAAAAATGGTCTAAAGGAAGGTAAGGAGATAGTTTATAGTTGCACAACACCAAAAAATGTAAAGACAATTGAATATAAAGAAGGAGTTATTGATGGAAAGGAAACGAATTTTTATGAATATCCTTCATTAATAAAAGAAATAATCGAGTATAAAGATGGGCTTATTGATGGGAGAACTCAGCGATTTAATAAAAAAGGGGATGTAGTTGAAATAATTGAATATAAGAATAATAGACTAGATGGAAAGTGGGTAATATTTGATGATAGTCAAAATATTGTTTCTGAAGAAAGATATGTTGATGGTAGATTAGTTACAATGAGTAGTAACTAACATAAAATGATTTATCATGACAAAAGGTGCTTTGTTTTTATCGCTAATCCTTATACTTACAGGTTTTTTCTTGCCCCATGAGATTTGAACAAGAGGAATATCATATTCCGAAAGAATATATTGGCCGAGTTATTATTATATATAATAACGGATCAAGTGAGTTAAATTAGAGATTTTATTATTGATACTGTGAAAAATAGGAGCAAATACACCCCTTTAAATTTTAATGCAGATTCTCTTGAAATGAAAAGAGGTGGTAGTGATTAGTACGCTCATTAGTTTTCAAACACTTTGTATATATAAAATATACTACTAAGTATAGAAGATTTGGAAGCCTTGATTTGTTGTAGCTTTTCCGTTAAAGTGTTTAGTAGAAGCGAAATTACGCTCCTACTTTATCCTTAGCTCCTTTGGGGCTTTGTGCTTTAAGCTCAATAAAATCAATAATTTTCATTGCAATATCTTTACCTGTGGCTTTTTCAATACCCTCAAGTCCAGGCGATGAGTTTACCTCAAGCACCAAAGGGCCACGCTCGCTTTGCAGCAAATCAACCCCAGCTATGTTTAGTCCCATTGATTTAGCAGCTTTCAATGCGGTTTCTTTCTCTACTCGAGTAAGTTTAATTGCTTTTGCTGTGCCACCACGGTGCAAGTTAGAGCGGAACTCGCCCTCAAGGGCTTGCCTTTTCATCGCACCCACAACTTCATTCCCTACCACTATAGCGCGTATATCTGCCCCCTTAGCCTCAGCTATATACTCTTGCACCAAAACATTCTTTTCTATGCCATAAAAGGCTTCTAAAATGGCTTTAGCGGCTTTTTTGGTTTCGGCCAGCATTACACCAATGCCTTGTGTGCCTTCAAGTAATTTTATTACTACAGGCACGCCACCCACCATTTCTAAAAGATCGTTTATATTGTTACTGTTATGGGCAAAAACCGTAGCAGGCATTCCCAAACCATCACGAGAAAGTAGTTGCATACTTCGCAGTTTATCGCGAGAGCGGGTAACGGCCATACTTCCGTTGGCACAAAACACCTTCATCATTTCAAACTGACGTACAATGGCGGTACCATAAAACGTTACAGAAGAGCCTATACGGGGTATTACCGCATCAACCCCTGTTATAACAGTGCCTTTGTAGTGTATGGTTGGCTTACCCTGTTGAAGACCAACATAGCAATCGAGGTGATTATATACCTCTACAATATGGCCTTTTTGTTGCCCTGCCTCTACCAATCTGCGGGTAGAGTATAAGTTTGCGTTGCGCGAAAGAATTGTAATTTTCATTTAGAGAAACCAAAGGTTTAGGCCTGAGGTAATTGTTTTTCGGTAGTGGGGGTAACTAGTGTTTTTTTAATTTTGCCTTTATACGATGTGTTTGCTTTTGCCACATCAACAATAAACTTTCCGCGTATAAACCTTCTGCCCAATAAAACAGGAAACTCAAGATTTGAACGATTACGCAATGATATCTCCATACTGTATAGCTTACCAAACATTTTAACCGTTGTGGGCACTATGTAGCGGTTTTCTTCTTGCCCAAACGAGTTTTTTATTCTCATTTCTCTATGGAAGGGCAAAGTAAACTCTTTACCTTTAAATTGTTCAAACGATTCATCTAAAGGAACAAATTTAACATATTGTTTACGGTAGCGTTTTACTAATTCAATGCTGCTGCAATGTAAAACTGAAGTAGTTGCCCCTGTATCTGTTTTCACTTCCACATTCTCTAAGCCAAAATCTACAAAATCAATCTTATCCTTCCAGCCTAGTTTATGTTTGGTCTTTTTACTCATGCACAGGTATACTTTTATACTTTATTTTTTGTGTCAATAATAATTGTAACTGGCCCATCATTTATCAAGCCTACCTGCATATCAGCTCCAAAAACGCCTGTTTGTATTGTTTTGCCAAGTAAATTACTTAATACCTTCGTTGTAGCCTCGTACAAAGGTATAGCAATTTCGGGTTTCGCAGCTTGTATATATGATGGACGATTACCTTTTTTTACAGCTGCATGCAGTGTAAACTGACTTACAAGCAAAAGCTCACCATTATTGTCTTTCAGGCTTAGGTTCATCACCCCGCCGTCATCGTTAAAAATACGCAAGGCTACTATTTTATTACATAGCCATTCAATATCCTCCGCACCATCAGCATCTTCTATTCCCAATAATACTAAAACACCTTTACCTATGGCGCTGTGTTGTTGCCCGTCAATACTAACTGATGCTTGACTTACACGTTGTATTACTGCCTTCATTCTACCGTCTATAAAATAAAAAATCCATCACGGGCTAGTGATGGATTTTTTACAAATTCAATATAATTAACTACAAGCCAGGGCCTGCGCTGCGTTTTTTTGATGAGTAATACAATTTAAACACACTTGCTTTACGCAATTCTTGTTTAACATCGGTTACTACACCCATTTTTGCTTTTACGTCTGCTTTTATTGATATAGCAAACTTTGGCAAATCAACAGGGTGAATTTTTGCTTTTTCAGTTTCCAAAAAAATACGTATTTGACCCGGAAATGCCAATTGATCGTTTAGTTGTATGCGTGATGCTGTACCTAAACGTTCATCAACAGGGGGGCCAACATATATATAACTGGTAGCCGATTTACGCTCTAATTTCTCAACATCAACAGCTTGGGGTGTATTTACTTTTACTTTTAGGGTAACCTCACGCATGGTGGTGGTAACCATAAAGAAGAATAAAAGCATAAACACGATATCGGGTAACGAGGCGGTTGAAATCGCACCTCCACCTTCAGCTTTCTTTTTTCTGAATTTTGACATTATGGTGTTCCTCCTATATCTTTAGGTTCTGCTTCTGATATCTTTTGTGGGTACTCCTCGCGGATAATCTTTTGTTCAGACTCCGTTAAAGACTTATAATCGCGGCCATATTTGGTTTGCGCAGCTCTCTCTCTTACTTTGTTGTAAGCCAACCTTAAACGGTCTTGCACCTGCACATATATATCATAATCTGTTCCCCTATCATTTTGCAACGATACTATAGCCTTTTGTGGATTGTCTGACAAGGTTGCGTCATTACCATTATTGGTAATAAACTTTACCGTAAGATCTTCCAACTGACTAATATCCCTTAACTCTCCTTCAACCAAAAGTTGATTTCCTGAGTTAATACGTATTTCAAACACATTTCGTTTGTTAAACGGAGGTGGCACCTCATTCGGATCAGGCATCGGGGGCAACAAGGCACGCAACCCGGTATCGGTATCCATTGTAGTGGTTACCAAAAAGAAAATCAACAGCAAGAAGGCTATGTCAGCCATAGAACCTGCGTTTATTTCCGGGGTACTTCTTTTTTTACGAGCCATATTATATTTGTTTTAATAAGCTGTTTACACTGCTGTATGCGTATGCCAATACACCAAACACCATAAATGTGTAGGTTGCATTAAGCACACCACCTATCATTTTTGATTTTCCGGGAGTATCAATACCCATTGATTGATATATAGGTGTAACCTCGTTACTGGCCATAGCGTATCCTATTAAAAATACTACTAATAAAACACCTACACCTATTAGCGAGCGTAAAAAACCTTTAGGGTTTTGTATAATATCAAGCACAGGGCCTAATATAAATGTAACTAATGCTATTGCAGAGATAAGGAATATAGACAGGATAATAAGTATACCCGTGCCCGATTGTATTCCTTCATCACCAAGCATCACTTCTGGTACTGGACCTAGTGCAGGCGAGCTAAATATTTTAGCAAAGCCCACTACTGAAATGATGAGCACCAATACATAGAATGCTATTGTTATTATTCTTTTTGGTGACATAATATTTTTGTTTACGGGGTGAACGGATTACTTAGCATTCTTTTTAACCAACATATCTATCAATGAGATAGAAGCGTCTTCCATAGTGTTTACCATAGAGTCTACTTTTGTAACGATGGCATTATAGAATATTTGAAGTATGATAGCAACTATCAAACCGGCAACAGTTGTTAAAAGTGCTATTTTGATACCACCTGCCACAACGGCTGGAGAAATATCGCCAGCAGAGGCTATATCATCAAATGCTTTTATCATCCCGATTACTGTACCCAAGAAACCCAACATGGGGGCAAGAGCTATAAACAGGTTAAGCCAAACTAGGCCTTTTTCCATTTGACCCATTTGAACTGAGCCATAAGAAACTACTGATTTTTCTACTATTTCAATACCTTCATCGGCACGGTCAAGACCTTGGTAGTATATAGAAGCAATAGGGCCACGTGTGTTGCGGCAAACTTCTTTTGCAGCTTCTACACCACCACTATTAAGAGCTTCTTCAACATTGCTCATAAATTTTTTAGTGTTAGTAGTAGAAAAGCTAAGGGTAAGTATTCTTTCGATAGCAATTGCTAAACCTAAAATCAAACAAATCAATACGGGCGTCATCCACACAGGATCACCTTCGATAAATTTATTTTTAATTACCTGCAAGCCTTCAGCCTTGTCAGCAGGTGCAGCGGCAGCTTCTGGTTCAGCAGCAGCTTCAGTTTTTGTAGCAGCAGCGTTAGCTTTTGCAATAGAGTCAGCAGTTTTAGCTGAGTCGGGGTTACCTTGGGCAATTACTGATGTTGCTTGGAAAAACACAAGTGTTGTTACCAGTAAAAGTGCGAATAGTTTTTTCATACAAACAAGTAAGTTAGTTTTATTGAATTGAGGCAAAAATAGAAAAATTTACTGTACCACGTATTAATTCAAAGTTTTTTTTGGTTTTATAGTACATATCTTCTGTTAACGACCCAAATTTGTGTTCATTTGTTGTATACAACGTAAATGTCGAAGGTACAAAAGTCATTTTTTTGTCAGAATTGCGGAACGCAATCAACAAAGTGGATAGGAAAGTGCCCCAGTTGTGGGCAGTGGAACACTTTTGTGGAAGAAATACTCCACAAAGAAAAACCAGCATATCAAAAATCGTATAAAAAGACCGAGCACAGCAAAAAGGCGGTCTCTATACCTATACAAAGTGTGGAAGCCCTTAGTGGTGAGCGCATTGCAACGCCCGATAACGAGCTAAACCGAGTATTGGGTGGCGGTATTATGCCCGGTAGTTTGGTGCTTTTGGGGGGCGAACCCGGTATAGGGAAAAGTACTTTGCTGCTGCAAATGGCACTAAAAGCAAATTTTAAGGTATTATATATAAGTGGTGAAGAAAGTGCGATACAAATAAAAAATCGTGCCGACCGTGTGGGCATAGCTAATGAAGATTGCTATGTATTTACCGAAACATCGCTGGATGATATTTTTACTACTATAAAAGAAGTAAGGCCTGATGTGGTGGTGGCCGACTCTATACAAACCCTGCACTCATCGCTGGTAGATAGTACACCGGGTAGCATTAGCCAAATAAAAGAATGTGCGGGCGAGTTGCTGCGTTTTGCCAAAGAAACCCACACTCCTGTTTTTCTTATCGGGCATATAACTAAAGATGGCAGCATAGCCGGTCCTAAAATATTAGAGCACATGGTGGATACGGTGTTGCAGTTTGAGGGCGACCGCCACAATACTTACCGTTTGCTGCGTACTACTAAAAACCGTTTTGGCTCGACATCAGAATTGGGAATTTATGAAATGGTGCAAAGCGGTTTGCGTGAAGTGAGTAACCCCAGCGAAATACTTATCACCCAAAAAGACGATAACCTTAGTGGGATTGCCATTTGTGCCTCGCTAGAGGGCGCACGACCATTATTAATAGAAACACAGGCTTTGGTCAGCAGTGCTGTATACGGCACACCGCAACGCAATAGCAATGGCTTTGACCTTCGCCGATTGAATATGCTTTTGGCTGTACTTGAAAAACGCTGCGGTTTTAAACTAGGCTTGCAAGATGTTTTTATAAATATAGCAGGAGGATTGAAGATTGAAGACCCCGGAACTGACCTTGCCATAGTATCGGCCATACTATCATCGTATGAAGATATAAGTATATCACCCAAAACAGCTTTTGCTGCCGAGGTGGGCTTGAGTGGCGAAATACGCTCGATAAGCCGTATAGAACAACGGATTTTGGAAGCTGAAAAGTTGGGTTTTGATACTATTTTTATTTCCAAATTCAACCAAAAGGGTTTAGAGCTTATCAAACCAAAAATAAAAATACAGGCTGTAGGCAAAATAGAAGATGCCTTTGAGTTGCTTTTTGGGTAATATTCCTCCCCCTGCCCCCTCTTCTATCACACAAACTGCGCGCGAGGGGGACAATGCAAAGCTATTAGATTGGCAAAGGAATTAAACTTTTCAGTATCGTATTCAGACTTACAATGAAACACCTTAATATTACTATAAGCGGAAAACCTATTTCAGCAACTTAAAAGTAAGCCCCACACTTATGTTGTGGCTGTATAAATCTTTATGAAAAGGGCTGTTTTTTGTTAGACTACGATTGGCAGTATTAGGGGTTTTGATAATATAATTATTAGACAAGCTATACGCTTCGTTTGCAAAAGCATTTCCCCACCAGTACGAATAATTTACACTAATATAGGTGTGGTTTAGTAGCTTAACGTCATAGTTTAAACCCAGTTTAGGATTATCAAATAGCCAAAATATATAAGGGCTTCCTCTTCTGTATGGATTATCCGAAGCCCCTATACCTTTACCTGATTTTAATAATTCGTTGGTGTTTTTATCTCTTATTTCTTCGTTAACCCTAAGTTTAAATACAGTTTTCCAATACAAGTAAAACCCTATATAGGGAGAAATTTTACCCCATTTCCCTAAGTCAAATTCTCTACTAATAGACTGTCCCGTATAGATAAAACTAAAGTCGGCTTTTCCTGTTGCGGTATATGGGTTGCCATTAGCATCTGTAGAATATGCTTTAGCAACTAAGCTATTGCTACCCCAAATACCATCTAAATGTACAAACCACTTTTTATTTTTGAAAATAGAAGCCCCAACAGAAACGCGGTTTACAATAGTAGTAGGAAAAGCAGTATTTTTAGTTCTGCCTTCTGTTGGCATATTTCTTTCTAAAATTGCATTAATAGTATTTTCTAACCCACTAAACCCAAAGTTTTGCAAACCCACAGAGTAAGATGCCAATATATTTGTGCGTTTTTGAGTAGTATCTTGAGCGGTTAAGCTACTATAGCCCACACAAAAAATTAGAACACAAATTAATCCAATTACTTTATTCATAAACAATTACAAGTCTTACAATTTTATTGAACACAAAGATTGCTATGTTTGAAATTTGAAAATAGAGTGAAAACACCTTTTTCGACAAAAAATAAGAAATATTTTTCCTAAAAACGCATTGAAACACCTTAATATTACTATAAGCGGCCGAGTGCAAGGCGTTTGGTTTAGAAAATATACCCACGATAAAGCCATAAAACTAGGTATAAGCGGGTTTGTACGTAACCAACCCAACAGCGATGTATATGTTGAAGCCGAAGCCGAGCAAGAAGCTTTGGATAAATTTATAGCATGGTGTCATTCAGGTTCTCCCCTATCGTCTGTAAAGAAGGTGGTGTGGCAAGAAGATGAACTAAAAAACTTTATTGGTTTTGAAATAGAACGATAACATTTTGTATCAGGCAAAAATCAGCTTGATTATATCTATACTATGTGGTTTTGGGAGAAGAAAGCACGAAAAACGTGTGTTTTAAATACCTTCTCTACCCTGCGAAAGCTGGCGCGGGCGTCCGCTCGTGCTAAAAATAATAGAGCGTCCGCTCGGTGGTGAAATGATATTGGTTACCCTTTTTCTGCCCCCTTCGCTTACTCACATATCCTTCGACTCTGCACTCCTTCGTCCCGAATACATTCGGGATCAGGATGACAGCGCAAAAGGGGGTAACTATACCCATTTACACGCAACCCAAAAAATAGTAGTTGGTTTTAACTCACCCCAGTTTTATTGGATAGCTAGAACTACACATCTGTGCCCCTCTCTTAAAAAAGGGAGGGGAAATTATGAACATTGTTTCAAACTCATTATTTGGGGTGAGTTAAAATGCCTTGCCGGCAGGTTAAAACCTGCCGCTATTTATACCCTATCGGGATTGCCGTGAGGTCTGAATAAAATCGGTTTTCAAACCGATGGAGGATTTTTAACTCACCCCTGTTTTATGGGAAAGTCGGAATCACATAATTGCGTCCCTCTCTAAAAAAAGAGAGGGGGAATTATGAACGCCTATACTGAACTAATTATTAGGGGTGAGTTAACTAAAAAATTATCCATACGTGTAAATGGGTATAGTTTCTCGCAAGGGGGACAATACAGTGCTATATTTTTGGAAAATACGCTAAAACCAAAGGGTAGTGGCATGGCTTACCTGCACTGTCTTCCTGAGCGAAGTCGAAGGGTTGTGTAAGGATAAGGAGGGACTGAGGGTGGTAGAAATTAGGTGTATTGATTTTATAATCTTCTTATCTCTAACACACCTTATATATAATATCATCCAAAAGCAAAAAAGGCAAACCCGTAGGCCTGCCCTTTTAGTGTTTCATAGTTAAAATGTTTTTATTGGCTAACTACGGGGTAATAGATTTGTGTAAGCCATTTTGCTGTATCAGGCTCAGTGCTTGGGTCGGTTATATAGGCTTCCCAAGGTGCACCAAGTTTCAAATTTCTTTCTTGTGAGTAAGCATATATTGCCTCGTGTGCACTTTCTGTGCCCATATATGCACCATAATAATCTATTTTTAATGCTTTGGTGGCAGGCATTTCTCTAAACGCTATTTTGCCTTTGGGGGCTTTATCAACAGGTAAAATAGCTTCCATTTCGGTAGTTTTTCCATCCCATGTGTGGTATATAGCGGCAGCAGCACCCGGTTTTAGATTGTTTTGCAAAGCAATGCCATACAAATTATCAAAGTTTTTAGCCAAATAATCTGAAATACCCTCAACACCTACTTTTTCTAAAGGAGCTGTAAGTACAATTTGTGGCTCAACTTTCACCTCTTGCACCTCATATCTAGGTTTAGGGGCCGCTTTGGGCATACTTTCGGCTACTTCTTTCAACCCTTTTAAGCCTTCTTCAAAATCAGGGCCTAGCATACCATCCATAAACAAACCAAAATATTTGCTCAATGGTTTCTTTAACATAGGTACTCCTTCCCCATCGCTATCTATACTCCACGTAACTTTGGTACTATCGCCTACTTTCTCCAATTTAAACGTGCCGTATCCACCACCGTTACCGTCAAAATCAAGTTTGGTTACCAAAAGCTCATTAGGTTTTGTCTCAGTTATTTCCATGCTACCATTACCCACTTTAGGATGCTCGCTTTTCCATATACTTTTTTGGCCTATGGCAGCATCTGCACCTTCGTAAGTGTTTTCCATTTTAGGATCGCGCTTAAACCAAGGCGACCACGCATTCCAGTCTTTTAGGTTATCAATATTGGCAAAAACAGCTTCGGGCGAAGCATTTACCATAGTACTACGCTCAACGTGCACTTTTGAAGGCAAGAAGAATGAAATAACAATAAGCAGCAGCAATACAATGCCCAGCCACTTCAATACATTTAAAACAATTTTCATAATTCGGCAAAATAGGTTGTTGTTCAAAGCTATACAATTTGTATTAGATTTAGCATAGCAAAAGATAAATTATGCCTACTCCAAAAAACAAAAGCCATAGTTTTGCATCTATTATGTTAGAAATTATTCCTGGTGAAGTATCTACCGCCAAACTACACGGCTATATGTTATCGGCTGTTGCGCCGCGCCCTATATGTTTTGCCAGCACTGTTGATGCGCAGGGAAACGTAAATCTTAGCCCATATAGTTTTTTTAATGCCTTTGGCAGCAACCCTACTACACTAATTTTTTCGCCCGCCCGCCGTGTGCGTGATAACACCATAAAACACACTCTTGAGAATATATACGAAACCATGGAGGTTTGCATAAACGTGGTTACCTACGAGATGGTGCAGCAAGCCAGCCTTGCCAGTACCGAGTACGAAAAAGGTGTGAACGAATTTGTAAAGGCAGGCTTTACCGAAGTCCCTTCTGACTTAATAAAAGCTCCGCGAGTGAAAGAAAGCCCTGTGCAGATAGAATGCAGGGTGCGTGAGGTGATAGAAACTGGGCAAGAAGGCGGTGCTGGTAATTTGGTGGTGTGCGAAATTTTGAAAATGCACATTAGTGAAGATGTGCTGGGCAATGACGGCACTATAGACCAACACAAAATACACTTAGTATCTCGCTTAGGTAAAAACTGGTATGGCAAAGCCTTTGGCGATGCTTTGTTTGAGGTAGAAAAGCCTCTTGCAACCAAAGGCATTGGTGTTGATGCTATACCACAAGATATTAGGCTTAGTGATGTGCTTACAGGAAATAATTTAGGACAATTGGGCAATGTAGAGCAATTGCCTACTGCCGATGAAGTGGCCGCCTACCAACAGCAACATAATGTGCCAAAAGGGCAGGAACATCAAGTGGCAAAAACATTGCTTGATGAAGGCAAAACAAACGAGGCTTGGATGGTTTTATTAGCACGCTAATTTTTTAAAAACCTTTAATGCCTACCTAAGGTTATTATTATTGTGAATATACAAATACAATCGGGCTCGCCGCAACCCAACTCGCAATCGTTGCGCGTAAGTAAGGCTATACAAAAACAAACAGAAGGCACACACACTACTACTTTGGTAGATTTTAATGCCTACGATATACCGTTTATGAATGCGGGTAAGGTGATAAAGGGAGCTTATACCCCTTTCCAAAAACAGTTGATAGAGGGGTGGGGAACTGCTGATTTAGTGATGGTGGTATCACCCGAATATAATTGGTTTCCCAGTGCTGAGTTGATAAATACAATACACCAACTTGGTAACCGCGACTATAAACACTTGTTTGATAATAAAGTGTTTGCCTTTGTGGGTGTATCAAGTGGCAGAGGCGGGCGCATACCTACTATGCAGCTAACCACCATATACAACAAGCTTATAAATGTATTTAGCACCAATGCTATTAGCAGCGGCAAAACCTTTGAGTCGCAGTTTACCCCACAAGCTTTGGACGAAAACGGAAACTCGCTAGGTAATGAAGAATACGACAAAGGGTTAAAAACCTTTGTTGATTACTCTATCAACCTAGCCCAACGCTGGTACAACGGGAAACAGTAAGTTTGGGATATTACTTTTAGTGCGTTAGTACTAACAATCCTCATTTTCAATAGACTAAAAAATCATAGGTTTATACTGATGCTTCTTATACCTATCAGACAATTCTGAAAGGGTATTAATAAGGGCAGGTCTAATCTGTCACCATATTCATCTTAACCAAAAAACGAAGACATTTTATACGCCAATCGGCTTGGGTCAACTTGGTCGTAGGGGTGTTGCGTATCGGGCATTACTAATAAGCGGGCATCTTTAATCTTCCTAAAAACGGCAACACATTCCTCAAGACTCACCATACGGTCGCGATCGCCGATACTTATTTGCACCGATATATCAATACTAGTATAGCCTTCATCTATCAACGGGGGATTATCGCCCATGTCTATTAGCATATCGGCTGTTTTTTGACACAAAACTTCCCAGTTGCTGCCGTGTATCTCCTCCAGTTGTTTTGCAAAAGCAGGCACTTTTTCCTTTATCTTTTCTGTATTTAACATACGCGCTTCATTGGCCGCAATTTCAGGACTCCAAGTTTGCTTAGTACCCAGTGTCATTATCCTGCCAATGGGTGCCATTTTATTGGCTGCCATGTACAGCGCCACATAGCCACCCATACTGTGTCCAAAAATATCTACTTCGCCTCCAATAGCATTCTCTATATAGTTCTTAATCTCTAGCGAGAAATCGTGTATGCTGAGGTGTTGCGGAACTTCTCTACCGCCGTGCCCTATAAAATCAGGTGTGTATACCTTAAACTCTTCTTCCAATACAGTGCGCAACGCATCAAACTGTTTGCCGTGCCCTAGCGCACCGTGCAATAACAATAGGTTTTTCATAGGCTATACTAATTTTTTTTGAGCCATAGCATAACCATAATGCAATGCTTCGTGCACAGGCAAGAAAAGCAATACATCATCAATACTTGTTAACTCAACCCCATAGCTAGTGGTATACGGGGTAAAATTGGTAAAAAAGCCGTTGTTATAATCAGCGTGTAGGCTGTCAAATGTATTTTGGGCAAGGCTCAACAATTGCGCCCATTCGGCAGCATCAATATCACCTTCGGGTTTAGTGCCCTTGCGGTATTTATCAATCAATTCCATACCTATTTTGGCCTCGTAGCCCGATACCTTATAGCATATAAGCTGCTGGGTAACCAATACGTGCCCAAAATTCCATGCTATGTTATTACTAAACCCTACAGGTATTTTATTTACCTGCTCAAGACTTAAACCTTGTACCAACGACAAAAAGTTGCTACGGGTTTGTTGTATAATGTCGAATTGTTTTTTCATGTTTTGTGGCTGCAAAATAAGCGTTTTTTTTGAGGGGTTGAGGTTAAGTTTACTTAGTACGATTTCGACCTGTCTTATCCGGATCAGACCCCATACATAAAGCTATTTCAGGACAAGACATGGCGAAAAGAGAAATAAAACAAAACAGCCCAATGCAAAACTGCATTGGGCTGTTTGTATACTAGTTAGACCTAAAAAAGGGTTTATTTTTTCTTGCTAAATAGTTTGTCTTTATCCACTACTTCTACCTCTTTATCGTCTTTTAAGGTTTTTGATATGGCGCTGTAAGGGCCTATTACAATTTCGTCGCCAGCTTTTATGCCCTTAAGTATTTTAATGTATTTACTGTCTTGTATTCCTGTTTCTACTTCAACCATTTGCACTTTACCGTCTTTGTACAAAAACACTACTTCTTTCTTTTCGTCTTTTAGATTGGTAGTCTTTTTAGTGGTTTTGGTTTCCTCTTTTACATCTTCTTTCTCATCATCGTCGTCATCATCGTCGTCATCATCATTCGATTTATTTTTTGAGGCAGCGCCTTTGCTATCATCCCTGCTGCGGCTTGATACTGCTTCAATAGGTATGCTAAGTATTCCACGTTGATGATCAGTTTCTATATCAGCTGTGCCAGACATACCTGGACGGAAGGGCGATAATTTTGCGCTCATACCTTTCATCAATTCAGCATAAGAATCTCGTAAAATACGCACCTTTACTTCAAAGTTTGTTACTTGGTCAGTGCTGGTAGTACCCGATGTTGTAGCCGAGTTGGCAACTTCTTTTACCACGCCTCTAAATTTTTTCCCCGGGTAGGCATCCACTTCTATCGAAGCAGTATCGCCAATAGATACACGTATAATATCATTTTCGCTCACATCCACCAACATTTCCATTTGGCTAAGGTCGGCAATGCGCAAAAGCTCTGTACCCGCCATGCTGGCTGTACCCACAACACGTTCGCCTTTTTTAACGCTTAGTTTTGATATTATGCCGTCCATAGTGGCAAAAATTTCTGTACGCAACAGGTTTTGGCTACTTTGGCTTAAAAGTGCATCTGAAGCTGCAACAGAATATTTTGCAGCGTCGACAGAGGCTTGTGCTGCTTCTATTTCTTGTACTGCCGACTCGTATACGCTTTTGGCGATTTCAAATTCTGAATCTGATATTACTTTATCGGTATACAGTTTCTTATTACGTTTATAGGCAGGCTCAAGCTCTGCTTTCATACGTGCTTGCAATTGAGCTAAACGAGCTTTTGCATTGGCATAGTTAGCACGCGAGTTATTAAGGTTGGCTCGGTTACGTTCTAAATCGCTTTGTAAAAGATCGGGGTTGATACGCACCAAAAGTTGTCCTTTTTTTACGCTATCGCCTTCTTTTACATATAGGTTAACTATTTCACCCGATACTTCTGGCGCAATTTTTACTTCTAGTTCAGGCTGTATTTTCCCGTTAGAGCTTACTGTTTCTGTAATATCTCTGTTTTGGGCTTTTTCTACAGCTACTTTTTGTTTGTTATCTCCCCCACTTGCTACTACTGCAACTATGGCTACTATACCAAAAATAATCAGTACCCAATAGTACCATTTAAGTTTAAATTTCTTTTTCATCAGTTGGTTATTGTTCCTGTATTATAAAATTCTATGGTTTTGATGCGGAAAAATAGTTCGTATTTGGCTTGTGCCAAGCTAATTTCAGCGCGGGTATAATTGTTTTTTATCAAGGCAAACTCGGCAAAGTTCATTAACCCTGCTTCATTTCGTGCAGTAGCAAATTCATAACTTTTCTTTTGAGCTTCAAAGTTTTCTTGTGCACTTTGGTGGTTGGCTTTGGCGGCATCGTATTGAGTAACTGCGGTGCTCACCTCTTTGTATACATTATTTTCAGCCTGCTTACGATTTAGCTCGGCCACTTTAATATTGCTTTTAGCATTTCTAACGGCATTGGTTACTTGCCCTCCGTTAAATATAGGTATACTCATGCTTATGCCTACAAAACGTCCCAAGTTGTCATTTAACTGTGAGCCAAACGGGGTTACTTGTGATGATGTAGGTACTTGGTAGGGTGCGTATACAGGGTTGCCGTTTAAATCTCTATACAACTCGCGTGAGCCAATTGTTGTATAATCTCCGTAGGTTTTAAACGATTCAGAAAACACGGTGCTTATTGAGCCGTTTAAGGTGATGCGAGGACTGCGATTGCCTTGTGCTACTTTTAACCCATATTGAGAACCTAATATGCGGTATTGTGCTGCTCTTATCTCGGGTGAGCTGCTAGAAAATGAACTGTATATAGCATTGCTGCTGTATGCAGGTAAACCTTCAAAGCTTTGGGTAAGATTGGGTTTGTTTATTTTATCATTTTCATTAGATTCTATCATCATCAATTGCCATAGGTTTAGGTAGGCAAGTTTTACCTGATTTTCAGCATTTACCAAGTTTAGCTTTTCATTAGCCAATTGTGCGCGTATATCTAACTCGGCATTTATAGCCGAACGGCCTGCTTCTACAAGTTTTATAGTCCTATCCAACTGTTGTTGGGTGCTTTGTACTTGTGCTTTGTTTATGGCTACAACTTCTTCGTTTAGCACTACTTGCAAAAATGCACCGGCCACATTAAGTGCCATTGTGTTTTTAGCAGCTTCCAAGTCTTGCTTGCTTGCCTTCTGATTGGTAGCTTGTTGCTTTATGGTGTTTTGATTTTGGAAACCACTAAAAAGTATAAGGTTTCCGCTTACACCAAAATTGTTGCTACGTATTTGTTGTGTAGCAAATGTATTGGTAAAGGGATCGATAGAACGGCCAAAATTATAGTTGTTTGATGCATTACCATTTACAGTAGGTAGCAATGCCAGTTTGCTTTGTTGTAGGTTGTTATTGGCAATATCAAGCTGGGCTTCGCTTTGCTGCACGGCAATATTGTTTTTTAGGGCATAGTTTATACATTCCTCAAGCGTCCAAGTGGTTTGAGCTGATGATGTGGCTATCCCAACGGTAATAAACAATATAAGCAGTATTAATCGGTTCATGGCGGGTAATAAAAAACAAAACAATATTATTGTGTAATAATTAAGGCTTTACACTTTTATCGACAAAGTAGGTAAATGTTTCGGTATAATACCCCACATCTGATGCCCTGGCTAATTCCATCGATAACATGGAGGATGCCTAGTGATGGGAATACCGTTTACCTTACTTTTGATGATGGCCCTCATCCTGAAATTACCCCTTGGGTAATAGCCGAGCTTGACAAATATGATGCTAAAGCTACTTTTTTTTGTGTAGGCGACAATGTACGCAAATATCCTGAAACGGCTAAGTTGTTATTGGATAACGGGCACCGACTGGGTAATCATACCTATAATCACTTGAACGGCTGGAATACACAAAATTTTGCTTACCTGCGCAATATTAGTTTGTGTGATAACTATACTAAAAGTGCGCTTTTTCGCCCCCCGTATGGCAAGATTGGGATGAACCAATTGCTGGCCGTGCGCAAAAAATACAAGATTATTTATTGGTCGATACTTTCGCGGGATTTTGAGGCTGATTTGGATATTAAGGAAAGTTTGGGGTACATGAAAGCAAATACCCATGCAGGCTCAATAGTGCTTTTTCATGATAGTATTAAGGCGGAGAAGAATATGAAGCAAATGCTACCTGAATTTTTAGCTCATCTTGCGCAACAGGGGTATAACTTTAAAACTCTCTAGCTGTTAGTAATCACCGCATTACCCACCTTGTGGCTATTTATATCTTGTTACACGTGTGGGTAGTTTTTTATTAACTCGCCCCAAATAATGAGTTTAGTTTAGGCGTTCATAATTTCCCCTTTTCCCGTTCTTATACCTCCTAAAGATAGGATATTGGCGTGCTGACTTTGTGAAGCAAAAGCGAGATTATTTTTATCGTTTGATTTTTCTATTTGACAAACTTTTAAAGTTTGTCAAATAGAAAAATCAAATTACACTTCATACCAAATGTTCTTTGAGAGGCAAGAAGCGTAACAAATCGTAACAAGGGATGTTACAGATAAAACCCTTGTGGTTGTTGAGAGTATGGGTGTAACAGCCGTAACAGTGAAAATACAATTTTGAGTTAGCTTGTAAAGGATTGTTTCGAAAGACCTAGCAATGACGCGATGGGAATAATTAGTAAATCAACAAGTCAAAAATCAGAAATTAAGATTTCGCCAACCTTTTACCACAATGTTTAAATCGTTGCCAACGGTGTAGTCTTTGGCGTAAAAGAAATTCATTTTTTCGGGCGTGATAAAATTGGGATTGCTGCCGTGCAAGGCATTTAGGGGAGATAATAACCCTCTTTTTATAGCAGGCAGGCTGTTAATATTTTCGGCAGGCGCATAGCCTACCAGCGATAGTTTACCAATGATAACATTTAGCAAACCCATAAATGCACGGGCAGGTTTTTTTATAAACCAACCCAACAGGGGAAAAAGAGCTATTAATATTAGTGCTGCTATACTATCAAACACCCGTTTGTTGGCTGCAAGGGCAGGGTCGGCAATATTTAGTTTTATATCAACGGTATACAACTCGCCGTTAGTGTTTTTGCTGTTACTGCCAATAATATAAAAGCTACTTCGGGGCACAATTTTAAAATTCACCTGCTCGTTGTCCATTCGGCTCATCCAGCCCATAATGGTTTCTGCGGGTATATCGCGGGCACAAAATATCACTTCGGTAACATCAAACACCTCGCAAATTTCTTTCAGGTGATTCATGTTGCCCAAGTAGCGGCTGCTGTCTTTAAAAGGCCCGTTTACCGATACAAACCCTTTAAAGGTATGCGGAGCATCGGTTTGTTTTAAAAGACCGTATACGCGCAAGGCTTCTTCTTCTTCGCCTGCTATAATGGTATTAAAGGCAAATTGTTGCCCATAGTTAAGGTTGCGAAATTTGACAAAGTGCAGTACCAAACGCCAAACACACAAGAATACTGCACCCCACAAGGCATCTAATATTATTAGTGCCCGCGAAAAGCGAAGGTAATCGGGCAAAAAGGCGTACACTACACTTATCATTATGGTTCCCCAAAAAAGCCCTTGCAACACATTTTTTAGGGTGTGTTTTCGGTTGTAACCGCCGCTAATGTATATGCCTAGTAAAAATAATAATACATACAGTGTGCCGTTTAGCCACAGGTATACTTGGGGATACTCGCCGCCCAATACATAGCGGTGGTTGTTTTCCCAATATTCTTTGGCGTAGTAGTGGCCTGCAAACAACACCACGGCATCAACTATGGCGTATTTGCTGCGTTGCCAAAACCGCCAGCACAAGGCCAATGCTGCCCTAAACCATATTGCCACGTTTATAAACAGGCTAAACAATTGGGCATTGCCTCCTTTATAGTGTTTTTGGGCGAAGATGACCATAGCCCTATAAAACACAAAAACGTAGTTTACACTGGTTTTTTTAGTGCTTTCGCCTTTGTAGTGAATAATGGTAGTATCAGCAAAGTAGTAGTTTTTATAGCCCGCTTGGGTGATGCGGTAGCTAAGGTCTATATCCTCGCCATACATAAAAAAGGTTTCGTCTAATAACCCGATTTTATCCAGCGTTTCTTTGCGTATAAGCATAAAAGCTCCCGCTAATACATCTACTTCGTTGGTTTCGTGCTCGCTCAGGTATTTTAGGTGGTAGCGACCAAATGCTTTCGATTTTGGGAATAGTTTTGATAGCCCGCACATTTTGTAAAATGCTACGGCGGGTGTGGGCAAACCTCGTTTCGATTCGGGCAAAAACTTACCTTTACCATCAATCATACGCACGCCCAAACCGCCAGCGTCGGGGTGAGTATCCATAAAAGCGACAACTTTTTCAAAGGTGCTTTCCTCAACTACTGTATCGGGATTGAGGAGCAGAACGTAATCGCCTTTACTTTCTAATATTGCTTGATTATTGGCGGCTGAAAAGCCTACGTTTTTTTTGTTGGCAATCAGTTTCACATCAGGAAACTTCTCGCGCACCATCTCTACGCTACCGTCTACCGAGTCGTTATCAACCACAAATATTTCGGTGGGCACCTTTTGGGCAGCCTTTTGCGCACTAAGCAAGGCCTGCTCTAAAAAAGCCTTTACGTTATAGTTGACTATGATAACGGATAACTTCACGCGAGCAAGATACTAAATTTGGTAGGGTACACGATTAAGTATTGAACGGCCAAGGGTAATCTCATCAGCATACTCCAATTCGCCACCTACCGAAATACCTTTGGATAGGGTGCTTATAGAAACACCCGTGCCTTTTAGCTTTTTGCTAAGATAAAACACGGTAGTATCTCCCTCAACGGTTGCATTTAACGCCATTACTATCTCTTTGACGTTGTTTTTGGCAATACGTTCGGGCAGGGTGTTCATATTTAGGTCATCGGGGCCAATACCATCCGCAGGAGCTATCATGCCGCCCAGCACGTGGTATATGCCTGTATATTGACTGGTGTTTTCAATGGCCAGTACATCGCGGAGGTCTTCTACTATGCACAGCATGGTATGGTCGCGACGGTGGTCGGCGCATATTTCGCAAATATCATTATCACTCACATTGCCGCATTCGTGGCAATATTTAATGTTTTCTTTTAGGGTAGATATTACTTCGCCCATCTCGCGCACCTCGTTATCGGGCTGTTTTAGCATAAACAACGCCATGCGCAGGGCGGTTTTTTTACCTATACCCGGAAATCTTGCAAACTGGTTCACCAACTTCTCAAGTGTTTGCGACGGAAACTGCATAAGGGCAAAGTTACGTAATTGCTGATTTGCGATTGAAGATTTTTGATTTTAACCCATTCTCATACAGTAAGCGTTCTTGTCGAAACCATAATTACCCGTTTTTAATTATAATTTAACGATTATCAAAAATCATGCGGCGTTCAATGGGTCTTATCCGTATATAGCTTTACAGTTTTAGGGAAAAACTAGAACCGTATGAAAGAAAATATATTTAATCAATTTGAGTTTTCCGAAGAATTAAAAGAGAAACTTGTATTACTGGTAGTTTATCAGAATCAGTCATCCAAGGATTTGGCAAAACATTATGGATTACCCAATGTACATATTCTAACTAATTGGGTAAATCAGTATAAAAAGACTCTTGAAAAGGGAGCGGTAACTTTGCCTCCAATGGAACCTAAAAAGCGCAAAGACACAGTAGCTTTAACGCAACGCATCAAACAATTGGAAAAGTCTCTCGAAAAGGCTAATGTGATGATTTATGGATTAAATGCAATGATTGATTATGCCGAGAAAGAGCTAAATGTACCCGTTAGAAAAAAGCATGGCACCAAACAATAACGCTTATCAAAGAAAAGCGTGTTACAAGGATGGGAGTCGGGCCTCTTTGTAAATTGTTTGGTAAGTCCCGTCAAGCATTCTATGACCGAAAATATTATTTCTCTGCCCAACAAGAACATGAAGTAATTGTTCTGGAACTTGTTGCACAAGTGCGAAGAGAATTGCCTGGCTTAGGTGGTCATAAGTTATATAAATGTATTTATCAGCCTTTGCGTACCAATGATATAAAGCTGGGACGTGATAAGTTGTTCAGCCTGCTACGAAAGCACAAGCTACTTATTGACAGAAAACGCAGAACCCCCAAAACGACCCAATCTAATCATTGGTTCCATAGGTATCCTAATAGGGTAAAAGATTTGACAATAACACGACCAGAACAGCTATGGGTTGCTGATATTACCTATATTTCTATTGGCTATGACTTTAATTATCTATCGCTTATTACAGATGCTTATTCTAAACAAATTATGGGTTACTGCCTTTACCCGTATTTAAGTAATGATGGATGTATTGAAGCATTAAAAATGGCACAAGCAAATCGTTTAACCACTTCTGATATTATTCATCATTCTGACCGTGGTGTGCAATATTGTAGCTATGCCTACATAGATATACTCAAGAAATATGATATCGCAATAAGTATGACAGGAAGCGGCGAGGGCTATGAAAATCAAATCGCCGAAAGGATTAATGGAATACTAAAAACAGAATTTAAACTACATCGGGTTTTCAAATCCAGAACAGAGGCGTTTTTTGCAGTAAAAACTAGTATCAATGCATACAATAATCTTCGCCCCCACATGAGTTGTGATTACATGACACCTGTTAAAGCTCACACCATAAATAAACCATTAATTAAAAGATGGAAGAATAGCCGAAAGAAATACTCAAAAGATGATGAACCTGTTGTATAAAAAAGACTTACTTTTAACACATTAACCTTATAAAATAAACATCTCAAAAACTGTAAAGTAAAAACCGTATCAGACCTACTGTATCGCTTATTTAGGACGAGACAAGGGCGGATAATAATCAGTAAGCATATAAAATAGTAACCTCAATCGCTAAAAGTATACTAAAAAATACTACTCTTGCTTTTTGTGCGTTTACATTTTTGAAAATGAAGAAAGTTTTTCTTTTTGCTCTTGTTTTAGTATTACTCGGTTCTGTGGGGGTGGCCTTTTATGCCAGAAGCCCAAAGGTGCAAGCCATTGTAGGCAGTACTTTCACTAATTATGAAGTAGGTGATGCCGTAGACAGTATAAATGGGGTAGCGGTATATTACAATGGCGCAGTGGCACATACGGGCGAACGTCATTTGGCTACTGATGGTTATAACTATGGCTTGCGCTGGCAGTGTGTTGAGTTTGTAAAACGCTACTACTACGATTATCTGCACCACAAAATGCCCAACACATACGGCCATGCTAAAGATTTTTTTAATACTAGTCTTGATGACGGACAATTGAATACCGACCGTAATTTACTGCAATACAAAAACGGTAGTGAAACCTTGCCCCGTGTAAACGATTTACTGGTGTTTGATGCGGTTACTTTTAATAAATACGGCCATGTAGCCATAGTATCACAGGCGGATAGTACACAAATAGAGATGATACAGCAAAACCCGGGGCCTACGGCACCATTAAGGGTTATCTATAAAGTGGAGAAACGTAATGGCAAGTGGTATGTGGATAGAGGTGATTTGTTGGGTTGGCTTCGCAAAAAAGAGTAATAGTATTTAACCGCTGAAAAGCCTGTGCGAGCAAACGCTCGTGTCAAAAAAACAATAGAGCATCCGCTCGAAGGCTTAATATATTGAATGTTCTTTTTCCTCACCCCAGTTTTATTAGATAGCTAGAACTGCATATCTGCGCCCCTCTCTTTTGTAAGAGAGGGGGAATTCCGTCAATTCAACCAAATAATAAATGAGGGGTGAGTTAAACTGAAATCATGGCAGCAGGTTAAAACCTGCCGCTATTTATACCCTATCGGGATTGCCGAGAGGTCTGAATAGCGTCGGTTTTCAAACCAATGGATGATTTTTCCTCTCCCCTGTTTTATTGGATAGCTTGAACTGCATATCTGCGCCCCTCTCTTTTTTGTAGAGAGGGGGAATTATGACCATTGTTACTAAACTCATTATTTGGGGTGACTTAAGAAACCCTCTTTGACAGGTTTTCACACCGATGGAAAAGAAGAACATCTGTTACCAACTTAGTTGCTCTAGTAGTTTAGATTTAACCGCATTGAATTGAGACCATATAATCAAGTGGCCTACTTTTTCAAAAGTTACTACTTCTTTTTTTGGAGCGTTTACCAGCATTTTCTCGTAGAAAGCTACGTTACCATAGGGTACCAGCATATCTTTTGTGCCGTGCATAATAGTACAAGGTACTTTAATGTTTTGCCATAGGGGTAGCATTTTATCCAATTCACCTTTAAGGGGCATTAGTTCTAAATTGCTTGCAACCAACATCTTGGGCATTACGGCTTGCACTACGCCTAATTTAAGAAAAAAGCGATACGGCTCTCTTTTCTCCATAGCAGGGTCGATAGACGGAGCTAGAAAAAGCAAAGAAGACATTGCTTTGGGGTAATCCATTGCCATGCGGGCTATTATAGGCCCACCTAGCGAGTGCCCCGCTAATATAGGTTTGTGTTTTGCTTTTGAGGTTTTTAATATGGGCAATAACATGGCTGATTGTGCTTCAAGCGAGGGTTCGGCAAAGCCTGCCCCGCTGCCACCATAGCCTGCCCTATCAACAGATACCAAACAAGCGCGATTGGTAAGTGCGGTGTCTTTAAAATAGTCTAGGTAAGCATCCCATCCCCCTGGCGAGCCGTGTACAAACACAATCATGGGTTTGTTTATATCGCCTATTTGTACGTATTGCATTTGGCGACCAAGAGCCTCGTAGGTATAATAAACAGGCTTAGGGTTGTGGTTTTCAAACTGTTCTTCAACGGTTTTTTTTCCTGTTAGCACTGCTGATGATGCACATTGTGTAAGCGCACCAAACACTACATAAAACCCTGCAAACCAAAGTAGTATTCTAAAAGGTATTGAGCCACGTACACGCATATTTTTCTTTTATGTTAAATCAAATTTCGTGCTATTTTGTTTGCCTACAAAAATTCTTTTAGCTCTCTCAGTTGGTGTATTTCTCGCTCCACAATGTGGCTGTGCGGTATTTTCTCAGGATTAAAAAAAACCGAATCAATGTTTGATGCCATTGCCCCTTTTATATCGGCATCAATATTATCGCCAATCATAATGGTTTGTGGAGCTACGGCGTTGTTCATTTGCAGCAGTTGCTCAAAAATACGGGGGTCGGGCTTGGCATATCCATAATTTTCCGATGTAAGTAAATGGGTGAAATACTTAGCTATACCGCTGTTGTTTATTTTGCAGTGTTGGGTTTCTTCAAAACCATTGGTGAGGATAGATAGAGTATATTTTTGACTTAAATACTCTAACACCTCAAAAGTATCAGGAAAAAGGTTGGTTTTGGTAGGGCAAAGCTCTAAGTACAGTTGCCAAATACCATTGGGCACGTCTTGCGGGCTAACACCCAACTCAATAAAAGCATCTTCAAACCGTTTCACCCGCAAAACATCTTTTGTTATTTCGCGGCGGTTATACAAGTGCCACATTTGGGCATTTATAGCGCGGTATTTCTCTATAAAAATATCGGGATGGGTTACGCCAAAATCGTTTAATTTATAGTGATGGTATAGGTGTACTAATGTTTCTTCTGAGTTTTTTTCAAAATCCCACAACGTATGGTCGAGGTCGAAAAAAATGTGTTTGTATTCTTTCTGCATTATTCTTTCAGTCCAAAGGCAAGGTCGCCCGCATCGCCCAATCCGGGCACAATATAACTGTGCGAATTTAAGGCATCATCAACAGCACCTATCCAAAAACTTACATTTTTTAAGTTGGCATTAAGGTTGGCAAGTCCTTGCTTACTGGCAACAACCGCTACAATGTGCGTGTGTGCAGGTTCGCCTTTGCTTAAAAGCGAATTGAGGGTGAGCAATGCCGATTTGCCTGTGGCCAACATGGGGTCGGCAAAAATAAGGGTGCGACCTTTTAGGTTAGGCGAAGCCAAATAATCCAACTCAATTTCAAACGATGAGTCGTCAAAATACTTTCTATATGCTGATATAAAAGCTCTATCGGCGTTGTCAAAATAGTTAGCTATACCTTGTTGTAGAGGTAAGCCTGCCCGCAATACCGAAGCAATTACGGGTTGAGTGGTTAGTATTTTTGTTTGGGTAGTAGTTAGTGGGGTTTCTGTCTCAACAGCCTTATACACAAGCTCTTTGCTCAGTTCGTAGGCTAGTATTTCTCCTATACGTTCTATGTTTCTATTAAAGCGCAGGCGGTCGGTTTGTATGCGCTTATCTCGTATTTCTGTTAGAAATTGTTGAATTACCGAGTTTTTCTCGGCTAAAACTGTAATTTTGTTCATAGGCTATAGGTAGTTAGCTCAACCAAAAAACATAAAAAGCTACATTGGCATACTTTTGGTTTTACACTATAAAGTTATGGATACTGTGAAACAAAACATAGCAAAAATTTCGGTAGTATTATTGGTAGGCTTTTTATCAGCCTTTACCATAATGGCTGATATTTTTGATAGTGTGGCCGAGGGGATACGCAAAAACAACGCTAAAGAAGTGGCCAATTACTTCAACTCGAGTGTTGAATTGAATATTGAAAACAACGAGGGCGTATATAGCAAAACCCAAGCTGAAATGGTGCTGAAAAACTTTTTTGGTCAGCACGCGTGCACTAAGTACGAGATTACTCATCGAGCCAAATCATACGGAAACAATAGTTTTGCCATCGGCAGTTATAAATCTGCCGCAGGCAATTACCGCGTTACCGTGTATGTAAAAGAAATGAGTGGCAAGAACCTCATCCACGAGATGAAGTTTGAGAAAGAATAAACGTATTGCGGCGGATTAAAATCCACCGATATTGAAATTACAGGGCGGCAGGGACTTAAGTCCCTGCCGCCCTGTAATTTTTTAATAGAATAGCGTTTCATACGTATTCTATCTATTATTTTTGGTTTTACCTTTGCCGCATGAATCCTTTGTTCACCTCACCTCAATGTGTTGATTTTATTGCCCGCAGCCTGCAAGAAGATATTGGCAGTGGCGACCACTCGTCGTTGGCTTCTATTCCTCAAGGCACGCAAGGCAAAGCCCGTATGTTGATAAAAGAAGATGGTATTGTGGCGGGGCTTGAGCTGGCGTATGTGATTTTTAAACAGGTAGATGCCAATTTACAGGTAGAATTATTGCTTGCCGATGGCGATAGGGTGAAAAAGGGTGATGTGGGTTTATTAGTACAAGGCAGCGTGCACAGCATTCTAAAATCGGAAAGATTAGTGTTGAATTGTGCCCAACGCCTTAGCGGCATTGCTACCACTACCAACAAAATAGTGCAATTGGTAGAAGGGCTAAACACAAAAATTTTAGATACCCGAAAAACCACACCACAACTGCGTTTTCTTGAAAAATGGGCAGTAACTGTAGGTGGTGGTTACAACCATCGTATAGGTTTATACGATATGATAATGTTGAAAGATAACCACGTGGACTATGCAGGAGGAATTGAAGCGGCGATAACGAGCACACAAGCCTATTTGAAAAAAAACAACCTTAATTTAAAAATTGAGGTAGAGACACGCAACATAAACGAGGTTAAACAAGTCTTACAAGTAGGCGGCATAAACCGCATAATGTTGGATAATTTTAGTCCAACGCTTTTACAAGAGGCTATTGACTTGATAGACAAAAGGTTTGAGACTGAAGCATCAGGAGGCATAACGCTAGAAACGGTGCGGGAATACGCCGAAACGGGAGTAGATTTTATTTCGGTTGGAGCGCTTACTCATTCAGTAAAAAGCATGGATATCAGTTTAAAAGAGTATATTTAGAAAAAACTGCACGGTTTTTGTAATTTACTTTTATAGCGTAACTTTGAATTAATATAGATATGAAGAGAATACTACTTTCAGTTTTTGTTTTGCTGGCGTTTGTGTCTTCACAAGCTCAGTTTACATTTAAGCCAGGTAAAAAAGGGGCTACCGTTTCAGGTTCAGCTAACGAGTTTGAGTTGGTAGGCTATAGTTTTGTTAAAAACACGGGTACTACTACCAAAACGTTTGTTTGGCGAATGGAATCACCAGCGTTGCCCAACCAATGGTCGGCAGCAATATGCGATAAAAACCTTTGCCACGATATAACCGTAATACGTGCTACTTTTGAACTTGCCCCCGGCGACTCAGGGAATATAGACATACACACTTACGTAAAAAGTACTAGTGGAACAGGACAGATTGATGTACAAATTTTTGAAGAAGGCGATAGCGCAAACGCAAAACACCAAAGCTTTGATTTTAGTGCTTGGGCACTAAGTGCACGTACGCCTGCAAAAGCAAGTATAGAAGTTTATCCTAACCCTGCCACCAATAAACTAAACATTACTTTAGATAGTGAAAAAGCTATAAGCATTGATGTATATAATGTATTGGGACAGTTGAAAAAAACCCACCTACATACAGGCGGAACAAGCACAATGGATTTGTCCGACCTTGCGGCAGGTATATACTTCTTACGCTTTACCGACGATAATGGTAAAGTGGTATCAAAACAGTTTAAAAAACTAAGCTAAACCATATAGTTTAAAAATAGTAAAGGCCCTTTCGCGTTGCGAAAGGGCCTTTTGTTTGTCGAAAAAAAGGGCAACAGGATAAGAGATTAACTATTTTGACGTTTTTTTAGTAAATGTAATTATGAAAAAACTAGTACTCTTATCCACTCTTTTAGTGCTTTGCGCAATAGCAAAAGCACAGTTTGCATTTGATGTAAAGCTTGAAAACAGGGATGTTTTTGGCTCGGCCACTCAGTCTGAACTAAAAGCCACAGGCTATATTATCAATACTAGCGGACAGAAATCAACCTTTATATGGCAGTTATCAAAAGGCAGTATGCCTAATGGATGGGAGGTAAACGTATCAGATAAAACAACAAACTATCCTGCATCAACCACAAACGGCTCTGTGGAGATTGAAGATGGCGATTCAGCCATAATAAACATACACCTAAACCCTGCTATGGCAAGTGGAGCGGCGGAAGTTGTTATTTCGGTAGTAGACCAAGTAGACCCGTTTGATATTGTTGAAGAAAAGGCTACTTTTCACGTTTGGGCAGTTGGTGTTGCCGAAATTGATGGGGCACACCCAAATATGCAGTTTTTTCCAAACCCAGCTACAAACACCCTTTCGCTTACTACCCCAATTACACAGCCCCTTTATATAGAGATATATAATAGTATTGGGCAGCTACAACTGTCGCATACTATTTCTCCGCAAAACCCAGCTATACCCGTTAGTACTTTGCCCAATGGTTTATACATAGTGCGCTATACCAACTCAAGTGGAAACACTATTTCGCAAAAGATAAAAAAGGAAGCGACTAATTAAAGTCCTAGATAATTGAAACCCAATCCTTAGAGTTGGGTTTTTTATTTTATATCTATCAATAAAAAGTAAAGCCTTGCTTTCTTAAAATGGTTTCCGTTAACTTGCTAAAAATCAAAATAAACACCATCTGTGAAAATTTCCGTTTTCAAAGAAACCCGCCCCAACGAAACCCGCGTAGCCCTTACGCCACAAGTTGCACAACAATATATAAAACAAGGCCATGAAGTATTGATAGAAACCGATGCCGGCCTCACTTCATTTTTTAGTAACCAAGCCTATGCCGATGCAGGGGCTACCGTTACTGAAAAAGCCAACTTGGTTTCAGCCGATATATTTTTAAAAGTAAATCAGCCTACCGACGATGAAATAGCGCTGATACCGCAAGGCAAAGTACTGGTCTGTTTTCTGTACGCGGTGATGAACCGTGAGTTGGCCGAGAAGGTGGCAGCAAAAGGCATTAGCTGCTTTGCTATGGATGCCATACCGCGTATATCTCGTGCACAAAATATGGATGCTCTTAGTTCGCAAAGCAACCTAGCGGGCTACAAAGCCGTGCTAATGGGTGCTAATGCTATGGGTAAAATATTCCCTATGCTAATGACCGCGGCGGGAACCGTAGCTCCATCAAAAGTATTAATATTTGGTGTGGGTGTAGCAGGCTTGCAAGCCATCGCTACTGCCAAACGCTTAGGTGCTGTGGTAGAAGCTACCGATGTTCGCCCTGAAACTAAAGAGCAAGTCGAGTCGCTAGGCGGAAAGTTTGTGATGGTTGAGGGTGGCGATGCTGTGAAAACCGAAGGCGGATACGCCAAAGAGGTAAGCGAAGACTACCTGCGCCGACAAAAAGAAACTATACTAAAACACCTATCGCAAGCCGATTTGGTAATAACGACCGCACTGGTAATGGGCAAAAAAGCCCCCGTACTAATTACCGAAGAAATGGTAAAAGCCATGAAGTTTGGTAGTGTGATAGTGGATATGGCTGTAGAGCAAGGAGGAAATTGCGAAGCCAGCGAGTTGGATAAAATAGCCACAAAACACGGGGTAAAAATTATAGGGCAAAGCAATATACCCGCTTTGTTACCTCAAAACGCCAGCGATTTATACGCCAAAAACATATATAACCTATTAACTCACCTTGCTACTAGCGAGGGTATGAAATGGGAAATGGAAGAAGAAATTACTTCGGGGACTTTGGTGGTGCATGAAGGGAAGGTGCTTAAATAATTTTTGATTTTTGAATTAAGATTTTTGATTTAGAAGAGTATGACCGCTGAAGAATTAAAAACCAGAACCAAACTGTTTGCCATAAGAAACATTAATTTATATAGAAACCTACCTAAGACAGAAGAAGCAAAAATAATTGGTCGACAATTACTTCGGTCGGCCACGTCAGTCGGAGCAAATTATAGGGCTGCTTGTCGTGCCCGTTCAAATGATGAGTTTTATTCAAAAATCAGTATAGTAGTTGAAGAGGCGGATGAAACCATGTTTTGGCATGAATTACTTTTAGAGGCGGGCATAATAAAAGCCGAGAAACTGGAAGGTTTGATGAAAGAGGCTAATGAAATTATTGCCATAATGGTAAGTACAAGAAAAAGCATTAAAGATAAAACACGACACGCAAATAAATCGTAATTCAAAAATCTGAAATCATAAATAACAATGGAAAGTATACTAAACTTCATCACCGCCAACCAACAAATGATATACATGGTTATCCTGATGATATTTGTTGGGATAGAGCTAATAGGCAAAGTACCGTCGGTATTGCACACCCCGCTAATGTCGGGAGCAAATGCCATACACGGAGTAGTGATTATTGGCGCAATAATAGTAATGGGACAAGCCGATGAAACCATAACCAAAGTGTTAGGCTTTTTGGCCGTGTTTTTAGGAACACTAAACGTAGTGGGCGGCTTTGTGGTTACCGATAGGATGTTGGAAATGTTTAAAAAGAAAAAGTAAAGTCATTCCGAATTTATTTCGGAATCTCATCTACAATTGTGATGAGATGCTGAAACAAGTTCAGCATGACTAAAGGGGTTCAATCAATTTTTAGAAATTAAAATTTCGGATTTAAACAATATTATGCAATACAACTTATTAGTTTTAAGCTATTTAATAGGTTCAGTAACCTTTATACTAGGGCTAAAAATGCTGGGTAAGCCCGATACTGCCCGTAGGGGAAACCTTATTGCTGCCTTTGGTATGGCTGTAGCCATTTTTGGGACTATCTTTTTGTATAAAGATGCCGCCGACCAAAACCTGCACAACCTAGAGTGGATTTTTGGGGCGTTAATTATAGGCTCAGTTGTGGGTACTTTAATAGCCAAACGCGTGCAAATGACGGCAATGCCTCAAATGGTGTCGTTGTTCAACGGTATGGGTGGCGCGTGTGCCATGCTTATTTCGATAATAGAATTTGGACACATACAAGAAGCCTTGTCTATTATTTACGGGCACGGCGAATTTATATCTACACAAATATCAATAGTTGACGAAAACGGTGCTGATGTACTGTATTCAGCCATTCAAATTAAACTCCTTATCATTTTCGCCGGACTTATTATCGGTTCTATCTCCTTTGCAGGTAGCATGATAGCATGGGGTAAGCTCGACGGCAAAATAAAAGACATTACCGTACCTGCACAGCAGGTAGTTAATATTGGCCTACTACTTATAGTAGTAGTGCTTACAGGTTTGTTTATAGGCGGAGTGCTAACTGCTACTTGGGTGTTCTACCTTGTGTTTGCCCTTTCGCTACTCTACGGGGTTTTGTTTGTGTTTCCTATTGGTGGTGCCGATATGCCTGTGGTTATATCATTGCTTAACTCGTTTACAGGGGTTGCCGCCGCTTGCGGCGGTTTCTTGTACGATAATAAAGTAATGTTATTGGGCGGTATTCTTGTCGGTTCGGCAGGTACAATACTAACCGTAGTAATGTGCAACGCTATGAATCGCTCATTACTAAACGTGATTATTGGAAACTTTGGCGGAAATAAATCAGGCGGAGGCGGAATAGCCATTGAGGGTAACATAAAAGAAATTACCGCTGCCGATACTGCTATGATGATGAAGTATAGCAAAAAGGTAATTATAGTGCCCGGTTACGGTCTTGCCGTTGCACAAGCGCAACACACTTGCCACGAGTTGGAAGAAATGCTTGAGAAAGAAGGCGTAGAGGTGAAATATGCCATACACCCCGTTGCAGGACGTATGCCCGGACACATGAATGTGCTTTTGGCTGAAAGTAATGTGCCCTACGATAAGCTGCTTGAAATGGAAGAAATTAACCCTGAGTTTACTACTACCGACGTAGTATTAGTAATAGGTGCAAACGACGTAGTAAACCCTGCCGCACGTAACGATAAAGACAGCCCCATATACGGTATGCCCATATTAGATGTTGACCACGCCAAACATATAGTAGTGATGAAACGCAGCATGGGTGCAGGTTATGCAGGCATTGAAAACGCCCTGTTTTTCGACCCGAAAACAAGTATGCTTTTTGGTGATGCCAAAAAAACCCTTACCGCTTTGGTAAGCGAGTTAAAGAACTCTTAGTTTTTGGTTTAAGGTTTCTTGTTTCAAGTTGTTTGACAAATTTTTAAAATTTGTCAAATGGGATTTGCAGGAACACGTGATATTGTAATAGTTCCCCGAAGCGTCCGCGCTTCGGGAATAAAACAGATAAGCGTCAACGCTTTTTTATTTCAAGCGGCACGCTTGGTTCTTAGACTCTTTAAGCGAGGACGCTTAAAGGAACAAGCATAGTAAAAAGAATAATTACATATATAAGAAATACTATTATTAGCTAATTTGCGCATCTATGTTACAATTTCAGGTTTCGATTACAAAAAAAGAGTACAAAAAAATTAGTATACAGTTCCTGTTAAAAAGGCTGTGGCTAATAAAGATAATTATACCTGTTATACTGTTTAATTTTCTGTTTTCGTTACTGATGGAGGGTCTTTCATCTGATTACTTTTTAAGTTCGGGTTTGATGCCTTTATTGGTCATATTGTTATTCTGTACTATTTTTTATTTTTCTCTAAATAGTATTGTAGAGAAGGCATATCAAAATTCTCCCGCTTTAAATGAGACCATTATTTATACTGTTGATGAAAATGGTGTGAATATAGAAGGAGATTCTTTTCATACGTCTTTACAGTGGAGCAGATTCAATTACATTTGGGTAAAAGGCGATTTTATTCTTCTATTACAAACTGCGGCTTTTGGTAATTTTATCCCTACAAGAAACCTCTCTTCTGAACAATTAGAGCAACTACTTCAATATGCACAAAATGCCAACGTGAAAATTAAGGGCATTAAAAAATGATAATCGGAGTTACAAGTAGCTGTATAACTTTAATAGTAAAGCCAAACATTTTAGTGTAGTCATTTGTATATTTGTACTAACAAGACAATACCGGTATGAAAACAAAAATTGCAACACTTATCCTATCAATAGTTTTTTTGGCATCATGCTCAAGCTCTCGCTACGGAAGCGTACCCAAAGTTAGAAAACACAACCAAACAGTAGCCCAAAAGCCTGCTAAAAAGAAACAACAAATAGCTGAAACCGAAGGTATTGCTTCAAAACCAGCGGAAATAGCCACTCAAAATACTGTTGCTGAAATTCCTCTTGCTCCTCAAAAGCAAAATATAGCTACAATGCCAGCACCGTCTAATACTGTAGCTACACCAACCGCCCCAAAAACAGTAGAAAAAGGCGTGGATATAAAAGAACGATTAAGCCCGCGCCACATAAAAAAGTTAGAAAAACTTAAAAAATACACTTCTACCAAAGAAGTGCAAAAAGGCAGTTGGTTGTGGTTTATAGTAGTAGGTATTGTGTTTTTAATACTAGCCGCAATTATCCCTTGGGTATTAGGCTGGTTACTTTATGTAGTTGGATGCATACTTATTATCTATGGTTTGCTAATGCTGCTGGGTATCGTTTAGCGGTATATAAAAAACTGTTGGGCAAAAAGCTCTTCCCCTTCAAAATAGTTGGTTTGTATAGGACGTTTAGTATCGTCGTATATATAGCTAAATGAAATACTACTTTCAGCAGTAGTAAACGACATATTTTCGAGTAGGTCGTTACTGTATGTATAGCTTATAGTACTTATTTGGGTAGTATTAAGAAAAGGTATGGTAAGCACTTCCTCAACCTTTATTAGTTTATCACCTTTATAAGTGTGTGTGGCTACAAAATTGCCAATGTCCTCACCAACTTCGCGCGTTCCCTTCTCCTCAGTTACCAGCCCCTTTTTGTTATAGGTAATGGTTGAGTTGTATGGTCTGCTTTGGTAATATTCAGTCGCCACTTTTTCCAGTAGATTGTTTTCATTTAGGGTATAGCGGTATATATACCCGCCTGCTTCACTTATTAGTATTGTTCTTGTAGTGGCATTGTACGACACACTTTTTCCTGCCTTGGCTTTGTTTTCAATAGCCTCAATAGCACCTTTTTTGGTATAACTGATTGTGAAATTTAACAGGCCACCCTCTATACCATTATCTTCAAAATATTCTGTAATGCGACCTTTGTTGTCATAAGCATACTTAATAAGCGTGCCACTGCCATAGTTATCACTATAAATCAATCTTCCGTCTGCATCATATTTTTTCACCCCGTTTATATAGTTGTCAGTATCGCCATTCATAAGCTCTTCTGACACACTATACGCAATGACGATTTTTTGTGGCGATTTTTTCATCACAGCTATTTCATCCTCCGTTTGAGGATGGAACATTTTATCAAAATCGGCAGGCTGGGCAAAAACCAAAGCGGTATTCGCCAAAAAAAGTATAAGAAGAATGGTGTTGCGCATCTATTACAAGTTGTTTATTTCAAAAGTAGCAGGTTTAGCCACATTTGTTCTACAAATAAAAAGAAACACTCTTTTTCTGTGTTCTTATTCACGCTTTTATAGATATTTATAAAATGAAACCCGTAGTGCATTATCAAACTAAGTTAACTTTAATATTGTTTATTTTTCTCCCAAAGACGAATTTATTGAGGTATTGAATAGTGGTCAAAGCGGTTATTTTGGTAAGTATCCTGTTT
>JBBKVO010000010.1:0-31000 GCA_037968475.1 Bacteroidia bacterium
TACTACCGATAATTTAAAAGCATAACTGTAATCGCGTTGTGTTCGCTTAACATACTTAATCTCTTGGTTTTCTCTCATAACATTACATTTTTACGTAACGCTATTTCAGGACAGGACAAATATATATAAAGAGAAAGCCCGCTAAGTTTTTAGCGGGCTTTCTCTTTATATATGGTTTTTCTAAAAAGATGTACTATGCTTTTAGCAATTTAAAATCAAGCAGCACCTCCAAACCCTCAGTCAAAATAAGGTCTTTGGTGTATTTGCCTTTTTCTTTCAGTTTTTCTATTTCAGCATCACGTTCTTTTTTCTCTTTTTCGTTTTGCTCAATTTCTTTTTTGTAGGTGTTAAACTCAACACTTACGTATTGACGTTGGCGCGCTTGGGTAAAGGTTTTTATATCGTCAATTAAAAACTCGTACGTATTGTTTTTCTTCATACGCTTGCTGTGATTATCAGTAAGCGTGCCGAGCACAGGGGCTAGGTCGTCGGTTTTTTCGTAGTTAGTGCCTTTTATCTGATCCCAAGGTAAAGCGTATTCGCTTTCGTCTTCACCATATTCTTTGTCAGCATATAGGCTAGGTAAAGCAACATCGGGTATTACCCCTTTTATTTGTGTGCTGCTTCCGTTTATACGGTAAAATTTGGCAATAGTTATTTTTAGCTGACCTGCATTTTCATCTTCGGGCAATAGTACATAAGGATTAAGGTCGACAAGGTTTTGCACTGTTCCTTTTCCGTGTGTTTGTTCGCCTACTATTATACCTCGGTTATAATCTTGTATAGCTCCTGCAAAAATTTCGGATGCACTGGCACTAAAACGGTTTACCAATACCACCATTGGACCATCGTAAGCTACCGATGGGTCGCGGTCGCGTTCAACTTCTATACTGCCATCAAGGTTGCGTACTTCAACTACTGGGCCCGTTTTTATAAATAAGCCTGTTAGTTTTATGGCTTCAAGCAAAGCTCCACCACCATTGTTGCGCAAGTCAACCACCAAACCATCAATACCTACTTTAGTTAGGCTATCAATAATTTCTTTTACATCACGGCTGGTGCTTTTGTAATTGGCATCGCCACTGCGTGCACCTTGAAAGTCGTAATAGAATGAGGGGACAACGATAACGCCTGCTTTGTAGGTGTTTTTACCGCGTTTAATTTCTTCAATAGTGCCTTTGGCGGCTTGTTCTTCCAGTTTTATTTTATCGCGTACTATGCGTACTTCTTTTTGTTTATCGGTAACGGTGGCTTTGGCATCAATAATTTTTAGGCGAACAATAGTTCCCTTTTTCCCGCGAATTAATGATACTACATCGTCAATCCTCCAGCCCACAACATCCTCAAATTCGCCATCATCACCCTGTGCTACCGCAGTAATACGGTCGTTGGCAAAAACTTGATTGCTTTGTTCAGCAGGGCCACCTTTTACTACCTCACGTATTTTGGTATATTCACCTTCGGTTTGCAGGGTAGCTCCAATACCTTCTAACGATAGTGATGAATTAATATTAAAATCTTGCGCTACACGTGGCGAGAAATAGTTGGTGTGTGGGTCTATAATGGTTGTAAACGCGTTCATAAATATATCAAACACGTCCTCGTTTTTGGTTTTCTTTAGCTGGCGTTCAAAATTTTCGTAGCGTTTACGCACCACATCAGAGGCGCTTTTCCAATCTTTTCCGGTGGTAAGCATACCCAAGCACTCGTACTTTATTTTGTTTCTCCACAAGCGGTCTAGCTCCTCGGTAGTTTTGCACCAAGGCGCATCTTGTCGGCGTACCTCAAACGAATCGTTTACCGAAAAATCCATCGAGTCTTTTAATAGTTCGTAAGTATACTGTATGCGGCTGTTAGCACGTTGTAAAAACTGGTTGTACACCTTGTATGGAAAGCTAACTTGTCCGCTTTTTAAATAATCGTCAAGTCTGGTTTCTTCTGTTTTAAAACCGTCAATATCAGCTTGTAAAAAGAAACTTCGGGTATAATCTACATCTGTCAAAAACTCTTTAAATACCTTCTTGCTTAAATCGTCGTTTACTTCCACCTTATTGTAGGCACTATTGCTTAGCAGGGCAGTAACGGTTTCGCAAATATTTGAGTGCCGACTTTCGGGCTCTAATTTTATTGATGTTAGTGATGTGGTGTCTTGTGCTTGCGCGGCCAGCATCCAAAGCACTCCAACGGCTACAAAAAATTTCTTTAACATAATATGTTCTCTATAAACGGTTATCACAAGGTTTATTCCAAAAATGAATTGAGGGGGCAAAATACGGTAAAAGCTATCTTTTTACTTGACTAAATGACGTACATAATTATAAAATCGTTGAAAAGGAACGTTTTAGTGTGAGTTGTTGGTAATCGGTTTTTTTTGCGGCGGGTTAAAAACCAACCGCTTTTAGAATTACAGCCAAAGGCAGACTTAAAGTCTGCCTTTGGGCTGTAATTTATATAGAATAGGATTTCAAATCCTATTGCTTAACTCACCCCAGTTTTATGGGAAAGCCGGAACCACATCACTGCACCCCTCTCTTACAAAAAGAGAGGGGGAATTATGAAAGCCGATACTAAACTTATTATTTGGGGTGAGTTAACTAAAAAATTAATCACTAACGGCTACAAACCACCAAATAACCGCACCAAAGGTTTTACTTACAGTTTTTTTGGCTTTATTTTGATGTTTTATTAAAATGAAGATTAAAACCCTACTCTTTTCTCTATTTGTGCTTTGCGCATTAAGTTCAACAGCACAAAACCCAAACTCTGATAGCGCTGTTATACGACGAATTTTTGACGAAGCTCTTTTGCGCGGTAAAAGCCATAGCCTATTGGGCGAGTTGTGTACCAAAGCCCCACACCGACTAAGTGGCAGCGAAAACGCACAACGTGCGGTAGAGTGGGCACAAAACACCATGCAAAATTTAGGTTTCGATACTGTTTTTCTTCAACCTTGCATGGTACCTCATTGGGTGCGTGGCAAAGCTGAGGAAGCAAAAATTATCAGCAAAAAAACAGGGAAAAAGAAAGTAAATATTTGTGCTTTGGGCGGCAGTATTGGCACAGGCAAAAAAGGTTTAAGAGCACAAGTAGTAGAGGTGAAAAGTTTGACTGAGCTTGAAGATTTGGGCAAGGAGAAGGTAGAAGGTAAGATAATTTTTTACAGTCGCCCGATGGAGCCGACACATATTTCTACTTTTAATGCCTATGGCGGTTGTGTTGATCAACGCGTTTGGGGTGCGGTAGAAGCGGCTCGTTTTGGCGCTTTGGGTGTAATTGTACGCTCGATGAATTTAAGTACTGATGAGTTTCCGCATACAGGGGCTATGGCCTATGTTGATAGTGTAACCAAAATTCCTGCGGCGGCTATTAGTACACTTCATGCCGACCAATTGAGCCTGATGCTGCAAAACGAACCTGATTTGGAGTTTTATTTTAAAATGAATTGCGAAACCTTGCCCGATGTGCTATCGTATAATGTTATAGGCGAAATAAAAGGCAGTGAGTTTCCTGATGAATATGTAATTGCAGGCGGACACTTAGACGCGTGGGATAATGGCGAGGGTGCGCATGATGATGGTGCAGGTTGTGTCCAATCGATAGAGGCTTTGCGTTTGTTTAAAGTGATGGGTATACGCCCAAAACGTACTTTGCGTGCGGTGATGTTTATGAACGAAGAAAACGGATTGCGTGGTGCAAGAGCCTATGCAGCAATAGCCGATAGTTTGAACGAAAAACATATTGCAGGTATAGAAAGTGATAGGGGAGGCTTTGCCCCTCGCGGTTTTCACCTTGATGGTGATAGTTTACAAATAGAAAAAATACGCAGTTTTAAAGAGTTACTATTGCCCTACGGATTGTACGATTTTGAGCAAGGCGGCAGTGGTGCCGATATTGGCCAGCTTAAAAAAGGACAAGAAAGAGTGTTTTTAGCAGGTTATATTCCCGATTCGCAACGGTATTTTGATTTCCACCATGCCAACACTGATGTGTTTACAAGCGTCAATAAAAGAGAATTAGAATTGGGAGCAGCTTCCATAGCTGCGCTAATGTACTTAATCACTCAATATGGGTTTTAATATTAAAAAATTTAGTGCTGTTGCAATTTTTACCGCCGGTGTATTTTGCTTGCAAGCGCAGCCTGTGGCTATAAAACAACAACTATTGGCTGTGGGTAGCACTGCTACAATTACAATAAGCGGCTTTACTTCGGCACAGTTAGATGCTTTTGATAATGCACCAACCAACAAACCACAACCGCTAAATGTGGGTAGGCTTATAGATGCCAACTATACGCCGCAAACTAGCGGCCAATGGCAAAAGATGAGTAATGGTCGCATTTGGCGTATAAAAGTAGTGGCTAACGATGCTAAAGGTATATCGTTTTTTGGTAAGGTAAACCACCTACCCAAAGGCGCACAACTTAATATTTATACTACCGATGGCAGTCAGTGGGTGAATGCCTTTACCAATAAAGATTTTAGCCAACAAAATATACTTTCATCAGAAATAGTAAAAGGCCAAGAAGCTATAATTGAATATTTTGAGCCAAATGGGGTAAACGACGAACCTCAATTTGTGATTGAAAAGGTAGGTTATATGTACCGTACCGAACGCAATGGCGATACACCAAGCACTGATGCTTTTGGGACATCGGGCGCGTGCAACGTAAATGTAAAATGTAGAGAGGGCGACGGATGGGCATACCAAAAAAATGCAGTAGCCCGCATACGCTGCCTTACTGATTTTACTGTGCAGTGGTGCACGGGCACATTAATGCACAATACCAATAAAGATTTCAAGCCTTATATGCTTACAGCTATGCACTGCGCGCTTGATGGCACAGGAAAATCATTAATAAATGATACCCTGTTTAAATATTGGTTGTTCTATTTTAATTACGAATCGCCAACGTGTGCCAATCCTTTTAGCGAAGATACATTGGCCGATAGGGTAATTACAGGCTCGCGAGTGTTGGCGCATAGTGATGACCAAGGCGGCGAAAAAGGTTCAGACTTTTTGTTGGTAGAATTAAACCAAAAACCACCACAAAACTGGAACCCCTACTATGCAGGGTGGAATTTAGATACTGTGGCACAAATGGATAGCGGGGTATGTATACATCATCCCGCGTGGGATATTAAAAAAATATCAACTTATAAGTGGCCGCCAAGTTTTAATGCCCCTTTTAGCACATCGCCTGATAATACCCATTGGGAAGTATTATGGTCGGCTACGGCCAACGGGCACGGTATAACACAAGGGGGCTCTTCGGGTGCCGTTTTGTTTGATAATAACGGCTATGCTATTGGCACGCTAACTGGAGGGAACTCTTCGTGCTCAACCCCCGGCAATACAGATTTTTTTGGAAGAATGGATTGGCATTTTACCAGAAATGGAATTGATAGTACACGCCAACTGAAACATTGGCTCGACCCAATGAATACGGGTATTAAAAAATTTGGTGGCGAAGCCGAATATCCTTTAAGTGTAGAAAAGGTGAAACCCTTTGCGCTGGAGTTTTATCCCAACCCTGCCAATGAAACCATTACCTTTAGCAGCCCATATATAAGCAATACCTCTGCCCAAGTGCAAATACTAAATGTATTGGGACAGCAGTTTTATAGTATGCCCAACAGCAATAATACTATTGATATTAGTGCCTTGCCACAGGGTGTTTATTTTATATCCATCAAACAAAAAAATAATTATTTCACCGCTAAGTTTATAAAACAATAAATGTTTAGAATAGCAATAGTAAGCCTACTTATCGTTTTTACGATTTTTGGATGTAAAACCAAACAAAAGGCTGCTAAATACAGTAGCCCGCATACCGATACCATTAAAGTTGTTGTTAATTACCAACCTGATTCGCTTGAACTTTTTGTAAAGAAAATTATTGTAAGTGATAGCCTTTTTATCTCCAATGATGGGATATTAGATTATAATATACTACACGTAGAGCAAAAGGACAGTTTAATGCTTGTTACCATACAAAGTCAAAATGGCTGCTCAGTTATGGATTTTGATTTATATCAAAGCCCATTTGCATTTAAAACCTACCCTGTACGTTTACGTTGTCGTGTAAGTAAAACCAAACAAGATGATTGTGTTGATGAACCTTTTTTAAAAGCATTTACTTTAGCTTTCGATATTCGCCCGATGCTAAGCGAATACACCGAAGCTAATATTATGTTTACGGGCTATTCAAACATTGTAAGCCTAAAAAGGCAGTAGCCTATTTTTTCATATTAATAAAATACAAAGCCAATTCATCGGGCATAGCACTAAAGTGGGCTACAAAAGCACGCCAAAACATATTTTTTGTTAGTCGCACTTTTTTACGCAAGTATTGTCCACCCAAATGTTTCATGTTGCTGTTGTATACATCAAAATGCACATCAAGGGTATAGTTTTTGGTTGCAAAAACATTTCTAAAAAATCCCCCGCCAACACTTATTTTATTAATAAAAATAATATAATCAGCTTTGTCGGCTGTGGTATACATACTATAATAATCTTTATTAGTACCATCAATAGTGGCTGCTAGATAGTGCTTGCCTTTATGCTTTCGCTGTGTGGCACTATCCGTAAAAAACCAATTGCTTTTGCTGAATTTACTGGCTGTGTTTGCTTTATCGTTAATACCGCCTATGGGTGTATAGCCATTCTCGTTTAGGCGTTGGGTAAACACATTATAAAACTGATATTTTAGGGTAAGAAAACGTATAACTGCCGAATCGCCCAAACCTCTTTCGGGTGTTTTAAGAAAACGGTTGGATATCTCTATGTGCTCATCATCAGGAAAAATAACTAACACCCTTTTTTGAGCATTAATAGCCAGTGGAGCTATGAAAAACAGTAGAGCAAACAGTAAAAGGCTTTTATATTGTAAGTGCATATATTAAATATCGCTAAGGTTAAATTTTTCTTTAATCACAGTGCCGCGTTCGGTTTGAGTTAGTGTGGCACATTCAGTTACAGGGTCGTGCTCAAAAAACAGTATATAATTATTTTCTACAGCCTTTTGGTTAAACGCTTCGCGCTCTGTCATTGTATCTAGCGGACGTATATCGTAGCCCATAGCATAGGCAGGTTTTATATGTGCTGATGATGGCATTAAATCAGCCATATACATCACAGTTTTGTCGCCATATTTTATCACAGGCATCATCATAGCTTCGGTATGACCAAAACCTAAAAATGCGCTTATGTTATCGGTGATTTTCAAATCATCGCCCACAAACTTCAATACACCTGCATCTTGCAAAGGCACAAAGTTCTCTTTTAGAAAAGATGCTTTTTCACGCGGGTTAGGGTTGTTGGCGTGTTCCCAATGTTTTTGGTGCGACCAATACACAGCATTTTTAAAAGCAGGTTGGTAGCCTGTTTTGTCGGCATTCCATTCCACAGCACCACCACAATGGTCAAAGTGCAGGTGGGTTAGCAATACATCAGTTATATCAGCTTTGGTATAGCCCAGTGCGTTTATCGATTTTTCAAGGCTATCCTCACCATTAAGGTAATAGTAGCCAAAAAATTTGTCGTTTTGCTTTGTGCCAATGCCCGTATCAATCAATACCAATCGGTTACCGTCTTCTACCAGCATACAACGCATAGCCCAATTGCATAGGTTGTTTTCGTTGGCAGGGTTTAGGTTGTTCCAAATGGTTTTGGGTACTACGCCAAACATAGCACCACCATCCAACTTAAAATATCCTGTATCTATGGTGTGTAATTTCATAATTGCCTCCGTGCCCTCAATATTAGTTAGATTGTAAGGATATAGCAAAAGTTCTTAAAAAACTGTTTGTACAAACCCTATATATTTGGTGGATTAATTGAATACAATGGCATTAAATATACCCTCCCAAACTTCTCAAGAGTTTTTATATGAATTAAATAGGAATGAAATAATAGGTCTTATAATTTTTACCTTAGAAAAGTTAGAGTGGTATGGAGTGGGGATTAAAGAAGATGGGATACTAGCAGAAGCTGAAGATACTGAGACGAGTGAGTGGTATGCAATTGAACTTGTAGCTGAACCACAAAAATTATTTGTAAAAAGTATGTCTGAGAAAGGCAAAGCACATAATTGGGAAAGGAACAAAAGGAATATTGAAATATTTGTTACTGCTTTTAACGAATTGAGAGATTCATTGACTAAGGAAGAACTTTTAAGCAAGTATACTGAGTTTAAAGAAGTATTGGATAGCCCAGATGAGGTAGAGAAAACAAGTTTTAAAGAAAAGCTAAAAGAGTTTGTATCTTTTATAATTCCTACTGAATTCAGTTTTATCGCACCTATTTTATTTTGGATTAATGTAGCAGTGTTTATTTTAATGGTATTAAGTGGTGTTGACTTTATGCGTCCAAATTCACAGAATATTATTGACTGGGGAGGAAACAATCTTCCTCTAATCCTTACAGGTGAGTGGTGGCGATTGCTAACATCTGTTTTTGTTCATGGTGGTTTTGAACATTTAGCCTTTAATATGTTAGCCTTGTTTTATGTAGGAGCAATGTTAGAGGGACTTATAGGGAGAATATTGTTTGCTTTTTCTTATTTATTATCAGGCCTAATAGCTAGTATTGTTAGTGTTAATTTTCATTCTGTTGGTGTAAGTGCAGGTGCCTCTGGAGCAATATTTGGTTCGTTTGGAGTATTACTGGCATTATTACTTACTAACTATGGGGATAAAGAATTAAGAGTTCGTTTTTTATTTGGAGTACTATTTTTTATTGGGATTAATTTATTGGCAGGTATGAAGCAAGGTATTGACAATGCTGGTCATATAGGGGGCTTAGCTGGAGGTATACTTATAGGCTTAATGATATACCCTTTAGTAATAAAACCACGAACACCAAAATTTACCTTTTCAGTTTTAGGGTTAATATTAGTAGGTGTGGTGTGCATTAGTGGTTTTGTTTTTACATCTATCTATAATAATGTTGTGCAGTATGATAAGCAGATAAAAATGTTTGAGATTAAAGAAGTTAAGCCATCTCGTTAATTGAATATAAGAGCATAAATGCCAATACAAGTTAAAAACAACATTGAACTAATAGGAGCAACACCCCAATCGTTTTTTGGGGTGGCAATACCTATTGCCATACAATTGGGTTGGAGTATTGAGCATTTGGAAGAAAACGAAGTTGTTTTCGCTACGCCTATATCCTTTCCCACTTGGGGTGAGTTGGTAACTATGCACATAGAAAACGGAGAGGCTATTATTAAAAGCCAAGCAGTATTTCAGTTACTTTTTTTTGATTTTGGAAAGAACAGAGAAAATATAAAACGTTTTGTGGAAGAGTATACCCAGCGCATAGACCTTAGTAAAATAGCAGAATTTGAGCAACGCTTTGATGATGCTTTAAGGCTTTGGCAACAAAAGAAATAAAAGAATTAGTATATAAATTTACCACAATCAAATCTGCCATCTCTTACTCTAATAGTATCAGTGTTGTTGTTTTCATTCACAGCATCAAACTCAAAAGTGCCTGATATTATTTTATTGATGGTATCGATATAGGTAATGTGTATAGACCCAAACATTTCTTCTGTGCAATAGTATTCTGAAGTTGCATCAGATATAATGGTTCTTCTTTTATACTTATTGTTAAAAAACTGTCTGTCCATTTTGTGAAATCCAGTGTCAAAAACGCCCTCGTAATTATGGTATGTAAAACCTTTTCCGTTTTGCATATTTCCTGTACTAGCAATAAGAGCAAATGTGCCATAATTAGCTTTTGATTTATCAAAGTAGTATTCGCATTGGATATGGCTTGTCTCAAAAGGAATGGCAAATATTTCCCCATCAACTACACAGCCAAATGTATTTTTTCCTTCGTGTGTGATAGGGGGTAGCTCAGGAGTTTTTGGATTCTCATGTAGTTTTGTGCAATAGGTAAGTGATGTACCAAGAAAACCAGCTATTAAAAGTAAAAGAGCACTCTTAATGTATTTTTTCACCTAGATAAAATTAAACTACTGTGTAAAAACAAACTGCAACATATTAGCTCCCATTTTTAGGGCTTGTGTACGTTTTTCTTCGCTATCGTTGTGCACGCCTGCATCTTCCCAGCCGTTGCCCAAGTCGCATTCGTAAGTATAAAAGCATACCAAACGACCTTCGTACAATAAACCAAAACCTTGTGGCGACTTATTATCGTGCTCGTGTATTTTGGGTAAGCCATTGGGGAATTTGTATTGCTGACTATAAATGGGGTGCGAGAAGGGAAGTTCTACAAAATCTAATTCGGGGAAAACCTTTTTCATTTGCGGGCGCACAAAAGGATCAAGTCCGTAGTTATCATCAATATGTAAAAAACCGCCGCCGCTAAGGTAGTTGCGCAGGTTTTCGGCCTCTTGGTCGGTAAATACAAAATTACCGTGCCCCGTCATGTGTATAAAAGGATAGTTATAAAGCTCAGGGCTAGCGGGTTCTACCACCGCTTCATCAGCATCTATATTCATTCCCAAATTTTGATTGCAAAACAAAATAAGGTTAGGTAGCGAAGTTCTGTTGGCATACCAATCGCCACCACCGCCATATTTCAGTCGCGCTATTTTAAACGAGGGCGGGGCAAGGGTTAACGAGCTTAACAGACCAAAAACAGCTAATAATATAACTATGCGGATACTTCTTTTCATGCTTGAGTTTCAAATTTACTATTTATAAGCGTTGCAGCTACTATTGCAGCCGTTTCTGTTCGCAAACGGCTTTGCCCCAGCGATATGGGTATAAATCCTGCTTGTTTCGCCAGTTCTACTTCAGCGGGGCTAAAATCGCCCTCGGGACCTATTAATACCGTAGTTTGGCTATGGGTAAACGCTTGTGTAGGCAAATAGGCTGTGGCTTCGGTTTCACAATAGCCAATAAATAGGTTTTGGTTTTTGTCTATACCCTCTATAAAATTTTTAAAAGGGGTTAATTCTTCAATTTCAGGCAAATAAAACTTTAGTGATTGTTTTATAGCCGATAGTGCAATTTTTTGCAATCTATCAGTTTTCAATACCTTACGTTCAGAGTGTTCGCAGTGTATAAAGCTAATTTTGCTCACCCCAATTTCAACTAGTTTTTCAACCGTCCACTCTATGCGGTCGGTATTTTTGGTGGGGGCAATAGCTACGTGCAGTGGGTGAGTTTGTGGTTCAAAATGTTGTTGTTGTACAATAGTTGCAGTGCATTGGTGTTTGCCAACTTGTGCTATTTGTGCTTTGTATAATGTGCCTTTGCCATCGGTTATAGCTATTTCATCACCAACGGTACGGCGCAATACTTTTATACAGTGCCTGTATTCTTCATCATCAAGGCTTATACTGTTGTTTTCTATACTTTGCGAGTAAAAGAGCTGCATTGGGGCAAATGTAATAGCTAATAAGGAAACCTTTTTAGATCAATGTTCTCAAAAGTCCATTCAGGTGTGCGTAGCTCGTAGCCAAAATTATCATAATACCAAGGGTCGTTTACCTTATCAGGATTTTTTAAAATATGGATTTCTTGTGCAGGCATAAAACTTTGTGCCAGCATAAATGCTTTTTGTCCAGTTTGCGGATTAGTGGCTACATCAATAACCGTTACCGCATGGCCGTATGGGTAACCTGTTTGTATAAATACATCGCCGGACTGTATTTCTTCAACATTTATTTTCCATAATTCACCGTTTAGCGATATAGTACCTGCATAGGTAAATACCATATCCAAATATTTTATAAAAGTAGGGTAGGTATAATCTTTTTTAGCTGTTTTTGCCCATTTTACTTGGTTATTTATCAGCACGGCACGCTGCCCGTTAGCATAGTTTATATAGTCAGCCCGCTCGCCATTAGTAAAATTAAAGTGGATATTTTCGTAGTCTTTTTGTGCGTATAAATATTCGGCTCGCAAACGTATCACAGCATCGGCACATTGTTGCAAATCGCGAGCACCTATGTCCATTTTTATAACGGCATATTGTGCATTTTGATTTTCTTTTTCCTTTCCGTTGTACAACAATACCTTATTATCGGCCTTTAATTCTAAATGGCGCAAATAGTAAGAGAAACTGCTGCTATCAGCAGTATCGCGCACAAAACCATCGGGTACAGGTATTTGTTGTACGTATTTATAATTGCCTTGTGCTATTTCGTGTGTAGCACTTTTTTCGTTACAAGCTACTGTAAGAGTTAATACAAGAAACCATACCATACCCATGAAACTATAACGCAATGGCCATAGCTTTATTTTGTGAGTACGTGTGGTAGGTTTGTTCATAATACTCAAAAATAGCTTATTGGGTTTAGGTAAAACATCTTTTTCCACCCTTGTACTGATGTATCAGCATTGCCCAATTTAGGTATAAGCGAAAATATAGAAAAATGTAGATGTGGTGCTTTGTTTTTTGCATTGCCTGTATTGCTTACTGTACCAATGGTTTGCCCTTGTTTTACAATATGTAAGGGTGATGTTTTTATTTGGTGTAAATGTGCATAATAGCTTAGACGCCACTTTGCACCCAAAACAAGCACATAGTTGCCCCCGTATTTATTTTCTCCTGAAGATATAATTATACCTCCTGTGGCAGCAACAACATCAGTGCCTTGTGGTGCAAAAATATCAATGCCCTTGTGCACTACTGATTTACCCCAAGGATAATACCAAAACGAATTTTTATTCCAATCTCCCGCCGTAGCATTTTTTACAGGTACTATACAACTGAATGAAGGCAGCAGTCCCACAACAAAAATTAATGCAATTGCCCATAAAAAAAATCGATATGTTCGCTTTTTCAACATAATGTTGATGAAAATTTATTCACAATGGTTTTTTCACCATAAATGATGTTTACATTTGTTTAACGAAATTTAGTGATAAAAATGTCTGATACTAAGAAAGAAAAATTAAAAGTATTACAATCTGCAATAGAGCGTTTAGAGAAAGATTACGGAAAAGGGATTGTGATGAAAATGAGCGATAGCCGTGTGGTAAATGTAGATGTAGTATCTACAGGCTCATTGGGGTTAGATATAGCGCTTGGCGTTGGTGGTTTTCCGCGCGGCAGGGTAATTGAAATATACGGCCCTGAATCGTCGGGTAAAACTACTTTGGCTATGCACTGTATTGCCGAAGCACAGAAAAAAGGTGGTATATGTGCTATTGTTGATGCCGAACACGCGTTTGATAAAAATTATGCACAAGCATTAGGCATTGATACTGATAATCTTTTAATCTCTCAACCTGATGACGGAGAGCAAGCACTTGAAATTGCTGATAATCTTATACGCTCGGGCGCAATAGATGTATTGGTAATAGACTCTGTAGCGGCACTTGTGCCAAGGGCAGAGATAGAAGGCGATATGGGTGATAGTAAAATGGGTTTGCAAGCTCGTTTAATGTCGCAAGCCTTGCGTAAACTTACAGGTACAATAAACAAAACGGGTTGTATTTGTATTTTTATCAACCAGCTGCGCGAGAAAATAGGTGTAATGTTTGGTAATCCTGAAACTACAACGGGTGGTAATGCACTTAAATTTTATGCTTCGGTACGTTTAGATATCCGCCGTATTGGCCAACTAAAAGAAGGTTTGGAAATAGTGGGTAACCGCACCAAGGTAAAAGTAGCCAAAAACAAAGTCGCTCCCCCATTTAGGGTGGTTGAGTTTGATATTTTGTACGGACTAGGTATATCGCGCATTGGCGAGATTATAGATATGGGTGTTGAGTACGATATTATAAAGAAAAGCGGCTCGTGGTTTAGTTATAATGAAACCAAATTGGGGCAAGGCCGCGAGGCTGTACGCCAATTGCTAACCGATAACCCTGAACTTTGCGAGGAAATAGACGTTAAAATTCGCGATGTAGCCAAAGTGGGTACAAAGGTAAAAGTTGAAGTAGAGTAGTACTTTTAAAGATATAAAGATTAAAACCCCAATATGGATTTTCCATATTGGGGTTTTGTTTATAAAAAAAATATTGTAGTGCCTTCTGCTGGTGGGCTTATGGTTCGACTTCGCTCGGGATGACAGTGTATAAGGTGGATATTGAATAACATACTATTGTTCCCTTAAGCGTCCACGCTTAAGGAGTGTATATGCAAGCGTAACCGCTTGCATAATAGTAGCGGGACGCTACAATCATAGCCTTCAAGCGCAGACGCTTGAAGGAACTTTAGTGCATGGTTCGTGCTGAATGTGCTTACGTATTCCGACCTACATCGGTATGACAGGGAACTGGTGTGTTGTCATCCAGAGCTTGTCGAAGGGCAGGAGGGCAGGCCAACACGCGTATGGTTCGTCCCGATGGCTATCGGGACACCATGACAGCTATCGCACACCACCTATCCTGCTGATAAAGTGATTTTCCCTTGTTCCCTTAAGCGCCCACGCTTAAGGAGTGTATATACAAGCGTAACCGCTTACATAATAGTAGCGGGACGCTACAATCATAGCCTTCAAGCGCAGACGCTTGAAGGAACTTTAGTGCATGATTCATTACGAATATATTTGCGCTCACTATGACAGTGCATCAGTATTTCTAATATTTGACATCAGAAAATAAGGATTTTTACTCTTTAACTATTTTCTGTATCGTTGTTCCGCTAGAAGTGGTTGCTTTTAGCAGGTAAATGCCTGTTGGAGTGGTTTGTATATTGATGGTGTTACAGTTGTTGCACTCAGCAACTTTTTGACCTGTTAGGCTATATACTTCCAAACGCTGTATGGGTTCGTTATCAACAGTAATATAATTTGTAGTAGGGTTGGGGTATACTTTTAGTTTATTGTTATTAACTGTATGGGTAGAAGTTACCACATTGCTAATAGGTAATCTCCAAATACCTGCACCTGTACCCGCATACAAAAACGAATCGTTAACCTCAAATACATTAGCACGCAAACCTTCAATAGTCTTTATATAATGCCATTGCTCTTGCGCTGTATCTTTAAGTAAGTAGCCTGAGTTTGTAGAGGCATACAAACGGTTTTGTACCAACGATACCGAGTTGGCAAACGTAATACCCCCCACATAATAGTAGCGAGGCCAAGAGATGCCGTCATCAGACACATGGGTGTCAATGCCTACTTTTAACCATAATTGTCCGTTTATTTTACGAATAGAATACACATAGCGTCGCGGTATGTTTGATGTATCAACCTTAACAAAGCTATTCCCCCCATTGTCTGATTTAAATAAGCCCAAATCTGTACCCACATACAGTGTATTGCCATCAAACAGCATATCGGTAAACGTTAGCGTATCGATAGCATTAGCATACTTAAACCAAATGCTTCCCTCGTTGGGAGTGCGGTAAATACCGTCTTGTGTAAGGGCAAAAATGGTATTGTCGTGTTGTATTAGCTTATTTACCCTTTTGTTATCCAATCCATTATTGGCAGTGCTCCATTGTTGCTGTGCATTTAAAATATATATGCCATCACCATCTGTACTGGTCATTATTTTATTACTTAATACTAAAAAAGAGGTTGTTTTAGCCATACTAGATGTGCTAATATTAACCCATGCCAAACCTCTGTTTGCGCTACGGTATAAGTTGCCAAAAGCTATGGTGTACAATTGCCCGTTTTTCCATTCTATTTGCTCAATATCTGCAGTCAGTAATCCAAAATTATAAGGTTTCCATGTTACAGCGGCAATACTTCCTCTATACACACCGTGTTTTTGAGTTGCTATGTATTTAATGTCATCAGGGCGACTAAAGGCGGTATTTATTCTTTTTGAAGAATCGGTATTAAACTCAAAATCAAGCCACCAAACTTTGCCCGTATCGTAAGTATCGTAAATATGGTAGGCATTGTGTGCCAATAGGCGACCATTATAGGCACGTATGCCTGTAATGTTTTTTACGGTGGTATCTTTTTTCCATACTCCGCCGCTATTGTGCGACACTAAAATGCTGCCTTGTGCGATAAATATGGCGCTATCAATTATGGCAATTTCGCTACACTCCAAGCAATTGCCGGGTACGCTTACTGCTTGCCAACTTTGCCCTTGATTGTTTGACTTGAATAAACCTGCATTGCGGCTAAGAGCCCATACACTGTTTCCATCGGCTTGTACTTGCAGTATGTTATTATCTAATAGCCCGTTATTAGCCACCAACCAGTTTTGTCCGTTATCTGTTGAGCGGAAAACACCATATTTTTCAGTGGCGGCCAGTAAAATGCCATTGGTAGCCGTAAACGAAGTTATTTTTTGCCCTAAGGGTAACCCGTTGTTTATGGGTTGCCAGTTATTACCATTGTTGGTAGAAATATAAACACCCCTATCGGTAGTAGCAGCTAAGCTGCCTTTGCTGTATACTATTGTATATATGGTATAGGTTTGTATGCCTGTGTTGGCAGGTTGCCAATTACTTCCATTTTGTATATTGAACCTAAAAATCCCGCTGCTTTCAGTCCCCACCCATACAAAAGTATCGTTGGTAATAATGCAGGTAGCATTACCTGCTTCATCTTCAAACTCAGGCAATGGGGCTGGTAGGCGTTGCCATTGTGCTATTGCTGTGAGTTGAAATAAACTAGTAAAAAGTACAACAAAGTATAGGTGTTTCATCTAAAAAGTAAAATTAGCAATTTTACTTACATAGACAGTATTTATTGCCCAAATGATGTTTACAGTTTAAATTTCTTCTTTTTAGGATGTTGGCGGGTATCGTAGAAAAGTAGTAGTTCTATTCTGTTAGTCTTTTCTCTATAAATTAATAGGTTGTGCTTTGTGATTAGTATTTCATAAATACTTTTCTTGTCTGATTTTCTGAATTTGACCTTTCCTGAACTAATTATACCTATGATTTTATCGGTTTTAGAAACAAAACTTCTAATTTCTTTTTCAGTCCAATTATGCTCTAAGTAGTTTATAACGTTGAAAAAAGAGTTTTTCGCAGGTTGAAGCCAGACTATTTCTTTAACCATTTAGAGTATTCTTTAACTACTTCATGGTGGGGTATTACCATTCCCGCGTCAGCCTGTTTAATTGCCTCTTCAACTTCGGCTTTTAAGTCGTCGTGCAATTCGTCCCAAAAATCGGTATTGTCGGTTTCATGCCCAATAAAGGCTTTTAGCTTATTAATAGTGGTTTCACTATCAATATCTAAAATCATTTTTACCAGTTTTAGTTTTTCGGCTTCAAGATTCATTACACTATCAAAGATAGTTGTTTACAACGAAAATGTAATACCGCCAATAGCATTTAAACCCAATACAGGGTGGTTGTACCAACGTTGGTAGCGTACTGATGATACGTTGTTTAAACGAGCAAACAGCGATAACGTTTTGCGGTAACGGTATTCTAATCCGATATTAAAATCGGTGAAGGCTTTTAGGTTGGCAGCAGGTGTTTTAGCAAACTCTGAGGTAACAGGCCTTTGGTTCATCAAGAAAACATCGGCAGTAAGCATCAGTTTATTACCAATATTGTAGGTAGCGTTTAGTTTCACTTCGGCAGTAGGCATTTGCCATGCTTTTTGGGCTGAATCGGCTACCTTATAATTGTAGAAATTACCTGTTAGGTTTATGCGTACTTTCTCGCTGTATTGGTAGCCCAATTCAACATTAAAGCGAATAACTTTTGCATCAATATACAAGGGTTTGAAACGACGTAATACAGTGCTATCGGCAATAAACACAGGCATATCGTTATAACTGTTGTAAAATAAACGAGCTGTGAAACCAAAGTTTTCGCTGGCTTTACCACGTATACCTGCATATACCTCAAGACGGTTAACAGTATTGTTAAGGCTATTTTTATTACCCATAAAAGGGTTCTCGGTCATATAACTTCTAAAGGTATTTTTTTGCAAATTCCCACTAATACCTGCTATGGCAAGTAAATTTTGCTTTTCTATTTCGTATTCGCCTTCAATGGCAGGGAAGAAGTAAAATACAGGTTTTGCAGTATCTTTATAAATAGTGCTGTTGAAACCTAAGGCTAGTTTAAAACCTTTCTCGTTAAGCGTATAGCGGGGTTTAATGTTTATAAAGTTACGGTTGATATTAGTGCCGCTATCTTTATAACCGTTGTAGTTGTATGATAGGTGTATACGCAACTCGTCTTTTTTAATCAAAGTTTTAAAATTGCCGCCCACCAAAAGGTCGTTTTCTTGTACGCCCCATTTATCGGTAAGGTTATAGTAGGTTGTATTAACCCCAAATTGTGATTTATTACGTCCCCACTCACTGCTTTCCCAACCACCGTTTACACCAATGGTTTGAAAAACCTGTTTTGTACTATCATCACTAGGTTTAGGGAGCGAATCGTTTACCCCGTAAAATCTAACGGCATTGCGGGCATAATCAACCCCAGCCATTAGTGTGCCTTTTTTAAAGAAACGTTTGCCAAAGGCTTTGGCAAGGTTATCAGAAAACTTGGCATTATCAGGGCCATTGGCCGATAGGTGTTTAAAAGTTAAACCGTAAGCTCCATATTCATCACGCACATTGTGCAAATACAACTCGGCCAATGGTGAGGTATAATTACCAAAGCCTAAACGTATGTGGTTGTTTTTTAGCGGGGCGACTTGGTTTTTACCCATTTGTATAGCCACTGGAATATCTAAACGCGAGGTGGTAATAAACTGTACGGGAATAATAGAGTAGGAAAGTGAAGGAAGGGGCGCGGTGGGTGCCTCGGCCACTGGGGGAGTGGTTACCTTATTGGCAGGGGCTAAATTGGGCACAAAACCGTTTTCTACCAGTACTTTGGGTAGCGACAGGGTGGTATCTTGTGCGTGCGCACCTATATAAAGTGAAAGGAAAATTATTAGGGCAAAACCTTTTACTGTATTTCTCATTCTTTACAACTATAACGGCAAAAATAAACCGAAATTATAGTGCTATAGGGGTAATACTATCAACAAGCTGAGGGCGGGTGTACTAATGTGTATGTAAGATTGGACGTATCTATTAGTAAGCTGCTGTATGGTTTACTCAATGCTAAACTGCATTTTTTGTTTTTTTGATGTTACGCTTGTTACGGCTATTGCATCCAATAGTAGCAAAGGTTTTAGCTTTATTAGCAACTGTTACGATTTGTTACGCCTACACAGTATCAAAGAACGGGAGATAAAGTGTAATTTGATTTTTATGAATATGGTAAAAACAACAAACTAAATATCTAATTGTTGAATCAAGAACATATAAATCGCTTTGGTTTAACTCACCCCAAATAATTTGTTAATGTTTGAGGTCTCAACTCTCCTCTCTCTTACAAAAAGTGAGGGACGCAACGACACAAATCGAGTAAAACACTACACCTGAGTGAGTTAAAAAATAACCTACCGCGCTCGTTTCCCCCGTCATGCCGACGCAGGTCGGCATCTCGTTGCCCAATTCATGTGGAAATGTAGAGTGAGATGCCGTCTCGACCACCCCCTGCCCCTCCTTTCCAACGCAGCAAACCTATTAAGGAGGGGTGCCAAGCGCACTACCCTTTTACAGACCAATCATTATTGCATCACAGTAAACGCATTTAAATTAATCCGTCTGTGGGGCAAAATCCCCCTCCTTCGGTGGTATGTGTGTGGTAAAGGAGGGGTTAGGGGTGGTTTAATAAATACTAAATCAGAAATTCTAAACTCGAAATAAACAGCTATCCCTCCGCACTCCTTCGACAAGCTCAGGACGGCAGTGCGCTCGTTTCCCCCGTCATGCCGACCAGCGTCGGCATCGCGTTGCCCAATTTATGTGTAATGTAGAGTGAGATGCCATCTCGACCACCCCCTGCCCCTCCTTTCCAACGCTTCTAGGCTCATAAGGAGGGGTGCCAAACGCACTACCCATTTACAGACGAATGATTATGCATAACAGTAAACGAGGTTGTATTAGTCAGTCTGTGGGGCAAAATTCCCCTCCTTCGGTGGTACGTGTATGGTAAAGGAGGGGTTAGGGGTGGTTTAATAAATACTAAATCAGAAATTCTAAACTCGAAATAAACAGCTATCCCTCCGCACTTCTTCGACTCCGCTCAGGATGACAGCGTGCTTGTTTCCCCGTCATGCCGACGCAGGTCGGCATCTCGTTGCCCAATTCATGTGTAATGTAGAGCGAGAAGCTGAAACAAGCTTAGTAGAAAGGGCAAATGATACTTTTAAGATATCAGGATGAAGTACTAATCTGTATGTAAGATTAGACGGGATGTGAATTTTGAAGCAATAAACTACCCTTAGAAATCTTATATTTATGATGATTACATAAACTTCATAAATTCATTGCTATAGTGATAAATTCACCGAAGCTTTTCCCTAAAATTGCCATCCCAGCATCACATGGATTTTCTAATTTATATCTACCTTTTGCATTGCCATTTAGTGCATAATCTTTATTGTCAATAGTAACAATGCACCAACGTTTTTCACGACATTCAACAATTACTTCATCAACATAAAAAGGCCAATCACCTTTATACTCGTTCTTATGGATTTTTTTTGACTTGAAGTTAGGGTTTATCTTTCGTTCAATTGCGTCTTTCAATGTTCGTGTATGAACTTTAAGTGGAGTTTGTGTATAGCGAGTAGTATTTTTTCGGTAATCCTTTATTCCAAATTCCTTTTCAAATATTATGTTGAAATCTGAAATGTCAGATGAATATTGTTTGCCCTTATTTCCAAGATGTCCCCAAATAAATTGCCGAGATAGTGCAGAAACAAATTTTTCAAACAGGATGATGATATGTCTAGCATGTTCCCCATAAAGTTCATCACGTAAGTCCCAATCAGTAATTTTATTGATAGATTTAGGATTTGAAAATAATAGCTTGTTTTCAAATTTAACCCATAATTCTTTTGCATTAATGCTAGGTTTACTGTTTCCAGTAATAACATCAAAATTATGATAGCGAGCCATTTTCCCAAATTCAGAAAGAATATATAATAATTCCTCTAACTCAGTATTTTTTTGTAAAAATTGTTTGTCATTACTTAAAACGTTATGGTTGTCTTCAAAAAAATCAACTAGTATAACTTTTTTCAGCGATTCTAAATCGTGCCCTAAGTCTTTAATATATTTAAGGTTAGGATAGTTGCCATACTTATTATAATAGCCTAAACATATATGGCATTTCATTAAACGCTCAAAACCTTGTGATAGGATTTGGAAGGGTAAAAAATAGAAATTATTGGATTGGTTTAAGTTTTGTAATTCACCAAACCCCAATTTAATTAATTTACTAGAAGTTTTAATCTCTTCCAGTAAAGCAATATCCCTTATAAGTTGTTCAGTAGATGTTGTAGCCATTTCCCTATAATTAGCATGTCAAAATTAACCATTATAGGAATATTTATAACTACTATATTTTGGTAAAGGCTTTCAGGGTTCTAACAAGAGAGAACTTTACAAAGCTCCTGCCTTAATACTTTCTACTACTGCAGGGTCAAGCAGGGTAGAGGTATCGCCCAAGTTGCTGGTATCGCCTTCGGCTACCTTGCGCAATATGCGGCGCATTATTTTTCCGCTACGTGTTTTGGGCAAGCCTTCCACCAATTGTATTTTATCGGGTTTGGCAAATGCACCAATAATTTTGGTTACCATATCGCGTATTTCGGCACGTAGTGTATCATCATCGGCAATAGTCCCTGTGCAAATTATATAGGCATATATGCCTTGTCCTTTTATATCGTGCGGGTAGGCTACTACGGCACTTTCAACCACACATTCGTGCTCGTCAATAGCACTTTCAACCTCACCCGTACCAATGCGGTGTCCTGATACATTTATCACATCATCCACACGGCCTGTAATGCGGTAATATCCGTCATCGTTGCGTTTGCAACCGTCGCCCGTAAAATAATAGCCTTTATATCCGCTGAAATAAGTATGGAAATAACGCTCGGCATCGCCATACACGGTGCGAGCCATACCTGGCCAAGGAAATTTCACACACAATACGCCTTCAACACCGTTGCCCGTAATTTCGTTTCCTTTTTCATCCAACAACACAGGCTGTATACCGGGTAGTGGCAAAGTAGCAAACGAGGGTATAGTTGGTGTTACACCCGCAATGGGCGATATCATCACGCCACCCGTTTCGGTTTGCCACCACGTATCAACAATAGGGCATTTCCCTTTGCCCACGTGTTTGTCGTACCAATGCCAAGCTTCTTCGTTTATCGGTTCACCTACCGTGCCTAATACTTTTAGGCTGCTTAGGTCTGTGCCATCAAATTGCGATAATCCGCAACCTTCAAGTGCACGTATTGCTGTTGGTGCGGTATAAAAAATATTTACTTTGTGTTTATCTATCACCTGCCAAAAGCGCGACGGGGTAGGCCATGTGGGCACACCCTCAAAAAATACGGTGGTAGCGCCATTTAGCAAAGGGCCATATAACAAATAGCTGTGCCCTGTTATCCAGCCTACATCGGCAGTGCACCAGTATATATCGTCCTCGTTGTAATGGAAAACATTTTTAAACGTATAGGCACTGAATACCATATAGCCGCCTGTGGTGTGCAATATGCCTTTGGGTTTACCTGTTGAGCCTGATGTATACAAAATAAACAAAGGGTCTTCGGCATCCATTGGCACGGCTTCGTGTGTAGCACTTGCTTTAGCCATTTCTTCGTGCCACCAAATATCGCGACCTTCTACCCAATTAATACTATCGCCTGTACGTTTGTACACTATACATTTTTGTATAGTGGTACTTTGGCTTAGGGCATCATCAACAATAGTTTTAAGGTCAACCGTTTTGTTACCCCGTTTAAAACTATCGGCAGTTATTACTGCTTTGGCTTGGCAATCGTTATTTCTATCGGCTAATGATTGTGCCGAAAATCCTGCAAATACTACCGAATGAACCGCACCAATGCGTGCGCAAGCCAGCATGGCTATACCCGCCTCGGCCACCATAGGCATATACAACATAACACGGTCTCCCTTGCTAATACCGTTGTTTAGCAGCACATTAGCAAAGCGGCAAACTTCAGCATGCAGTTGTTTAAAGGTGAGTGTTCGGACAGCCTCCGAAGGGTCGTTGGGTTCCCAAATAATAGCCGTGTTATCGCCCAAGGTTTCTAAATGGCGGTCTATGGCATTGTAGCACATATTGGTTGTGCCGCCTTTAAACCACTCAACCTTTGGCGGGTTAAAATCCCACTCAAGGGTTGTGTCCCAAGGTTTATACCAATGAAATTTTTTGGCAATATCTCCCCAAAAAGTTTCGGGTTGGTCTACACTATGTTGATATACTGTTTTATATTCCTCAAACGATTGTATTTGGGGTAGTTGAGATGTTGAGCTATTCATGGCTGTAATTTATAAATATTTACTAAATCTCACTAATTAGAAATACTTTTATGCTATTATATTTGGTTAATGGACGAGTATTTTGAGCAAGTAAAAGCTGATTTTTTAGAGGTTGAACCTTTGGACTTTGAGCAAACAGAGGTGTTTTACCAGAAATATAAAACATATTTAGAGGACGCTAATTTTAATGATGGAGATGATTTTAAGAAGTATAAGGAAATCATCTCCGAAATAGCTAAAACGTATGCTATTGCGCAAAAGTACGATGTTTCGACACCTCTATTAAAAAAAGCAATTAGACTAAAAGAGGATGTTAAAGGAAATTATTTTTGGTTAGGTATGACTTACTTCAATTTAGATAAGCCAATATTGGCATACTATTATTTATCAAGTGGAAAGCCTAGCAGTAGTGAAACAGGCGATTTTGCTATTTTTATGAAGATTGTTAAAGGAAAGGTTCATAAAAAACTATTTGATATATGGATATATTTATACGTAATAATGTTTGCTCCTCTCGTTGCTTATAAGTGGATTTTTGGGGAGATTGAAATTTATTGGGTAAGTGTTCTTTATAATATATTACTAGCTTATTCTATTATACATTCCATAATCTATGCTTACCAGTACTTTAAGTTTAAATCACAAAAAAAATAATTGGTAAATGCTTACTGCAAAATGAACAATGTAATTACCACCACAAAAAGCCTTTTTTTAGTTTAATAGTATTTTCAAGGCTTGCTTCGCCAGATAGCATTTCTACAAATGAAGCATCAAGAGTCATTGTTTTTTTGTCTTTAGATATAACCGCCTTTGCGTTGCTAACCTTTTTAATTTTCCGGTCAAACGTATACACTTGGTGGTAGGTGATGCTTTTGGCCAACATATCGCCCATATTTCCCATACCAATATTTTCACCTTTATCGCTCATCATCTTTTTCAATCCCTCAGTACCCAAAAAGCCTGATATACGGTGTATTTTGGTTTTACTGCCCTCTATCTGCTTCATTTCATTATCCATAAAGCTACTGTCTTTATCGTTACCCAAAATAATAGCTAGAGCTTGGTTTAGCGCGCGCATATCATCAAACTTAAACGATATACCAAAGCCTGTACCGTCTTGTATCACCTTTATATTGCTTATTCCTTTGCGTTTTAGTTCGTTCAACTCTAACGAGTCTTTTCCATCAAAACCACTAAAAAATTCATCGCCCAAAAAACCGTTTAGCATATCGGTTTCCATTTTGTAGCGATAGTTTGCCGTTCCGCTGCCGTCTTTATTAAAATGAACTTCTTCGTAAATATCCAAACAGCCTGTAAAGGCAAGGGAAATAAATAACAGAAACGATATAGTGAATATTTTTTTCATAGTTATAAAATAAAGAATCCCCTTATATTCATTAAGGGGACTCCAATAAAATTTCAATGTTATACTTATTTGTTTATAAGTACTTTTTGGTTGTTTATTAGTCTGCCATTAGTTCCATAGGCTGAAATAAAGTACACGCCGTTTGCAAGTTCTGATATATCAATAGTGTTATTTGTAAACGTATTTGAGCTAAAGGTGCTTTGGCGACCATCAACTGCTGTTACAAGTATTTTATCTATTGTTTCATTATTGCTGGTAGTAAAATGTAATGCATTGGTGGCAGGGTTAGGATAAAAGTTTATTGTGCTGTTAGCTGTTTCTTGCACGCTAACATTGCCGCCTGTATTTCTAAATTTAAGGTTATCAATAACACCATACTCACTTGTAGTTCCACCAAAATTTAGATAGTAAATATCAATTTCATAGCGTTTAGCATTTGCGATTACTGATGGATTAAAATTTAGAACACCACTTTTAAATGCAGGGTTATTTTTAAGCATTTCAGAATTCCATACATAGTCTTCAATCAAATCATCGTTGATATCATAAAAATAAACTTCAATAATTAAACCATTAATTATTGAATTATTATTATTTTGGATGATATAATCAAACGATAGTGAAGCCGGTACACTTGTTAGATTATCTTCTGTATATACATCTGCTCCAACCACATCAGCGCCATCATTATAGCTACCTATGTATAATGCTGAGGAACCTTGTGAGCCAGAGGTGTGTTTTCTAACAGCATTTGCATCTAAATCCTCGTCAAAAGTATCCCAATCGACAGGCACTGCTTTATTGTTTGCATTAGTCGTCCAGTTTTCAAAACTAAAATTTTTAATGGGGTCTTGCGCAAACACTCCTATGCTTAGAAGTAGTAGCGTCATACTGGTAAAGATTCTTTTCATAATTTACAAAATATGTACAATATTAAAGGTACTGCTGAATATTTTTTTAAAAATTATAGCGATGTTGTATTTTTTCGATGAAAATCTATTTACCTACTCTATACTTAAATACCAAATTTGCCGACCATGATGACGGTTTCATACTTACATCATACTTAAAATAACCTGTATCATCAGAGTAAGCTTCTTTATGTATTACGTAACGGCTTACAGGGGTGTTAAAATAGTTAAGTTCTACACCTATTGTAAAACGTTTGGTGATACGATAATTAATACCCAATCCTGCATTAATAGTAGGGTAAAAACCTTTTTTTATTTCAGTGCTTATAGTTCTGTACTCGGGAAAGTTGTTGGTTGTTGCATAGGTTAGTTCAGCATCTCTGCTGTTTGATGTATACGATTTATTAATATCCACCAAAACACCACCAAATACATTTATATCAAACCTGCCTTTTTTAAGCACCTCAAAATCGTAACGAATTTTAAGATATGGTTGTGAGATGCCTTCGCCGCTTATAGAACCCCAGCCTGAAGAGTGATTTTGTTGGATGGCCGAATAGGCTAAAATAGAATTGGCTTGTATACCTAAATACAATTTACTTTTAGCGTTAATACGTCTATAAACACCAATTTCTACACTTTGCCCTGTGAAATTTTGAGCAAAGTTGTGTAAATGTTGATTTCTAATTCTATAAAAACGACCAGCACCTGACGAAAGGGTAGTATTACCGCTTTGAGAGTTAAACCCAGTGGATGTTATTTGCGTGGGTGCAGCAACTGCGCCTAATGAAAACTTTAATTCCCATTTGTTTTGGGCACTAAGGCTAAAGCTACAAATACAAATTACAATTGCCAATACTAGGGCTTTCATCGTTTTTTTTATAAAGGTAAGATGTAGCCGTAATAAATTATAAATTTTTATAGTGTTTTCGATGAAAGCGAATAGCTTTTAAGGTTTGGGCGAATAATTATTAGGGTTGGCAGTGTATTCTTTGGCTGAAACTTCTTTATACTCGTCTAAAAGCTCTTCTACTTGGTCTATATAAATATTTCGGCGAATAGCACTGCGTGAAAGCCACACAATAATACCTGATATAATGATAAAGAATATAGCGATAACCCTAAGCCCAAGTAAAATTCCATCCATAATCTCATAATCTTCTTGCGTAACAACATCTTCAAGTGCAGGCAACCACATTTCCCTTGAAAAAGTAGTAACTAATAGTATTAAAGCCAATAAAATGATGATGTTAAATACTATTCTGAAAAACCAAAAAATAAAAGAATTACGAAAGGTTGAAGGGCGATTGACGAAAATAATATCCCATTTTGCAGCAAGGTGATGAAGTTTATGTATCGATAGCATAGCAAATAAATTAGTTGAACGAAAATAAGAAGTCTGGTCAATAAAAACATTATTAATTTAAAACAGAATAAGCTAAAATTTGCGTTACCCTTTTATGTTAAAATATTTACCATTACTGCTTTTGTTTATTAACTGTGTTAATAAGCAAGAAAATCGTATAAAAGACAAAGATACCGCAACCGCAACTGTTGAAAGTACACTGGTCGTAATGACAGAAACTACAAATGATACGACTACAAGTGGGAGTGATGCCCTTGTTAAGCAATTGGTAGAAGACACGATAAAGTGGTTTTATAAAAAACAATCTTTTGTAATAAAAGAGCGAGAAGGTTTTGCTCCACTTACCATAAAGGGCTTTGTAGTTGATGGGCAAAAGTTTGTTGCTGCAACGGTTTTAGGACAATATTTGGTGCTTTATAAGTATATAGATACAGCCTATATAAGAATTTTTTATAGCGATGATGCAGGCATGAACCCGCTTAATGTGAAAGTAAAATTTATGGATATAAACTTTGATGGGTACAATGATGTTTTGATTTGCGATAGACAAGGGGTTTGGGGCAATGAGTTTTCTACAACGTTTTTGTATAATAAGGCAAGCCAAACATTCAATCGAACATCTTTTTTAGATTTAAGAAACTTAACGCTTGATAAAAAGAATAAATTTTTAAGAACCCACAGTTATAGAGGTGCCGCTTGGGTGAGGGATAAAAGTATATACAGGTTTGTTAATGATACTATTGAACTGACTGGGGAAGCTTGGTATATTCCTCATGAAAGTAACCATGATGACAGTTTGGCAACACTAAAAGTGTATTTATATCAAAACGGTGCTGCAAAAGACTCTACGGTTCAGAAAACAAAAAATGCTTGGGAGTTATACCTTAAAGCATTATGGGACAATAGCAAGGATTACGACTAATTACAATATTCTTTTTTTAGTTGTTTGATTTCTTCAATATCCCTTATTAGCAATTTAATAAAAGGATTGGTTTTATCGCTATTTGCTAATAGTATTTCAAGTTTTTGCTCTTCAATTAAGCCCATTGCTAGCTGCACTAACTGACATATACCATCGGTTTTGCCTTGAGCTTTTAGTATTTTGGCTTTGGTAATGTATACGTTGTAATTCGTTTGTCCATTATTAATTGCTTGGTTGGCGTAGAATAAAGCCGAATCGTATAAGTTATTATTAAAATATATTTCTGCAAAGAGGCTGTTATTTATATTTCTCTCGCTTGTAGGCCGTACTTGTTTTATAAACTCAAGTGCTTTTTTATGATTTCCAATATTCAAATATGCGCTAGCAATATTTCCTAAAATCATCATTCTTGAAGAGGTATCCTGTTCTATGTCTAAAGCCTTAGTATAAAAAGAGATTGTTGTTTCAAACTCACCTAAACGACTATAAAGACTTGCTAATGAAAAATATAAGTCTTTTTTGTAATTAGGGTCTGGGTTAAGTTTTAATAGAGAGTTAGTTATAGAGATAGTTTGTGGTATAAGTTCAAATTTAGAACTATCATAAATCAACCTCATATTCATTTCGCCTAATATTCCTTTTAAAAAAAGTGAGTTAGAATCAAGTTGATAAAGACTGTCTAATTTTCTTATTGCTTTGGGTGAAGGGGGTTCAGTAGGGCTGAGTTCAGAAAATATATAACCATACTTTTCTATTTCCTCTTTTGTAGGTTCAAAACTTTGCGAAAATAAAGTAGAGAAAGAGAAAATCAGAACTATGTAAAATACTATTGTTTTCATTTTTATAATTAGGGTTTACTTCAACAACTCTTCGGCAGCATTGTAGGCCCTTATTTTAAATATTAAAAGGTGGTAAAATATATAAAGTCCCTGAGCAATAGCAAAGGGACTTTATATATCAGCTTATAAAGTTATTTAGTAAGCACAACTTTATTTCTGCCAATAATGGCATTTTGCTCATTTAAAATAGCAACAGTATATATACCAGCCGCAAGTGTAGATATATCTATTGTGTTAGTAAAGTTGGGCTCAAAAAAAGTTTGTTTACCATCAATACCGGTAACTGTAATTTGTTTCGCAGTTTCATTTTCAGGTAATAGGTAATTTAAAATACCCTTACTCGGGTTGGGGTACATACTAATGCTTGGTAGGGTTGTTTCATCTACACTTACATTGGTATTTGCTGTGTTAAATTTAAGGTTATCTATTACAGCATACTCGTTTAAACTTCCACCAATATTAATGTATTGAATGAAAATTAAATAACTTTTTGCATTAGCAATAGTGTTTTTACTAATAGCAATAGTGCCGTTTCTAAACGAGGTAGTATTTTGAGTGATGTAGGCATCATAATCTTCTATATAATCTCCCTTCGCATCATAAAAGTAAATCTCAACAGATAAGCCATTAAAAAAACCGCCGTTATTCTTTACTATATAATCAAAAGTAAGTGAAGAGGGTAAAGTTGAAATATTATCCCTAATTTGTACTGAGCCACTTGCAACTCCTCCAGGAGTATTGGCATCAGAGTATGAACCTAAATAAAGAGCAGTAGAGCCATTAGTACCCGATGAGTGTTTTTTTAATACTCCTTTTTCAACGGCTATTGAGTCATAAAGCCAATCAGCAGGTCTGTCTTTGTTATTAGCATTTTTTACCCAATTCTCAAAACTAAAATTTTTAATAGGGTCTTGGGCAAATAAACTCACCGTTAAGAGTATAAATGCAATACTTGTAGAAATTTTTTTCATAAATTTAATTTTTTTGCAAAAATATACTACAAGTATCAATCGTAATTACATTTATTAAAAAAATCGACGAACGTTAATCTATAAGTTTCTCGGCGGCATTATATGCACTTATTTTCTTTTCGGCTACCAGTTGTTCAAGTGCTGCTATTTTAGCAACAATAGCAGGGTTTTGGTAGAAACGGTCTTTTAGCAATTGCTCAATAGTTTCGTGTAGGCGTTGTTTTTCTTGTTCAGCACGGTGCGTAGTAAAATAACCGTTTTGTTGGGTTAGAGTTCCGTGTTCAGTAATAATATTCCACACATTTTCTATCCCTTCGCCCGTCAGTGCCGAGCAAATCCCAACTTTGGGTACCCAACCCGAATGGGTAGGCGGGTATAAGTGCAAAGCGTTTTTATATTCTATAATAGCCGCTTTTGCTTTGTTGGCATTTTCGCCATCGGCTTTGGTTATAATAAGGGCATCACACATTTCCATAATGCCACGTTTTATGCCCTGCAATTCATCGCCAGCACCTGCCAGCATCAGCAACAGAAAAAAATCGACCATGCCGTGCACAGCCGTTTCGCTCTGACCAACGCCAACAGTTTCTATAAGTATGGTGTCAAAACCTGCTGCTTCGCACAATATCACCGTTTCGCGGGTACTGCGGGTAACGCCACCCAGCGAACCACCCGAAGGCGACGGACGTATAAAGGCATTGGGGTGCACGGAAAGGTTTTGCATACGGGTTTTATCGCCCAAAATACTGCCGCCTGTTAGCTGCGATGTAGGGTCGATAGCCAATACACACAGTTTTTTGCCTTGCTGCACCAGTTGTATACCAAACGCCTCTATAAAAGTGCTTTTGCCCACACCGGGTACACCTGTAATACCCACCCGTACCGAGTTACCGCTGTGGGGCAAACACAACTCAATAAGTTGCTGTGCAAGGATCTTATCGCTAGGCAAACTACTTTCAATCAAAGTAATGGCTTTGCCCAATATTGCCCTATTGGCATTTAAAATGCCGTTGTAGTATTCATCAGCCGTTAGGCGTTTTCTTTTGCTATTTGTCAATTTTTTTAATTGTCTTTTTTCTTTCTAATTCACCCTTTGGGATTAGAGAATGGCCAAGTGCGTTGTTTCCCTCCTTGTATGGCTTGTGTGTAGGGAAAGGAGGGATTAAGGGTGGTTTAAGCCGTAAGGCTTTCCGTTTTAATTATCCAACCTTCCTCCCTACGACAGTTTAAAACCTGTCGCTATTCATACCCTTTCGGGATTGTTGTAAGGTATGAATATCATCGGTTTTCAAACCGATAATACAAAAGTACCCAACCTTTTAACTCACCCTAAATACTTCAAAGCCTTTTGTTTGCCCAACATTTCCCCTCTCTTTATAAGAGAGGGGC
>JBBKVO010000011.1:0-39526 GCA_037968475.1 Bacteroidia bacterium
GTTACTATGTTAATAGTGTTAGTATTTATTGCTTTAGCATTGTTCGCTTGCGGACATAGCGACTTAACCTATTCTAGTGCTAATAATATAAGTATACATAGGCACATAAGTCTAGCTTATCAGCTTTGCGACTTCAACCCTTTGCGTGAAAAACCTTACATCGGGTTGAAAACCAATATTATTCACACTGTAATCCCGATAGGGTATCAATAGCGGCAGGTTTTAACCTGTCGAAGTAATACTAACATAGTAACAGGGGTGTTAATAGTGTTACTATGTTACTACTTGTTAGTATTTTTGAGCAATGGATAAAACCCTTTATACTTGTTTGATAAAAGAAGAAGCCCAAGGCTTGAAAAATATGTTTTCAAAACTGTTATTTGATGAGTAATAAAAACAATGTAAAATAGTTGTAATTTTATGAAAGAGGCTAAAACTTTAACCATCTCATTTTTAGTAGCTATTTTTATATTTAGTTGTACCCCAAAAACAATTTCAGGTACATACTCAACAAAAGCACAATCAAAAACAAACGCCATATTATACATCTATAATGATTCGACATTTCATTATATAGAACTAAAGGGTGTTTGTTGGTTTAATGTAGAATATGAGAGTGCTGGCAAATGGAATTTTTATGATAATGCTTTAATATTAAACAGCAACAAACTAGCATCTGATTCAATGAAACTTTTTTCCCAAAAAGAAATTAAATATAAACATTTTGAGAATCATCGTTTCCTTATTAAAGGGGAAAATTTAATTGACACTACTCAAATAAATATTGGTTTAAAAGTTCTAAGGAAAACATCTTCTGAAACAAAACTCAGAGCAGTTTGTGGTAATGAATAGAACATTCTACTATTAGCATTAAGTGCTTATTTTTGAGCAATGGATAAAACCCTGCACACCCGTTTGATAAAAGAAGAAGCCCGCCGATTGGGCTTTAGTTTTTGTGGGGTGAGCAAAGCAGGCTTTTTAGAAGAAGAAGCACCCCGCCTTGAAAAATGGCTGCAACAAGGTATGCACGGCAAAATGGGCTATATGGAAAACCATTTTGATAAACGCCTTGACCCTACTAAACTTGTCGACGGTGCCAAAACAGTAATATCATTTCTGTACAATTATTATACCCCACAACAACAGCAGGATAAGGATTCACCTAAAATTAGTAAGTATGCGTACAATACTGATTATCACTTTGTGGTAAAAGACAAGCTAAAACAACTGTTACAGTTTATTAACGATACCATTGGCGAAGTACACGGCCGAGCTTTTGTGGATAGTGCCCCTGTGATGGAACGCGCTTGGGCGAAAAAGAGCGGGTTAGGTTGGACAGGTAAACACACCCTGCTAATTAACAAACAGCAAGGCAGTTACTTTTTTTTGGGAGAACTGATTATTGACCTTGAACTTGAGCCCGACCCACCCATAAAAGACTATTGCGGCACGTGCACCGCCTGCATTGATGCCTGCCCTACCGATGCTATTACACCTTATTGGGTAGACGGCAGCAAGTGCATTAGCTACCTCACCATTGAACTAAAAGACGAAATACCACAAGAGTTTAAGGGCAAGATGGAAAACTGGGCTTTTGGCTGCGATATATGCCAACAGGTATGCCCTTGGAACCGATTTAGCCAACCACACACTGAGCCTGAATTTGAACCTGACCCCGAACTGATGACTATGGATGCCCGCCAGTGGTATGAAATAACCGAAGACGTATTTAAAAAACTGTTTAAAAACAGCCCCGTAAAACGCACAGGCTACAAAGGACTAAAACGCAACTTAGATTTTTTGAAAGGGGATTAATTATTAAACAATATTTTTTAACAAATTCATCAATCTTAAATAATTATTTATTACAGTATATTAGCCCCTTACAATTTAATTCCAAATGGAAAATACAGATACTACTATACCATCTGCTGATATTGAAACACCTATTGAAAAGCCCACGGGCAAGGTATATACCCAAAAGCAATTGTATTTAGCCTCATTTTTGGGCGGGCCTTTGGCCATTGGTTATCTTTTTTCTAAAAACTTTAAACTTTTTAATGAAGAAAAGAAAGCAATGTATTCTTGGGTAATCACCATTGCATTTTCTGTACTACTGTTAGCAATAATTTTTTCTCTGCCTGATAGTAGTAATACATCTTCATTTGGTAAGTTTATTCCTATTGCTTATACCCTTATTGCTGTTGGTATATTTACTTCACAACAAGAAAAAAATGTTAATCAACACTTAGACGCAGGAGGTGAGCCACAATCGTGGGGGCGTGTTGTTGTAGTGGGTATTATAGGCTTAATACTAATGTCGGCTGTAATATTTGGATATGCTTTTCTTGAAGATGGTTCTTTACAAACAAAAACATACGGCACCCTGAAACACGAAATACAGTATGATGAAGGAAGCATCAGCATTGCAGAAATAGACCAAATGGGCTATTCGCTTGAAAAAAATGACTTTTTTAGTGATGAAGCCCAGCGATCTGTTTACGTTACTAAAAGCGAAAAAAAGATTGCCATAAATTTTTCGCTTATCGAAAATAGCTGGGAAGACCCTGAAGTAATAGAATACTTTACTTGGCTTAGAAATGAGGTGCAAAAAGACTTTCCGCGCCACCAAATAGTTATAGAACTTTGGGATGGTAATACCGCCATTAAAAAAAGTATTGAAGGTAGCCTAATTTTCCACCCTAATAAGCCTCAACCTTAATATATACATCGCTATTGCGGCCTTTATCATCAGCACACGATATTTTTGTTTTGCCCACCGTTGGCTGAAAAAACACGGGTTGTTGTGCAGGTGTTTTCATAAAAAACTTATCGTTTATATACCAATACACAAACTTTACATCGGTAGGCGTGGCAGCACTTAGCATCACCTTTTGCGGGTCGGCGGTTTCAATCAAAAACTCAGTACCATCAGCAGGAGAGGTTATTTGTGGTGCATTTTCTTTAAACACCCGCAAGCATTGCGGGTTGTGCGGTGGTATTTTGGGATAGCTTATTTTATTAGTTTCGTAATAGGCCACCAACTCAGGCTCAATATTATCGTACAGTTTGCGTATATAGCCATTGGCTGGTTGGCAAGAGGTGCAATAGCTAATGCTTGAATCGGTATTTACGGCTACCATTTTTTTGTGGTTGCACACCACCGAGCGCGATATGCCTGTGATATAATAATCCTCCACCAAATCAGTACAATACTGTGCAGGCAAATCGCCTGTGCGGCTGCACACATAGCGTATATCCAGCTTTTTAGGCGGACTATACCAATGTTGCGATGAGTTGTAATCTATCTTATTAAAAATATCAAACAACAAAGGCGTAGCCACCTCAGCACCCGAAAGTTCGGGCACGCCTGTACCTGCAAAGTTGCCCACCCAAACCGCCACCGTATAACGGCGGTTATAGCCAATGCTCCACGCATCACGGCGGCCATAGCTTGTGCCTGTTTTCCATGCTATTTTGGGCAAATGGGGGCTGCTTTGAAAGTTATTAGGCAAATCGGGGCGGGTGATTTGAGTAAGTGTATTGGTAACCAAAAAAGCAGCTTCGGGAGCTATTATGGGTATTTTTAGGGCTATGCTATCGCTTGCCAAATAGTTTATGGGCGAGTAGCTGCCATAGTTGGCAAAGGCACTGTATAGCGCGGCCATTTCTTCAAGCGTTACCCCGCATCCGCCTAGTATTAGTGATAAGCCTAAGTTTTTCTTTTGTCGTTTCACACTGGCAAAGTTGGCTTTTACCATTTCTTTAGTAAAAACATCTACCCCTACTTGATCAAGCAGTTTAACCGCAGGTATATTTAGTGATAGTGCCAAAGCACTTTCAAGGGTTATTTTACCATGAAATTTCTCGTCGTAGTTTTCAGGCTCGTAGCCTGCGATACTGAGAGGGACATCGTTTATCATGGTTTTGGGTGTAGCCAATCCCGTTTCAAAAGCTTTAGCATACAAAAAAGGTTTTAGTGCACTACCGGGCGAGCGTATGGCCACTACCCCATCTACCTGCCCACCATCAATAGGGTTATTAAAATCCGCCGAGCCTACATAGCAAATTACCTTTCGGGTGCTGTTATCTACCACCAAAACAGCAGCATTGTGTATGCCTATGTTTCTTAATCGTTGTATATAATTTTGGGTAATGGCTTCTACCTCTTGTTGTTTATTAAACTGTAAGGCGGTTTTAATTATAGGCTGTTGCGCTATTTGCCCTGTCAATCGGCGTGAAAGATGCGGTGCATAAGCAGGTGCCGACCTTCGTTGTGCATTAAAGGGTTCTAAAAAAGCATCTTCTACCAATTTAGCATCAAACACACCTTCGTTTTTAAAACGTTCAAGCCATTTGTTGCGCTCTTTTTCTATTAAAAAATTGTTTTTGCCCAATGCTAAACTAATAGGGCGATTGGGTATGATGGAAAGTGCGGTAATCTCGGCCAAACTAAGTTGCGTAGGCATTTTACCCAAATATAGCAGGGTTGCCGATTTTACACCCTCTATATTGCTGCCATAAGGCGCAAGATTGAGGTATAGTTGCAAAATCTCGCTTTTGCTGTATTTCCACTCTAATTGAAAAGCCCTAAAGGTTTCTATTATTTTGTTTAGATAAGTTCTTTCGGCAGGGTACAGCAAACGTGCCACTTGCATGGTAATAGTTGATGCACCCGATGTGCGCTTGCCCGTTGTTACATTATTATACAATGCCCGCAGCATTGCGGCTGGGTTTACCCCAAAGTGGTAGTAAAAGTATTTATCTTCTTTATAGATAATGGCTTTTGAAAGCTCAGGCGTTATTTCGTCCAGCTCGGTATACAAACGCCATTTATCATCACTGTTTAGGTAGGCACTAAGCACTGTGCCGTCTTCGGCTGTTACTATTTGCGAGTAATCATTTTCTACACGTAGCGGAAATAATAGATTTAGAGTAAAGAAAACTAAAAAAATGCTTGATAGAGAATAGATTCCGCGCCTAATCCATCGTTTTTGCCACACCCAACGTGCTGCATTTTTTAGTTTTATGGGTAGTGTAGTTTTGAGTGGCACGGCTATATACTAATACAACGACTATTTGCCCAAACTTAGTTTACTTTTTTAGATTGTGCAATGGAGGTTTATTCTTTTCATCACCCTTGCCGTCTTCACCCACACACTCCTTCGATGCCCACTCGTCCCAAATACATTCGTAATCAGGGTAGCAATAAAAAACCCTGCCTTGTGGGCAGGGTTGGTATAGTGGTTAAACTAATTTGGTTTAGTTTTCTTCTTCGGTAGGCGCATCTTTTTTGCGCTTGTTTTCTTTCTTTTTACCTGTTGTAAATTTTAGCTCTTCGGCATCTTTTACATAGGTAGCTTCTATTATGTCGCCTTCGGCCAACTCGTGTTTCAAAATTTCTTCGGCAATAGGGTCTTCCAAGTATTTTTGGATAGCACGGTTTAGCGGACGTGCTCCAAAATCGGCATCAAACCCTTTATCGGCCAAAAATTCTTTGGCACTTGCTGTTAGTTTTATTTTGAAACCTACGTTTTCTATACGTTTCTCAAGCCTTGCTACGGCAAGTTCTAATATTTGTATAATAGAGTCTTTTTGTAGCGGATTGAAGATAATTACATCGTCAATACGGTTTAAGAATTCTGGCGAGAAGAAGCGTTTTAGTGCTGTTTCTATCACCGATTTTGAGTTACCCTCTACATTACCTGATTTTGTTGTAGTAACAAAACCAACTCCTTGACCAAAATCTTTCAACTCACGTGAGCCAATGTTTGAGGTCATTAGTATAATGGTGTTTCTAAAATCTATCTTGCGGCCTAAACTGTCGGTTAAAAAGCCTTCGTCTAATACCTGCAATAGTATGTTAAATACATCGGGGTGGGCTTTCTCAATCTCGTCTAATAGTATTACACTGTATGGTTTGCGACGTACTTTTTCGGTCAATTGTCCGCCTTCTTCGTAGCCAATATATCCCGGAGGTGCTCCTACAAGTCGTGATACGGCAAATTTCTCCATGTATTCGCTCATATCAATACGTATCAGGGCTTCTTCGCTATCAAACAGATAGCTTGAAAGTGCTTTGGCTAGTTCTGTCTTACCAACACCTGTGGGACCCAAAAATACGAATGAACCTATGGGACGATTAGGGTCTTTAAGACCTGCGCGGGTACGTTGTATTGCTTTTGCCAGTTTTTGTATAGCGTTGTCTTGGCCTATTACACGGCCTTTCAACTCTTCTGACATTTTAAGCAAACGTATGCCTTCGCTTTGTGCTATGCGCTTGGTGGGCACACCTGTTATCATAGCTACTACTTCGGCCACGTCTTCTTCACCTACGGTAAATTTTTGGGTTTTGGTTTCTTCTTCCCAACTTGCTTTTTCAACTTCTAGTTGTTCTATCAGTTGTTTTTCTTTGTCGCGCAGTTTTGCTGCTTCTTCGTATTTCTGACTTTTTACTACTCGATTTTTTTCTAGCTTAATTTCTTCTATCTTTTTCTCTAAATCAAGTATTGCAGGGGGTACGTGTATGTTGTTTAGGTGCACACGTGCGCCTGCTTCGTCTAATACGTCTATGGCTTTATCGGGCAAAAAGCGGTCGCTCATGTAGCGAGTGCTTAGTTGCACACAAGCTACTAGGGCTTCTTGGGTGTAGGTTACTGAGTGGTGCTCTTCGTACTTTTCTTTTATGTTGTTAAGTATCTCAACGGTTTCCTCGGGACTGGTAGGTTCTACCATCACTATTTGGAAACGACGTTCTAGCGCACCATCTTTTTCTATGTATTGGCGGTACTCATCCAATGTGGTAGCTCCTATACATTGCACATCGCCACGGGCTAGCGCGGGTTTAAACATATTGCTGGCATCTAACGAGCCTGATGCTCCGCCTGCGCCAACTATGGTATGTATTTCATCTATAAACAGTATTACATCAGGCGATTTTTCTAGCTCGTTCATCACGGCTTTCATACGCTCTTCAAACTGCCCACGGTATTTTGTGCCTGCTACTAATGATGCTAAATCAAGGGTAACTACACGTTTGTTGAATAGTACGCGAGATACTTTGCGCTGGGTAATACGCAGTGCCAAGCCTTCGGCTATAGCTGTTTTACCTACACCAGGCTCGCCTATCAACACGGGGTTGTTCTTTTTACGGCGACTAAGTATTTGCGATACGCGTTCTATTTCTTTTTCACGTCCAACAATAGGGTCTAGCTTGCCATCTTCGGCGGCGCGGGTAAGGTCTCTACCAAAATTATCTAATACAGGTGTTTTAGATTTTCCGTCGGCCTTCTTAGTGTCTTGCTGTTTTTTCTCTTCGCGATAGTAATCTTCGGGAGAATCGGCAGGAAATTCACTACGCACATCGGGGATGTTATTTTCCAATGCGGCTTTAAATATTTCGTAGGTTACGCCATATTGACTAAGTACTTGTGATGCCACATTGTCTTCATCGCGCAATATTGACAGCAAAAGGTGCTCTGTACCTATCACATCGGCCTTAAATATTTTGGCTTCGAGATAGGTGATTTTTAAGGCTTTTTCGGCCTGTTTGGTTAAAGGTATATTGTTTAGGTTGGCAGTAGTGCCACTGGCTGTGCCGCGTATATTGTCTTCAACTGATTTTTTCAGTCTGATTAAATCTACATCTAGCAAGCGCAATGCCTGCAACGCCTTCCCTTCACCCTCGCGAATGATACCCAGCAGCAGGTGCTCGGTACCAATATAATCGTGTCCGAGACGTATGGCTTCTTCTCTGCTATACTGAATTACTTCTTTAACCCTTGGTGAAAATTTAGCTTCCATTTTATTAGGTATCCTTTCTTAAAAAAAGTTTGGATGTTAAAACACAAATATAATTCCATTTTGGTGCTTATGACAAAGCGGCCTTAATAACATTATAACGGTGTATGTGTGTAATTGTACATAAATGTAAACAAAAAAAGCCGCCTTTTAGTTTAAAGACGGCTTAAATTCTATAAAAGTTAAATTTCTAGGCTTATTTCACTACCACAAATTTTTGTGTGGTGTTGAAGTACTTGCTGCTGAATTGGCAGAAGTAAATACCGTTGCTAAGTTGTTGAGCAGGAAGGCTTATGGTATTATGACCTGCTACAAAGCTGATATTTTGGCTGTAAATAGTTTTGCCTGCTATATCTACTATGTTTACAGTGGCATTATCGTCATAATTTCCTACAACGGCAAGGTTAAGTGTGGTACTTGCAGGCACAGGGTACAAGCCTACGCTTAGGTTTTTACCAAACTCAGTAACACTTTGGCCTGATTGTACTATTACAACACGGTTTTGTGGGGTGGCAGGGTTGCCTGCTGCATCGTTTACATTAAAGGTAACTACGTAGATACCGTTAACGTTTACATCAACTGTTGTTGTGTTTATGGTTACGTTGGTGCTAATGTTACCGTCCATATCATCACAAGCAGTTGCGCCCAAATCGGTATAAGGCTGTGTGCGTATGTGATATACTGTATCAGCTCCGTTTTTGGTAATGTATGGAGGAATTAAATCGCCACGTTTGCTTACATCAGTACGGTTGCGTGGGTACATTTTCCAGTTACCGTGTGCATACGATAGTACGCCTTTAAATACGGGTAGTTTTTCACCTACGGTTAATGAATCGGTATTGAAGGTGAACCCTAAATCGTTTGAGTAGTTTTCGCCACGGAAACCTGCTGTTGCATTTTGGTTGGTGTGTATGGTAAACTCCCCAAAGTTGCTGGGTGCATCAGGGTTTTGGCTGATAACGTAAGCATCGGTATAGCTTAGAAGCATTGCTTCGTAAGGCTCTTTGCTAAATGTTGATGATAGTAGTGAATCTATTAAAACATTGGTTACTTGTGGCATTGTTTTGCAACGGCCTGCAACAGTAAATTTAACGTTTTCTAAAAAGGTAACACCAAACGATGTTGATACGCTACCAAATGGGTCGCCACCCAAATTATAACGTTCAGTTACTAATGCTTCGGTAATTACTATTGAGTCGCCACGTTTCCAGCCTGTAACGCCATCGCCTAAAGTTGGGCGCACATATATGGCTGACCATGGGCTGTTTCCATCTTGCAATACAAACAAACCCAAATCGTTTGCGGCGTTGGTAGATACTACCACTCCCGCAACGTTAATACCTTTTAGAGTTTGACTAACAAACATACTACCACCGTTACTGTATGGGGTTTCTTGTATGTCTTTAATGCTGTTAATGCCGCTAAGTACTTTGTAGGCTGAGTTTAGGGCTAGTGTATCAGGATCGTCTTGTATGTTACCACCGTTATCAATGGCACGTATGTAGTATTTCACGATGCTACCGTTGGCTTGTGCTGGTATTGATGCGGTATATGTGCTGCCTGAAGCAGTCATAGGCACAGCAGTAAAGCTGGTGTTGTTATACCCTACTGCATAGTATAGTGTTGCTGATGTTACGGTACTATCATCGGTAATTGTAGCTGTAATTGTAGGTGCTGCTGTTGAACTTACTACAACAGGATTGCGGGTAATATTAGCAATTGTTGGAGGCTCTGCGCTGGGTGCTGCAACATCATCAGGATATAATGGTGCTATATAATATTGTTTGCTACCACCGTTTCCGCCTTCTGCTATTATACCACGTATATAGGCTAGTTTTGAACCTATGGTTGGAGGGGTGAAACCTCGCGGGGTATTAACATCATCATCATTATCATCGTTACGGTAGTAGTTTGAATAATCACGAATACTAATTTCGTTTCCATTAGCATCTTTTACACTCCAAAACCAACGTTGACTATTTGAAGACAAACTGGCACTGGCAACACGTACATTTTTAAGCTCTACGTATACACCTTCCCATTGCTCGCCTGTGGCAAACTGTGGTTCTTGACTACCTTGATTATTTTTCATCAAATCACTTACTTGTACTGTTTGTGGATTGATGGTATTGCCTAGGCTAATTACTTGTGTAGGAACCGGCAATACATAAAATTGAGAGTTATTTTGAAAATGACCAATTATACCTGTTACACGTACTTTGCGACCTAGTTTCATGTTTTGAGTAAACTGGCTTGCAGCTTCCATTTGGGCTTGCGTTGGGCGTGAACCGGATGGAAATGCAGTTGTATCAAGCATTACTTCTACACCACACCATGAGCGACTATCAGAAGCTTGCAAAAATGCAGAGCGGCGTGAGCGTGAGGTAGACAAACCATAACTTGTAGGTTCAAAAGTTACTATACCTTCAATGGTTACAGTATCGCCGTAACGGGCATTGTGAGGTATTGGACGTAAATAATCGGGTAATGTACTGTCTTGTCCTGATTGGTTAAAGGTAAGTTGCCCCAAGCGGGTTGGGTTCATGTACTGTACAGTATCTATAAGCACAACAGGTGGCTGTGCCATAGCCCACAATGTGGCAAATACGAACAGTAGTGTAAATAGCTGCTTTTTCATGTTTATTTATTTTTGTCTTATTTTAATATTACAAATTTGCCCACCTGCACATGGCCTGTTTGTTTATCTTTTACGGTAAACATATAAGTACCTGTGGTAATTGAGTTTTTTGTGGTTGATAGCAAATCCCAAGCGTGCTCGCCACCAGCAAATACTGTACTGTTAGGGTCGCTAAAGTTATCAAACCAGCGTATATCATCACCATTATAGGTTGCGGCATCGTGGCTTAATGTGGTTATTACATCGCCTGCTATATTATATATAGTAATGGTACACTGCTTTGGCAGGTTGTAGAAGTATATTTTTTTGGTGCGAGGTGTATTGCCATCCCATGCCGAAGTTGTTTTGTATGGATTGGGATAAACGCCTATTTTGTTAGCTTTATCATCGCTTTCAAAATTGGTATTAACGCCCGTACCTGTAAACACTCTAAAATCATTCTCGGTAAAAGAAGATTCTAAAGGTTCAAGCCCCAATTCGTCATCGCCCTCATCAAAAGCGGTAAGTATAAACATATACTGCCAACCGTTTAGCAAACCATTCATTTCGTAATGGAATACATACGGGGTAGTATCACCGTCAAAATATTTGGGTTGTTGTAATTGTATAGAATTGAAACCGTTGTTAAATCCTATTTTATTTCCTGCTGAATCCCATTGATGCACAAGGTTTGATGCGGCTATAAGATTAGTTCCCTTGTCATCACCTGCATTACTGCGGTATAGTTTAAACCCTTCAAAATCTTGTTTTTTAGATATTGGGTCGATAGAGTTAACCGCCGAAGCATCCCAGTATATATCTACCTTATTGTTTGAAGGTACAATTTTTACTCTTGGTGTTTTAGGGGGTTCGGGCAATACATACCTATCAAGCTTGCCGTTATTGTTCAAATCCAATTCTGGTTTATAAACACCCTTCCCGTCTACATCTTCTCCCCTATAGGTACGTTGCACCCAGTTAAGATTGCGTACTAATTCTTCTCGCGCAGCAGCATTATCAACAGGGCCGTTTAGCTGCCTTGCAGCAACGTATGCCATGGTAAAATGTACAGTTTCATTGGGTTGCATTTGAGGTACAGGGCCTAGCGATAGCAATTGTATAAGATTGGTGCCAGTGCGCAGTTGCTGTGCCACAGCGGCATCACTTAGATTGATGGGAGTATTTAGGCGGGCATACTTTGCTAAATCATCGGCGGGGGGTACAAAATCGTTTAGCGATGAGAAACCAAATATCCAAAAATTGGGGTTAATGGTTGGTGCGGTGTAGCCTTTGGCTATTAAACTATCTTTATTGGCGGGGTGTATAAATTGCCCGCGCCACTCAGCACCCAATGCCACACACGAGGCATAGGTTTGCGTGAAATCAATGTCATCGCCATATACTTGGTATACGTATAGTGCGCCAAAACTATCTATAAAGCCTGCCCCTCCTTTATTATAAAAGGCAGCACCACCGTCTTGGGTTACATTTAGGTTACGCACCACCAAATCGTTCCACTGTCCAAACCAGACACTATCCCAAACATTGGTCGATTTATTCGTTACTTCATAGTCAACAATCACAAAATAATCAGCAAAACTAAAGTTCCACGCATAGGTTTTCATTTTCACCTGTGCTTTTAGTGGAAACTGATGTTGTTGTATGGGTGTTACCGTACCGGGTATTATTACATTGCTATCGGTATAGGTGGTAATAAAATCTTGGTGCGATATGGCCGACGAGCTAAAAAACTCGCTACTGGCAAGTGTAGAGCGTTCTTGTATGTTGCCTATGGCTGTAAATTCAAAACCATCAAGCCCTGCACGGTAGCCACTTGAGGCATCATCGGCAACAGTAGATACACGAATATCGCCGTTTACCTTAGCACCTATCCACAAACCACCTTCAAACAAAAGGTTTACGCCCGAGCCTATAGGATACTCCATACTGGGTATACCTTTTGGGTTGCTTACAATTTGCGGGCGACCAATGGTGCCAACATTACTAACCGATAGGCCTATATTGCCTACGTTAGTAGCTTTTTGGTCGAAAGGAACAACTTGTGCAACACTAAAAAGACTGGTTGCTGAAAGAAGCAGTATTAAAACGGTTTTACGCATTCGGGGCAAATATCGGAATATTACCCCACGTGGTTGTTAACAAACTTTTAACTTAATGGTTGATTTCCGTTTCTATTATTCGATTTCTTACAACAAAAAACCGCCTTTTGGGCGGTTCTTCACTTCTATATTTTAGGCTAATATATTTTAATACTGTTTTTATGCGTTTGCAGCACGAGCAGCAATAAACATTTCTGTCATTGTTTCAAAAGCAGCCGATGCTCCAGCTACCATTTTATCTTCGGCAGCAGTATCAGTAGCTACATTTAGCAATACTTGTTGGAAGGCTTTCCAACGTGGCCCTACCATATCGCCATAGCAACCGTAAAAGTTAAAGTCGGTTAAACCTGCGTTGGCTAAGTTAGGATTTGTAGCCAGTTTACGGGCTATAACACTACCACCCAATGTTGAACCTTCAAGCACATAATATACACCCATAGCTTTATGGAAATCGCTTAGGTCAATGGTCATCCCATCAGTAGTATAATCATCAGGGTTTAAGCCCAAATCAGCTACATCTTTAGCTAGTAAAGCTGTCTTTTTTCGGCCTTCAAAATCTAATCCTTCAAGACTGGTAACTTCTGGCATTTGCTCCATTTTACCTTCAACCAGTTTGTGCATACGGTAATTGTTTATTACCAACATTTTATATTCAGCAAGTGTAAGCTCGCCGCTCATTATTTGGTTGCTAAATCCAACTTCTTCAATACGATCGTGGTAGGGACGGGTTTCGGTTTTAAGCCTTTCTAGTATCATGGTGTCTTTTTCTTTATTTAGATTGATTATAAACAACGCGATATTACGAAATTTAATGACAAAAAAATGACATTGCTAAAAAAAATGACATTTTTCTTTTTACAGATTTTTAAAGTCGCAAGTAAAATAACATTCGCCACTACTATTATATTACAGCCCAAAACATTTACCTAAAAGGTAAAATACAGTATATAGTTTAGCAAACATTTTATGCCCGTATACCATATAAATTCCGAACAGAAACCCCGCCCCTATAAGCTTTTTACCGATGCGCAGTTTATTACAATGCTTATTTTAAACCTGCTGATGATTGTTTTGTACCTGCGTAATCCACTAGAGGCTAGTACAATTATTATTGCCTACTACCTACAAAGTGTGCTTATAGGTGTGTTTTATGTGATACAACTACTTATTAAAAAACGAATTGACGGTGGACAGAATAAATTAATAGGGCCTTTGTTTTTCACCTTTCACTTTGGCATGTTCCATTTTGTCTACTTTATTTTCTTGTTAACTATGATGGATGAAATACCCGGAGTAGTCGATTTTTCGGTATTGGGCATTTCATTAGCTACCATTATTGCGGGTAGTGTTGCCAACACTATAAAAATGATATACGATAAAGATGGGCAAGCCCCAAGCCTAAGTATTTTTGTTCCCTATTTACGCATTGTGCCCATGCACTTGTTTATTTTTATAGCTTTTACTCGTTTTGATGCTACTAAGTTTATATACTTTTTATTGCTAAAAACTGCCGCCGATATTATCACTTATTTGGTAACATCAACAGGAAAAAGAAGGACTTCTGTTACGGCTTAAATCCAAGATTTTCTATATCTGAAAACAAGTTTTTCTAAACAATACTTGTTTTGCATTTTCTTTTTTGACTATATTATAGTCAAATGAATGTTGAAAATACAAACAATTACCACAGAGGGCGTGGTGCACAGCTAAACACGCACAACAAGTATATGCCCCAGCAATTGGTGCAAGAGCATATTGAGGGCTTGGATGAAGATTTGCCTACCGAGCACAAAACGGAGTTTTTTCATGAATATCCTAAAAAAATTGTGAACAAGCCTGAAAGCGCAGATATGCCCTTAATGTACTCTGTAAATCCCTATCAGGGTTGCGAGCACGGGTGTATATATTGCTATGCCCGCAATGCACACGAGTACTGGGGGTTTTCGGCGGGTATTGATTTTGAAACCAAAATAATGGTGAAACCCCAAGCACCACAATTGCTGCAAGAAGCTTTTGAAAAACCAAGTTGGCAGGTAGATACTATAATGCTAAGTGGTAATACCGATTGCTACCAACCTGCCGAACGCAAATACCAAATAACTCGAAAAATGCTGGAGATATGCCTGAAATACCGCAACCCTGTAGGCATAATTACAAAAAATGCTTTGGTGCTACGCGATATTGATATACTTAGTGAGATGGCTAAACAGCGTTTGGTAACGGTACACGTTAGCCTAACCACGTTAAACGAAAGTCTGCGCTTGGCGATGGAACCCCGCACGGTAACGGGCAAACAACGTTTGCGGGTGATAGAAAAACTAACTGCAGCAGGCATACCTGTTGGGGTAATGACTGCGCCTATAATACCAGCACTTAACAGCTACGAGATACCTAAACTGATAGAGGAAGCGGCTAATCATGGGGCATTGGGTGCAGGCTATACAATTGTGCGACTAAACGGCAGTATAGGTCCCATTTTTACCGATTGGGTGCACAAAAACTTTCCCGACCGTGCCAACAAGGTTTTGAAACTGATAAAAGCCTGCCATGCAGGTCATTTAAACGATAGCCGTTTTGGTATACGCAAGGTTGGCGATGGCAAGGTGGCTGAAAACATTAGAATGTTGCACAAAATATCTTGTGCTAAATTTCTTAGAGGGCGAGAGTTCCCCAAACTTGATAAAACTTCTTTCAGAAGGCCGGGGCAAATAGCCCTGTTTTAATTTTTCCCTATCAATTGCAAAACAAAAGCCACCCTATTGGTACGGGGTGGCTTTGTTGTTTATTTTCAGTTGGTTAAAAACAACTGCTTTGGCTTGTAATCATTAACAGAATAGGGTTTAAACCCTATTAACGTGAGTTCGGTTTAATTTTATACTTTCTTTTGAGGGGCAAAAGAAACAAAACCCTCTCGTCCTGTAAGGCATTTTCCCTGCCCACAGGCGTACTTCCGTTATGAAATTTCTGCCGTTGCTTGGAAATTTTTAAACCGTGATGGCTAACAAACCTTTACCAGCTTTTAAAAATTTCACTAGGCAACTTACGCACTATGCTTACACACAATTTTATAACGGCACACGCTGTACAGGACGGTATTGGCATGCAACCAGCATTACAGGTAAACCATCGGCCTTGCTGAACATTCCTGTAAAACAAGGAAGCAGGGAAGGGTAAAAGGCAAAACGGGTCTTAGCAGCGGAGGGTTGGAAAAAGTGCGGATGGGCAAGTCGTTTTGTCTGTGGCAGGGGGTTCCGTAGTTTTACAAGGAATATTCAGCAGAGCCTGCCTTTTGGTTACTTTTTGGCAGAAAAAGTAACAGTAATAACTATGCTTACTTATGTCCTTAATCCAAACTCACGTTATTACTTTATTTTCCCAAAAATGCTTTTACAGCTACCCAATATTCTTCGTTTCCAGCAATGCTAGTCCATAAAGCGCGCGATCCGTGCTGGCCTGCACCTTGTGGAATAAACTGTATTTTTTTACTCGCAGTAACTACATCAAACAAGGCTTTTGCACCTGCTGCTTCGTTTTTGGCTGAAGTGATAAACGTAGGTTTATCTAACCCGCTAATCGTTTGCCTCAAATCAATCATATTGCCGAAGTATTCATCGGGACTGAAGGAAAGCACCATCTCTACCTTGTTGTTTTGCTTAGCCACCTTTAGCACTAAGCCCGATGAGTATGAACTACCAACCAAAATCACGTTTTTCCCATACATGGCATGAGCATAGTTTACGGCGGCAATAATATCTTGTTCGGCATTTACATAGTCTTGTGGTAAACCTTTTGGGCTGTATCCTTTGGTTGTTTCGTTTTCTATACCGTTTATTTCGTTTCCGCTTCGCAAATCAACTGCTATACAATTGTAACCTAATGTATTAAAAATAGGCGCTGTGGTTTTGTACTCTCCCCTGCTCCAACCTGCTTGATGGCACAATACCATTACAGGTTTATCTTTACTAATGTGGTATATATCGGCGGTAACTGTCAAGCTATCAAGCGATTTAAAAGTAAATGTTTTTGTATAAGCACTATCAACCGTAGCAGGTGTAGTGTTATCAGGCAATGTGGTTTCATTTTTCTTGCACGATGCCGATGTAAGAAATACTAATAGTGTGAGTCCAAATAATGTTTTTTTCATATAGCTAATTGTTACCCCAATAAAGACGCTGCTTTTACCCATTCGTTTTTTCTTTTATAGAGGTTTAATTGCTGTTTGTAGAATTTGAGGGCTGCTTTACGGTAAAAACCGTTCCGAAATTGATTACCAAAGAAACTATACCTACTACTGATGACTCAACAATGCCGCGATTGGGATTGTAGAATATTTTTTCATCGGCAAAATAGGCACGGGTTTCAAACCTAAATAGGGCATTGGGTGTAATATTATAATTGACACCTATTGTATAGCTACTGCAATAAAAAGAAGAACTTGGTGTAACCACCATAGCCACCACTTCGTTTTCATCATCAAACAACTCAGCACGGGCACTTAGCGATACTTTATTTGTAAAGCTATATCTGGCAGCCACGTTTGCTTGCCACCAATGGCGGGTAATATCACTATTTCCTCTAAAGCTTTTTTGTGTACCATACGATGCACCAAACTGTGTTTTAAAAGCCTTGTGAATGTAGGTGGCATTGGCATCAAAAAAAGTACGGTTTCGCAGGTTTACACTCCCCAAGTTACGTTCATCACCATAATATACACTAGCATTTATAGTCCATTGTGAAGGTTTGTATTCAAGGTTTAGTATTACCGATTTTCTTTTGTTTACATCTGTTATTTGCTGCCAACCGTTTACCACATAAACCCTTGCCTTTAGCGATTTAACTATGGGAATAGATAGTTTTATCCCAGCCAAATAGTAGGGCGAAAACTCTGCCGATAGCGAGCGACCATATAACAATTGATTTTTTGATATAGCATTTTCGTACCCAATAGGCGAGTTTATCACGCCCGCATCCAACCAAATTTCTTTTTTTGCACTTAGCTTCACCCCTGCCGATGCTTCAACAATATTGCGTAGCGAACCTTGCTCGGCAGCGTAGTTGGTATTCATATACGTGCCAAATGCAGGCGCAAAACGAGCACGTATACGCTGCGAGGTATACTTCATATCAAGCATGGCAAGGTTTAAAGCAAAATCGTTATGTCTTGCCGATGCTACTGCATAAGGGCGATTGCCACTTACAGGTTTATTGTTATCAAAGCCATAGTAGGTATCTATATAACCGTTTATTTCAATTTGGGCTATGCTATCGGTGTTTTGTGCCTCAACGCTATTTGCATATAGCACAAAAACAAAAATCCCCCATAAATAATACTTCATGGGGGAAATTTACTAGAAAATATTGTGAATAGCTTATGCCTCTTGTTCAGCCATTGAGGCTAGCGTTTTCTTTTCACTTAAATACCTTTCGGCATCAAGGGCTGCCATACAACCAGTACCCGCAGCGGTTACTGCTTGACGGTATATTTTATCTTGTGCATCACCACAAGCAAAAACACCTTCAATATTTGTTTTGGTGCTATCGGGTGTAGTAATAATATAACCTTGCTCATCAAGGGTAAGGTAGTTGGCAAAAATGCCTGTATTAGGCACGTGGCCAATGGCTACAAAGAAACCATCAATATCAAGCGTTCTTTTTTCACCTGTTTGGTTGTTTAGCACACGGGCACCTACTACAACGGCATCACCCAGTATTTCTTCGGTTTCAGTGTTAAACAGTATTTCAATATTGGGTGTGTTTTTTACGCGGTGTTGCATGGCTTTACTTGCTCTAAACTCATCACGACGCACCAACATGTATACTTTTTTACAAATTTTTGCCAAGTAGCTGGCTTCTTCGCAAGCGGTATCGCCTGCACCTACTATGGCTACATCTTTGTTTCGGTAAAAGAAACCATCGCACACGGCACAAGCTGTTACACCGCCACCGTTGCTTTTAAATTTATCTTCGCTAGGCAAACCCAACCATTTGGCTGATGCTCCTGTTGATATTATTACCGAATCGGCAGTAATGGTTTTCTTTTCATCCACAACAACTGTATGTGGTAATGATGAAAAATCAACAGAGGTTACCATACCGTAGCGCACATCAGTACCCAAACGTACGGCTTGTTGCTTAAACATATCCATCATTTGGGGACCTTCAATACCTGTAGGAAAACCAGGGTAGTTTTCTACTTCGGTTGTAATGGTTAGCTGTCCGCCGGGTTGCATTCCTTCATACAAAACGGGCTTCATATCAGCGCGGGCAGCATATATTGCTGCAGTGTACCCCGCAGGGCCTGAGCCTATAATAAGGCATTCTACGTGTTCTATATTTTCAGTACTCATTTTTTTACTAATAATCGTTCAAAGATGGGCAAATTTCTTACCAAGCTGGCAATATTCCAACTTTGTACTGCAAAAATCACATTTTGTACCACTCACATTAGTAGTTTTCTTTTTTAAGGTCGATAAAAAACACAAACATCAATTGTGTACCTAATACACTTTATATATCTTTACAGTTGAAAATGAACTACCCCGCAGCAGAGCTGACGGGGTAGTTCATTGCTAAAAATCAAGATTATACAGCAGGAAATGGTGGCGATTATCAAGTTATTATTAGCAACGGTAAGTGTTCCGATATTTCAGCCACTACAACCCTTACATTGTCAAACACAAACACTATAAAACCAACACTAAGCTATACGGGAGGAGCAACTATAGAATGTGTGCATATGGGAACTGCAAAAAGCTACAAGTGGTTTAAAAACGGTGTGCAAACCGCCGATGTATCAAAAACTATAACTATAAATGGTAACGGCTGCTATTCAAGTAGTTTTGTTGATAATACCAATTGTGAATCGTTGGTATCAGACAGTGTTTGTACTTCATTAAGTGTTAATACTCCACAGCAGGTGTTTGGTATACAAGTATATCCCAACCCTGCCAACGGACACGTTAATTTAACCTATACCGGCACTGATGTTTTGCAGGTTACACTAACCGATTTGCAAGGCCGAATAATTGAAGGGTTTACCATTGACCAAAGCAGTACATTAAACATTGCCCAAATAACAAAAGGTATATACCTGCTGCATATTAGCAATGGAATACAAACAGCTACACAAAAACTTTTGGTAGAATAGCCTATTAACTACTGGTATAAAGCATTTTACAATTAAAAATGTATTCGCTTTTATTGGCTATTGTATAGTTATATTTGTTTATTACTATACAATAGCTTATTATATATACCATGGACAACACACTACCTAAACAAAACAAACTGAAACAGTTTTTTTTTAAACACATAGTCTCTTTTCTGCTTTTACTCATTCTTATTGTTGTATACGTATGGTTTAATGTGAAAATTAATACCATTGAAAAAGACAATGCTAAGCAAAAACAAGAAATAGAAAACACATATACACTAAAGATAGATAGTATTGAACTATCAAGCATTAAACTAACAAGTAAAGTATTAAGTTGGGCTGTACGCAGCGAGTTACTGAGGGAAAACACCGAACAGATTGATCAGTTTTTTAATAATTTTGTTAAAGAAAATAACATCAGTAGAGTTGATTTGATTGAGCCAATAACTGGTGCTATTGTAAAATCTACCGATAAAAAGCTTGAAGGCACTTTGGCCAATAGAAAAATGCTAAATACTACTGATATTGTTGAAACCGATAGCAACACCCTATCATTAATTAATCCAATATTAGGCTTAGATAAGACTATAGGAATTTTGGTTGTTACCATCAAAAAATAAAACCTACCCTTTATGAAAAATATAATTTTTACCTGCCTTTTTTTGGCAAGCACATTTATTTCCTATTCTCAAACCACATTTATAAAGTATAACGAAGAAGATATACTTATAAATGGCGTTACAACAACAGTAGCCAACTCGCAACTTAAAGGAGATATCAATCAGATAAAAAAGAGTTGGATAAAATTTGTCAAGGTTAACCTTGACCAAAAGATGTCGGAAAATGACAATGTTTTAAGTGTTACCGAAGTAGTTGTAAACCAAATAACAGATAAAAGAGGCGATTTATTGGTTTACATTTATAATAAAGATAATGATGTATTGCTAAACGTAGCCTATAAACTAGGGTATGATGTTTTTTTAGACTCAAAAAAATACCCTGAGGAGTTTAAAAAACTACAAAGCTACTTGGAGTATTTTACGTACAATTATTATAATGATTACTTACCTAGCTATATAAAAGCAAAAAAGAAAAGCTTAAAGGTATTGACTAAAGAAAATAAGAAGGCGGAGAAGAATGTAAAGAAATCGAATAAATGCATCCGTAAATTCGATAGCAAAAACGCCAAATACACTAAACGTATAAATAGGATTGTAGAAAAGGGTGATACCGCTTCTGAAAAGTTAGTTAAGTACAAAGCAAAAATTGCTGACTACAATAAAAAGAAAGAGTACTACCAAGAATTGCTAAGGGTGAGTAATGAAATTATTACAACCCTAAAGCCAAAAATTGAAACCACAAAGGAAGAAATTAACAGTGCTAACTTAACCTTGATAGAAGTAAGATCGAAGGTGAAGTCGTTTTCAAAATAGTTTCGCACAATACAATTTAGCGGTAGTTCTAACTAATTTAGGGCTGCCGTTTTTTTATTTCCATGTTTTACTATACTCAAAATTTATGTCAACATAGTTTAGATACTGCACAATACGAGGTTTTGTTGATGTATTGGGCGAGCTACCGTGTGGCAATGCTTGGTGCCAAATAATAAAATCACCCTCATTGGCAGCTATATGTTTAGAGCCTAATGCGTGCATATCCTCATCTCGAGGATTTGTTCCTTCGGGCAAGCTGTTTATCCAGCTATCTATTCTGTGTTGAAAGCCCGGTACAAGGGTAAACGCACCTTGATTTTCGGCAGTATCAGTAAGATAGAGAATACCTTGCAATCCAAAAGGAATAGGTAAATCTAAACTTACATCCCAATGCAAATCGGGCCCTTGAAATTGGTATTCCTTATTTTCAGGAGGATTAAACCCTGCCCTATCGGTATTTCTTAATATATCAGTATGACCAAAAATTTGCTCGTACGCTTTACGTATTCTTAGTGAGTTTCTGTTTTTCTCTAAAGCAGGGTGCTGAAAAAGCTGCACCATTATTTTCTGCTTCGCTTGGTGGGCTGTATACCATGTTTTAGGGTTATTCAAATCAGCCTCTATAAAGCTGCATATTGCATCAACAGCTGCCGCACAATCTTCTTTGGGTACAGCATTGCGCACAATTACATAACCATATTTATCAAAAAAGGCTAAATCTTCAGCACTTAAAACAGCATCAATTCCTGATGAAATTGATATCGGTTCATTTTTTACAACTGCATTAAATATATCAATATTGCTTTGTAGTATCTGATTGTTGTTGAGTGTCAAAATCCACTCTTCAAACTCATCAAACGTGGCGTTTTCCATATATATGTATTTCACCACCTGCTCTACCCCAATACCCAGTGCCGTGAATAGTAATGTATCTAATCTCCACTCATCATATTTATGCTCGTTTGTAGCACTACTGCGTATACCCTTTTTAATCGACCAAAAACGTTTTAGGTACATAATACCTATTTTGCCCTTTTCGGCAGCAGATGCAATTTCAATTTGTTCAGCTTGCATATTGATACTCAATTTTTAACTTTTTTGGCAAGTTATTATTTTATAGTTCAATTTTTTCGTCCCATTCCAAACCATTGGGCAATTGCATATTGTTAAACTCTAAATGTATTACCCTACGCTGTTTATTGTTTGTACTACGTTTTGAGGCATGAAACAGCAAAGGTTTCATAAGCATACAACTCCCTTTGTTTACATTACAAATACTGTCTCCATTAGTATTCTCCAAATTTTCTAAACGTATTACACCGTTAAGGTGTGATTTTGGTTTCACCCAAAGTGCCCCATTATTTTCATTGGTATCATCTAAATGTATCCTTACGGTAATAGTATTTTGCAAATACTCGACAGGAGGTTGCACAGCATAAAACCCGTTTTTATTTGTCCAGTTCTTAAACCCATCAGCCTCAATCTTTTCTTTACAGTTCAGAGTTAAATCTTGATGATAGGCTACAAACCAATTGGATTGAGGAGGTTTATCAAAATAAATAGATTTTGACAGAAAATATCCATCGCCAAAAGACTGTGTTAATTGTTTAACCTTATCCGAAAATAAAATAGGGACTAATGATGGTATTGACGTTAAAAGCCTACGTATAGCAAACAGCCCTTCGGTTTGCCTATAATTATCTCCCTTTCTTTCGACTGCGTCGATAATTGAAATAATATTTTCTATTTCTGTTGATGAAAATAGATTTTGTGTAATCGCAGATCCCTGTGTATTGAGTATAGAAAGGTAACTAGGCATTTTTTAATAAAAACAATATTGATGAGTATACATTTTTGGCTTCTTCAACCTTGTAAATACATTCTTGTTTTGCTTTTTGCACTCTAAAAAAGTAAACAAATTCTAAAGGCATAATTAGCCAAAACCATAAATGATGTTGTATAGGCTTATGGTTTATGTGTGGTATTTTTTGCACTCTATCATGCACTAACTCATCATCATAATATTGCCATAAGTAGTTTTTTAGTTCATCATTATATTTTGAAAAATTTATGGCATCCGTATCAAAATTGGTGCTATTTTTCAGATTATCCGCCTGTACAATTATGTCTTTTAATTGTCGCAATACATTTGTGTTTGGTGTTTCCATATAAAACAATTAACCCCTAGCGCAAATATAAAACATTTACGAAGGGGTTAAAAAGTAAACGGGTAAACACCACTAAACCCGTTATACGTTAGTTTTATTTACTTATTACTTTGCTTAAAGTATTCATTGTGTATTTTTCTAAACCAAACAACAAATAAATACTACAAATCACAAGTAAGTGTATTTTGTACATTTACTCAAAGATAGTAAAAGATTTTTTGCAAGCAAGTGTTAGTTGCTACCTTCAAAAAAGAGGAAATTTGAATACTTCTAATGGAAAAATAACGCTAAAATTGAAGCGATGATACTAGTGGCTAAAGGCGCTGACGATTTTAGTATTTCACCCAAAACAGTTTTTATAGTCGTATCAAACTTTAAACCTTTTCCATTTGCATCTTGATCTGCAACTGAGGTTACACTTTGTTTTAACGAATAAATTTTGATTGCCGCAGGGATATAAAATATTGCAATAAGTATACTGTATATAGCTCCGTAGGCCACTACAAAATCGTTATGTATGGGCGAAAATTTTAAATCAGCCGATGCTTTTACTACAAACTCTAGCTTATTAATACTGTTATACAACAGGGCTGTGGTTATCATTATAAATGAAAAACTCATTGATATAAAAAGAAGCAATATTTTAAGGTATTCTTTCAACTTGTTAATTTTATCTGTTTCACCACTTTTTACCTCATAGCAAAACCTATAAATAAACATCATACCAACAAAAACAGGTGTAGAGGCCACTATACCCAGTATATTCATCCATGTAAAACGCGCATCAAAACTTTTCAAAAACAAAAAATTGTTAAAAGGAGTAGAATCCATAAAGGAAAATATTAAAATGAAGTGAAACAACACTAATATTAGAAAGGCGAAAATTGAATACCCTATTTTTTGTGTTTTATAATTTTCATCACCTCCAAATTCTTCTAGTATAGATCCATTAAAATGTATCAAGGGAAAAAATGAGATGAACCAAATTACAAACATGGCTATAATAAATACTACCCAAAGGGTAAAGGTTGAGTTTCGCCTAAAAAAATCTATATCAGAATGATAGCTTTTTCTGTATTCTTTATCTAAAATATCTTGGGTGATTGATGCTTGGGCAATAGTATCAGCATAGTAGTTTTGCAATACCCAAACAGTGTCTAGCTTTCCCTTTGTTCTAAGTGTATCTTTTACTCTTCGGGTTTTTAGTATGCTGTCGTGTGCCAAATAACCAATAAGTAACCGGTTATTTTCATCACTTTCAAATGAGGTTATTTTACCGCAAAGGCTATCTTTTGGCGGGCATTTGGGATTGAAATGAATTTCTGAAAAAACGGCATTGGGACTATTGATGCTAATATTAAATGTATCCGTTCCAAAAATAATTATATGCCCCACAAGAAACCCTAGTACCCCCATTACTATAAGCAGGTATGGGTTTTTGCTAAGTACATTTTTACTGGTTGTATCTTCCATATACGTGATAGTATTTATACCAAATGTACAAATAAAAGCAAATGGAAAAACAGAGGATTTATACTGATTTTTTAAGGTGTTGTTTGTATTATACTTGTTACTGGCTTGGCATTTATGGTAACGGGGTAATCTATGGCAGTGGTGCAGCCCACAGGAGCTTTTACTATTGATAGATGTACATTGCCAACGCCTAGTGCTAACCAGTTAACCGAAATTTCGTTGGTGCCCGCCCCAGCTATTACTGTGCCCCCTGTAGTTACCCAAGTATAGCTATACTTACTGTTGCCAGTGGTTTGGTATACATTGCCAATGCTTCCTTCACAAGCAGGATTATTGCCACTTACTATGGCTATGGGTAGACTATCAACAAAAATAGCCCTAGTAATTGTGCTATCGCAACCCGTAAGTGCATTTGTTATTTTGAGGCTAACGGTATGGTTTCCTCCTTGCGTAAAGCTAATTGTAGCGGTATCATCAGTAGTTACGCCTGTAAATGTGCCTGTTGAAGCAACCCACTGATAAATATAGTTAGCATTTGTTGGGGCAGTAAAAATAGTCTCAATACTTTGACAAACCGAATCGGCGCCTGTAATGGAAGGTACGGGTATAGGGCTGACGATAACACCAAAGGTAAGTGTGCTATCGCAACCATTTATTGTATCTGTTAATATTACTGATATTGATTTTGTACCTACAGAATCCCATTGCACATAAATACTATCGGTACTTTGCCCTGAAAGTATTGTCGCGCCATTTGCCAACCAATTGTATTTATAATACCCTATTGTATCGCTTGCTTTATAACTTGCTGTTTTGTACTGACATATTTGGGCAGGGCCACTTATACTGGCATCGGGTAGTGAAACTATTGTAATAGGTATAGAAATGTTTGACCAATCGAGCAAAGCACGACCGCTACAACTACCATCCATTATAGTACCAATAGTAGCATTGCCTGCACCTGTCCAATACAATGCACGCCCCGGTGTTCCATTATATGTCCACACAACAGAATCAAATTGCATGGCCACACCTACCCCTGTAGCACTATCGTAGCAAAAAGTAAAATAGCGGAATACATCATCATAAGGAATTGTATAGCCTGTATTTAAAGGCCCTACATCGGTATATCCGCCCAAACCATTAGAAATCCTTAAAGCTAGTTCAAGGTTTCCGTTGTTTATTTTAAATGTAACACCGCCGCGAGTGAAAAAATCAGCATAGCTTTCATCGCGTTGCCAACTAAAAGTCATACAAATTTTACCTCTATTAAAAACAGAACCCGGTATAACAAGATCTACCCCTTTATTACCTCCGCAATTTTTTGTTATTCTAAAACCAATACCATCAGAGTAGGCATCAGCATCAACTGATGTAGCATCGGGGCCAATAGTAGCTTTTGTAAGTGGGCGCGAATTAAAATCGAACCTTGATATAGTATTTATAGCGCCTACACCTTGGCAACCTTTGTTATCGGTTTGTACCATATATATATAACCAGGGCCGGCATTACCCCAATTAACATTTACTTGAGATGTTCCCTGTCCTGAAGCAATAGTTCCGCCTACTACGTGCCAATCGTATGTATGTCCCACAGTTGAATTCACAGAATAAGCTACGTTTTTTGTGCCTTCACATATTATTGTATTACCACTTATTACAGGCATTGGGGCACTGTATATGGTAATAAAAAGGGTATCTGTTTTTACAGCACTGCACTTGCTTCCCGTTGGTGTTAGTATTAAATAAGTGCTGCCGGCCTGTACTTCGGCATAGCTAGGCACATATATGGGCTTTAGTGTGGTACTATCACCAATAAAATTACCTCCCCTGCCTTTCCATACGCCACCCGTACCGTTGCTAATGCTTCCGTTTAGCTGCACAGAGTTTGCCGCTGAACAAATGCTGGTGTCGTTACCTGCATTTGCTGTAGGCTTTGGTATAGAGGTTACGGTATATACCTTACTGCTTGATGATCCGCTTCTACAAATAGTTATCTCACGCGTCCCTGTTGTGTTAACGCACAACGTATCACCAATATTAGTCGAGCTGCCGCAAGTTGATTCAAACGTATACCCTGTTACCGTTCCTGATGCGCTAACTTTTATGCCCGCAGCATCGGGATGAAGGGTTACTGAAAAGTGTATACAATTGTATGAGCTTGAAAGCCCGCAACACTGCCCTGCGCGTGAAACAGATGAGCTTGACCATGTACCGCTTGCGTTTGATGATAAATTTACATTATAATGGGGTACCGTACCTGTGCAGCTTTGAGCCAATGTTTCTTTTCCTACCAGTATAGCTGATAGGAAAAGAAGAAATAATATGGCTTTTTTAATCGTTTTCATTACCGCACAACGGTTACAGTTCCTCTAAACGAGTAGTTTTTATTATCACTACCCAATACTTGCACTAAATATACAAACACGCCATCGGGCACGGGTACGCCTTTGTATCTTCCATCCCAACCTACATCAAGCGAGTTGGTTTTAAACATTATTTCACCCCAACGATCTATTACCAAAAATTCAGTTTTCAGTATATTTTCATACACTGGTATAAATATATTGTTCAAACCATCGTCATTAGGAGTAAAGGCAGTGGCTATAAAAACATTTATACCTGCCTCTACCACAATATATTTGGTAATGCTATCCATACAGCCATAATCGTTTTTTACTGTAAGATGTACTACAAGTATACCCGGCAGCTGCTTTGTGTATTGCGGGTTTATAAAGGTTGATGATGAAACGGGTATGTTACTACCCTCGTTAAATTGCCAGTACCAATCGTCAACATTGTTTGTACCGGCATAATTGAATTGAATAGGGCTGTTTATTATTGGTTTATCGGGATTATAAGTAAAGTCGGCAATAGGTTTATACCTAACTCTCAAATCGTGCAGTGAGGTTGCTACCCCGCACTCATCAAAATATCCTATTACAGAAAAAGTTGTATCATAGTTTGGCCTCACGTTTACAATATCTCCTGTTTCACCTGTGCTCCATAAATATTTACTAGCCCCTGCTGCTTTTAGTTGCACAGTTTCACCTGCACATACTGCATCAGGGCCAAAAATATCTACCTTACCCAAAGGCTTCATTAAAACTAAAGCCTGCTTTGGCTCACCCAAGCATCCATTATTTGTAATTTCTTTTAGGGTAATTTTCTTTACCCCGCCACTTGTGTCCCAATCCACCCACACTTCAGAACCATCGGCAGTTGAGTTTACAATAGCTCCATTTTCAAAAGTCCACATATAGGTAGAGCCTGCATTGGGGTTTACAAAATACCTAGCCCCTTTTTCGCCTGCGCAAACCGTATCAATATACTGTGCATTAACCCTTCCAGCACTAATGGCTAGCAGGGTTAATATGCACAAGTATATACCTATGGACTTCACTAATATTAGTTTTGATTAGAAATTAATTTACTTATGAAACCAATATTTACGCTATTGCGCTATACTTAGTTGTGTTGTATAGAAGGAGTAACAACTTGTGGGTATACTATTACTGTAGATGCAGTACCTGCGCCTGATAGTGTTGAGAAACAAGTTAATCTGTCTTCAACTTTCACCAAGGTATACGATTTTGTTGCCGTCAAGCTACCTGTATTTATAGTATACGGTGATGACGTAACGGATACAATCTGATTACCCGAACCATCATCATACGTCAACTCCCAAGGCGATGTACCTGTAAGTGTAACTGTTAATGTTGTTGAATCGGAGTAACACAATGGAGTAGCGTTTGCAATTGTTGCATCAGGTAATGGCATACGAACAACAGCCAGTTTTACAGGATCACCAATACAACCGTTAGAGTCAGTTTCTACAACTTCAATTGTATCTATTCCAGTTGTACTTAAAAAATCTACAGTAATACTATCTGTACTACCGCCAGAGGCTTGGCTACCCCCATTTACAGTCCAACTAAAGGTAGAACCTGTCATGCCGCTAACCCAATAGTTAACGCCCGTAGAGCCAACACAAACAGTATCATTTTGTGCCGAAACAGCAAGTGCACCTAAAAAAAGAAAAGCAAAACCAAGTAATAACTTTTTCATAATTGAGTATTTTTTTTTAATTATTGAGCACAAATTTATATCTTGGCACTTTAATATTTTTTTTAATACACAGATTCAAATTTCAGATGTAATAAAAAGTTGAATTTTTAGAAAAAATTTAATGAATAAAAATCAATTATCAGTGTAAAACAAGAAAAACAGTAAGGATAAACATATTCATGTGGCAGCAAAGCACTGAAATAATTTATTCAAAAATTGAAAGTTTCACCAATACATAATTAAAAAGAACAGTAAACCACGCATAATATTAAGTTAATATGGATGTTTTAGAAAAAATGGTTTTTACAATGCCCCAAGATCAGTATACGCAACTACTGGAAGTACTTGGTGGAAACAAAAACGAGAGAAACCACTTGCTGCTAACTTATATAAGGCAACACGGCGAAGAACCCGAAAACTTTCACACAGAATTGGGGCTATCAAAAGGCGCTTATACAACCCACAAATCACGTTTACTTAAAAAAATAAGCAGTCTTTTGGGTAAGCTGGACAACAACAAACTAAGTCAATTAAAAGAAGAGACCGCTCAACTTAGCCAATTGGCATTACAAAATGAACGCGATGTGGCCTTGCGCATTTTGTATGATATGGAAAAGAAACTAAAAGAGTATGATTTGCCTAGTGAATTGGCTATAATATATAAGTTGTTGGCGAGGCTAAACCGTTTTTTCCCATCGTATGAACATTACGAGATGGAGTACAAAAAGAATATAGCCTATTCTTTAGCTATAACTAAAGCTGAAGACCGTTTATATGATTTTGTATACTACCTCTCCTACTCTTACCTTACAAGAAATAACGAGTACAAAGAAGAAATTGAGAAACAACTACCTGAACTTGAAAACATAAGCAAATTATACCCTTCGCACCGTTTGTATGTTATATATAATATAGCTAAAATATACCACGACTGTGCTTTTTTACCTCCAAAAGAGCTTGCCTTGCAAGAGATTGATATTGAAAAAACTTTACAACAGTTTAATGATATTTTTGATCGCTATACTGAAGATGCCTTTTATCAAAACCTAAAACACTTGGTTCCCTTTTTGTTTTTTGAGTTTTATGTACGTATAGATAATAAAGTAAAGGCAAACCACTACCTGCAACAAATAAATGTGGTAATACCACATGTTGCACACCAACAATTGTGGCCATTTTTTATCACCCAAATGATAAACTCAATGGTCTACAAACTAATTGCTGATGGTGAGGTGGATTATATATATGAAACCGAAGAAAGATTAAAGAAATTTTACTTTCCCAATAGTAATGAAGCTCCACATTTTATATGTTATTATAGATTTAGAGCTATTGCTGCCTTCTATAAAGGGCAGTATGCAAATGCAGCGAAACTGATAAACGATTTACGCAATGCTATATCTTTAAAGCAGTTTTTGATTATTGAAACTGAAATGAAATTGTTCCAATCATTTTTGTATTCATTACAAAATGATGAAGAGCTGGCAGAACGCTTTTTATCAAGTGCAAAAAGGCTTGTTATTGATAATGAACAACTGAAACCCTTAGTGAAGTTATTTGGCAAAATAATCTCACTACTAATTAAGCATAGCAATAGCGGCGGCGAAAAAGAACGGATAATAAAATATTGGCGTAAGTTTAAGGCAAGCAATAACAATGCATTGCTACACTACATACGTTTATCTCTTATTAAAATCTAGGCTGAAAGTGCCCAGTTACCGCCTATTTTCTCTTTCAACTCGTTTAATTCATCCTCCTTTAAGGGTTTATTTATCCTATCCACTATAAAAGAGTATGAGTTTAAAAGATGTTCGGGATATTTTTTAATATAGGCTGAAAGCACTACAATACTTGTATTGCGAAGCTCTTCATACTTGTATTGCATTTGCTTGTATTCCATTAAAAAATGAAAGCCGTCGTATTGTGGCAAATTCATATCTAAAAAAATTACATTAGGTATATTTTGCTTTGTTTCAATAGCTTTATACAAAAAACTTAAAGCTGTTGGAATACTTGTGCGCGTATACACATTTTTTGCAAAATAAGCGGCTTGTATCAGTCGCTCATTTATTAGGTTATCAATCTCTTCATCGTCTATTAATAGTACGTTTTCAAAGTAGGGAGATGATGGTTTCTTCATTACAGGTAGTTTGATGTGTGTATGCAATGTTACTACATCAAGAAAGACAAAGCAAAAGAAATTCTAAAGTTTTTTACACATTATTTAAAATAATGTGTACTACCTAAGACCACAAATGCTCCTTTGCAGCAACAGGGGGTGTTTTAACCCCTTACCTATAATTATAGGAGAAGTACTAGAGGGTGTAAAACAACTATTAATCAAATCAATACGAAAAGTCGAAACATCTGTTCTGGCTTTTTTTATTCTAAAATGATAGAAGCATTGGCAACTTTATTTTTCCGCTGTTCAAACCAAAGCACATTGTTTCTTTTTTTACTTTCATTAGTGCTTAAACCTATCAAAGCTCTACGCGCATTAATACTGTCAATATTGTTCTCATTAGGGTCGGTATGCCACACATTATAGTAACTGTGCATGTTATTCCTACCTTTACCGTATAGCGCCATAAAATCATTTAAAGCCCCATATTGATATGGGGGCAAATTACCGTTTAGCACATTTTTAAGTAATTTACCGTTAATGTCTTTCCTTGAATTGGAGTAATAATGTATCAACATAATATATGCCTTGCCTTCATACAAATGGGGCCCATAAAACATGATATTTTTATATGACGTTGCCGAATCTTCATATTCCGAAGGCAAACCAATTAGCTGTTCACCGGGAAAACCGTATTTATCGATAATAGTAGTCAGTAAAGCAAATTGCCTTTTGTTGTTACGCAACCACTGTGGATAATAAATAGTATACCGCCAAAGAATAAAGCCATCGTTCAGCCTTTTGGTTTTCCGTTGGTCAATAGTCATTAAACTATCTATTTGCCTAGCCAAATCAATGTTTATAGAAGATTTATAAATAGTCCTAAGACTATCGTAACTATTAATAGTATGTGCAGTCAATTGATAATTGAACACTTTTTGGGTAAGCTCATTGTTGCGCACAATCCATAACGGGACGCCTTGTTTAAAGCATTTTGCAAGCCACTTACAGGCATTTACACTATCGTTATTAGCGCAACAAATTTGCAATGCTTTTATACAATGCTTCGCAAACACAAAATCATATTGGTTGTGAAGGGTATCTAATCTTTGCGTAGCTCTTTGCAATTCATTTGCCACTATATCATCATCTACACGGCTAATAATTTTTTGGTACTCAATATAATTCTGCCCGAAAGCTTCATTACAAAGCAAGAATAGAATAATAAATACCCATGTCCATTTTGTTAAGCCTGAGTTAAAAAGTTTCAAGTACATTTATAAAGGATACTTTTTCACTAATCAAATATCGTTTAACGCCTTATTAGCATAATAATTATAGAAATCTGAATTGTAAAAGCCAACAGACTAATATCAATTACGCAAAGTTTAGGTTTGCCTCTTTATCTGTTTTTTTAGTAATTGAGCGTTAATAGCTACTATAATCGTACTTAAACTCATAAATAACGCGCCTACAGCCGGACTTAACACAAACCCTACTGAATATAGTACACCTGCAGCCAATGGTATGGCAAAAACATTATATGCAGTTGCCCAAATTAGGTTTTGCATCATTTTTTTGTAGGTTGCTTTACCAAACAAAATAAGGTTTAGTATATCCAACGGGTTGCTGTTTACCAAAATAATATCGGCAGTTTCGGCAGCTACATCTGTGCCTGAGCCTACTGCAATACCTACATTGGCCTGTGCCAAGGCAGGGGCATCATTAACACCATCACCCGTCATAGCAACAAACTCTCCCTCAGCTTGTAGTTTCTTCACTATATCCACTTTTTGGTGTGGTAATACTTCGGCATAGTACCCATCCAAGCCTAGCTTATCACTTACAGCTTTTGCTACTACCTCGTTATCGCCTGTTGCCATCATTACTCTTATATTGTTGGCTTTAAATTGTTTTATGGCTTCTGCCGATTCGGGGCGTATTTCATCAGCCAACGCAATAAAGCCAGCCAATACATCATTAACTACAACAAAAACAACCGTTTCAGCCTCGCTAGTGTATACGTTTGAGGGTATATTTATTGATTTTTCTTTAAGATAGCCCGGGCTTACAATTTTTATTGCATGTCCATCTACATTAGCCTGCACACCTTTGCCTGTTATGGCATTAAAGTTTTCTGCTTTTGGTACAGTTAGCCCTTCAGCCTCCAACTTTTTAAGTACCCCAACAGCTATAGGATGTTCAGAATTTTGCTCTAAAGCTCCTGCCCATTGTAATATTTGTTGTGGGGTATAGCTTTCTTCTAAAACTTGGTATCGGGTAACTCCAAAATCGCCTTTGGTTAGTGTGCCTGTTTTATCAAATACTAAAACTGATATTTTGCGTGAGTTTTCAAACGCAGTTCTATTTCTTATAAGTAACCCATTTTGTGCTGAAATAGAGGTAGATATTGCCACTACTAATGGAATAGCCAAGCCTAATGCGTGGGGGCAAGAAATAACCATTACGGTAACCATACGCTCTAGTGCATATACAAACTCATAGCCAAGTACCAACCACACTATTAGCGTACTTATACCTGCAATAAGGGCTATATAGGTAAGCCATTTTGCAGCCTTATCGGCTAAGTTTTGAGTTTTAGATTTTGCCTTTTGGGCTTCTTGTACCAGTGTGATTACTTTATTTAAGTAACTGTCTTTTCCTGTGTGCTCTACTTTTACTTTTATTGAGCCATTGCCGTTTATAGAGCCTCCTATCACCTTCATCTCTACTCCCTTTTTCACAGGTTTTGATTCACCGGTAAGCATCGATTCATTTAAATAGCTTTCTCCTTCGGTTACCAAGCCATCGGCAGGTACTTTTTCACCGGGTTTTATCAGTATAGTATCGCCTGCTTTCAAATCATTAAGGCTCACATCCATTACATGGTCGCCATGTACTTTGTGTGCCTCGGCTGGCATCATACTTACCAATAGTTCTAATGCTTTTGATGCCCCCAAAACCGATTTCATCTCTACCCAATGCCCCAACAGCATAATATCTATAAGGGTAACTAGCTCCCAAAAAAACATTTTGCCTTCTAGCCCAAATACTACTGCACTGCTGTATACGTATGCTACCGTAATGGCAACGGCTATAAGCATCATCATACCCGGTGATTTCTTTTTCAATTCACTCACCATGCCCTTAAGAAAAGGCCACCCTCCGTATACAAAAACTACTGATGATAGAACAAAAAGCACTATTAAACTGCCAGTAAACTGAAACGAAAAGCCAAGCAAGTCTTGTACCATCGGGTCTATTGCTAAAACAGGAATTGTGATGGCGACTGATAGCCAAAACCGTTTTTTAAAATCAGCAATCATCATTTTATGATGGTTGTGCCCTTGATGATTGTGTGATGATGGTTGGTGTGTTGTGTTATTACCATGCTCTGCATGGTGTTGGTGCATTTCCATAACTAAGTATCTTTTTAATGAAAAAGAGAGAATGGCGAAGTAGCCTGCATAAGCCTAACAACTTATTGTTTAAATATAGCTAAAGAAAAACTAATCTGCATAAAAAAACCCTTTTGTATATACATACAAAAGGGTTTACTAATTTTTTGTGGACCCGGAGGGATTCGAACCCCCAACCTCCTGATCCGTAGTCAGGTGCTATATCCATTAAGCCACGAGTCCAAAAAATTCAATCTTTTCTGTTGTAGTTGCTTGCTATTAGCGTTGTTCAACACGTTTTAGCATTACATCCTCTCCAAAAAAGGACTGCAAAGATAACTGAAAATTTGAATGTTAAAAGGTACTTTCAAAAAAAATAAATAAAAAAACCCCGCAAGTGTCATCCCGACACTCCCGGGGCCAAACTATGAAAACAATTAATTATCTGCTTAATTGTTACTACAAAGTTCCAACAAAAAACTTTTACTAGCAAAAGTTTTTATAAGTCTATTGTTAACTACAAAAAAAAAGCCCCACACCAATGGTGTAGGGCTTTACAAGGCTTTTAACTAGAAGATTATTTTTGTATTACAAGCCTTTGGGTATAATTACCATTGGCTGTTTCTACGTTTATTAGGTATAAACCGTTTTGCAAATTGCTGGTAGCTATTTGCGCTTGGTTTTCACCAACGGCATTTTGTATGCTTTGAACTTTGCCATCAAGCGAGGTAATAGTAATAGTATTTATAGTTTCATTAGCTACAACAAATACATTGCCTGTTGTTGGATTAGGGTATACGTTTAACGTTGCATTATCAACCACGCGTACGCTATTCATTGCATCACGCAATAAAGTGATGTTGAATTGACTGTTTGCTAAACGTGAAGAGTTATTGGTAGTAGTAGCTCTAACAGTCCAAATAAGTGATAACGATTGGCCTACAGTAATACCCTGTGTATTCATAAGGTTGATTACTTGGAAATAAGGCCACGTGTATGCAGAAGCAGTACCACCTAGATTTGAAGTAAGAGTGGTTAAAGGACTTGTAAAGTTACCTGTGGGTAAATCAACCAAAACTTCGTACGATGGAGGGATTAGGCCTTGCGCCTGTTGTGATGGTTCCCAGCTCATGTTTATAGTTTGAGTAGCCGCACCTTGTATGGTAATGCTGCTATTGCTTGCAGGTGTAAGCAAGTTGAATGGTGAAAGAGAATCAAGAGGAACGATAACGTCGTTAGTATCACGAGGGAATAACTGGTATCCTTCAGTAAAGGGGCTATTAGCATCAAACTGACCACCAATACCAACTAAGCTAAAGTTTGCAGGTATTGTTTTACCAATTAGGTTGTTGGTGTTGGGCGCTATACGCACCAAAAATGAATCGTTCCCACCATTGTAGTATACATATTGGTTTCCTGATACCCAAAGACCTGATTTTGCTGTAAGACCGTTAAAACGAACCAAATCAGACTCTTCATTTTCACCTAAAGTTGTAACAACACGAGGTGCTTTTAATGGTTGGTTTGATTGGTGGAAGATAATGGTATCAATAAAATCAAGTTGTGCTAAGCCTCTAAACTGGCTTAATTGACCGCGAACAGTAATACTATCACCTTGAGCAACAGTATAACCAAAAGTTACTGTTGGGCCAAAAGTACCAATACCACCTGTTTGGTCGATAAGTGTAAACTGGAAACCAGCTGTGCGTAAGTTGTTACCGTATACAACACCTGTAACTTCATACAAGTTACCTAATGAATCTGCTACACCATTAACGTCTACACCACGTATATCACCTATGTTTACTTTACGGTAGTCGTTATCAAAAATAGTAACCTCTACAGTATCATTTGTACCATAAACAGCACCATTATTTGCACTAGCAAGGCTAAACCAAATTTTTTCGGTTCCTTCAACAATACTATCATCAATAATAGGAACTACAATTGTGATACTATCACTAGAGTTGGCAGGGAAAGTTATAGTTTGTGGTGATGAGAAAGTAAAATCACTACCTGCTGTAGCTGTACTGGCACCTAATACAACTACATCAACTGATGTTGAATTGTTATTAGGGTTAGCAATGTTTACTTGTAAGGTTATAGAACCACCATTTTCATTTACATTATACGATGTGGTTTGAAAAGAAATTTCAGGGTTATTTGAAGAAGTACCCTTTACATACACTTTTTCTGTGTTTGCACCCGTGCTGCTAAAGTATATAGTATCAGTAAAAACACCAGTTGTTGTTGGATTAAAACGCACATCAAGAACGGTTGTATTAACTGTTCCACTACTGTGTGCTAATTTTATAGTACCACTTTTGTATGAATTAATACCTACACGAATTTCGAAAGGGGCGTTAACTGTTATTTCAACAGAGTCTGTTAAGTTAGAACCTGAAAAGATAAAGTTAGACCCTGATGAAGGTGTGTTTGGATAAGTTAAACCAAAATCGTTAGTAAAACCAGTGGTATTTACTGTAATAGCTGGGTTAGTTGATGCTAAAACTATTTTGGTAGTTATTGCGCTAATTGGAGAAATTGCAGATAATTTAACTGAATCCCAAGTACGTGCAGTAGTCCAAGTTTTAGAAGTAAGATCATAAGTTCCTGAAAAATTCACATAAATGTCGCTAATATTAGCGTCAACAGCTAAATAAGTATTTGTTCCTTCGCCAAACAAACCTTGTGAACTATTATACAAATCGTTATCAGCAACTAAATAGCCATTTGTACCTGAAAGGGCATTACCAATACCTGAGCCATAAAAGATACAGTCTATTGGTTTTACTGTAGTGCTGGTTGTAGTAAGTTCTACATTAAAAACACCAATACCATCGGCATTACCTCCGCCATTTCCAAGTTTTCCACCTGAACCTTTAACACCTATAACATCTCCATCATTATTCACAATATCAATGGCTCTAATCCAAGTTTCACCGCTAATATCGGTTGATCCTGCACCATCAATCAGCTTACTATTACCTCCTACATAAAATACATCACCTTGATTAACAGTTCCTGAGTTTAGTAGAAAACCATAGGTAAGACTACCTCCTTCCACCCAACCTTTTGCAGTTGCAGTACCGTTGTTTAACCATACTACTGTATATGGTGTGTTAGCAAAATTAATATTTTCTGTAGCCAGTAACTGTACATATTCAAAACTATTATCAGTACTGGCAGGATTAGCCAAATACCCTGAAATTACAACTTGCGAAAAGCCTAACTTCGCAAATAAAATAAGACATAAAATAGATAAGATTTTCTTCATAATTGTAGATTTTTTTCGTTTACGAAGGTCTACTTCTAATGTTAAGGAATTGTTAACAAATGTTTAAGCATACACTAATATGATAGTAATACAAGATACCATATTATCAGAAGACCTTTTTGAGAAAAAATTTACCTGCCACCTTGAGAAATGCAAAGGGGCTTGCTGTATTAAAGGTGATAGAGGTGCTCCACTTGATGAAGATGAGATTGAGATTATAGCAGAAATTTTACCCAAAGTAATTCCATTTATGCAGCCTGAATTTGCTGCCGATGTCGAAAAAAGAGGGTTTTATGAGGTTGATTCTGACAATGATCTTGTTACAACCTGCCAACCTACAGGCGAATGCAATTTTGTTGTTTACGATGATACAGGAACAACACAATGCGCTATCGAACTAGCGAACAACGCGGGTGAAATAGACTATAAAAAACCCATAAGTTGCCATTTATACCCCATTCGTACAAAAAAGTACAAACACTACACGGGTGTAAATTATGACACATGGGATATTTGCAAACCTGCTTGTAGTCTTGGCTTTCAGCTTAATATGCCCGTGTATAGTTTTGTAAAAGATGCTTTAATACGCAAGTTTGGACAAGAATGGTATGAGGCGGTTGAGGCTTATGCTGAGGAGCATAAAAAAAACAGATAACCAATTTAACCTTCCCTATTCTATTTTCACATCTTTATACTTGCCCCAATTAAGACCATTGTTTCACTTTAGTATCATCAACATTAAAGCAAAGAAACTTTATTGTCATGTTTAGTAGTTGTATGCTCACTTTCAAAGCAAGCTGAACTATATACTATAAAGCTGCCCTATTAATTGAGTTTTGCAACAATTGTCCTGTGGTGGCTTTACTGTGGATTATTTCTGTCATATACCTACCTCTTTCACACTGTAATTAATACATTTAGAATTATAAATAATTTCCTGCAAGGTTAATCGTTAAAACTTCATGCTAAAACAATGGCTACATAAAATTTACATAAAAAAATATCCTATAGGGTTAGCACTTATAGTAAATACACTATTGGTAGTTATGGTTGTTTTAATGAATAATGCGGGGCAAAACTTTTGCATCCCCGTACTATGGTTTGCTATTTTGCTAATGGCTATAGCCGTTTGCTTTTCCGTATATCCGTTGTTGCACAAGTTTCCTGCATTGCAAAAAATCACCCTATTGCTTAGTTCACTTTGGTTATGGGTTTATGTATTTGGCATCATATTTAGCATTAATGGCATTTATTATGATGGGCTTTTGCCAATGGGATTACTGTTTGTTGCATACCTTTTATTCTTCCCTACGCTAATATTATTAGTAATTGGAAGAAGAATAAAAAGACAATGGAATAAGGTTTTGAAAACTCAATTAACTTTTTTTCATTTAGCTGTAACTATACTTTTTGCAGTAGCAATGTTTAACTACCACACTGTGGCAAATCAAATGCAATTTGCCAATACCGTAAAAAAGTATGAAGAGATTAAAAACCAAAATGCTATTAGCAATTACTATGTTGAACGTATAACAGGCTTACACTTTATTTACCATACACGCCTTTGTGTTTACGACGGTTGGCGACCACCATTACTAGACCCTATTATAGCCTTAGGGACTACTTTTTTTGGTGACCCGCTAAGTGATGAAAGACACAATTTAATTAGTAATTTGGGAGCACGCATTAAAACTTACAAAGCACTATACCCAAATAAACCCATTGTACAAAGCTGCAAATGTTCATCGGCAACACCCCAAAATTATTATGATGATTTAAGGTAATGGTGCCAAAAATAGTTGGCGTTTTTTTCGTTTTTGATTATTTACTTACGAGGGTCAACTTGAAGGGGAAGCGGGCTCTGCTGGAGAGCAACCTGCCAGCAATAAAGTTGATG
>JBBKVO010000012.1:0-6387 GCA_037968475.1 Bacteroidia bacterium
ACGGGTGGTTTATTACCAATGTATGCGTTGATATTGTCATTTCCTGTATTGGTGAATTCTATAGGAGTAGAAAAGTTGTGCTGGGCACTGTCGCCCGCTGGTATATTGCCTACAAATGGCTCGGTAACCGTTACAGGGTTACTGCCACTAATGGTATAGCTCACTGTAAAGTTATCTAAGCTAAAGCTCGCATTGTTTTTTATCCATACACTTATATAGTCTAGCTCGCCTTGGCAAGCTTGGAATCCGCCTACTGTGCTTACCTGTGTTACGTTGGCATCTATTGTGAATTCTATCGCTCCAGGATCAGGAGCGGTTAAGCTGCGGGGAGCTCCACTATAATCAGTAGTTACGCCGGCTATTGGTGTGCCCAAATCATCTAAGGCTACCGCGCGGGGAATTAACTGGCTGCCTACTGTGGTGCTTACAAAGTTAGAAGCAACGAACGCAGAGTTGGCATCGTAGGGTGAACCCGGACCCGTTACGGCCTGCCATGCGGCGGGGGTTTTTTGAGCGCCACTACGATAACCCACATTACCGTTGGTTCCAGTTACATAAATATTGTTATGGTCAATGTCTAAACTAGTACTCGTGTTATTGTAAATACCATAACGGGTGGTATTACCGGGCATATCTAGGTTAATTATGTTGTTCTTTATACTACGACCCGTGTAACTGCAACTCATATATACACCGTATTGTGTGCCATAAAGTGAGTTGGTAGTATGTGAAATAGTGTTATGACTGACATCAGCATTACGAGTGCACGATAGATATATACCTGCCCATGTGCTGCGACTAATATTATTGTAAATACGGTTGTTTGATATTTCGTGCTGTGTTGCTGACGAAGTATTACTGGTATAAAATATATTGTATGTTGTATTGGTTGAAGTGGTGACTCCAGCAAACAAATCGTGTATCTCGTTATTTTTTACTTTAGTATCACGAGATTGAGAAACGTAAACTGCATAGGTTGTGTTTACTTTGGTGTAGTTGGCATCACGGGTTACTTCATTGCCTTCAAATAACAAGTCGTTGCAACGGTAAAAATAGTTACCATATACATAAAAGTTTTTAATGACGTTGTTAATGATTTTATTACCTGATACTGTTGATTCAGAAGACTGGGCATTTATGCGCATAGCATAATATGGCCCACGACTTGTTCCTCCTGTTAAGGTGCTGTTTTGCACAGTAAGGTATTTACAGTTTGAACCCGAACTTGAAGTAGAGGTTGCACTTGCGGTAGCTATCAAACATACGCTGTTTAGTGAACTGGTACTGGTAATATTGGGTACACGTATAGTACAACCATCAATAGTAATATAATCTGAATTGTTGTACAGTCTTACCCCCCAAGCATAGGTTGTACCTAAAGCTTCGATGGTAAGGTCTTTTATGGTTACCCTATCGGCTCCGGCAAAACGTAATGTATGACGATTGGAAGATGACGACGCAGTATACTTTAAAGTTTCTCCATTACCATTTATAGTAATAGTATTGGTAGCGCTGACACCACTTATAGCACTCGCACTTACTTGCTCGGTATAAGGGCCGTTTGAAACATCAACTATTACAGGACCATTGACTCCATTGCTGGAGAGGGAACTAAATAGTGATTGAAAAGAGGTGAAGTTAGTACTGGACGATGCAATACTCTTATTAATGGTATAGTTACCACTCATAGGAGCAGCCCATACAGAATTGGACAGGCATACAAATAGCACAAGTATGCCAAGAAAGCCCATAGATTTTCCTAAAAAGGTTTTGTAAATATTTGCCATAGAACGTAATTAGTTATATAATCGACCAAAATTATATAAAATTATCGCCAAATGCTAAAAAATTGGCAGAAATTATACAAATTAAAAGAAAATCGGATTTTATTTTGAGCTTTTAGGCTATTTACAAAAGAAAATATGCCTGTATAATAATTTAATTTACTATTGAGATTTCGGCTGAATATACCGAATTTAGGGAGTTTACAAGAATTTTGTAATTTCCGTTTGCTAAGTGGATAGCCAGTGGAAAAGTTTTACGCAACTCTATTGCATTTTGACTTTGAAAAACCACTTGTCCGAGCGAATTATATATCATAACACCAACTATTTTGTCTTCGTTAGGCAATTGAATCACAAATTGACCTGCTGAAGGGTTGGGATATATGTTTAATTTGTCTTTAGCTGCATCATCAACTACTGATAGGGGATTTATATTGACCGACCTTTTTGTGATGGATACACAGCCTTTATTATCAATCCTAAGTGTAACACTGGCTAAACCAGCATCGGCAAATGCAAATTGATGAGTGGTTTTAACTGTATCGGTTAAACCCTGTCCGTATAGCCATGTGTAGTTTCCATTACCATTTGGCTCTTCGGGGGTTAATATCATTACACCATCACCCGTTTTTCTCGATTCTATAATAAAGTTACTGTTAGGTGTCGCAATTGCCTCAATTGTTTTGGTACTAGTATCAGCACAGCCCACGCTTGAGTAAGCTATAAGTTGTACTGAATAATGCCCTGCAATAAAAAAAGTATCAGAGGGATGTTCTTGAGTACTTTTCTTTCCTCCCAAATCCCAAACATAATTTAATGGCCCTGTAACCAATGTACTGTTATTGATTATTATGTACGCTTTATCAGTACATACCTGTGGGGGCGAAACAAAATCGGCCAAGGGTTTTTCAGTAATATTTACTTCTCTAACTAGTTTGGCATCACACCCATTATTAGGAAAAGCACTAAGTGTAATTGTACGCTTACCCACTGAGGTATATTGGTGTTCAGTGTGCTGTGTATTTGCAGTATCACCTGCATCACCAAACTCCCAAAAATACTTAACACCTGTTGCCAGTGGTTCTATAGTAGTATTAGTAAATAGAATTGGCTGGTTGGCACAGGTATTACTCATTAAAAAATCAATTGCAGGTGTACCCAGCAAGGTTATAGTTTTTATAGCAGTATCAATACAATCAAATCCGTTACGGGCTACCAGCATCACTTTGTAGCTCCCCTCCTGAGCATATAAATGCTCAACCTGCCTAGCATTTGATGAATCACCATCACCAAAATACCAAGTAAAGCCAATTTGACCACTTGATATAGTATTATTGGTAAAGCCTACCTTTTTTTGGTTGCAGGTAAGTAGAGGGAATGAAAACACTGCGGTTGGCTTTTGCGCAAAGGTTACTTGTTTAGTGCGTGTGGTGGTACACCCTCTGCCATCGGTTATTGTAAGGCTAACATTATAAAAACCATAGTTACTGTATAAATAATTAGGATCTGCTAGGGTTGATACTCCTTTGGAATCGCCAAAATCCCAATCTTGAGTATATATGCTGGTATGTGCTACTGAATTGTTTGTAAACGAAATAGGTTTCCCTTCGCATTGGTTGATGAAACTAAAATCGGTTTCGGGGGCATCATAAACACGCACTATTGCTACTGAACTATCTACAAAACCATCCGGCGAGGTTGTATACAATACTACCCTGTAATTGCCCGGGTTTTTATAGAGTTTAAGGGGGCTGGTGGCTATACTTGAATCATTATCACCAAAAAACCATTTATAGCCTAAAAATCCTGCTCCTATTGATGTGTTGACAAACTGAAGCGCTCTGCCCTCACACACATTGGTAAATGAAAATGATGCAATAGGTTTTGCCACAATGTGGATATACCTACTAATGGGCGATGCTACACAACCTGTTTGCATATCGGCTACATAAAACGAGGCCAATAGCGTATCGGTAACTAAGTTTGATGACGGTTTAAGTGCAAATTGTGCATTTGTATTGCTATTTGCAGGATGAACAAGTGTATCTGCTCCGTTTATAGTTTTAGTACTGTTGATTACCGGCAGACTAATCTCGCGAATAATCCACTTATTACCATAATCGATATTGTTATAACCTAAGGGAGCTGTAATCTCGTATACCGAAGTATCGGTTGTGGGCACAACATCGGGGTCTATTTTATCCCCTCCGTTAATTTTTCCTTTAAAATTAGTGGCTGCTTGTAGCTTAAACCCTATAGGTGCAGGATTTACCATCACATTTTTGGGGCCGATAAGCGGCTTACCTTTTATATGGGCTTGTATAGTATGGTTTCCTGCATTTACATAGTTTACAAGTGTTGTAAATGAAAACCATGCTGAATCTCCTGCCAAAATAGTGCTTGCAAAAGGTTCAACAACTTCAACACCTCCATTAAAAATATATCCCACCTCAAACTCAGTGATTGAGTATGGAGAATTATTGCTTATTAATACTTTTACTGTATCGCTACTACCTACACACGCATTGTTTTTTCTCTTATCTATTTTACTTACGTTGGCATTAATTGTAAACTCGTACGCACCCGGATCGGGCAGGGTATTGCTTCGTATAGTATTATTAATATCAACCAAAAGGCCTGCGGCATAACCTATATCATCAATATTTACTGCTTGGGGAAAAAGATTGCCGCTACTCAAACTAAAATAATCAGGGTCTACCTCTGCGGAGCCTTGCCCATAAGGCGCACCCGGCCCTGTTGCAGCTTGCCAATCTTTTAGTGTTGCATAATCACTGGTTTCCCAGCCGTATTTTGCTTTTGCACCTGTAACAAATACATTATTGTTATCAATTGTTATAGCCCCACTATTTTGATATATACCGTACCTAAGCTCTGCTCCTCCCCTAGTAATTGAAACGATATTATTTCTAAATTCTGACCCCGTAGAGTTATTGCAAGTAGCTTTATCGTGATAGAAACCATATACAACACCAAATGTTGCAGCACTATTATCGGCAGAAATAGTATTGTGTACTATTTTGGTACTTGGCGAACAGCCCATATATATGCCATACCAAAGGCCACTATTGTTGTTTTCGTAAATAAGGTTATTGGCTACTAAAATATTGCCTAAGCTATTATCGATATTAATGCCGTAAAACCGCCCGAATTTTGAGGCAGGGGTGGCGGCGGCATAACAGTTAAATATACGGTTGGCCAGTATGGTATCTTCTTTGATTGAGTTTACTAGGCGTATACCATAAGTATCATCGACTGATGTTCGCTTTGGACGTGAAATTTGGCAGTTAAATACCTTTACTCCTCGTGCATTGGTAATTAGTATACCCGATGACCGAAAATCTTCTATTTGAGTGTGTATTATTGATATATCGGCTACTATATTTCCTGTAGCTTGAGGGTTTATCACCATGCCATGACCTGCTCCTCCATTAGCCGAACCTTTAATAGTGCAAGTGGTTATTTGTAGTTTTTTTGCTGCGCTTCCTGCTGTAAGTGCATTTGTATTTGATGCTGCTACAACAATGCCTATCCCATCGCCAATGCCTGTAAAATTTGGAATGCTAACTATGCAATTTTCAAGCACATTATTATCGGTATTATTGGTATAGTGTATGCCCCATGCTTGGCTTGTTCCTAATGCTTCAATTGTTAGGTTGCGTAGGGTTAAAAAATCGACTCCATTAATTTTAAGGGTATGTTTTTCAGTAGGTATGGTTGCTGTATAGCTAATGGTTTGGCCATTTCCATTTATCAGTATAGTATTTACAAAAGTAGCCCCGGGAACGATGTCTAACGAAGCCTGCTCGGTATAAGGGCCATTTTGTACATCAATAATTACTTTTCCGTTTACACCACGCGCTGCAAGAGCATTAAATATTGACTGAAATGATATGAAGTTGGTTGATGATGCCGCTTGAAGTTTGTTTATTGTATAGCTCCCATTTAGCGGCTGTGCATAGGTATAGCTAAAACAAAAAACGGCTAACCACAGGATTAACACCCCATTTCTAATGCCAGTTAAATATGTTTTTTGCGATATGCCCACACGTATTCCAAATTACTATTGTATATCAAAGTTACACAAATTTGACGAATGTAATTTTTAGTATACTGTCAAAAAAAAGTCAATAAACTATTATATCTATAAACAAAAAAGCGGGTGTCTTTTTCAAGACACCCGCTTTTTATTAAGTATAGTATTTATTTACAGCGTAAATCAAGATTAACGTGTAACTGTAACTTTTTTGTTAGCTACTTGGCCATTGCTTTGTATTTGTACAAAGTAAACGCCTGCTGCTACATCTGATAAGTCTACAGATAGTTTGTTGTTTAGTACATCATTTGCACTAAAGGTGCGTACTGTTTGACCTGCAATATTCATTACAGTAATAGTAGCATCTCCTTGTACAGGTACTCCAAACTCTACTTCAAATTTACCACTGTTAGGGTTAGGGTAAATGTTAATGGCTTCGCCAAAGGTAACATCTTGTATACCGGTGGTATTAGAAGTTACATTTACAAGACGTAGGTGAGGATTTGATAGGTTACCTGAACCATCAATGGCTTGGTAAATAACTTGATA
>JBBKVO010000013.1:0-187885 GCA_037968475.1 Bacteroidia bacterium
GCACCAACAAAGTCGTATCAAAATAAAAAATTATAAAAACAAAAATAGCACCGAACAAGTGTCCGATGCTACTTAATATTTTATATTTATAATCTGTATCGCTTATTTAGGACGAGACATATACATCATATATAGCCAAATCCATAACAGATTCTACATTGGTCATACTGCCGATATAGTAAACGATTGACGGAACACAATACAGCATATCCGCTTTTTAGTTTTATCACTACACATTTTTAACAGATGTAGCTTAAAAAAATAATGTCAAAACTGCCATTTACAGCTTAGATTGTTTTGAGCAGGGGAAAATTAGCTAAAACGAAATCAATTTCTAAAATCTAGTCCTAAAAATTAAATCTTGGGGTTAAGTAATCCGGTTTTGTAGCCTCTATTTCGCTCTATCCTTTGTACTAAAAACAGATTATCAATATGTAAACATAGGTTCTTGTCAAAAATGCTTCTATTCTAAAACCTGTGAATTATGTAAGATTTTTTGAAAAAAATGCAATACATATTATTTCAAAAATAGGTTATTTGTTAGTTTAAGAATTAAATGGATAGCTGATACCAATCCTTTTGTAAGGGAAGCCAACTGAACACTAGCATATAGCTAGGGCATTTATATAATTAATACGCGCAAAATTTGGCGTCTTTTTTTACAATTGTATTTGTACCTGCTACTATTGAAATACTAGAAATGTTAAGCTTTTTTTTTGGGGGAGGGAAACAACTATGTGGTAAAGCCTATATAGTTTAATGAGTTTTACAAAGCTGTTTCAGCCCATGGTTTGTACTGGATAATAACAAACCAATCACCACAATAAAATTATCCATTAATCATAAATATTAATGAGCGATAAAATAAAAATACTAATTGTAGGGCACGGCACACATGATGCAGAGCTAATGCATTATGAATTAAAAAAAGGAGGTATTAATTTTGTGTCAGAAATTGTTGAAAACGAAAAGGATTATCAAAATGCGCTTACTAATTTTGCTCCTGATATAATACTATCCGATTATACACTTCCAGTATTTGATGGGGCTACTGCATTTAAAATAAGAAAAGAACTAGCGCCCGATATTCCATTTATTTTTGTTTCGGGTATTATTGGGGAAGAAATTTCTATTGAGCTTATTAAGAACGGATTAACCGATTATGTGCTGAAAAACAAGCTATCTACCCTAAGCAGCAAAGTTCAACGGGCTTTAATAGAATCAGCAGAAAAGAGACAAAAAAATATAACTGAGCAAGAACTGGCACAAAGTGAAAAAAGACTTGCCAAGGCACAGGGACTAGCCCACATGGGAAGTTGGGAGTTAGATTTTGCAACAAATAATTTTAGGTGGTCTGATGAGGGGTGTAGAATTTTTGGTTTCCAACCACAACAAAATCAGCAAACATTTGATACATGGGTATCACACATCCATCCTGATGACCGTGCTTTTGTATTAGAAAAAATAAAAGAGAGCAAAAAATACTTAAGCGACTTTTCATATTACTATCGCATTATTCGCAACGATGAGGAAATAAGACATATTTATTCTGAAAGCAAGTTTGAATTTGATACAAACGGTAAACCAGTGGGTATGTACGGTATATCGCATGATGTAACTAAAAAAAGGGCTATTGAAGCACAAATGGAATTTGACAGAAACAATTTAGATGCTTTAATTAACAGTACTGATGATTTGATGTGGAGTGTAGATAGGGATTTAAATATAATTACCTCAAATAAGCCCTTTAATAATATGGTGAAGCTAATTACCGGCAGCACAATTAAAAAAGGAATTAATGGCTCTTCTTTAGGATTTTCAGAAAAAAAACTTGAGAAATATAAAAAATATTATGCCCGTGCATTTACGGGAGAATCTTTCACAACACATGAGTATACTAATATACCTGTTGAATTTTGGACTGAAATTTCATTTTATCCTATCAGAAATGAAGAGAATGTTATTGGAACGGCTTGCTATGCCCGCGATATAACAAATAAAAAAATTTCTGCGCAAAAACTGAAACAACAAAACATTGAACTTATAAAAACAAATTTTGAGCTTGACCGCTTTGTGTATAGTGTATCGCATGACCTTCGCTCTCCTCTTACATCAGTACTTGGGTTAATAACTTTTATTGAAGAAGAAAGTACTGAACCTGATACGCTTGAGCACACAAAAATGATAAGAACCCGCATACAGCGGCTGGATACTTTTATTAAAAACATACTGAACTACTCGCGAAACAACCGTGTAGAATTAGAAGTACAAGAAATTAGCATTCAAAAAACAATTGATGAAATTGTGGATTTGCTTCGCGATATAAACGGAGCAAAAGCGATAGATTTTGAGATTAATATTGATGAGCAACAGCCATTTTATTCTGATTTGCAGCGGATTAAAACAATACTGGAAAACCTTATATCAAACGCTATAAAATTTCAAAAAAAGGAAATACCAAACAAGTATATAAAAATAACCGGCATAATTGATAAAAATAATTTACACCTAACTATAAAAGACAACGGCATAGGCATAGCCCCAAAAAACCACGCTAAAATATTTGATATATTTTGTCGTTTATCAGCCAAAATTGATGGCTCGGGCATTGGGTTGTACATTGTAAAAGAAAGCATTGAAAAACTTTACGGAACTATAAAAGTTGATTCTGAGGAAGAAATAGGAACTACATTTATTATTAAAATAAAAAACTTAATACCATGATAGAAATAACAACAACAACAAAATTTGAAAACGTGATGGTTATTGATGATAATGAGATTGATTTATATATTGTATCACGTATTATTAGCATTAATAATTTTTCAAAAAATACGCTATCCTATTCTTATGCAAAAGAAGCCTTAAATTATTTACAGGAAAATCAGGGGAATATTAGCCTACTGCCGCAAGTAATATTTGTTGATATATTCATGCCTATGATGTCGGGATTTGAGTTTATGGAAGCCTTTGATAAATTACCCGCCACTGTAAAAAATTATTGCAAGGTATTTGTTATTTCTTCAAGTAATAATGAAGATGATATTAATAGGGCGCATAGAGATAAAAACATAGTTAATTTTCAAGAAAAACCTATACAAAAAGATTTTCTTGCAAGCATTGCCATTTAAGCACCTTTGTTACTATCCTATCGCCCTTTCCCTCCTCTTTCTTTGCTTTCAAAAACCTGTGAATTGTGTAACATATTTTAGGCGAAGTGTAACACATTTTAGCTAAATAATTAGCTACTTATCGCCAAACAACACGCAGATAATTAGCACCACCCTTTTTTAGGTATACCGTTATAATAAAGCATTTTAGTAGCTACGCTGCAATTTGTCAATACCTGCCGCGCAGGTGTATCAATCTCTTTTTATAACCCTATCTATAAACACTGTTATTGAGATGAAAGAACGAATTTTATGAAATTGATACCCGCAGCACACGAACTCATATCAAATATGAGGGCCTTTTTTCAAACCAATAACTCTAAACTCAGTTACCTGGATGAAGAACCTCTAAGGGCAGAATTATTTACCTCTGGCCAAATGGAGCGTTATGGCAAAGCACTGGCAGGTACACACAAACTATCAACCAAACCTGCCGAAGACCATTTACTGAAACGGCTGGCCGATAACGAAATAATTTTACATGAAGTACGCAAACTGCTTACTGATACTATAAAAAGAAAATACCAAATAACCCCTGCGGGCGAGTGGCTGCTTGATAATTTTTATTTGATAGAAGAGCACATTAGAAACACAAAAAAACACCTTCCCAAAGATTATAGCGAGGGCTTACCACAGCTTTCTGATGTTACTTCTACCGGCTTAACGCGTATTTATGATATAGCCCTTAAAATAATTTCGCACAGTGATGGAAGAATAGATATTGAAAGTTTGGGAGGCTTTATAAAAGCATACCAAACTGTTACCCATTTAAAATTGGGCGAATTATGGGCAATACCCATTATGCTTAGGCTGGCACTGCTTGAAAATTTGAGGCGTGTTGCCACCCGATTGGCTATTGACCGAGTAGATGCCAACCTTGCCAACTACTGGGCAAAGCAGATGATTGACACTACGGAAAAAGATCCTAAAAATTTAATCTTAACCATTGCTGATATGGCGCGCTCCAATCCGCCCATAGTAAGTGCATTTGTATCAGAACTAACAAGGCAACTAAGTGGCAAAGGCCCTGATGTGGCAATGGCTTTGAACTGGACTGAGCAACAACTATCGGCCATTGGGCTAACAAGTATAGAATTAGTAAACGCCGAAAACCAAAAGCAAGCCGCCAATCAGGTTTCTATGAGTAATTGTATTGGCAGCCTGCGTTTGCTGGGTGCAATGGATTGGCGCGATTTTGTAGAGGAAAATAGCATTGTAGAGCAAACCCTGTGCAAAGATAACGGGGGTACTTATGGTTTAATGGATTTTGCCACACGAGATCATTACCGCCATGTAGTAGAGCATATTGCCTTAAATAGTAAAATTACAGAGCACGAGGTGGCACGCATAGCCATACACCTAATGCACGAAAATGCAGGCAAAAGCAATAACGACAGTCGCACAGCACACGTTGGATATTACTTGATAGGCGAAGGAGTAGGAGAAACCCGAAAACAGGCCAATATGCAAATATCGGGCATCCAAAAAATACGGAATGCCATGCTAAAGCATGCTTTCCCTGTTTATTTTTCCATAGTTTCTTTAACCACGCTTTTTATAAGCACGGGTATTTTAGTACGCGCCTATTGGGATACAGAAAACGGGTGGCTTCTTTTATTAATTAGCATTTTAACAGTGCTTTGCGCCAGCCAGTTGGCACTATCGGTTATCAACTTTATATCAACGCTATTAGTAAAACCCTATTTTTTACCCCGTATGGATTTTTCGCAGCAAATTCCTACTGCTGCGCGCACACTGGTTATAACCCCCGTAATGCTTACCAGTGCAAAAGAAATTGAAGATTTAACTGAGACGCTTGAGGTGCGTTTTTTGGCAAATAGAAACGAAAATCTTCATTTTGGTTTGCTAACTGATTTTACTGATGCAGCACATGAAAAACTGCCCAAAGACCAAGCTTTGTTAGATTTGGTGCAGCAAAAAGTAGAAGAACTAAATAAAAAATATAGGGGAGACGAAAACGATTTATTCTTTCTGTTTCACCGCCCGCGGCATTGGAATGAAGCTGAAAATGCTTGGATGGGGTATGAGCGCAAACGGGGAAAAATATCAGAACTAAATTCTTTACTGCGGGGAAACTCACAAGAGCGTTTTTCACTAATAGTGGGCGATCAATCTATTTTCCCGCTAATAAAATATGTAATTACGCTGGATGCCGATACCCAACTGCCTATGGGTGCAGCATGGAAAATGATAGGCACTATGGCGCACCCGCTAAACCATGCCTGGTATGATAAAGTAAAGAAAAGGGTAACAAAAGGCTATGGCATTTTGCAGCCGCGTGTAGCCGTTAGCTTGCCCGATGAAATAGCTTCTTTATATGCCCGTATGCACGGCAACGAGCCGGGTATAGACCCATACACCCGTGCATCGTCAGACGTATATCAGGATTTATTTGCCGAAGGCTCTTTTATAGGCAAAGGCATTTACGAGGTTGATACTTTTAAAACAGTATTAGAAGGGCGGTTTGCTGAAAACGGAATACTAAGCCACGACCTTTTAGAAGGTTGCTATGTGCGCTCAGGTTTGCTAAGCGATGTACAATTGTTTGAAAAATACCCCACCACCTATGGTGCGGATACGAAAAGACGGGCGAGATGGGTACGGGGCGATTGGCAAATTTTTGCATGGCTTCTTCCCTATGTTCCGGGTGTTGACAGAAAATGGGATAAAAACCCAATTTCAGGCTTATCACGCTGGAAAATTGCAGACAATATTAGGCGCAGCCTTGTGCCTATTGCCCTTACAGTGCTTTTATTACTGGGTTGGGTAGTATTGTCATCGCCCATATTTTGGACGTTTACCGTTTCGGCCATTATCGTTATTCCTATTTTAATTACTTCGGGTTGGGACACTATCAGAAAACCTAAAGATGTTGTTCTACCACAACACATAAAAAACTCGGCACGCAATATTCTCGATGTTTTTGTGCGTACACTATTTACACTAATTAGCCTGCCTTTTGAGGCATTTGCAAATTTCACCTCCATAAACCTCGCACTATGGCGTATGCTGGTTACACGCAAAAAACTTTTAGAGTGGAGTGTATCTTCAAACGATAACAGCAGAGGCTTGCCCCAACTATCAGCCTATTATTTATCCATGTGGATACAGCCCTTTTTTGCCTTTGTTGTATTTGTTGGGTTTATAATCTATTCGCCAGCGAGGCTGGCTATGGCAACGCCCATTTTGCTGCTGTGGCTTATAGCCCCTTTTATTACATGGCGGATTAGTTTGCCCTTAAAAAAACAAGTATCAATACTTAGCGATGAACAAACCATTTTTCTTAGAAAATTAGCACGCAAAACGTGGAGCTTTTTCGAGCGTTTTGTGGGCGAAGAAGATAATTGGCTGCCGCCTGATAATATGCAAGAGCAGCCCGATGCACAAATAGCCCACCGCACATCGCCCACCAATATTGGGCTGGCACTGCTTGCCAACCTATCGGCTTGCGATTTCGGATACATTACCACAGGGCAATTTATGGAGCGTACTAAGCGCACACTTAGCACCATGGGAAAAATGGAACAGTACCGAGGCCATTTTTATAATTGGTACGATACAGAAACTTTAGACCCTTTGTTTCCTAAATACATCTCTACGGTGGATAGTGGAAACCTTGCGGGGCACTTGTTGGTGCTTAGGCAAGGTTTACTGGCCATACCTCAGCAAAAAGTACAATGCTCAAAATTGTTTGAGGGGCTAAAAGACACCCTTAATGTGCTTACAGATACACTTAAAGAAAACGAGATAGCAATACTGCAACACTTTAAAATAGAGTTAAATACTGTGTGCGCTCATAATTTAACAGCACCACACGAAATAAAATTCCATATAGGGGTGCTTACTGAAAGCTTTGACGTTGTTAGTGATAAACTAAACGACGACCCCGAAAGCGAAACCTACCGATGGATGCAAATGCTGGCACTGCAACTAAGGCATTTGGGTGAAGATTTTAAAATATTTACCCCATGGACCATGCTAATGAATGCGCCGCTTAAGTTTATGGATTTTTCTTCTTTTAATACCAACTCAACATTAATTGAGGTATTACAAACGGCAAAGGATTTAGAAGCTGAAACAAACAATTGTATAACTGCAAACAATACAGTTATTGAAAACGATTGGCTGCTACAATTTCAAATAGCATTATTACAATCAATACGAATAGCCCAAGAACGTATTATAACTGCTGAAAATCTTGCCGAGCAATGCAATACCATGGCCGATATGGAGTGGGAGTTTCTGTACGATAAAACAAGTAAGTTGCTGTCCATTGGCTACAATGTAGAAGAACACCACCGCGACGCCAGTTTTTATGATTTGCTGGCATCAGAAGCAAGGCTTTGCAACTTTTTAGCCATAGCACAAGGTAAATTGCCCGAGGAAAGCTGGTTTGCACTGGGGCGTTTACTTACCAATGTAAATGGCTCACCCATACTACTATCGTGGAGCGGTTCAATGTTTGAGTATTTGATGCCATTTTTAGTTATGCCATCGTACGAGAATACATTGCTTACCCAAACCTGTAAAGCCGCCGTAGAGTGGCAAATAGAATACGGCAAGCAAACAGGGTTGCCTTGGGGCATATCAGAGTCGGGGTATAATATGATAAACTCTAGCACCAACTATATGTACCGCGCCTTTGGCGCACCCGGTTTGGGGCTAAAACGTGGCTTGGAAGAAGATTATGTAATAGCTCCCTACGCTACCATGCTTGCGCTAATGGTTACCCCTGCAAAAGCGTGCAAAAACTTAGAGCTACTTACCGAAAAAGGATTTACAGGCCAATATGGTTTGTATGAAGCCATAGATTATACCCCCGCACGTTTACCACGCGGCCAAACCAGTGCCGTAGTGTACTCGTTTATGGCACACCATCAGGGTATGGGGTTGTTATCAATAGCCTATTTGTTGCTTGATAAACCCATGCAAAAACGCTTTGAAGCCGAACCACAGTTTAAAGCTTCTCTTTTATTGCTACAAGAGCGCATACCAAAAGCCACCACCTATTTTGCACACACTACAGATATTGCGGATATTAACTACGAACCCGCAGGTATAGAAACCAGAATTATAACTACGCCCAACACACCCATACCCGAAATACATCTGTTATCAAACGGAAAATACCATGTAATGATAACCAATGCGGGCACAGGCTACAGCCGTTGGAAAGATATTGCAGTAACCCGTTGGCGCGAAGATATTACCAGCGATAATTGGGGCACATTTTGTTATATACGCGATTGTGATACTGAAACCTATTGGTCTAACACGTACCAACCCACACTTAAAAAAACCGAAAAATACGAAGCTGTATTTTCTCAAGGCCATGTAGATTTTCGCACGGCCAACAAAGGCATTGAAACACATACCGAAATAGTAGTATCGCCTGAAGATGATATAGAAATGCGCAGGTTGCGCATCACCAACAACTCTGGCATACGCAAAACAATAGAAATAACCAGCTATGCCGAGGTAGTACTTGCCCCCAATGCTTCAGATTATATGCAGCAGGCATTTAGCAGTCTTTTTGTTCAAACAGAAATTATACCCCACCAATACGCCATACGCTGCACACGCAGGCCGCGCTCTGAAAACGAGCAATCGCCATGGATGTTTCATCAAATGACATTGCAGGGAAAAGAACCCGTAGAAGTATCGTACGAAACCGACCGTATGCAGTTTATTGGCCGTGGCAACACAGCCGTTAATCCGCAGGCCATGAATAATTCGGGCAAACTTACGGGCAGTCAAGGCTCAGTGTTAGACCCTGTGGTGGCCATCCGTTATAAAATAGTTTTAGAAGCAGAAGAAACCCTTACTGTTGATATGATTACGGGCATAGGCTCCACCAAAGAGATTTGCCAACGCCTTATTGATAAATATCAGGATAAACACCACAAGGACCGCATATTTGAACTGGCTTGGACACACAGTCAGGTTTTATTAAGACAAATAAATGCCACTGAAACCGATGCCCAATTGTATGGCCGTTTATCCAACTCAATACTATTTGCTAACGCCTCCTTCCGTGCCGACCCTTCCATACTAATAAACAACCGCAGAGGACAATCGGGGCTATGGGGATATTCTATCTCCGGCGATTTGCCCATCGTACTTTTAAAAATAGAAAGTCAAGCTAATATGCAATTAGCTAGGCAACTTATACAAGCCCACGCCTATTGGCGTTTAAAGGGACTTGCTGTTGATTTAGTGATATGGAACGAAGAAAAAGTAAGCTATAGGCAAGAGTTTCAGCATGAAATAGTATCACTTATTCCTCCCGAATCAAAAGATCGCCCCGCAGGAATATTCTTGCGTGCTGCCGACCAAATATCAACCGAAGACCGTATTTTATTTCAAACAGTAGCAAGGGTTATCCTTTCAGACAATGGCGGTACTCTTGCTGACCATGTTAAACGCAAGGTATTGCCCAAATTGGCCATACCTTATATCACCCCCGTGCTATCAAATGCGCCGATAGAAACGCCTATACCACTACCCGATAATTTACTGTTTTTTAACGGGCATGGTGGTTTTTCGCCCGATTGTACAGAGTATGTTATTATAGTTGATAACGAAAATAAAACTCCTGTGCCTTGGGTAAATGTAATAGCCAACCCCAATTTTGGTACAGTAGTATCAGAAAGTGGAGGGGCATATACATGGACTGAAAATGCGCACGAGCTTAGGCTTACAACTTGGAATAACGACCCTGTTTGCGATAAAAGCGGCGAGATATTTTATTTAAGAGACGAAGAAAGCGGCCACTTTTGGACAACTACCTTTCTACCAGCAGGGGGTAAAACACCGTACATTACACGACACGGATTTGGGTATACCTCTTTTGAGCATATTGAAGACGGTATACACAGTGAAATGGTAGTTTTTGTTGATAGTGTAGAAGCCGTAAAATTCACCACACTTAAAATCCGTAACCTATCGGGTCGTCAGCGTAAAATATCTGTAACGGGCTATACCGAGTGGGTGCTGGATAATAACAGGATGAAAACGGGTATGCACATTAATACCGAAGTGGATCCTGATAGCGGGGCAATTTTTGCCAAAAACCCGTATAACATAGAGTTTGGCCATAGGGTTGGCTTTTTTGATGTTGATTATGTAAAGAAAACATTTACTGCCGACCGCACTGAATTTATTGGCCGCAACGGAACGTTGAGAAACCCCGAAGCCATGCACAAAACAAAACTATCAGGCAAAGTGGGTCTTGCATTAGACACCTGCGCTGCCATACAGATAACCCTTGAATTGGCAAACGAAGAAGAGCAAGAAATTATTTTTAGGCTGGGTGCAGGCAAAAATGCAAGCGATGCAAGCAACATTGTGAAACAATTTAGAGGAAGCGAAGCAGCTATCCACTCTTTAGAAAAAATAAAGACATATTGGAAAAATACCGTTGGCACACTACAAATAGATACGCCCGATGCTGCGCTAAATATTATTACTAACGGATGGCTCACCTACCAAACACTTTCGTCGAGGTTGTGGGGTCGCAGTGGTTTTTATCAATCGGGAGGCGCATTTGGTTTTAGAGATCAGTTGCAAGATGTAATGTCGTTGCTGCAAATAGCACCGCAATTGGCTCGCCAACAAATTTTGTTGTGTGCTTCACGCCAATTTATCGAGGGTGATGTACAACACTGGTGGCATCCGCCCGCAGGCAATGGTGTAAGAACACTTTGCTCTGACGATTATTTATGGCTGCCTTTTGTAACTGCTAACTATGTAGCATACACAGGCGATACAGGGGTGCTGGATGAGGTAGTGTTTTTTATTGACGGACGACTGCTAAACACTGACGAAGAATCGTATTATGCAATGCCAACTAAATCAGGTATATCAGCCAAACTGTACGAGCATTGTGTAAAAGCTATACAGCACGGCTTTAATTTTGGCAAACACGGTTTGCCTTTAATAGGCACAGGCGATTGGAACGATGGTTTTGATAAAGTAGGGCATGAAGGAAAAGGCGAAAGCGTATGGATGGCCTTTTTTCTTTACGAAATTCTTACCCAGTTTACCAAAGTGGCTACTTTGTATAACGACGCTGCTTTTGCCAATGAGTGTACCAAACAAGCTCAACAATTAAAAGAAAATATTGATAAACACGCTTGGGATGGTGAGTGGTATAAACGGGCTTGGTTTGATAATGGAAGGCAATTAGGCTCATCGGTAAACGACGAATGCAGGATTGATTCTATAGCTCAAAGTTGGTCGGTATTATCAGGTGCAGGCAATGCTGAACGTGTGAAAACTGCTATGGAATCAGCCTACAAAAACCTTGTAGATAGCGAGGCAGGTGTAATTAAATTATTAGACCCTCCTTTTGATACATCTGACATGAACCCCGGGTATATTAAAGGCTATGTACCGGGAGTAAGAGAAAACGGGGGGCAATATACCCATGCCGCCGTATGGATGATAATGGCTTTTGCCCGCTTGGGCGATAACCAACGGGTATGGGAATTATTAAAAATGATAAACCCCATAAACCATGGTACAACCGCCGATGAGGTAGCCGTGTATAAAGTAGAACCTTACGTTTTAGCGGCTGATGTATATACCAGTGCAGCCCACGTAGGTCGTGGCGGCTGGACATGGTATACAGGCTCGGCAAGTTGGATGTACAGGTTAATTACTGAGTCGTTTTTAGGTTTGCAACGCGAGGGGAACAAACTAAAAATTGACCCTTGTATTCCGCCACATTGGGAATCGTTTAAAGTACATTACCGATATTTAGACACCCAATACCACATCACCGTTATAAAAACCCTAAGTGTAATAGTAATGCCCGTAATAATAGATGGAATACATCAGCGGGATAACATAATAACACTTGTAAACGATGGTATTGAGCATACTGTAGAAGTTTTGTGTCCCACAGTATTGAATTAGTGAAAATAGGTTGTGGAGATAGAGAACTACAACAATAAAGTTCGACTCTGTTGCTATTAGATTCACGCCCTTTAATCCCACCCAAAAAGTGGGATTTTTGTTTTATCTGTATATATTGTGCTGGCTATCAGTAAAAAACTATCATTAATATGAATTTAGCCAGTATAGTAAAATATGTAATATTGTTTGGCTCTATTGCAATTTGGCTACCCTTGGTCGGACAGCTGCCGGTATGAAGGTGTATACGCAATTAGATGGGTATCCCGGTACTGTTGGGTATGTAATGTATCAGGATGAGAAAGGGTTTATGTGGATAGGCACAGATAATGGCGCCGTAGTTTTTGATGGAAAACGTTTTAAAGTAATTGACGATCGCCTTGGATTGATTGACAAAGAAATACTTGTAGCTATTCCGGCAAAAGGGGGACGGGTTGTATTTTCACCATTGCTAAACAACCTTTCGTATTATGAAAATGGAAAGGTTACAACCGCATCGCAAGATAAGCAGCTTGGGCTACTTGAAAATAAAACACTTAATCACGCATATAAAGATATTGCAACAGGTATAGTATGGATTTCGGATAACTTTACGCTTATAAAAGGTGAAAACCAATTACCTATTGATTTAAGTACCACCAATATGGCTGTTGGAATATATACTGTAAAAGTACGCAGCGGTGAAACCAATAAAAACATATTGTTAATGGTGAGATAAAACACTCCTATATAAATACTATGCTAAAAGGCGGGTTACTATAACCTGCCTTTTGCTTTTTCTACCTCAATGTTTTACTTTATAAACCGATTGCTATTAACCCTGCAACACTTCCATTACCGATTTTTTAATATTCTCGGCCATTTCATAAGTGGGTAAGTCATTATCTTCACCATTAAAAGGGTCTTCAATTTCTTCGGCAATCAGCTCTATACTAGCTAAAACATACAATACAAATACTGTAGCAGGTATGATAAAGTACGACATATTTGTGCCATATACCATTGGAAAAAGCATTACATAAAAGAAGATAAATTTCTTTAAAAACACCGAATACGAGAAAGGTATTGGTGTGCTTTTAATTCGCTCGCAAGCACCACAAACATCTATTAAAGTATTTAATTCTGTTTTAAACAGATACATATCCTCTACGCTAAACTCGCCTGCATTTTTTTGTTGATGCATATAGGCTACCAACTGTTTGTACACTTCTAGCGGTTGGTGGTAGGTAGTAACAATTTTTTGAATATTCGCTTTGCCAATTGCTTCTACATTAAACCTTTTAGCAATGCCTTCTTCTCCTACTTTCTCGGTGCGTAAATGGGCTTGCAGGGTATACGCAAACAAGCTGATATAATTGGCAAATACTTCTTTTACCTTTATATTTTCACTTGCTACTAGGGTATCTAAATGTGCGGCTAAAGCTCTTGATACGTTGGTAAGCAATCCCCATTGTTTTCTTCCTTCCCACCATCTATCATACGCACTATTGGTTCTAAAAACCAATAACAACGATAACGTAAAACCTAAGATGGAATAAATAACCGAAATACTCTTAGTAATTTCTGCTGCATCTTTATGGTTAACGAAGTGGATTTCGAGATAGGAGACAATAAAAGCATAAGCACACACCCCTATCATTAAGGGTATAAGTTGCCTAAAAGTTTCTGAACGATGTATTTTAAAAATAAAAGTAAACCAATCTTTGGGGTTGTATGTAATCACAGGGATGTATCAATGTCTATGGCCGTAAATATAATAAAACACCCCTTCTATAATAAATAAATTTAAAAAATCGATATCTAAATCTCTTCAGTAATTACTAGTGCAATGATGATTCCGAAAAACAACCCCAATGAAATAATTGAAAGTGTATTAGTGATTAGCACAAGTTTCCTGTTTACAGGTTTATAATTTGAGAACCAAAAAGAAAAAGTGCATAGTAAGCTATGTGAATAATTGTTTGTAGTAAATGACCCAAAGTTAAAATATATTGGAGAGTAGTTTGTTTCGTTTTCAATGTTGTAAATCCTACTGTTTATAAAAAGTCTACCAAAAAAAGTTATAGATAAAATAACAATAATTGTAAGCAGGTTTTTAAGATAGAATGCAAGAAAAGGTTTATCCACAATAATTACGGCCTTTCCGTTTGAATACTCAATTTCTTTTACTTTATAAATGTCTTGATTAATAGATACTATTTCTTTTTCCTTTAAAAGTTCGCCTTTGTTATTAAATTGCTTCCAAACTCCAACTGATTTATTGTTTTTATATTTACCCTCCCAATAATTCCCCAAACTGTCTGTTATGATCCACTGACCTTGGCGAACACAATTTTTGTCTTGTTGATTTATTATTTGCCCGTATACCTTTTCAAACGTCCAGCAAGGTTCAAGATAAAAAGTATCTCCATTACTAACTTTCACTTCTCTTTTGTAAGGCAATGTGTCGTTATTCCTAATCATAAACTTTTGCCCAAAACAAAAGTTAGTTAAAAATACAAATGTGATGATTATTAATTGCTTCACAATAAGTCTGAAATTTACTTCTTTTACTCCATTCATATTATGTATCAAGGCACTATTGGTTCTAAAACCAATCTTTGGGGTTGCATGTAATCACAAGTATGTATCGATGTCTATGGCCGTAAATATACTAAAAACGGCTATACACTATAATGAATCGTCTATTTCGAAAGCTATTAAACCCTTTTCTCCAAATAGAAGATTATTATACCAAACCTCTAAATCTGCATAGCAAAAGCAACCTTTTTAAACTAAAAAGCGTACTTTAGTAGATTAGGTAAGGTGGGGTTAAAGCTATTAAATATATGTGCACGTTGTTTGCTGCTACTGGTGGCTGTAATTGCTTTTAACAGTACTTCTAAAGCACAATGCAATGCCGATTTTTCGTTTTCTACCGATACGGTTTGTAGCAAAACCACCATTTCTTTTACTGATGCATCAACAGGTACAGGGGGTATAACTTATTTGTGGGATTTTGACGATGCTTCTAGTCCCAGCAATTTTAGTAACGCTAAAAATCCTACCCATAGTTTTGTTGATACTGGTTTACTAACCGTAAAACTTATTATTACCGATGGCATTAGCTGTTCTGATACGATAACCAAAGATATTTATATTTTAAAAGCTCCTGTAGCAGCATTCACACGGTTTAATAATTGTGTGCAAAGCAGCACTAGTTTTAAAAACACCACTACGGCAGGTAGTGTAGATTCTGTAAGCACATGGAAATGGCTTTTCGGTACGGGTGATTCATCAGCACAAAAAAATCCTACATATAACTATACAGCCACAGGTACTTTTAGTGTTCAACTTATTGCTACTACTGTAAAAGGATGCCTAGATACTGCTACAAAAAATGTACAGGTATATTCAAAACCTGTTATAAGTATTGCCGATACTCAGTTTTGCGCGCAAACATCAGTAGCTTTTGATGTGCAGATAACAGAGGTGGCCAATGTAGCTTTTAGCTGGCGTTTTGGTGATGGCAATTCGTCTGTTTCACAATCGCCGTTACACATATACAATACAGGGGGAACATATCACCCACGCATAAAAGTAACCCATAGTGGCACTGATTCTTGTTTTGCTACTTTTGATAGTGTTACGGTTTACGGGCTGCCACAGGTAAACTTTAGCATTAATAACGATTCGCAGTGTTTTGCGGGAAATAATGTATGTATTACCGACCAAACAACACAAGGTACAAACGGCGGCAACATAACCAAACGCACCATAGTTTTTGGTGATGGTTTTATTGACAACACCACGCCCCCTACCACTACATTGGTGTGCCACCAATATACCGACGCCAACGGTGGTAGTTACCCTATAACCATAGAAGCTACCGACGATAATCAGTGCTTTTCAAGCAAGCAATTATCTCCTGCTATTGTAATATTTCCTGCTTTAACCCCGTCATTTACCGTAGCTGAGGTTAAGGACTGTTTCACAACAAAAATTACTATTACCAATACATCAGGTCTTGATTCGTCAAAACTTTCTAACTTCACTTGGACGTATGGAGATGGTGATAGCGATACTACGCAATGGGACAACCGAACACACACTTATACCACTACGGGCAACTATCAAATTCAGCTTTCGATAACGGATACTTTTGGTTGCACCAAAACAGCTGTGGCTCAAACGTCCGTACAAAGTGTGGTATTAAATTTTAACCCCGCAGTTTCTAAAGATACATCGTGCTTTTACAATAATACTTTTGTGGTAAGCAACCCTATAAACAATAATGCCGATGGTATTTGGAGTTTTGGCGTAGGAAACAACGATACAGGTTGGACACTAATAAAAACATACGATAACCCTGGTAATTATACCATAAGACTTAGAATAGTTGCCCAAAACTGCGATACACAATCGGTAGTAAAAACCGTTACAGTTTTGGGGCCTCGTGCAAATATTGGTACTCCGCTAAACCGCTACCAATGCGTTATACACGACACTGTATATTTTACCAGCGCAGCCCTTCCCTACCTATCCAATCACGGCCCCGCACCCGGAAATATAAAACGGATTTGGACTTTTGGTGATGTGTTTGCACCGCAATGTACTACCGATACCAAAAACAATGTAAACGTGGGTCTAAACTGTAATTACAGTAAAGACAGCATGGATGTGAAGCATTGGTATACTCCCGGAAAAGAGGCCTGCTACTCGGCAAGGTTGTATTTAGAAGATACGGTTTGGGGCTGTGTTGATACAGCACGAATATTTTTGGCATTGCAAGCTCCCATCGCCAAAAACGATGCATCTGTTATACCACCAATACCCGGTTTAAGTTTTAGCAAACCCGATTGTTTGGGGCCTGAATTAACAAAAAATAAGCTCATTTTTTTAGAGAATACCCAACCCGCGTGCGATAGAGAATTGTATTGGGTAATGTGGGACTCGCTGTGCGCAACCCAATCGGCCAATTTTAATGCCAACTGGCAAGTACAAGTATCATCGCACAACTACGACTATACTAACCCGCCTTGTGATACGGCAGGCAGGGTAACATTAGGGCTTATTATACGAAACGGAAGAGATGCAGGGGGGAATTTTTGCTACGACACGGCATGGTATCATCATGTATTTCAGTTCAACGATTTATACCCTTTTATTACTAATGATTTTGACCCTGCGGTGAGCCGATGTGAGGGAACTACTATAAACTTTAGGGTAACCGATACTACCCAAAGCGGTATTACCAATTATAGTTGGGATTTTGGCGACGGCAGTGCTGTTGTTAGTGGAGCCAGTGCCTATAAAGCCCAGCATACTTTTAACCAAAAAGGTTCTTTTGATGTTATACTCACCATGCAAAATGCTGATGGTTGTACAGGAACAGCCACAGAAACTATTAATATAGGTTTTGAAAGCGACTTTGCCCTAACCCCTGTTACTGCCTGCATTGGCGATACTATATTTTTTGATGAAGAAGTGGGCTATTTTGATATTGGCTCTACGCTTTGGGAAACACCCGCAAGACACAATGCGGGAAAAGAAACCTTAAACTGGGATTTTGGCAATGGAAATGGTTTTAACCCATTGGGGAGCAGCCCATTTGGTGTTTTTGATAAAGTAGGTACTTACAATGTACGTTTAGCGTTAAAAGATAGTTCGGGGTGTACGGATACTGTAACTGTAAACAATGCTTTTACAATTTATGGCACGTATGCCCGTTTGCTAAACGATGATACTTTGGTATGCCCTCAATTATTCAGGCTTTTAGATTCATCGCGCATATACGACCCTTCAAACTATTTAAACATACCGACGGGAGATAGCATAGCAAGCTGGGAATGGTCGGTATCACCCAACAACCTAAAAAGTTTTTTACAAAACCCCTATTTCGATTTTTCGGCGGGTGGAAATTATACACTGAAACTTAAAGTAGAGAATACACTGGGTTGTAAAGACAGTGCACAGGAAGATTTTTATGTAAAAGGACCTGTTCCCTATTTTACCATTGTTTCCGACACCACTGGTTGCAGCCCATTGCGGGTAGAGTTTGACAACCAAAGTACTAACGCCAATAAATATACTTGGAGTTTTAGAGATGCACTAAGCAATACCATCACCACCCTTAGCGATACCAATGTATACAACATATACGAAGGCGGCGGATTGTATAAACCATTTTTAACTGCTGAAAGTAGCGAGTACGACAGCAAGCAAGCCCGTACGGTAACTTGTCGGGCAGTTTATCCCGATACTTCAACACAAACTATACGTTTAGTGGCTGTTAATGCTACCCCTGTGGTAGCTTTTGGAACAAGCAATGCCTGTACAAGTTTTTCTATCAATTTCACCGATTCATCTACAATAGATTCAGGTAGCATCACTCAATATTTTTGGAAATTTGGCGATGGTAGTACCTCATCGTTGCAAAACCCCACACATATTTTTGCCGATACAGGTACGTATACGGTAACGCTGTTTGCCTATGGTTCATCGGGTTGTTTTGATTCGCTACAAAAAACGATATCGGTAGCACCCCCGCCAACAGCCAAATTTGGTGTTTTAAATACCTGTTTGAATGAAACTGCCGAGTTTTACGATTCATCAGAAACCAACAATGCCTACGTGGTGCGATGGGAATGGGATTTTGGTGATTTAGTCACATCGGTATTTCAAAACCCTACACACAAATACGGGCTTACCGGTACTTACTCTGTTAAACTAAAAATACTTACCAATGCTGGTTGCACCGATTCTATTACCAAAAGTATAACCATTAATCCTGTCCCTGCACTTAGCTTCACTGCCGCTAATACTTGCCAAGATGCAAGTGTAGCACTTACCCAAACAAGCACTATATCATCAGGTTCGGTGAGCTATTTTTGGAATTTCGGCAATGGGACTACTTCCACTCAATCGATACCCAGCCTTAGCTATACCGCTGACGGAAACTATACTATAAAACTACGCGGTACCAGTAATTTTGGCTGTAAAGATTCTCTTTCGCAATCCATTACCATATACCCTTTACCCCAACCTGATTTTGCCATAAACGATAGTACACAGTGTATTAATACCAATGCTTTTGCGTTTACCAACCAAACTAATATATCATCAGGTTCTTTCACTTCTGATTGGAATTTTAGTGACGGTAATAGTCTTTCAAATAGTCAAAATGCAAATCATACCTACGTAACACAAGGAATTTACACGGTTTTTCTCACCGCAAAAAGTAATTTTAATTGTAATGTAGCTAAGGGTAAAAGAGTGTATGTATACCCCAAACCCACTGCGGGCTTTACGGTAAATGATACTGCACAGTGCTTCAATACACAAAGTTTTGTGTTTACCAATACCAGCGTAGATACAGGCTCGCTTACCTATGCTTGGAATTTTGGCGACGGTGGTTCATCAACCCTTGTAAACCTTGTACGTACCTACCAATTTATAAACCCCTATACTGTAACTCTTATAGCTACTAATGGTAACCAATGTAGTGATACTGCTACAAATGATGTAAGAGTATTACATATTCCCTCTCCTTCGTTTACTATTAACGATACAGGACAATGTGTAAACGACAACCTTTTCAAATTCACCAATACCTCAACCATAACTACGGGCACACTTACCGCCTTATGGGATTTTGGCAATAGCAACACATCATCGGCCAACAGCCCTAGCGAAACGTATACTAAAGATACCAGCTTTACTGTACAGCTTATTTCGGTATCAAACAGAGCTTGCCGCGATACTATTACCCACACACTAACAGTTTTCCCAAAACCCTCTCCTGCCTTTAGTATTAACGATACCAACCAGTGTATCAATACCAACCAATACCAGTTTACCAACCAAAGCACTATTAAGTACGGCACTAACACGTATAAATGGTTTTTTGGTGATGGAGATAGCCTTGCGGGTACAAATGCCACCCACAACTACGCAAACAATGCTGATTATACCGTTACGCTAAAAGCTACATCAAACAATGGCTGTATTGATAGTACCAAAAGCAACATAACTTTATATCCTAAACCGCAAGCTAATTTTGCGATGAACGATACTGACCAATGCCTAAACACTAATAGTTTTGTTTTTACAGGACTAAGTACTGTGAAGAGTGGGAACTTGCGCTATATGTGGAATTTTAGCGGAGGGTTTACCTCTACCCAAAAAGATACTACCATAGTATATGGCATACACTCGCAATACAATGTTACCCTTATCGCCCGTTCTGATTTTGATTGCTACGATACCACAACAGCCATTGCCTACGTATACCCTGTGCCTATACCCAACTTTACGGTAAACGATACTGACCAATGCTTGCAAGAAAACAACTTTGCTTTTACCAATCAAAGTGCAATAAATAGCGGAGCAATGACCTACGGATGGACTTTTGGAACAGAAGGAACATCTACCGCTACCTCGCCTAGCTTTGTTTTTACGGGTGATATTACCCACAATATCAAACTAAAAGCCACGTCAGACAAACAGTGTACAGACTCTATTACCAAACAGGTTATTGTATACCCTAGCCCTGTAATGGCATTTACCATTAACGATACTAACCAATGCGTAAACGGCAACCTATACAACTATACCAACCTAACAGCTATTAAATACGGCACACTTACTTACAATTGGACTTTGGGTGATGGCTTTACTTCAACAGATACCGATACAAGCATAGTGTACAACAACTACGGTGTGTATACTCCGCGATTGATTGCTACCTCTAACAACGGCTGCCCTGATACGCTTACCAAAAATATACGGGTATATGCCAAACCCAATGTACTGTTTACTGTAAATGATACTGACCAATGCCTAAAAGGCAATGTATTTGGTATGACCAACCTTAGTGCCATAGGTGAAGGAACAATGAACCACAAATGGTATTGGGGCAATGGCGATACATCAAATATTCAACAGCCAAGCTACACTTACCCCGCTGATTCATCGCTGTACACTATAAAACTGGTAGTTACTTCAAATTTTAATTGTAAAGATTCTACCACGCAGCAAATAATAGTTTACCCTCAAACAGAAATAGGTTTTGCTATTAACGATACTGGGCAGTGCATCAATGGCAACCAATTTGTATATACCAACAGTACTACATTAAAAAGTGGTACGCTCACATATACTTGGGATTTGGGCGATGGCTTCACCGCAACAGCACAAGACACAATTGTGGTTTACAATAACTTTGGCATATTCAACCCTCGCCTAATAGCAACTACTAACTACGGTTGTAAAGATACTTTGGTAGATACCATACAAGTATTTGCCAAGCCTGATGTGCAGTTTGCCGTTAACGATAGCGACCAATGCCTTAGCGGTAACCTATACCAAATAAACAATACCAGTAGCATACCTGAGGGCACTATAACGTATTTGTGGCGATGGGGCAATGGCGATACGGCAAGTACCACGCAACCCCAGTATAGCTACCCGCTTGATTCTACTTATATAATACAGGTAGTAGTTACTTCTAATTTCGATTGTAAAGATTCGCTTTCACGGCAAGTGGTGGTGTACCCACAACCGCAAATAGATTTTGCAATTAACGATAGTGGGCAATGCGTTAACAACAATCTGTTTACATTTACCAATAGCTCGGTAGTTAAGTACGGCACACTTACTTACGACTGGGATTTTGGTGATGGAAAAACTGCCGTAGCAAAAGATACCAATGTGGTGTATACCTACGATAGTACTTTTAGGGCTGTATTGCGCGCTACTACCAACTTTGGTTGCACCGATACTTTGGGCAAATATGTGGTTGTACACAGCAAACCCAACCCTGATTTTGCTGTGAACGATACCGACCAATGTGTAAATACCAACTTGTTCGTATTTACCAACCAAACCACCATAAAACAAGGTACTAGCACTTACGATTGGGATTTTGGAAACGGTGCTTATGACACTGCTACACACCCCCAACTTGTATACGCTACTGACACTACCTACCAAGTTAGGTTACTTACTACCTCCAACTTTTTGTGTGTAGATTCTATTACAAAAACCATGTTGGTATTCCCTAAACCACAAGCAGCCTTTACGGTAAACGATTCTTCGCAATGTATTAATACTAACCGCTTTGTGTATACCAATGGTTCGGTTATTAAATATGGTACGCTAACTTATGTGTGGCATTTTGGCAATGGCGATACGGCAAGTGCTATAAACCCTGTATACGTATATCCTTTGCAAGGCACATTTAATAGTAGCTTGGTAGCCCTTAGCAATAATGGCTGTTACGATACAGCAAAAGGTACATCAATACTTTTCCCAAAACCTAACCCCGATTTTAATATTAACGATACCGACCAATGCCTTAAAACACAAAACTTTGTGTTTACTAATACATCTACCATTGATAGTGGAATCTTTACCAACCGTTGGCTATTTAGTGATGGAGTAGAGTATACCGACTCTGTAGATGTAACCCGTACGTTTAACAACCCTACACGATATACTGTAAAACTAGTGCTTACCAGCGATGAGCTATGTATGGATTCAACACAACAAAGTGTAATTGTATACCCGCACCCCAACCCTAATTTTACAGGACTAAAACTATACTATTGTGCTGATGATGATTTACTGCCCCTAAGCCCCATTGTAGCAGGCGGTGTATTTGAAGGTAAGAATATGCAAAACGATACTTTTGTGCCACTAATTGCAGGTGCTGATACGGTAAAATACACGGTGCAGGTAAACGGTTGTTTTAGCGATACATCAAAATATACCACAGTATTTGCCTTACCCACCCTTAATATTGGCCCTGATACTAACCTGTGCCGCAAAGAGTTTATACTAATTAATATTACCTCGCCTAATGCTACTTATTTATGGTCTACGGGGTCAACACAGCCTACTATAAAAATAACGCAACCCGGCCAATACATTGCCAATCTGTACCACATTTGCGATACGTTGATGGATACGGTTACGGTTACGTTTAAAGATTTCGACTGTAATTTCTTCTTCCCTAATGCTTTTACGCCCGATGCCAACGGACTAAACGATGTTTTCTTGCCTTATTTTGAAGCCGACGTTAAAACTATGACCCTAAGTATTTTTAATCGTTGGGGGCAAATAATTTTTGTAAGTGATGACCTTACCAAGGGTTGGGATGGAACTTTCCAAGGAGAACCTGTGCAAGACGGGGTATATACTTGGACGGTTGATTTAAGTATAAACGAGAGTGGTGATATTTACCGACATACCGCAGGCGGGCAAGTGCATTTGATTAGGTAATAACTCACTGGCGCTGGCTCGAGCGTCCGCTCGTGCCAAAAATAATAGAGCGTCCGCTCTTTGTCAAGTTTTCGACACCCCTTCTTCTTGTCTTCCGCACTCCTTCGAGTCCCTCAGGATGACAGCCACACAAGGGGGTTACTATCCCCATTTACACTCAACCTAAAAAAAAGTAGTTGTTTTTCTACTCACCCCAGTTTTATGGGAAAGTTAAAACCACATAACAGTGCCCCTCTCTTAAAAAAGAGAGGGGGAATTTTGAACCACTATACTTAACTGATTATTTGGAGTGAGTTAGAAAAAAAGATTGAATCTTAAGGTTAGTGGCGTGGCTTCCCTCCTTGTTGGGCTTGTGCGTATGGTAAGGAGGGACTGAGGGTGGTTTAAGCCGAAGGCTTTCCAAGTAACAACACCCGTTTTCTTCCCCACTCCTTCGAGTCCCTCAGGATGACAGCCGCACAAGGGCAAGTAAATTAAAAAGAACTACACTTTGCTTCTTCCTCTCAACAGGTTAAAACCTGCCGATATTCATACCTATCGGGGTTGCCGATAGGTATGAATAGCATCGGTTTTCAAACCGAAGGAAAAGAGTTAAACCTAAAAAGTTTATTCAGCTACTCAACTGATTATTTGGAGTGAGTTAGAAAAGAAGGTTGAATCTTAAGGCTAGTGGCGTGGCTTCCCTCCTTGTTGGGCTTGCGCGTATGGTAAGGAGGGACTGAGGGTGGTTTAAGCCGAAGGCTTTCCAAGTAACAACACCCGTTTTCTTCCCCACTCCTTCGAGTCCCTCAGGATGACAGCCGCACAAGGGGGGCAATTCAGGTTACAGTTTTGACAAAATACTCAAAAAAACCAAGGGATTTTGCTGGCTCGAGCGTCCGCTCGTGCCGATAATAATAAAGCGTCCGCTCGCTTAAAAAAAGCTTTTATAAAGAGCTCCAGTACTTAAAAGTGAGTGTTCACTCACTTTTGTATAAAACGGTATAAAATTCGTTGTAAAAAGAGAAAAAAGAGGTGAGTACTCACTCACAAAGACCAATTCTTAATACTCAGGACGTTTTAAAATTTCAGCATATATAATGGCTTTTCGGGCATCAAAATCGCCTAAGTCAAATCTTGCTTCTTCCGCAGTTTCAATGCCTTTATATTTATCTTCGGTATGCGCCATTACCGTATGCAACTCGCGCCCTGCTTTTAAGCTATCAATAGATTTTTGCTCGTAATTAGTAGGAGCAGTTTGCCCGTATTTTAGATTTTTAAGTGTCTCGTTGTATTTTTTCAACGCCTCAACATCGTTTTGGCTATAATCAACCACAGGGCGTGAAGGTATTTGCTCCAAAGGCTCTAAATCCTCATCGTAATCCACATCATCATCGTATGTATCGTAGGGAGAATCTTTTACTTCATCCGCAAGTTTTTTATATTGTTTTTCAGGCTCAGCCTGCTGATATTCAACAGTCGGTTGTTGTTTTGGCTCTTCGGTTTTGCCCATCATACGCTCGGCCATACGGCGTATTTCATCCTCTAAAGAAGCATCAGGGGCATTGTTTTCCTGCTCCCTATCTTTTTTCTTCTTATTAAGAATACGTGAAACAATAGAAAAAACAATTAAGATTGCAAGGTATAAGAGGTTATCCATTTGTACCCCAAAAATACAGCTTATTTAATTGAAACCCGAAAAAAAATATACCCTGCTGCTTGGTAGCAATATGGGCGATAGTATAAACTACCTTACTACTGCTGTTGTGCAAATTGAGGAAAGTATTGGGCACATTGTCTGCAAAACCACTGTGCATCAAACGCCTGCGTGGGGCAAAACAGACCAACCCAATTTTTATAATTTAGCTTTGGAGGTTGAAACAGACTTAAACCATTTGCAACTATTAGATAAAACACAAGCTATTGAAAACAACTTGGGACGGATACGCACCGAAAAATGGGGCCCGCGTACCTTGGATATTGATATTTTGTATTGCGGCGATTTAATCTTTAACGATAAACGCCTTACCATCCCCCACCCGTATTTGCACCAACGCAAGTTTACCCTTGACCTATTGGTTGAGTTAAATCCTTATTTTGTGCACCCTGTATTGGGTAAGACAAATTTTGAGTTGCAAAAAGAAGTAAAATAATTTGCTTTAGATAAAGGAAATTTAACAAACCATCCTTTTGTAGTATTGTTTAAACATTAAATAGAAAAAGTAATGAATAAAGTTTGGATTATAACAGGCTGCTCAACAGGCTTTGGCCGTGAGTTGGCAAGATTAACATTGGCACAAGGTTACCGTGTGGGCGTTGCATCGCGCAATACCGATGATGTAAAAGACATTGTAGGCAACTACCCCGAAACTGCTATTGCACTGAAATTAGATGTAACAAAATTGGATGAAATAAAAACATCGGTAGAGCAAGTGAAACAAAAATTTGGTCGTGTAGATGTATTGGTAAATAATGCAGGCATAGGCTATTTTGGTGCTGTTGAAGAAAGCGAAGATGACCAAGTGCGCCGTATGTTTGAAATTAATTATTTTGGGTTGGCAAACATGACTACCGAAGTATTGCCCATAATGCGCGCGCAACGTAGCGGACATATTATAAATATTGCTTCTATTGGTGGTTTGGTTGGTTTTCCTGCTGTGGGTCATTACAACGGAACTAAATTTGCCGTTGACGGACTTTCGGAAGCATTGGCAAAAGAAACTGCACCTTTGGGTATAAAAGTAACGGTAATTTGCCCTAGTGGTTTCCGTACCGACTGGGCAGGACGCTCGGCCAATAACAGTGCTATTGTAATTGACGACTACAAAGAAACTGCACACACCAACCAAAATACTATACGCGGTTATAGTGGCAACCAAGCAGGCGACCCTGTACTTGCTGCCCAAGCCATTATAAAAGTTAGCGAAACTGAAAACCCTCCCTTACATTTATTACTTGGAAAAGCAGCACTAATGGGTGCACGCGCCAAACTGGATGTATTGAAAAAAGATTACGATGCTTGGGAAGAAACCACCGTTGGTGCTGATGCTCCTGCGGCACACCGTGCATAATTAACTCACTTAAAAGAATAAGCTCCTTGAAATAAATTTCAAGGAGCTTATTTATTATGTATTCAACCCAAAGGGGTTTTAAATCTAGTTTAACGTGAGTTCGACTTTAAGCGAACACGCATTTTTTGTGTTTCAATACTATTTTTATCTAAAAAAAGCTGGCACGAGCGTCCGCTCGTGCAGAAAATAATAGAGCGTCCGCTCGACAGTGAAGTGCTATTGATTTTTTTTTATCCCTCTGCCCCCTTCGCTTACGCACTTACCCTTCGTCCCGAATGTATTCGGATCAGGATGACAATCCACAAGGGGTATAATGCAATGCTATATTTTTGGCAAAATACGCAAAAGCCAAAGGGTAGTGGCGTGGCTTCCCTCCTTGCGCTGTCACCCTGAGCGAAGTCGAAGGGTTGTGTGTGGATAAGGAGGGATTGAGGGTGGTAAAAGTTGAGGTATTGATTTTATGTTTTTCTTAACCCGATTTACATACACGAAGGGTAAATTTCGCTAAACTTAGCAATATCAATTATCTTTCTTTATTGGATTGTGAAAGAATAGATGCCGCTAATGACTTAGTATCTTCACTATACTTATCGCTCTTTAATACATCAGAAGCTATTGTTTCCATTTCCTTCCCTGTTTGGTTATCCGTATTTGTTTGCGATAATACCGATGCAGCAAGTTTTTTGGCTATGTCTGACGAGCTTTCATCACCTAAAATTTTTGCGGCAAGTGTTGCCATCTCTTCACCTGTTCTTTTTTTATTTTCTTCCATGGGTCTAAAATTAATAGTAACCAAATGTAGTCAGTAATCAATTGAACAAGCCTACATATAACCAGTCAACGTATAAAGGGGAAATTGAAAGTTTTAATCTAATTCAAACATTCCCTCACCCGATTGGTATAATCGCGCAAGGCAGTTTTAAGGTCTTTGCCATTTTGTTCCATATCCTGCTTTATTGTCATAGCAGCATACGAGTGTGTCAGTTGCTCGCCTTCGTCCTCACCCGTTATTTCAATAGCAGGTGTATTACCCTCAGCAATAGCAGCCTCGGCAGCCTCTAATTCAGCAAGAGTATAATTTTCAACCAGTTTTTTTATTTCAGGCAGTTTCATTTTACAATGGTCATTAAACAGTTATCATTTGCACACCTGCAAATCCTCACATAAGCATATTTACTAGGCTATGCCTTGTATCATCTTATCTACCACATCTTCTTTCGATGTAAAATCGGCAGTAACCAACTCACCATCTTTAAACACAGCAAACGTAGGAAGGTTTTGTACACCTACTAATTTACGTGCTTCCGGGTTGGTTTCAGCGTTTACATCCAAAAATTTAACGCCCTTGTACTCATCCTTCTCGCTCATGCGATTAAATTTAGGAGCAAACAAACGGCAATTACCACACCAGTCGGCGTAAAATTTCACCGCTACCCTATCATTATTTTTGAGTTCGTCAAAAAACTCAGCGTCTGTTACTTTAGTTACCATAGTGCTACAAAAATATATTCGGTTTAGTATAAACCAAATATATGCCATTATTGTTTAAACAATAATTAACTGCCAAATCAAAAAGTGCAGCACTATTTTTGGTAGTACAAACCCGTTTAAGTTCTACCAAAAACTTAACACTGTAAACAGAACATCACATGATAGGATTTAGATTTAGCCAATATATTCCCAAAGACGACCAAAGCACTTTTGATAAGCTGTTTAGCATATTTAAAGAAGTATTAGTATATACCAGCGGAGAGGTGAGCGAAGCATTGAATTGGATGAACCAACTTGACCGCGAATACAACCTTACTACTGATGAATATGGTATGGGCGATTTTATTGAAGACCTGAAACGTTTGGGCTATATACAGGATGATGGCGACGGTGAGGGTGGTTTTTCCATCACCTCAAAAACTGAACAGACTATTCGTAAAGACTCGCTAGACCAAATTTTTGGTAAACTCAAAAAATCGAAACAGGGCAACCACAAAACACAATTTACTGGCAAAGGCGACGAACCTAGCAGCGATACACGTGAGTTTAGGTTTGGTGATGGGCTAGATCAAATATCGATGACGCAATCCATCAAAAATGCCCAAATAAATCACGGTACGGATGATTTTAAACTTACCGAGGGCGATTTGGAAGTGGTGGAGCAAGAATTTAAAGCCCAAACCAGCACCGTGCTAATGATTGATATTAGTCACAGCATGATTTTGTACGGGGAAGATCGTATCACTCCCGCTAAAAAAGTGGCTATGGCTTTGGCCGAGTTAATTACTACGCGCTACCCTAAAGACACATTAGATATTATAGTTTTTGGCAACGATGCTTGGAAAATAGAGGTGAAAGACCTCCCCTATTTACAAGTCGGTCCTTACCACACCAACACGGTTGCAGGTTTAGAATTGGCAATGGATATACTACGCCGACGTAAGAATCCCAACAAGCAAATTTTTATGATTACTGATGGCAAGCCCACTTGCCTAAAAGAGTCCAATGGCTACTACCAAAACAGTTTTGGATTGGATAGAAAAATCATAAACAAAACACTAAACATGGCCGCCCAGTGTCGCCGGGTAAAAATACCCATAACTACTTTTATGATTGCCCAAGACCAATACCTGCAACAATTTGTAGAAGAATTTACCCGTGTAAACAACGGCAGAGCTTTTTATACCAGCCTAAAAGGCCTTGGCAACTACATTTTTGAAGATTTTGAACGAAATAGAAGAAAAACGGTTCGTTAGTTATTGGTTGGTAGTTTTTAGTTAATAGTCAGTTTCTATGAAAGAATACACATCATATACGGATTTGGATGTTTGGAAAAATAGCAGAGAGTTAGTAAGCATTATTTACACAACCACAAAGCTATTTCCAAAAGAAGAATTGTATGGTTTGACAAGTCAAATGCGAAGAAGTGCTGTTTCAATACCTTCAAATATTGCAGAGGGATTGGGAAGAAATCACACCAAAGATTCAATACAGTTTTATTTTATTTCAAGAGGTTCTTTATATGAACTAGAAACTCAAACTTATCTGGCTTTTGACCAACAACTTATTAACCCACAAGAACTAAATAACATACTAGAAAAAATTACAACCTGTAAAAAACTACTTAACGGTTTTATAAACTATTATCAAAAATTGAAATAGCAAAATGATGGTTAAAAAATCTAACAACAAACAACCATCAACTAAAAACATATTATAACATGAACAAACCAAAAACCTTAGGCGAATTAAAAAAACAAGGCTATACCTACAAATCAGTTAAAGACGAGCTTCGCTCTAATCTAATTACTAAAATTAAGAAAAAAGAAAACGTTTTTGAAGGCATTATAGGCTACGAGGATACCGTAATACCCGAAATTGAACGCGCTATACTTTCAAAACACAACATAAATCTTCTAGGGTTACGCGGACAGGCAAAAACACGTATTGCCCGACAAATGGTGAACTTGCTTGACGAATACGTGCCCGTAGTGGCAGGTAGTGAAATTAACGACGACCCATTTCATCCCATTTCACGCTACGCTGTCGATTTAGTTGCCGAAAAAGGCAACGCTACCCCTATTGAGTGGCTACACCGCAGCGAACGCTATGGCGAAAAACTAGCAACACCCGATGTGAGCGTGGCCGACCTTATTGGTGATGTTGACCCTATAAAAGCAGCTACCCTAAAAATAAGCTATAGCGATGAGCGAGTGATACACTTTGGTATTATCCCCCGCAGTAACCGAAGCATATTTGTTATTAACGAGTTGCCCGATTTGCAACCTCGCATACAAGTAGCCCTGTTTAATATTTTGCAGGAAGGTGATATACAAATACGCGGTTTTAAATTGCGTATGCCCTTGGATATTCAGTTTGTGTTTACTGCCAATCCAGAGGATTATACTAACCGTGGTAGTATTGTTACACCACTAAAAGACCGTATCGGTAGCCAAATTATTACCCACTACCCTAAGGATGTTAAAACGGCGATGAGTATTACCCAGCAAGAAGCCAAGATAAATGCAGGGCAAGAAAACATTGTTGTTCCGCAACTGGCAAAAGAGCTTTTGGAACAAATTGGTTTTGAAGCCCGCAATAGTGAGTATATAGACCCTAAAAGCGGTGTATCGGCACGTTTGAGCATTAGTGCTTATGAAAACCTTATCAGTACTGCTGAAAGACGTATTTTACTTTCGGGTGAGAAAGAAACTACTGTTCGTATCAGCGATTTTGCGGGCGTTGTGCCTGCCATTACCGGTAAAGTAGAGCTGGTATATGAAGGTGAGCAAGAAGGCGCGCACATAGTAGCCCAAAACCTTATTGGCAAAGCCATTCGTACATTATTATTGCAATACTTCCCTAGTCCTGAAAAACTGAAAAAGAAAGGCACACCCGCCAAAGCCGACCCTTATGCTACCGTAGCCCATTGGTTTGCAGATGAAAATGTACTGGATATAATGAACAACGCCACCCAAAAAGAATACTGGGCAGCTTTGCAAAACGTTGACGGACTAGAAGATTTTGTAAAAAAACAATTTCCTAAACTAAGCCATAACGAAACCTTGCTATACATGGAGTTTGTATTGCACGGATTGGCCGAATATAGCCGACTAAGCAAAAATGAATTGGTGCAAGGTAGCCGCTTTAAAGACCTGTTTAGCAGCTTTATAGACCCCTCGCGTTTTTCTGCTGATGACGACGAAGGCATGGAAGGATTGAATTAAACGGTACTTTAATATTATTTGCAACAAAGCCTTCCAACATTGGAAGGCTTTTTGTTTAGGCAGAATACACTTCTGAAGCAAAAGCTCCCTGTATGCTAATTAAAAATAATGGCTTAAAAACTGACTATTTCTATTTACAACCGTTTGAATTAAATAAAGGTGAAATTGTTGTAATAAATATTCAAGGAGGGGGCTACTTCTACGAAACAGAGATGTACTTGAAAAATATATTCTCAGGAAACCTTGTAAATAAGGAAATTTTTGTCAATCAAAAACTATTATATGTTGAGCATTTTATTGAACCGAAAATAAGGCACTTATTCTACCCTATGAGAGTTGGTGAATACATTAGGAAAAATGCAAATCTCCAAAGTCATTTTGCAACAAAAATTTATGAAACTCCTCAAATTATTAAAAGAACAAAAATAAATTCCCTTGTAGCATATCACAAAAATCTTTTGAGTTTATATACTTCTTTATCTAAAACAAATAATATCATTTTTGACCTCGTAGGCCACGACCCTCATTCGAGTTACGCTATATATGATATTGTGAAAGAAAATGTAAAAAAGACTGGCTCTGCAATTTTACTTGACAACTGTAATGATATGAAAAACAATTGCACCACATATATAGAGTTAGAATGGGATTTAGAAAAAACTCAAACTATCAAACCGACTGAATTCAAACTCAATACCTAAGATACTATTTTAGTCTGTTACCCTTGTAGTTACACAGATTCCCTTTTTCACGGGAATGACAGCAACCGCACCTAACAAAAAATTACTCATCCAGCCAAATAAAATCGCGTTGGGTGGCATCAAGCACGCGTAGGTTAAGATTTTCGCCGATAAACTTAGCCGCTTCAATTGCAGCATATTTATCATCCCCTACCCATACATTTAGCTTTTTATTACGAGCATACACCAAGTTAATTTCTAGCTTTTTAAAAACTTGACTATCATCTCCACCTTGAGAGCCGCTTCTATATACTGCCGCAAATACCGATACATATTCAATTTTGGGTAGTTCTTCCCACTCACCAATGGTTGTCCCCAAAAAGTCGGTACCTATACGATATTTATTATTTATAAAATCAATTTGCATATGCTGCTTTACAAAATAAAATAACAACGGGTACGACAAAAAAACACAAAACCCTGCTGGCGATAGAGTAATTGCATAGCTTACTATAGCTATACAGAAATAAACAAAAAAAATATATACCACCCACGAAGGAATATTTTTATTACCTCTAAAACTATAATAAAAAGAGTACATATAGTTGTTTATTTATTAATCCATTCAAAAGGCTTTTTAGTGGCATCAAGTATTCTTAAGCCGCCTAATTTTTCAGCATACAGTTTAGCCACGGCTGTTGCTTGCTCTTTATCTTTGGCTATAAATGCTGTTATTTTTTTGTTTTTATTAAAAATAAAATTCACCTGCAATTCTTTGCTGGTACTGCTACGCTCACCCGACCTACTAAAAAATGTTGATTTAATCGAAGCCCTAAAAATAGAAATATAATCTATTGAAGGTAGCTCCATCCATACGCCAGGTATCTCAAACCTAAAAAAGGTTGAGCTTTCGCGGTATATCTTCTTTTCTATATCAACATATTCCATAGGTATTACTTAATTATCATTTGCAGTACCTTTTCAGTTTTCTGCTCCAATAACAGGGTTTTATTATTTAATACCATTTCAATAGCTTGTGGATTATAGTTACGTATGGTAGCCAACTCAGCATCGGTGCTTACTTCTACTTTATAGTGCCCTTCAAGTGCATTTTTCAGTGAAATAAGTTTAGTGTCATCGTTATTTACGCATATTGAAAAACTAATGGCACTGTTTTGCATTAGGTTTACAGTAATACCACAATCCGTCAATACAGCGAATATATTTTTAAGATTATCTTCAACAATAAAAGAAAAATCGCGGGTAGATATTTTTACTAATGCCTGATTTGATTTGAAAATATAAAAGGGTAAATGTGTTTCATCGTGTGCCTCATTGCGTACCACCGTACCCGCAGCATCAGGATTCAAAAACGATTTCACGTATAAAGGAATCCCTTTGCTTTTTAGCGGCTGTATAGTTTTTGGGTGTATTACCGTCGCACCATAATAAGCCAACTCAATCGCAACATTATAACTTAGCTCGTCAATTTTTATAGCATCGGGCATACGTTTAGGGTCGGCATTCATTACCCCTGCAACGTCTTTCCAAATAGTTACACTATCAGCACCCAAACAATAGGCCATAATAGCCGCAGTATAATCACTACCCTCGCGGCCAAGTGTTGCTGTAAATGCCGTTGGTGCTTTGCCTATAAACCCCTGTGTAATAACAATTTGTTTTTCAACAATAGGGCGCAAGCGTTTGGTTATAATCTCCTCAGTATCTTTCCAAAGCACATTTGCCCCTCGGTGAGGGCCTGTGGTAAATATAAAATTACGTGCATCAATCCAGCGGTTACTAAAGCCATTTTCTTTTAAATAGCCGCTAACAATACGTGTACTTATAATCTCGCCAAAACTTACAATTTGGTCGTAAATAAAATCAAAACTACCATCAGGTTTTTGCTCCAAAAGGCTTTCTAACTCTACAAACTGGTTATCAATCTCGTCGTATACATTGTATTTTTTATCTTCTAATAAATCTGATATAATAGCATCGTGAAAATCCTTCACCTTTCGGTAGTGCGCCCACATGGTTTCAGTATCTTGCTTATAGTAGGCATCTGCCAATAACTCAAGGGCATTTGTTGTTTTGCCCATTGCTGATACTATAATCAATAATTTATCATCCCTAAAACGCTCTAAAACGCCGGCTACATTACGCACTGCGACTGCATCTTTTACTGATGCACCCCCAAATTTGAAAACTCTCATCTATTACTTCACTGTGTTATATGGCTGCAAAAATCGGTGTTTTAAGCAAATTTTATGCAACAATGGCTACAATCGTATTAGTAATGTTTCAATTAGCTTACTTTTGCGGGAGTATTGCAACTAAATAAAACGGGAAATTTATGGCATTTGAATCAGTAACAACGCTTGGTCAATTTATTATTGAGAAGCAAAAAAAATTCCCTTTTGCCAAGGGAGAATTTACAAGGCTACTTGCTGATATTGGTATAGCTGCCAAAACGGTAAGTAACGAGGTGCGCAAGGCAGGTATTGCAGGTATTATTGGCGTTGCAGGCAGCGATAATATACAGGGCGAACAACAACAAAAGTTGGACGTAATGGCTAACAATTTGTTTATTGAATGCCTTACCAAAGGTGGTGAAGTATGTGTAATAGCTAGTGAAGAAGACGAGGATATTATACACTTAAACCCTGAAAGTAACCACGATCCTAAATATGTTTTGGCTATGGATCCGTTAGATGGTTCATCAAATATTGATGTGAATGTGCCTATTGGTACTATTTTTTCAGTATTTCGCCGTTTAAGCGAAGGGCCAATTGGTACTGTTGAAGATTTGCTGCAAAAAGGAGTTGAACAAGTGGCTGCGGGCTATATACTTTATGGTTCATCAACCATGTTGGTATACACAGCAGGTCGTAAAGTAAATGGTTTTACATTAGACCCTGCTATTGGCGAGTTTTGCTTATCAAACCGACACATACAAATACCTAAAGACGGTAAAATATACTCTATAAACGAGGGTAATTATATCAATTTCCCACAAGGGGTAAAAGATTATATAAAATATTGCCAAATGGAAGATAAAGAAACCAACCGCCCTTATAGCTCACGCTATATTGGTAGTATGGTAGCCGATTTTCACCGCAATATGCTTAAAGGGGGTATTTTTATTTATCCTTCTACTTCAAAATCGCCCAACGGAAAATTAAGGTTGGTATACGAGTGTAACCCATTGGCTTTTATAGCCGAGCGGGCGGGCGGTTTGGCCAGCACAGGTTATGGACGTATTATGGAGGTACAGCCTACCAGCTTGCACCAGCGCACACCAATATTTATTGGTAGCGAAAATATGGTGAGAAAAGCTGAGGAGTTTATGGCCAAGTACCCAAAAGAGGGGTTTGAAAGTGCTGAAAGCATAGGTTAAACAAACTATAGGTTTGAAAACCTATTACTACCATAATTACAACAAGAAAGGGGACTTAAGTCCCCTTTCTTGTTGTAATTGCACAAAGCGGCAGGTTGCAACCTACCACAAAAAATAAAATTCGTTTTTAGCTATTGGTTATCTCTCCACTCATACACCCATTGGCTTTGTATCATTTCTAAATAGCCTTCGTTGCACTCTTCGCGCGTACCTTTAAAGTTGGGCACCTCAAGCACCCACTCCAATAAATCGGTAAAGCGTATGCGGTATATTTTCCCCTCATTAAAATCGTCGCCAAAACGCTCATATAAAGCCATAGCTATATCTTCAAAATCAGTCCAGTGTATCGGTAGTTCAAATTGCGTCATTATTTCGCTGTTATATTATTCGTTAATCAGTAAATCACCAAATCTCTTAGTGTCCCATAAACTGAGTTTGGTCGGGCACTATCACCTCAATTTCTGTATCGGCTTCCATTTCGCATTGGCAAGCCAAACGCGAGTTTAGTTTTGGATTCACAGCACGATCAATAAAGTCTTCTTCTTCATCGCTAATCTCACGCAAATCACCCATACCCTTTTCTACATACACATGGCAAGTACTGCAAGCTCGAACCCCACCACAATTGTGGTGCAATTCAACATCATTATCCATAGCTACTTCCAATATGGTTTCACCTTCATCCATATCAAAAGTCTGTGGCTCTAGCCCCTTTTGTTCAAACTTAAATATAATCTTCCCCATTTCTATTTGTAATCATTCTAAACAACAAAGATACTGCTTATTCGTTTTGCCGCAATGATACATTTATGCCCATAAAGCCCCAAACTTTAGTCGAAGGTTTTTTACCCCACCATTTTAACTTTAGAAATAATATGTACTTTCGCTAAAATTTTATAAAAAAACGATGTTTAGTAAACGTATCACCCAACTATCAGTAGCATTAATAGTTTGCATTGCTATTGTTTTTAATGCTTGTAAATCAGAAGAAAAACTAGCCTTAAAGTTTGCCCCCGAAGTAGCCAAAAAATATGAAATGACCATGAGCACCATTCAAGATATTGAAATGGAGCAAATGGGGCAAAAAATGAATATAAAAAACACCATCGCCATGACCTACGAGATGTTGGTGAAAGAAAAGGATGCTAACAACAATATTGTAATTATATCAACCTTCAAAAAAATAAAATTTGTTAGTAATAATCCAAGTGGTGAAATGGGTTACGACTCAGAAAAAGAAGTTGACACAAGCAATATGTTTTCAATGATGTTTGCCAAAATTTTTGGTGGCATGATAAACGAAAAAATAACCATTGTAGTTAGCGAAACCGGTGAGGTAACTAAAGTAACAGGTATGGCTGCCATTTTTGATAAAATGACAAGTACTAACGGTTTTGACACTATGCCGGGCGCAGCAGAATCTTTAGCTTCGTTTAAAGATCAATTTTCTGACGAGCAGTTTAAGAAAAACTTTGATGAATCGTTCAACATTCTTCCTAAAACTGATATTGCTATTGGTGAAACTTGGGAAATTGATAACAACATAAATGTGATGAGCATGGATGTGAATACCAAAACCAAATACACCCTTAAAGGTATGGAGCCTGAGGTTGCTTTGGTGGATGTAACCTCTGAATTTACTGTAAATAAGAAAGCAGAAGAAAATGAAGGTATGGAAATGGACATGAAAGGTACACAAACAGGTACAATGAAAATTAACCGTAAAATAGGCATGGCCACCGATGGTAGTATTACACAAGATATTACCGCTAAAACAAAATCGATGGGTATGGAAATACCAATGACAATAAAAGGTACTATTACTTTTTCATCAAAAGAAATTAAGTAAATAGCTGTTGCAATACTATTCAAAAACCTTTGCCCACTTGGGCAAAGGTTTTTTTATTGAATGGCTTTTAACAACAGCCTTAAGTATTCTTTCTGTGGAATTTCAATAGCACCAAACTGGCGCAAGTGGTCGGTAATAAACTGAGTATCCAGCAGTTTAAACCCGTTTTCTTTCATCCACTCTACCAAATACACCAAAGCCACTTTTGACGCATCGGTAACGGTATGAAACATACTTTCGCCAAAAAAGGCTCTACCCATAGCTATGCCATACAGGCCACCTACCAACTCACCATTCAAGCGCGTCTCAAAACTATATCCCCATCCTGCCTCGTGCAGGCGGGTATACACATATATTATCTCTTCTGATATCCACGTATCTTCTCGCTGTGCACAGGCTTCCATCACCTCCTCAAAACTCTCATTCAAGGTAACTTCAAACTTACCTTGCTTAATAAGTTTAGCCAAGTTTTTAGACACCTTAAATTCTTCTAAAGGGATAATACCCCGCATTTTCGGTTCGTACCAACTAATGGTATCATCTTCTTCGGGGTCGGCCATGGGGAAAATACCCATACTATACCCGTGCAAAACCTGATTGGGGGTTAACATAGCGCAAAGGTAATGAGGCGCAGTGCTGAATTAAAAGTTTGAATGCACTTTTGTTTTGCTACAATTTGTATTTTTAGGATGATTGACCAACTGTTGACATAGGGTTGACACTTGCACTTTGCTCTTTTGTACTAAACATAGACATTTATGGAAAAAATAGATTTAACCAAACTGCACAAAAGTTACTATACAGCCAAAAACCAACCCCATATTGTTGATATTGAAGCTGCCAATTTTCTTTCTATCACTGGTAAGGGCGACCCTTCATCGCAAAATTTTGAAGAAGCTATACAAGCATTGTATTCTACAGCCTACACCATTAAGTTTATGTATAAAGGCCAAAACAAAGATTTTGTAGTGGCTAAACTTGAAGGGCTTTGGTGGTTTGATACTGAAAAATACAAGGTTACAACTATGGATGAAGCCCCTAAGCTAATACCCCGTAGCGAGTGGGAATACCGTTTGCTAATCCGTATGCCTGATTTTGTGAGTGATGAAAGTGTGAAACTAGCTAAACAACAAGTGGTGGCTAAAAAGAATATTGCATTGGCTGAAACAGTTTCACTTTGCCTGATGAACGAAGGAAAATGTGTGCAAATGCTGCATGTAGGCTCTTTTGATTCTGAACCCGTATCACTACAAAAAATTAATGCTTTTATGGTTGAAAATGGATGGGAGAGAAACGGGTTACACCACGAAATTTACCTTTCAGACTTTAGAAAAACCGCCCCCGAAAAATTGAGAACTATTTTGCGTGAACCTGTGCAATAGCTGAGCCTGTCATTCACATTTTAAATGTCCCGAATGCTTTCGGGATGTGCAAAAGGTTTATGCACAAGTATTTCCTACATACAGATTCCTGCTTTCGCAGGAATGACTGACAACCGCACTAACACAACGAAAAAATAGCACTAAAGTGTTATTCTCCCTGCCCCATTTCTACCAACTTGGCGGCGGTTTTTAGGTTGCGGGTAGTGGCCTGTACTTTTAGCTTATTTTCAAAAAAGGTATTGGTTAGTTTGGTATTGCCATAGCCGTTGGGGCAGTGCACATACACATTATTGACTGCAATAATAAATTCATCGGGAGTATAATTGTAGGTGTTGGCTTTATCTATATTTTCTTGCGTGGGTATATCGGCCAAAAAGGTAATGTGCAGTTTATCAGCATCAATACCCTTTTGTTTTAAGAAGGGGTTTTCATCATACGCTTTTTGTATGTCATCAGCAGTACGTACCAATACGGGAACATCTAACCCGAAAGCTGTTTTTATCAATTGAGTAATTTGCTGAGCAAGGGTTTTCTCAGCAGTTTGTTTATGCCTAAACACAACATTGCCGCTTTGTATATAGGTTGCCACATTTTGGTAGCCTGCCCCATCAAACACAGCTTTCAACTCTTTCATGGCAATTTTGTTTTTACCACTAACATTTATTCCGCGCAGTATGGCTATGTAGGTTTGCATATATTGTTTCCACAAATTTAAATTTGCTGTTGTATTAACAGCAACAAACTATGAATATTTCTAATCCTGCATTTAATTACGATAAGTATGGACAAACGTATGCTAGCCGACGAACAACCGACCCACGTATTGCCAACTATGTATTAGCCGCACTTGAAGGAGCAAACACTATAATAAATGTGGGTGCCGGGGCAGGTTCTTACGAGCCGCAAGATAAATATGTTGTATCGGTTGAGCCCTCGCAGGTGATGCGTGCCCAACGTGGAACGAACAGAGTACCTGCAATAATTGGTATGGCAGATAGTTTACCGTTTGATGATGATTCTTTTGACGCGGCTATGGCAATGGTAACGGTGCACCACTGGCCTGACATAATCAAAGGTTTGCAAGAGTTAAGGCGTGTAGCCAAAAAGCAGGTGGTAGTGATGACGTTTGACCCTGATGCGTTGGATATTTTTTGGAACGTAAATTATTTTCCTGAGCTGATTGAGGTAGAAAAAGCCCGTTACCCTAAAATAAGTGCAATTACCCATGCACTGGGTGGTAATTGCGAAATTGTGCCTGTGCCTATACCGTTGGATTGTACAGATGGTTTCCAAGAAGCATTTTATGGCAGGCCTGAGGCTTTTTTAGAAAAGGAGGTAAGGCTTTCGCAATCGGCATGGGGATTTTTGCCCAATGGGCTTGAAGATGTTTTAGTGAAAAGGCTAGCCGATGCCCTAACAAATGGAGATTGGGATAAAAACTACGGCCATTATCGTACACAACCAAGTTTTATAGGGGCTTTGCGCTTGGTGGTTAGTAGCTAGATTATATTAGTACTAAAGCGATAGATAGATGTATTACTGACACTACCCGAAGCACGGGTGAACTAAAAAAGCCTTATTATCCCCTTCTCACCTTTCGAGAACCTCAAGATGACAGCCTCACACTACAGCAACTTAAAACTGTAAACAGAAAACTTAAAACTGAATAAAAAACCGCTTATTCCCTCTCCCGAGCGAAATAAGCGGTACACACATCTTATATAATTAAGAGTATTATTGTTATTACATCGTCGCAGTTTGTCCTGCACTTTGTAATGCGCCTGTAAAGCCTATTGGGCCTTCGCCGGCATAAGTCATAGTACCGTTAAGGGTTTTACCACCATCGGTAGAAGAAATAACAATAGCTACTACATTTTGGTTAGTACGGCAACCCAGCAACCATGCACCTCCCGCGTGCCAAGGAGCACTGCTGCCTCCCCATTGGTTTTGCACTTGGTAGGTATTGTTGTTGGTAAGCGTTGCCTTAAAACCTATCGGGCCTTCGCCTTCATAAGTCATAGTACCGTTAAGGGTTTGGCCACCATCGCTTGAGCTTACGTTTAAAGCTACTACGTGTTGGTTGTTGCGTGCGCCTATCGCCCATGTGCCGCCATTATGCCACGGCGCGCTTGTACCTCCCCATTGGTTTTGGGTAGCGTAGTTATTGTGTTGCAATCCATACAATACTTGTTGTTGAGTTTGCTCGAACAAAAAGTTTTGTGAGTTTAAACGCCAATTGATGTACGACTGGAAATGATTGTTATTGGTGTTTAACTCATAGCCGTTAAGTGCAGTTTGATATCCTTGATGCCAAGGGTCGGTAGTTTGTCCGTTCGCTTCAAACTTAACGCCATACCCAAATAGATTTTGGTTAACATTTGGGAATGATGAAGGCAAACCAGTGCTATAATACATTTGCAAATTCACAAAATCGATATAGCTATTTATAGTGGCTGTATCAGTATTTTGACTGGTGGCAGGAGAAATAGAAAGGTAATACTTCTTGCTTTGTTTTTGAAAAAGCTCACCAATAGCACTAAACAACAATTTAAAATTTGCTGTTGTTGTATCAGTGCTTAAAGGCCATTCCCAATCAGAGTCAAAAGCATTTAAGCCGTAGTGTTGCAAATACTGTAATAAGTTATTGGCAAAGCTAGTCGCATCTTGTTGGGGATTACCACTTTGAAAAATCTGGTTAATTAAGTTTCCATCGCCATACTCCAGTGTAACACCAAATTTCAGGTTAGGATTGTTTTGTGGAGCATCTCTTAAAATGTTCTCCATATAGGTTTGGTTGTGGGGTAAATTACCCATTTGGATAGTGTACGACGACCCGTCGCCACTAGGTATAGTAGTGCTACTGGTAGGTACAATAGTTACAAAACACATATACAAGATATCTATGTTTTGATACACATTGTTTTGAATAAGGGTTTGATAGCAGCTGTTTGGGCTGTTGTAGTTGGTTCCGCTTGGTTCGTCTTCGTTCAGGAAAATCCAAGCATTTACAGGATTGTTTGCCATTGTAGTATTTTTTTTGATAGTTAGATAGATTCTACTTTTTGCTAGTAGAGAAAGCCCTTATGCAAATTTATAGTGCGCACAAATACACTGTTGTTGATAGTATTAAAATGCTATTTCAAAAGTACTAACAATATCACAGTTTACATAATGAAATTAATATTAAGATATTGACAACCAATAGACAAGTGAAAAATAGTGAGCCATCCTTCTCCTTTTTCATCCCGAATATATTAGGGTTCAAAATGACTGAACTTGATCCAGCATCTCATTCACCAATTCACGTGTAATACAGAGTGAGATCTCGAATCCCGAATACTTTCGGGATCGGGATGAAAGCCGCACCATTCAACGTCATTGCGATGAAGCCTTCTTAGGCTAAAGAAGCAATCTGTTTGTATAGTTTCGGTAAGATTGCTTCGAAAGACCTCGCAATGACACGGTATTACAGCGTTGCAACTTAAAACGGTAAACAATAGATGAAAAAAATACAATCTTCGGTAAGAAAAATATGGCATGTCTCAGTAGCATAAGTTATTATAAAATTATTTGTATTATTGAGTCTTAACTTGATTACGCATGACACCAAGAGTTTTTATTAGTTCCACTTATTACGATTTAAAACATGTAAGGGAAAGGCTAGAGCAATTTATTGAAGGGTATGGTTTTGAACCAGTATTATTTGAAAGTGATAAAGTAACATACGAATTAGATAAGCCCATTGATAAATCTGCCTATTACGAAGTTACATTATGCCATATAATGGTTTTAATAATAGGTGGTAGATACGGAACACCAGCAAGTCAACAAGATGATGAGGGAGAAAGGCAGAAAATTTATGAAGACGAATTTGTTTCTATTACTAGACGAGAACTAGAGACTGCCATTCAGAATAATATTCCAGTTTTCGTTTTTATTGATAAAAATGTCTATTCAGAATACCATACATATAGAGAGAATATAGAGTTTTTCTCTGAACAAAAAAAAGGGGAGAAGAAAGGGTTTAAGTTTGCTCACGTCGATAGTATTAACATATTTAGATTTATTGAATTGGTTAACAATAGACCAATTAAAACTTTCGAGAAAATCGAAGAAATAGAAAAGTATTTGACTAATCAATTTGCAGGACTTTTCTATTTTTATTTAGAGTCATTAAAAAAACGAAGTAATGATGATAAAATCTTAGATACTGTTAAAGAGCTTAACAATGTTTCTTTAAGAATGAACGAAATGTTAAAGTCTGTAGGTGAAAAAATTCTTAAAGATGATGAAGTCGAATATCAAAGAGTTATTGAAAATCAATTTGATATCTTATTAAGTTTCTTTATGGAGAAGGTTTCTGAAAATTTATCAGGTGTTGATGGTTACATAGAAGAAAGCAATACAAGAAAAGAGATTACTGATAAATTTCTAAGTTTATTAGAAGAAAAATTTTCTCACAAAAAACCCATTAGAGTAGAGACTTTTCAAATTGAAGAAGAAGAATATAATTCCTTGAAACGTGAAGAATTTATTAAGTTTATTCGAAAATTTAATCCCATAGCTGAAATTTATACTTTTAATATTATTACTCTTCAAACTACATTCCATAATAAAATTAAACCTCTTTTAATTAATGCTCATACTCAATTAAAATTTGAAGATTGGCTACAAAAAACAATATTTGATGAAATCGACCTGCCTTTTTAGTGAGCGAACCTTTATAAAATATACACCTTTGCCGTTCCCAAGTCCCTTCAAGCGTCCACGCTTAATGAGGGAACGCTCGGCATTATAGTCGTAACTAAATGTTAATGATAAATAGCTAATTGCACACCCTTCGACTCCGCTCAGGGTGGCAGCCGCACTACAGCCCATACGACAAATTAGGCCCTAACCAACGTTCAACGATGGCAATGTCCATATTTTTGCGGCGGGCATAGTCTTCTACTTGGTCTTTATTAATTTTTCCCAAACCAAAGTATTTACTATCAGGGTGTGAGAAATAAAAGCCCGATACTGCTGCGGCAGGATACATAGCAAAACTTTCGGTTAGCTGTATACCCGTTTGGTTTTCAATATCCATCAAATCCCACAACAAACCTTTTTCGGTATGGTCGGGGCAGGCAGGATAACCCGGTGCTGGGCGTATGCCTTGGTATTTTTCGCGTATCAAAGCCACATTGTCAAGGCTTTCATCGGCAACATAACCCCACAATTCTTTGCGCACGTATTGGTGCATATATTCGGCAAAAGCTTCGGCAAATCGGTCGGCAACGGCTTTTATTAGTATGCTGTTATAATCGTCGTGGTCGTCTTCAAACTGTTTCACCAGTTTTTCAATGCTTTTTCCTGTGGTAACAGCGAAAGCACCCATATAATCGGCAATACCTGTTTCTTTTGGAGCTACATAATCGGCCAAACAGTTATTGGGTATGCCTGCACTTTTTTGGTTTTGCTGGCGAAGGAAATGGAAGGTTTTTAGTACTTCTTTACGACTTTCATCGGTGTATAGTTCTACATCATCAACGCCAACACTATTGGCAGGATAAAACCCAACAATAGCTGATGCTTGTAATGATTTTTCGGTAATTACCTTATCTATCATTTGCAAAGCATCGTTGTGTAGTTTTTTAGCTTCGTGCCCTACATATTCATCGTTAAAAATTTCAGGGTATTTACCGCGTAGCTCCCACGTTTGGAAAAATGGAGTCCAATCGATGTATTCCACCAGTTTTTCTAGGGGAAAATCAGTAAAGGTTTTAGTGCCCAAAAACGATGGCTTGGTAATTTTTGTGTCCAACCAATTTATAGGTTGTTTATTGGCACGTGCTTGCGCTAAATCAACATACGATTTGGTTTCTTTGCGATTACGGTGCGCTTCGCGCATTTGTTCGTACTCGTTTTTATGGCTAAGGTGCGCTGCTTCTTTTTGCTCTTTGCTTAACAATGCCGATGACACAGGTACTGATTTTGAAGCATCTAACACGTGTACTACCGACCCCATGTATTCAGTATCTATTTTCACCGCTGTATGTATACGCGATGTAGTTGCACCACCAATAAGTAGGGGTATTTTAAAGTTTAGGCGCTGCATTTCACGGGCTACGTGCACCATCTCATCCAACGATGGGGTGATAAGTCCGCTTAGCCCAATAACATCAACGTCGTGCTCTAATGCGGCAGCCAATATTTTTTCGGCGGGCACCATAACGCCCAAATCAATAATTTCAAAGTTGTTGCAAGCCAATACTACGCCTACAATGTTTTTACCAATATCGTGTACATCGCCTTTTACGGTGGCCATTAGTATTTTGCCTGCGTTTTTGCTTTTATCACCGCTAAGTCGTTTTTCTTCCTCCATATAAGGAGTAAGTAAAGCCACGGCTTTTTTCATCACACGGGCACTTTTTACTACTTGGGGTAAAAACATTTTGCCTTGGCCAAACAAGTCGCCAACTATGCTCATACCTGCCATTAGCGGGCCTTCTATTACGTGTAGTGGGCGGGCATAATTTTGGCGGGCTTCTTCGGTATCTTCGTCAATAAACTCAATTATACCTTTTATTAGTGCATGACTAAGACGTTCTTCTACTGTGCCGTTGCGCCACTCTTGGTTTTCTCTTACTGCTTCTTTGCCTTTGCCTTTTACGGTTTCGGCAAATTCTAACAACTTTTCAGTAGCATCATCTGTTCTGTTCAACAAAACATCTTCAACTAATTTTAAAAGGTCTTTGGGTATTTCATCGTAAATGGATAATTGAGCAGGGTTTACTATACCCATATCCATACCGTGTTTTATACCGTGGTATAAAAATGCGCTGTGCATGGCTTCGCGCACTACATCGTTGCCCCTAAACGAGAATGATACATTACTTACCCCGCCACTTATTTTAGCACCGGGCAAGTTTTGTTTTATCCATTTGGTAGCATTGAAATAATCAAGGGCATTAAGTCTGTGCTCTTCTATACCTGTAGCTACAGGGAATATATTAGGGTCGAATATTATATCTGATGGTGGAAATTTTACCACATCTACCAGTAAGCGGTAGGCACGCTCGCAAATTTCTATACGGCGTTGGTAGTTATCTGCCTGCCCTTCTTCGTCAAATGCCATTACTATTACGGCCGCACCGTAGCGTTTCACCAATCTGGCCTGACGAATAAACTCCTCTTCACCACCTTTCATACTGATGGAGTTTACCACACATTTGCCTTGCACGCATTTCAACCCTGCCTCTAAAATTTCCCATTTTGATGAATCTATCATCACAGGTACTCGGGCAATATCAGGTTCTGATGCTATCAGATTTAGAAACTTGGTCATGGCTTCTGCCCCGTCCAACATCCCTTCATCCATATTTACATCTATAATCTGTGCACCGCCCTCAACCTGTTGTCGGGCTACTTCAAGGGCTTCATCGTATCTGTTTTCTTTTATCAGTCGCAAAAACATACGCGAACCCGTAACATTGGTACGTTCGCCCACGTTTATAAAGTTGCTTCCGTGGTATATTACAAGTGGCTCGAGGCCTGAGAGTTTAAGGGTGTAGTCAGTAGTTGAGTTTGTCATATATAGCTGCTGTTGGCATTTAGCTTTTAGCTATTGGCCTAGAAAAGTGTAATGTATCTTCTTTAATTTTTGATATAAGATTATTAACCATTTTTTGTTCAATGACTAATAGGCTAAAAGTTTTTTCTAAAACGTCGCTGTTTATAAATTTTAATTTTTGAATAATTACCAATTGGGTTTCTAACTCAAAAGCTGAACCTAAGGCTATTTCAAGAAATCTTTTATACTCAATATCGCTATTTCGGCTACATCCTTCTGCAATATTTGAGGGTATAGAAACTGAGGCTCTACATATTTGGCTGGTAATTCCATATTTTTCTTCTTTTGGTAATTGAGCGGCGATTTCATAAACCTGTGCTACCAACTCTATACCCTGTTGCCAAATATTAAGATTTCTAAAGTTTCTCATTTCTTTTGCTGTTAGCTATTAGCCTTTAGCTATTAGCTAAAGGCTTTATATTACTAAGTTATTTATTTCACTTCTTGCATTAAAAAAGCAAACAGCTAATAGCTAAAGGCTAACAGCCTCTTCCTTAACTAACGTCCTTGGCTCATACCTCGCTGCCACATCAGCAATTGCCTTAATATGTTCGGGAGTAGTACCACAACAGCCACCAATAATATTTATTAAGCCTTCTTTTAAAAACTCTTCAATTTGGTTGGCCATATCCTCAGGCGTTTGGTCGTATTGACCAAACTCGTTGGGCAAACCTGCATTGGGGTGCGCGCTAACGTTAAAGTCTGATTTGCTATCCATTACTTGCAGGTATGGACGAAGTGCCGAAGCACCCAAAGCGCAGTTTAAGCCCACACTTAACAAAGGAATATGCGAAATAGAAACCAAAAATGCCTCCGTAGTTTGTCCGCTAAGAGTACGCCCGCTGGCATCAGTTATTGTGCCCGATACCATAATTGGTATGCGGTAGCCTATCTCATCAAACACCTCTTCTAAAGCGAAAAGAGTAGCTTTAGCATTAAGGGTATCTATAATAGTTTCGGCTAATAATATATCCACGCCACCATCTATCAGAGCTTTGGCTTGCTCTTTAAAAGCTACAACCAACTCATCAAAACTTGTGGCACGGTAACCCGGGTCGTTAACATCAGGAGAAAGTGAGGCTGTACGATTGGTAGGCCCCATAGAACCTGCCACAAAACGAGGTTTATTAGGCTCTTTGGCTGTATACTCATCGGCTATTTTTCTTGCCAGTTTTGCCGATTCATAATTGATTTGGTATACCCAATCTTCAAGGTGATAATCTGCCTGAGCTATAGTGGTAGCACTAAAAGTATTGGTTTCCAATATATCAGCACCCGCATCAAAATACTGGCGGTGTATGGCTTCAAGCACGTCAGGGCGAGAAAGTGCCAACAAATCATTATTGCCTTTAAGTGAGTATGGATGGTCTTTTAGGTTTTCGTTACGGAAATCTTTCTCTTCAAGATTGTAACGTTGAATCATGGTGCCCATAGCGCCATCGAGAACTAAAATGCGTTTTTTTAGCAATTCTTCAATTTGTTGCTGTTTATTTTCCATCTCTTTATAATCTGCTAGTTTGACAATATGCTAATGTGCTAATTTTTTATTGCACCTTTAACCGAAAAAATAATCTTAGAAACAATTCTTTGTATGTGCTTCACTTCTTCAATTAAAACATCACACTCGGAGTAGCTTTTTGAATACTTGCAAAGTAGTAACCAATACTCTGTTTCTTCAGCTTCTTTAGCTGCTATTTTAAATTTATGAATAAAATCTGCCCTACTTTCAGCACTTTGTGCTTCTCTTATATTAGCTCCTATTGATGTTCCGCTTTTTAGTAATTGTCTTGCAATAACATACCTCTTATCTGCCTCCAAATGTTCAGTATATTCCACCACCATCAGGGCAAAATCAAAAGTTTTTTTAACAATTACATTATCCTCTTGCACCAAAATAAAATTAGCACATTAGCATATTGATGTATTAGCACATCATTGCTATTGTGGGTTAATAATAAAAACAGCTAGGATTTTGTAGTTTTATAATCTACGCTCATCTTCACCCCAACAGCAGAAGCTATTTGGGATAGGAATTGGCACCCATCGGGATGGGTTGCCAAGACTTCACAGGGCCTAGTCCCTCCGTCTTTCGTGATAAGCAGTGCAAAGGTAGGAATTTTAATTTGTAAAAATGCAAACTCCTGTTTCATTAATTCCTTCACTACCACTTATCAAATAATACCGCCCACTTATTGCCGTTTTCGTCCACTTATTACTTGCCACCATTTTATTTTACCCTTTTTAAGTAAATTGAAACATGAAAATTCTTTTTTCGCTTTTAGGAATATTTGCTACAGGGTTTCTAGCCCTAAAAGCACAAACTACATTGGTTATCAAAACCACTAATTCAAATTCTCAAGACACAGAAATAGCCTCGGCCAATGCTGCGACTCATAACTATGGTAACGAACCCCGACACTATGTGTATTCGTGGACACAATCTGGCGTACATACCGACATCCGTACTCTGTTGCAAATTGATTTTTCCGAATTTCCGGCCAATGCAATTATCACAAACGCCACACTGGAATTATACTTTGACCCTACCGGTTCACCTGCAACTTCAGGAGATAATACATTTTGGCTGGAAAGAATAACTGCCCCGTGGGATGAAAATAAGGTAACATGGAATACACAACCCGCCACCGATGCCACCGACCGGGCAGAGATGCAGACTTACAATTCAGGTGAAACGGTTTTTACGGCTGATGTAACATCTTTAATTACCGCCATAAAAAACAGTGGATATAATTACGGTTTTATGATGAAGCTGAAAACCGAAACCCCTTTCAGAAATATCTGTTTTTTTTCAACAGAAAGTTCAAGCAAGACTCCTAAATTGACTATTAATTATACGCTGCCACAAAGTTCTTCGGTGCATGAAACCGCCATAGATAACAACATTGCATTGTTCCCTAATCCTGCACAAAACAACATTCAAATCAGTATACCTGAAGGTCAAAAAACATTAGTAACTATTTACGACAATACGGGCAAGCAGGTAGCCCAATTAGATAGCTACGAAGCAAATACCCCTATTGATATTTCGTTTCTAGCTACAGGTGTGTATTACGCTATGATATCGTCTGAAGCATCTATAAAAACTTTAAAGTTCAATAAGATTTAGCCTAAAAACTGTTGTACTAGTGCTACCACTTCGGCAGGTTTTTCAGCATGTACCCAATGGCCTGAGCCTTCTATTGTTTCTAAATGTGCATTGGGAAATAATTGAGTAATACTTGCCCAATCTTCATCAGCTACATAGCGCGATTTTCCGCCACGTATAAACAATGTATCGCCCTGATAGGCCTTATCAGCTTCTATTGCTCCTGTTATATTATCGTAATTTTTGTAGATGGCTTCAATATTCATTTTCCAGTAAAACTTACTGTTTTCATCCCTACCCAAATTTTTAAGAATAAACTGGCGAGTACTATATTCAGGCAACTGTGGAGTAAGGTACGTATCAATATCGCCACGCGTAGTAAACTCATCTAATTTTAATGGAATAATGGCGTCAAAAATATCATCGTGCCCACGCTTGTATCCTTTTACCCCAATATCGGCCACTATCAGTTTATCTACCATAATAGGATATTTTAGCGCAAAAGCCATTACAGCTTTGCCCCCCATGCTGTGCCCAAGTATGTGTACTTTTTCATATTTCAGGCGTACTATAAGTTCAGCAATATCATCGGCCATAAGGCTATAACTCATTTTATCGCTGTGTGGCGATTGGCCGTGATTGCGTAAATCAACCGTGTACACGGCATAGCTTTCGGCCAGTTTTTGAGCCACATTGTGCCAATTATCCAACATACCAAACAGGCCGTGAAATATTAAAAGAGGTTTACCTGCTTTGCTATATTGTTTATAAAATAAATCCATTGGTTGTTTTGCTGATATTTGTGCGCGAAAATAGCAGTTTGAAATTTAACCGCCTGCTTATAACAACTAATAGTACCCGTGTTTGGTTCATTAAAAAATAAAAAAGTACAAACCCGCTTGCTAAATACTGCCTTTGCTATACTGGCCATAGTATCGCTTTACTATGCTTTTGCAGGTAAAGATTTGCAAGAACTGACGCAGCAGCTAAAAACAGCCAATTATTTTTGGGTGATACCTGTTTTAGGTTCGGCACTTTTGGGCAGCATAGCCCGTGCCTTGCGCTGGCAATTGTTGTTAGATGCGGGCGGAAACACAACCCGCTTGCCTCAAACGTTTTACCCGCTTATGTATGGCTATTTTGTAAATATTGGCACACCCCGTTTGGGCGAGTTTGCCCGCTGCATAGCTTTAGAGCAGGTGGCAAAAGTGCCCTTTGCCAAAAGTTTTGGCACTGTGTTTACCGAACGTGCTATTGATTTGGTTTGCTTGCTGTTGGTTATTTTTTCAGCATTTATGTTGCAAGCCGATTTTTTGGGCAATTTTTTTTACGATGCTATTTATACCCCAATTAATACAAAAACAGGAGGCAATGCCTTTGCCATTTTTATTGGGCTACTGGCGGCGGGATTGGTAGGTATTGTACTTGTGTTTTTCTTTTTACAACGACTTAACAAAACAAAACCTGCCAACAAAATAATACTGTTTGTAAAAGGAGTGCTGGAAGGTATTGTAAGTGTTTTTAAGCTACGCAAAAAAGGGTTGTTTTTGTTGTATACCCTCACCATTTGGTTCAGTTATTTCCTTACCAGTTATTTATGGTTTTTTGCTTTTGAGGCTACTGAAAACCTAACGGTTGCCGCAGCTTTTACAGTAATGGGTGTGGGTGCCATTGCAAAATCTACCCCGATACAAGGTGGTGGCATGGGAGCGTATCACTTTTTAGTAGGAAAATTATTGTTACTCTATCAACTAAGCGGTGCCAGCACATTGGCTTACGCAACTTTAAACCACGGTACGCAACTGGTTTACAATATTGTAGTAGGAATTGTAGCCGTAATATGGCTATTGGTGGCTAAACGTAAGGTTTAAAATCTAATTTCTTTTATAAACTGATTGCACGCACCAAAATAACCCAAGCCACCTACAATATTGTTATATACTAATACAGGTTCTGAAAATGGATCGCCACTATCATTTCGGTTTGCCGACTCGTGAAACTTATAGTAGTGTTCATCACAGTTAACCAAATACATTTTTATACCCTTTGGTCTGAATGAAAAACTGCCTGTTTGCCCACCAAAATACTCTGATACAGTGGTCATTAAATCGCGCCTAGCCATTATACCACCATCTTTGTTTTTGTCGGTTTGCATATCGCTAGAAGCATTGTTGTACATCCGTTCAAAAATATCTTGCGATGGGTTGCTAACAGGATAAACAATCACATCAGCACCTGCACGGTAATAGTTTGCCCCACCCGCAATATCTCTCCACTCCATGTTCAAACGTACAGTACGTTCAATCCCACCTGCTGATGTATTATAAACACTTGTAGTATCCCAGTTGTATTTAAATGATGTTGTATCGGCAGGAAAAGGAACAGTACATTTTGAATTTACACTTTTTCCGTTGGGTGTGCTTACCCAAAGCGTGTATGTTTTACCCGCTTGTATTTTTAATTTTAGCGAATCGGCAACATAATAACTTGCTAATGAGCCAAACTCAAGCAGCAAAGGCACAGTAGTAGTACCATCAGATATTTGTACTGTTGCATTTTGTATCCAGTCTTGCGATGATACTGTGCCAAATACAGGGCTGCTTAGGCTAACGTATATCTTTGTTTCAGGTTCTTGTGGCGATAGTACCCCTTGCACCACTAATTGAGGTTGAATGGTGGGCAAATCAACATTTTTCGCATCACGCTCGCACGACGCAAAACTAAATGCAACAACTATTAACACCGTATACTTTATGTGTTGTACAATTTTCATAATGGCTAAAATTTATAGCTAAGTGTAACTGAGGGAATAATAGGGAATAGCGTAATTTGTTTTAGCTTCGATACCCCTTGAGAATCTGTTGAAGCATAGTAAAAGAATGGATTTTTACGGTTATATACGTTATAAAAACTCCACTCTATTGTACGGGTATATTTTGGGCGAACTTTGGTGAAACGAAACCCTATATCCATACGGTGATAAGGCGCCATGCGAAAATTATTTTTTTCGCCATAATCAGTTATAGTGGTTTGGTTGTTTACTGTACCACCAAAATCGCCGGGTGAGTGCAGCACACCTGTATAATTTGCGCGAGGCAGGGTAATAGCCTGACCTGTACCGTATACCCATGTGGCCGATATGCCTATCCTTTCGGTAATTTTATATATAGCTACTACCGAGGCATCATGTCGGCGGTCATACCGTGCCCAATACTTTTTTCCAAAATTCAGTTCATCAAACTGCAACTGTGTCCAGCTAAGGGTATATCCTATCCAACCATTAAACCTTCCTTTTTTCTTTTGCAATAAAAACTCAGCTCCATAGCTCCAGCCTTTGCCCGATGTAACATTTTCTTCCCAAGAATAATCATTAGTACTTAGTGGGTCGTCAAAAATCAAAAAGGTTGCTCCTTCTTTATACCCCAAAATATTGTACATCTCTTTGTAGTAGCCTTCTACAGTAAAAGTAACGTTTTGTTTAGTGAAATCTTTTGCAAAACCTGCTGCCAATTGCATACTGCGTTGTGGTGGCACTTTTGATGTTGCTGGTACCCACAAATCAGTAGGCAAACCTATACCTGTATTGCTAACCAAGTGCATATACTGGTTCATTATAGCAAATGATGATTTAAAGGCTAAATCACTTTTTAACTGATAAGCTGCTGATAGGCGAGGCTCAGGCAAAATATAGTGTTTGTCTCTATTATTAAAATTACTGATACGTATACCTGCATTTACCCTAAATCGCTTTCCCAAGCGCATATCGTCTTCGGCATATAAGCCTGTTTCTATACCTTCAATATGTTTCTTTGCCGAAAAATTTTCGTTAGCAAAGGTGTTTTTATACACTACTGCACTTGGCGAAAAGGTATGATGTATGGCCATTGCTCCTACTTTTACGTGATGCCCGTTAGCAGGGTAATAATCCACATCGTATTTAAGTGAGAAATCGCGTATTTGTGAATAAAAACGGAGGTTAAACTCGTTATTGCTTTGTTTGTCTTTATCGGTAGCACTTATCTGAAATCTGTAATTACTAAATATAAATGAGGCATTGGCAAATACCTTGTTGCTATACTGGTGATTCCACCTTGCCGTAGCGGTAGCATTGCCCCACTCAAAACCATAGTTGCTGGTGCTATAGCTATTGTTAGTTTTGGCATAAAATCGGTCTTTACCAAAATAGCCACTTAGGTATACTTTATCCTTCTTTCCTAAATCATAATTTACTTTAGCATTCAAATCATAAAAGTAGTAGCCTCCTTTTTCCTCTTTAGACAAAAAGGGTTGTATTAGGGCATCTATATAGGTACGGCGGCCTGAAAGTATAAATGATGATTTATTTTTTTTTAAAGGGCCTTCTACCGTAAAACGCGATGAAATAAGCCCTACGCCTACCTCGCCACTATATTTTTCTTTGTTCCCTTCTTTCATGTGAAGGTCTAATACCGATGATAGTCTGCCACCATATTGGGCAGGAAAACCTCCTTTTATCAACTCTACACTTTTAAGGGCATCGCCATTAAATAGTGAGAAAAAACCAAACAGGTGAAAGGCATTGTATACGGGTGCACCATCAAGTATTATAAGGTTTTGGTCGGGGCCTCCTCCACGTACATAAAAGCCACTTTGCCCTTCATTACCTTTTTGCACACCGGGCATTAGTTGTACTACTTTTAAAACGTCTTTTTCGCCCAATAGTGCAGGTATATCTTTTATTTGCTGCACGGGTATATCTATACTGCTCATTCGCGAGCGTTGACTTTCGCGAGGAATTTCATCGGCTACAACTACTACTTCTGATACTTCTACCGAGCCTGATAGTTTAATGTTTAGCTCGATGTCATTATCAAGAGTAATTTTTTTTACTTGTGTTTGATAGCCTATGTACGAGATATTAATATCGTAAAAATCACCCGGAAGGGTTAGCGAAAAAAAGCCGTACGCATTGGTACTTGTACCCAATTGCGTACCGGGCACGTATATGTTTACACCCAACAACTGCTCACCACTTCCTTCTTCAGTTACATATCCGCTAATGGTATGTGTTTTATTTGATGATGGTTTACGTTTTTTACTCAGAACAATTTGGCCGTTTATCTCTTTATAGTCCACTGACGAAGGCAGCAACTCTTTTAAAACTTCACTAAGTAGCTTATCAGTAACATTTATACTTATTATTTGGCCGACTGGTATAAGACTTTCGCTATAAGAAAAAGCTATATCATACTTCTCTCCAATTTCTGTAAGCACTTGCTTAAGGGTAATTTGCGTAGCCTTATAGCTTATTTTTTTGTCTAAAGCACTTTGTGCTTTAGACAATTGCGGCAGTAACACCATAAAAAGGGCTATTGCGGCAAGCAGGTATTTTTTAAATGTTTTCACAGGCTTTTTGGTTAGCATATTTCACCTTTGAGGTAGTATACCCCATTAATTTCTTCAACGTGTAACGATAGTGTTGATGCTATTATTTCTAGCGCATCATCAATAGTAGGGTTATTGAAACTTGCGGTGATGCGACACCCTTTTAGCGTGGTATTTTCTATCACTATCTTTTTGCCAAACCAACGCTCTAGTGATTGTGCGGCTTGAGCAAGCGTAATATTATCAAAGTCTAAAATATTGCTGTGCCATAAGTTGTGTTTGTTGCTAATGGCTGATTTATCAATACTGTGGCTTTTTTTATCAAATCGCCCTTTTGTACCCGGTTCAAGATTAACCGAATTTTCTCCGTAGCTAAGTGCCACTTTGCCTTCATCAAGCGATACAGTAATAGTAGCTTGGTCTGCATAGGCCAATACATTAAACGATGTACCTAATACTTGAGTAGTGAAATCATCAGTATGCACTTTAAATGGCTTTGCAGGGTTTTTAGCCACATCAAAATAGGCTTCGCCTTCAAGGTATATCTCACGGGTATCTCCATCAAACTTTTCAGGATACTTAATAGTGCTTTCAGCATTTAACCAAACGGTGCTACCATCGGCCAATGCCAACTGGCGGCGTTCGCCTTTTGGAGTTGATATTTCTATCATTTTTACGGCAACATCGTTGGGCGAGTTGGGCACTAAGTAAAATAATATCATGGCGGTAAATACTATTACTGCTGCGGCAGCCCTTGGTACTATATACGACAGTGTTTTCCACTTGGGTGCTGCTTTGGGCGCAGTGTTTATTTTTGTTTTAATTTTTTGCCACGCAGCTTCTGTCTCCTGCACTTCGCTTTGTGGGCGTAAGTTTCCTGTTTCGTCCCAAATTTTCTTTAGGCGATTAAAGGTTTTTAAATTCTCAGCACTTTGCACTTTCCACTCTTCAATCAAGCCCACTTCATAATCGGTGCATTGTCCTTCAAAATATTTAGCTATTAGTACAGGTGTTATCATAGTGGCATCAATTTAAAAAATGGGGGGCGGTATTACCGCCCCCTCACAAATATTACAATTTATTTTTTTGAGAAGGTATTAACCATAGTACCCGTTTTTCCCTCATCGTCTTCAAACTTGATTTTTATCACCAAAGTTTCGGCAGTAAGAGTCTGTACTTCGGCAGTATCGCTATTGTCTATAATAATTTTTGTTTCGTTTGCTATAAACTTCCACGTTCCATTTTCTACTTGTGGGTCGCTTGGGTCACATTTTAAAGCACCTTCATCATAGGTTGATGTTCCGTTTGCTTTAAAGGTTAAAAAGTTGTCTTTTTCGCAAGCAGGCATAAAAGGATAAAAATCTACATTATTGCTTACCATACTTTTTGCAATCCAACTGTGAGATGTTAAAATTTGTGTCTTAGTTTGTGGAGCAGGAGTTGATGGTGTAGGATTATCTTTATCCTTTTTACAAGAACTTACCATTAGGGTTAAGGCTACAAGAGCAGCAAGGGCGAATGTTAATTTTTTCATACAATTACTTTCTTTTAATCGTTTTCAATAGTTTATTTTAGTTTGTTTTTGTTGAATCTTTTTTTACGATACAAGATTTCTCACATGGTTTTAAATCGTCTCCAAAGCAATCATCATTGCTACAAGAACTTACCATTAGGGTTAGGGCTACAAAAGCAGCAAGGGCGAATGTTAATTTTTTCATACAATTACTTTCTTTTAATCGTTTTCAATAGTTTGTTTTAGTTTGTTTTAGTTTGTTTTTGTTGAATCTTTTTTTACGATACAAGATTTTTCACATGGTTTTAAATCGTCTCCAAAGCAATCATCATTGCTACAAGAACTAAACATTGTGATGGCGAAAGTTGCCACTAAGGCAAGCAGGATAATTTTTGTTTTCATAGTTTGTTGTAATACGTTTCTGTTTACATAAGCATATACAGCAAACCCCTACCTTACCCCCAACTGGGTTTAAACTTTTTTTAAGAAATTTTATATATTACTGATTTTGAGATAAATAAATAAACAAGAAAGGTAAATAATCTTTCAATTCAACCTTTAAAGTTTTAAGCGCGCGACCTATTTGGTTCTCTACTGTTTTGGGTGCTAAATCTAAAGTTTCGGCTATTTCTTTATAGCTCATCCCCTCATAGCGGCTTAGTTGGAATATAATACGGCATTGTTCGGGCAAGCGAGATACGGCTGCTTCAATGGCTAAGTTTACTTCTTTTAGATTGGTAACTGAATCTGTTGCGGTATCGGCCACTAATTCATCAGCCCAACTTTCATCATCATCAATAGAAGTGGTTTTCTTTTTGGCCTTTAGATGGTTGAAACAACGATTGCGCACCGCTGTGATAAGATAGTTTTTAAACGATGCTTGTACATTAATGTTTTCGCGCTTCTGCCACACAGTAATAAACACATCATGCACCAATTCTTCGGCTTGTTCTATATCATTTATTAAAAACTGCCCCACTTTTAGCAACATTTGATAATGTTTCTTAAACAGGGTTTCAAAAGCCTGCTCATCACCGCCAACAAAGCGTTGCACTAGCACACTTTCGTTTGCTTGCGAAGTAAGAGGTAGATTTTGGGCTTGCTGCATTAAAGTGCAAATATCATTAGTTTAACGATATAGACACAAAAAATTGCTAAACGAATAAAATTTTATGTGATTTAAGTGTATTGTCTACGTGATTACACCCAAACAAAAAGTAAGACAATGCTAAATATAAGCAGTAAATTCATCATGGTGAGACCTAAAAATGCAAACTGATTGGTTTTAAACTTGAAGAAAGCACCTAAAATAATGGGGATAATGGCTATTAAGAATGCTATGGATAATATATCGTACAAGCTTTCTTTTGTTGGGTCAATCATCCCTTTTAAATCGTTATAAAGTACATTTCGTTGTTTGGAGTAAAATACCCAAACTACAAATAGCGTAATGCCAAATATAAAATTTGTAAGTTTTAAGATGGCATATACTCTTTTCTCCATTGTGTGAATTTTTCTTTACGCAGTAATTATTTCTATGTGCTAATTGACGGGATTTATTTCTCCATATTTCTTTTAAAGGAAATATCCTAAACAGCAATACAAACATAGAGATAAACCCAGCATTCACAAGGCTAAATTATATAAGCGGTGCTGTACAGTATATAAGCGGTAAATAAACAAAAGGGCTGTTGCAAGTGTGCAACAGCCCTTTATATAACCGGTAATATATTTTATTTAAACAGTAATACTATGCAGTTAACTCAGCAGTAGCGTGTTGCACCAATACATCGTCAACATTGTGCAAAGGAAGATCAAAAGCTTCAGCAACGCCTTCGTATACTACTTTACCTTCAACAACATTAAGACCTAATTTTAGTTCTTCGTTTTCGCGGCAAGCAATAACCCAACCTTTATTGGCTAATTGTATAGCATAAGGTAATGTAGCGTTTGTAAGAGCTAACGTACTGGTATACGGTACTGCACCCGGCATATTAGCCACACAATAATGTACTATCTCATCAATAATAAAGGTAGGATCTTCGTGGGTAGTAGGTTTGCAGGTTTCTATACAACCTCCTTGATCTACAGCTACGTCAACCAATACTGTACCTGGTTTCATCAACTTCAACATATCACGTGTTACCAAGTTTGGCGCTTTTGCACCTGGTATTAATACAGCACCTACAATAAGGTCGGCACGTTGTATCATTTCGCGAATATTATACTCATTGCTCATCATTGTATCAACGTTAGCAGGCATAATATCATCTAACTGGCGAAGGCGAGGCAACGATACATCCATAATGGTTACGTGTGCACCAAGACCTGCGGCCATTTTAGCAGCTTGTGTACCTACAATACCACCGCCAAGTATAAGTACTTCGGCTGGTTTTACTCCCGGTACGCCACCTAATAAAATACCACGACCTTTTAGGGGTTTTTCAAGGTATTTAGCTCCTTCTTGAATAGACATTCGGCCTGCTACTTCGCTCATAGGAACAAGTAGTGGCAAGCTGCGGTCTTTTTTCTCAACCGTTTCGTAGGCCAAGCAAACCGCACCACTTTCAATCATGGCGTGTGTAAGTGGCTCATACGAAGCAAAGTGGAAATAAGTAAACACCAATTGGTTTTTCTTAATCAGTTTGTATTCTGATTCAATCGGTTCTTTTACTTTTATAATCATTTCAGCTATGTCATACACTTCCTCAATGGTTGGAAGCATATTAGCACCTGCTGATGTATAATCTTCATCAGTAAAGCCACTACCTTCTCCGGCAGTTGCTTGTACATACACTGTGTGCCCGCGTTTTACCATTTCAGTAACACCAGCGGGGGTAAGAGCTACGCGGTTTTCGTTGTTTTTTATTTCTTTAGGAACTCCTATAATCATGACATAGAAATTTTTGGGTGTGCAAAAATAGGTTTTTATTTCACTTGCAAAGCGCTTTTACAATAAAGATTTAATACTTTTTAGGCTTATGAGAAGCTACGTTTTCAAACCCTATCACTCTTATGTTTTCAAGCACCTCCGTATCGGTCATATAATTTCGGCGGGCATTACGTCTATACTCAGGTGTTATACCTGTATTGTTACCATATAATATCAGCTTTTTCGATTCGTACAAAGCAAAACCTAAGCCTCGTTGTATCGTTTCCATATCAGTTTGGCGTTCGGTATACCTTTTGTATTTTTTTGAGAAAATATATTTTGCACCCATACCCACCAACTCTAAACTGTTTTTGTATTTATAGCTTAGTAGGTGCGCCAACTCGTGCCCAAAAAAACCAATGCGCGTATTAAAATTCATCTTGTCTAAATTGATGCCTTTATACTTTCCCTTACGGTTATTGATAAATATTTTGTAAGTGCGTTTTGATGCTTTGCTAAAAATGCTTTTGTTGGCAGGGCGTGCCTGCATAGTGTTAAACATTATACTGCCCTCAACCACAATTTTATTATCATACAACTCAGGGTAGCGTGATAACGCAATATAAAAGGGCAATTGCAGCGAGTCAGGTACGGTTTTGTCTTTTCCAAAACGCTCTATAAAAATAGGTAAACTGTCAATATAATCTTCCTCAACAAAATAATATTGAAGGTTGGTATCGGCTTCTTCTATTTCTACAATTTGCAATGTATCGGTAGGCATCTGCTCTTGGGCAAAGGCTGTAAAGGCAATACCCCCCACCATATATAGTACTACTAAAAATTTAAACTTCATAAAGCAGATAATATACCCTTTAAGACGCTAAATAGCAAGCGATTGTAAATGTTCTCCACTATTTTCTTTTATAATGCTGAATTTATCACCATCATACTCCATTATATATAAGCCCAAATTTCTATGACCAAAGCTATCCATTTTTTGTAATGGTTTATCCATCATAAGGCACAAAAAACTGCGTATTGCCCTGCCGTGCATACAAATTAGTATTTGCTGCTCGTGGGTTTGATTTAGTATATGTTGCAATACAGGTTTTTGGCGTTGCTGCAACTCTATTGGGTTTTCACCACCCGGTACACGGTATTCCAAATTACCTTTTTCCCATTGGTCTATCATCTCAAAATACTCGGCGCGCCAATTAGGATTGGTCGGCTTCCCCTCGTACTTGCCCCACATTATCTCATTTAGTCCCGCCAATTTCTCGTGCGGTATATCTTTCTCCTCTATAAAATTGCGTACACTTTGGTAGGTACGCTTCAAAGCCGATGTATATACCTTGTCAAAACTTATGTGCCCGTAATGCTCGTAAAACAATTCGGCTTGTCGTAGTCCCGTTTCATTCAAATCGCTATCCACCCCACTACCTTGTATTATTCCTTGCTTGTTATACTCTGTTTCGCCGTGCCTTGTGAGGTAAATTGTTTTTTTATGTGCCATGTTCTGTTTTGTTACCCTTATTTTTGAATGCGCGTAAAAATAACACCTTGTTTGTTAACAAAAGTCTAAAAACGATAGTAATGAACGGAAAATACACCCTTGATACCTCTACAACGCTTGAGCAACTTAATGCCCTTAACAAAGGCACTATGGCTGAACATATTGGGATTGAGTTTATAGAATTGACCCCCGAATACCTAAAAGCACGTATGCCCGTTGACCATCGCACATGGCAACCCTTAAAAATGCTAAACGGTGGTGCAAGTCTTGCCCTTGCTGAAACAGTGGGCAGTATGGCGGCCAATTTGGTGATTGACCGTAACGAGTATGTGGCGCTGGGATTGGATATTAATGCCAACCACCTAAAAGCTGCTATGACGGGTTTTGTATACGGCACTGCCCGCCCTTACCATGTGGGTAAAAGTACACAGGTATGGGAAATACGCATTGAGGACGAGGACGGCAATCTTACTAATATCAGCCGCCTCACTATGTCGAACGTAAAAATAAACGGTGAAGTAAAATATGCCCGAAAGGTTAGTGTTTAATCCTGCACAGTGTACCCAAAACGGAAAGAGTTTTGCCTTGTGGCGATTGCCCCATCAAACGGAGGTAAAGGCCATAGTAACTGAAAACACCCTAAAGTTTTTACCTCAACTGCTTAAAGAAAACCGTACAGGCTTTGCCTTTGTGCCTTTTGATATACAAAAAGATACTTCGTTTTTTATTGAAGGTGAAATTAGCACCAACCCCAACACAAGCACTAAAACTACCGTTAACGATTTTTATTTGTTTGATGGCGAAATAACTACCGAAACCAATATCAACTACAAAAACAATGTAGCACTTGCCGTAGAGGAGATAAAAAACGGTAAGATGAAAAAGGTTGTGCTTGCCCGCAATGCTATTTGGGATTTGCCTATTGATTTCTGCCCCTTATCATTTTTTAATACCCTGTGCCAAAAATATCCTGAGGCGATGGTATCGCTGGTGAGTATAAAAGGTTTGGGTACTTGGATTGGGGCAACACCTGAATTGCTGCTAAATGTTACTGATGATTTACTGATGACGGTGGCACTAGCGGGCACACGAGTAAAAAATAGCCCACAATGGGGCGAAAAGGAAAGTGAAGAACAATTGTGGGTACTGCGCTTTATAGAAAATATTTTGAGCGAATACCAAACTACCCACATAAATATATCACCACGAAAGCATATTTTTAATGGTGAGTTAGAACACTTGTATACCGAAGTAACTTTTAAAAAAGAGGGTATGACAAATACTGAATTGGCAAGCCATTTATTATCTCGCCTACACCCTACCCCTGCTGTTGGCGGTTTAGAAAAACAAACGGCTATTGATTTTATACACCAATACGAGACTTTTAAACGCAGCTACTATGCCGGTTTTTTGGGCGAAGTGAACCTAAACACAGCACTATTTTATGTAAACTTGCGCTGTATGCAACTACTAAAAAATGCTATTGTAGGCTATGCGGGAGCTGGTATAACTGAAGGTTCTGACCCTGAAAAGGAGTTGCAGGAAACCGAAAATAAGATGAACAACCTAAAATTGATATTAAACTAAAACCATTATGATTTTATATAACGTAACCATAAATGTTGATGAAAACATACACCTAGAGTGGGTGCAATGGATGAAAAAAACACACATACCCGAAGTAATGGCTACAGGTAAGTTTATCGACTTTAAAATGTTTAAAGTGATTACCCGCCAACCTGATGAAACGGGTGTAACCTACAGCGTGCAATATTTTGCAAAAACACTTGCCGACTACGAAAGCTATAAGGCCGATTTTGGCCCCGCACTACAAATAAAAACCATGCAAAAATATGGTGATGCCCTTATGGCATTCCGCACTGTGCTAGAGACAGTGTAAAGCAAAAAAAAATCCATAAGAATATCTCTTATGGATTTTTTTTAATATCTGCCTTTATCTGTTTAAATATAAGGAGTAAGTAACTCTTCAAACTCTTGTTGCAAAGCTTGGCTGTGGTTTTGTATGTACCACACCTGTATATCTTTTTTATAATCAACATCAGCAGGCTCACCTGCTGCTTTGTAATCGTCCATTATTTGCTGCGCTTCTTTTGGGCGTGGACCCCAAGTAAACAATACCTCACTAGTTTCGGCATCCAATGCTATTAGCTTAGGTATAGATTTCCCACCGTTGGTTAGGTAGGCATCCATTATTTCGGGGTTTTCATCGCGCAGCAATAATGCCAGCCTTACTTTTCCCCTTTTCACTTCTTCCATTTTGGCTAGCACGGGCACATTTTGGGCAGCATCACCACACCACAATTCGGTTAGTACCACCCATATCATTTGGCGTTTTAGCTTTTTAATGATGGATTGTAGTTGTGGGTTTATCTCCACCGTCTTATCCATACGGTGCATACGCTGGTCGTTTAGTTTACTATAATGCAGGTAGCTTTCGCTTTGGTTTTGCCCAGTAGTTTTACCTTGGCTTAAAAGGTCTTTGCCCATTTGGCGAAACTCCTCGTAAGTAAAACCATTTTTTATATGTGTGCGGGTAATGGGTGTTTTGTGCTCGGTTTCCATATTCTATTCTTAAAAAAATTAAACAGGTAAGTTGTGTCCAATGTTTTTCAAAACACAAGCCAAACTATACTCAAAATGAAATTGTACAACACATTTCAGGGTTTGTAAGCGTGCCTATAAATTGTTGCGCTTTACAATTTTTAAAAATGCCTCAAAATCTTTTGCGTAGGGTGCCTCAATGGTAAGCGGCTTCTCATCGGGAGCTGTGAAACTGATTTTTGCAGCATGAAGCAAAAAGCGTTTCACTATAGGTTGTTCCAAATCCAATTTGCTAAAGCTATAATTACGCTTGTATTTTGACAGCATGGGCAAATCGCCCCTATATGCCGTATCGCCGGTTATTACAGCATTTTGACTGGCCAAATGTATGCGTATTTGGTGCATACGCCCTGTAACGGGTTTGCACTCTAACAAGCTAAAATTATTAAAAAACTCTAGCGTATTAAAATGCGTTAGCGCAGCTTTACCGTCTTTCATATCAATGTTTACACGGTTACTTTTATCTACTTTAATGGGTAAATCAACCGTTAGGTTATCAAAGCGTACTACACCATCAACTACGGCATGGTAGGTTTTGTCTACTTTTCGGTTTTCAAACAGCATACTCATGTGGCGGTAGGCTTCGGCATTTTTGGCTATTACCAATACACCGCTTGTTTCCCTATCTAGCCTGTGGCACAGTTGGGCATCCTCGCAATATACTTTTGCCATACGCAGCAAGTTTTGCCCCTCTCCGCTCCTTTCATCCAACGAGGGTAAAAAAGCAGGCTTGTTTACCACTATCAGATTATCATCCTCGTAAAGGATTATATCTTTAAAATTTATATGCTTCATTTCTTATTTAAGATTTTTGATTTACGACTTGTTGATTTAATCAAAAATCATAATTATAAATTACTTGTTAAAATTCTTCAACCGCAATCGCGTTATCACCTGTTTGGTTTGTTGTGGAAAATCGCCATTCATCATCCAATCGTAATAACTGGGTTCACGAACAAATACTTGTGTTACTGAGCGACCTTTGTGCTTGCCAAAGTTAAACACTTCTTCGCCTTTATCGTTGCGTATTATTCGGCCTGCCAAATCCACCAAATTATCTTGTCCTGATATTTTATGTAAGGCATCAATATTTTTTTCCAGTTGCTCGTATTTGTTTAGCTGTGCCTTAAATACTTCGTAGGTGGCACGAGTGTCAGCCTCGGCACTGTGGGCATTTTCTAAGTCGGTATTACAATAATAGCGGTACGCTGCCGCAAGATTGCGCGGTTCCATAATATGGAATATGCGTTGCACATCAATAAACTTGCGGTTTTCTATTTCAAACTCAATGCCTGCTCTAAAAAACTCTTCCACCAACATAGGGAAATCGAAACGATTGCTATTGAAGCCAGCAAAATCGCAATTCTCTAAAAACTGGTTAAGTTCTTTGGCTACATCTTTAAAAGTAGGCTCGTTGGCTACATCGGCATCGTAAATACCGTGTATTTCACTAGCCTGTGCTGGTATGGGCATTTGTGGATTGATACGTTTATTAAGTACATCTTCCTTTCCATCGGGATATACTTTTATAAGGCACATTTCAACAATACGATCGGTACTGGTGCTTATGCCTGTAGCTTCTAAATCAAAAAATACAAGTGGTCGTTTTAATGTAATATTCATAAATAGTTCGTGTGGTTATGATATGATAGTTTCAGAATTTATCCCAACAAATCGGGGCGGCGCTCTTGGGTACGTTTAATACTCTCCTCGTGTCGCCATTCATCAATTTTTTTATGGTCGCCGCTTTTCAGTATTTCGGGCACTTTAAGTCCCATAAATTCATCAGGGCGGGTATATACGGGTGGTGCTAATAATCCATCTTGAAACGAATCACTTAAAGCCGATTCTTCATCACCAATAGCTCCGGGTATTAGGCGCACAATAGCATCAACCACTATGGCTGCTGCAAGTTCTCCGCCAGTAAGCACATAATCGCCTACCGATATTTCTTTTGTAATGTACAATTGTCTAATCCGTTCGTCAATGCCTTTGTAGTGTCCGCACAAAATTATAAGATTACCGTTAAGCGAAAGTTGGTTGGCTGTTTTTTGTTTAAACATTTCACCGTCGGGGCACATAAAAATCACCTCGTCGTATTCGCGCTCACCTTTCAGTTGGTCAATACATTTGGCAATAGGTTCGGCCATCATCACCATACCTGCACCGCCGCCAAAAGCGTAATCATCAACCTGCTTATATTTGGTGGTGGTATAATCGCGCAGGTTGTGCAAGTGTATTTGCACCAGCCCTTTTTCTTGTGCCCTTTTTACTATCGAATGATTAAAGGGGCTTTCGAGCAGTTGGGGTACAACGGTAAGTATATCTATGCGCATTGTAGCTTTTTTTTGGATTATAGCCCTAAAGATAAAACTGATTTGCCCACCTATTTAAAGGTCTAGCAAGCCATCGGGCAGGCGTGTGTGTATTGTTTGATTGTCCCAGTCAATTTCAATTATAAATTCATCAACAAAGGGTATCATGGTTTCCCTACCGTTTTGCAGCATATATAGCAAGGTTTGTGCAGGGGTTTCCATATAGTTGTTTATAAAACCTAGCTTGCCGTGTACCTCATCAATTATGGTAAAGTTTATCAAATCGGCTACGCTTGCACTATCGTCTACTTCTACCCATGCTTGTGGCACTAATACGGTAAGGCCAATAAGTTGTTTTGCTTTTTCTTCGTCGGTTATATCTTCAAACTGCACTATGGGCATATTGTTCATACCCTCCCAGTTGGTATAAAAAAAAGGAACCGGTTTTTGGTTGATTTCCAAAAAAACCGGCTCCTTAGTACCATTTGGCTTATTCAGCGTAATGTTGTTTTGAAGTTCTATTTTAATTGCTCCTTTGTAGCCATGTGTTTTGGCTAAACGCCCAATGCTAATACAATTATGCCCGGGCTGTTTCATGGGCAATTATTTTGCTTCTTCTTCAGCAGGTGCATCAGCAGCAGGAGTTTCCTCTGCTGTGTTTTTTACTTCTTCAGGTGCTTCAGTAACTTCTACAGGAGCTTCAGCAACTGGAGTTTCCTCTACGGCTGCGGCAACTTCTACAGGAGCCTCAGCAACTGGAGTTTCTACTACAGCAGTTTCTACTGTTTCAGTGACTTCTGCACTTACCTCTGCGGCAGCTTCTTCAACAGGAGCTACTTCAATAATAGGTGCATTACGCTCAGCTATTTTAGCTGCACGTTCTTGGCTAATTTTGGTTTCACGCGCAAGATCAGCAAGGCGTTTGCTTTGTTTAGCATCACCCAAAGTGCTTTCTTTGGTTGTAATTTTCTCGGTTTTTTCATTCAACCAAGCATTAAACCTATCTTCGGCTTGTTCTGCTGTGTGTGCGCCTTTACCTACCCCATTCAAAAGGTGATGTTTCATCATCACTCCTTTGTATGAAAGAATGGCACGACAGGTATCAGAAGGTATTGCACCTTTTTGTACCCAATTTAATGTGCTGTCGAAATTAAGGTCTATTGTAGCTGGGTTTGTGTTTGGATTGTAAGAACCCAACTTTTCAATAAACTTTCCATTCCTAGGAGCACGACTGTCCGCCACCACTATATGGAAGAATGCGGATTTTTTGCGTCCGTGACGCTGTAATCTGATTTTTACTGACATTTTTTATATGTTTTTAAAACCACTGGGTCTCCAATTTCCAGCGGGGCTGCAAATGTCGGGCAATTATTTTATTTTTCCAATAGTTTAGTATCTAAATAGCTAAATCATACATCAATAGGCTTGCAATATACTATTACAAACTGTTCCCACAAAAACCCATAGCAAGCCACTATATTTGCCACACATGAAACTGAGCATAGATTTAGCCTGCGAATCAAGCCCTAAATGGCTGCAAGCAGTAATGGAAAATTTTGACAGTTTTTTACAAGACCATGCTAATTGCGAACGAAAAGCCAGCACTATGGTAATGAGTTTGGTAGCTAAATATCCTGATAGGGTTGAGATTATTCCCCAGCTAATAGAAACAGCAGTAGAAGAACTAGAGCACTTTAGAGATGTGTACGCCGTAATGCAACAACGCGGGGTAGCACTTTCAAAAGAAATAGCACAGGATATGTATATGAAACATCTGCTTGATTTGCTTAGGTCTTCATCAATGGAGCGTTTTATGGATAGACTACTATTGTGTAGCGTGATTGAATGTAGAGGGGCTGAACGTTTTAAACTGGTTTGGGAGGCTTTGCCCAATGGTGAACTGAAAAAATTTTATCATCGCTTGTGGACTAGCGAAGCTAAACACGGTAACATTTTTGTGAAGATGGCCTTAAACTATTTTAATGAAAACGAGGTATACGCAAGGTTGAAACAGCTAGTTACTGCCGAAGCTACAATAGTACAGGCTTTACCCATAAAGGCAACCCTTCACTAAAAAAACAATAATTTTTACTATACCGATTAAACCTTTGCCGTTTACACTTATCAAACAGGCGTTTTATAAAACAATATTATAATTTATTTTAATGCTGAACAGAACAATTGGCCTACTACTGTTGCTACTAGCAGGTACAAGTGCATTTGCACAAAATTTTACGGTACAAGGCAAGATAGCCGATAGTGCCACATCACAACCTTTAATAGGGGTTAATATTATAGTATCGAAATTTAGAGATACTACCCAAAAATACTATGCCATTAGCGATATAAACGGAAACTATAAGATAGAACTTCCACAAGGTGGCTACCGCCTCGAAACCCAATATATTGGGTATGCAAAATCAGCAACTACCATACGAGTGGGCGAAAGTGGTTTTGTGCCTACTATATATATGGCTGAGGCAGCGTTGTCTGTTACAGGTGCTGTGGTAGTGCGACAACTACCTCCTGTGCAAATAAAGGGCGATACTACCGAGTTTAATGCTGAGGCATTTAAGGTAAACCCTGATGCCACTGCCGAAGATTTGGTGAAGAAAATGCCCGGTATAACTGTTGAAGGCGGAAAAGTACAGGCCGAAGGTGAAGATGTGAAAAGGGTATTAGTGGATGGGAAAGAATTTTTTGGTGATGACCCTACCCTAGCACTACGCACACTTCCTGCTGATATGATTGATAAGGTGCAGGTGTACGACCAAATGAGCGACCAAAGTGCATTTACTGGTATTGATGATGGAAATGGTGCTAAAGCAATAAATATTATCACCAAAAAAGAAAAACGCAACGGCACATTTGGCCGTGTATATGGCGGCTATGGTACTAACGATAGGTATAGCGCAGGTGCCACCTTTAATGTAATGAGACCCAACACGCGGCTTAGTGTTTTGGGCTTATCAAACAATATAAACCAACAAAACTTTGCTGTAGAAGATTTATTTGGATTAGCTGGCGGTAGTAGTGGCGGTGGTCGCGGTGGCGGAGGTTTTAGAATGCCATCAGAGGTTACCGACTTTTTGGTGGGTCAACAAAACGGTATTAGCACTACGAATTCTTTTGGTTTAAACTATAGTGGTGAGTTGGGTAAAAAAGTAAAACTAACAGGCAGCTACTTTTTTAATACTTCTGATAATAAAAACAGCCAAAGCCTAACTCGTACTACATTTTTAGGTGGTGATAGCAACCAGTTGTATAATGAGACAAGCCAAAGTAACAGCCAAAACTTTAATCACCGCATCAACCTAAGGTTTGATTATACTATCGACTCATCTAACTCAATATTAATCACTCCAAAACTCAGCCTACAAACTAACAATAGTAAAAACAGTCTTAACGGACGTAGTAAACTACAAACAGAGCAAGCTATAAACAGTTTGATAAACAATAACGGTGCGGATATTAGCGGCTATAACTTTGATAACGACATTTTGTTCAGACACAAGTTTGCCAAACGTGGTCGCACCCTTTCAGTAAATTTTGGTACAACCTTAAACAAACAAGACAAGAATAATTACCTGCTATCTGTAAATCAGTTTTATACCAGCACTACTATTAGTGATTCATTAGACCAAAACGGTAATAACATAAGCGATGGGACAACACTATCGGCAAGGGTAGCTTATACAGAGGCAATAGGGCAAAAAGGTTTGTTGCAAATAAGTTACGACGGACAACAAAAACTAAACAAGTCTGATAAGTATACTTATAATCAAGAACAAGGTACATACACCCTTATTGATACCACATTATCAAACGCATTTACCAATACCTATACCACCCACACGGGCGGTTTAGACTATACTTATAATATAAATAAAGGAACTAACATATCTGTTGGCGCTGATTTTCAGCAGGCTACTTTGGCGGTAGACCAACGCTTTCCCAACAATAACGATTTAACAAGGGTGTTTAACAATGTGCTGCCCAACGTATCTATACGCTATGCCATAACTGAAAAAAGCAATTTGCGTATACGCTATCGCACACGTACCAATGCACCATCGGCAAACCAATTGCAAAATGTAGTAAACAATACCAACCCTATATTATTAACTACCGGTAACCCTAATTTGCAACAAGAGTACAACCACTTTTTGTTTAGCCGTTACCGCATAGCCAATCCACAAAAAGGACGCAGTATGTTTGTTATTGCTTTTCTATCAGCAACACAAAACTATATAAGCACCTCAACCACCATAGCCCGTACCGATACTACTGTTAATGGTGTTGAATTAAATAGAGGCAGCCAACTTTCTGCACCAGTAAACGTAAGCGGGTATTGGAATGCCCGTACATTTTTAATGTATAACCTGCCACTTAAATTTATAAAATCAAACTTTAGCAGCCGCACAGGTGTAAACTACTCTCGTACCCCTGCCCTAATAAATAACCGCATCAACTACGCCCACAATACCAACTTTAGCGAGGGCATAACCATAGGTAGTAATATTAGCAAAAATGTTGATTTTACACTGAGCTACACGGCTAACTACACCGTAGTAAACAACTCAATATTACCTGAACTGAACAACAACTACTTTTATCACGTAGCAGGTGTTAAACTGAATTGGATTTTTTGGAAAAACATAGTTTTCCGTACGGAAGCCAACCAAACATTGTACAGTGGTTTATCGGGTGGGTTTAATCAAAACTTCACACTTTGGAACGCTTCATTGGGTAAAAAATTCTTAAAAAATAATAGCGGAGAACTTTCACTAAGTGTGTTTGATATACTTAGCCAAAACAACAGCATTAACCGTAATGTAACCCAAACCTATGTTGAAGATACCCGTACACAGGTTTTGAACCGTTATTTTATGCTTACGTTTACTTATACCTTTAAGAAATTTAAAAGCGGAGCTACCACAGAAAATCCTGAAGACAATGAAGAAATGCGCCGCCGCTATCAACATTGGCAAGAAAGACATTAATGTCATGCCGACGTAGGTCGGCATCTCGTTGCCCAATAACCATTAATACAGACTGAGATGCTGAATCCCGATTGCTATCGGGACAGCATGACGGGGTGGAACGATTTTTTCAAGACCGTTTACTTTCTTTAGTCATGCCGAATTTATTTCGGCATCTCACTCTCCACAAGTGATTATTTGAAAAAATAAGTATTGATTTTTTGGACAGAAAATTTGTTTTGGTCTTGGGCAATGAGATGCTGAAACAAGTTTAGCATGACCAACGCACAAAGCCTTGCTAAAATCAATCATATTTAGGTAAAATCCTTACTCTTTCCGTTTGTTAGGCGTATACAACACCCCCAGTCTAAAATCAAACAAGTTTACATCCAACCCGAATGAAAAATTACGTCTTGTTACTCCACCGGCATTCACCCAATTGGGTAAAATAGTTTGTGTAGCATATAGGTTACCTATATTTACCGTTAGCTGCCACATAGGGGTTACATTTATGTATATACCCGGGTTAATAGTAAGGCTCGCTATACGTATAGGATATTTTAGTTTCACATCGTCAAACACAGTATCTCCTACCGAATTAAAAAAACGAGTACTATACCATGTATTGCCTGCTTTTAATTGGACTTGTACAAAAAAGCCCACAATATTACGTTCGTTCACCGCATAGTATCTCCGTACACCAATTCCTATCTGTGCAGTTGTTATTGATATATAGCTTCTTTGCTCTCGCCTTCCTGTAATATCATCCAACAATAAATCGGTACCCGAGCTGCTATAAGCAACATCTGCTATACCATATAGCAACATCTTTTGGGTTACAAACTTTCCTCCTATTGCACTAATATTAAAACCTGTGCTTAAGTTATCGCTAAACGCATTAGTCGATCGGCTAACATTATTGCGCGAGTTGACAAAAGAAAACTCTCCACCCCAAGCCCATTGCCCTTTTTGATATTGAGCATTAGCTGCCGTAGCAGATGCTATTATTATGAAAAATATACTTAGTACTCTATTCATTATCAGAAATAATTAAAAAGTTAACGCCTATATAAAAGCCACGTGCAATATTGGTGAAACTAATCGTGTGCTTGTTTTGCTTACTTATGGGTGTATTATCCCGTACCACTTTTTGGTACTCGTAAGTATATGTAAATGGGGTTATACCGGCTGTAATGCTTAGGTTGGGTTTAGCAAAATACTGTACGCCCGTTATATAGTTAAGCGTCAAAAATTTACGTCGTTCTTGCTGTGGTTTATTTTCAGAAAAGAGCGAAGACAATTTATCCCCCTCGTTTATACTTCCCCAATGTGGCTCAAGTGTATTTACCCAAAACAATTTTTCATTTATAGGATAAAAATAGGACGCATAAAAACCAAAACTAAACTTTAACAGAAATGATTGTTGCTCAATATCATACTCTTGCCCCATGCTATCGTGTACTACAAAACTTGATGTTGAGCTTGAGTAATCAACACGGGTAGAAAAACCACCAAAAATACGTGGCGTAAAAAACACACCTATTTGTGGGGCAAACTTAAAACTGTTTTCAGTTAAAGTTCCGTTTGCCGAGTTGCCTGGTAATTGACCACGCTGGCGATTAAAAGATAAACTACCTCCCAACAAAAAATCACCGCTCTTTGGTTGGGCATCGGCTACAAAACCTATCAGCATCAAAAACAGCATTAATACTAGCTGTCTCAACATCAGTATCTTACTTAAATTTTTATTTAAAATTGCTTTTCTTTTTTGCACTTAAAAATCTGTTTTTAACGTTAATATATCATTCCCTTAAAACCTTTTTTATAACTTACAAGCTGTAAAAAGCCAATTCTTTTGTCCTATGATTAACAAATACAGTACCCGTTTTATTGCCTTGCTATGTTTTGCCCTATTGGTGGCCTGTTCTCGCAACCCTAAAAATATGGTGAGTTATGTAAAAAACTTTAATCAAAGCATACAAACTCAACAAAATCTGATTTTTACCTTTAATAACGATATAGTTGCCGCCGAACAAGTAGGCGATTGGGACAGTACTGAATATTTGGAAATAAATCCTCCTGTTAAAGGTCGCTTCCGCTGGGCAGCACAAAACGAATTGGTTTTCTCTCCAGCACAGGGCTTTTTACCCAGCACCGAATATACAGCCGAATTTACCAAAAAAGTGCTGGCTAAGGCTGAAAACAAAAAACTGTATTTGGGCAATGAATATAAAGAACTAAAATTTCATACCGATTACCTTGCCCCGCAAGATATAAGTGGCTTTTGGGCTAAAGGAAAAAACGGAGGTATTGTAATACGTGTAGGTATTAACTTTAATTACAGTATAGACCCTAAGCAGCTTAAAAACCTGCTAAAAATTAAAATTGGTGGCGAAGATGCCACTTTTAACATAGACAATGCCGATGCAAGCGGCGAGGTATTTATTAGCATAAATGCCGCAAAATTTGGCAAAGAGCAATCCATAATAAATGCTAAGTTTTCAAAAGGTATACAAATAGCTGGTGGCGACTATAAAACCGACCAAGAGTTTGAGCTTTCGCAAGTACTGCCCTCGCGCTACGAGTTACAAATAACCAGTGTAGAAAGCGGGTTTAAGGATAATAAAGGTTTTGTGCAAATTGTTACCTCGCAGGAGATTGAAGGCGAAAACCTAGTCAATGCGTACAATATTGAGCCTCAAATAGACACCAAAGCCGAAGTAACCGAAAACGGATTTTTAATTACTGGTGATTTTTTGGTGAACAATACCTACACCCTCACCCTAAAAAAGCAATACTTAAAAGGTACTATTGGCGGTGTATTAAAAGAAAATTACACCAAACAACTGTTCTTTGGCGAAATGCCCCCCAGCATTAGTTTTAAAAACAAAAAAGCTATTTACCTAAGTAAATCGGGCAGTAAAAACATTGGTATTGATATAGTAAGTGTGCCCGAAGTGAACATAAAAGTTTACAAAATATACGAGAACAACATATTGGCCTATATGCGTAATAATAGCTATAACGACTATTATTATGATGATTACTACGACGATGGTTATACTACCAACGAGACGTATAATACCGATGGTAACGGACATTACAGCAGTGTAGTAATGGAACGCACCATAAAAACAGCTGATTTACCCAAAGTAAACGGCATTACTGCCTTTAACCTCGATATGCCTAAAGTAGATGATTTTAAAGGCATTTACTTAATATCAGTAGCATCAAAAACAGATTATTACCTAAGCGCAACCAAGCTGGTATCGGTATCAGATATTGGTATGATAACCAAAATGTGTGATAACGATTTGTTTGTATACACCAACTCAATACTCACAGCAAAGTCTATGGGCGATGTTGACTTACACATAATAAGCAACAACAACCAAGATGTATTGCAAATAAAAACCGATAGCAAAGGCATAGCCATTGTAAAAGATTTTAAAAGCAAACTAAAACACTTTAGTGTGGGTATGATAACCGCCAAAAAAGACGACGATTTTAACTACCTGCTACTAAGCCAAACCCAAGTAGAAACATCACGCTTTGAAGTTGGCGGAAAACACGAGCACCAAACAGGCCTTGATGTATTTGTATACGGCGATAGAAATATATACCGTCCGGGTGAAAAAGTACACTTTAACGCCATAGTGCGCAATACCAAATGGGAAGCCGTTGCCGATATCCCCTTAAAAGTAAAACTGATAATGCCCAATGGCAAAGAGTATAACGCCATACGCAAAAACACCAGTAAACAGGGCGCAGTTGATGGCACTTTTGAGATTTCAACCTCAGCCGTAACAGGAAATTATACCCTTGAGGTATACAACGGTAACGATATATTACTGGCATCAGAAGGTATAAATATTGAAGAGTTTATGCCCGACCGTATAAAAGCTACCCTTACTACCGATAAAGCATCATACTACCTCACCGATAAAGTTTCGGCTACATTAGAAGCTGTTAATTACTTTGGCCCCCCTGCCGCCAACCGCAACTACGATATTGATTTAAACCTAAACCGCAAATACTTTAGCCCCAAAAACTATAAAGACTATAATTTTTATATCCAATCCAACCAATCGTTCAATCAGGTATACCGAGAAGGAAAAACTAATGATGCAGGGCTTGCCCATGAAGTTTTTAGTATAAGTGCAGACTATAGAGATATGGGCGTGCTTGAAGGTAAACTATACGCCACCGTTTTTGATGAAAGCGGACGCCCCGTGAACCGTGTGAAACGCTTTGATATCTATACCCAAAAAATAATGTATGGTATCCACATGGATGAGTATTACCTCACCACCAACCAGCCCATGCAAACCAAGCTGGTAGCACTAGATAAAGACGAAAAACCTGTACGTGGTGCAAAAGCTATTGTTGAGGTGATACGCTACGATTGGCAAAACATACTTACCAATAACTCATCAAGCTACCGTTATACATCGCGCCGAATAGAAAAACTAATGGAAAGCAAAACAGTAACCTTTAGCAATGGCGAGGCGCTGTTTACCTACATTCCACCCGTATCGGGCAGTTACGAGATTAGGGTAAAACGTGAAGGTGCTACGCGCTACGTTAGCTCTGATTTTTATGCCTACCGTTGGGGCAACACCCTGTCTACCTCGTTTGATGTAAATACAGAAGGTAGTGTTGATATAGTATTTGATAAAGAAAAATACGAAGTAGGCGATAAAGCCAAAATACTGTTTAAAACCCCGTTTGTAGGCAAGCTGTTAGTAACCGTAGAACGCAACGGCATATACGAGCACCGCGTGCTCGAAACTGATAAAAAATCAGCAGAAATTGAACTGAATATAAAAGAAGAATACCTGCCCAACGTATACATATCGGCCACGCTGATAAAACCGTTAGAAAACAGCAATATACCCTTAATGGTAGCGCACGGCTACGCCAGTCTTGATGTAGAAAAGAAAAGCAGCATTTTACCTGTTGAGATTGTAGCGGTAGAAAAATCACGCTCATCGACCAAACAAAAAATCACCGTAAAAACCAAAGCCGAAAGCGGTATAGAAGTTACCATTGCCGTAGTTGATGAAGGCATATTAGCCCTAAAAAACTATGGCACACCCAACCCGCACGCCTATTTTTATGCCCGCCGTGCCCTTGCCGTACTTAGTTATGATTTATACCCGTTTCTTTTCCCTGAAATGACGCAAAACAGCAGCACGGGCGGTGATGGATACGACCTTGAAAAACGAGTGAACCCGCTAAGTAACAACCGTGTAAAACTAATGGCTTATTGGAGTGGAATACTAACCACCAACAGCAGTGGCGAAGTAAGCTACGAGATTGACCTGCCCAAATTTAGCGGCGATTTACGCATAATGGCCGTGGCCTACAAAAACAAATCCTTCGGCTCGGCAAGTAAAAACATGAAGGTGGCCGACCCATTGGTAGTAACCACAGGGTTGCCCCGTTTCTTCTCCCCCGGTGATGAAATTACAATGCCTGTAAACATTAGCAACACCACCGCCAAAGAAGCCGCAAGCGCAGTAAAAATAAGTGTTAGCGGCCCAGTAGAAATAGTAAGCGGCGATAACCAAAACGTTAGCGTAGCTGCCAATAAAGAAAACCTTGTATTGGTAAAATTAAAAGCCAAAGCTCAAATAGGCGAAGCCAAAATAACCGTTAGCGTAAAAGGATTGGGCGAAACCTTTACCGATGAAACCCAAATAACTGTGCGCCCTACAACATCGCTACTAAAAACATCAGTAGCAGGGCAAATGAAGGCCGGGGAAACCAAAACATTGGTAATGGATAACGATTATATCCCTTCATCCGTAGAAAGTAAATTGGTGGTAAGCAAAAACCCATTGACTGAGTTTATAAACAACTTCGACCATCTTTTGGGCTACCCGCACGGCTGTGTTGAGCAAACCATATCAAAAGCATTTCCCCAACTATACTTTGCCGATTTTGTAAAAAGTGCAGGCATAAAAAACAAAATACAACTGCGTGATGGCGACAACGAGATGAACCCCAACTACAACGTACGCGAAGCCATACGCAAACTGCAAGGTATGCAGCTATATAATGGCGGTATGAGCTATTGGGCAGGTGGCTACCACGAATCGTGGTGGGGCTCGGCATACGCAGCCCATTTCTTGCTAGAAGCTGAAAAAGCAGGCTACGATGTAGATAATAATGTGCTTAATCGCTTGTTGGAATACCTAAACTATAAAGTAAACGATAAAGACTTGGTAAAATACCGCTATTACAGCGCGCAAGAAAGCGGAGGGTATGCGTATATATATAAAGAATATGTTCCCCGTGAGGTAATATACAGCCTATATGTACTTAGCCGAGCAGGTCGACCCAACCGCCCTACCATGAATTACTATAAAGGCAAAAAATACCTACTCACTACCGATGCCACTTACCTATTGGCAGGTGCATACTCACTAATAACCGATAGAGCTTCGTTTAAAGAACTGATACCTAAAGAATATGTAGAATACGACCAATGGCAAAGTACAGGCGGCAGTTTCTACTCGCCCACACGCAACCTAGCAATCTCACTACTTGCTTTAGTAGAAAGCGATGCCAACCACCCACAAATACCCGTATTGGCACGTAACCTTTCGCAGCAATTGCGTACCAGTCGTTACTTAAACACGCAAGAGCTTACTTTTGGCTTTTTGGCGCTGGGCAAGCTGGCACAAAATGCCAACAAAGCCAATGTATCGGCCACTATAAAAGTAAACGGTAAAATAGTAGGCAACTTTGCCAACCAAGATGTTACCATACCGCACAGCAAACTAAAAGGAGAAGATGTAACCATAACCAGTAGCGGTAACGGGCAACTGTATTACTATTACGAGACCGAAGGATTAAGCAGCACAGGCAAATATGTAGAAGAAGATAATTACCTGCGCGTGCGCAAAACCTTCTTTAACCGTTTTGGGCAACAAATTAGCGGCAACACCTTTAAACAAAACGATTTGATAGTGGTACGTATATCTATTGCCGAACTGCAAAATGTAGATGTAGAAAACGTAGTAATAACCGATATGCTGCCCGCAGGCTTTGAAATAGAAAACCCACGCATAAGCGAAGGTCGCGATTTCGACTGGACGAGCAACCGTGCCTACCCTGAGCATTTTGATGTACGCGACGACCGTATTAATTTTTACCTAAACCCATCGAGTACTGAAAAGTACCTGTACTACACCGTTCGCGCCGTAACCAAAGGCACCTACAAAATGGGGCCTGTAAGTGCCGATGCGATGTACAACGGCGAGTATCACTCGTACAACGGTGCAGGTACTATTGTGGTAGAGTAAGTATGTTTAGCAGTTTCCCTTCCCCGTCATTGCGAGGTCTTCCGAAGCAATCTTGTAGTATCAAATCTAAAAGATTGCTTTGCCAGCCTAAGAAGGCTTTCTCGCAATGACACAACTTTGGGCAGTCATGCCGAACTTGTTTCGGCATCTCATTGGTATTGATTTACAGAATTATTGCATTAAAATAATTCTAAAACCCGCTTACCACCCCTCTATTTCTATACTTAAATCTTCAAACCTAGTTATTATAATTATTTCATGAAAAGAATTTGAATTTCTGTTTTCATCTAATATCCTTCTCCGAAGGACCAGTTTTGCAGTATCAGAATTAGCTTCAAAGTTTTCAATCGTATACGCATCTTGTACGTTAAAAAAGAAAATTTCGTTAACAAAAAGTAGATTAAATTTATTGTTAGCTATTTTCCTATTTAACCCAATGCTATCATTATAAACAGCAATGGTTATTGGTTGTTTATTTTGAGTTATAGAATCTTTGGCTGCAATTTCCAAACACAAAAGAAATTTGTCTACCGGACTTTGGGAGTAAAGAAAAAGAGTAGATTGAATAAATAGAAGTGTGATTACATACTTTTTCACCATAATTGTCTTTTTTCAAATCTTATATCTTTTTTACAAACTCCTTTCATATCCAAATCTCATAGGATTAAAATCCTATTCTATCGCAATTACATTTCGTAAGGACGACTTAAGTCATCCTTACGAAATGTAATTGTAAAAACGGTGGGTTTCAACCCGCCGTAAATATCAAAACCTATCTCCTTTAATAGCACAACGGCGAGTATCACTCGTATAAAGGTGCAGGTACTCTGTGGTAGAGTAACCTAGTAAACTTCAATTGTCATCCAGAGGCTCTCGAAGGATGACAATTGAAGTTATATATTAGTGCTTCGCTCCCCTTGTACTTTGTCATATCCAATATCTAAACAAATCTGATACGCGCTCCATCATCAATCCCATTTGAAAAGAAAAACCCGTACTGATATACTCAATAATATCAATCACAAAATAGATAAAGATAAAATGAATACTATTATTTTAGCCCTTCTACCATTTCTTCATAATTTGGTAGTGATATATTGACTCCACGTAAAGATTCTTCAACAAATTCATTGAAGTCAATAGGATTATAGTTTTCAAAATCAACACTATGCTGTACATGCGCCACATTTTTAATTGCAATTTCTAATTGCTCTTTACCTTCACTAATCTTTCCTATTTCCTGCAATTTCTTACCGAGAAGGAAGTGGTTATATGAAGCCTTGGGATCCATACTTATAGACTCCTTTAAACATGATATACAGGTATCATTATCCTTTGAGTTATAATACAATGCCTTCACAATAAATAATTGATTAAAATATTTATTGTGTGTATACTTTAAATATTGATTAATTTCATTTAAACTTTGATCTGAAACTTGACCTAGTTCTCTATCTTCAAGAAATGCTTTTAATAAAATTGCTCTAACACAAAACTCCTCTATAATCAACAAATCATCTAGTAATTTAATCGCAGATGGAAAATCATCAAAAGGAGATTGCTGTAAATATAATGCACAAGCCAATTTAGCACCAAAATCATTAGGTTCTTTTTGCACATAATCTTCCAAGAATGAAAGGGCTCTTTCTTTGTCTTTCTTCTCAATTTCCAAAAACTGTAATTCAAAAATTTCCATAAATCACTGTTACAAACTCTTTATGAGCATCAATACTAATTTATATCTATTAACTTTCTACTTTGACAGTATCATATTAAAAGCCTCTTATTATATCCTTTTTACTAATCCCTTTTCATACGCTGTATTAAATATTTATAGGATTAAAATCCTATTCTATCGCAATTACATTTCGTAAGGACGACTTAAGTCGTCCTTACGAAATGTAATTGTAAAAACGGTGGGTTTCAACCCGCCGTAAAATATCAAAACCTATCCCTCCAATACTTATACTTTGCAAACCCCGTAGTTTTTCTATTTTTGCTATCCCTCTAAAACAATGATATGAAGAAAATACTACTGATACTATTACTATTTGTTGCCGCCACAGCTACACAAGCCCAACAGTTTGTGTGCCACCCATACGACGAAAGCCTTGCCCCGCGTGAACATCCTATTGATATGTTAAAAATGAAACTAGAAGTTAGCTTCGCCCCCGAACAAAAACTGGTAATAGGTAAGGTAAGCCACACCTTTACTCCCCTGCAAAAAACCGTCGACAGTATATTTTTCGATGCCCCCGCCATACGTATCAAAACAGCAAAGCTTGATGGTAAAGACATTAAATTTACCAGCACAGCCACAGGTGTAGTGGTATACCCATCTCCAGTGCTAACTTGGGATAAAGAATATACCCTTGTTTTTGAATACGAAGCCAACCCCAAACGCGGTATTTATTTTATAGGTTGGGATTTGCCCGAAACTACCACCAACACCAACCCTTGGCGCACCCGCCGTCAAGTATGGACGCAAGGGCAAGGCATAGACAATCGCCATTGGATACCCATGTACGATGATGCCAACGATAAATTTATTACTGAAACTGTTATCACCTTTAACAGCAAATACAAAGTTTTATCAAACGGAAATAAACTGGCCGAAAAAGACAACAGCAACGGTACCAAAACATGGCATTATACTATGACCAAACCCCATGCAGGCTACCTGTTAATGTTGGGTATTGGAGATTATGCCGTGCAAGAACGTAAAACCAAACGCGGTACACCGCTACATTTTTATTACTACCCTGATTTGGCCGACCGTGCCGAACCTGTATACCGCCACAGCGAAGAAATGTTTACCTTTTTAGAAAAAGAAACAGGGATTAACTACCCTTGGGAAAGCTACTCGCAAATAATGGTACAAGATTTTATTTACGGTGCAATGGAAAACACCACTGCTACCATTTTTGGCGACTTTTTTAATGTAGATAAACGCGCCTACCTCGATCGTAATTATGAAGGTGTAAACTGCCACGAGCTAACCCACCAATGGTTTGGCGATTATATAACCCACCGTACCTTTAGCGAAATTTGGCTGCACGAAAGCTACGCCACCTATTTCCCCAAACTGATGCTAAAAGAAAGCGAAGGAATAGAAGCCTACCAATGGGCTGAAAAAGCCGAAATGGACAGGGCACTTGAGGCAGGCAAAAAAGACAGCTACCCCATTCGCCACATAAAAGGCGGTTCGGCAAGGTCGTACCCCAAAGGGTCAACAGTTATTGCTATGTTAAAATACGTTTTGGGCGAAGCCGAATTTAACCGCGCACTAAACCATTACCTTAAAACCCATGCCTATAAAAATGTTGAAACCAACGATTTGTACCAAGCCATACAAGATGTACTAGGCAAATCGCCCGATTGGTTTTTTGAGCAATGGATATACAAAGGCGGCGAACCGCACTACCAAGTGAAATGGGAAGATATTAGAACTGAACCTGCACGCATTACCCGCATCACCACAAAACAAATACACGAGCGCAACGATTGGACAGGCTTGTTTAAAATGCCTTTTGATATAGAAGTATATTATACCGATGGCAGCCATAGCACCCAACGCGCTTGGATACAAAACGAAACCGATGTTGTGGATATACCTAATACTAAAGGTTTAGAAGTGAGCTATGTAATTTTTGATGCAGGCAACCATGTACTTAAAAATATCACTTTTGAACGCAGTTTTGAAGAACTAAGTCAGCAAGCATTAACGGCTGTTGAACCTATTGATCGTTATCTTGCTTTACTTGAGCTAGACAAAACCCCAATTGATAAAAAGCGGGAACTACTGCAAAAAATATACAGCAATGAGAGTTTTTACGGTATGCGTGCCGAAGCTGCAAAACAATTAGCTAATGACACAAAAAGTACTGAGTATATCAAAAAAGCATTAACGGATAAAGATGTACACGTGCGCAAAGCGGTGCTTAACGCTACAACTACTATCCCTATGGATTTGCTTACCAATTTTGAAGCCTTGCTAAAAGATTCATCGTACAACGTGGTAGAAACTGCATTGGTGAAACTGTGCGAGCAATATCCTGATATGACAGAACGCTTTTTAGAGCCAACCAAAAACGATATTGGTATGAACAATGCTGTGCGTATAGTGTGGCTTGAAAAAGCAGGCACAGTGAGCAATACCGCTAAACAAGAACATTGGAGGCAAATAGCTTCATTTGCTGGTGCTGAGTATGAATTCCGTACCCGCATAAATGCTTTTGATGCCCTAAAACGCCTTAATTATTTTGACGAGCTTACCTTTAAAAACCTGCTTAATGCCAGTATATCTCCCAACGGACGTTTGGCCGCACCGGCATATAGCGCATTGGAGTTTTTTGCTAAACAATCGGCATACCAAGCCAATATAAGGATATATGTAAAAAATCTGAAAGCTACTGATGATGAAACAGTAGTGATAAAACGTTTAGGCTTTTAATCCATTATAAACACTAATAAAAATGGGATAGAAGTTTAACTTCTATCCCATTTTTATTTAACAGATTATTTTTTCTTATTTCTTTTCAGAATTGGTATTAAGGCGTTGAAAGCCCAATAACTCGTGGTAATCTAAAAACTGATTGCGTACGTAATAAAATATGTAGTAATCGTTTTCAGTATTCATAAAATTACCTTCGGTGAAAATAGTTTCAGGCAATTGGGTTACATCTTGGGGCTGTGTAACGTACATATAATCGTAATACCCCTGTTTTAGCAATGCTTTACCTTGATAGGCTTTTATTTCAGGATTGTACGTCATTTTAAACTGTTCTTGTATACGCCAATCGGCCAACTCGCCCATTATATATACACTATCAGGAAAAGGGTTTTCGCTTTGTAGGGTAAAATATACCCAAGTATAATCACCATCAACATTGCCATTGCTACCGTCGCGATTTTCAACTACCCGTCGGCCGTTATAATCAATAATATTTATGTGTCGTTTAAAAGCACGAACTTCATCTTTAAGCAAAACGCTATGGTACACGCCATCCTCAAAAAACTTCTTTTCCACGTTCATACTGGCAAAGCGCAGGCTACGGGTATCGTAAAACCTAAACTCGTTTATACCGCCAAATACATTCTCTTCTTCGTAGTTATAGGTAAGGTCGGTACCATTTACAAACTGAGGTTTTAAACCTGTAATGGCATTGTTTTGCCAATAGTTTTGGATCATAACCACACGGGTATCTTGAAAAGGGTTTACCACCAAGTAATTTTTGGTATTAGCTATAAAATCAACCTCTTGTTTATTAAACCTAAAATCGGGACGGGTGGCAGGATGTACATTTCCTGTAATACCTATTTTATTATCTAAAAGATAGAAACGGCGGGTAAGCACAAGGTCGTTCTCATCAAAATTGCGGTATACTTTCAGCAAATAATTGCCTGATATTTTGGGTTTTATATCAGCCGTAGGAAACTCTAACTGATAGTTTACGTACTTTATATAGGTATTGTTAGAGTAAGTAAACTTATCAATAGTGCTATACATATTCCCTTCAAGGTATTGCATAGGTTGCAAATCGCTAGGTGTCCAATCGCTATTGCAATGCACAAAAGTGTACTGAAAGTACTCGTTTCTATTGCCCACTTGGTCAAACATAAGCGTTAGCTTATCGTTCGATTCCATACCTAGCACAGGCATGTGGTCTTTGGTGCTGGTTTGGTATAGCTGTATGGTACGTATTTCGTCTTCGTATATGTAGTTATCATACCTAAGCTCTTTACTACCTTGGGCACTAACACCCATAGCTATGCAAAACAACAGACCAAACAAAATGTACTTTTTCAAACGCGGTTGCTTTAAAGGTTTATTGCCAATACAAAAGGTTATACTTCCAACGCTAGCAGTTGCTCAAAAATTGCCTCGTAGCGTTTATTGGCTTCTTCAAGTTTAGCCAAAACTGCCGAGTATTCGGTATGTAAAGTGGCTATTTTTTGTGCATCACTCACGTTTTCATCTTGTCCCATTTGGGTTTCAAGTACCTCTTTTTGGCTGTTTAGTTCGGCTACGGCTGCCTCGGCTGTTTCAAGTTCTTTGTTTAGCTTTTTTTGGTCGGCAGCGTTATTGTTATTGGCTGTAGTCGTTTTTTCTTTTGCTGGCTCAGCTTTAAACTTGGCTATTTTAGGCTGTGGATTGCTTTTCATTTCAGCCTCACGACGTTTGCGCCACTCTTCGTACTCATCATACGTGCCTACATATTCTTTTAGCTCGTGGTCTTCAATCCACCAAATTTTATTAGCTATTTGCGATACAAAATGCCTATCGTGCGATACAACTATAAACGTACCCTCATATTGCTGCAAAGCCTGTATTAAAATATTAATACTCTGCATATCCAAGTGATTGGTAGGCTCATCCAGTAGCAAAAAATTGGCTTCACTTAGCAGGGTTTTGGCAAGGGCTACCCTTGCTTTCTCTCCACCCGATAGAACTTTAATTTTTTTGAAAACATCATCACCCGTAAACAAAAAGCAACCTAAAACGGTACGCAACTCTTGGTCTTTACGTTCGGGTGCAAAATGCTGCATTTCGGTTAAAATCTCGTAGTTTAAATTTAGAGATTCTAACTGATGCTGGGCATAAAATGCCTCGCGTACATTGTGTCCTTTTTCTGATTTCCCTTCTACTTGCTCTCTTTGGGTGATAATACGCAAAAGGGTAGATTTTCCTTTTCCGTTGGCACCAATAAGGGCTATTTTATCGCCCCTAACTATTTGCCCATTGGCTTTATCAAGTATCACATTGCTGCCATAGCTTTTTGATACGTTTTGAAGCTCTGATACTATTTTACCCGATTGTTGGTTGACAGTGAAACGCAGGTTTATTTTGGTATTATCATCCTGAACCTCATCCACACGATCGAGTTTATCTAACAGTTTTTGACGACTTTGTGCGGCTGTAGCTTTTGAAGCTTTTGCTTTAAATCGTTCTATAAAACGCTCTTGTTGCTTTATATAGTTTTGTTGATTATCAAAGGCTTTTTGCTGCAAATCATCACGCTCGGCTTTCGAATCAAGATAAAACTCAAAGTTACCGGGGTATATTGTGATTTTTTGGAAAGCTACCTCTGCTATTTTGTTTACTACTTTATCCAAGAAGTAACGATCGTGAGATACCACAACCACACTACCTTCGTAGGTTTTAATATACTCTTCCAACCACTCTATCGAGGGTAAATCCAAGTGATTCGTAGGCTCATCCAGCAACAGCACATCGGGTTTCTGCAATAGCAATTTTGCCAACATTACCCGCATACGCCACCCTCCCGAAAATTGCGAAAGTGGTTTTTGCAACTCGGCAGTGGTAAAACCCAAACCTTCTAATACTTCTTCAGTTTTGTGGTGAATATTGTAACCGTCCAAACCTTCGTATTCGGTTTGTTTGGTAGCCAACTCGTTCATAATAGCGTCGCTTTGATCTTCGACCATGCGCTCGTATATATCAGCAATTTGTTTCTCTAGCTCTAGCACACGACCAAAAGCCATCAAAGCCACGTTTAGTATACTCTCGTTACTTTCGTAACTTAATAAGTCTTGATTAAGGAAACCAATCGTTAAATCTTTTGGTTTCGACATCGAGCCTGATGTAAGGCTATACTCGCCGGTTATCACTCGCAACAGGGTCGATTTTCCTGTTCCGTTTTTGCCTATAAGACCAAAGCGATCGCCCGGTCTGATATTCCAATTGGTATCTTTATAAAGGTATCGTCCACCAAAATCGAACGAAAAATTAGTTAAGTCTATCATTTATTATCTTAGGCAATCAAATCTTTAAGGTCGTGCCCCATCTTCTCTTTCTTTGTATCTAAATATTTTTTATTGTGGGGGTTGGCTTTTACTTGCAAAGGCACAGTATCCACAATCTCTAATCCGTAGCCAATAAGTCCCGCACGTTTGGTGGGGTTGTTGCTTATCAGCCTCATTTTGCAAATGCCCAAGTCGCGCAATATTTGCGCACCCACGCCATAGTCGCGTTCGTCCATTTTAAAACCAAGTTTTATATTGGCTTCAACAGTGTCCAAACCTTGTTCTTGTAGTTTGTAGGCTTTTAGCTTGTTTAACAAACCTATGCCTCTACCCTCTTGGTTTATGTATAACACAACGCCTTTGCCTTCATTTTCAACTATTTGCATAGCATTGTGCAGTTGTTCGCCACAATCGCAACGCATAGAGCCAAAAATATCACCTGTAACGCACGATGAGTGCACACGTACCAAAACAGGTTCGTTTTCTTCCCAAGTGCCTTTTACAAGTGCCAAATGCTCTTCGCCAGTGTATATCTGTTTGTAGGCCACTAGGTCAAAATCGCCATAAACGGTAGGCATACGCACTGATATTTCACGTTTTATAAGACTTTCTTTTTTCAGTCGGTAGGCTATTAAGTCTTTTATCGAGCACACTTTTAAGTCATGCTTCTTGGCTACCTCCATCAAATCGGGTAGACGAGCCATGCTTCCATCTTCGTTTAGTATTTCTACTATACAGCCTGCGGGCTCAAAACCTGCTAAACGAGAAAAATCGATAGCGGCTTCGGTATGGCCTGCGCGGCGTATTACGCCTTCGGTTTTGGCTTTTAAGGGGAAAATATGTCCGGGGCGACCTAATTCATCGGGTGTAGTATCTTTATCTACCAATGCCTGCACTGTTTTTGCACGATCAGAAGCTGATATACCTGTGGTGCAACCCTTGCCTAATAAATCAACCGATACGGTAAAGGCTGTTTCGTGAGTGGCGGTATTTTTGCCTACCATCATTTCCAAATCCAACTCATTACAGCGTTCTTCGGTAAGGGGTACGCATATAAGCCCGCGACCTTCGCGCGCCATAAAGTTTATCATTTCAGGCGTAACATTACGTGCGGCGGTAAGAAAATCGCCCTCGTTCTCGCGGTCTTCATCATCAACCACGATAATCATTTTGCCCTGTTTTATATCCTCAATACCCTCTTCAATGGTGTTGAGTTTGATATTTGATTTCATGCCGCAAAGGTACGGCTTTAAAAGGGGATTTTTGTTGGACGTTTTTGGATTTGAATATTAGTTGCTTAGAAGTTTTAAAGTTCATTTTACAATAAACAACTCACCCAATATCAAAGATTGATATTGGGTGAGTTGTCCTTAAAATAATTTTAAAATTCATTTGTTATTTTCGGATATGTCCGTAATTTTGTCCGTGTCCGCAAAAACATCCGTAAAATGATAAATGTTAAGTTTTACTTAGATAAAATCGATAAAAATAAATTGTCTCCCATACATTTAGTTCTCCGCCAAAAGGATATACAAGTTAAAGTTGCAATAGGAGAAAAAATTAAAAAAAAGGATTGGGATAATAAAACACAAACTGTTAAAGATTCCTGTATAAGTCATATCGGAATCAATAAATTTCTTTTTTTCTTAAAAAAAGAAATTGAAAAACATATTGAAACAACCCCTCATTTGCAACTAACTGACAAAAAAATTAAAGAGAAAATTCAACTACTTGTGCAAGGCAGGAAAGCAAATACTGAGGTCAAGCTAGTCATCGAAAACGAAGACTATTATGAAGGTAAAGAAAAAGTTACGTTTATTGATTTATTTGCTGGTGCTGGTGGGTTTAGCGAAGGCTTTCTCCAAGCTGAAAATGGAAATAAATTTTATGACTTCTTGTTAGCCAGTGACATAAATGAAAATTGTGAGTTAACTCATCTTGCTCGTTATAATTATCAACTTGGTCTTGACACTACATTTTTGCGCCAAGATATATGTGAACCCAATTTTTTAGATAACCTTATACAAAATCTTGGAGGCTCACAAGTGGATGTAGTTTGTGGTGGCCCTCCTTGTCAAAGTTTTAGTTTAGCAGGTAAAAGAAAAAAATTTGACAAAAAGGATGATTTATTTGCGCACTATCTAAAAGTAATAAGACGACTAAGACCAAAATATTTTGTAATGGAGAACGTAAAAGGTATCCTTACAAAAGAAAATGGCAATATAAAGGAGATGATCTTACAGGAGATTAAGTCAATTGTAGACTTAAAAGAATTTCATAGATTACTTAACTTCATTTACAAATTAAAAAAGCTGGAAACTCATCAACAATTTCTCATTGAATCTTACCATTTAAGGCTTCAATTTGAAACTACAATTGAAAAAGATCTTGAAAATCTTAAGGAAAAATATATTCAAAACATAGAAAGTAAATTTAAAGTATTAACACCAAAAATTGTTGACTATAAAACAAGTAAAACTGATTCAAAGATCAATTCTATAAGACATGGGTTTAACTTATTAAAAAGAATCCCCCAACTTGACTATATCAGAAAAAAAATAATCAATGAAAAGGCATTTTGTGATTTGGATAACGACTTCTTTGTAGATAATTTTGATCACTTTTTATCTAGTATTGATCCCCAATCAATTATACAAACAATTACTCGTGCGTTTAAGGATCTCAATATAATAAGTGATCATACTAATGATATTAATGAAATTATCAAATCTTTAGAAATCTATTCATCCTCATTTGATGAATGCATTAATGATATAACAGTTATCGCAAAACAAGTAAACTTAGATAGCGAACTAAGTGAAATATTATCTCACATTAGATTGTATAATATTCAATCGCCATTTGTGGCAATGGCATCTAATTACGGTGTGCCGCAAAATAGGGAAAGGGTTTTATTTATCGGATGTAGAAAAGACCAACCATTAATTACAGAAATCCCACCAAGTGTTAGTAGTAAAGAAAAAGTAACTGTTTTTGAAGCAATATATGATCTGGATTTTGTTGGCAATGATGAAGAAAAGTTTGATTATGAAAAAGTTGATTTAAGAACAAAGTATAATGGAACAACCGAAAGGATGTCATCACTTCTAAAAAAACGAAGCATCGATGGTAAAATTAATTCTAATAAAGGTAAAACATACGCAGAATGGTCTTTTAAAGGTCGATTAAATGTTAGGTTTTCAAATGCAAAAAAACCATTTTATGTCAAAAATTTTGAAGAGCTTGAAAACCAACAAACCCATGTGGTTGCACCATTACAAAATCATAAAACTAGTAAGCAAAATGAAGATGTAGTTAAAAGACTTGGAATTATTTTAAATGAAGGCGATTACGACCAAGCAAAACTAAAGTTAAAAGAAGTAGGACTTGAATCAGAAAAAAGAAATTACAATGTCTTAAAACCTAATTTACAAAGTCCAACAGTTTTGACAATACCTGATGACTATATTCATTATTCACACCCCAGATCATTAACAGTAAGAGAAATGGCTCGTTTGCAATCATTTGATGATTCTTTTGTATTCCAAGGTAAAAGGTCAACGGGAGGAAACAAAAGAAAAATGGAGGTTCCACAATATACTTTAGTTGGAAATGCAATTCCACCTCTTATGGCAAGAGCAATTGCTATGGAAATTTTAAAAAAAATATCCTAAAGCCTGAAATAGTCTAAACTTCCACTAACAACTTGGTCTTGTAAAGAAGCTTGCAAATCATCTCTAATGTTAGTTCGAAAACCTGAGCTAAAATTATTTGTGAAAATTTCTTTAAGTGATTTAGCAACGTGTTGTTCTGAATCTTTACCCCAATAATTACCTCCTGATAGATTCGTAACTCTTTTAACCGAAACTGAATTTGAAGAATAAATTGCATTTTGATTGGATGGTACAGTAACAAAAGAATATGTAAAGCTTCTTATTGACTGGATATTAAAACTATTCCTTCCAATAGTAATATTCCTGCCTCTAAATCCCCCTGAAGAGTATATCATATCCCACAACATAGGTATTTGGGCATTGTCGTTCCAATTTGTCTTACATTGAATTATACCTATCTCATAATCAGAAAAGTCTCTTCCAGCCAAAAAATCTAATAGTTGTGTATTGAATTTACCCTTAATAATACTAGGAATCAATGTTCTAGTACTATTATTTATTCTCAAAGAAGAAATATCAGTATTATATTCTGGCATATCAGGAAATACAATCACCGTTATATCAGATTCTGTATTGCAAGCAAAATTCCCATAGTTAACAGTAATTGCATCTTGTATAGGCTTTGGAACCAAACTCATTTTTTTTACCGCAACAATCCTACTACCTGCAGTGCATAAGTTTATATACCAACAAACTAAAGATTCCCAAGCATTGCCACCACCAGAGAGAGACTCTTGCCCTCTCCCCTCAACGCCTGTTGTCCTAAAAATATCAGAAAGTTTATCTCCCAAATCAATCAAATCCCTTTCTGTATATTGAGTACCAATTAATCTATTAATGTATGGCTTCCAAACATTCCAACAATTATTAAATGTAGCCGTTTCGAAAAGAGCATCGACAGAAATTTTCCTAAGTATATCTGGAATAGTATTATTCATTAATATTTAACAATATGATATTTTATCAAATATAGGTCTTAAAATTAAAACCTAGGAAAAGTACAAAACTCTAATACATAAAACTCAATAATTTCTTGGCACACTACACGGTTATCGTAGTGTTGCGCTATAAGATGGCGGGCGTTTTGCCCTAGTTGCTGGCGCAATGGGGCTTGCTGCAATAGTTGTAGTATATGTTGGGCTACATCGGCAGGTAACGTACCAATTAGTATGTTTTGTCCGTCTGTAAATTGTATGCCTGCGGCAGCGCGGGGTGTGGCCACTATGGGTTTGCCCAATGCCATGCCTTCTAATATTTTTATGCGTATGCCGCTACCACTAAGCAAGGGCACTACCATAATATGGTGTTGCTGCATATAGGTAGTAGCATTGGCAACCTCGCCATCAATAATTACATTGGGGCTGCTGTATTGACTAAACGAGGCGGGTATTTTTTTGCCTGCTAAATGAAATTTTGCATCGGGTATTTGTTTCACCACCAAAGGCCATATTTCATCTAAAAACCAACGCATAGCTTCTTGGTTGGGTATCCAATCCATAGAGCCTAAGTGGAAAACATCAGGCTGTCCAGCAGGTTGTACTGTATGGTCGAAATCGGCAATATCTATACCGTGTGGCGCTATGTGTATTTTACCTGTAAAACCACTTTGTTCAAAAAAATCGGCATCTTCTTGGGTAAGTGCCACAAGGGCATCCAATTGGTTTAAGGTAAGCTGCTCGTAAGTTTGCAAGCGAGTAGCCAATTGATTGAGGTACCATTTTTTTATAGGGTTACCCTCGTTGGTGGCCAGCTTTTGCCATATACGATGCTCAACATTGTGAGCACGCATGGCTATTGCACCTTTAAAGTGTTGGCGCATGGTGGCTAGGTAGCCTGTAACAAACAAACTTTCGAGGTGGATAATATCGTAGCCGCCTGTATCAATAGTTTTTGCCAACAGTTGCGCAAAGCCTTCGTTATAAAAACGTACCATGTGGTACGATTGGCTGGTAAACAAATTGACAAACGCTGCGGAAGCTTTTATATCAGTATCAATGGCAAAAGCTTCAAAGCCAAAATCATCGTAAAAATACTGGGGAAGTTTAGTGGCATCAACCCCGTCTTTTTTGGGATTAAGACAAAGTAGTTTTACTTGTGCACCTGCGCTTTTTAGCCCGTGCAACAAACTGTGCATGGCTATTACACCACCATCTTTTAGGGGATAGGGTACACGGTGTGATACTACTAAGATTTTCATTTTTTGGTCGAAGTGCTTTCTTCTTTCTTTTTACCAAACAAAAAGAAACGTCTTATGGCACGAATATAAGCGTCAGGGTCGAAAAGTGAAGAATCACGAGTAGCTTTTGATATCAACCAAAGGCCTATAGGGGTAAGTACACCAACAGCTAGCCACATACCCACAATAGGTTTTGCTACCAGTTCTTTGGTCATTTTTTCGCCTGCAATACTTAGTATATAAAACACTAAAAAGAATAATATGGCTATAACCATAGGCCAACCAAAACCACCTTTGCGCACAATAGCTCCTAATGGTGCACCAATAAGAAATAATACCAAACAGGCTACAGGCACAGTGATTTTTTTGTACCACTCTACCTCGTGTTTGGCCTCTTTTTGGCGTATTTCTTTTATCATCTTACGGTTATTCTCTATAACCCCTTTGGTGGTACGAGCTATATTGAGGGCTTGGGTAAACACCATGTTTACGTTTGGGTCTTCTTTTGCGCGCCACTCAGCCGTATATATGTTAAACGTATCTATGTATTGCGGGTATAGCGTATCGTATATATGATAGTTGTTGTTGGCAAAACCAATCATTTCGCCATATACCTGACTAGCTTGAAGATTTAGCGAGTCTATACCTTCTTGCAGGCCTGCTAGGTCTTTTAATTGGTGATTTCCTTTAAACAAATCTTCGGCTGTATTCCCCATCTCCAATTGTGATAAGTCAAAAATAATTTCCTGCTTATCAAACTTCATTTTATTGTGTTTGAAGGTTTGGTAGTAGTCGGGGTTGGTTTTCATTTCCTCGTACCTGATACCGTTATACAGATTAAAGTATAAAAAACGTTTGTCCTCGCTACTGCTCATCTCCCCTCTTTCGGCTACCACCACAGTAGTATTGGTTTGATCGTCGGTATGGTCGTATATCAATACGTCGTATATGTCTTTACCATTTTTGTCTTTCTTACCAATTTTTATGCTGTACCCATCAATATCATTATAAAAAGAGCCTTCGTGAATATCGAAAGCAGGTTTTTTGTTACGAACATCCCAAAAAAGGGCTGCAAATTTTAAGTTTGATGCAGGTATGACGTAGTTTGAGAACAAGTATGACCCATAAGAAAGTAGCAATACAAAACCTAATATAGGAAATAATGCACGGCGCAATGGTATACCCGATGCTTTTATAATCACCAACTCGTACCGCTCGCCCATATTGCCGTAAGCCATTATAGACGCTAGCAAAACACCCATAGCCAATGCCAGTGGTATAAGGTTGGGCAAGGTATACATCAATAATTCAACTATTGTATACCATTCTAGTCCCTTACCAACTAATTCATCAATGTATTTCCAAAGAAATTGCATGAGGAAAAAGAGGGCGGAAATAAAAAAAGTAACTATAAAAGGCCCTACGAAGGACTTTAGGATAAAAATATCAAGTTTTTTGATACTGAACACTAAGGATTATTTTTATTTGTAGGCTAATTGCTTACAAATTTACAGCCAAAAAATAAGATTGATAGGGCTTTTTTACGACCCGATAGCTGTTTTTAGAGTTTGCACCTGAGCTTCCCAAAGCTGGGTGGTTTCTTCTATTTCGTTTTCTTCGGCAAAATCCGTTACCACAAGGGCAACATCACCAGTAAGTTCATCTTGCTGTATTTCAAGTTCAAAATACTCGTCTTCAGGGCCATCCATCCAACGGAAACGTATGCTTTTATTGGCAGTACTACGTATCATTTCAGCAGTTTGTTCAGTGCCATCCCACTTAAAAGTGTAATACCTTTTATCGCGAATATTTACATCATCGGCAAACCACTCTGACAAACCCGAAGGAGTTTGAAGATAATTGTACAATATTCCTGCAGATGATTTTAGAGGAAACTCTGCAACAAATTTTTTCTTTTTGCTCATGCCAACGAAAATTTAAACACAGAGCAATATAGTAATATTGCTTTTCTTTGTGACTGTTATTAACTCCCACAAAATAGGTTAAAACACTCGACGTGTCAAGTATATTTAAAAAAAATAAGTTGTTTTTCATCCTTTGTGCTTTGTTTGTGGCCTTTTGCAGCCTGCAAACCTTGTTTTATATTAAAGGAAATTTGGTCTTATACCTAAACTTATTGCACACACCTATAGGTAATACCTTCTTTAAACTGATTACTAATATTGGTGATGGGCTTGCCTTTGTTATTGTTTCCATCCTTCTTTTATTGTTTGTAAAAATACGTTGGGGCATTATAGGCTTGCTCACTTTTGCGGCGTCGGGTTTATTATCGCAGTTTTTTAAAAAGATAGTTTTTGGCGATTTACCTCGCCCACTAAAATTTTTTGAAGGCAAAGAAATACTGCACACAGTTGATGGGGTGCACAATGCTTTTGTTCATTCATTCCCTTCCGGCCACACCACTACAGCATTTGCAATGTTTACTCTATTGGCTTTGTTTTGGGGAGGAAATAAAACCGTTGCCATAGTTTGTTTTGTATTGGCTGTAACAACTGCAATTAGCCGTATATACCTTGCCCAACATTTTATTGAGGATGTTTTTGCAGGTACTATTTTGGGTATGCTAACTGCTGCTATAATATATTTTTGGCTTGAAATAAAAACCCCTCGCCTACTGGCTGCCCCACGACTTGACTACCCTTTGTTGAAACTGAAAAAATGAACGGAGAAAAGAAACACTATTTATACATAGCCCTGTTGGGTGCTTTGCTGTTTATTCCTTTTTTGGGGCAAGTGCATTTGTTTGATTGGGATGAAATAAACTTTGCCGAAAGTGCCCGCGAAATGATGGTAAGCGGCAACTACTTTCAAGTACAAGTAAATTTCCAGCCGTTTTGGGAGAAACCACCTCTATTTTTTTGGATGCAGGTACTAAGTATGAAGGTGTTTGGGGTAAACGAGTTTGCAGCCCGCTTTCCTAATGCGCTGTGTGGTATTGCCACGTTGCTTATCATTTTCCATATTGGTAAACGGTTGTTTAGTGTTCGCATGGGCTATTGGTGGGTATTGTGCTTTATAGGCGCTTTTACTCCACACCTATATTTCAAATCGGCCATTATAGACCCCACTTTCAATTTGTTTATATTTTTAGGTATTTATCAAATATATCGAGCATCGTTACTGGAAAAAGGAAATACACGACTAGGAATATATGCCCTTGCGGGCATGTTTTTGGGGTTAGCTGTACTAACCAAAGGCCCTGCCGCTGCTGCCGTTACATTGCTTTGTGTAGGTAGCTATTGGGTAGTAAATAAGTTTAAATGGTATTTCACCTTAAAAGAAATAGTGCTGTACACCCTTTGTGCCATTGGCGTAGCCTTTGCATGGTTTGGAGTTGAAGCCATTAATAACGGTTTCTTTTTCTTGCGCGAGTTTATTCTCTACCAAATAGACCTTTTCCGCAACCCTGTGGCTAGTCATGGGCAACCGTTTTATTACCACCCTATTGTATTGTTAGTGGGTTGTTTCCCTATATCGGTTATAGCCTTTACCATGTTTAAGAAAAATGCCTCAACTACAACGCAACAGCAAGTATTTATTAAGTGGATGCTGGTGCTTTTTTGGGTGGTATTAATACTATTTAGTATAGTAAAAACTAAAATAGTACACTACTCATCGCTTTGTTATTTACCCCTTACGTTTTTGGCAGCCTATGCTATTGAAAATATTATAAACGGCGAGTGGAAGTTTTGGCGATGGATAACCATACCCCTTGCTATTATTGGTTTGGCACTTTCGGCAGCTTTTACATTAATACCTTTTATAGCTGCTAATGAAAATCTTAAAGCCCAAATTTTTCCTATGATAAAAGACCCTTTTGCGGTGGCCAACTTTAGCCGAAATATAGCATGGGGCGGCTGGGAATGGCTTATTGGTATTTTGTTTTTTTCAGCTATTGTAGTGGCTATTGTTCTATTGCTTCGCCGTAAATATCAGCTTGGGTTTTTATCGCTATTGATAGGCACAACTCTTAGCCTGCAATTGTTTTTGTATATAGTAGTTCCTAAAATCGAACAATATAGCCAAGGTGCTGCCATACAGTTTTGGGAAGGTTTACAAGGCAAAGATGTATATGTGCAACCATTGGGCTACGATACATACGCGCACTATTACTACGCCCGTATACAACCATGGCATGAAAATACATCGCCTGAGTTTGCTAAGTTTTTAGCTGAAAACAAAGCCCAATACCAACAAAATGCACCCACTGATTGGTTTGAACACTTGCAACGCGATTGGCTGGTAGATGGCAAAATAGACAAGCCCGCCTATTTTTGCTGCCACATGAAAAAGGCAGATGAATATGCCCAACACCCCGATTTTGAAAGGATTGGTGCTGATGGCGGTTTTGTGTTTTTTAGACGTATACCCCGCTAATAACATCTTACAATAGGGTTAAAATCCTATCCTATAATGATTACAGCTCAAAGGATGACTTAAGTCGTCCTTTGAGCTGTAATTGTACAAGAAACAGGTTTCAACCTATTGAAAAATATAAATAAGTCCTCAATCCCTCGGCGGCGGTCTGCGACCGTGCGGTGGCTTTTTACCTTGAGGTGGAGGAGCCATCGCCCTTAATATTTCATCTATAAATTCATCAAATAATTCTTTTTGTTCAGCAGTGCATATTTTGCGCACCTCAGTAAAATGCTTAAAAGTCAGTTGGTGCATTTTGCCTTGTATGCGAGCAATTGTTTGGTTTAGCTGATTTGCTTTTTCTGTATCAACAACATCCGTTTTTAGTTCATCAAAGTATTGATTACGAACAGTTCTCATGCTATCGTGCAGCACATCCATCTGGCTGTGGTGCTCGTCCTTTAAAACGGCAAACTGCTTTTCTTGTTCAGGTGTAAACTTTAAGGTTTTAATTATAAATGCTGATGGCCCTCCCTTTTGACGCATGGGTAGCATCTGATTTTGTCGGTCTTGTTTTGATACAAATAAATAGGCCAAAGTGCCCATATTTATTAGCAGCAAAGCTATTACCAAACCTATTAAAAATTTTGTCCTATCCATTTCAGTAGGGTTAATTTAGTACGAAAATTCCGAACTGTTTAGTCCGTACGCACTTACAACACCATAAGCACCATTTTGTGCGCTTTGTGAGGGTACATTTTTATAGCCTGCTCCCACCCATACATTCAGAGCCAACAAAAAAGCTAAAGAAGCCGCCACCGCCCATACGGTGCGCTTAGGTATGGCTTTTAGTTTTTTGCCACCTGCCTCCCACTGCTGCATCACTTTTTGAGTGAAATTGGCAGAGGGTTGGGCTTTTTCTATCCCATCAAGGCTATCTATAAGTTTATCAATATTATCCATTTTGTGTTCATTAATGTTTGACGATATTTATTGTGTTTCCTTGCGCTATCTCTCTATTTTTCTAAATAATTACTTAATATCTTTTTTAAGTTTTGCCTTGCCCTAAACAATAATGACTCTACTGATGATACTGTGGTTTCCATTACCTGTGCTGTTTGCTCGTAGCTAAGGCCTTCTACCTTATTTAGTACAAGGGCTGTTTTTTGCTTTTCGGCCAATTGGTTAATGGCTTTAAAAAGGTTTTGCCCTAGTTCCTTGTTTTCAAGTTGCCATTCAGGATGCACAAAATGAGGCAATTGTGGCACAGCACTATTTTCATCATCATTGTTTATACTCACCAAAAAGGCAAAGCGTTTTTTGCGTTGTTTCTTTTTAATATGGTCAAGCGAAGTATTAATAGCTATACGGTACAGCCATGTGCTTATTTGTGCTTTTCCTTCAAAACTGCTAAGGGTACTTAGTGCTTTTAAAAACACATCTTGCGCCAACTCTTCGGCATCTTCGGCACTTTGCACCAACCCCAATATGGTATTGTATACCCTGCTTTTATAGGTATCAATAAATTGTTGCACAGCTTGTCTTTCACCTTGCTGCAGTGCTTCAATTAGTTCTGTATCAGTTAGTGGTGGTATATGCAAGGCTACTTATCTTCTTTTAGCAATATACCAATATCTTCAATTAGGCGTTTTGTTTCAAGCTTTATTGTGGCATTGTATACGCCACGTATATGCCCATTTTTATCTACTAATATGCAATGTTCAGTATGCAAAAACTCGGTACTGTCTTTATTATAACCCGGTTCTTCTTCGGCAAAATAGCTTTTACGGGCAAGGTTATAAATCTCACCTACATTGCCTGTTAGCAGTTGCCACTGCTGCCCATTAATATTGTTTTGTTCTTCGTAATGTTTCAGTGTGGCTACATCATCGGTTTGTGGTGTAACTGAATAAGAGATAATGTTTACCTTTTCATTTCCCGCAAAACTATCGGCTACGACTTGCAAATTGTTTGTCATTTTGGGGCAGATAGAACCGCAAGTGGTGAAAAAGAAATTGGCGGCATACACCTTACCCTCTAGGGTTTTGTTACTTACTTCTTGCCCGTTTTGATTGGTGAAACTAAACGGTGCAATAGTGTGCAAGGTATCTATATCCACCTTTTCTTCATTAGCCCAAATAGGCGAAAAATCAGGTGTATTATAATAGGGTAAAGTACTTTTGGGTTGTTGTGTACACGCCGATAGTGCCACAATTGCAAGTAGTATTACTATGCTGACTTTATTTTTCTTCTGTAACATTAACGCAGTTTTTAACGCCCGTAAGTCCATATTTCCTCCCGTTTTTTACATCGTAGTTAGCTCGTATTCGCCCATCATCATACCACATACGTTGGCGGCCGCTTTCTTTCCCGTTCATATAGTTAAAATCTCTATACAATTGGCCGTTGGTACCCCAATCTTTCACATTGCCTTCGTAAATATCGTTTTTGTAGTTGTATATAAAACGTTGTGTTCCGTTTTCGTACCAACCTTTGTGCTCACCCTCTTTATAGCCGTTTTTATAATAACGTACTTCCGACAGTTGCCTGTTAGGGTATCGTAGTATCTCAGTACCCTCTTGTTTGCCGTTTATGTACTGACACTTGTACAAGGTATCGCCTTGTGGACTAATCTCAACTACCTGCCCGTTAAATTTTGTTTGATTATAAAGCAAAAAACCACCCTGCTTTCGCAGGGCGGTATCGCTCTTATCTATACTAACACTCTCCTTGGTACCTTTCTTTGTTTCGGTGTACACACATCCGGGTAGAGCTACCCAACACCAAAACATAATTGCTACTTTAATCCTAACGTGTAACGGTACCGGGAGTTCCATAAAAGCCATCTCCATTAATGTAAGGGTCTGACGAAGTAATATGATAATGATATATACCACTAGGATAATCAGCAGTGGCATGGGTATGCCCGTGGTAGTTATCCAAATCGGCATTGGTTATTGTTTTTCCATCTTCTTGTGGGCCATACACGGGGTAGCCATCAAGCAAAAAGCCAAGTAAGGCATCTTTACCTTTATTAGTGGTTAAATAGGTTGGTTCTAAATGGTAATGATAATCTCCGGCCATTGCAGGATGCCCGCCATACTGATCGAAACTATTTATCTCGCCTGTTAGCACTGCCCTACCTGCTGCATACTGATTGAAAAAGGGTACACCGTTTAATGACACTCCCATTGGCCCCATTGGGGTTTCTTGTGATGTATTTGCTTTAGCAGGTTTCATAGGTATTCTAAAGGTATAGTTTACCGTGGCTATACGGTTTGGGTTGGTATTGTACTGTGCATTGCTGCCATTGTAGGCTTTGTACAAGCTACTTTCCCATTGTGTACCTTGGTAGTATGGGCTTTTATGGTCGGGACGACCATTTACTTTTATCACCACATAGTCGCCATCTTGGTATACTTCGCTGGCACCATATATTTTTTTATAAATGCTTATATCATCTGTACCACCTGTATTTCCTGTGGGTGATGTTGTAGTATCTTCATCTTTTTTGCAGCTCCAACTTCCCAGTGCAAAAGTGGCAACCAGTGCCAAAATTACTATTGCTTTTAATTTCCTATTTTCCATATCCTAAAAGTTTATAAAGTTAGCGGCTAAATATCTATTTGTGTTGTTATATCTGTTTTGACGCTGCTTTTTTATAAACCTTGCGGGGTAGATTGATTTTTTTTAATAATTTTCTCTCTGTGTAAAAAAGCGGGTGTTTTTCATTTCAAGACAAGTGCGAGACGCTCGCACATCACCCTAATTTCTCCCTTTATAATTTTTTGGGTGCCATTTTCTTAAGGCCAAGGTAGTTTTTTAGTTAACTCACCCCAAATAACGAGTTCAGTACAGGCGTTCATAATTCCCCCTCTCTTTTTTTAGAGAGGGGCGCTTTATGTGATTCCGACTTTCTCATAAAACAGGGGTGAGTTAAAACCAACTGCTATTTTTTGGGTTGTGTGTAAATGGGTATAGTCACCCCCTTGTGGGTTGATTTAGTAATCCCAAATGTATTTGAGGCGAACTATATATGCGTTAGTGAAGGAGGCGGAGGTACGAAAAAAAATAACTAATAAACACTCGCACCATTATTTCTTTTCCAGCCAAAAACAAAAAACCCGCTAGGCAAGCCTTGCGGGTTTTAAACCAAAAATGATAAAAAAGTTGTTTGTTATTTCTCCTCTTGTAGTTTTTTAATAGTTTCTTGTATACGTGCCATTTGGGTATCAGGCGGGGTATTTTTTAGTGCGCTGTTATAGGCTTTTATAGCTTCTTTGGTATTGCCTTTTTTGGCAAGTGCTTCACCGTAGCTATCGCAAGCATTCCACGATTTTGGATTGCGTTTTACACTTAGCTTAAATATTTCAAGGGCTTTATCTAGTTTGTTTGCTGTTATAAGTTCGTAACCATAAGAGTTTAGTTCGTCTTCGGTAGCAAACTCCACAGCCACTTTGCTTACTTTTTCAGCTTCTTCTTTTTGACCTTTAACTTCTAGCAAGTTGGCTTTTAGTTTTAGTACGCTAAAGTTATTGGGATTAAAGCTATTTGCACGTTCAACCCATGCTAAAGCTTGCTCGGTTTCTATATTGTTGTGGTAGCAATAATCAGCAGCCTCGTAATATCCTTGCCATGTAAACCCTGAGGTAGAACGCAACTCGTTTTTAATATTATTGACTACTACTTTGGTTACATCAACATCTATTGTAATAGGAATATCTAACTGCTCCCACAATAGTGATAAAGTTGCAGAGTTTGCCGACTTATCAAAAAAGGTGTAGGTAAGCCACTCGGTATGTTGGTGTTGTTTTGGGGTAACTTCAACACGCAAAGCGTCTTCATCTTGTTTATAAAAGTAACTGCCCCACGAAGTGTAGTTTTTTGAGAATATAATTGTCCAGTTTTTTTCAGTAGGCATCATGTGTAAGCCATAAGTGCCTGCGGGCAATGGGTTGCCGTTAATACTTACATTGTGGGTGAAACTAATCGTAGTGTTTTCGTTAGCGCCTGCACGCCATATTTTATTATATGGCACAAGACCGCCCCATACAGTGCGTTCTTTTACAGCCGGACTATGGTAGTTTACTGTAATATCAGTTAAGCCAATGCGTTGTGTTACTGATGCTTTTGGACTAGCCTCGGGCATTGTAAGTGTTGATTGTGCAAATGCGCTTAGTGTGAATAGAAAACAGACAACTGTAATAATTTTTTTCATCTGGTGTACCAATTAGTTTGCAAATACTAAGCACATTTTGTACCATAAATTATTTTTTGTTGTTGAATTTGGATAAGAACATCTTTTTTACTGACAAAAAAGCCTTGCATCGTCCCGACACAAGGCTTTTGTAGTTATTCTAATTGATTGTTGCTTTATTAGAATGGGGTTGAGTATTTAGCCTCAGCAGCTACCGTATTGTCTGTTAATGTTTTAAGAAATGCTACCAATGCGCTCATATCAGCATTAGAAAGGTTTAGTTGTTTAGGTTGTCCATTTGGCCCTCCTACACGCAATGGTGGTGAAAGTGTAGGGTGAGCCTGTACTCCGCTACTATAATGTTCTATTACTTCTGCAAGCGTTTTAAAACGACCATCGTGCATATAGGGAGCCGTTAACTCTACATTGCGCAATGATGGTACTTTAAATTTGGCTATATCGGCAGGGTTGCCTGTTATACGCCCCACGCCACTATCAACCGTTGTTAAATCAAGTCCGTTATTTTCAGCACGTGCAGCAGTAAAGGTTTCTGTACCGTGGCACACTGCACAACCTGCTGTGGTGAAAAACAAAGTTTTTCCTCTGTTTTCTTGAGTAGTAAAGTTGGTAAAATCGCCCAAATTTTGAGGCGGTGTATTAGCAGGAAAACTAGCCCTACCTGCATCGTATTTTGAATTGAATGAAACTATTGAGCGTACAAACTGTGCTAATGCTTTCGATACTTTATCACTGGTAATGGTTTTATCACCAAAAGCATTTTGAAACAATGCAGGGTAATAGCTAATACGGTTTAGTTTGTTTACCAAAGTATCCAAATTCATACCCATTTCTACGTGGTCTTGTATGGGCAGAAGGGTTTGTGCCTCAAGCGTGGCCGCACGTTCGTCCCAAAAGAATTTCCCATCAGGATAGTATCGGGCATTAATAAGCCCCATACTATGGCGGCTTGTATTTCCATCTTCAAAACCTTTACTCAACACCAATGGGTCGGCAAAGCCGTGTGTTTGCAAATGGCAACTGCCACAAGCAACCTTGTTATTGTACGATATATTTTTATCATAAAACAAAACTCGCCCAAGTGTTGCCCCCGCATTTGTTATGGCATTATTGTTTGGGGAATTGTCTTGCCCTGCAATAGGCGGCACAGTCAAATAATTAGGCATGGTGATATTGGCATAGTTGTATGGCGATGTAGGTAAATTGGGAGTTTGTACCAAAATATCACCCGTATAGGTAGTGCCACCTGTATTACCATTATCAATAGGGTCAGTAGTTTTATCGTCTTTTTTGCAGCCCCAAAGGCCAATGGTGAATACGAAAACCAACGCCGCTAAAAATTTTCCGTTACTCATATATAGTTTGTTAAGTTTAGTTACCTCTATAGCAAAAGGTTGTTACACCCCAGCTCTTAATAGAATATGACGCCATTATTAGATACAACTTGCGGATAAGATGCAAAATATTTCTCTTTTTTATATTGCCTTAAAAATCAAAAAAACAAAAGCCATATTTGTGCTGTTTGATGCGCAAAGCACATGGCCAAAAAAAGTAAAAACGCCCGCACGGGTATTATCATTCTTGTTATACTACATATTGTAGGGGCAGTGGGGTTTGCTATCCCTTCACTTACCCCCTTGTTTAAGCAATTAGTACCCTACCATCTTTTAATCACCCTTATTATACTGTTAGCCTTCCACCAGCCTTGGAAAGGAAAATTTATACTGGGCGCAGTGCTAATAATGTTTGCAGGCTGGGCTATTGAGTGGGTAGGTGTACATACAGGCAAAATATTTGGCCAGTACCACTACGGCGCCACACTGGGCTATAAATTTGACAGCGTACCCCTATTGATAGGCGTAAACTGGTTTATACTGCTGTATTGTAGTTTTTTTTTAGCTGAAAAAATTACAAAACTACCCTGGCCTAAATACATACTTACTGCCATTTTTATGGTACTGATGGATGTTTTGATAGAACCTGTAGCCGTGCGATACGATTACTGGCAATGGCACACCCTGCATATACCCTTGCAAAACTATATAGTTTGGGGTATTGTAAGTTGTGTAATGGCAATAGGGTTAGATAGCCTAAAGATAAAGTTGCAAAATAGCGTGGCTATTGCCTTGTATGTGATACAAATGTGCTTTTTTATAATTTCGAACCTATTACTATAAACCAAAACCTATTAGTTTTGTTGTACATAGTGTAACGCACCAAAACCCATGAGAAAAGTGATAGGAATAGCCATAGCATTAGTAGCAGTAGCAGGTATTGCAGTAGCATTTACATTACCCAATAAAGATAAAAAACCTGCCCGAAAAGTAGAGGAACAAAATGCTAAATCGTTTTACGATTTAAGTATTGTGAATATTGACGGAACTGATACTATAAACTTTGCCGACTATAAAGGGAAGAAAATTTTATGCGTAAACGTAGCTAGCAAATGTGGCTACACCTACCAATACGAAGATTTGCAAAAACTGCACGAAAAATATGCCGATAAATTGGTGATAATTGGGTTTCCCTGCAACCAGTTTATGGGGCAAGAACCCGGTACACCCGAAGAAATTGAAGTCTTTTGCAAAAAGAATTACGGAGTAACTTTTACACTTACTGAAAAAATAGACGTTAAAGGCGACAACCAACACCCCGTGTACCAATGGCTTACAAAAAAAGAAAACAATGGTAAAGACAACTACACTGTGGGGTGGAATTTTAACAAATTTCTTTTGGATGAAAAAGGCAACTTAATGGCTCATTTTGGATCAAAAACAAAACCACTTGATGAGGACTTGGTTAGCTTGATAGAAAAATAAAAAACAATGCTTTTTTTGCTTCACACGGCCATAGTTATTGCCACCTTCTTTTTTATGGAGTTTATGGCATGGTTTACCCATAAATATGTGATGCACGGGCTGATGTGGCATTTCCACTACGACCACCACAATGGACGAAATGGCATTTTTGAACGCAACGATGTTTTCTTTTTAATATTTGCCATACCCGGATGGTTGTTTACCATGTTTGGTATGATGGCGGGCAACGATTGGCGATTGTTTGTAGGCATAGGCATTATACTATATGGTATGGCCTATTTTTTAGTGCACGATGTATACATACACCAACGTTTTAAATGGTTTAAAAACAGCAATTGGTTTTATTTTAAAGCCATACGTCGTGCCCACCGTGCCCATCACAGCCATTTGGATAAACACAAAGGCGAATCGTTTGGAATGTTGCTGGTAGGCAAAAAGTATTTTGAACAGGTAAAAAGCAAATAACCACTTCTAACTCTTTCTTATTCATCTATTAAAGGCTATAAATGGCTTGTTTATTGCTACTTTTGTAAGTACACCAAGCCCATAGTTGCTGTTTTGAAAAATATCCTCATTTATATTTTACTCTTTCTTGCTCCATTTTTTGTTAGTGCTGAAAGAATAAATAATAATACCGAAGTATATAGCCAACCGGGCAAGAGTACCGTAGCGCAACTGTACAAAGGCAGTGGTATATATGTAGCCGAACAAGATGCCAACTGGACTAAAATAATTGCGGTAGTTAATGCCCCTATCAAAAATTTTGATGACAATATCCTTGAATTAAAACGAGGTAGTGGACTATACGATGCTCTTGGACAAGAAACAGGGCGTGTATACAGTAACCTAAAATTACCGGCACAATACAGCTATACTGATGATTACGTAATTTTTGAATTAGTAGGTTATATCCGTACCTCGCTGCTTGATACCAATTGGGTAGCCGAAAGGCGTTTAGTGCACATAATAGACTCTGCTAAAAGCAAGGTGAGATTTGAAGATGTACTGCCTGAAATACAAAAATTTGGCTTTTTTAATAAAACAGAAGACAGTGGTTTTACTGCCTTTGTGCTTAATGATATTGCAGGGCTGGATTATAAAAATCCTATCCAACGTCTAAAATTAGTGTTTTACGAAAACCGCTTGGTAGCCATTTTTCATAAAAACCCAATCAAGCTAAACAGCAAAGAAGCTATTGTAATTGATGGTAAAGAAAACCTAATATACCTACGCGACCTTAATGCTACTGAAAAGCGCATTTTTGGACTGTTATTTTTAGAAGGTTAGGTTAACGAGAGTCAGGTTAAGAAAAAATAAAATCAATTCGCCAACTTCTCCACTACCCTATAGTTTTTACATATTTTGTCGAAAATTCGCCCTGCATTGTCCCCCTTGTGCGCTGTCACCCTGAGACTCTCGAAGGAGAAGTGCGCAAGCGAAGGGGGCAGGGGGATGAAAAAGAACAACCAATATTACTTTACCACCGAGCGGACGCTCTATTATTTTCGGCACGAGCGGACGCTCGAGCCAGCTTTTAATAAATAAAATAACACGATTGAAATGCAAATAATTCGTGTTCGCGTAACCCCAACTCACGCTAGGTCAAATCTTTTAACCGTATTGTACCATCCCCCACTTGCTCAAACAAGTGCAAATAGCGACTACTTTTTATAGCTGTCCTTAGTTTAATTTGTTCTTGTAACGAAATATTGCCTTCACTTGTATCGTATAACTCCCTTTTATTTATCGCTTCGGCTATTTCATCAAAAGTGGCAGTGCGATTGGGCATTTTTAATAATACTACTGCCACAGCTTCATGCAATCGTAGTAAATTTTTCATCACCACAATTTACTAAAAAGTATCAATTTTTTAAACGTTTATACTAAATAATTAAAAATTGGAGGCGTTAGATTATTGCATCAAATATTTTTTGTGCAGCACCCGCATTGGTATGTATAAAGCGTTTTGCATTACTGCCAGCACTCTGGCGTTTCAGTTCGTCGTTCAACAGGCTTTTAAGCGTTTGCAATAGTTGCGCTTGGGTATCTATCATAAACCCACCGCCTGCTTCGGCCAATCGTTTGCCTTCGGGGTATTTATTTATAGGCGTACCATATAGTACGGGAATGCCAAATACAGCAGCCTCTAATATATTGTGTAACCCTTTACGAAATGCACCACCTATAAGTGCCACATCAGCATACTGATATAATGATGATAACATACCAATATTATCTATTATCACTACATCGTAAAAATCGCTATTCTCCTCTGTCAGTTTAGAGTAGCGAAGGGTCTTGCTAAACTTACTTTCTATTTCAGCCAAATGTTTCTCTCCAATATCGTGCGGAGCTATTACCAATTTCAGCTCACTTAGTTGAGGCAATACATTTGCTAACATGGTTTCTTCTTCAGGCCAACTGCTGCCTGCTGCCAATAATTTTCCATCACCTTTAAAGTGCTGTATGGCAGGAAAACTTTTGGGTTGCTGTGCATTGTTTATCACACGGTCGCAACGGGTGTCGCCTACATACGTTGCATCAGTGTAGCCAATATCGGCCAACATTTTTACTGAAGCCTCATTCTGAGTAAAAATATGGTTGAAGCAAAACAACATTTCTTGATGAAGGGTCGCGTTCTTCTTAAAAAATCGTTGTTCAGCCCTAAACAAAGCCGATATAAGATATAGTGGTATGCTTCGCTTTTTGGTTTCTTGCAAGTAATAATGCCAAAAATCGTATTTCACAAAAACAACCAAATCAGGTTGTACAAGGTCAAGAAAACGCTCAGCATTGCGTAGCGTATCAACAGGCAAATAATAGGCATTATCAATAGCAGGATGCGCTTTTCTATACTCGTACCCCGATGGTGAAAAAAAAGTAGTTACAATATCCCACTCATCACGATTAAATTTTTCAATTAAAGGAAGCCCTTGCTCAAACTCACCTAACGATGCTACGTGCATCCAAATACGTTTCTTGGTTTTTGCGGGTAAAGTTTTTTCTATATGCTTAAAAATACCTTTACGCCCTGCCACCCATTGGCGGGCTTTGGCATTCCATATAGCCAATACTTTAGCACCGGTTGTGTATGCTGTTATACCTAAGTTGTATAGTATGGGCATGGCAAAGTTTGAGTGTTAGTTGACTAAAACAAAGTTACAGCAGTAACTTGTTCTATCTAAAGATAAATTCGTCTTCCCCCCTATTGGTTCCATAAATGGGCAATATCCAACCCAAGCGAATACCCCAATAGTTATCGGCACGTTTTCTGGTATCAGGCCCCATTAAATCATTATTCCAGTTACGGGCATATTGTGTACGGCCTTGTGCAAAATCTAATCCTACATAAAAGTTAAGCATTTTATTCATGCTCATAAATTGATAACCTACAAACTGGTTAATAGTATAGCCGTTGGTTAGTCTATCGTATCCTTTTAATATTTCGCCTGTAACCTGCGGTGCCAGCGATGATAAATTTTGAAAATGCAAACGGTGCTGTATAAAACCAGCCCCAAGACTTACTAATATTCCGCTATTGTGATTACGACCTAAAGGAAACAAACGCCCAAGGTGAAGCCCTGCCGTAAAGCCCCGCATAGATATGTTGGGTAAAAAATTATACCCGCTTCTATCAACCAAATAACCGTCTTTATTAGCTATCGAATCAAAAATGCTGTACTCGGCTACATATTTGCTAAACATAAAACTACCCTCAGCACGCAAATCCCAGCCATTCTCAAACTTTATCCCTACGCTTCCGCCCAGTTGAGCAATAAAGGTAAAACGTTTAGCCAAATCGGCAGTGGGCACAGTATAAATGTAATTAAACCGAAACAAAACAGCCCTTTGCGACATAAACGATCTTTCAGGAGCAGGCTTTTGTATTACCTTTCTGGTACTATCTGTTTGTGCTATAACTGCCGTGGTTAGCAGTAGAAAGGATAATAATATATATACTTTGCGCGCCATAGTTTCAAAAGTCAAACCTACTGCATTTTTTATAAAAGGCATATATAGCTAAACGAATAAAAAACACATAGGGTTGTAGCTATACTATTATGCGCGGTACACTTAGCACTAATCAGTATACAAAGGCTGCAAACTGGTAGCCAAAAACTTAAGCCCAAGCGGTATTATTTGATGGTTACTAAGCCAATTGTTTTACATATAATACGCTATATTTGCGCAAAACCAAATAATAGCGTGGAAACTCAAGGGATCAAAAAAATTCAGATGGTTGATTTAATCAGCCAGTACCAAAAAATCCAAAACGAGGTAGACGAGGCTGTTTTAAATGTAATCCGTTCATCGGCGTACATCAATGGCCCTGAGGTAAAAGCTTTTCAACAAGAGTTGGAACAATACCTTGGTGTTAAACATGTAATACCTTGTGCAAATGGTACAGATGCGTTGCAAATAGCCATGATGGCTTTAAACCTAAAACCGGGCGATGAAATTATTACCGCCAGTTTTACATACGTTGCAACTGCTGAGGTAATTGCTCTTTTGCAACTTACCCCTGTATTGGTAGATGTAGACCCTAATACTTTCCAAATAGACCCTAAAGCTATTGAGGCTGCTATTACCCCAAAAACAAAAGCCATAGTACCTGTGCACCTTTTTGGTCAGTGTACAGATATGGAAGCTATTTTGGAAATAGCCAAAAAACATAATCTTTATGTAATAGAAGATACTGCCCAAGCAATTGGTGCAGAATATACTTTTAGCGATGGTACAACCAAAAAAGCAGGCACAATAGGTACAGTAGGTGCTACATCATTTTTCCCCTCAAAAAACTTAGGTTGTATGGGCGATGGTGGCGCTATATTTACCAATGATGATGAATTGGCAAAGAAAATACGCATGATAGCCAATCACGGCCAAAGCGTACAATACTACCACGATGAAATTGGTGTAAACAGCCGATTAGATAGTATGCAAGCTGCAATATTACGTATCAAACTACGCCACTTAGATGAGTACGCTGCTGCCCGCAATGCCGCCGCTAACTATTATAATAGTGCATTTGCAAACAACTCAAAAATAACTACACCTGCACAAGTAGCACAGTCAAACCACGTATTCCATCAATATACCCTATTGCTGAATGGTGTAAACCGTGATGAGCTAAGGGCATACCTTGCCGATAAAGGAGTACCTGCAATGATATACTACCCTGTACCCTTGCATTTTCAAAAAGCATATACCGACCCAAGGTATACAGAAGGTATGTTTCCCGTTACCGAAGATTTATGCAAAAAAGTAATATCACTGCCTATGCATACCGAGTTGGATGAAGAACAACTGAAGCATATTACCCAAAGTGTATTAGAATTTATTAATCAATAACCATTTAATTTTTTTTAAATTAGCTACCCATGAAAATAGTTGTTGTAGGAACAGGATATGTTGGCCTTGTTACAGGTACTTGCTTTGCCGAAGTAGGTGTTGACGTTATTTGTGTTGATATTGACCAACGCAAAATAGAAAACCTTAAAAAAGGTATAATGCCCATATACGAACCAGGGCTTGAAGAAATGGTGTTGCGCAATGTTGAAAAAGAACGTTTGCACTTTAGCACCAATCTTTCAGAAAGTATTGTTGATGCCGATGTGGCCTTTATAGCAGTGGGTACACCTCCGGGTGAAGACGGTAGTGCCGATTTAAAATATGTACTTGCTGTTGCCGATGAAATTGGCCGTAGCATGAATAACTACTTGGTAGTTGTTACCAAAAGTACCGTACCCGTTGGCACAGCCAAAAAAGTACGTGCTAAAGTAGCCGAAGCATTAGAAGGCCGTGGTTCTGACCTTACTTACGATGTAGCTTCAAACCCTGAATTTTTGAAAGAAGGTGCTGCAATTGACGACTTTTTGAAACCCGATCGTATTGTTATTGGTGTAGAATCAGAAAAAGCCGAAGAGATTATGCGCCGCCTATACAAACCATTTTTGCTAAACGGACACCCTATTATTTTTATGGATGTTCCTTCAGCCGAAATGACTAAGTATGCAGCTAACAGTATGCTGGCTACAAAAATCAGTTTTATGAATGATGTAGCTAACCTTTGCGAAATTGTAGGTGCCGATGTAAATATGGTACGTAAAGGCATAGGTAGCGATGCCCGTATAGGTCATAAATTTATTTATCCCGGTGCCGGTTATGGTGGCTCTTGCTTCCCTAAAGATGTAAAAGCCCTTATTAAAACCGCCCTTGAAAAAGGATATAATATGCGTATTCTTCAAGCAGTTGAAGATGTGAACGACGACCAAAAAATGCTATTGTTCAACAAACTGATGAAACATTTTAATGGCGATATTAAAGGTAAAACCTTTGCCATGTGGGGATTGTCGTTTAAACCAAAAACTGATGATATGCGCGAAGCACCATCATTGGTAATAATAGAAAAATTGCTTGAACAAGGTGCAAAGGTAAAAGCCTACGACCCTGTGGCTATGAAAGAAGCCAAACACATGATTGGAGATACTATTGAGTATGCAAACGATCCTGATGAAGCACTTATTGATGCCGACGGACTTTTGCTTATAACAGAATGGCCTGAGTTTAGAATACCTAACTTTAAGGTGATGGCTAAACTGCTTAAAAACAATGTGATTTTTGACGGACGTAATATTTACGATGCCCAAGAAATGAACGAACTGGGCTTTGCCTATTATGGTATAGGTATTAACGGAAAAAATCAAATAACTGCTGCCAATGCGTAAACGTATATTAATAACTGGGGGAGCAGGCTTTTTAGGCTCGCACCTTTGCGATCGTTTTATAAAAGAAGATTATGAAGTGATTGCCATGGACAATCTTATCACTGGTGATATGCGCAATATTGAGCACCTTACCAAGTTGCCCAATTTTGAATTTTATCACCACGATATATCAAAATTTATCCATGTATCAGGCAAGTTGGATTACATACTGCATTTTGCATCGCCAGCCAGCCCCATAGATTACCTTAAAATACCCATACAAACCCTAAAAGTAGGTTCTTTAGGTGTGTACCATTGCCTTGGTCTTGCCAAAGAAAAAGGTGCACGTATGCTTATAGCATCTACATCAGAGGTATATGGCGACCCATTGGTTCACCCACAAGACGAAGATTATTGGGGCAATGTAAACCCCGTAGGCCCTCGCGGAGTATACGATGAAGCAAAACGTTTTCAAGAAGCTATGACTATGGCTTACCATACTTTTCATGGTCTTGAAACCCGTATAGTACGTATATTTAATACCTATGGCCCACGTATGCGCCTAAACGATGGTAGGGCATTACCTGCTTTTATCGGTCAAGCACTACGCGGAGAAGACATTACCGTATTTGGTGATGGTAGCCAAACCCGCAGCTTTTGCTACGTTGATGATTTAGTAGAAGGTATTCACCGCCTGCTAATGAGCGACTATGCACAACCTGTAAACATTGGTAACCCTGTAGAAATTACTATTAAAGAGTTTGCCGAAGAGATTATAAAACTTACAGGCACCGACCAAAAAATAGTTTACAAACCACTACCAAAAGACGACCCTAAGCAACGCCAACCTGATATTACCCGTGCAAAAGAAATTTTGGACTGGGAACCAAAAGTTACTCGCGCCGAAGGGTTAAAAATTACTTACGAATATTTTAAATCACTGCCTAAAGAAGAGCTTGTAAGAGAACCTTACGGTAGGGAGTTCGCTAGTAAATAGTTAATTGGTTTTAAGTTTCTTGTTTCAAGTTAGATAAGAAAATGGCCACAATAGAAAAGTTTGAAGATATTGAAGCGTGGAAATCAGCTCGAGAGTTGGCCAACAATATATTTAAACTTACACTTCGCGATAACTTTCGATTAGACTATTCACTAGTAAATCAAATAAAGTCAAGTAGTGGTTCAGCAATGGATAACATAGCTGAAGGGTTTGAACGCGATGGCAGAAAAGAGTTTATTCAGTTTCTTTCAATAGCTAAGGGTTCTGTGGGTGAAACTCGCTCACAACTTTATAGAGCTTTTGATAGAAAATACATTACAGAAGAAGAATTTAATATTCATAGTAATCAAGCTACTAAAATTTCAAAAATGCTTAGTGGCTTGATTACATATCTTAGAACTTCAGAAAATAAAGGTATTAAATACAAAACCGATTAACCTTAGGTAGTTTGTTTCAAGCACATGCTGAAACCTGAAACCTGAAACCTGAAACCATGAACACCGAACAACAAAACTACTATGCCCACCCAACAGCCATTATTGATGAAGGATGTAACATAGGTGCAGGCAGTAAAATATGGCACTTTAGCCACATAATGCCTAATTGCACACTAGGCGAAAAATGTAATATTGGTCAAAACGTAGTAGTATCACCCGAAGTCGTATTGGGCAACAACGTAAAAGTACAAAACAACGTATCGATATATACTGGCGTAACCTGCGATGATGATGTGTTTTTAGGCCCCAGCATGGTCTTTACCAACATCACCAATCCCCGTAGTGCTATTATCCGTCGTGAGCAATATGCACGTACCCATGTAGGCAAAGGCGCAAGTATTGGTGCAAACGCTACTATTGTTTGCGGACATGATATTGGTGAATATGCCTTTATTGGTGCAGGCTCCGTAGTTACTAAAAATGTACCCGCCTTTGCTTTATTAGTAGGTAACCCTGCCCGACAAATAGGTTGGATGAGCGAATACGGTCATCGTTTAAACTTTGACGAAAACGGTACAGCTATCTGCCCTGAAAGCAATCAAAAATACCAGTTGAAAGACGGAATTGTGAACCGTATATTGTAACCTGATGAGTAAGCCAAAAATATTAGTAACAGGAGGAGTAGGATTTATAGGTTCGCACACCGTTGTTGAACTTTATAACGCAGGTTATCAAGCCATTATAATTGATAATTTAAACAACTCAGAAGCCTTTATATTAGACCGTATTGAACAGATAACGGGCGAGAAACCCATCTTTTTTCAAGGTGATGTATGCATAGCCGAAGATTTACAGCTAGTATTAAACCAACACAGTGATATAGCAGGCGTAATACATTTTGCAGCCTACAAAGCCGTAGGCGAATCGGTAAAAGAACCATTAAAATATTACCACAACAACGTAGGTGGTTTAATAACTCTTTTGCAGCAATTACAAGCTAAAGGCATTAATAATATCGCTTTCTCATCATCATGTACTGTATACGGACAACCTGAGGTAAACCCTGTTACAGAAAATTCACCCATACAAAAAGCAGCATCACCCTACGGTAATACAAAGCAAATTTGTGAGGATATTTTAGCCGATACTACCAAAGCAAGCTCACTAAAAGCAATAGCCTTGCGCTATTTTAACCCCATCGGTGCACACGATAGTTGCCTTATAGGCGAATTGCCTTTGGGAGTTCCCAATAACCTTGTTCCCTTCATCACCCAAACAGCTATTGGTAAACGCCAAGAACTTACCATATTTGGACACGACTACAACACTGTTGACGGTACTTGCGTAAGAGATTATCTGCACGTTGTTGATTTAGCCAAAGCACACGTGCGCGCCATAGAACGTTTGCTAAATAATGAAACCGACGAAAAATTAGAAATTTTTAATCTTGGTACAGGCACAGGAAGCAGCGTAAAAGAAGTGGTAGATACTTTTGTGGCCGAAACAGGAGTTAATTTCAACTATACTTTTGGCCCTCGCCGCGATGGTGATGTTGAACAAGTATATGCCGATACTACAAAAGCCAACGAAGTTTTAGGCTGGAAAACCGAACGCGACCTTAAAAATATGTTAGTTACAGCTTGGGCTTGGGAAAATGCCCTTGCCAAAAATAAATAACCTATAACCAATTGACGCACTTGTTTTTACGAAAAAAAATAATTTAATTTCGTGAAAATACAATTGCATCATGCCACAAATACAAGACCAATTCGTACTATATACTCGCGACGAATTTAAGAACTACCTCGAAAACACCCAGTTTTCACGCAAAATAGATAAGGTACAAAACCACCATACCTATATACCCAACTACACCCATTTTTTTAAAGACAATCCGCCTAAACCTTTCAAATGGCTTAATAGTATGAAAGCTAGTCATTTGCAGCGTGGCTTTAGAGATATTGGGCAAAACCTTACCACCTTTCCTGATGGTACCATAGCCCTTTGCCGAAATATGAATAATACGCCTGCTGCAATAAAAGGAGCAAATACAGGTAGTGTAGCCATTGAACATTTAGGCTATTTTGATATTGGGCAAGATGATATGACAGACGAGCACAAAGAAACCATTGTTTTTCTTAATGCCGCCCTGTGCAAACGCTTTGGTTTGCTGCCTAGTGATAACACAATACTATACCACCACTGGTTCGACCTAAATACAGGCAAACGCACCAATGGTTCTGGTTCAACCAAAAGCTGCCCCGGAACTAATTTTTTTGGAGGTAATACGGTTGAAGCCGCCAATAAAAACTTTATTCCTCTAATAGTTCAAAAAATAAATGATTTCATAACCGATACTAATAAGCAACAACCTGTACAAATTGCTACGGGGACAGTAACTGCCAGTAAATTAAATGTTCGAGCTGGGGCAGGGACTAACTACCCCATAGTTTATGGACTAAACAAAGGAGCTAAAATTATTGCCTATGCCGAACTAAACGGATGGTACAAGATTGACCCCATTCAAAACCAATGGGTATCAAAACAATTTATTGCCTAAAAAATACTATCAACTATGCAACAAACTACTGCAACAGAAACTAAAGAAACGCGCAAAAAATGGTTGAAGCACATTTTTACTGCTGAATTTTGGCAAGAACAAAACCACTGGTTAGCTTTTCTTACATTTTTATTGGTACTAACCGTAGGTGTGTATTTGGCAATGCACGACCTTGGAAGATATAGCGCAGGCGAAACAAAAACCTATTACGACGACCCACACGAGGCGGAGTTTAAAACTATGGATGTGGCTGATATTTCGTTTATTACTTCGCTAATAAACGTTGGTTCTACAAGTATCCCAACGCCACAGCAAACACCATTAAATGCTGGCGATACCAGCGATAATGCCCTAGAAGGTGAAGCCGAATTTGCAGGTATAAGGTTTAAAAGAAACCCAAATTGCCGAGCTGTAAAAGATTATATCATTTATCAATTGCCCTATGTATACCCCGAAGATACCGTAAAGGTTTTTGCGTTATTAGACCAACAGCCAAACTCATTGGCTGTAAACTTCATACAAAATGCACGCTTTAGGGTAAAATCATACTTTTGGTTGGCAGGCCCACACACCTATGTAGAAATAATATTTTGGACAATTTTTGGGGTTATCACCAGTATACTATTTTATATCGCCATGGCAATTGCCAATGGCACAGGTTTTAAACCCTCTGAAACACCCGGCCATTTAGCCAAAATTGTGTACTCGCCCTTTATATCGCTTATTATTATTTTCTCATACAACTACCTTTCAAACCCTGATAGTTTTATAGATGTAAGCGCATCAAAAGGCACACTTATCATTTCATTCCTACTTGGTTTCTACTCAAGCAGAGCAATGAAACTGCTAGATAAATTAAAAGATTTGATATTGCCCTACGGCGACGATTCAAAATCGGTAGCAGTGCCTACCATGCAAACCGACCCAAAATTGATGATAGCTCAAGCTGCCGAAGCTGCAAACTCCGCTGTGGAGGTAGACGTACAAATTAATGACCCACAGCACCCTGATGGCGAAGAGCTAAACGGACATATAGCCCAAACTATTGTTACACTTACCAACCAAGCAGGAGGCGAACCTATTAGCCTTGAAAAAATGGGTGATGATGAGCTTGATGGTAAATTTAGTACCCAAAATGTGCCACAGGGCAGTTATAACCTCGTAGCCAACCTTGCAACTACTGATGGGGGTAACTATACGGCCTCGCAGCCTGTACAAGTAATAAACGGTGAAAATACCTACAACCTAACCCTTACCAAAACCGAAGTAAGCGGATAGTTTTTAGCTTATATTTACAGGGCAAACCAGCAATAAATTGTTAGTTTGCCCTGTTTTTTTTTAAACAGTTATGAAGCATAAAATATATCTGTTACTGCTTTTTGTATCCAGTATTTCTTATAATACCTATGGTACAAAAAATGATTATATACTACGTCAAACTAGTGTAAATAGTGCTTACAATACCAAAAACTCTAAAGAAAGAGATATTGAAGTACTTTCTTTTGGAAAGGTTACCGATTCATCATCTATACATTTTAAAGAAAGTGCCCAAGCCTGCACAAATTGGTTGCTAGATAAAAATAAAATTAAAGCCATACTTATAAACAGCGAAGAGATTGACGGGCACGAGTGGCACTATTTTTATCTCGACTTACCTTGTTATTATTCGGGAGAGGTAATGGTAGACAATGAAAAAGCATCGTATAGCATTTATGCAGGAGCAGTGAGTTACCTCAAGTTTTCTGATACCGTTATACGATTGGGGTACAAGAAAGATGATTTTAAAAAATACTTTATAGAAGGCAGGCAAAAGCCTGAATAATAAAAAATATTCTTTATCAACCTCAAACCCTAACAACAATCAACCAATACCTAACAACTAAGGCCAACAAGCCGTATCTTCGCGCCCAGTGGCAATAAACTTCCTTTCAGTAGAAAACATCAGTAAGTCATTTGGCGAAAAACAACTTTTCACCAACCTTACCTTCGGTATAGATCAAGGGCAAAAAATAGCCCTAATAGCCAACAACGGCACAGGCAAAACTACCCTTCTAAATATTATAGCAGGCATGGAAACACCCGACGAAGGTCAGGTAGTATTCCGTCGCGATATAAAAGTAGGCTACCTACCCCAAGAACCCGATTTTGAAGGCGCGGTAACCGTAGCCGATTATATATTTTACGATAAAAGCCCTGTTACCCAAGCCCTAAAAGCTTACGAGACAGCAATAGAAGCGCACAGCGCCGACCCTTCGCCCGAAAACGAGCGATTGCTAAACGAAGCAACCCATGAAGCTGATGCCCTAGAAATTTGGCACTACGAGGCACGGGTGAGCCAAATATTGGGCAAACTGGATATACATTTACCCAACAGCAAAATAGCCCAACTATCGGGCGGCGAAAAAAAGCGCGTAGCCATAGCACGTCTGCTGATTAGCAGCCCCGATATATTGGTAATGGACGAGCCAACCAACCACTTGGACATTGATATGATTGAGTGGCTTGAAAACTTTTTCAGTACTGAAAATACCACCCTGCTAATGGTTACCCACGATAGGTACTTTTTGGATAACGTAACCAACGAGATTTTAGAACTCGAAGGCGGCCAAATGTACCGCTACACAGGTAACTACGAGTATTTTTTAGAAAAGAAACAAGAGCGCATACAGATACAAGAAAAAGAAACTGAAAAAGCCCGCAACCTAATGCGTAAAGAGTTGGAATGGATGCGCCGCCAACCCAAAGCAAGAGGTACAAAATCAAAATCGCGTATTGATGCTTTTTACGATTTAAAAGACAAAGCAAGCAATGTTCGCCGCGAGGATAGCATTAGTTTTAATGTGAAAATGAACCGCATTGGCGGTAAAGTGATGGAGCTTAAAAACCTGCGCAAAGGTTATGGCGAAAATATATTTTTTAACAACCTTACATACACCTTTAAAAAAGGCGAACGCATAGGCATAGTAGGCAAAAACGGAGCAGGAAAATCAACCTTTCTTAACGTAATAACAGGGCAAGAGACTACCGATGCAGGCACTGTAGTACCAGGCGATACACTAGTATTGGGCTACTACAACCAAAAAGGCCTTAAAATGGCCGAAGATAAACGCGTAATAGAAGTAATACGCGATATAGCCGATGTATTACCACTAGGCGGAAAAGAAGGAAGTATAACAGCCATGCAGCTATTGCAAACCTTCAACTTTCATCCCAAGCAGCAGCACGATTATGTTTCAACCCTAAGCGGTGGTGAGCGCAGGCGTTTGTATTTGCTTACCATACTGATGCAAAATCCCAATTTTTTAATATTGGATGAGCCTACTAACGACCTTGATTTGCTAACCCTTACCACCCTTGAAGAGTTTTTGGGCGAATACAAAGGTTGCTTAGTTATAGTATCGCACGATAGGTATTTTTTAGACAAACTGTGCGACCATCTTTTTGTATTTGAAGGCGAAGGCGTAGTAAAAGACTATAACGGCAGCTACACCCAATACCGCATAGAAAAAGAAGCCGAAGAAGAGCAAAAACTTAAAGCAGAAAAAGCACAGAGAGTTGCAGCGCAGGCCGCACAAGTTGCCCAAGCCCCAAAAACAGCACCCGTAAGCACACCCCAAACACGCAAACCCAACTATAAAGAAAAAATGGAATGGGAAAGCCTTGAAGGGGATATGGCGGCATTGGAAACTAAAAAAAGCCAACTGACCGAAAAACTTAGTAGCGGCGAAGGCGACCACACCCAAATAGCCCAATGGGCACAAGAGGTGGAAGAAATTGTAGCCCAACTGGAAGAAAAAGAACTTCGTTGGTTAGAATTGAGTGAGTTGTTTTAGTTTTTTTTGCTTTTGGGGGTTAGCAATTGGCTTTTAGCCTTTAGCTAAGAGTTAATTGCTCTCTTTAAACGTTAGACAGTGCGGTGGTTTTCCTCCTACAAAGAAACATGACCGTTCAATTGAGGTGGGGTATAAATATTTTACATTTAATTTAAAAATCGACCATTAACCCACAGCCATAAGTCCCTTTAGGGGGTACCTATACCTTGTTACACACAACACGTATGGGTAACTTTTTAGTTAACTCACCCCAAATAATGAGTTTAGTACAGGCGTTCATAATTTCCCCTCTCTTTTTGTAAGAGAGGGGCGCTTTATGTGGTTCCAGCTTTCTAATAAAGCTGGGGTGAGTTAAAACCAACTTGTATTTTTTAGGTTGTGCGTAAATGGGTATAGTTACCCTTTAGAGATAAAGGCTAGAAACTACGATAGCATCATGCTAAACTTATTTTAGTATCTGCATTAAAAAAGCTAAAGGCAAAAAGCCAATAGCTAAAGGCTAACCCCCAAAAGCAAAAAACAATTTCTTAACTTGCTGCGCACACAACAAGTATGAATTATCATTTTATTTCAATAGGCGGCGCGGTGATGCACAACCTTGCCCTTGATATATTGGCACAAGGCCACACCGTTACAGGTAGCGACGATGAAATATTCGATCCTGCCCTATCCCGATTAAAAGCACACAATATCGCACCAGAAAAATTCGGGTGGTTTCCTGATAACATCACTACCAATATTGATGTAATAATACTGGGTATGCACGCCCGTGCTGATAACCCTGAATTGCTAAAAGCAAAAGAGTTGGGCTTAACCATATACTCTTTCCCTGAGTTTATATATGAGCACAGCAAAAACAAAACCCGTGTGGTAATTGGCGGTAGTCATGGCAAAACCACTACCACAGCCATGATAATGCACGTACTAAAAACATTGGGTAAAGAGTTTGATTATTTAGTAGGCTCTTCAATAGACGGGTTCGATCGTATGGTAAAAATGGGTGATGCCCCCATAGTGATATTAGAAGGTGATGAATACCTAACCTCTGCCATTGACCGTAGGCCTAAGTTTTTGGTATACCATGCCAACATTGCCCAATTAACAGGCGTAGCTTGGGATCATATAAACGTATTCCCAACGTTTGAAGAATATGTGCACCAATTTGAACTGTTTATAAACCAATTGCCCGATGGTGCCCCCCTCACTTATTTTGAAGGTGATGAACACTTGCAAAAGCTAGTAGAACAGCATAAAAACCGTTTACAACTTATTCCTTACCAAGCACTGCCCCATTCATTAGAAAACGGACATACCTTTTTAGAAACCAACGAAGGAAAAATTGCTTTACAAGTATTTGGCCTCCACAATCTCCAAAATATGGCCGGTGCAAAAAATATTTGTAACCAACTTAATATTAGCGATGCAGACTTTTACCACTCCATTAGCAGCTTTGAGGGGACAGCCCGCAGGCTTGAAAAACTTAAAGATACAGGCAGTTTTGTGGTATTTAGAGATTTTGCTCACTCGCCATCAAAAGTAAAAGCAACCGTTGATGCCGTTAAAACCCAATACCCCAACCATAAAATTGTAGCCTGTTTTGAGTTGCACACCTTTAGCAGTCTAAACAGTAGTTTTTTAACCGAGTACCACAACACACTGCAAGCTGCTGATGAAGCCATTGTTTACTATAACGAACACGTGCTTGAACTGAAAAAAATGCCGCCGCTTGATATTGAAGAAGTAGCCGAAGCCTTTGGCGGTGGTGTAGAAATTTATACCGATGCCGAAATGCTACACGAGTTTGTGGCAGGTATTGAACAGAAAAATACTGTTTTATTATTAATGAGTTCAGGCACTTTTAGCAATTTGCCGTTACACTTTTAGTTTGCTCTTAAATCAGCTTTTAGTGAGACATAATTGTAACATTTTCGCCAAAAATTCCAATTTTTAAGTAATTATACCTGAAAACAGTATAATTTTTAAAACTTTTTGCCAAAAGTTTTAAGCTTATTAAAACGTAGTCAAATAATTTTGAAAAGAGAGATTGTTATACATCAACTATCAAACTGAAAATATTATTAACTATTACGTGTAAAATTATGCTTGCTTTAGAAAACTATATAAAAGAATGCAGTAACTCACAGGCTACAATTTTTTGTTATCTACGCGAAATGATACTTTCTGTATCGCCAAGTGTAAATGAGTCTGTACAAAACAATATACCCGTGTACGACTATTACGGTGAGTTTTGCACTGTAAAGAAAGTTAATAACGGTACACTTCTCTCTTTTTGCCACGGTATCGAATTAGACGACCCCAGTAACGATTTAGTCTCTACAGGACCTATTGATGAAAAATCAATATTCTTTTCTTCTTTCAAAGAAATAGACACTAACAAAGTACTAACATTTATAAAACAGGCTTGTTTGTCAAACAAAATAAACGCCACCAGATACACTAATATACCTGTTGGTAGAAGTTTTCTTTAAAATTCTGCCAATATTATTTTACACATATCTACAATACTTTTACACATTACTTGAAGCTAATACTGTAGGTTGCTATTTTCGTGTACGCGAGTTATAAAACCGCATACACACATGAAAACTATTGAAAATTATATAGTTGAAATTGACGACGACGCTGCAGCCATAGTTACCTATGTACGCGGTGTTATATTATCATGTAATAGAAATATAGAAGAGAAAACCTCCTACGGCATACCTTTCTACTATTTCAACAATCAAAGACTGTGTTACATACAAGCCCACAACAATGGTGTTGATATAGCTTTTTGTGATGGTGATGTAATTTGCGACCCTTTTAGACTGCTGCAAACCCAAAAGCGCAAGCACGCAAAAATTGTTACTTACAAACAAGTAAAAGAAATTGATGCTGATAAAATAATAGCTCTTTTACAGCAAGCCCTTCTTATTAGCGAGATTAAACCCCTTGCTATACTGAACTAAAATCAAAACACTGATAAACAAACTTTTACAATTGCGTTGCGGCTTATACTACCACTAAAAAATTGGTTGCTATAAATTTTATTTTTTTGTAGATTTGCCGCCCCCAAAAGGAGGACTAATGATTTGACAGAAGAAAACAAAACAAATGAAATGCAACCAGAGGTAGACGTTACTACCCAACCCGTTGCCACCGCTACCGAAGTAAAATCTGAAAAAGTAGCCAGTACTGCTGACGACTTTGATTGGAGTATGGACGACCAAGGATTTGGCGAATACTCTGACACAGAAAGAGAAAAGCTTGAAAGATTGTACACTGACACTATCAGCCAACTAAACGAAGGTGAATTGGTAAAAGGTTCAGTTGTTGCAATTAATGACAAAGATGTTGTTCTTAACATCGGTTTTAAATCAGACGGATTAATCCAACGTACAGAATTCCGCGACCTTCCCGACTTAAAAATTGGTGATGAAGTAGAAGTATTGTTGGAAACCAAAGAAGACCCACAAGGTCAATTGGTACTTTCACGTAAAAAAGCCATATCTGAAAGGGCTTGGGAAAACATTATTTCTGCACACGAAAACGACGTTGTGGTTACAGGATATGTTAAAACCCGTACCAAAGGTGGTTTGGTGGTAGATGTACTGGGTATGGATGCATTCCTTCCAGGTTCACAAATTGATATTAAACCCATCCGCGATTACGATGTGTACGTAGGACAAACCATGCAATTTAAAGTGGTTAAAATTAACCAACTTTTCAAAAACGTGGTTATCTCTCATAAAGTACTTATCGAAGACGATATCGAAGCACAAAAATCTGATATACTTGCCAAACTAGAAAAAGGCCAAGTACTTGAAGGTGTTGTGAAAAACATGACCTCTTTTGGTGTGTTTATCGATTTGGGTGGTGTAGATGGTTTATTGCACATTACCGATATTTCATGGGGACGTATTAACCACCCAGAAGAGGTATTGCAACTTGACCAAAATATAAATGTAGTTGTTCTTGATTTTGACGATGATAAAAAACGTATCTCGTTAGGCTTGAAACAATTGCAAGCTCACCCTTGGGACAACTTGCCTGCTGAAATTGAAGTTGGAGCGAAAGTTAAAGGTAAAATTGTTACCGTGGCCGATTACGGCGCATTCCTTGAAATTGCTAACGGCATAGAAGGTTTGATACACGTATCGGAAATGAGCTGGAGCCAACACCTACGCAACCCACAAGACTTTATGAAAGTGGGCGATGAGGTAGAAGCAGTAGTTCTTACCCTTGATAAAGAAGAGCGTAAAATGTCATTAGGCATTAAACAACTTTCTCCAGATCCATGGGTTAGCATCGAAGAAAAATATGCTGTTGAAAGTAAACACACCGGTATTGTACGTAACCTTACCAACTACGGTGTATTTATAGAACTTGAAGAAGGCGTTGATGGCTTACTTCACGTTTCTGACCTTTCTTGGTCTAAGAAAATCAAACATCCTGCTGAGTTCGTGAAAAAAGATCAAGAACTAGAAGTATTGGTGTTAGAAGTTGACAAAGAAAACCGTCGCCTAAGCCTAGGACACAAACAATTGGAAGAAAACCCTTGGGATACTTTCGAAACTTTGTTCCCTGAAGGTTCTGTGCATGAAGGTACAGTACTTAAAATTGGTGATAAGAGTGCAACCATTGCCCTACCTTATGGTGTAGAAGGCTACGCACCTTTGAAACAATTGGCTAAACAAGAAAAAGGCAACGCCAAAGAAGATGAGGTACTTGAATTTAAAGTAACCGAATTTAGCAAAGAAAACCGCCGCATCACCGTATCGCATACTGCCATTTGGAAAGACGAAGAGAAAACCAAAAAAGCAGAAGCAAGCGATAAAAAAGCGAAAGATGAAAAAGCTACAGCAAGAACCACCAAAAAACTATCTCAAAATGTTGAGAAAAGCACCCTTGGTGATATTGATGTACTTAGCGAGTTGAAAGCTAAATTAGAATCAAGCGAAAAGAAAACTGCCGCTAAAAAAGCTGAAAAAATAAAAGCTGATGCTGAAGCAAAAGCTCCAAAAGATGAACCAGCCGTTGAAAGCGCACCAGAAGAAACGCCTGAAACTACCGAAGAATAGTATTTCTTAAATCACTATACTAAATCCCGCCCCACAAAGGCGGGATTTTTTTATTCCTTTTTTTCCAAAATTTTAGTATATTATTACAGTACCTATACGCATATTATCACCTTTTATCAAATACATTAACTTTGTAGCATGGCAAACAATAAAATCAATTACTGGCTTATTAAATCAGAACCAACCAAGTATAGCTGGGACCAGCTGGAAAAAGACGGAGAAACCTTTTGGGATGGCGTGCGTAATTTTGAAGCACGTAACAACCTTAGAGAAATGAAAAAAGGCGATTTATTGCTGTACTACCACAGCAACGAGGGAAAAGAAGTGGTAGGTATTGCCAAAGTAAAAAAAGAATCATTTCAAGACCCAACTACGGATGATGAACGTTGGTTGGCCATTGATGTAGAGCCTTATAAAAAACTAAAAAAACCTGTTAGTTTAGCCGTAATGAAAGCTACGCCGCAACTACACGGCATGAAGATGGTACGCCAAGGCCGCATATCTGTTACCCCCGTAACTGTTGAAGAGTTTGACAAAATAATAGAGTTAAGCGAGGGTTAATGGAACTAAAACTTAGCAAAAGCACTCTAAGACCATTTGTTAAGAGCGATGCTGAAAGCATTGCCTACCATGGTAACAACGTCGCCATATACAACAATATGCGCGACGTATTTCCACACCCGTATACCCAAGATGATGCAAATAACTGGATAGCCAAAAACCTTGAGCCATCAAGCAACATAATACTTGCTATTGAGGTAGAGGGTAAAGCCATTGGAAGTATAGCTATATTACCCAAAGAAGATGTGAGCCGCTTAACGGCAGAAATTGGCTATTGGATAGGCGAAGTGCATTGGGGCAAAGGCATAGCCACCGAAGCAGTTACAGCAATTGTAGATTATACTTTTGAAAACACCGATTTGGTTCGCATTTTCGGGATAGTCTTTCATCCCAATAAAGCATCAGCAGCCGTATTAGAAAATGCAGGCTTTAGGTTTGAAGGCACGCAACGCAGTGCTGTATATAAAAATAGTGAAATTTTAGACGCCTTGGTATATGCTGTAGTAAAATAGAACACTATTTATATTGCAAAAAACGTTAGCTAAATACTTATGCAAAATTTTATAGCTCTATTTACACATTCAAAAAGAACCCAAATTACCCTTTGGCTGGCAATATCAGTTTTTATTTGCTTGGCAATGGTTCAATTTCGCATTGCTATCAGTGGGGTGTATTACTTTAAGTTTTTAATATGGAATATGTTTTTAGCTATTATACCTTTTGGTGTAAGCTCAGTTACACGGGTATTATTTCAATTAAAACCAAGCAAAACAATACTTGTTAGCGGCATTTTCTTTTGGTTGCTGTTTTTTCCAAACGCGCCCTATATTTTAACTGATTTGTTTCACTTACGCAGGTACCATGGTGTACCCTTTTGGTACGATTTATTACTAATCCTTTCGTTTGGATGCACGGGACTTATGCTGGGTTATGCCTCATTAGTCGATTTCCATACAATCATTAGCAAAGCATACAACAAGTTTATAGGAAATGTATTTGTAATAAGCTCACTACTACTTTCAGGTTTTGGCATTTATTTAGGTCGTTTTGAGCGTTGGAACAGTTGGGATATAGTATCAAACCCAAAAGGTCTAGCAAAAGACATTCTTAAACCTGTTTTATATCCTACCCAAAATTTACGAGTATGGTACATCACCATAGCCTTCGCTTTATTTTTGATTATTGGTTACTACACTATCAGGCAATTACATAAATTGACTATTATTTCAGAGCAAAACAAATAAATTGTTTCCCCTATACATACAATATTACCCCTCACCTATTGGTATACTAAAAATTGAGGCGACAGACAGTAATATCGTTGCCGTTAATTTTACTTCTTCTCAAGATGAAGATGAAAGTATAAATACCATTACACAACACTGTCAAGAACAGTTGCACGAGTATTTTTCTGGAGAAAGAAAAACATTTAACCTGCCCCTTCAACCCAAAGGAACTGATTTTCAAAATAGAGTTTGGGCTGAGTTGCAAAATATACCCTTTGGTAAAGTAAGCAGCTATTTAGAAATGGCAAAACGCTTGGGCGATGAAAAAGTAATACGCGCCGCAGCAGCAGCTAATGGCAAAAATCCTATAGCCATAATAATACCCTGCCACCGCGTAATTGGTGCAAACGGTGATTTGGTAGGCTATGCAGGTGGATTGGATAAAAAGAAACTTTTACTGCAACACGAAGGCGTTTTATCAAAACCATTGTTCTGATGATTGAGATAACTGAAAACGAAATAGCCTATGTCTTCCAGTTCTGTGATGAACTTATGACCCAAGATGAAAAAGATGCTTATTTAAAATACTCTTTTGAGTTAAATGTATCTCAGCGAAATGAAACAAACACAGAGCTTTGGAAAAAATTCTATATCAGTACAGGACGTCTGAAAGATAGTTACCCATCGAGTGTAACTGACTTATTAAAACATGGTTTTCAAACATTCAAATTTAATGTTGCAAGTAGGATAATTAACCAGTGTTTTAATCATCCTTTATTGAACTATTGTCCTAGATGTAGCAAACTTGCTCGCACCCCGCAAGCAAAACAGTGCCGTTTTTGTGCACATGATTGGCACTAAAAGTACAAAGTACTATATTGGCATATTGCACTTGTTTAGATATCAGTCATAATGGATTTTGGACGATTACCCAATATAGAAAACGTAGATTTTAGCCTGCCCCCTACCCCGCCTGAAACACTAGAGGTGTTAAGTAAGTCGGACAAAGGGGAATTAACCAAAATATATATTGGCTGCCCCGTGTGGGGCGAAAAAGAATGGGTAGGCAAAATATACCCGCCGGGCACCAAACCCAAAGAGTTTTTGCACTACTACGCCACCCAGTTTAACTGTATAGAGCTTAATAGCACCCACTATAATTTTCCATCTGAAATATTAATAGAGAAGTGGAAAGCTGATGCCTTGCCTAACTTTAAATTTTGTCCAAAACTTACCCAAAACATTAGCCACTTTCAACGCTTGGTAAATACACAAGGCATGGTAGATGATTTTTGCGGAGCTATACGATACTTAGAGGAATATTTGGGGACTTGCTTTTTACAACTACCGCCCAACTTTACGCCCAAAAATATTGACGATGTAATACGCTTTGTTGAATACTGGCCGAAAGACGTTCCACTTTCAGTTGAATTTAGGCATACGGGTTGGTTTAGTGATAAAGCAATACAAAATGAGGTGTTTGCAGCTCTACAATACCACAATATTGGTACTGTGATAACCGATGTAGCAGGCCGCCGTGATGCTTGCCACCAAAGACTTACCAACGGTACTGTTTTTATACGATTTGGCGCGAATAACCTTCATCCTACCGATTATCCCCGTATGGAGGCATGGGCAACTCAATTGCACCAATGGATAGAAATGGGGGCAAAAACCGTATATTTCTTTTTACACACACCGATAAAACATTATAATCTTGAGTTAGCCATCTATACGATAGATGCACTTAACCAAAAGGGGTACAACCTAAAAGCTCCCTACGAGTTTAAAAAGCCTGAAAAAATTAACCCGCAAAGCAGTTTATTTTAATCTTCACCTTAATGGTACACTACGGACACACCAATATTATTACTGATAACTGGCAACGATTAGCACAGTTTTACACTACAGTTTTTGATTGCAAAGCCTATGGTTCTGAACGTAATTTGAAAGGCGAATGGTTAACAAAGGGCACTGGCGTACAAAATGCTGCAATAACAGGCATACACCTGCTATTACCCGGCTATGGCGAAAATGCTCCCACACTTGAAATTTTCCAATACCCTATAAATATTGAACAGCCTGATATTATTGCCAACCGCAAAGGTTTTGGACACATTGCTTTTAAGGTTGATGATGTAGAGGCCTATACCCAAAAAGTATTGGATAATGGCGGCAGCATGGTGGGAGAAATTGTACATGGAAATGTTGAAGGTGCAGGCGACATAAGTTTTGTATACGTTGCCGACCCCGACGGTAATATTGTAGAGCTTCAAAAGTGGGGGTAAAATACACCTCTTCTTAAAACGTAAAGACAATCGTTCTTTTGTTTCTATAAAACCAATTAAAGATGTACCTGCTACCACTAAAGAATAAGCGTTCTTAATAACCCTATATTGTTGTCCCACAATTTTTTGTAAGGTTTTTTTATTTCAGTTGCAGGTGAATATGATCGTCGTGCCTTACGGAGTGGCAACCCTGAAATTTTAATTTAGAATTTTTCAGTCCAAATCTATCGGCCAAATGTGGCTCAATAAATATTTTTCCAATTTCAGCATTCTTTAGCATTAGCTCTAATAACCGTTTTGTTATAGCTTCATCAAGCACATAATTATCCTTTTTAAAACGTCCCATTATTTTTTCTATCAAACTATATTGCCAATACCCTTTTTTACGGCAAATATTAGCTTGATTTATTTCATTGGGTAGAGAATGTTCACCCACACCATAGCCAATACGTGAGGGACTTCCATGTTGTTGTTTTGAACTATTGGATTGGTGATAATAAAAAGCTAAGTCAACCTTTTTGCCGTTGTTATGACTTAGGTGGGGCAGTAGCGGAAACCCTTTTATAAAAGGAAAGTTAGCATCTAAATAGTATGTAATTATTCCACTTTCTCGGTTGTTTATAGTGTGTGCGCTTGCAAGTAAAACACTTTTAAGAGAAGGGGTAACATAATGCCTATTGCACAAATAGGTTAGAGCGGTAGCAGGTTTAAGGGTAGCCGACGATGTTATGGGTAACGGTACACGCCCAAACAATGCTGCCAACGGTGGTATAAGCATAAAAGTAGCCAATAGGTACAGCACTATAAAAGCTAAACCTTTTGCAGATAAACGTAACCACCTGTTTTCTGATTTTTTATGTATGCGTTTGAAAAGAGGGAAAGATAGGAGGTAAACAATACCTCCAATTTGTGTGATAATGGTAAGTACAAAAACTACAAATAAATGTGCAACAACAAGCAGAAGCTTATGCCAAATAGGTTTTGGTAAATTGTTAGATATTAGCGTTGTGTTTTCCAAATAAACTCACCTTTGCAGTTTATATAGCCAAATATATCGCCTTTTTCTACCATAGCATAGTTGTAACGGAAACGTGAGCCTCTATCAAACTGTATGTCAATTACCATTTCGCCTTTGGTGTTTATAAAACCCCAATAGGCATTTTTTTCTACGCTGGCTAGCCCGTTCGAGCTAAACTCGTATGCACTGCTATATTGGTAGGGTATAACTATCTCGCCCTTTTTATTTATAAAGCCCCATTTATCACCTTTGCGAACAGGGGCAAAGCCTTGTGCAAAGTTGCCTGCACGCTCAAAGCTATCGTTTATTACTTGAGTACCTTTTAGGTTTATAAATTTCCAAGCACCACCTAGTTTTTCTTGCGTGGCAAGTATGCCTTCATTTACCATAGTTAGGTCTTGATATAGTGGAGCAATAACCCACTCGCCTTTTTTATTAATAATACCCCATTTACCTTTTTGCGATGCTTGGGCATAACCTTCGTTAAACTCATAACAAAGGCTGTATTGTGGTTCTATAACCCAATTCCCTTTTTTGTTTATATATCCCCACTTGCCTTTTAGCTGCACCCTTGCCAAACCTTCAGTAAAGTCGCCTGCGGCATCAAACATGGTGGGTATGGTAATATCCATATTATCATTAATAAAGGCATAGCGGTAGCGGTTATCGCTTATATGCACCACACTGGCAACACCCTCACTAAACTGACTTCCTAATGGAAGCAATGCAGATATAATATTTTGCCCGTTGGTATCTATATAACCTACTTTGCCATCAACAATTACTATTAGCAAGCGGGCATCATCATACTTGCTGCTATCTTTTTGAGCTTTTAGGCTAATTGTGGCTATTAATAAGGCTATTGCTAAAATGTTTTTCATATTTTCTGTATAGGTTTTTGTTAGCTAACACGGGTACGTATCCACTCACAAAAATCGTGAAGGTATTTTTTATTTTCAGCGGGTATTTCTATCTCTTCAAGCAATTGGTATGCCGTTGTAAAATAGCTTTCGCTTTTGGTGATAGCTATTTCTTTTATACTTAGTTGGTTGTAAATATCCATAACAGCATCCACCTTTTGTTTAGGCATAAAATCGTCAACGGTTAGCCAATGATTAAGTTGGTTTTTGGTTTCGCCTTCGGCTAACTCAAGGGCTTTTATAAGCAAATAGGTCTTTTTGTTGCTGATAATATCACCACCTACTTGTTTGCCTACTTTGTCTTGCTCGCCAAAAACATCTAAAATATCATCCATTAGCTGAAAACCAATACCTACCATTTGTCCAAACTGATAGATGTTTTTTTGTTGCAAAGGGTTTGCTCCTGCCACTATTGCTCCCATTTTCAAGGCACAGCCCAGTAGCACGGCAGTTTTTAAGCGTATCATTTCTATATACTCATCAGCCGTTACTTTATCACGACTTTCAAAGTTCATATCCAATTGCTGCCCTTCGCATACTTCAATAGCTGTTTGATTAAATACATCTAGTAAAGGATTTTGATATTGAAGTTCGGCTTGACGCACTAGGTTGATGGCTTTTATAAGCATTAAATCGCCCGATAATATTGCCGTAGGCTCATTCCATTGAACGTGTACAGTAGGTTTTCCGCGACGTATGGGTGCAACATCCATAATGTCATCGTGGATTAAGGTGAAGTTGTGAAATACCTCTACTCCAAGTGCCTGATTTGCGGCCGCTTTAATGCTGCCTCCAAATAACTCGCAACCCATAAGGGTTAGCACAGGGCGCATACGTTTACCGCCAAGGGTAAGTATGTAGTTTAATGGGTCGTAAAGGTTTTGTGGAATGCCTGCAAACGGATGCTGCTGTATTAGCGTATTGGTGTAGGCAAGATATTCGGGATATGGGCGCATGGAGCAAATATAGCTAATGTGCTAATTTGCCAATATGCTAATGCGTTTAATTAACACATTAGCATAGTAGTAAATTGTATTATGGTTATACCATTGTAAAATCAATCTGACGTTTTAGCGGGTCAGCTTTTTTCACTTTCACTATAACTGGGTCGCCCAAGCGGTATTTACGTTTGGTGCGTTTGCCCATTACTGCCTGTTCTTTTTCGTTAAACTCGTAGTAGTCATCAAACATAGTATTAAGGCGTATCATACCCTCACATTTGTTTTCTACAATCTCAACATAAATACCCCATTCTGTAACACCCGTAATAAGTCCTTTAAAGTCTTGTCCAACAGAATTCTGTAGGTATTCAGCTTGTTTGTACTTGATTGAAGCACGTTCAGCATCGGCGGCTTTTTGTTCCATCAAACTGCTGTGTTTGCAACGTTTCTCCCACTCAGGCGTAGGTTTTTCGGTTTCGCTTTCAAGGTATTTTTCAAGCAAGCGGTGCACCATCAAATCAGGATAACGGCGAATAGGGCTGGTGAAATGTGTGTAATAATCAAAAGCCAAACCATAGTGCCCAGTTTTTTGGGTGGTATATACTGCTTTTGCCATAGTGCGTATAGCCATACTTTGCAGTATGCCTTGCTCAGGCTTTCCTTCGGTAGCTATTGCCAAATCGTTAAATGATTTGGTGATGGCTTTAGCTGAATCCATTTTTAGGTTATACCCAAAACGACGAGCAAATGCACTAAAATCTTTTAGTTTAGTTTCATCAGGATTATCGTGTACACGGTACACAAATACATTGGCTTCTTTTTGTTTTTTAGCACGGTATTTATATCCAAATTCGGCAACCTTACGGTTAGCCAACAGCATATATTCTTCAATTAGTTTGTGGGCATCTTTGCGTACCTTAGTATACACACCAAGTGGTTTGCCTTTTTCGTCTAACTGAAATTTAACTTCTTCGGTTTCAAAACTAAGCGCTCCGTTTTTAAAGCGGGCATCTTTTAGTTTTTTAGCAATATTATTTAGTATTATCAGCTCTTCGGCCAAATCGCCTTCGCCTGTTTCTATACGTTCTTGCGCATCTTCGTATGCAAAGCGACGTTTTGAGTGAATAACGGTTTTGCCTATCCACTGGTTTAGTATTTCGGCTTTGTCATTCATTTCAAATACAGCCGAAAAGGTTAGTTTATCTTCATTTGGGCGAAGCGAACATACACCGTTACTTAGTACCTCAGGAAGCATTGGTATGGTTCTATCAACTAAGTATACCGATGTGGCACGATCAAAAGCGTTCTCGTCTAGTTTTGTGCCTACACGCACATAGTGCGATACATCAGCAATGTGCACACCAATTTCGTAATTACCGTTTTCAAGTTTTTTAAACGATAGGGCATCGTCAAAATCTTTAGCATCTTCAGGGTCAATTGTAAATGTTAAAGTTTCACGAAAATCGACACGTTTTTTTATTTCGTTGTTACTAACTGTGGTGGGTATTTTTTGTGCTTCTTTTTCTACATCGGCAGGGAACTCAAGCGGGAAACCAAACTCAGCTACAATGGCGTGCATTTCGGTATCGTTATCACCCGGTTCGCCCAATACTGTTTTTACTTTACCAAATGGGTTTTTAGCATTTTCAGGCCAATCGGTAAGGCTCACAATAACTTTTTGTCCGTCTCTTGCTCCGTTTAGGTTTTCGTTAGCTACAAAAATATCGGCATACATACGTTTATCATCAGGCACTAAAAACGAGAAGTTTTTGTTGCGTTGCAATGTGCCTACATAATCTGTTTTAGCACGTTGCATTATTTCTAATACAAAGCCCTCGGGTTTTTTGTTTTTGCGTGATGCGTATAGAGTTACAGCAACTCTGTCGCCATGTAGTGCATGGTTAATATCAGCTGATGCAATAAAGATATCTTGTTCGCCTTCATCAGGCACAACATAAGCACTACCCCTTTGGGTAATTTCTATCGTACCTTCAACATTGTTCATTAGGTTTTCGTAATGGTATCGACCAGGGTCGGTTTCGCCTAATTTGCCTTCGCTTTTTAGTTCTTCAAGTAACTGAATTACATTTTTGTTTACTTTTTCGATGCCTAACTTTGCAGATATCTGCCTAAAATTCAATAATTTGTTAGGGTTTTCTTTAAATACTTTTAGTATAAGAGGTTTGAGTTCTTTTTTCGAATATGCCATTAGTAATGGTGGTGGGTTGATATAAATTATACAGATGTTTTCACAACATCTATACTATGCAAGTATAGCTTTTTGTTTGGAGCTTAAAAAGAAATAAAAGTTAACAGAAAACAGGAATGTATTATTTTTTTAGCCTGTGTTATTTTAAGATATGGCGGAAATACGCCATTTGCTTGTTTTGTAGTTTTTTACCGTCTTTTCGTTCTTGCTTTTGCATATACCACAATTATCGAGCCTAATATTACCAAAGCATACCAAAGTTCTTTTTACACTTATGATGTTAAAGATTGTGTTAACCGTCGCTTCTATCTTATCAGTGAAATCATACCTGTTTGGTTGCTTTTTTTGATACGTCCATCTCTATCGATACCTGTAAATGTTGCAAGCCAATGATAAACGCCTATTGGAAGAGGGGTATCTTTATATTTTCCATCCCATGCAAAACTTGTTGCGTTAGTTTCAAATAATATTTCCCCCCATCGATCAAATATCATAAAGTTTAAACCTATAATATTGTATGTTGTTATAAAAAAAAAGTCATTTTTACCATCGTTATTAGGCGAAAATGCATTGGGGACAAATATTAAAGGGTCGCAGCGTTCCCATACCAAAAATGAGTCATTGAATTTACAATTATTGGTATCCGTAACTTCTACAAAATAGAAACCTTCTACATTGGTTTGAAATATTCTACTTCCTGAACCATCACTCCAAGAATAGGCTTTGTAATCTCCTGCATCCATGGTGGCCAATTTATCATCGCAGTAAAAAATGGTGTCTTTTAATTGAGGAGGAGTACCCACGTTTCTTATACGTGTAACAACAATTGAATCGCAAACCGATGGTTTTTGTATTGTATCATAAAATGTGGTATCTGTTTTATAAATAATTCCATTATAGAATATACTATCCCCCGGACATAGTCTAAACTCAAGTAGGGTTACTGGGAACTGCTTAGATACAAGATTTAATTGCCTTACTGTATCAGGGCAGTTGTTATCATATACTGTATCATAGTAAATACCCGAAGTTTTTAGGTATTTATTACCAAAATATGTACTATCTGTACCACATAATAAAATATTAGTAACAAAGAACTTTTGAGTTACAGTGGATACATTGGTAACATCAATAATAGAACAGCTTCCTCCATTACTGATAGTATCATAATAAGTCCCTTGATTTTTTATATATCTTGAATTGATTAATATGCTATCACCACTACACACAATAGTGTCAGTTGTTACAGTTTTATTATTACTAATAGTGAGGTGGGTAATAATTATACTATCGCATCCGATTGTTGAAGGTACTGTGTCATAATATATTCCTGTTGTATTTCTATATTGTTTTTGTAAGTAAATGCTATCGCCTGTACAAATTGATTTATTTATGCTTACGGTATCTATAGGTAATATGGTGAGCATAGTAGTTAAAATTGTATCGCACCCTAGTATATCTGGTAGGGTATCGTAATAAACCCCTGAGCTTGTTTGATATTTTTTTTGTAAAAACAGGCTATCTCCATAGCATATGTTTACGGTGTCAGTTCTCTTTATATTACAGTTAGTTCCTGTTAGTTCAAAAATATAAACTGCACCAGCATCAGATAGAGTATTATTTCCTGCGCTGTCTTTATCCTGTAATACACTGCCTACTACAGCATATTTACCTGTCATACTAAGCCAAGCACCAAATAGGTCGCCCGCAGCCAAATCATTAGGTAATACAGTTTGTCTATATCCCCAATTCCCTGAATTATCTTTATTGTAGTAGTAGCAAGCACCTGTATCAGTACTTCCAGAATTATAATCAACAACAAGTACATGATCTCCTCTTATAGCTGTATTTACACCATATTCATCGTTTGCAGTTCTAACTGCGGCTACAATTTTAGCTTTTTGAATCCATTGGCTTGTATTGGTATTGTACTCGAATATATAGGCTGAGCCACAGTTTGTAACAGGATTTGCTCCATTAGCATCTTCATCATCATCAGGGGCACCAACAATAGCAATATTTTTACCTATATCGGCATGCCTACCAAAGTTATCTCCTCCTGCTATATCATTAGAAATAAGTTTGTGTTTTTCTTTCCAGTAACCATCGGTTTGTTTCTCAAAAATATAAGCGCCGCCCCTATCATCGCTCCCTTTTAAAAAAGCACCTACAATTAATTTATCTTCACGTACTTCCATATTTATTCCAAACTGATCGCCACTGGCTCGATCAGAAGCGACTAGCTTTTGCTTCAATATCCAACTTCCTGCTAAACTTCTTTGGTAAATATAAATTGCGCCTCCATTTGATTTCGAATTTGCACCGTTGGTATCTAATTCTTCATTATAAGCGGCAATAAAAATTTCATTGCCTTGTGCGCGAACCTGATTGCCGTATCTGTCATTAGCAGTTCTTTCAGGAGAAATAAGTTTAATTTTTTGCGACCATTGGTTGCTTGTGTTTCTCTCGTATATATAAGCAGATCCTGGCTGGTTTAATCCTGTTGGTGTACCACCCGCATCTTTATTATCATAAAAAGCACCTACAACTGCATAATCACCTGCAACCGATACGCTTACACCAAAAAGATTGTTTGTTCCAGGGTCTGATGGTAATAGTTTAGCAATCTCTTCCCATCTGCCTGTAGAAGAATTTCTATCAAAAATGTATGCCGCTCCCCTGCCTGTATTCTTATTTCTTGCACCAACAATAATTCTATTATTTAAAGAATCTATAAAACAGTTGTTGCCAAAGTAATCATTAGCACTTCTATCTTTTGCTGAAAGTTTTTGAATTTGAGTCCAACTAAAAGTTTGACCATTAACTGCGTTAATTAAAAATATGCAGCAAAGAATAAAAAAGACTTTCAGTAATGAATAATTGCTCATTTTATAATGGCTTTAGATAAAGTAAACAAATATATCACTGATAAATAAGTTTTTAATACTTTTTAGTCGAATATTAAGAGATTGCATTACCGCTTTGTTTTTCGGATTTTATAGATAAGACCTAAAAGTATTATTGCCAAAGCATACCAAAGTATTTGTTCGGCACTTAAAGGCTCATTCTTATTGTTGTTTTCTTTTTGGGGCTTGTTTTTACTTTTCTTTTTTTCTTTTTTCTGTTTAAAAAGTTGTGATGCACCTTTGGTAGCCCACATACCTAGTTTTTCTTTAGTAGCAGTATTTTGACAATGTATATATGAACTTTTTTTGCTGAATTTGAAACGCGTATAAGCTATAGCATATCCGTCGCACACCATACGTAGATTTATATCTTGATTGTTGAGGTAGGTATAGCGAAGCAAGCGACCATAACGGTCTTTATCTTGGTTCATTATATCATCTTTAATACGTACTGTTTTGCCCTCTATCAGGTGTTTAAGGTATAATTTAGCATCGTTGCCAAAATAGGTACTCATTTCAGGGGCATCAATACCTAGCATACGTACTTTTTCTCCCGATGAAATTATATAAGTATCGCCATCAATCACCCTAACTACTTTTGTTGTTTGGGCATACGCAAATGCAGGAATAAGCAGTAATAATGTGTATAGTAACAGTAGCTTATTTATCCACTGTGTTAGTTTGGGCAGGCCAATATCCATTGCTCAAAAATAATAAAAACAGGCTTCTAAAAATTTTTAGAAGCCTGTTTTATGTATTTGTTTTTTAGTGATAATTAAACATCGAAAACTACAGGGTAGTGATCTGATAGTATAAAATTGTCTAGTACAGTGCCCTTAACGGACATACCTTTAAGTTTTACCATATAATCTAGTTTCTTATTGCTTTCAGGCCTTGTAACTTTATCAGGAGGGCAAGTAACCCCGTATGAAGGTGTCCAAGTATTTGGTTCGCGGTTAAAATCTCCAGCAACTTTCCAACTTTGAAGTCCTAACGCTTCAACATTTTTTATTAATCCATCAGAATCGCCACCACCTTTGGCAAAAGCGTGTATGCTGAATACATTATCTTCAAGAATTAAACCGATAGATGGTCTTCCATCTTTTAAACCAGGGTCTCCATATAAGAAAGCCTTAGGTTCTGTTGGTGATACAACAGCAAGGTTTACCCTACCAGTGTTACCACTACTGTCGGTGTTAACCCACAATACATAGTATGATTCTTTTAAAGGTGTCCACAAATAATATGAATATTTTAATTCAGAAGGGGGGTTACCAACCCATTTCAACTCGTCTAACTCTTTTATATTACCCGACGGTGCGCCGCTTTCTTGCAGGCATACGGCATCTGCTTTAGCCTGACTAAGTAATATTGATACTCCTTTTGTCCATTTGCTTTCGGCACTATCGTTGCCTCCTTGCATGTTCCATGTAATAATTCTCATAATTGATCGTATTTAGTTTAAAAGTTAAAAGACAAATTCAACAGCATCGTGGTCGGATACGGGCATACTTAATACAGTGCCAAAATTTCTTCTTCCTGCATAAGCTACCATATAGTCTAATCTTCCTCCACCATTGTGTGTAGGTCTATCAGGAGGCCAAATAAAGCCAATCTCTCTATTCCATGGTGGTTCGGGCTCGCGGTTAAAATCGCCAGCGGCATACCAACTTGCATATCGTGCATTTATGGTTTCTATTAATTTGGGCGCATCTGCACCATGTGTTTTTGAGTTAACATGGATGCAAAATATATTGCGAATACCATCACCTATACCAATAGAAGGGCGTGTAGAAAAATTATCTTTTACGGTAACGGGTTCTATATATATAAAGTAAGAAGGTCTAGTTTTTGACATTATAGACAGGTTGACTCTATTTGCTCCATCGTCAGTTCTTACCCAAAGCACATAAATAGCCATATCGTACCTATCGCTGAATGGGTGCCAAATAAAATTCACATATTCAATATCAGGAGGAGAACCTAAAAACCTTACAGGTCGGGGAAAAGGTTCTATTTCGTGTGCATACACTTCATCAAATCCTTCAGATGCTAATGGCCAACCACTTTCTTGCAGGCATACTACATCAGCCTTTTGTGTTACAAAAAAAAACTTTGCTGCATCGCGCCATTTGCTTGTGTCGCTATCGCTAGCGCCTTGCATATTCCAAGTAATAACCTTCATGTACAATTGATAGATAAATGCGAGTGTAATTTACACTTTTTCGCCATTTATAAAAATACTATCAATCCAGTTATTTTGGTGTGCATAGGGTATCCAAGCCAAAGAGGGTATTTTTTTTGTAATAATTAAATTCGCTTTTTTACCAATAGTTATACTACCTACTTGGTTTGATAATTCCAAAGCCGCTGCCCCATTTATAGTGGTAGCATTAAAAGCCTCTTCGGGCGTTAGTTTCATTTGAATGCAACCAAGTGCAGTAATAAATCGCATATCGCCTGCGGGCGAACTACCGGGGTTATAGTCGCTGGCCAAAACCAAAGGCAAACCTGCATTAATAATTTTACGTGCAGGTGTATACGGTAAACCTAAGTAAAACGAGCAACCGGGTAAGCCAACAGGCAAAGTATTACTGTTTTGCAATGCTTCAATTTCTGCATCGCCTGTATGTTCCAAATGATCAACACTTATGGCATTATGTGCTACCGCTACTTGCACACCTCCACTATAATCCAATTGGTTGCCGTGTATTTTTGCTTTTAGTCCGTGTTTTGCACCAGCTTCTAATATTTGGGCTGTTTCGGCAACGCTAAAAAATCCTGTTTCACAAAAAGCATCTATATAGTCGGCCAAGCCTTCGGCAGCAATGGCGGGTAGCATTTGGTTAATTATTAAGTCTATATATCCCTTATGATTTTGTTTGTATTCGGTAGGAAAAGCATGAGCCCCCAAAAATGTAGATTTTACAGGTATGGAAGATTTTTCTTTTAATCTTTTTATTACACGTAATATTTTCAGCTCGTTATCAACCGTTAGTCCGTAACCGCTTTTTATTTCTATTGCACCAGTGCCTTTTTGTATCAACTCTTGCAGTCGCACCCATGCACCTTCAAACAGCTCGTCTTCGGTAGCATCGTTTACTCGCCTTGCTGAGTTTAATATGCCGCCGCCTGCGGCGGCTATTTCTTCATAACTGGCACCTTTTATTTTTAGTACAAATTCTTCTTCACGGCTGCGAGCAAATACCAAATGGGTATGGCTATCAACAAAAGTGGGAAGTACTATTTTGCCCTCGGCATTTATTTGGTTTGATGATGTTATGGTTTGAAAGTTTGGCGATTTCTCTAAATCAGTCATAGCGCCAAACTCTTTTATAAGGCCATTTTCTACAAAAAGATAGGCATTATCAATACTGGCAAAGTCGGCCATTTGGGCACCGCGTTTCACAGTAATATCGGGAGAAAGTACTCCGTACAAAGATTTTATATTGGTGATGAGCAAAGACATAGGGCAAAAATAGGGAAGTTGGAAGGAATAAAGGGTTTGTAGTGTAAGAGACTGGTATTAAAACTTTATTTATATACAGTTCTATGGTTTTTTCCTTTTATTAATGACATTAGCTTTTTTACTAAGATCTTTTAGCTTAGGCTTCTTATCATATAGCTCATAAAGACAATGTTCTAAAAAATCATACCCATCAAGCAATTTTTCCCTATTTAAAGAAGTATCAGAATGACTACCAGTGTTTCCTATCCATTTTGCAGCCATTATATATGGATTAATTTCAGAGTGTTGCTTTCCAAAGATCACTATTCTATCATGGAGTTTTAGGGGTTTTCTTTGTTTATTCTTATTCGTAGTTGTCTTATTGATTTTTAGTTCATCCATCAACATTTCAATGGAAGTACGAATACTATTTGCACAAGCAGACCCATCATTGAAAAAATGTGAAAACGATTTTTCAATTTGTCGTCGAATATTGATTGGCCAATTATTAGATAGGGTAATTATTTGTAAACTAGGATAGAAAAATATTGGAGTAATTGAAGAAGTAGTATGTCCATCATAAAACCCATAATCTCCAATGGTTTTTATATTTCCCCTTAAACCACATGAGGAAACTGATTCTCTGCAATTAGAATTGTTGCAAATTAAGATTACTACATAATGGCTTACTTCATCTTCTGGATATGTCCTAAGGTAATCTTCATCTTTTTTTGATTTGGAGCTAAGTTCATGTATGAAAGGTCTTTGAATTTGCAATTGGCCTATTCCACACGTAGGACAAGGCCATAAAGGCATTGAAGTTTTTGAAAATGATTTACTCAACCAAACTTCTCTATTCATAAATCTTTTGCTATTGAGCTAACTTTTGAAAAAGTTCTTTATCCTCACTAAATATATTAGTACGATGATCATCGCTTATTTTCGATTTTGCTTCAATGTCTTTCAGTACAACCAATATCTTTTCTAAAACCACATCAGGTATATTATCAAGTAACTTTATAATCTCGGTTTTAAGTTCTTCGTGTCCCATAGTATTTCAAATATACAATTTAATTAAAGTAGGTTTTGCGTAGGGTAACTTAGCAATGACTTGGTATGATGGCTTTGAAACCCATCGCTTTTGAAATTGCAGCGCAACGTAGGGTTTAAAACCCTACGTTGCGCTGCAATTTAACAGAACAGGAGTTTTATATCCTGTTGAAAAGAGGTACCATTTATTACAATAGCACATAAAATTAACCAAAGTTACCCCCCACGCGGTTGTATATATTTTGGGGTTGCCATGTAATCTTTTCACCCAAACGCATTTTTTTCATTTGTTTTACGGGGCTGTAATTATTGGCTACTAAAAAGTTTGTAGCGGCACGATTTTCAACAGGAAAAAGGCATAGCGCATTGCTTTGCAATCTATACTTCATCAACTCTATGCCAGCTTCGGTGTTATTGGCCATTATCAAACCATCACCAAAAGTGGGCGTATAAAAACCCTCTACTTGATTGTTTTGTACAAATACTTGTGCATTGGCAAGGTGTGGGTTTAAAGACTCAAACCTGCTTTCGCCCGATATGTTTGTATCCATAGTGTGCAAATAGCTTCTATATTTTTCCTCAAAAGGTTGTATTAGCGGCGAAGCAGGGCTTGCAATCTCCACATCTTTAAAAGCTATATATTCGGTTTCTGTAACAAAGCCTAGTTTATTGTATACGTATTCGCCCAGTTCGGTGGCGATAAGCAAAATTGTTTTGTGGGTGTTGGGCACACTATCAATAAGTGCTTGGGCAATTGTTTTGCCTAGTCCTTTGCCCCTATGTTCTTCGTGTACAATAATGTGCGATAGCCAAGCGGTGTTTTTATGCAGTATGGTATTGCCTATACTTATAATTTTACCATCTTCAACCAGCTTTATAGGATGGCAATTGGGCATATTAATATAGTATTGTATATGTGCAACCAGCGAGCCCCAATCTTTGGGTCTTATAGCGTCAATTTCAGCAATATCATTAGCAGTAATAGGTTGTATTTTCATAGTTTTATCAAACAGTATACAAAAATAACAACCTTGTGTTAATCTATAAAATAGTTTTTGCAGAAAAGGGTAGCCAACGGATTTAGTATCTTCGCCGCATGGATATACAGCAAGTGCTATCTAAGCCTATACAAAAGGGCAAAAATGTTTTTATAGCCCCAAATGCTACTGTTATTGGCAATGTTTCGCTTGGAAATGATTGCTCGGTTTGGTTTGGTGCTGTGTTGCGTGCTGATAGCGATAGTATAACTATTGGCGACCGCACCAACATACAAGACAATGCCGTTATACACGTTGACCCTAATGAGCCTGCAACCATCGGCAACGATTGTATAATAGGTCATCTTGCCCTTGTACACGGAGCTACCCTTGGTAATAATGTGTTGGTGGGTATGCACAGCACGGTGATGAATGGTGCTAAAGTGGGCAACTTTTGTATTATTGGTGCCAATGCAATGGTGCCCGCAGGTATGGAAATACCCCCGTATAGTATGGTGGTAGGTACACCCGCCAAAATTGTGAAACAACTTAATCCCGAACATATACAAGCCATTGAAAAAAACGCTGCTGTGTATGTGGAGTTGGCAAAGGAATATATTGAATTTTATAAGGACTGAAATAGTAGAAACTATTTAACCATTTAGCAATTAGACTATTAGTTAAATGAAATTAAACAAGAATAAATACGAAAGCGAATTACAGGTTAGGCCTGATGATATTGATATGTTTCAGCATGTGCACAGTGCAAAGTATATTGATTATGTATTGGCTGCCCGCTACGACCAAATGGCACGTTGCTATGGTATGCCTATGGAAGAGTTTATGCAAAACGGTTTGGGCTGGGTAATAGCTTCTACCTACATGGAATATAAACGTCCGTTAAAAATGGGTGATTATTTTATAGTGCGTACCCAATTGGTACAGTTTGAAAAACATACTTCCAAAGTTGAATTTGAAATATTGAAAAAAGAGGGACTAAAACTATGCTGCAACGGTCATTTTAATTATACTATGATTGATATGAAAACCGGCCGCGCAAAGCAATTGCCTGATTGGATTATTGAACGTTATAGTTTGCCCGAATAATACCTATGAACTATTTTGTAATACAATGCTACGGTAAAGAACGCATACTACGCGAGGCTAAGTTTTGTGTATTATCCTTACTAAAATTTATACAGGAAGATAGCGATTATACAGTTATTTTATATACCGATAATGCTCCCTTTTTTAGTGATATAAACGAGTATGTGGTTTGCGAACCTATGACACCCGAAATGGTGCAAGAGTGGAAGGGCGAGCATAACTTTATACACCGTGTGAAGGTTAAAATGCTGATGCAGTTTGCCCAAAAATACGAGGGGAAATTTATTTATTTAGATAGCGATACATGGTTTAAAAATCATCCGCAACCTTTGTTTGACTTGATTGATGATAGCAATGCGTTATTGCATTTGCCCGAAGCTCAGCTAAAAAGCAATGCCAACCCTATAATTAAAAAAATACATCGTTTTGTTAAAGGAAAAGAGTTTACTATTGGCAGCGGCGAAAAGGTGAGCATACCTGCTGAATATTATATGTGGAACGCAGGTGTTATTGGTTTACAAACCCCAGTGATGCCTTTGCTTGAAAAGGTATTGCAACTTACCGATGCTATGCTTGCCCAATACCAAAAACACGTAATGGAGCAATTGGCTTTTTCTTACTTTTTACAGAAAGAATACACCGCACACCGCAGTGATGTTACTATTGAACACTATTGGCCGTATTGCAACGCCGCCGAGCAACCTTTGCAAACTTTTTTTGAAGGCTTAGAAGGAAAACCTCTTGATGATAAAATAGCTGCTGTTACTGCTTTTGATTGGAGCTTTACACAACAACCTCAAAAGAAAAATGGATTTTTTGGTAAGCTAATAGCAAAACTTAAACGATAACAGTTTTTAGCAATCACGCTAGTCAATAAGTCAGTAGGTAAAATATCTATAGGCTTAAAAAATAGGTATTAAAAACCATAAGCTAAAATTTTAGGGTTACCACTTGGTAAAGTACTACGACTATATTTACCTGCAACTGAAATAAAAAAAGCCCCACAAAAAATGCGGGGCTGTATATGTTTATTTAAAAACGATTATGCTTCTGTAGATGTAGTTTCTTCGGTAGCAGGTGCTTCTTCAACAGGAGCCTCAACTACTGGTGCTTTTGCTTTCTTCACTGCTTTCGCAGGAGCTACAACAGCTACTTCTTGTTTAATTGGTTCTATAGAAACAAAAGAACGGTTGTCTTTACGTTTCCTAAATACCACAGTACCATCAACCAAAGCGAACAAAGTATGGTCTTTACCAATACCTACGTTTTCAGAAGGATGGTGTTTAGTACCACGTTGTCTTACTATTATATTACCGGCGATAATTGATTGACCACCGAATATTTTAACGCCTAAGCGTTTGCTATGCGATTCGCGACCGTTTTTCGAACTACCGGCACCTTTTTTATGAGCCATTGTATTATACTTTAAATGTTAAACAGTTAAACAAAAAATTAGGCGGTGATGCCCTCAATCTTAATTTTGGTAAATTGTTGACGGTGACCGTTTTGTTTTTGATAGCCTTTACGGCGTTTCTTTTTAAACACAATCACTTTGTCGCCTTTTAAGTGTTCCAACACTTTGGCGGTTACTTTTGCGCCTTCAACAGTGGGGGCTCCTACTTTTATGCTACCATCGTTATCAATCAACAATACATTTTCAAATGCAAGGCTATCGCCTACTTTGTTGTCGTTAAAACGGTGTACATAAAGAGTTTGGTCTTTCTCCACTTTAAACTGCTGACCGGCTATTTCTACTATTGCGTACATCACTTAATTTTTTTTAAGGACGGCAAAGATATTAAACTTCTACATAATATCAAACACCTAACCACTTAATATTATTAAATTAGTTAGTCAAAGTTTATGTTCTCTACCGCAATAAATAAACGGTTGCAAGATAAGTATTCTTACGCTTGCATTTTGGTTTTGCCAACACTATGGTTTTAGTTTTAACTTTGCATATTAACTAATTAGCCATGTCTCTTCGTCCTGTATTTATATTTCTTCTAACCCTACTATATACTCCAACATTTGCACAAGTACCCAAACTAGGTAACGATACTTTGCTGGATGTAGCCACTTGGAACGTGGAGTGGCTGGGCGAAAGCGGTTATGGCCCCACTGACGAGAACCTGCAATACAACAATGTAAAAAACCTTATTGCCCAAACTGATTTTGACGTGATTGCTTTGCAAGAAATGAGCAATGGCAATACCTTTTTTAATCTTAGCGATTTTTTATTCTCTAAATACGGTGCGTTAAACTCAACCTTTCAGGCTACACAAAAGATGTGCTTCTTTTATAAAAAAAGTATGTTTGAGATTATACCTTCCCTATCAAAAAATATATTGTTGCAATATGCCAATTACGAGTTTGCAACCCGCCCACCCTTGCAAGTTGCCCTACAAACTATTGGTGGAGATAAAACTGACACCTTATATTTTATTGTGGTGCACATGAAAGCCAATACAGGCAATACCACTGCCAAACAAGAGGCTTACAATAGGCGAAAAGCGGCGGCAGGCTACCTCAAAACCTATATTGAACAAGACCTACAGGGCAAAAAATGTATTGTTTTGGGTGATTGGAACGACGATTTGAATAAATCAATTTTTAACAATGCACAGACCCCATACCAGCAGTTGCTAGATGATGGCTACCAATTTGCCACCAAACCACTAAGTGATGCTGGTAAACGATCGTATGCGTTTGGGGGTGGCATGATTGACCATATTTTATTAGCTAAAAGTATTGATAGTTTTTATATTTCATCATCGGCAACGGTGTTTGATGGGGTGGGTAATTATATTAGCAATTATAGCAATACCACATCCGACCATTACCCTGTTTATGCTTTTTTTGATTGGAAAAAACTAACCACAAAACCTGTATCTCCTCCCCTACCTACATCAATAACTGATACTGATATTTTACCTGAACTTACACTATATCCCAACCCCGCCAGCAATTTTATCTCCTTAAATAAGCAAGCTGATGAGGTTGTTATATATAATATGTTGGGCAGTGAGCAAATGCGTTTCACTTCGCCACAAAGCTCGTATGATATTAGCAGGCTAGAAAACGGCTTATATGTTTTTAAAATTGATATTGAAGGGAAAAACACATTTGTTAGGGTAGCTGTAAAGCACTAACTACTCTACAATTTTTTCTACATAGGTTGAGTTTAGCACCCGCAAAGCACCCATATATTTTAGGCTAAACGATACTACATCACCTACTTTATACCCCTGAAAATTGTCTCCCAAATCTAAGGCTATCATATCGCTGCTAGCACCTACTACTTCTATATTTTCATCATCGGGCATTAAAAACTGCGGGTTGGATATATCTAATACACCCAAATCGAGCAAGGCTCGGTGGGTAGTTTTTCCATAATCCTCCTCGTTCACCTCAAAAGCCTCTCCCGATGGATTTAAGCCCATTTCACCAACGGGTACCATTGGTTTTTCAGCAATTTCTATTATCTCGGCAAATAACTTAAACACATCAGGCTCCATACCTTTAATAGGCTCTTCTGTAACCAAATTATTGCCAAAAAACAAGGTTTCGCCCACCCTAAAATGGTTTATACTTTTGGGTAATACTTTGCGCAGTAACATAGGTATCACTACCGATGTTCCACCCGTTACCCAAGGTATTTTTTTGTTAAATTTTGCTTCAATCAGTTGTTTGTATAAACCCAATTGTATCAACTTGTCTTCTGAAGGAAAAACACCGCTAAGACAATTTAGATTAGTGCCCAATCCTCGTATTTCTATATTAGGAAGCCTAAAAATGCTTTCGTAAAAATCTATAAGGTTTTCACCCACCACGCCTTCGCGTAGGTCGCCCATTTCTATCATTATAATAATCTTATGGGTACGGTTTTGTCGTACCGCCTCTTCTGATAGCCATTTAATGGTTTGCAACTCTGTATTAAAACTAACATCGGCATATTTCACTATGCCTTCTATACTGCGCTTGGCAGGTGGCTTTATATATACAGTTTGTACATTGGGGTTTATTTTTTTTATAGTGCGCAGGTTTGATAAACGGGCATCGCAAATTTCGGTCATACCCAATTTCAATAAAAGTTCTAAGTATTCTTTTTGCCCGCAAAGCAATTTTGAAACTGCTGCCCACTCAATATTATTTTTGGTAAACAGCTTATCCAAGTACTTGTAGTTTTTCTCAAGTTTGTTTTTGTATAGTTTCAAATATGCCATAATAGTAGGGGTTATCGTTTAAGCCTCATTTCTAAATACGGATTTGTAAATCCATATTTTTCATACATAAAACGAGCTGGATTGTCTTTTTCTACGTGTAGAGCTACATCACCCACAGCACGTTTAAGGGTTTCATCCATTAACGCTCTGCCAACACCTTTGCCCCTAAATTGTCCGTGCGATGCTATGTATACCAAAATGTTTTCGGGTATATAGCCGCCCATACCGGTTTTGTTTACTATTACTGCACCAATAATATCTTCGCCTTCACTGGCAACCACTGCAAACCCTCCAAAGCCGTTGTTTCGCTCCATAGCAAAATCGAGGCAGCGACTTATGCTTTCTTTATCATCGCCATATTGATCAAGATGTTGGTGAAGAAATGCTACAATTTGTGCATCAGTAAATGGTGTATTGCTGTTTGTATTGGCATCTATATAGTTAATATTCATATTGCTAATTGTTTTTTATTGGGAAATAAGTATGATAAAAGAATAAAGAAAACAGTGGCCGCAGTAATGCCCACTAAGTTAGCATCTAAAACGCCAAATAGTTTCACCTCGGCCAATAAAAGTATAAGTGTTGTAGTGCCACCCACCAACATAGCTACAAAAGCTGCCACAGTGCTGCTTCTCTTCCAAAAAAATGCACCGATAATGGGGACTAATAAGCCCGATACCATAAAGGCATATGATTGCAGCATTAAATCTAACACACTGGTAACGGCTGATGCTATTATTAGTGCTATTGCCCCCAAAACAAGGGTAGCCACTTGCGAGAAGCGCAGCAACTGACTGTGTTTTAAGGGAACAAATTTTTCTATAATATCGGTTACAACATTGCCCGACGCTGCCATTAGGCAACTATCGGCAGTTGAAAGTATGGCTGAAAAGTAGGCCGACATCATTAAACCCATTAAACCAACAGGCAAAATGGTTTTTAGTAGCATGGGCAAGCCCATTTCTACATCAATATCGCCAATGGCAACTATGCCTTCGTGTGCAAACATACCTTGCAGCAATGCCACTCGCGAAAACATACCCAGCATTACCCCCATTATGGCCATTATAGGCCACTCAAAAAGGCCTGCTATAAACCATGCTTTTTGTGCTTCTTTTTGACCTTTGCAAGCATAAATACGCTGATAGAGAGTCATCCCTACAAACCAAATGGGTATAATAGTTATACTCCAATTTACAATTTGGTGCCAGCTAATATTGGTAAACGATAGAAACTCGGGTTCCAAAGTGGCTTGTATAGCCTCCCATCCGCCAATAGCACTGTAGCCCATGGGTATGCCTATAAATATAAGCCCTCCCATTAGTATTATCCACTGCACAGTATCGGTATATATTACGGCTTTAATGCCACCCATTACGGTATACACTACTGCTATAATGCCCATTATGTATAGGGCTGAGTTTAAATTTAAATCGGAAAAGGTGGCCGAAGCTAATTTTGCCCCTGCCAACAGTTGTGAACTGGTGAAACCCAAGTAACCAATGGCTGAAATGATACCAGCTAATAAAGCTACCCAAGGGCCATAGTAGTGTTTAAATATTTGGGGGAAGGTATACAGGTTTATCTTTTTTGATAGCTTACTTACCTTGGGTATAAGCACCACAGCACTTAGCCATGCACCTATTAGCCCTGTAAACAACATCCACGAGCCGGATAGCCCCATAGTGAAGCCCAAACCGCCCAAGCCTACGGAAAAACCTCCGCCAACATCGGTTGCTACTACTGATAAGCCAACGTGCCAGCTACTCATAGAACGTCCACCAACATAATAATCTTCGGCTGTTTTGTTTTTCTTGAGAAAGAAAAAACCAATGCCGAGCATGATTAACATGTAGACTACAAAAATTAATATATCAATAATATGCACTTTGTGATGGTATTTTGATGAAAAGAAATATTTTTTAGCTAGATGATTTCCTAAACTAAAAATCAAATAAAAGAACAAAAACTAATATGCACCAATATACTATATACTACGGTGGGATGCAGTATTTGTGAGCAGCTTTGCGCTTGTTTACTAAAAAAAGAAACTCACTTAGAACGGTATGACTAGATAACTTTATTAAATAAGGCAAAACAAAAATCCTCTCTGTTTTCCATCTTTATTTACAAAAAAATAAGTGCAAATGTAGTGTTTAATAACTGTATTTTCAAATTAATTTACTGTTGGCATTCGTAAACGGTGTGTATACTTACGGCATAGCTACTAACTTTGTAGTGTGGAAACAAAACACAAATTTGGCCTTACACTATCAGGCGGAGGTGTAAAGGGGCTTGCACATGCAGGTGCATTGAAGGCATTAAGCGATAATGATTTACACCCAACCTGCATTTCGGGTACAAGTGCCGGTGCTATGATAGGTGCACTGTATGCAGCGGGAGTAAAACCTGATACTATTTTAGAACTGATAAACAATATTTCACTATTTGGTTTGCATAATTTTAGCTGGCGTAAGCCGGGCTTTTTCGATATTTCGTTTTTAACAGACATACTGGAAAAGCATTTGGGCGACAGTACTTTTGAAGATTTACCTATTGAACTGCACACTGTAGCTACCGATTTAATTTCAGCACAAAGCAAGGTGTTTAACAGCGGCAAACTTATACCCGCAATATTAGCATCATGTGCTTTCCCTATGTTGTTTTCTCCAATACAAATTGATACAGGATGGTATGCTGATGGTGGAATAACCAATAACTTTCCTGTGAATATTGTACGTTCTAAATGTGAAAAATTATTGGGTATATATGTTAGCCCACTACAAACTGTTGATGAGAAGGCTCTTGATAACACCTTGAAAATTGTTGACCGAGTGTACAGGATATCTATCAACTACAACTCTGTACAAAAATTTAGTGCCTGCGATTGGGTTATTTACCCTAAAGAACTGGAAGAATACAGTACTTTTGATATGCGAAAAGCCAGTAAAATTTATGATATCGGTTATAAAGCAGCTTTAAAAATTGTAGATGAAATAAAAAACGAAACAACTAAATAACTTACAAGTCAGAATTACTCAACTTTATGATTTTTAATCATCTCAAGAAACTCATTCTTTTTTCTGCTTGATACATAAACTGTATCACCATTTACCATAACAACCTCACCACCCCTACCCTTTATATACTTGGTAATGTGCGCCATATTGATAAGATAGGATTTGTGTACCCTATAAAATCCTTTTGTAGCCAATTGCGCCTCGTACTCGTAAATGGGTTTAGCTGATGTTATCTTTTTACCTGTATTAAGTATTACATGAGTATAGTTTCCATCACCTTCAAAATATATAACAGCATCATACTCTACCAAATAAATCTCTTTGTAATCGCTGATTAGCAATTTATCATTTATTTGTAAATTTTCTTTTTGCAGGGCTACTAATGTGCCACTGTTATATAAATTTGCCCTATTATATATTTTGTCCATTGCAACCTTAAACTCAGCAGGACTAATGGGCTTTAACAAATAATCAACTGCCGAAAGTTTTATAGCAGGAATGGCGAAATGCTCAAATGCTGTGATGAATAATAACTGGAAATCAAACTCACCAATTTCTTTAAAAATATCAAAAGCACTGCGCCCGTATAGCTGTATATCTAAAATAACCAACTGCGGTTGGGTTTCTCGTATTAGTCGTATTGCCTCATCAACACTACCTGTTTCGCCCACTACTTCTATAAATGGGGCTGTATCGGCAATTAACTTTTTAATAAAGTCCCTGCTTTGGGTTTCGTCTTCAATTAATAGTGTTTTAATCATGTTGGGGAATAATTAATTTTACGTAAGCACCTTTATTGCCCTTATTAAATTGCGACCTATTGCCTATAATAATCTTATATTCGGTTTTATATATTTTTGATAGCGTTTGCAACCTTTCCTTCACCAATGTTAAACCTAGCGAGTGTCTCTCCCCTGTATTGGTGCTTACATTACTATCTACAAACCCTTTACCATTATCCATCACCTCACACACCACAGCATTATCTTCAATTTCAAAGTTAATATCAATAGTTAATTTATCATCTTCTTCATTTACACCGTATTTTAATGCATTTTCTACAATGGGTTGCAATAGCATTGCGGGTATTTTATATTTAATATTCCCCTCATGGCTGTTGTGTATAGAAAAATTAAACTTTCCTTTAAAACGTATTTTCTCCATTTCGAGGTAAAGTGCCAAAAAGCCTCGCTCTTGGTGCACTGTAATGATTTCTTCGCGAGAATTTTCTAATATCATGCGCATTAGTTTAGAAAACTTTACCAAATACTCGTTAGCTTCTGCTTTATTTTCTAAATAAATAAATGATTGTATTGAGTTTAAGGCATTAAAAATAAAATGCGGGTTTATTTGTGCCCTTAATGCCTCAATCTCCGATTTTAGTTTGTCTTGTTTTAGCTTTTGCCGTATAGCCCAATCGTATATTATGTACACCAAAAGGCTTGCTAATACTATAATAAGAATTCCATTAAACCAAGCTGTACGCCAAAATGGAGGGTTAATTATAATTTTTAATTTAAATATTTTACTTCTTTTAATTCCTTTACCACTTATATAAGCTTTAAAAATATATGTGCCCGGAGCCAAATTGGTGTAATTAATAGCATTATTACCATTAACAGTCGTATTCCAGTCTTTGTCTTCACCTTCCAGCAGATAGTGAAGTGTGGCTTTGCGAGGAAAAATATAGTTTGTGGCACATTCTATCAAAAGTTGCCCTTTAGCAAAATCAAGGCTAAGACTTGCAGTACTATCTAAATAATCTGATATAGCTATGCCGGCATATTTTAGTGATGATACGAACAAGCTATTTTCTTTCGCCCCATTATTAACCCCATCTCCATCAATATCAGCAATAGTAAAACCATCTTCACCACAAAATACCACTTGTGTTTTTCCTAACTTGGCTATACCTGTGTACGATAGTAAATCAGTATTTAGTCCATCAGATAATGTGAAAGATGAAACATCAAGCGGCCACTGGTATTTTAAAACACCCTTATCATTTATCATCCAAAAACTACCACTACCGTCTTGTACCATACTGTATAAAAACTGGTTAGTGGCATCTACGTTTTCAAGTTTTTTTGTTGTGGGATTATAACTCCATAAACCCTTTCCCTGTGTGGGGATTAGCCAAAGCGAATCGCTAATATAAAAATCCCAAGTGGGAACTAATTTTAGTTGATTATTAAAAAATACTTTAAATTTTTCTGTTTTAATATCAAATTCAAGCAAACCTGCTGCCGTAGCTAAATATATTTTCCCGTTATAATATTTGGTTTGCCATATAAGTTTATAGTGTTTATCGGCCTGATTTTCATCTGCCTTTTTCTCCATCCAAAGCCTTTTACTTTGTCCTGTTTTAGGATTATACTTCAACAAACCAAAAAAGTTATTACCCAACCACAAATTTCCCTCGTCATCTTCAGTTATTCCCCAAACCTGCATCCCCTTTACAACCAGTTCCCACCCACCTTTTGTTCTCTTAAAAAGGCCACAATTGGTGGTTGCCCAAAGTGTATTTGTTTTATCGGTATAAAATCTGTTCACTGTATTGCACTGCACAAGGCTAGCAAGGTTTAGATGCTCTTGCTTATCGTTGTTCCATTTCCCGTCATTGCTTTTCACATATCTGTATATTCCATACCCCTTAGTACCCAACAACAAGGTATCTGTGCCTAATGCTACTACACTACGAAACCGCAAATTGGTTTTGTGCTTATGCCTTGTAATTGCTTTATTTCCAACAGTGGTACGCAATAAGCCTTTATTAGTACCTATATATATAAGCCTGTTTGATACTACCTGAAAACTAATAAGTTCAGTACGCGATGTGTTCAGATTTTCGAAAACAGGTTCCTCAATTTTACCTGTCTTCTTATTTATAAATAATAAACGTGAATTTGTGGTAGTGGCTAAAAGAAAGTCTTCAGTAGATTTAGTATTTAAAAGCAAAAAAATTTCTTGTGTATTCCCCCTTTTTTGTGGCAAAGTAGCAAGTTGGCCTACTATGTATTTTTCATCTGATTGCTTGCTTATTTTATACAAACTAAGGGTGTTACAAAAATAAATCTCGTCGTCAGTAATTACAGCATCACGTACTATACCATCAAAGTGTTTAATGGCCTCTAGTTTTTTGTTTGGCACGGGAGTTTTGCAATAATAAATACCACCACCACCAAGTATATACCAAATACCACCATTCTTATCTATTAAAAAAGATTGTATTGACCCCATTACACTTAGAGGCCACGTATAAACTGATGAATCACTTTTTGAAAGTAAAAAAAGTTCAGCATTAATTGTTACGCCCCAAATATTTCCCTCTTTATCACAGGTTATTGTTTTAGATGTAGGCATTGTGCCTTTTAGTGTGGGTAATGAAAGCTGACCAAAACCATTTTTACTAAAGGGTAGCACTAACAATCCTTGTGCTTTTGAGCTGCACCAAATATTTCCATCAGGATCTTCTGTTATCGAAGTTATAATCAGTTCACCCTCATAGGCGTTGGTTTCGTAACTATATCTTTTAATAGAAAAACCGTCATACCTAATTAAATCCACCATTGTGCCTGCCCAAACAAACCCTCTACTATCTACAAAAAGTGCTATAAGATTATTACCTGCGCGGGTACTTGAGGCCTCTATAAGTTCAGGAATTAATACAGACTGTGCTTTGCTTGAACAAGTACAAACAAGCAGAATAACAAACGCAAAAAATATAGTTTTAACAGTCTTCTCCATTTCTTAAGTATCCTTTGTTTTTATCAAAACAAGGTGTTGATATACCTTCACAATCTAAATGATTATAGGTGAAAAGATAAAAAATATATTAGAAACTGGTATATACACATACAAATAATCAGGGCTACAACATTATATCAATTGTAGCAAACCAATGGCTATGCCCGCAATGCAACAAAAAAAGGGGACTAATTACCCCCCTTAACAAGTTTATAAAAAGCTGTATTATTTAACAGGAATTTCACAACCTGCACCTGATACAATAAAGTTTACCTTGCTATTGGTAAGTTTTTGATGTTTACGGTAGCTTGTGCATAGCCTGCCGCAATGTTTTCGTGCGAGGGCATAGTTATTAGATATAAAAACACAAAGCGTGGGCGATACCAGCTTGGTACTAAACTGCACAGCCATTAAACTACTGAGCCAATGCAAGGGCGATGTTGTTTTGTATGGAAAATGCGAAACTATTGATATTAAAAATCAAAGTCAGGGTGATTTTTCTTCGAGCGATTTAGTTGCCCAAGAACTTCCTATAAAAAACATGGGTGAAGGTGATATAGAATTGTTTGCTGAAAAAAGCATCACAATTAACCATTATGGTTCGGGCTATATTCACTATAGCGGCAATGCAGTATCAAAAGATATGAAACAACACGGCGATGGCCAAATTAAACACATAAACAAAGAGAATAACAATACATAGCAAAGCAAATAAGTAATATCCTTTTACTAAAATATTCAATTTAAAAACAGAAGGCCAGCCCATTTATGGGCTGGCCTTCTGTTTTTTTGTATTAGTTTATAGATATAATGCTTGAATTTAGCATTGCATTTTCTATTTCGCCATGGGTCAAATTGTCTATACTGTACGTATGTTTTTGATGTAATTGATTGGGTACTTTTAAACCAAGTCTTTCACCCGTTCAAAACGGAACAATTGGGTATACTTTTCTTGTTCTAGTATTCCCTCTTTAACAATACTGGCAGCATTTGGCGGCAAGTACTTATACCATTTAACCCATAAAATATCATTTTTAAACTGTTGCTTATTCTCCCCAATGTTGCTGTTCATTCTCTGTCCACAACAAAGGGAAAAATTTACGTTGCTGAAAATGTGGGTGCAAATATTTCTTCCACTCAGAACCTCCTGTGGCTGCTTTATTTTCTCCTTTACTATCAAGGTAATGTTTTGCAGTATTAAGATGCACTAAAGGCCACTCAATATTATACAATCTATCAAACTCTCTAAGTTTCTCTTTTAATTCAGCCGAGGGATTTTCTATTTGCATAAATCTATCTTCAACAGTATTCCCTTTTATCTTTTTGGCAAGGGCAATAAGTTGGTCTAGGTACTTCTCTTCAAACTGGCGAAGGGTTAATGTTTTTTCACCTGTTTTCCTGTTTATTCCGGCATCTTTCCAATATATATGCTCAAAATACATTTCCACTTCGGGATTTTCAGGTAGACGTTTTTTTCCTTCTTCATTTATAAGGTTTTCAATCGGGGTACAATAAAGCTCTATATATCTAAATTGTACACTCTGAAAACCACTGGCGGGTGCTAATGCGGTTCTAAAAGTATTGTAATCATCATAGTCCATACCAACCTTCATAATATCAAAAGAAGTGATAAGCATAGCTGTATAACGGTTGATGCGGTTTACTTTCGTCATCAAAAAATCTTCGGTAGGAGTATCGTTAGCACAAATTTGTTTTATTTCATGCAACATCAGTTTTAGTACCAACTCAGTTACCTGATGGTACATTATAAAGATTTCTTCGTCTTTAAAATCTGTTTTGGGCTTTTGCAGTGATAAAAGGGTATCTACCCCTACGTAGTCCCAATAATTAATTGGTTTTGTATGCAATAAACCTTTCAAATAAGTATCAGGATTTTCTCCTATATTTTGATACTTTTGGTTAATTGCTTCGATAATTTTTTCCTGCTCCATATTTAATGTGTGTTTATATTTATACTACTTATTTTTATACTATATCTTTAAAAAAGTTAAACCACTCTCTAATCTTTCAACAAGCTCATACAGGCTTGTCTCTTCAAGCATCATTCTTAACTTTTCACGCACAGCTTTAAACTTATAATGAACAGGGCAAGGATTCTTTTCTGAACATTCACTGAGCCCTAAACCACAACCCATATATATTGAGCTGCCATCAATTGCCTTCACAATTTGTTGCAACTTAATTTCTTTTATTTTTTGTTTTTCAATTTCAAAACCTCCCGTTGCCCCTTGCACTGAATTGATAATATTGTGTTTTACTAACTGCTGCAAAATTTTTGCGGTAAAAGCAACCGGCGAATCAATATGCTGTGCAATATCTTTTAGGCTCTGCCTTTTATCCTGCATCGATTGCAAGGATATATATATTGTTGCCCGTATACCATATTCGCACGCTTTTGAAAACATTTACCTGTTATTTTGTGGCAAATATATAGATGAAATATAAATCGGACAAATTTATCCTATATATATTTATATGCTAAAAAAAGGTAAAGTTGTTATACTCTATTAATTGGGGGAAATCGGGTTTAAGATTGACTTTTTCTCCAATGGCTAAGAAAAGATTCTGTTAGCCTATCCATAATGGTTTTCTTCTCCGTGATGATTTCAGCAGTACCTCGCATTTCAGGCAAGTAGGCAATTTGCTTTTTCATAGAAGTGGTTAGCGGTATTTTTATTCCTACTGAAACCAAATAAAAACTGCCCGCTGGACTGGCAAAGGGTACTTCAGAAATAGTCTGTACTTCTCCCTCCAAAAATCCATATTCGTTTTCAGGGTAGCTAGGCAAAACTATACGTACTTTCTGATTAGGTTTTACTTTGGCCGAACCATCTATGGGTATTTGCACTTTGCACAATATATTTTTATTGTCAGAAACAATTTTGCAAAACTCATCTCTGCTGTTTATAACTTGGTTTTCGCTCCAAAAGGTTTGAAAACTAACGGTGCCTGCAGTTATCGATTTAAGTAAGTACCTATCCTTCCATAACGATATAGATGTTTGCAAACTTTCGCGCGCTGTTATTACCGACCAAGCTTTATCATAAAGTTCCTTATCATCAGCATTGCTTAATACATCTTCAAGGGGTAAGTGCTTTTTATTTTCTAAATAAAAGGCTTTTAAACTGCGTAAAAAATTTGAGAAGGAATAAGTTAGGCTTCCCAAATCCTCAATTTTGGTTTCTTGCTCCATCCAAAATGGGTAGTTTAAAATATTACTTCCTTCTGACCTAAAAGAGCCTGTATTGTTTAGTATAGAATCAATTAAAAAAACTGATTTATAATCAACCCTGCTTTCCAGTATGGCTAAGGGTTCATTGTCTTGTACTTGAGATTTATCTTGAACAAAAAGTTTTTCGATAGTGCCTGAGCTCCCTGCTACTACTGATACTGGAGGATTTTTTGTAGTAAGTAATACTGACCCTTCAATTGTATCGGGATATTCTATTATTGTTGATAATACAACCAATATCAGAATTAGTATTACAATAGCACCACTGCCCCATTTTATAAATTTGCGGGGCATCCGCTCCATTATTTCTTCTATTTCTTCGCTATGTATGTTATCTTCTATTTCCAATGTAGTAATTCGCAATTAAGTTCCTAGTTCAAGCTGGTTTTTCACTAATGTGTAATAACTGCCTTTTAATTCAATTAAATCGTCGTGTGTACCTTCTTCTATTATTTTGCCATTATCAAGCACTATAATATTATCTGCATTTTTCACAGTGCTCAGTCTGTGCGCCACAATAACAACTGTTTTATCTCTAAAAAAGGTGTTTAAATTTTCTACAATTTTATTTTCGTTTACGGCATCTAAAGCATTAGTAGCCTCATCAAACAATATCACATCGGGGTTTTTGTATACTGCCCTAGCAATAAGCAACCTTTGTTTTTGACCTGTACTTACGTTTATACCCTCACCACCAATTTTTGTATTGTAACCCAGCGGAAGCGTTTCAATAAATTCGCGTATCTGAGATATTTCGGTGGCTTGGCGCAGTTTCTGTTTATCTACAATGCTACCATCAACTATAATATTCCCTGTAATTGTATCACCAAATATATAGCCTTCTTGCATTACAGCTCCTATACAACTCCGCCATGTGGTAGGGTATATTTGTTCAATATCTATCCCATCAACAAATATGTTTCCTTTTTGTGCCACTTGGTATTTTAGCAGCAGTTTTAGTAATGTAGTTTTCCCGCTACCACTACTGCCAACTATAGCTGTAACTTTGCCTTGAGGTATCCTTACGTTTATATCTTTTAATACCCAATTATCGCCTGTACCAGGATATTTATAGCTAATATTATCCAATATTATATCTTTTCTAACGGGTAATGAAGTATCAGCATTTTCGTATAATTCATGTTCATCTTTTTCAACATACACTTCACTTATCCTATCTAAGCTAATTTTAGCATCTTGCCCTGAACGTATAAAACCAATAAGCTGCTGTATGGGCACATTTAACTGCCCAATTATGTACTGCACACTCATCATCATACCCAAGCTCATATCGCCTTCAATAACAGATTTTGCACTAATAAAGCTGATTAAGATGTTTTTTACTTGATTGATGGCAAAGCCCCCTCCATCTTGTACTTGTTGAAGACGCATACTGCTAAGCCCAATGTGAAACAATTTAGCTTGTTGACGTTCCCATTCCCAGCGCCTGTGGTTTTCAGCGTTGTGCAGCTTTATCTCGTGTATACCTTGAATCAATTGTAGTACTTTGGCTTGATTTTGCGCTGAAGCATTAAACCGCTTATAGTCAAGTTCTTTTCTTTTCTTAAGAAAAAACATTATCCAAAGTACATATAAACCTGTAAGTAGAGAAAAAATGCCCAACAGGGTAACATTGTATAGACTGAGGACAATACTAAATACAATAAGATTAACCAAGCTAAACAGTGTCATCAAACTGTTTTGGGTGATAAATGCCTGCACCCTACTATGGTCGCCAATACGCTGTAAAATATCAGTGGTGAGGCGCGATTCGAAATAGCTATGCGGCAGTCGTATAAGCTTTGCCAAGAAATCGCTTATTAATGAGATATTAATGCGACTACTGATATGCAACAATATCCAGCTTCTTATAAATTCGATAGCAAATTGCCCTGCCAGCAACATCAGTTGTGATATTAATATTATTAGTACAAAGTTTAAATCTTTATACTGTATACCTCTATCAACTACAGCCTGTGTTAAAAACGGAAATATAAGTTGCAGTAAACTAACGCCTAACAAACCTATCATTACCTGAATTAAATAGGCTTTATATCCCCGCAAATACGAAAATAGAAAACGAAAGCCTTTTTTAGGTGGCTCGTCGTCGTCAATTTGTGTAGTATAAAACGTGGGAGATGGTTCTAGCAGCAGTGCTATCCCCTCTTCATTGGCATTATTACACCATGCTCTTTTAAACTCATGCTCGCTAATTGTAGTAATACCGAGTGCAGGGTCGGCTATTTGATAACGCTTTTTCGATTTTGGTACATCTTTAGGCTCGGCAGTACTTGTAGTATAGTTATCAAAGCCGTCTTTTTTTTTCCGTTTAAAAAAACCTTTTACTAATGGTTCGGTTTTTACCTTTTCTAATACTACAAAGTGATTTTTATTCCAGTGCAGTATGCAAGGTAACGGAGCTTCATCCAGCTTATCAAGGCTTACAGTTATACCCAGTGTTCTAAACCCTACACGTTCGGCAGCATGGCTTAACCCATGCATACTAACGCCATCACGGTTCAACTCACACCATTCTCTAAGTTTTATTATACTTACTGATTTTTCGTACGCTGCCGAAATCATTTTCAGACACGTAGGCCCACAATCAGCAATATATCTCTGTTGTATCGGTTTTATTGCTCGCAAAGTAGTTCTATAAAAAGGCTATTTTAAATTTACAGAGGTTTCCAAATCGCTAAACGGAAATACTGTTTTTAATTGATGTTTGTTGGTTGGCCAAGACTGTACTACGGTATCCACATCAAGATGTAGATCTTTAATGGCATTGTACAACCCTTTTTGCCTAAAACCAGCTTTTTCTATATCGCCTTCTTTTTTAATCCATGTTAAATGATCTTCGAAAACAATTTTTTCTTCAGGAAAATAGTATATCATAAAATCGTCAGTATGACCCGATTTTTCACCAATCAGATAGATTTTTATAGCATATTTACCATCAGTAATAGTAAGGCTATCGCCAATTATTCTTGTTTTTAATGGCTTAGGGTTTAATTGTTGACTATCAGGATTTAGTGTGTGGGGGTTAGTAGCCAAATGCTCTAAATAGCTAACATCCTCAGGTAAATTACACAATACTGTAACACCTTTTTGTATAAATGGTCGTATACCACCCAATGCCCAAGGACACCTATGCCCAAATGAAAAGAATGTAATGGGCTTTGTTGGCGCTATCTTTTTTGCTTCACTAATAATAATTTCACCATTTTGGCTACCCCTTGGTGCATCAATTATTATTAAAAAGCTATTAAACTCAACTACCATTGCTTGCACGTTGGTATGTTTTAAATCTACAAGATGAATATGCTCGTTATATTTTGTAACAACTACCTCAGCCTGTTCTTCGGTTTCAATTTGCCATTCAAAATCATCGGGCTTTTCAAGCAACTTTGGTGCATCGGCTGCAAGCCCGGCAAATGAAATTGTTACCGTATCGGTAATATTTCCATTTACTTTATCAATAATCACTAGCTGTGGTATGCTTATACTTTTTTGTATAGCGTATCCGCTATATGTATATGTAGTAAGCACATCGCCATACAAAATATCATCGTTTAACAGTGTTATTTTATGTACCAGTGTATCTGTATTATCAACAAACAGCGTAATAATGGTTTTATTTATAACAAGTTTGTATTGGGTTTGATTATTACTACTTTCCTTATCAGCGGTTGCCTTGTTTTGATAAAAGTAATTTATAGCCTGAATTGGCGAGTATCGCATGGTTTCAAACAAGTACTCGATAAATTCATTTTTACTAACCGAAGCCAATTTAGTATTGCCGTATGATTGTAGTAAAAGTTCGGTTGTATTACATACTGTTTTTGAGTATAAAACTCTTTTACCCGCAGCAATTGAGTCTTCCATATAAAAGCTACTACTATTAATATAGAGGTATCCATCGCTTTTGGTAATAGTATGCGACCAAGGTTGCATACCATTATACAGTCTCTTCTCTATCTCACTAAAAGAAAGATTTAAATACTTTTCTTCAGTAGCTTTTACTTGTTTATCCCAACACTCTTTTAAAACATCATATTTGTTACTGTTTGCTTTTAAACTTATAGAACAATTAATTAAAATCAGAAAACTTATTACCTTCAACACTTTAGTATCCATAAACAATAAAAAAATCAAGCAGATACTCCTGCCAATGTGCTATTAACTTCTAAAAACTTTTTGTGGTTATAGTTGTACGATTGATTATCGAAATTATAAACCGTTGCTATACTTTGATATTTTTTATAAATCAAAGCAAAGGTTTGTTTCATATTCATATATATATACAATCCCTCAGGGGTATATATTCTTTCGGCAATTTCGCTTTTATCAAAATCTTCAAACAACTCAAAATCTAATGTGCATTTACGCATATAAAAAGCTATACGCCCTTTTATTTCAGCCACTTGGTCATCATTAAAATGATTGCTTTCAAGTGCTGCATCAAGAATATTTAGGGTAAGAAAATAGGTGTATAATGCGTGGAATATTACCTCATAGTTCCTGTCCTCAATCAAATCAATCCTTTTTCCATATTCCGAATTTGACTTTAAAATAGCTTTAGGATCCACCTTATAAAACCTACTTGTATTATTGGTGAGCAACGTAAAAATAACGTGCCCCATTTGATGCGAAATATCATCTAAGAAAAAAACTTCGTTATACCAAGGTTGGTATACATTATGAAAGCTAATACACTTAACCCTAAGTGATGCAAACGAATTACGTTTACAAAACTTGCTTTCAATAGGGTCTGAATAATCATCAAAAATTACTGATTTGAAACAACTTTTTTTGATTAATGCAGCCAACCAGCCCACATTATCATGAATATAATTAATACTATTGTCAAAAGTATCAACAAAAGCCGTAAACGCATCTTCAACGTTTACATCAATTATATTTTTTGAGGCATCATAAAACCTATCATCCATCATTTCAATAGGATGTTTCACCACCTCTATACCCAATTTATTGCCTATATGTATAGGTTCAACCTCTATACTATTACCATCTAGGTAATATTTATTATCAATATTTTCTAACTTAAATTTTTTACCTTTTTCTACATTGGTTACCCAACCCAAACGAGGCATATATATGTTACCATATCTATTGGATTTTACAGTAAGCTCTTTAGGCCTATCGGCAGAGGCTATACTGCCATACATTATTTGTTTAAGTACATCAATATCATTTATCTCTAAATGAAAGTATGCAAACAATAACGGTTCAAGAAAAATATCTTCGTCATCAAAATCCAAAAGTTCAAAATACTCAGGTATTAACCTGTATAAAAGTATTTTCATATTTTCAGAAATCTCGCTCCTACCCACTAATACATTTGAGTATTGATGCTTATAAAATTCTTTGGAAAAAATCATTGCAATTGTTAAATCTAAAAAATGAAACAAAATAAAATAACGGCTGCTTCACTTGTGAAGCAGCCGTATATGGTAATATAATTAAATAGAACCTACCATGCTCCTAAAGAAATCATCCCTCATCATAGGGCTATTAGGATCTTGTGGATTGTACATACTGTCAAACTGAATCGTCCAATTAATGTTAGAGAAAAACTTATCAATTTGGTGAGGCATATAGCCTTCTTGAAGTTTTCCATTTCCATGTTGGCTGCTTCCTTCAACGTGGCAATACTCAACATCGGCAGGAGTTACACCACCTGTTACGTTTAACATTGCATCTGATAATAGTACTGCATTTGCTTTTGCTTTAAAAGCGTCAAGATTATTTTTTTTCATTTTTTTAATGCCTTTTTATTAGAAAAAAGGTAAATATTTGGTTGATAGTCCTACTTCTTTATAAGAGTTTCGGTTGCCTCTACATTTAGCTTTCAGCGCGCTTGATAATTATACTTACTAAAATGTAAAGCAATTCTAAGAAACATTTTTTTAAAAAACTATTCGTGCACACGATTATTTTAGGAACAAAAAGGGGGCATATGTTCCTTTTTAGGAACAAAGTATTGGTTTTACTAAACAAAGTTTGTAAAGCTCAAAACTTTGTTAAAGTTTTGTTAACGAAACTATCAAACCTTAAAAATAGTAATAAGTAACTTTTAGCTAAAAGCTGTTTATTCTACACTTTATTATGATTTTAGATAATAATACATCAACACAACATCATGCTGAAGCTAACCATTCATCGTACTACGATTGGCTTATAAATGATGAGAAAGGCACCTTGATTGCCTATAAAAAAATTTCAGAAGACCCTGTTTTTATTGACAAAGAAAAGGCTTTAACTGAAATGGCAGCACTAATTTTAGAGCAAAAAAATATGCTTAGAGGCGAACTTAACAGGTTTAATGCAATATTTATTGGTATACAATACGGCTACCCTATTTGTTGTATTAAAGAATTTATGCAAGACTTATATAATACAAGCAACCCATACCATACACGCAATATACCTGACAATAAAACAGGATTTATACCTTGTCGAAAACACACTCAAGAAGTTTTAGATGGGAAAATAACACTTGCTTCGCTAATAAAAGACCGCCAACATAATGTTCCATTTACTCATTGGGAGCAACCTCAAATAAATATCAAATGATATTTATTTGAAACATAATACTTATATATGTAACCTAAATTAGAGTGTAGGAATACACTTTATCAAAAAAATTGCTTAGTAATGGATTTCATAATTGCAGATGACTCAAGTTTCTTTAGAAACCTTTTTAAAAAAAGGCTATCGCTTCTCGAACATAATGTTATTGCCGAAGCAGCCAGTGCTATCGACATAATGGATGCTATACAAAGAAAACAACCTGATTTTGTTCTTATTGATGTAAGCATGAAACCAGTAAGTGGTTTAGATATAGCTATTGACATAAATAGACGATACCCCAGTACAAAAATTATTTGTAGTACACAATTTAATATATGCTCTTGGGTAGCCGATATGAAACAGATTGGTATATGTGGGTATATATATAAAAACTCAAGTATAATAAGTTTGCAAAAAGCTATTGAGCACGCTCAGAACGATCAGTTTTATATTGATACTGTTGAAGTTCAATCGTTGGTGGAAAACATCAAAAATATTATTGAGCAAAAAGATAATACCCAATTAGAAGAGCTAAACCAATTTATAACCGAAATACGAATACCTGCAACAGCAACATCGGTAATGGTGCCTATAAATGACTATATACCTACAACGCGGGAGTTGGTTATACTAAAAGCTACATCTCAAGGCAAACCTATAAAGCAAATAGCTGATATAGTTAATACTACTGAAAGAAATGTTAGTAAAATAAAAGAGAAAATGAGGAAAAAAACCGGTGTACTAACTAATGCCGAACTTTTATCCCTCTCGCATAAACTCTACTGGATATAATAATTAAAAAATGGCTACTTCATTTTTGCATGAAGCAGCCATTTTTTAATACTATTCATTACTCAAAAGTAATAACTATGCTCCTAAAGAAATCATCCCTCATCATGGGGCTGTTAGGATCTTGAGGATTGTACATACTGTCAAACTGCATAGTCCAATCTGGATTAGAGAAGAACCTATCAATTTGATGTGGCAAATAACCTTCTTGAAGTTTTCCGTTTCCGTTTGCATTGTTGCCTTCAACATGGCAATACTCAGTATCAGCCGAAGTAACGCCACCTGTAACGTTCAACATAGCATCTGAAAGTAATACCGAGTTTGCTTTAGCTTTAAAAGCATCTAGATTTTTATTTTTCATTTTTGTGGTTGCCTTTTTTTTAAAATTTTTAAAAGGCTAAAATTAAATTTGATAGTCCTACTTCTTTATAAGAGTTTCGGTTGCCTCTACTTCTTGGTTAGTAGCGCACTTAAAAATTATACCAACCAAAATGCATAACAAGATTAAATAATATTTCTCTTAAATAAGATTAATTATCGTTCCTTTTTAGGTGAATTTTACAGTTCATAATTCTGTTTTAGGAACTTATCTGATAAGCACTTGTATTACCGTACTACTTTTACCAATATTTGATAGCGCTATAGCAATCTATTCTCATTATATTTAAGCCTATTATTTTTCATAAAAAATAAGTAATAATACACCTCTTTTAATACTATTATATATGCTAACTAACTATAAAACATTTGCTGAATTTAAAGACGCTATAGTATACAAATGCAAAACGGAAAAGGCCTGCAATGATGAATACAAAAAAATATATAAAGCCCAAACTGCTGAAGAAATTTGGAGCATATTAATTGGCAACTATATATGGGTAAAACAATATAATATTATAGATGAACTACCGTATGATCTTATTCTAGAAAATGATTTTGTAGGAACTATAGATTTAAGTGGACAAGATTTGAAAAACTTGACCTTTCCAAAATTTATAGATGGCGATTTATTTTTAAGAAACTGTGCCCTTGACAATGTAACTCTACCTCAATGTATAAGCGGCTCAGTATATTTAAGCGGTTGCACAATTGAGAAAAGCACTCTTCCGCCGTTTGTAAAAGGTGGACTATATCTAAATGGATGCCGGTTTAATTATAAAATCTTACCAAAACACATACATGGTGATTTGGATTTGAGCCTGTGTAACTTAGAGGATATTACTCTCCCTGATTATGTAGGGGGTTCACTTTTTTTAAATGGCTGTAATACAAAAAATATAACACTACCCACGCACATTGAAGGTAGCCTAAACCTAAGTTATTGTAAATTACAAGAAGTTACAATGCCTAAGGTAATTGGTAATTATCTTGATTTAAGAGGGTGCCAATTAAACACCATAATTTTACCCAACTATGTTGGTGGTTTTCTTGATTTGCGTGAATGCAATATTACTGATATAGAGCTTCCCAATTATATTGGGGGCTACCTTTACCTTAGTGGCTGTTCGTTACAAAATATCACCCTTCCAAAATATATGAGGGGTTCTTTAGATGTGAGTTTGTGTGATTTAAAGACCGTAACCCTACCCACTATTATTGAAGGGTCTCTTGATGTGCGGAAATGCGACTTAGAAAACATACAATTACCCATAAGCATCGGGCAAAGCCTTTATATGCAAAATTGTAACACAAAAAACACAACTTTACCACTTTCAATAGGCAATTGTTTTGATGCCAGAGATTGTGATTTTAGTAATCATGTACTACCAAAATTATCTGGTATATATCAGCAAATGCAGTAAAACACCAAGCTATTAACAATGTAATTTATACCCTATACTATGGATATCCTTCTTAAATACTTTAAACATCTATCAAATAAGCAACTAAATCAGTTTTTTGTACTACACCAATATTATACAACCGATGTATTAAACACTGGGATATTACCCCGAAAAGAAATTGAAACCTTCTATATAACACAGGCTGTATACTCATTATCGATAGCAAAAATTATTAACTTTAAAGAAAAAACAAGCATACTTGATGTTGGCACCGGAACAGGGTTTCCCGGAATACCTCTTGCTATAATGTTTCCAAACGTCCACTTTACCTTATGCGACCATGCAAAAGAAATTGCTAAAGCACAGCAAGTGGTAAAAGAAATTGGTCTTCAAAACGTTACCATTGTTGCCGACAAGGTGCAAACTATAACGGGCGAATTTCATTTTATAATAAGTAGAGCCGTTGCCTTTGCAAAAGATATTTTCCACTGGACAGAAGGTTATTTATCAAAAGATTCTTTTAACAACAAGCCCAATGGCTATTTATTGCTTAAATATGGCAACAAACAAAACGAGATAAAAGAGCTTTTACAACAAAATCCATCTTTTAATATCAGTAATATTTTATTAACTGATTACTTTACCGAAGACTATTTTAAGCAGAAATGTATATACTACATTTTTAACGCATAATATAGTATAGCTTATGTAAGTACATTAGTAAGCTATATACAATTACTATTTGGCTTTAATAAAACCAACGTTACAACTTCCCATTTTTTTTGGTACAGGATTTGTATTAATCGGTTGAACTAAACTAATATCGATCTGAATTTATTAATTCTTTACAATAGCTTTTGAAAGCTAATGAATTAACAAAGAATGAACCAGAAGAAAAAAGTTGAGTTAAAAAATATCAGGAGTAAAAGAATATCCTCCTAAGAGGTTAAAACTTAAATCTTGTAAATAGCATTTACATAACCAACCTTAGAGGCTTGTTCTATTTTAACTCAAACTTTATTAAAGTATCACTTGTTGTATTTAAAATAAACTTAATGTAGTTTGCGCCCCCGAATGATAAAGGTAATCACAAAATATCTTATTTCCTTTTGTTGCCTTCTTATACTTGGTCAAGGTGTTCAGCTATATACACATTCACATAGCCCCGATATACTTTCATCTTCGGTAAGAAGTAAAGCAAACTGCAAATCTGATTGCGTAAACTCAACGCAAGAAAAAGATGTGGCCTTTACCCAGTATACTTCACATGATGTTGAAAAACGGAGCCGTAGATTAAACATATTTCTTTTTGAAAACGAAGAGAGTAATGAGTCAAGTTCGGGTAAAAAGTATCCTAAAAATGAAAACTCATACATTTCAAATTTTCCTTCACAAATTCCTACACATTTACTTAGCTACAACAACGTAGTTACCCTAAATAAATATCTTTCAAGCACTTTAGCCTGCAAATACCTTCTGTTCGGGGTATTTAAAATTTGATTTTCACATCATAAATAGGCAAACTCAAGTTGCCTCAATCCCTATTTCATAGTAGTATACTCTCCTGATTTTATAGGCCATTAGGCTTATAACTTTATCCGTGTGTTGTGCTACACACTTTTCAAAAAAAAACACCAATTAAATTATATCTTTTTAAATGAAAATTAATATGAGCAAAACACTCATGTTTATGGTCTTATGTGCCTTATTGTGCCATACCAGCTGTAAATCAAACGAAGAAGCGAAGGAAGAAGAAACCAAGTTTTTGGTTACCAGCCCTTTAAGAAAGGACACGTTGACTACTAAAGAATATGTATGTCAGATACACGCGATACAGCATATTGAATTAAGAACCTTAGAAAGGGGTTACTTACAGAAAATTTTTGTTGACGAAGGTCAATTTGTACACGAAGGGCAAATGATGTTTCAGATTATGCCTTTACTATACAATGCTGAATTGCAAAAAGCCCAAGCCGAGGCAGACTTTGCCCAAATTGAATACCAAAATACAAAAGCACTTGCCGATAGTAATGTAGTATCGAAAAACGAATTGGCTATGGCCAAAGCCAAATATGATAAGGCTAAAGCCATGCTATCATTAGCACAAGTACATTTAAATTTTACAGAAATTAGAGCTCCGTTTAGCGGCATAATGGATCGTTTTCAGGTAAGGCTGGGAAGTCTTTTAGATGAAGGCGATTTGCTTACCATATTGTCTGACAATAGTAAGATGTGGGTTTACTTTAACGTACCCGAGGCTGAATATCTGGATTATAAAGCGCACGCACGAAAAGACAGCCTGATGAAGGTTGACTTGCTAATGGCAAACAACCAAATGTTTCCATTTCATGGCTTGGTAGAAACTATTGAAGCCGATTTTAATAACGAAACGGGAAATATTGCTTTTAGAGCAACATTCCCCAACCCCAATAGTCTACTGCGCCATGGCGAAACAGGTAATATACAAGTTGCCCTACCTGTAAAAAATGCGCTGCTCATACCCCAGAAAGCCACTTTTGAAATTTTGGAAAAGAAATACGTGTTTATAGTAAATAAAGACAATACGGTAACACAACGAGAAGTTATCATAGCTTCTGAAATGCCCGACCTGTATATCGTCAAAAGCGGCATAACTGAAAACGACAAAATACTTTTGGAAGGGATAAGAAAGGTTAAAGATAAAGATAAGATAAGCTATAAATACGAAGATCCTAAAGAGGTATTTAAACAGCTAAAGGTATATGTTGAGTAGTGTAATATTTAAAAAAGAAACAAATGTTTAATAAATTCATTCATAGACCCGTACTGGCAATAGTAATATCGCTTGTTATACTATTTGTAGGTACGCTGGCTATTAAAACACTACCCACATCACAATTTCCAGAAGTGGCCCCACCTGTGGTAATGGTTAGCGCTTCCTATCCGGGTGCCAGTGCCAAATCGTTGGCAGAATCAGTAATTATTCCACTTGAACAAGCTATAAACGGCGCTTGGGGCATGAGGTACATGACCTCTGATGCTACCAGTGCAGGTGAGGCTAATATACAAGTAGTATTTAACCCCGGTACCGATATCAATCAGGCGTTGGTTCAGGTTTCTAACCGCGTTGAGCAGGTAAGAAACAGATTACCCGATTTGGTGCAACGTGAGGGGGTAATTATTACACCAGTAATACCTAGCATGCTTATGTATGTTAACCTTTACAGTAAAGATACGAGTGCAAACATGAAATTCCTTTTCAACTATGCAGGGGTAAACATGGTGCCCGAGCTACAAAGGATTAATGGTATAGGCCAAGTAAGAATATTGGGTAGTAGGCAATATGCTATGCGCGTATGGCTAAACCCTGATAGGATGAGGGCATACAAAATATCTCCCGATGAAGTAATGGAGGCTTTGAGTGATCAAAGTATTATTGGTAAACCCGGTAGAATAGGCAGGGGCGATAGTAAACGCTCTGAAGCACTCGAATATGTTTTATCGTACTCCGATAGGTTTAGCGACCCTAAGCAATACGAAAATGTTATTGTTAAAGCTAATTCCAGCGGTGAGGTGCTTCGCTTAAAAGATGTGGCCACAGTTTCATTGGGAAGTGAGTACTACGATATTTACTCAAACATGAACGGGCACCCCTCAGCAGCTATGGTGCTGAAACAAACCTACGGAAGTAATGCCAGCGCAGTTATTAAAGACGTTAAAGCTAAATTAGATAAACTAAAGGAAACATTCCCCCCCGGAATGGATTATGAAATTAGTTACGACGTTTCTAACTTCCTTGATGCTTCAATAGAAAACGTAATTCATACACTGCGAGATGCCTTTATTTTAGTGGCATTGGTAGTATTTATATTTCTAGGCGATTGGCGTTCTACACTTATCCCAACGTTGGCCGTACCCATATCGTTGGTGGGCGCATTCTTCTTTATACAAATCTTTGGGCTAACCATAAACATGATTACCCTATTTGCTCTTGTACTGGCTATTGGTATTGTGGTAGATGATGCCATTGTGGTGGTTGAAGCAGTGCACGCTAAAATGGAAGAAGAACCACACCTCTCGCCCTACAGGGCTGTACAAAAAGTTTTAGGCGAAATTAGTGGGGCGGTTATAGCCATTACCCTACTAATGGTATCCGTGTTTATCCCAGTATCGTTTATGTCGGGGCCTGTAGGTACATTTTATAGGCAGTTTTCTATCACCATGGCATCATCAATAGTACTTTCAGGTATCATAGCACTTACAGTAACCCCAGTACTTTGCGCCATGATTTTGAAAAATAATCATGGAAAACCTAGAAAGAGGACTTGGATAAACCGATTCTTAGATAGTTTTAACAGAGCATTTGAAAAACTTACAGGAAAGTATGTGTGGCTGCTACGAATAATCGCCCACCGAAGGATAGTAACCTTTTCACTATTTGCAGTATTCAGTCTTGGTATATTTTTTATAAGCAATAACCTGCCTTCAGGCTTTATTCCTAGCGAAGATCAGGGAATGCTTTATGCCATTATACAAACACCACCGGGCTCAACCCTTGAAAGAACCAACGACTTATCTAACGATTTAGTAAAAGTAATTCAATCCGTTGAAGGTGTAAAATCAGTTTCATCAATAGCGGGTTACGAGGTACTTACCGAAGGTAGGGGATCAAACGCGGGTACTTGCCTTATCAACTTAAAACCGTGGTCGGATAGAGAACATACCGTAAACGAAATTATCGAAGAGTTAGAAGAAAAAGCCAAGGATATTCCCGGTGCTACAATAGAATTCTTTGACCCACCTGCTGTACCCGGATTTGGTGCTGCGGGCGGTTTCGCTTTACAGTTGTTAGATAAAACTAACGAAGGCTCTTACGAAGAGCTTGAAAAAGTGAAAAACGATTTCATGGCTGAGTTAAATAAACGCAAAGAAATAACAGGTTTGTTTACCTTTTTCAGTACCAACTACCCACAGTATGAAATTGAGTTTGATAATCAATTGGCCATGCAAAAAGGCGTTACCATTGGTAATGCCATGAACACACTTTCTATTTATGTGGGAAGTACGTACGAGTTGGGTTTTATAAAATACCAACGTTTTTTCAAAGTGTTTGTGCAAGCAGCGCCTGAGTACAGAAGGCTTCCTTCAGACATTATGAATCTGTACGTAAAAAATGACCGTGATGAGATGGTTCCCTTTTCAGCCTTTATGAAAATGACCAAGAAACAGGGACCTAACGAAATTAACCGTTATAATATGTACAACACTGCGGCTATTAGAGGAGGGCCTGCAAAAGGATACAGTAGTGGTGAGGCCATTGAAGCCGTAAAAGAAGTGGCGGCAAAAACCCTTCCCCATGGTTTTGATATAGATTGGGCTGCACTTTCATACGATGAAACAAGGCGCGGAAACGAAGCCATTTATATTTTTATAATAGTATTGGTGTTTGTTTACTTTGTTCTTGCAGCACAGTACGAAAGCTTTATTATACCACTAGCAGTAGTATTTTCTTTGCCTGCGGGAATTTTCGGCTCGTTTTTATTAATTAAAGGACTAGGGTTGGCTAACGATATTTATGCCCAAGTGGGGCTGGTAATGTTAGTGGGCTTGCTGGGCAAAAACGCCGTACTTATTGTTGAATTTGCAGTGCAAAAACACCATCAGGGAGCCACAGTGCTTGAAGCAGCCATTGAGGGTGCCAAAGTACGTTTCAGACCTATTTTAATGACTTCGTTTGCTTTTATGGCTGGGTTAATTCCGTTGGTTATTGCCCACGGTGCAGGTGCTATTGGTAACCGTACCATTGGTGCATCAGCACTGGGTGGCATGTTTTTCGGAACAATTTTCGGGGTAATAATAGTACCCGGATTGTACTACGTTTTTGGTTCTATAGCAGAAGGACGTAAACTGATTAGAGATGAAGAAAATGATTCATTAACCGAAAATTTTGCCCACTCAATTGACAAATTTCCTCTAACCGATGATCGTGAAGATGATGTACAATAAAAAAATAATAAAGTACATTGGGATAATAAGTGTGTTCCTAATGTATACAGCTTGTAATGTACCACACTTAGTTCAAAAAAATGAGCGTTCATCAGTTCCTGCGAGTTATACCGACTCGCAGGATACTACCAATATGGCACAAGTAAAATGGAAAGATTTTTTTACCGATCCATACCTTGCAGCCCTTATTGATACAGCCCTTAAAAACAATCAGGAATTGAATATTACTTTACAAGAAATTCAAATTTCGCGTAATGAAATAAGAGCTAGAAAAGGGGAATACTTACCTTTTGTTGGATTAAGCGGTGGTGCAGGAGTTGATAAAGTAGGCCGATATACCAATATAGGTGCTATGGAAGCTACTACTGATATTAAACCCGGCGAAAAAATGCCCGATGCAGTGCCCAATTATATGTTTGGTGCGCTTGCATCGTGGGAAGTGGATATATGGAATAAACTGCACAATGCTAAAAAATCGGCCGTAAACAGATACCTGTCATCTATTGAAGGTAGAAACTTTATGGTTACGCAGCTTGCATCAGAAATTGCCCGTTCGTACTACGAGTTAATGGCTTTAGATAACCAACTTGAAATACTAAAAAGCAATATCGAAATACAGCAAAATGCACTAAAAATAGTGAAGCTGGAAAAAGTTGCGGCAAAGGTTACCGAATTAGCTGTACGTAAGTTTGAAGCTGAGGTATTAAAAAATCAAAGCCGCCAATTTTTTATCATGCAGGCTATTAGAGTAACTGAAAACAGAATTAATTTTTTGGTAGGTCGGTTTCCCCAACCTGTGCTAAGAAACTCTAGCAACTTTATTAGTTTAGTTCCCGATACCATTCAGGCAGGCATACCCTCACAATTATTGGCTAACCGACCTGATATTAAACAGGCTGAACTTGAATTAATGGCGGCCAAGCTGGATATAAAATCGGCCAGAGCTAATTTTTACCCTTCATTAAATATATCAGCTGGTATAGGTTTCCAAGCATTCAACCCACAGTATTTGATAACATCGCCCCAATCAATGATATATTCATTGGCTGGTGATTTAGTTGCTCCGCTGGTAAACAGAAATGCCATAAAAGCTAAATACTACTCGGCCAATGCAAAGCAAATACAAGCTGCATATAATTACGAGCGTACTATTTTGAATGCCTATATTGAGGTTTCAAATCAGCTTTCAAACATCGATAATCTTAAAAAAAGTTACGATTTGCAAACAAAACAAGTGGAAGCACTTACAGAGTCAATCAATATTTCTACAGGACTTTTCAAATCGGCAAGAGCTGATTATATGGAAGTTCTTTTAACCCAACGCGATGCGCTGGAATCAAGGTTTGATTTGGTTGAAACCAAAATGCTACAAATGAATGCTGTTGTTAATATTTATAGAGCATTGGGTGGCGGCTGGCAATAATACATCCATACTCTAGCACTTAAATTTGTCTCGCCCTAAATAATCGATACAGATTATAAATATAAAATATTAAGTAGCATCAGACACTTGTCTGGTGCTACTTTTGTTTTTATAATTTTTTATTTTGCCTATTTTGTTTAGACACTTAAGGTTGAGTAATGAGTAAAAAACGTGTTACACAGTATTTAGTTTCTGCATATAGGATTAGCCGTGTTTAAGGTTACCCATTCGGGTAATTTCTGAATTCATCCACATCAATTCTATCTCATTTTCCCAATGAGTATGTTTTTGTGCGGGAGCATCTAAGATTTGTTGCTGCTAGAAATATGCTTATACATATTTTAGAGGTGCCCCATATTTAAAAATGGGGCACCTCTAAATTAATTATCACACATAAATGTTTAGTTAGTTACACGTTTCACGCAGTACCGCTAGTTTTCCATTTTCAATCATTACTTCCCAAAGTGTTTGATTTATGGTGTTAACCTCACCACTATTATTTAGCAATACTATTTTGGGGTTGTTAACTCGCGTTTCTATTACCTGAACTTTTAAAACAGGGTATTTTTCTAGTTTCTGCGTCCAGTAGTTAAATACTACGGTTTTGCCTTGTATTATCAGTTGGTTGTTGGTTTGCAGTTGCGTATCATCGCATAAAAACGGCATAATAGTTTCGTAATGCCTACTACTAATAGCTTTGGCAAAGGTCATGGCTACTTGCTCAATTAGGTCTTCGGTGATTAGTGTGTCGTTAATCATATTTTTAGGTAGGTTATAGGTTTATATGTTTTTTTCTTACAGCCCAATAAAAAAAGTTGGGGAAAACCAGTAGGGTAAATATTGTTGCTGTTACCAAACCACCAATAATTACTATGGCTAAGGGTTTTTGAGATTCTGAGCCTATGCCTGTAGACATAGCTGCGGGCAATAGTCCTATGGAAGCCATCATGGCCGTCATCACAACAGGACGGGTGCGCACTTTTACACCTTCTTTTATAGCCGTATTTAGGTCGAACTTGGCTTTTAAGTTTTTATGAAATTCTGATACCAGTATTACTCCGTTTTGCACACAAATACCAAATAGGGCTATAAAACCTACCCCTGCCGATATGCCAAAGTTTATGCCTGTGATGTGAAGTATTAAAATACCTCCGGCCAATGCAAAGGGCACGTTGGCAAGCACCAATAATGAGTCTTGTATGTTGCCAAACATTATAAACAGTAGCACAAATATTAATATTAGGCTAAAGGGAACGACTTCGCCCAAGCGTTTGGTGGCACGCACTTGGTTTTCAAACTCACCCGTCCAGCCTATACGATAGCCTTCAGGCAGGTGTATGTTGCTTTCTACTTTGCTTTGGGCTTCGGCAATGGTGCTGCCCAAATCACGTTCACGCACTGAGAACTTCACGCCAATAAAGCGTTTGGTATTATCACGGTATATAAATGCGGGGCCGGTAATTTTATTTATGGTGGCTATTTCCTTTAACGGTACTTTATCTCCCCGCAGTGTGGGCACCATTAAGCGCATTATATCATCCTCGTCTTTTCTATATTCTTGCTGGTAGCGTATGCGGATATCAAATTTGCGTTCACCTTCGTATTTTTCGGTGGCTGTTTTTCCGCCTATTGCCATTTCTATAAGGCTTTGCACATCAGTTTTCGATACGCCGTATATGGCCATTTTTTCTTCGTCAAGCACCACGCTTATTTCAGGTTGGCCTAGGTTTCGTAGTATACCTACGTCTTTTATACCGTTTACGCCATCAATTTGTTGTATTATTTGGTTGGCTATCTCGTCCAGCGTATTCAAATCATCACCATATATCTTTATAGCGTTCGAGGCATTTATGCCTGCTACGGCTTCGGCAACGTTATCAATAATGGGTTGCGAGTAATTGTATACTATACCTTGGTAGTTTTTTAGGCGTTTATCCATCTCTTCAACCAAGCCGTCTACGGTTATTTTTCGTTCCCATTCGTCTTTTGGTTTCAGGTTCACCTGCATTTGCACGTAGTAAAAACCGCTAGGGTCGGTACCATCGTTACTACGCCCTGTTTGCGAGAGTACTCCGTTTACTTCGGGAAATGCCATTAATTCTTTACGCAGTACCGATACCATTTTTATGGTTTCGTTTAGCGATGAACTCATGGGCAACTTGGCTTCTACCCACAATGCGCCTTCGTTTAGCTGAGGCAAAAACTCTGAGCCTAGCCAACGGGTGGAAAACAGCGTAGTGCTCAGTATTATTAATGATACAACAAGGGTAATGGTTTTGTTAGCAAAGGTTCGCTCGAGCCCTTTTACTACTATGCGATTTATAAAGTTTACAAAGGGATTGTTTTTCTCTTTTACGTTTTTGTTTAGCAGTATTGATGCTAATACAGGTACTAAGGTGAGGGTGAAAATAAGTGCGCCCAATAGTGCAAAGCCCAGTGTATAGGCAAGGGGCGAAAACATTTTACCTTCTACTTTTTGAAAAGCAAATATGGGTAGCAGTGCTGATATGATTATCAGTTTTGAGAAGAATACGGCTTTGCCTGTTTCAGCTCCTGTTTTTTTAATGATACTAAGTTTTGCCAGTTTGTTAAACTTGGGCATACCTACACGGTGCGCCAAATGGTCTAAGGTTACAAAAATACCTTCTACCATTACCACCGCCCCATCAATTATAATCCCAAAATCAACCGCCCCCAACGAGAGTAAATTGGCGCTCATGCCTTTTAGGCTTAAACACATAAAGGCAAACAAAAGCGATAAGGGTATTATTATAGATACGATAAGCGTGGTGCGCCAATCGGCCATAAAAAGAAATACTATTACGGTTACAAATATCATCCCCTCCAGCAGGTTGTGCAGTACTGTGCTAGTGCAATACTTCATCAGGTTATCACGGTCGTAAAAAACCTCCATGCTCACATCTGAGGGTAGTATTTGGGTATTAAGTTCTTCTATTTTTGCTTTTAGCCTGCCTAGTACTTCGCTTGGGTTTTCGCCTTTGCGCATCACTACTATGCCTTCTACTACATCATCGCTATTGTTTAGCCCCACTTGCCCCACACGGGGTGCGCTTGCTTCGGCTACGGTAGCAATGTTTTTTACTAATACGGGATTGCCGTTGTAATTATCTACAATGGTGTTTTCTATATCTGCTATTGATGATAGCAGGCCTAACCCCCTCACCACATAAGCCTGCCCATTCTTCTCTATTATATCGCCGCCAACGTTTAGGTTTGCCCTGTTAACTGCTGTAAACAACTCAAGGGGGGTAAGGTCGTATTTTTGTAATTTTATAGGATCTACTGATATTTCGTATATTTTTTCTTGTCCACCAAAGGCTACCACATCGGCTATACCTGGTACAGCTCTAAGTTGACGGTCTATTACCCAGTTTTGTATGGTTAGCAAATCGCGGGTATCGCGCTTATCGCTTTTAAGGGTGTAGCGGTATATCTCTCCTGTGGGGCCATAGGGAGGCTGCACATCAGGCTCAACTCCTTCAGGTAATTGAATACTACGTAGTTGGTTATTTACTTGCTGACGTGCAAAAAAATCTTCTACATCATCATCAAAAATTATTTTTATAACTGATAAACCAAACATGGTAATACTGCGCACATTGGTTTTGCGCTGCACACTATTCATAGATATTTCGAGGGGTGTAGTAACAAAGCGTTCTACTTCTTCGGCACTGCGCCCGCTCCACTCGGTTACTATTATTATTTGGGTATTGGTAACATCAGGAAAGGCTTCTATGGGTATATTGGTATAGCTTATCCACCCCGCAATAACCAGCACTGCTACCCAAAAAAAGGTAAATAGTTTATTTTTTAGTGAAAACGCTATTATGGTTTTTATCAGCTTATTCATTGTTGGGTAAGGGGGATTAATCGTTTAGCGCATCGTAAATAAGCAGTCCGTTTTTTGATATTATTTTTTCACCTTCTTCTAGCCCTTCGGTTAGGTAGGTGATATCGCCCAATTGGCGGTATACCTCTACTTGTCGAGTTTCAATATCGGTACGACTACGGAAAACCATTACCCAGTTTTTATTTTTATCAAATATTACTGCACTTGATGGTATAGCTACTAATTGTCTGTTTTCAGAAAATTGAAGGTTAACAGTAGCATTCATTTCTGGTTTTAATGCATAATCAGCATTGGGTATTTTTACCCTCACCTTCATAGCTTTAGTAGCAGGGTCTATCGCATTAAAAATACGGTCTATTTTTCCTGTATATATTTTACCGGGATAACTAATGGTTTGTATTTGGGCATCGTAGCCAAGTGCTACTTTACTAATGTCCGACTCATTTACGTTGGCCAATACCCATACTTCATCTATTTGGGCTATTGAGAATAGTATGTCGGCTTTATCGGCGCGTAGTTGTTCGCCTTGGTTTATATCTTTATATACTATAAAACCGCTAATGGGGGCTGTGATATTAAAAATGGAGTTTTTGCCTAAGCTATATATATCAAATATCTCGTTTATGCGGTTTAGCTCGGCGCGGGCTTTTGCAAGCTCGCTTTCAGCTGATGCTACGTCTTTATCCGAGTTCAGTTTACCTGCAAACAGTTCTTTAGCCACTTTTACATTTTTTTCGGCAATGGCTAGGTCGTTAAGAGCGTCTAATCGTTCTTTTTCAAACTCGGCCACTTCGCCACTGCGTATTACGGCTAATACCTGTCCTTTTTTTACAAAATCACCCAACTCGACATTAATTTTTTGCACGTTACCTCCCACTATGGGGTACACTTGTGCCAACAGATTATTATCGGGTACTATTTTGCCAAACAAGCGCATTTCAGCTTTTACATCTTGCATTTGGGCGAGTGCAAATTGGCATTTTGACATCATGGTATCGCTCATACTAAAGGCGGTTACCATATCATCGGTGTGCTTTTCTTTTTTGCACCCTGCGGCTAGCCATAGTATTATGGCTAGTATATATAAGCTCTTATTTTTCATATTTGTACACTTTTGCTGCTGTTACATAATTCACCCACTCTGCACCTGTTATTAGCTGTATGTTTACACGCTGACGCTCGGCAACTGATTGGTTGTAGGCTTCAAAAAAATCCATAAACTCTATTATTGATATGTTGCGATTTTTAAAGTTCTCGCTTACACCTTGGGCTACGGTTTCAAAATCATCGTTATAAAACTGCTTTGCTTTTTTATATTCTTGTATGCTACGCAGCATATTGGCAAAAGCTTCGCGCACCTCTGCACTTATTTCTATGCTTTTTTGTTGTTGCAAGGTTTGGGTAGTTTTGTGCTGCCATTGAGCGGCTTTTATATTGCCTTGGTTTCTATTCCATAGGGGCAGAGGCATACTTATACCTGCATTTATTTGGTTGTTAAATGCACCGCCACGTTGGTCGTAGCTGCTAAACAGGTTTATATCGGGCACAGCTTGTGCTTTTTGTGCACGTAGGTTGTATTGTGCCAATAATATTTCAGCATCGGCAATTTTGTAATCGGGGCGATTGGCTAATGCCAACTGCAGCATACTATCCAATAGAGGTTGGCGCTCGAAATTTGAGTAGGAGGCTTCATTAATAATGGGTTTTATGTAGGCTTGTTGTTGCAGCAGTATTTGTATTTTTTTGTTTTCGGCAGCGTATTGTAGAGCAAGTTCTGCCTTATCATTATTTATGGTGAAGTAAGCCGATTTCAGTCTGACAACATCTTTGACAGGTATATTACCTTTTGCGGCCTGCACCTCGTATATGGTGATAAGAGTATCTAGCAGGCTAAGCTGTTGGTGGTATTTGGTTAGTACAAAACTTTGTTGTTGAAGGGTGTAAAAACTAATGTGCAATTGCAGTTGCAGGTTTCGTAGCAAATCTTCAAACTCAAGCTGCGCAAGTTGTGTGCTTTGCTTGGCCATTTTTATGGCTGATGAGCGCTTGCCGCCCAATAGTATAAGCTGCTCTACGGCGAATATTTTTTCACCTGTGGAACCTACGTGAAACTCTTTGTTATTTTGGGGGTCGTAAGCATTAAACTCTGCTGTAAAAACAGGATTGGGATAAAGCTTGGCTTGTATTTCTAATGCTTGTTGTGTTTGCACCCCATACTGCGATGCCAGCAATAACAGGTTATTTTTTAAAAATGCGCTATCAGCCTGTTGTAGTGTAATTTTTAATGTATCGTTGGTTTGTGCTGTTGCCGCTATAAAGGCTATGCTTAAAACCAAAAAAACCGTCCACCTCTTTATCATGCAACAAAGTTGGTGGAGACAACCTTAAAAACACCTTAAGAGAGATAAAAATGAGCTTAAGAAAAAAGGAGGAGAGCCTTTTATTTTGTAGTGATGAAAGCCTGCAATTCTGCAATTTTTAATGTACTACTATAATTATGCGTTAATTGGATTTAGAGGAAGTAAAAGTATAAAGCGGTTTTTATTGTTAATAGGCTGATATACAACAGACCCATTATGCAGTTGCACAATTTTACTTACCAGTACCAAGCCCAAACCAAAACCTTTTATTTGCTTGCTGTTATTGCCTCTAAAAAAATGGGTAAATAACAAGGTCGTTTCATCAACTTTTATTTGTGCACCATCATTTTCTATACAAATAGAAATTGCATTTCTTTCTTTTGATATTGATACTTGCACAGGATAATTTTTGGTATATATCACTGCATTTTTAAGTAGGTTTATCAAAGCAATTTTAAGCATTCGGGTATTTCCGTTTACTTCAAAATCAGTTTCAGCGGTAATATTTTCATCAATACTTAGGTTAAATTTAGATTTGTTGTATTGGGTGCTTACAATTTCAACACACTCAAACAATAACTCATCTATCCGCAACCGTTCTCGAGCTATACTTTTTGGATTCGATTCAACCTTAGATATGTCTAACAAAGCATTAATAATGTTAGCCATTTCCATTAACCCCTCTTTCTGAAAGTTAAAATGTTCTTTCAAAAGTATATTCACTTCACTACTCGTCTCGTTTTGTACGCGCTCAATGTTAGAAATAAGCACGGCCAACGGAGTTTTTAACTCGTGTGAAACATGGTGGGTAAAATGGGTTTGAAACCGAAATGCTTGCTCAACACGTTCTAACACTTCGTTAAATTTTTGGGCTAAAAAATTTATTTCATCTTCAGTATCAGGTTCTTGTACGCGCATAGCAAGGTTTTGGGGTGAAATAGCCTCCATGTCGCGTGAAAGCATGGTAATAGGAACTGTTATGACTTTTGATAAATAGAAAGATAATAATGCAACAAGTAGCACTGATACCACAAAAACTAAAAACAATATCCAACTCAAAAAGTTGAGTTTGCTACGACCAAACCTGTCGTATGCTTTGGTAATACCGTAATAAGATTTACCATTTTCTTTAAAATTAAGCCCTAATAACTCGTACTGCCCCTCTTTTTTTTCTATTTCATCCGCTTTGTCTTCCATAAGCCGATGTAGTATATCCGAAGAGTATAAAATCTTAGTATCGTCAATACTACTATAAATAACACCTCCACTAGAGTCAAAAAGAACAATTTTTTCTTCGTAAAGATTATTAATAGTGTTTTCATCAAACACTTGTAGCAAATCGTGGTCTATTTGTTCTACTTCTACCAATAGCTTAAAAGTGGTAATAGTACGGTCTTTTAGCCGTTGGTAAAACTCTTGTTGGCGATATTGTGCAGATAGCAGGTATATAACCCCAAGGGTAATACCTAATAGTACGCTAAACATTACTGAGTAGTATAGCGATAGCCTGTTTCTAAGCATCAGTTTCATTGGCACTTAAATAATAACCAAACCCAATACGGGTACGGATAAGTTTTACCGGATATCCTTTATCAATTTTATTTCTCAAAAAATTAATAAACACCTCTATAGTGTTGGTATTGGCATCAAAGGCGTTGCCCCATGCTTTTGCCAGTAAATCTTTTTTTGATACTATATTGCCCTTAGCCTCAGCCAACATTTGTAGAATTTCGAACTCGCGGGCGGTTAGTTTCAGCAATTTTCCTTCACGACTTACTTCCTTTTTTTTCAGGTCTATAGTAAGGGTGTCTATTGCATAAACAATATCTTCAACTTTGTAGTTCTCTGCCCGTTTAATAAATACTTTTACCCTTGCTAATAGCTCTTTAAAATAAAATGGTTTAGTTAGGTAATCATCTGCACCACTTTCAAAACCTTGCAACTTATCGTCCAATTCCCCAAAGGCTGTAAGCATAATTACAGGAGTTGCAATACCCTCAGCTCTAATAAATTTACACACTTCGTACCCGTTTTGGCCGGGTATATTCAAATCAAGAATTATACAAGCAAATGTTTCTTTGCGAATAATTTTTTCTGCTAAAAACCCATCATATACAACCTCAACAGTAAAACCCTCAGCATTAAGTCCCGCCTTTATATCTGATGAAAGATGTGTATCGTCTTCAACTAATAAAATTTTCATTTCAAATTCAAATATAGATAAGAAACAACTACTAGTTACAGGCGTGGATTCTATAAAGGTCAAAAAATCAGAGATAATTTATCTACGAATTGAATCGATGAATTGAATACTATAAAAACGATTAAAAGAACATTTTACCTAGAACAGGGTCTAAATTGACAAAAGAACCTTGCCATATAAGTAGAATTAGTTTTTCTATGAAACATATAACTTATTTCCAAACTTGTGTAACACTCAACCTAATTAAAACACTCATCTTTATGCCATTGTATAAAGATGAGTTTCGAGAAATTTAGGGTATGTATTGATACCTGTCGCAAATGTGTAACTGAATGTAGCAATATGAGTAAAATGAAATAGGTTAAAGTAGCATTAGAAATAACTTTTTAAACTAAAATAAAAGAAAATAAATTCTATGGGACAAATTGTTAAAGTACTATCTGTTAAAAAAGTTACACACGATGTTTTGCAGATTCTTGCTGCAAAGCCTTCAGCTTTGGTCTATAAGTCCGGACAAGCAGTTGATATTTCCATCCATAAAAAAGGCTGGGAGCAAACATTGAGGCCGTTTACATTTACTTCCTTACCTGAGGATGAACATATAGAATTTATTATAAAAACATATCCCTCGCATAATGGTGTTACAAATCAATTATTATCACTTAAATATGGCGACGAGCTTATCATACACGATGTTTTCGGAACTATAACATACAAAGGCGAAGGAATGTTTATTGCTGGTGGGGCAGGTGTTACACCTTTTATTGCAATTTTTAAGCAACTTGAAAAGGAAAATAAAATTGGAAACAACAAGCTGATTTTTGCTAATAAAACAAAAGCCGATATTATTCTTGAGGACAGGCTAAGTATGCTTCTTGGCAATAACTGTATCAATATCCTTTCTGACGAAAAACATGAAGGATACAAACATGGATTTATTACTGCAAAATTGATAAAAAAGCATCTTGACGAACACATTGGGTATTTTTACCTCTGTGGGCCTGAACCAATGATGAAGGCAATAGAAGAGCATTTATCTTCATTGGAAATTTTAGAAAACGCTATTGTAAAAGAAGCTTTTTAATAGGTTTAGCTAAGTCTTTTGCTTTGTGCAGATTACAGAAATTGTAACGGGTAACCTAATTGCTATTTTCGAGCTCAAGAATATTTCGTGAAACAGTTATTTTATTTAAGTGCGATGATTTATCGAGGTGTTTATTAAACCTTTAGTAAAAAATTTTTTCTGTTAAAAGAGTTTCTGTGATATAAGTGAGTAGCTGCTACTGCTTTTTTTAATAATTGTTTAAGCACATTAAAATCATTTGGTTTGGTAATGTAAATATTTGCTCCGTTGATAAATGTATCTTCCATGTCTTTTTCGCTGCCGGATGTGGAATAAATAGCGATGAAGGTATCTTTTAGCTTTTCATTGTTCCTTATTTCTTTCAAACATTCCAAACCATTTTTGCGCGGCATATTAAGATCTATAAAAATAAGATGGGGCAGAGGTGCATTTTCTTGTGTCAGATATGCCATCAATTCCATACCGTTATTCACAGTATGTACAATGGTCTCTATCTCCAATCCTTCCAGTGCTTCTTTAAAGATAGCCCTATCGCCTTCGTCGTCATCGGCCAAAATAATATGGAATGGTTCGTTATTCATTAAGAATTATTTTTTTTGTACCGTTGGAATATAGATATCAAATATTGACCCTTTGGCTACCTTACTTGTAGCCGTAATGATGCCGTTGTGGTTGTTAACTATTTTTTTTACTATGGCAAGCCCTATCCCTGTGCCCTCGTATTCTTCTTTACTGTGGAGTTTTTGGAATACTTCAAATATTTTTTCGCTAAATTCTCTTTCAAACCCAATACCGTTATCGGTAATGCGGATGTGGCAGTATTCTTTTTGGGGTAAAAGTTTTGCCATATCCAGTTTATTTGATTTTATGTTTTGGCTCTCAATAGTTATGTGAGGGGGTATTTTTGGATTTGAAAATTTGAGCGCATTGCTGATGAGGTTGTGCATAAGCTGGCGAAACTGGAAAGGAATAATATAAACTTCGCAGGATTTTTTTACTTCTATAACAGCCTGTTTTTCAGCAATGGCTTCTTTAAATTCTATTTTTACTTCTTCGATAATACTATTGAAATCGGTGTTTTCAAATTTTCTATCTGCCGTATTTAGCTGCGAGAAGGCAAGCAAATCCCGAATGAGTGTTTGCATTCGTTGGGCTGCATTCTGCATCAGGTTGAAATAATTTTTTCCACTTTCGGATAAGTTATTACTTTCTTTTTCGAGTATACGGCTGGAAAAGGTTTGTATTTTGCGAAGCGGCTCCTGCAAATCGTGGCTAGAAACATAGGTAAATGCTTCCAGTTCTTTGTTCATGTTTTGAAGCTCCGTGTTTTTATCTCCCAGTGATTCATTAGCTTCTTTTAATTCCTGTGTTCTTTCGGCAACGGCTTTTTCTAATCTTAGTTTTTCCTCTTTACGTTCGCGTATTTCTCTGGTTAGCAATTCTTTTTCTCTAAGTTCCTTTTCTACTAATAACTGCCGTACTTCCGTAATATCTGCAATTACAAGAAGTATCAACTGCTCGCGGTGGGTTCTTTGAATAATGCGGCTTGCATTGAGCGACATTATTTTCTCACCCAAGTTCATAAAGGTGTGTTTAACTTCGTAATTGTAGAATTGAGAATTTCTAGGGATAATGTCTTCCAGCAGTTCGCGAAGTGCTGGAATGTTCCATTGTTTGTTTCCCAAGTCATACAAAGGCACACCTTCCGTAAGTTCTTCTGTAACACCAAATTTTTTATAAAATGCTTTATTGGCAGATTTTACCCGAAGGTCTTTTCCTAAAACAAGCATTGGCTCGTGCATCGTAGAAACGATGGCTTCTGAATATTCATACGATTCATTAAGCAAGTCATTGCGCGTTTGTAATTCCTGATTGGTGGTGATAAGTTCTTCGTTGGCCGATTCTATTTCTTCTTTCGAAGTTTCTAACTCTTCATTTACTGTTTGCAATTCTTCGTTGCTAGAAACTACTTCTTCGTTGGCACTTTGCAGCTCCTCGGTAAATGCTTCTTGCTCTTGTGATAACGCGAGTGCATCGGTATGTGCAAGGGCTAATTCTTGTTCTAGTTTTTTTATCCTTCGGTCTTTTGCAAGCGAATTCACTTTCCCGCTGGTCTCTTGTGTATAAATCTCTGCTTGTTCCTGCTCCGTAAAGATAATTAGGATTAAGGGCTCTTCCGATTCAATTTTAAGCGGAACCACTTCTACACTTATACTACTGACTTTTAAATTTTTTTTGATTTCAATTCCGCTTTTACGAACCGGATTTTTAGTTTTAATAACTTTTGAAATTGCATTACGTAACTCAAAGGCTATTTCAGGTCGTGCCATTTTTAAAATATTGAACGTGGCTTTGCCTTGCGGGTGGCTGAGAAAGACATCGGTTGTGCCGCGAAACTGGACAATTTCCATTTGATGATTGATAACCACACTTGCGGGCATAAATTCTGAAATCAGCACGGCATCAATGGCATTATCTAACCCACTATCATTTACAGCGATGTTTTTTTGCATTTTGTTCCGGCCTACAATCGAAACACCTTTTTCAGTTACCGTTTGCTGCGCAAAACGGGTGGATAGAGCAGGCAGTGCACTAGTACCTGAATTTATTTTGCGAGAAAATATTTTATACTTTTTATTAAACCCAGTGAAAAGATTGGCCGACTGACTAATGTTTTCTGATTTACCTAGCATCAAAAATCCATCGTTGTTTAATGCGTAATGAAACGTATTGATGGCTCTTTTTTGTGCGGCAGTATCCAGATAAATAAAAAGGTTGCAGCAACTTATAAAATCGAGACGTGAAAAGGGAGGGTCGTGTAAAACATTATGCGGGGCAAATACACACATATCGCGCACCGCTTTGTTAACGCGAAAGCCACCATCTGATTTAATGAAGAAACGTTGGATGCGTTTTGGTGAAACAGTTTCAAGCTCTTGTTTGGAGTAAATACCAATGCGGGCTTTAGCGATGGAGGGTGCGCTTAGGTCGGTAGCAAAAATTTGAACGGGGGTGTTGATTGTTGTGCTTCCTTGAATTTCGAGCAACATCATGGCTATAGAGTATACTTCTTCGCCTGTAGCACATGCGGGAACCCATATACGCAACGATTCTCCCGTTTTTTTCCTTTTAAGTAACTTTGGAAAAAGATTTTCTTTTAAATATTTGTGCGTATCCGTATCACGAAAAAAACTGGTTACGTTAATTAATAAATCCTGGTAAAGTATATCTGTCTCCTCATTTTTTTGTGTAAGTAGTTTTGCATACTCTTTAAGTGTTTTTATTTTATATAGCAACATCCTGCGGATGATGCGCCGCTTAATGGTAGTCATTTTATAAGCGGTAAAATCAACCCCTGTAGTTTTATGTAATTGATGAAGAATGTGTTTTAAATCTACATTGTCACTATCTATTAAGTCTTCCTTGCCAGATTTTACACCATAGGCTGATTTTACAAACGGATGTTTGCTTAGTCGCGCCAATTCGAGGGCAATTTCTTTTGGCGATAAAATAAAATCAACCACCCCTGCGGCAATTGCTGAGTGGGGCATACTCGTAAATTTTGCAGTATCGTCCTGCGCAAAGGTTAATCCGCCCTCGTGTTTGATGGCTTTCATACCTATTGTGCCATCGCTTGCACTGCCCGAAAGAACAATGCCAATAACCCTATCTTTTTGAACCTGTGCAAGTGAGGTGAAAAGAATATCAATAGACATTGCAGCGCCGGTTTCTGTGCGGGGAATTAATTTTATGTGCCCGTCTGTTACTTCAATTCCTTTGTTGTATGGAATAACAAAAATATTGTTGGGTTCTATTTTATCCATGTCGTCAATTTCCTGCACCTTCATTTTTGTTTTTTTCGACAAAATTTCAGCCAACATACTTTTATGGTCGGGGCTCAGGTGCTGCACATAAATAAAAGCCATACCTGTATCGGGTGGAAGGTATTTTAATAATTCAATCATAGCCTCCAGTCCACCTGCTGATGCCCCAATGGCAATGACCGGAAAGTGGCTTAGCGCTGTGAAACGGGGCTTCGCTGTGGCTGGTTTTGATGTGCTATTTTTCATTTCTTTTTGTAATTGGAATTTGATAATCAGTAAAGCCTCCCTGTTTGCGGTTCCATTTTATACAGTATCATGGTTTTGCAAATCGCAACAGTATCTCTTTTAGTTTATCAATATTTTTATCATATCCATTTGTTTTTCCACCCTATTTGCCGAATAATCTATCAATAGAGGATCAAGAACGGTTCTCCTCATGGTCGGAGCCTAAAAGGAACTTATTACGGGTACTAATTGAGGCAGGCTATGTAATATAGTGTCTTTTTTTTTTCTGACACCAATTACAATGAATTTAGGATATTAAATCTTTTGAGTTGCTTTAATTTCCATCAGGAATTATTATGGAATCGCCTGTAATCATAAAATTTTTTTGATCTGGCATAGAAAGGTTTTTCTCCGTTATAAGTGTAAGGGCTTCATAAATTATTTTTTTGAGTTGCAAAAAATCAACAGGCTTGCAAATGTAATAGTGCGCAGCGTCTCTATAAACGTTCTTAATTATTTCCTGCCCTGAAGCAGTAGAAAACATAATTACGGGAATTTTTTGTAGTTCGATGCTGCGTTTTATTTCTCCCAAAGATATGAAACCGTTTTTTCGGGGCATATTAATGTCCAAAAAAAGAACATCGGGCAGCTTGTTTCCTTTTTTTGCAAGTTCCTCCATCAGCAACTCGCCATTGTTCACTATGGTAAGATGCGCGGATACCGGCAATTCTTCTAAAGCATCCTTGAAAAGTAGACAATCGGCTTTGTCGTCATCAGCAAGAAGTATATTGATATTTTGTGAAATCATTTTGTAAAGTTAAGAAATGTAAATGTGCGATAACTATTTATAATCAAGGACAAGTGCGCAAAAAATAGAAGCTAATGATTTATTGGATAAAAAACAATAAACCCTTGCTGTGTAGTAGTTCTGAAAAGCTTGTAGCGTGAAGCATAAAACGCTCGAACTATTTGTGAAGATTTTTACTCAATGTCAATAGTTTATGCTTAGCCAGTAATAAAAAAATCCCGAGAGCTTTCGCTCTCGGGATTTTTTGTAAGTATCGGTTAAACCGGATTATTACCTCGTGATGGCAATGCGTAATACGGTATTGTTAGCACCTTCTTGTATACGAGCCATGTAAACACCGCCGGGCAATCCAACAATATCTACAGCTAGTTTTTCAGTAAGTGCTGCCACATCCTGTTTGTATACTTCTTTTCCTATCATATCTACAATGGTAATTGTAGCTGAACTTTCCAATGCTTTACCAAAATCAAGGGTAAAGTTTCCATTAGAGGGATTAGGGTACAAACTTATTTGGCTGTTATTACCTATTTCGTTTACCGAAGTAGTATTAGCTGCTACTGTTACCACGCGACATACTTGGTTAGAAGCATTGCCTGATGGGTCTATCACCTCGTAGCAAATGCTGTATACACCTTCTGTCACATAATCAATATTCGATTGTATGGTAAGCAATCCTTTTAGTGTGTTAGAATCGTAGTAGTTATCAGTAATTTTCACACCCGCATCGGTATAGGG
>JBBKVO010000014.1:0-12731 GCA_037968475.1 Bacteroidia bacterium
ATGCTGTGCGGCTGTCATCCCGAACTTGTTTCGGGATCTCGCTCTACATTACACATGAATTGGGCAACGAGATGCCGACCTTCGTCGGCATGACTGCACGTCGCTTCTTGCTCGGTCTTTCGCAGCAATCCATTTGTTTACCCTCTCTTTAAAATATCCCAACCCCTAACGATTTTCAGGAATTCTTCATCGGATTGAAATCCAATGCTATTCATACCCTGTCGGGATTAATCGTATGGTATAAATAGCGGCAAGTTTTAACCTTTCGGCAAGAGTATATTAACACACCCCCATTTATTTATTTTCCTGACCACCCCTTGCCCCTCCTTTTCCACGCACATATTTCGACTCCGCTCAATATGACATCCTGCACAAGGAGGGGAACAACCGCACAGGCTCACTACCTCAATAATAGCAACAGTTATAAAAATTCATTCGGCGTTCAAGGGGTTGCGCGCGGCTTCCCTCCTTGTGCTGTAATCCTGAGCGAAGTCGAAGGATAGAAGCGCAGGATAAGGAGGAATTGAGGGTGGTTTGATCTAAATAAACTATTTGTTTACCCCAACCCGATTAACCCTTATGCCTAACCCAATACAGTCGCCTTCCCCTTAAGGGGAAGGAAAAGTTGGGGTTCTTTCTGCAATAGTATTCTTTGGGATGGGGCTAATTTCTTTAACTCACCCCCGAAACAGCCATAGCCTGACGTTCAAACAGTCGCCCCTCTATAAATTTAGAGAGGGGAAACGTTGGGATATTATACAATTATTACATGGTCAGGGGTGAGTTAAACGACTAGCAAATAGGGGACTTCATAGTTATAATTCGATGTATAGTTATATTTGAATAATAAAAAGCACTTACACTATATTATGGAAGTTAGAAATACTACTCGAAAAGATATTGAGAATAGGTTAGATAAAAGCATTTATACAATTTATTCGTTTAATGTCAGCTATTCTGGAAAAGATAAAGAGATCATAAAAATAATATATGAGCCCAATCCAAAATTTTTTTTGTCATTGAATAAAAAAACTGCATCTGGCGTTACTGTCTTTGAAGTAACTTCTTCTCCGACAGAATATTTTAATACTCCACACACAAAAACTATCGAAAGCTTTGTGGTGTTTTTTTATGAAATTGATTCATGGATCAAAAGACTCTCAGAAGAGCTCGAATCGATAAGCCCATTAGTTAATAATAAAGATCAGATTCTTGAAAAACTTCTAAAAGATTTTGACCAAAAAGTGCACGAAGAAGGGGAAGATATAAACTCTTTCTTTACAGGGGAGGAGGTAAAAGACTTAAAGGAAAAGCTTGACCTTGTCTATAAAATGTTTGAAGACTTGAAAGCAGATGCTGACTTGAAAGATTCAGAATTAAAATTATTGAAAGAGGAACTTGAAAAGTTAAAAAAGGCTCTAAATGTTGTTCCTAAGAAATCTTGGTATAATGCAGCAGGAAAAAAAATAATAGAATTTGTTGGGAAATATGTTGCTGGGGAAGCCGTAAAAGAAATTGTTGGAGAAGCGACAAAAAAGCTATTGGAATAACTCACACTTGTAATCACCGATAATCCCCCGCCCCTCACCCAAATCATCCCCCACAATTCCAAAAACTTTCTACCTTCGCCTTTATGAAAAAACTGCTACCTATTTTTCTTTCATTAGCCGTTATAAATGCGTTTGCACAAGACAAAGCCCCCAAGTGGGACGTTAGCAACCCTCCGGGGCCATATAAAGAAATAACCATCACCACCAACGAGGGCACATGGATGAACCTTGATGTTAGCCCCGACGGTAAAACCCTTGTGTTTGATATGCTGGGCGATATATACAGTATGCCCGTTGCGGGCGGCGCAGCTACGCTAATACGCGGCGGCCACGCCTTTGAGGTGCAGCCCCGTTTCAGTCCCGATGGCAAGCAAATATGCTTTACCAGCGATGCAGGCGGCGGCGACAATGTTTGGATAATGGATGCCGACGGCAGCAACGCCAAACAAATAACCCAAGAAGATTTCAGGCTGTTAAACAACCCCGTATGGACTCCCGACGGGCAGTATATTGTAGCCCGCAAACACTTTACCAGTACCCGCTCGCTAGGCGCAGGCGAAATGTGGATGTACCACATTACAGGCGGCAGCGGCATACAACTTACCAAACGCAAAAACGACCAACAGGACGTAAACGAGCCTTTTCTATCTCCCGACGGCCGTTATTTGTACTACAGCGAAGACGAATACCCCGGTGGCTATTTCCAATACAACAAAGACCCCAACAGCCAAATTTACGTAGTGAAACGCTACGACCGCGAAACAGGCGAAACCAAAGACCTTATTAGTGGCCCTGGTGGGGCTTGTCGCCCACAACCCAGCCCTGATGGCAAGCAACTAGCCTTTGTACGCCGCGTGCGCACCAAAACCGTGCTGTACATTCACAACCTGCAAACGGGGCAGCAAATCCCCGTGTTTGATAAACTAAGCAAAGACCAACAAGAGGCGTGGGCTATTTTTGGCGTTTATACAGGTTATAATTGGCTGCCCGATAATATCCATATTATTATTTGGGCGCAGGGCAAACTGTGGAAGGTAAACACCCAAACCCAGCAAGCCGTTGAAATCCCATTTATCGCCACCGCCACCCACCGCATTTACGATGCTGTGCGTTTTAGGCAAGAGGTAGCCCCCGATACTTTCGGGGCAAAAATGATTCGCCATGCGGTAACCTCACCCGACGGTAAAACCCTTGTGTTTTCGGCTGTAGGCTATTTATGGAAAAAAGAATTGCCCAACGGTACGCCCGTTCGCCTTACCAAAGAAACCAATGCTTTTGAGTTTGAACCCGTATTTAGTCCCGATAATAAAAAATTATTATACGTTACGTGGAACGATACCGCCACAGGGGCGATACTGGAATATGAATTTAAAAAAGGTAAAACCCGAAAAATAACCACCGAAAAAGGTATTTTCCGTGAGCCTGCTTACTCGCCTGACGGAAAGAAAATTGTTTACCGCAAAGAACACGGCAACGACCACCAAGGTTACACCTTTTGCGAAAACACAGGCATTTATACAATGGATGTCGACGGTAAAAATGTAAAGCTAGTTAGCGAAAATGGCAGAAGTGCTGTTTTTACGCACGACGGGAAACATATTTATTTTCAACAAGGTAAAAAATATTTCGAGGTAGATGTATTAGGCAATAATAAAAAAGAATTATTTACTTCTGAATACGGAAAAGATTATACCCCAAGTCCTGATGGTAAATGGATAGCCTTTACCGATTTGCACAAGGCATACATTATTCCCGTACCTCAAATTGGAAAAACATTTGATTTAAACCGTAATACCAAGGCCGTGCCCGTTTCGCAGGTGGCGCGTGATGCAGGCTTTAACCTACATTGGAGCGGCGATAGTAAAAAACTGCATTACACGCTGGGCGAAGAATATTTTACTGTAGAAATTAAAAACCGTTTTCTTTTTGTAGAAGGAGCAGCCGATAGTATTATCCCTGTTGATACCATTGGCTTAAAAATAGGTTTGCAATTAAAAGCCGATAAACCTACGGGCAGCAAATTGCTTACCAATGCCCGCATTATCACTGTTGATAATTACAACAGCGTAATAGAAAACGGATATATTTTAATTAAAGATAATATTATAACTGATGTAGGTTTAATGACCGATGTTTGGAAAACCAACCCCAAAGCCGACGATACTATCGATTGTAAGGGCAAAACCATTATGCCCGGTTTGGTTGATGTACACGCGCATTTGGGGACTTTCCGCCAAGGGCTGCACCCGCAAAAACACTGGCCGTATTATGCAAGTCTTGCTTATGGAATTACTACCACGCACGACCCCAGCAGCAACAGCGAAATGGTGTTTACCCAAAGCGAAATGGTAAAATACGGTAGCATGGTAGGCCCTCGCGTATTTTCAACAGGAACGATATTGTACGGTGCCGACGGTGATTTTAAAGCGGTGGTAAATAATTTGGAAGATGCCAAATCGGCCATACGACGTACTAAAGCATTGGGTGCATTTTCGGTGAAAAGTTATAATCAACCCCGCCGCGAGCAACGCCAACAAGTGATTGAAGCTGCCCGCGAACTGAATATTATGGTAGTGCCTGAAGGTGGCTCGTTTTTTTATCACAATATGAGTATGATTTTAGATGGACACACGGGCATTGAACACAATATACCTGTTGCCCCTGCCTATAACGATGTGGTGCAATTGTGGCGCAATAGCAAAACGGGTTATACCCCCACGCTGATTGTGAACTACGGCGGCGTAAACGGCGAATATTACTGGTACCAAAACACCAACGTTTGGGAAAAGGAACGTTTGCTAAACTTTACCCCGCGCGGTATTATCGACGAGCGCAGCCGCCACCGCACCATGATACCCGAAGAGGAATACGAAAACGGGCATATTTTGGTGAGTAAATCGTGCAAGATATTGAGCGATAGCGGCGTGAAGGTAAACCTAGGCAGTCACGGGCAGATACAGGGCATTGGCGCGCATTGGGAGCTGTGGATGCTGGCACAGGGTGGAATGAGTCCCATGCAGGCCATACGCAGTGCTACCATGAATGGTGCGCAATACATCGGCATGGGCGACCAAATTGGTAGCCTTGAACCCGGCAAACTAGCCGATTTGCTAATTATGGATAGCAACCCACTGGACACCATTACCAACACCGAAACCCTACGCTACACTATGATAAACGGCCGTTTATACGATTGCAACACGTTGAACGAAGTGGACAGCAACAAAAAACATACTCCCTTTTGGTGGGAAAACAACGGTTATAACGCGACCTTCCAATGGCACGAAGAAACTAACAGCTTTATGCCTACCCAATGCGGCTGCGGTGGCCATCATGGGGATTAGGTTTTGATCGGAAGATTTTAGTACTAAGTTCATTATTCAATATGAACCGTTCTAAAATAGCCGTCTTATCTGAATATAGCTTTACAGTTTTGGGCGTATTTTTGAGGCGTTATTATGCGTTGCCAGTCAACTGAATATCAAACTGCGAAAGTTTTTTAAACTCGTTTACGCGTTCGTTTATTTCTTGTTGGCTAAGGTTAATTAAACGCTCAGTTCCAAATTTTTCTACACAAAAAGAAGCCATTGCCGAGCCGTATATAATGGCGCGTTTCATGTTTTCAAAGCTCACATCTTCAGTTTGGCTTAGGTAGCCTATAAAACCACCAGCAAAGGTATCGCCTGCACCAGTTGGGTCATACACCTCTTCAAGGGGTAATGCGGGAGCAAAAAACACTTCATTTTGATGGAAAAGTAAAGCACCGTGCTCACCTTTTTTAATTATCAAAAATTGTGGCCCCATAGCCATTATTTTTTTGGCTGCTTTTACCAAGCTGTATTCGCCGCTAAGTTGGCGGGCTTCCTCGTCGTTTATGGTTAGCACATCCACCATGCTAATGGTTTGGCGAAGGTCGTCCATAGCAATATCCATCCAAAAATTCATGGTATCCATTACTATCAAACGGGGACGTTTTGCTAAACGGTTGATAACCGTTTCTTGTACTTTGGGGGCAAGGTTACCCAGCATCAAAAACTCGCAGTTTTGATAGTTAGTAGGTATAATAGGGTCAAAAGTACCCAATACATTCAGTTCGGTTACCAAAGTATCGCGACTATTCATATCGTTATGATACTTACCGCTCCAAAAAAATGATTTCTCGCCTTCTTTTATTTGCAAACCTTCGGTATCAATACCGTGGTTTTGCATCATTTGTATATCGGCTTGCGGAAAATCTTCGCCTACCACAGCCACAAGGTTTATATCTTTGGTGAAATATGATGACGATAGGCTGATATAGGTGGCTGCGCCTCCAATTATTTTATCAGTTTTTCCAAATGGGGTTTCAATGGCATCAAAGGCTACAGAGCCGATTACAAGTAAACTCATAAGATTTTTAATTTTTTTTTGTGCAAATATTGCGTTTTTAAAACTTAAATCCTATCATTGCAGTCCTTTTTCGGAGGGAAAACCAGAACAAACCTTGTGATACTGCATCATAAGGGGAGTTAAAACCAAATATTCCTTGGTAGCTCAGCTGGTTAGAGCACCTGACTGTTAATCAGGGGGTCGCTGGTTCGAGCCCAGCCCAGGGAGCACAAAAAATTAAAGCCATCCATGTCGGGGTGGCTTTTTTTGTTTCAATGAAGTCAATACTTTCAAATGAACTTTCTTGTGTTTTTTCACTTCTATAATATTTAATATTATTGATTTTTTAGCTCACATTAAGTTTTTACTTTTGGCTAACTGAAATTGTGTAAGGATAAGCACACTTCTTTCAATCAAATAGCAATGGCCGATAAAAAGTTATCATTTAAAAACGCAGCTTTAAAAATTTTGGGAAGGACTAAAGATCCTATGACTGCTGCTGAAATTACAAGACTTGCTCTTGAAGAAGATTTAATCAATAGTTCGGGGAAAACACCCAAAGCCACAATGGCTGCTCAAATATATGTGAACATAAAAAACAAGAGCAAGAGCTCACTATTTAGGAAGGTAGGTCGAGGTTTATTTACCCTAAAAGGAAAATCAGAAACACCTAATTCACCACAAATAATAATAGACAACCAAAATGTGCTAACCCAAACTCGTTTAAAAGAGTTTTTGCATTCTATGGATCCATTTCAGTTTGAATATTTGACGGCAGACTTGTTGCAAAAAATTGGATATGAAAATGTAACAGTAACTAAGCGCAGTGGGGATAAGGGAATTGATGTCATTGCCAACCTTACCGTTGGGGGTATAACTAACGTGAAAACCGTAATACAGGTTAAACGCTACGCTGTTACAAATAAAATAAGCGGAGCAGTCATTACTCAGCTTAGGGGAAGTGCTGAAGTTGATCAGCGGGGTCTTGTAATTACCACCTCAGATTTTACTAGGGATGCGATTGAAGAATCGCAAGCCCCAAATAAAATGCCTGTTTCTTTGGTTAATGGGGTTAAGTTAATTGAACTTTTAATTAAACATGAAGTTGGAATAAAAAAACAAAACCTTACTATTTTATCAATCGATGAAGGCTACTTTAAAAACTTTACCACAGAAGATGTTTTGGGAAGCGCTGAGAAAGAAAAAAGTAGGTCTATTTGGCCTTTACCCGGAGGAATCAATAATTATGTTGAGACCTTAAACAATTTTTTAGCTCAAATAAATAGCGGGAATAATAGCAAGAAAGGCCTTGGCAAATGGTATCTTTCAAATTTTGAAAGCGTGTCAAGCGAAGCAACTATTCAAAGTTATATTAATGTGCCTAAAAATATGGGGCTAATTCGTTTTGAAAATGGAGTTTATGAATTTACCGATGATGGTAATAAATACTTTAAATCAAATGATAAAGAGCTTTTGTATGATATTATTTCCAAAAACATTTTAGCATTTGATGATGTATATGAATACATAAACACTTCTAAAGTTCCTGTGAATGAGGAAGAGATATTAAACTATTTAAAAGATAGTTTTGATATTGAATGGACAACATATGCTCAAGTAAACTTTAGGCTTCTTTGGTTAATCAACTTGAATAAAATTGTTAAAAAAGATAAGGGATACGTTGTATAGTTTATATCATCTATACCTCTTCGCTAAATAAATATTACATCGGACAAGCCGAAGCTTTTGAAGGTCGTTTGCTAAAACATCTTTTAAATACGGATAAAACCAACCTTACATCAAGGGCTGATGGATTAAAAATCTCTTTAACCGTTTCTTTGATTCAAATGAAATTTGTAAATAAAACTTTACATTTTAATTTTTATCGCTACTTTTGTAAACAAAACTTTACAAAATGAAACAAGAAAGAAGAAAAAGAACAATAAAACTAGCGCTATGGACATGGAGTTGGGTAGCCACTTTAGCAATAGCCACTTTAGGCCCTAAATATATATGGGACGGACAGGAATGGTTAACAGTATTTGCCATCTTAGTAAACTTATTTAATGGAGTATTTATGATTTTGGCCAACCGTGATTTGTTTAATCATTTTGATGAATTGGAGCGAAAATTACATTTAGAATCTTTGGCGTTTACCCTTGGTGCTTCTGTTGTTGCAGGGCTAACTTATTCTTTATTAGATCAAACTAACATAATTAAATCGGATGCTGAAATAAGTACATTGGTGGCTTTTATAGGCGTAACTTATTTTATTTCATTATTGGTTAATAGAAGAAGATATCAATGAAAAATAGAGTAAGGGAGCTGAGAAAAATAAGTGGAATGACACAAGAGCAACTTGCTGATATAATTGGTGTTTCAAGGCAGACTATTAATGCCATCGAAAAGGAAAAATTTGATCCCAGTTTACCCACTGCTTTTAAAATGTCGAAACTATTTAAAGTCTCAATAGAAGACTTCTTTTTATTCGAAGAATAGAAATACTTTTTGGTTGCAACTTTTAATAATAGGGGAGTACAAAAAATCAGAGCCATCCGTATACGGATGGCTTTTTTTGTTTATCAACAAAGTGCAACCACTATTCTTTTGGAGTTAAAAAGCTATCCACCATTGGTGGTACAGTACCAAAATTGTTGTTCGGATTTATAGCGCAAGCCTTTTTCACTAATCATTGGCAAGAAAAATAAAAAAGAAGATTGCGAAATAATTAATCTTAAATAGAGCTAATGTGTGAATGATGTAAACCTTTTCTAAAGTTGTGTAACACTTATCATACCGCACCTTCCATACTTTGTCTTTGCAATATACACCAATAAAAAATCATTTTTTAAATAAATATTTTAACACTTAAAAAGAAAATGAATGTATCGTTTCAAAAACTGTTTTATACCATAGCTACCGCATTTTTGCTGTTTACAATACTGATTTTTGCGAAACCAATTCTCATTCCTTTAAGCACCGCTTTGCTTATTTCATTCATTCTGCTTCCCTTGGCAAAAAAGTTTGAAAAATGGAAAATTGGTAGAACACTTGCTGCTTTTCTCTCCATTTTCGCTGTGATTTTAATAATTCTTGGTGTCACTTACTTTTTTTCAACTCAAATTATTGGCGTAGTAAAAGAATTCACTCATTTTCAAGATAAAATTATCGGTGCTTTTGCCAATGTTACGCTATTTATCAATAACCAAGTGGGTTTTATAGAAAACCTTGAAAGGGGTGAACTTTTTAACCGCATGAAAGTTTTGCTTACTGATTCAAAGGTGTTTTTGGTTAGTAAAACCGTTAGCAATACAGCAACTTTTATGGCCGGACTGCTGGCAACAATTGTATTTACTTTTCTATTGCTCATTTACAGAGATGGATTGACAAAGGCTTTTCTGGCTTTTTCTCCCAAAGATAATCGTGAAAAGGTATTAAAAATGTTTATCTCTGTTCAGCAGGTTGGACAAAAATACCTGTTTGGTATGCTAATTCTTACGGTTGTAATAGGATTAGCCAACAGCCTTGGATTGTTGATTATTGGCATCGACAATCCTTTCCTTTTTGGTTTTTTAGGCGCTGCACTTGCCATCATACCATACATTGGAACTACATTGGGAGCTGTCATTCCTTTAATTTATGCTTTTGTTTCTTATGATTCTTTATGGATGGCAGTAGCAGTAGCTATTTTATTTTGGGCTGTTCAATTGATTTCTGATAATTTTCTAACTCCTCGTATTGTAGGGAATAGTTTAAAAATTAATGCTTTAACAGCCATCCTGAGTTTGTTTGTTGGTGCTGCCGTTTGGGGATTGGCTGGTATGATTCTGTTTTTGCCTTTTGCCGCCATGTTAAAGGTTGTTTGCGAAGAGTATGAAGAGCTCAAACCAATTGCACTAATCATTGGCGAGAAAAATAAAAAAGAGAACGATGAACATGAACAATTTTTATCTATCTGGTGGGAGAAAATAAAAAAGAAGTTTTCGAAATAATTAATCTTAAATAGCGCTAATGTGTGAATAATGTAAATTTTTACTCAAATTATGTAACCCAATATAGAGTGTTAAGACATAGCTTGCTATCTCAGATTCAAACGGTAACAGTAGCTCAACACACTATTATAATAACTTAAAAAAATAATCATGGGAAATTTGCTTTACATCGTAGTGGTAATTTTAATTATTGGCTGGGCAATCGGATTTTTTGCTTTTCAAGTCGGTTGGTTTATACATTTATTGCTTGTTATTGCAATTATCGCAATAGTTGTTAAACTCATTAAAGGCTAATGAATACTATAATTCATATATCTCATTTATAGTCTTTCTGGCGATAGCTGAAAAAGAGAATTTTATCAAATAAATATTTTAACACTTTAAAAGAAAATTATAATGGCAGAAATTAAGATTGAACAGAAAAAAAATGTTTGGCCGTGGTTGTTAGTTGGCTTGGTCGCCGTTGCATTGCTTATATATTTCTTTGTATTTAGTGATAACGGCAAAAATATAGAGCCATTAGCTGAAACAGATTACACCACCAATAGCAACCAACCTGACCTTTTAGGAGTAAAAGAAAATAACAGCACTGTTGCTGCTTATGTGAATTTTGTTGAAAGCAATAAGGAAATGATGAGTCTAGACCATGCATACACAAATGAAGCGCTATTAAAACTAATTGGGGCTACAAATGCTATTGCTGATGAAGTTGGATTTGATGTTCGGGCAGATTTAGAAAATGTAAAGCAATATGCAAATATGATTACACAGGACCCGTTTGAAACAGGACATGCAGATAACATTAGAAAGGCGGATGATATTATAACTAATGTATTGCATAACATCCAAAAAGCAAAATATCCAGGTTTAGCAAATGAAGTTGAAGAATTAAAAAGGGCATCCGAATCAATAAAACCGGGAGTACTTACTCTTGAGCAAAAAGATGCAGTTAAGAATTACTTTGCAAAGGCTGCTGACCTTCTTCAAAAAATGAATTAGTTAATCTTTAAAAATAAAAACAATGACAGTTACAACTAAAAACCTTTTAAATCTGGTTGAATTATCAGGTTACAAAGTGGCCGAAAATTATAACGATGTACGCGGTTGGGATGTGAAAGATGCATATAACCGAATCATTGGGAAAGTAGATCATTTACTGGTAAATAAAACTTCCGAACGAGTAGTTTATCTAGATGTTGAAGTTGATGAAGCGTTGATAGAAGAGGGCTTTAAGACGTATCAAGACAAGGTTAGCGAAGGGGTGCATGAGTTTTTAAACAAGGAAGGGGAAAATCACCTGATTATTCCTATCGGAATGGCAAGTATTGATGAGAAGAACAAATTGGTAAGTACCCTTAAAATTGATAGTTCGACTTTTGCTAAAGCTAAACGATTTAGAAAAGGAGACGACATAGATTTTTTATACGAATTAAATTTAGTTCGCCATTACAGGGGAGATAACACAATTCACAGTTCGAATAGTATTGATGGATTTTATGATCGTGAAGAGTTTTACACTACTTTTTATCCCATAGGTTTGGAGTAAGATGTTATGTAGTTAATCACCTTATAATGTTTTGACAGATGTGGGAGTAGTAATTGCGACAGGAAGCAGTGGAATGATAGGCTCAGCATTAATTCATAAAATAGCTGCCCACTAAATAAAAGTAAATTTAAAATAGGAGAATGAATGAGGACGTTCAAGTGCAAGTAGCGGAACCAATACAAACGGTAACCCAAAAGTTAGGAGGTTGGCTTGATTCCTTCATTAGTCTGCTTCCCAACATGGCAGTTACCTTGGTGTTATTAATAATCTTTCTTGTGCTTGCCAAACTTGGAAGCAAATTGTTTAAAAAGCTTTTCTCCAAAACATCAAATAACAAAGCATTAGAACTTTTATTCTCCACTGCAATTTATGCTACAATCCTGGGCATTGGACTTTTTATTATGCTTGGAGTGCTCGGGCTGAATACGGCTGTAACCTCACTACTCGCTGGAATTGGTGTGATAGGTTTAGCATTGGCTTTTGCTTTTCAGAATATAGCTGCAAATTTTTTGTCGGGTATTATCCTGGCCTTTAGGAGACCTTTTAAAAGTGGAGACATAATAGAAACAAAGGATATTATGGGTAAAGTAACTAAAACTAACTTGCGAGATACGGTTATTGAGACTTTCCAGGGCCAAGTAGTTTACATTCCAAATAAAGACTTTTTACAGCATGCCTTTTACAATTTTTCTGCCTTAGAAAAAAGGCGGATTGATTTAGCTGTAGGAGTTTCTTACGCAGATGATCTTGAGAAAGTTGAAAATGTTGTACTGAGCGCAATTAAAAATTTGGAAGGGGTGATAGATAAAGATAAGATCGTTTTTGACTATTTTGAATTCGACTCCAGTTCGATCAATTTTAACATTCGATTTTGGATCGAATATCCAGGCCAACCCGGCTACCTAACGATGAGAAGCAAAGCCATCAAAGCGATTAAGAGCGCATTTGATGAACAAGATATTACTATTCCTTTTCCAATTCGGACATTGGACTTTGGAATTAAAGACGAGCAAAAACTCTCCCAAATGAAATTGAATATGAATAGAGAAGTTTAATACCATGGCCCAAATGATGAAAGACAAAGTCAAAGGTTTATTTGTAACAGGTAGCTTTTAAAAATAGGTGACACGTTATTAACCTATAAAGCCTCAATTAAAAAGAATGCAATGGTAACAAATATCAAATTATGGCTTAAGCACCATAAAAACAAAATTACAAACAGTATTGCGTTTTATCCAGCAATTATTGTTTTATCATTCTTGGTACTTTCAATAC
>JBBKVO010000015.1:0-17530 GCA_037968475.1 Bacteroidia bacterium
CCCTATACCGATGCGGGTGTGAAAATTACTGATAACTACTACGATTCTAACACACTAAAAGGATTGCTTACCATACAATCGAATATTGATTATGTGACAGAAGGTGTATACAGCATTTGTTATGAGGTTATAGACCCATCAGGCAATGCTTCTAACCAAGTATGTCGTGTGGTAACAGTAGCAGCCAATACTACTTCGGTAAACGAAATAGGTAATAACAGCCAAATAAGTTTGTACCCTAACCCCTCTAATGGAAACTTTACCCTTGATTTTGGTAAGGCATTAGAAAGTTCAGCTACAATTACCATTGTAGATATGATAGGAAAAGAAGTATACAAACAGGATGTGGCAGCACTTACCGAAAGACTAGCTGTAGATATTGTTGGATTGCCCGGCGGTGTTTATATGGCTCGTATACAAGAAGGTGCTAACAATACCGTATTGCGCATCGCCATCACAAGGTAATAATCCGGTTTAACCGATACTTACAAGAAATCCCGAGAGCAAAAGCTCTCGGGATTTTTTTTGTTATAAGGTGCTTTTGCTGCTGGTTTAAACGTAAACACCATGCTATTGAACATATTGCCAAGGTCATCCAATTCCGTAGTTTGGATAGAGAAAACAGGGCAGGGTAATTCGTGTTATTACTGCATAACTTTTTTACTAATTTTGTTGAGTATGTTAAGATAAATGTCATTAAATGATGAATAAAATTATAGTAATAACAATGATGTTTATTTTTTGTGGATGTTCATCGTCACAGAATAATAATTATTTGGGTGCAGATGTTTGTTTGTTTAAAAATACTCCTGTTTGGGAGTTAGCAAAGGCAATTGAAAAAGATGATTCTGTTGAAATACGTCGTTTATTAAGAGGGAAACAAAAAGAATACATAAACTACCAAGAGAAAAAATTTGGTCAAACCCTGTTAGTGTGGTCAGTTTATTCGTTTCATTTTAATGGCTTTAGAATTTTATTAGAAGAGGGGGCTGATATAGATGTAAAAGCATACGATAGTACTAAAGCTATTAATTGGGCGGCTAATGTTTATGAAACAAGCGATTATCTTAGGTTATTACTAAAGTATAATGCTAATGTAAATTACATAGCTAATAGTCATCAAGCTCGGATTGTGCGTACTCCTTTAATGGCAGCAGCTTATAACAATTTAGAAAGCACAAAACTTTTAGTTGAATCGGGAGCGGATATAAATTATTATATTTCTGAAGGTGAGTATCATGATAGTCCATTATATACAGCGTTTTGTAGCAGTAAAATGGATATTATACACTACCTGATTGTTGAAGCTAAAGCAGATCCAACAATAGTATTACAAACTAGATTGAATGGTGATAGTTTGTATGTGTGTGACTTATTACGTAAGTTGACTTTTGAAATTAACTCACCTGAGTATAAGTTGAAAATGGAAGTAGTTGACTATTTGAAAACTCAAGGTATTGATTATTGGAAGTCGCCAATCCCCAGCCATTATTATGAAGAATATTTAAAAAAATACTGATTGGTTTTTTATTCTTTCATCAACTCTTTCATAATAGTAACCTCATATTTTTAAAGGCTATTCAAGTCGATTGTTAAGGAATTAACAAGTGAAAAGTTGATGTGAAATCGGCTAAAAGAACAACAAAATTTTTGTTCTGTCAAGTTAACAAATCCAATAGGTAAAGGGTTAACTATCCATTCATATAATGTTAATTTTAAAGTGTCCTTTTGGTAATATCAATTTGATGTCGTGTTAATGTTTGATGGTCAATTTTGCCCCCGTTCAACCATTACACAACTAATCACACTTTTTATGAAAACAAAATTAGTGCTACTAAGTAGCATTTTACTAGCCTTTACATTAAAGGGTTTTGGTCAGACTATTGACCCAACAGCATGGCAAAGTTTAACCTCTTATTGGAATTTTGACAACACACAAAACCTTACCCATGCAACAAAAGGTAGCGATCTTATTCTTCAAGGAACTCACGCTGCAACAGCAGGGCCTGTAGCAGGTGATGGTGCGGTTACTATTGGGGGCACAGGAAACTCATACAAGGTAAATCATGGCCTAACTAAGGCTGCGGGTGAACTATTGGTAAATAAGTTTTCGTTAGTAATTGATTTTAAAATAGCTGAACTAAATAAATGGTATTGTTTTTATCAAACAAGCCCTGATAACTCTAACGACGGTGATGCCTTTATAAACAAAACAGGAAATATTGGCGTTGGTCAAACAGGATACTCGTACCATAAAGTTAAGCCAAACGAATGGTATCGTTTAGTTATTTCGGCCGATTTAGGTAATTCATATAAATACTATTTAGATGGTCAGTTATTACAAGATGGCGATGCACAAGATAAAGACGGTCGTTTTGCATTAGATGATTTTTTCTACTTTATTAATGATGAGGATGGAGAAAATAGCCCTATTGATATAGCTGCACTTGGTGTGTTTAATAAAGCATTAAGCGATAACGAGGTTTTTGCACTGGGCGGATACGGCCACGATATAGATAAAGCGCCTTCACTTGGCACAGCAGGAATGAACCCTTACCTGCAAACTCCTACACCTACATCTATGTATGTATGCTGGCACTCAAACGATACCAGTGTGAAGCCTGTTGTAAAATTTGGAACAGACAGCACCAAACTAAACAGCATAGCTAGTGGTACTTATGAGAACATTAAAGAAAGAATTTGGCACAGCGTTAAATTATTAGGTCTTACGTCAAGTACTACATACTATTACCGTTCAGTAAGCGGTAAAGACAGTACTGCCATATATCCTTTTAAAACACCTGCCGCATCGGGCGAAAAAGGCAAACACCTTCGTTTTGTTGTGTTGGGTGATTCAAGAACAGATATTACCCGAGCTACCGATCAAATATCAAAACTAAAACATAAACTTATTGAAAAATACGGTACCGATTGGTACAACCATCTTGACTTGATAGCTCACGTAGGTGATATAGTAACATCAGGTGGTTCTATTGCTCAATATACCGACGAGTTTTTTAATCCGTTTTCAGAAATATCACGTTCAGTGCCTACCATGATAAGTATTGGTAACCACGAAGGCGAATCTTCTTTGTACTACAAATACATGAAATACGAAGAGTTATCTTCTGCTGCATTTGCCCTTCCACATCCTTATAACGAGCGTTTTTATTCATTCAACTTAGCCAATACACAGTTTTTATTTTGTAACGGAAACTGGCAAATGCGTAACAGCGCACAAAAAGGCTGGATAGAAGATGCTTTAAGAGAATCAGAAGGAAACTCTAATATCGATTTTGTATTTTCATTCACTCACCAACCCGGTCATAGCGAAATATGGCCTGATGGTAACGAAACCTTTGTACAAGAAGATATACTTGGGCATTTAAAAAACTTCTATAAAGCCTCTATTCACTTTAGCGGACACTCACACAACTACGAAAGAGGTGTAATCCAAATGTCGAACTCTGATGCTAAACTTCAACACGATATGAGGGAAGTATTAAGCGGTGGTGCAGGCTCATCATTAGACCGTTGGGGAATGTACTCAAACCAAACTGATTACCCAGAAGTACAATACTCAAGAGACCATTACTGCTATATTTTGATTGATATTGATGTTGACGATAAATCGTACACTGCCGAAACTTACAGTTTTGGACACGATGATAAAGAGTTGAATAATGTTCTTATAGATAAATTTTACAGAAAAATTGACCAGCCAAAACCCGAAAAACCAATTTTGGCGGGTGTTATTAATACCGATAAAATAACTTTTGTTACTAATAAAATGGAAGGTGTTGATTCTATTATGACAACACAATTTCAAGTAACTAATTTCCCTGAAATATATGCCGCACCGATAGTAGAAGAAATAAGAGACTACCAAAACGTTTATGGTGATAAAGGTGCACCCAATTACGAGCCGATTGATAAAAACGAAGGAATAGACCTATACAGACTTACTGTTGATAAAAGTGGCTTTGCAATGGGTCAAGAGCATGGTTTTCGTGTTCGTTTCCGCGACCATAACCTAAGATGGTCTGATTGGTCAGAAGAAATTAAATTTACACCAATAGCTACAAGTGCTACTCCCGCTGCTGATTTTGCTGCAAACAAAATAAATGTTCCTACTAATACAAAAGTAACATTTAGCGATTTATCATCAGCCACTGCTACCACATGGGATTGGGATTTTAACGGCGACGGAACAGTAGATAGCAAAATGCAATATCCTGATTTTGTATATACCACAGATGGTTCGTACACTGTAAAACTTACTATTAACAAAGGAACAGCTAACGAGCTTAGCCTTTCTAAAACAAACTACATTACTGTGGGCAGCAAATCAACAGGTGTTGAAACACTTAGCAAAGACCAATTAAAGCTGAGCATTTACCCTAACCCAATTAAAAACTCTGCTGTTATCAGCTTCACACTTAATCAAGCAGCAAACATTAATGTTAGTGTGTACGATATAAGCGGAAGGTTAGTAACAGTATTGGCCAATACAATGCTTGAAAGCGGCGAAAACAAATTGGCTTGGGATGGAACTAACGGAGACGGTCAAACGGTTTCAAACGGTCAATATTTAATTAAAATATCTGGCGAGAATATCAATATCACAGAATCTGTGGTTTTAAATAAATAATTCTTCAAATGGCAAAACATACTACTCAGTATGTTTTGCCATTTTTTTTACATACATCATATTATATAAATCAGTATAAATAATGCTGTTTATATAGCTAATTAATTTAAGGAATAATCGATATGAAAAAAATAATTTCATTTTGTTTTATCGTTTTTGCATTGTCATTTTCTGCTTACTCACAAAATACAGTATCTAATCAAGATAATGTAATAGAAGAGGGCGGCATTTTTTACGTTAAAAAAACCCACGAAAAATTTACTGGTACTTATAGAGATTTCTACGAAAACGACTCAGTAAAAAACGAAGGAATAATTGCAAACGGTAGTAAAGAGGGGTATTGGAAAAGCTGGTACAACAACGGCCAACTAAGAAGCGAAGTAAACTGCAAAAACAATTTGTGGACGGGAGTATACAAAAGCTGGTACGATGATGGTTCGCCATTAAGCGTTGGCAACTATAAAAACGGGAACGAAGACGGTGTACACAAAACATGGCACCAAAACGGCAAGCTAAAAACCGAAGCTACTTATGATTACGGTGTTTTGGGCGGCCGCTATACCGAGTGGTACGATAACGGAAATAAAGCCAGCGAGCAGTTTTTTAAAGATTATAAGAAAAAAGGTACTTGGACTAAATGGTACAGCAACGGCAATGTAATGTCTGAATCTTCATTTAGTAATGGATTGCAAACAGGCAGTTGGAATTTGTATTACGAGTCGGGTAAAATACAAGAAACAGGTACTTATCATGCTGACCATAAAGCGGGTAAATGGATGCAGTACTACGAAAACGGACAGGTAAGAAGCGAATTAGCGTATAAAGACGGTTTAAAAAGCGGCACACACTCGCGCTGGTACGAAAACGGGCAGTTGCAAGAGCAAACCTTGTATATAGACGATGTGAAGGAAGGCGTAAGCAATACTTGGTATGAAGACGGTAAAACCCAGCTTGTAGGATTTTACTTGCATGGAAAACCCGATGGCCAATGGGTGAAATACTATGCCAACGGTAAAAAAGAATATAAAGGCGTGTTTGCTTTAGGAGAGAAAACAGGCAAATGGAAATATTGGAATGAGAAAGGAAAGCTAATTGATAAAGTTTCGTATCCATCAACAACAGCTTCTTCTGGGTCAAACTAATGAATATTAAAACTGCTGTACTGGTACTTCATGTTTTATCGGGCACATTGGGCAGCTCTGCTGCACTGTGGGCACTGGTAGATTTAAAAAACATACAAAATGGAAGTGCCGGCAGAATATCTAAAGCCTGCCTTGCTGAGTTTATTTTTACAGTAGGCTCATTTATAGCAGGTGCTTGGTTTTACATACAATATTATCCTGCCGAAAAACAGATTATTTTAAATGGCTCAACACCTGAGGCACACACCTTTTTTATGGAGGTAAAAGAACACCTGTTTTTTGTGCTTCTATTATTAAGCGTGTATTTATTTATGATAACCCGTAATCTAAGTGCTTCTACTGATGTAGGACAGGTGCGGATAATAAAGTTTGTGCTACTCTCTATTTTCATTTTAGGCTTTGTGATGATAGCCTTTGGGGAGTTTATAGATATGGGCGTAAAAAGCGGGCTACTTCAAACATTCAAAAAATAACTAATGAAAACATCCGTAGAAAAAGCATTAACAGTTTCTTTAGTCGCTTCTATATACTTCAATATGGCACTTGTAGTTATAAAAGAGCTTTTTCCTGTGCTTAAAGACTACATGAAAACATACTTGTTTCATCATTGGTTGGGGCACGGAGTTGTGGTGTTATTGTTTTTTGTGGCTTGCAGTGTTTTGCTAAGCAAAATCAACATTAAACCCAATGTCGAAAAAGTGCCTTTCTATATGGTTTCATCAATCATTATTACAACCATAGGTATATCAGTATTTTATATAAGCCATGTACACTAAAACGTATTTACAAGTTGTATTTGCTGCGCTGGTGGTAATAGGCTTGGCCGCATCATGCACCTCAAAAGAAGAAAATGCTACTGCAATACCAGTTACCCCAATAGATACAACAGGTGGTATTGACACGGTTAAATACGATAGTATTTGTTTTGAGAGGGATATACTGCCCATTTTTAAAAGCAACTGTGCTATACAAGCCTGCCATGATGGTATTACAGGGCAAGAGGGAATTGTGTTCGACTCGTACTCTACCTTTTTTTATAAAGGATTTGTACAGGGAGATGCCGCAAAAAGCCAAGTTTACAATGCAATTACGCGCAACACTTCTCGCCGTATGCCGCCCATTACAGGTTATCCGCTTGATAGTAATCAGATAAGTACAATTAAGAAATGGATTGACCAAGGAATGCCCGAAAATGCTTGCGAGCAAAAGATAGATTCATCTCAGTTTGGTTTCAGTGCAACTATTTATCCCATAATTAAAAACTATTGTTTCGGCTGCCATAACGATAAGGCCGAACACCCCAACAAAATATTGTTGCAAACCTATGCCAAGGTGAAAAAATATGCAATAAGCGGACAGTTGATGGGCACTATAAAACATCAAAACGGCTACAAAGCCATGCCCGAAAACGGGGCGAAAATGGATGCCGCATATATCCAGCTAATTGAAAAGTGGATTAAAAGCGGCGCTTTAAATAACTAACTAAAAAACCATTAAAAACTTTACAACCATAAAAATGAAAAGGTTCTATTTAAAATCAATTAATTATTCGTCAATTAAACGCTGTTATCAGGGTGGTCGTATAATGTTTTTTTTGGCAGTGCTGTGCGCATTGTCAACCATAGCACTTAAAGCACAGCCATTATCGTCTACACAGGTAACCGGGGCAAAAGGATTTTGGAATTTTAATCAAGGTGCCGACCTTGGGAAAGCACAAGTAGGTGCAAACCTTATAACCGAAGGAAACCCCGTGGTAGTTAAAGGTATTGTTGCAGGTGATAGTGCTGCGCGTGTAGGGTATAACGTTTTTTTTAAATGTGTAACAGGATTATCAGGAAATAATGGTGGTACCAGACTAAACAAATACACCATGATTTTTGATTTTAAGGTATTATCAGTAAACGATTGGCACGCCTTTTATCAAACAGATAAAAACAATGCAGGCGATGCGGATTGTTTTATTAATAATGGTTCAGGACAAATAGGAATTGGTAAAACAGGCTATTCAAGCCGTTCAGTAGAGCCCAACAAATGGCACCGTTTAGTTATCGTAGCCGACCTTCAAACTACGGGTGGAACGTACGATTATTACCTTGATGGTCGTTTGGTAAACAACTTTACCATTGCAGCAGGGCAAACCATGTTGGATGATCGTTTATCTCCTCAAGATACATTATTGCTTTTTGCTGATAACGATGGTGAGAACGATACTATGGATGTTTCATCATTCGCCATATTTGATAAAACACTTACATCTCAAGAAATTTATGCTTTGGGCGAAGCCGACCCATTGCTTCCCAAAGGTTTTCCAACCAGCTTACAAGCCTACTGGAGTTTTAATCTACTTAATCCTTTAAAAGCCTCTTTGGGTGAAAACCTAGTTTTAAACGGAACACATACACGTGTAGCGGGGCCAACCGACGGTGATAGTGCCGTGCGTATAGGTGCAGGCAGTTATTATAAGGTAAATAATACCATAGCGGCCAACGGCGGCGGTAGCAAGGTGAACGAATTTTCGCTAATGGTTGATTTTAAGGTGAAAGACATTAACACTTGGTATTCAATTTTTCAAACAGACTCTACCAACGCGAGTGATGCCGATTGTTTTATTAAAAAATCGGCAGGTACAATCGGCACTAGTGCCACAGGCTATACACCCGCAGCTATTACTGCTGATAAATGGCACCGTTTGATTATTGCTGCCGATTTGAAAGCAGCAGGCTCATACAGTTATTATATTGATGGTGCATTGGCGCACAGTATTACTATACCTGCTTCTCCATCTTTTGTTGATGATCGTTTTTCATTAGATAAAGCTCTTTTGTTATTTGCTGATAATGATGGCGAAGACGGCGAGATAGATGTAACTACCGTAGCAATATTTAACCAAAAACTTACTTTGAGCGATGTGCAAACTATTGGTGTGCTTAAAGTTGATGCAGTAGTTGCAACTGATACCAACCAAATACTTAGCCAAGTAGATTGGCCAAGCCTAAAAGCCTATTGGACTTTTCAAGATACAGCTAATATATACAAAGGCCTTTTAGGTGCTAATGATTTAATAAAAAAAGGCCCATTACCCGGCAATGGTAACATGGGTACTGGCGGCACAGGTGGCATTGTGCAAAAAATAAACGGCCCTTCGGCATACAAAAAAGCCATAAAAACATTTACCAATACACACTTTGTAGCTAAACACAATATTGCTCCTAATGGCGGTGTTGGCGCAACACGCGTTAACGATTATACCATTATGGTCGATTTTCGTGTGCCATATCTTAAAGATAAAGCTGGCTACAATTCGTTTTACTCATTATATCCATTAAACGATAACGATGGTGCTATTTTTATTGACGAAGATGGTGGTTTGGGCGATGGCCGCTCAGGCGGTTACAGTAACCCCGCTGTTGACCCTTTTAAATGGAATCGTTTAGTGGTATCGGTTAGCTGTGGTAATTTTTACAAAATATTCTTAAACGGTAAATTGCTAAAAACTACAACACCCGCAAATACAGGTAATTTGGGTGTTGATGGTATTTTCTCTTTAGATTCATTACTTCTGATAAGAGGCGACCAAGATGGTGAAGATTCGTTAATGGATCTTTCTTCTTTCGCTATTTTTGATGCTGCATTAACCGACCTTGAGGTAGCTCGTTTGGGCGGTGTACCACAACCCTCTTCTCAAATTGCGGGTACAAACGTTCAGTTAATTCACAATGCGCTTGATGCAACACTTAAAGAAGTAGACGTATATGTTGATGGTAACAAAGCCATTAGCAATTTTTCTTTTAGAACTGCAACTCCGTTTACACCTATCCCTGCGGGAAATCACCGTATAGCTATTTCAAAATCAGGAGGTGCTGTTGATACCGCATGGAGTGCCACCAATATTACCCTTAAGCCCGATTCGTCGTACTTATTAATGCTTACTGGTGTTAAAGATACTTCTTCGTATTTACGTAAAAGTACAGGCGGTATAAACTCAGGAGAAAGCATCAAGTTTCGGTTTGTTTTAACCAATACATTTGCAAAATCTGAAGCAGGAACTGTAAATGTTATTTTGTTCCACGGTTCTACAGATATTGCCCCTGTACAAATACTTGATCCTAATGTGGGTAGCGCAACAGACAGTTTAGTGTATGGTACATTTAACGTTGAAGGTTCAAACCCTTTGCCAACATACCCATACATCACGCAGGTGCTTGACCGTTTATCAAACAAAGCCCTTCAAAACTATTACTCAAGCCTTGAGAACCATGATGGCGAAGCGGTAACATTTATGTTATCAGGCGTTCAACACACCACAGGAAACCCCGCAGGTACTCCCGTATTTGGCTTATACAAAGTAACTGCATCGGGTGGTGTTGCCATTTTGTTAGATTCAATACCTCCTCCTCCTCAAAATCCTAAAGTACAGTTTATTCATAATGCTGCCGATCCTTCAGTTCAAAACATTGATATATGGGTGGATGGAAACAAAGCATTTAACAATTTAGCCTTTAGAAAAGCAGGCCCATTTTTGCCTTTTAAAGTAAAAGATACTAAGGTTATTATTTACAAAGCAGGTACTACAAGCCCTATTTTAGATTCGATGACTATTTTACTTGAAGGTGATAAGCAATATGTAGTAATGATTACAGGTGTTGCCGATACAACTAAGTTTACAAGAACCGAAAACAATGGTGAGGCAATAGCATTTAATATGGTATTGTTTGATAAAGCGCAAAAAGAATCGGGCGACGCTAACAAAATCAATACATTGTTCTTTAACGGTGCTACTGATATTAACAAAATGGGTTTGGTTGATGCTAATTCATCAACTCCGTTAGTTAGCAACATTACATACGGTACTTTTAATAGTTTATATCAACCCATTAATAAAGGAACAGTGAAATGGAGCTTAACCACCACTGCTACGGGAAGTAATATCCTGCATACATTTAGTGCCGATTTAAGCACTTATGGGGGTAAATCGATGGTGGTATATACTTCTGGGTTTTTATCTCCTGCCAATGAAGCTACTGGCAGCGATATGATTGCCTTGTACGGAGTGGACTCTACGGGAAGAACATTTGCCTTTACTGATTTGACAACAGGAATTAACAAGGTTGTAGCATCAAATACGGTTGTGGTTTATCCCAACCCTGCTACAAGCACTGTTAATGTAGTAACCAATAATGGTGAGGCTGCTACAATTCGTGTTACAAATATGATTGGTGAAGTGGTGCTTAATCAGCCGGTTAATCAAGCTGAAAGTGCTGTTGATGTTAGTAGCTTAAACAAAGGTGTTTACTTTTATGAAGTTAAAACCAAAGACGCTATTAGCACAGGAAAATTGATTATTCAATAATAGTACTTCTAATAATTTCACAAAACGGGTTGCCATTTATGGCAACCCGTTTTTTTGTTTTATAGTTTCTTTTGGCTTTAGCTGAATCTAGGGGGTAGCTGTACAATTCATCTAATTCCATCGTTTGGATAATGAGGTGTGATTTAAATATTTATTGTGCATAATTATTGATACAGATACTGGCAGTAAAACAGCTTGAATTTATTTATTAAGAAATAAGTGTATTTGTATTGGAGTGTATAAGCGTGTTAATATTTTTAATAAACGTGCTAAATGGCAAATTATCATGTAAATACAGAGGCTATGTGGTGTAATTCTTTATATTGGAAGTTGATTTTATCAATATATTGATAAAAAGAAACTAAAAAATAATGATAAAGGGTTACGTCTTTTGTGTGAATTTTATGCTGATAAAAATTATAGCTGCGATAATTTTTATAAATATTTATTGTATTTCATTTGGGCAACAACAAATAAGTCAGGTAGAGCATTTAGGAAGTAAGGATGGGCTTTCTGTAGATGCCGTAGAAACAGTTTTAGCTGATTCTTACGGAACAATTTGGGTGGGTACCGAAGAAGGGCTAAATAGGTTGGTGAATGGCAAAGTTGAAGTTTTTAATGAGTATTCAGATAATGGGAGGTTAGTTGGCCATTCTATATCTGCATTGTTTGAAGATAGTAAAGGGAATATTTGGATTGGAGACCGTATGAAAGGGATTACAGTATATAATCCTAAAAAAAATACCTGGAAACATATATTATGGTCGGGAAATAGATATAAAGAACTCCAGAATAAAAAGATATTAAACTTTGTTGAAGATAATAAAGGACACGTTTGGGCAGCTGTTTTTCCTCGTACATTAATAAGTTTCTATTCTCCCGATTCTATTCATAAGGTTTATGTTGATAAAAATACGGTGAAAGGCGACCTAATGGATGATTTTTATGCCATTGCAAAATCACCTACAAATGAGCTGTTACTAAACTCACCTATTTCGGGAACAACTAAGTTCAATGCCCAATCAGGTCTCTGTTCTCCGTATAAAATTGATGGTATTGATTCTGCTATATTACCCGGTAATATAGAATATGGTAATCTGTTAAAAAGCCATTTAGGGCTAGGGCTTATAATAAAGAAAATAGAGGCTGTTTATTATATTGATTATAAAACCAAAACTGCAATAAAATTATTAAATGTAAAACAGCACGCCCATGTTTCTTGTTTTGTAGATATTGATAGTAGCATAACAATAGTGCAATTACCCTATATATGGGTGTTTGATAAAAAATTAAAAGAGAAGAGTTTTTCTATAATTGATAATGATGATTTACCAATCTTAGCGGCATCACAAAATAGTGTATGTAAAGATAGATCTGGAATAATTTGGATAGGTACTCAAACCGGTTTATTTAAAATAGCTCCAACAAAACAGAGTTTTAATTTTTTAAAAAAAGAATTTTCAAGAAATGGGTATGCTATATCAAATAATTATGTCCGAAGCCTTATTATTGATTCTACACAAACACTTTGGTTGGGGTATAGGGGTGGACGTACGTTGGATGCTGTTAAACTTGCAAATTCTGATTACGGTGTATTCCCTTCTGAGATTAAAAATATTCAACTAACCACAAAAAATCGCGATGTATTGGCAAATTGCATTTACAAAGCAAAGGATAGTAGTGTGCTAATAACTAACTATTATGGTATTTATAGGTTTAAAAATGATAAGTCTGAGTTTTTATGGGGGCTAAAAGAAAAGTATCCGCTACTATCAATGGGTATTTGGGCTATACATCAGCTTGAGGATAGTTCTTTTTTACTTGGGCATAGGTATAATTACATTTATATTTTAGATAAAGAGCTAAAGCAAATTAACCTTCTTGAAATTGAAATAACTTCAGGCGAAAAGTGGGATAGGTCTATGGCGATATGGGATTTTAGAGTTGATTCCAAAGATAATATATGGGTGTTAAGTTCATCCGGTCTTTTTAAGGTAATAAAACTTACTAAAAATAAAATAATTTTAGAGAAAAAAGAGCAAGTTCAAAAGAACTCGTTATGGGCTTTTTGTGAAACAAGAGGTAAACAAATATGGGCAGGTACAGTTGAAAACGGTATTTACTGTTTTGATAGTACAGGGAAATATTTGAGAAATATAGGGGTAAAAGAGGGGTTACCCTCTATAAGTATTTTGGCTCTAATTACTGATAATTACGGTGATATATGGGCAAGCACTCCTTCATCAATTTTAAGAATTAGAATAGTTGATACCACTTTAAGAATAAAAGTATTTAACTATCAAAATGGTATTGATGTAGGTAATTTTAATCATCGCGCTGTTGCCAAAGATAAATGGGGAAACTTGTACTTTGGTTCAAAAAGTGGGGTATTATATTTTAATCCCGGCACACTTAAAAAGAAAACAAAGGTTGCTTCCCCATTTCTTTTTATACATAAGGTTGAAAGTGAAAACTTATTAATTAATGGCTTATCATTTTTAGAGGAAGGTTTAATACTTAACCCTAACCAAAGAACACTTTTGTTTGAGCCTGCATTAATTGATTATACCAATGTTAAAGAAAACAGATATTTCTATTTTTTGGAGGGACTTGATGATAAATGGCATGAAGTAAAGGGAGAAAGCCCTCAGATACAATACACTCAGTTGCCATCGGGTAATTATGTTCTACACATAAAGGCAGTTAATAGTTTAGGCTTTTCCTCACAAAACCAGCTTAATATAGCTGTAATTGTTACACCACATTTTTGGGAAACAACTTGGTTTATAATTGTAGTAATACTTTGTTCCTTAGCCGCAATTGGTGTATTTATTTACTTGGCATTAAATACAACAGTTTTACAACGTAGGTTAATGTCTTCGGAAATAGCCTCTCTACGATCTCAAATGAACCCGCACTTTTTTTTCAATGCGCTTAACTCTATTCAAGACTTTATCTTTCATCAGGAAAGACGAAAAGCGGCAGACTTTATGTCTAGTTTCGCCAAACTTTTACGGTCTATTCTTGAAAATTCTAGTAAAAAGTTTATATCTTTAAACGAAGAAGTATCTTTTCTAAAACTTTATTTAGAGTTAGAATCTTTACGGTTTGAAGGGGTGCTAAAATATACTATAAGTGTTGATAGTAGTATAGATGGAGGTAAACAATTGATGCCACCAATGCTTTTGCAGCCATTAATAGAAAACGCGATTAAACATGGGCTTACACCTAAAGAGGAGAATTTGCGTTTAACTATTGAATTTAAGACGAACAAAAACCGTTTGCAATGCGTCATAAGAGATAATGGGGTTGGGAGGAAAGAAGTTTCAAAAAATGGTGGGCATAACTCAAAAGGATTAGCAATTGTAAAAGAACGCTTGGCACTGCTTAATAAATTGCATAAAAAGATGTTTGAGATTGAAATTATAGATTTAAAAGATACTAATGGTGATGCAGCAGGAACTGAGGTTGTAATATTTTTTTAAAGCTTATGGACGGAAAGAAAATCAGAACACTTTTAGTTGAAGATGAAGCAAGGGGAAGGAAGTTGCTAAAAAGTATGTTGCTTGAATTTTGTCCTGATATTGAACTTATTGGTGAAGCTGCTTTTGTTGATGAAACAATTGAAAAAGCAAATAAGGGAAAACCCGATTTGCTGATAATGGATATTGCATTGTTTAATGAAACTGCGTTTGATGCATTAGACAAAATTAATCATCCCCAACCTGAAATAATTTTTACCACAGCTTACGACAATTTTGCATTAAGAGCCTTTAAATACTCGGTTACAGATTATTTGATGAAACCTATAGGGCCAACTGATTTAATTAAGGCTATTGAAAAGGTAAGGAGAATTATAACAGCAAAAAATGCGAATGGAACGAATGAAAAGGTAGAAAATAAAAGCCAGTCGATAGGGAAAATAGCATTGCCTACCCTTAATGGGCTTGTGATTAAAGATGTCAACTCGGTTTTATATATAGCTGCTGATGGAAATTACTCACGTATATATTTTGTTGGCGGCGAAAGTATACTCATCTCAGAAAGTATTAAAGAATATGAAGATATTCTAAATACATATATGTTTTTTAGGGTTCATAAATCATTTATTGTTAATACTATACAAATTAAAAAGTACTTGAAGGGTAGGGGAGGGTATGTGGTAATGAGTAACGATGAGCTAATACCCGTTGCTGCCCGACGGAGAAATATTTTTATGCAGTTTTTGAAAGATGCAATATAGCTTTCGGACTGAGGTATTAAGATAACGTGAGTTAGGAATAAAACTAACTCAAAATGAATGTGTTGGAGTTCAGCTGTTGTCATATTGAGGGTCTCGAAGCATGGCGAGGCAGGCCAAACGTGCATTCACCCTTCGAGAGCATCAGGATGACAGTCTACGCACCCCTATCCATAGGGGGATGAACTTTCTCTTATCCGAACACACGTTAAGATACTTTTAAAGGATAATTTACCGTTCTATTTGAGTTACAAAGTCCCTTTGGTATTTACCAGAGGGACTTTATACTTATACATAATTTTTTTGTATGTAAAAAACAAGTAAAACAGATATTAAATGGATTTAATTTATATGAAAATGTAATTGTGTTATACTAATGTAAGCGTGTATAATAAACTGTTGTTAAGGCAACAGATAGTAGTCTGTACCCTCTCTTGTTCATGAACGTACCATATTAAGGAACATTATGAAAAGATTATTAACGTATTGTATTTTTTTATTTTTAGCGGTAAGCGCTATTAAGGTGAATGCATCCCACATGATGGGTAGCGATATTACCTATAAGTGTTTAGGTAATGGTAAATATGAAGTTACAGTTACAGTATATCGTGATTGTAATGGTATACCCCTTAACTCTAGCCCGTTAGATGTTAAATGTAATTCGGGCTCTACATCATTTAACTTGCCCAAATTTGCAGTTAATGATGTAACCAACATCAACCCCAATTGCCCAAACAAAAGCCGTTGTCAAGGAGCGTTTCCTTACGGTATAGAAGAACATATTTTTAAAGGTATTATAGATTTAAGTGCCTTAAACTGTTGTGAAGTAACCCTTAGCTGGCAGCAACAAGCCCGTAACAGCATTATATCAACAGGTGCATCGGGTAGAAACTTTTATACCGAAGCTATATTGGATAAATGTATTAACCCTTGTAATAGTTCACCTTCTTTTACCTCAAAACCTGCCGGTTTAGCGTGTGTAGGTCAAGATTTTATATTTAATAACGGTGCGTTAGATACCATTGATATTGGTGATTCTCTTTCGTATAAATTGGTTGATCCTTTAGAAGGGCCTGGAGCTAAGATATCATATACAGGTGCGTTTAGTGCGCAAAAACCTATTACCTTTTTAGGTTTTCCCAATTCCACACTAAATTTTCCTGCAGGTTTTCAGTTTGATGAAGCCACAGGTGATCTTACATTTCGTCCTACCAAAGTGAATGAAGTTACCGTATTGGTAATAGAAGTAACGGAGTGGCGAAAAATAAACGGTGTAATGACCAAAGTAGGGATAACTCGGCGCGATATGCAGGTAATTGTGATAAACTGCCCCAATAATAAAATACCTAAAATAAAGGGACAAAGTGCCATAGCCTGCTCCGGCCAGCAAGTATGTATTGATATTGAGACGAGCGACGATGACGCCAAAGATACGGTGCGTATAAACTGGAATAGGGGTATTCCCAAAGCTACTTTTACCAATAATAACGGTACGGTTAAAAAAGCATCTGGACAGGTATGTTGGACACCTACCAAAAACGATATCAGCAGCGTACCTTATTCTTTTACCATTACCGCAAAAGACGATGGGTGTGATATTGCAGGACAGGCTATCCGTTCATTTAGTATTACTGTTCGAGAGAGTCCTGAGGCAACCATACAAGCCACAAAACTAATTTGTGGTAGGGTGGCAGTGGATTTCACTCCTTTGAAAAATAATTATCCGGGATTGACTTATGAGTGGTTGGTAAAAGATAGTAATAATATCAGTATCGCCTTCAGTAGTAAAAAACAGGATACTATCCGTTTTCAACCCGGCAAAAACCGTTTATTCCTTACACTTAAAACATCTACACCATGTGTTAATGCTTTTGTAGATACAATAGATATTGACCCTTTTGTTCATATAGATTTACCTAGCGATACGCTTATTTGTGATGGTAACCCTATGGCTTTTGATGCTGTTACCACTTATGGTAAACCTGCCTACCATTATACTTGGAGTACAGGGGATACCGCAAAACAAATAGTGGTGAACCCCGGAGCCGACTCTACCTTTTGGGTTTCTGTTACAGATGGAGAAGGTTGTGATAACAGCGATACTGTAAAAGTAAAATGGAGTCCTTTACCTCCTATCAATATAGGCC